>NZ_CP044990.1:205000-1467500 GCF_009017495.1 Deinococcus sp. AJ005 | reverse complement strand
ACGGAGCTGTTTGAAATCGACCTGTTCGGCGAGGACAAGGCGTACCTGTCGCAAACCGGGCAGCTTCACGCCGAGGCGGGGGCGTTTGCCTTCGGCAAGGTCTACACCTCCGGCCCCACCTTCCGCGCCGAGAAGAGCAAGACGCGCCGCCACCTGCTGGAATTCTGGATGATCGAGCCGGAGGTGGCCCCCAGCACCCACCGCGAGAATCTGGATTTGCAGGAGCGGATGCTCAGCTTCATCGTGCACCGCGCGCTGGACGAGTGCGCGCCGGAGCTGGAACTGCTGGGCCGCGACACCGCCAAACTGGCCGGAGCCGCCGAGGGCAACTACCCGCGCATCACCTACACCGAGGCGCTGGAAATCGTGCGGCAGCACATCGAAAACAAGGATCTACCTCCCAACGTGCAGGAGGACGTGCAGCCCGTGGAGTGGGGCGACGATCTGGGCGCGCCGCACGAGACGATTCTGGGCCACCACTTTGACCGCCCGGTGATCATCGAGAAATACCCGGCGGCCATCAAGGCGTTCTATATGCAGCCGGACCCCGAAGACCCCCGCGTGGCCCTGTGCGACGATGTGATTGCCCCCGAAGGCTACGGCGAGATCATCGGCGGCAGCGAGCGCATTCACGATTACGGGCTGCTCAAGTCGCGGATTGAGGAACAGGGCTTGCCGCTGGACGAATTCGACTGGTATCTGGATTTGCGGCGGGTGGGCAGCGTGCCGCACGCGGGCTACGGCATGGGCCTGGAGCGCGTGATTGCCTGGATCTGCGGCCTTGACCATATCCGCGAGGCGATTCCCTTCCCGCGCATGCTGACGCGGATGCGGCCCTGAGTCAGAATTCCGAAAGAGGGGCGTGGGTTGTGCGCTCGCCG
Source organism: Deinococcus sp. AJ005 (assembly GCF_009017495.1). Taxonomy (NCBI): domain Bacteria; kingdom Thermotogati; phylum Deinococcota; class Deinococci; order Deinococcales; family Deinococcaceae; genus Deinococcus; species Deinococcus sp. AJ005. Next base: position 1,466,619 of record NZ_CP044990.1, on the reverse strand, counting down.
ATGAAACTGTCTTCCGCTCTTCTGGCTCCGGTTATGGTGGCTTTTCTCGGCGCTTGCGCTCCCACAACAACTCAGGAACAGCCCCTCATTGACCCGGTGTTTACCCCCGGCCAGGTCTGGGAAGTGGCGTGGGAGGATGGGCTGAAGCCGTCCACAGTGACGATTCCAGTCCTCTATTCCAACGAGCGAGGTGTGGTGTTCTACGTGGGTGAAGACGTCAAGGGTGTTGATAACGCGTCGGCATCCTACTCGGCTGGCGGAGAGATCAGGCCCCATATCTCCATCAACGTGACGAAGGCTCCTTACGACCAGAAGCGGGATTGCAACGGCCTGATCAATACCCCTGTCGAAATCGGACAGACAGTTCAGGGCGTCTACGCTTTCCAGACGGGCCGTGGCATATATGGGGACTACGTCAGAACGGGCGACAAAGCAGGTCTATCGAACTGCACCATGAAGAGGATTCAGTAAGTTCAGGTCTGGGCCGGGACATCCCGCTCACCCATTCAGCAACTTCACCACGCCCTCTAACACCCGTACCTTGATCGCCGTCACCTGTCCATGCAGATCGCCGTCCAGGTGCAGCGGCGTAGGCGTATCCCAGCGCACCGTGACTTCACGACCCTGCGCCGTGCGCACCTGCGGCTGATCCAGATGGGTGCCGCGCAATACGCGCAACATCAGTTTGACCAGTTGAAAACGGTTCATCGGGCCGCCCGCCACCACGTCCAGCAGGCCGTCACGTGGGCTGGACTGCGGGCTGATCAGGAAGCCGCCGCCGTAGCGGGTGCCATTCATGACCGCCACAATGGGGCTGGGACCGCTGTAAAAAGGCTGCCCGTCCAGCGTGATCTGCACCTCAGACAGGTGTAGCTCGCGGACAGTGGCGACGGCGGACCACGCGTAGCGCGCGAAGCCCTGAAACTGCCTGGGAGCGCGGGCCATGTTGGCGGTCACGGCGGCGTCGAAGCCCAGGCCCAGGCCATTCAGCAACACATGCGTGCGGCCCGCGCCATCGCCATCCAGAATGCGGACCTCCAGGGCGTCCACGTTGCGGGGCTGGAAGGTCAGGCGGTCCAGCGCCTCCGCGAACTGTCCAGTTTTGAGGCCCAGCATCCCCGCGAAGTCGTTGCCCGTTCCCAACGGCACCACGGCCAGCGGGCGGCCCTGCCGCTTGGGGACGGAGACCAGCGCTGGCAGCAGCGCGCCCACCGTGCCGTCGCCGCCCACCGCCAGCACAGCAATGTGCGGCGGCAGAGCCTGAATGCGGGCCAGGGCGTCCTCGCCGCTGTCTTCCAGAATCAGCTCGAAGGGCTGGCCGCGCCGCTTCAACTCGGCTTCAAGGCGCGGCCACTCGCGCGTGGCCAGTCCCCCGCCCGCGTTGGGGTTGAGGACGACGGCCAGCGGGGGAACCGAGGATTGGGGGGCGCTCACGTCAGGCACATCATACGCGCCAGGAGCCTGAGTTCAGCTCCAATCCGCAGGGCGCTCGCCCAGGCCGAAGTGCCACGCGATGGCACGCGCGATCCGTCCAGCGGCCTGCCCGTCGCCGTAGGGATTGCGGGCCTCGCGCATGCCCTTTAACGTCTCCGGGCTATCCAGCAGGTGATTCAACACCGCTTCGAGCTGCGCTGGGTCATTGCCCGCCAGTTTCAGCACGCCCGCCTCCAGCCCCTCGGGGCGCTCGGTGACGTTGCGGAGAACAGCCACTGGCACGCCCAGCGCTGCACCCTCCTCCTGCAAGCCGCCGCTGTCGGTGGCCAGCAGCACGGAGGCGGCCATGAGGGGGGCCATGTCGCTGTAGTCCAGCGGCGCAGTCAGCTCGAAGTTACTCACGCCTTCCAGCACCGGGCGCACAGCCTCCTGCACGGCGGGCGAGAGGTGGACCGGATAGATGAAGTGGTGATCTGGGTGCGCCTGAGCAACGCGGGCCAGCGCCTGAGCCATCTCGCGCATCATCGGCTGGTTCTCGCGGCGGTGCATGGTCACGGTCACCAGGGGCTGCCCGGCGTCCACGCGGGCCTGCCATTCGGGGCGCAGCGGCACGCGCCCGGCCACCTCGCGCACGGCGTCCACGGCGGTCTGCCCGGTCACGAAGATGCCCACTTCCGGCTTGCCCTCACGGGTCAGGTTGGCCTTGCTGCCCGAAGTGGGCGAGAAGTCCAGCGCACTCAGCACGCCAGTCAGGCGGCGGTTGGCTTCCTCCGGGAAGGGTTCCTGCAAGTCGCCGCTTCGCAGGCCCGCCTCGACGTGGCCCACCGGAATCCCCTCGTAAAAGGCGGACAGGGCCACGCAGAACGACGTGGAGGTGTCGCCGTGGACCAGCACCAGATCGGCCTCCATCTCGCGCAGCACGCGCCCGGCCTGTGGCACGATGCGGGCGGTCAGGTCCGCGAGGGTCTGGCGCTCGGTCATTACGTTCAGGTCGCGGTCCGGCGTCAGGCCAAACACATTCAGCGCGCCGTCGAGCATCTGGCGCTGCTGCCCGGTGGAGAGGATCAGCGGCGTCAGGCCGGGTTGGGCAGCCAGAGCTGCGTAGACGGGGGCCATCTTGGTGGCTTCCGGGCGGGTGCCGAAGGCGAGGACAATACGTTTATCGGTCATGGGAATTCCTTGCGGGAGACATCACAGCGCGGGCCGGATTCGGGAGACCGTTGCGGCCCGTGGGCGAATGGAAGTTGAGGGGCCACGCCAGAAAACCCGCGTGGTGAACAATTGCACACTATAGGCGATTCAGCACGTACAGCCGGTGCCTGCCCCTGAGTCCACCGAAGCGGGAGGTGAAGCCCTGCTCCTGCTCCACGCCCAGGCCACAGGCGGCAAACATCCCCAGCCATTCCAGGCGCGAGCGCTCGCCGTGCGGGTGGCCGAATTCCAGATTGATCAGGGCGTCGGTCACGCGGTCCAGACGGTTCGGAGCGGACTCGCCATTGCCGTCCTCCAGCACCAAGACGCGCCGTGACACCCGCGCCGCTTCCCGCAGCACCGCCGCCGGATGGGGGCAGTGATGCAGCACGAAGGCCAGCAGCACCACGTCAAATGAGCGGTCTGGAAAAGGCAATGTCGAGCCGTCATACAGCACGCGCGGCACGCCAGATTCACGGCCCAGCCGCGCGGCGATGGGGTGCGCCACCAACCGCTGCCCCAGCGCTCCAGTGTGCGGCGAGACATCGGCCATCGTCACAGCCCAACCCTTCTGGGTCAGCAGCGCCGCCGTGTGGCCCGTTCCCGCACCCAGGTCCAGCACGCGTCCAGGTGGTAGGTGGGGAAGAATCAGGTCCAGCACGAAGCCCGCCCGCCGCCAGCCCAGCGGGGCGTAGGCCGCAGAGATCATGCGCGGCCAGAGATTCATACGCCGCGTCGTTTGATCCCCTTCATCGGCGCGTGGGTCCACGGGTCATCCGGCCAGGGATGCCGGGGATAGCGGCCCCGCAGGTCCTTGCGAACCTCGAAATACGACGAATTCCAGAAACTCCGCAGGTCTTGCGTAACCTGCACGGGCCGTCCGGCGGGCGACAGCAGATGCAGCAGCACTGGGGTGCGGCCCCCGTTGACGGCGGGCGTGTCGGCCAGCCCAAACAGTTCCTGCAACTTGACGGCCAGAATAGGAGGCGAACCGTCTGAACGATATTCCAGCCGGATGCGGCTGCCCGTGGAAACCCCCAGGTGCGTAGGCGCGAGGTCTTCGAGTTGCTGCGGCAAAGGCCAGGGCAGCAGCGCCTGCAATGCGGGCAGAAGGTTGATGCGCCCCAGGTCTTCCCGCGTGCGCGCCATGCCCAGATGCGGGCCGAGCCAGTCTCCCAGCGTCCCCAGCAACGCAGCATCGGAGAGATTGGGCCAGTCGCCTTCGGGGTGCCAGTGGCGCAACGACTGCACGCGGGCGCGCAGACCCGCGGCCTCGCGGGGAAAGGTCAGCAGGTGCAGCCCCTCGGCGCGGATGGCCCCGCTGAGGGCCTCTATCCGCAGCTCGGCAGGCAATTCCTTCAGGGGACGGGTTTCAAGGACAAGCGCCCCCACGCGGCGTTCATTCTGGGCGAGCAGGGTTCCCGTGCGGGTGTCCCAGCGGACGCTTTCCATCCATGCGGCGCGGGATTCCAGGGCAGACAGAGCAAGGGGAGCCGCCAGATAGATGCGGCCCTCGGCGTTGCTGGGATTCAGGGCGCGGGCGTCCACGTGGGCCACCGCCAGCGCCTCTGCTCCGGCCAGGGCGTCCCCCTCCGGCAGCGCCACGCCCTGACCGCCCGCCAGCAGAAAGCGGCCCCGCAGACCGCTGGGCAGTACCTCGCGCGGCAATGCGAGGCGTTCGGGATAGGCCAGGGCAATCAGTTCGCCCAGATCGTAGGGATCGGGTTCGGCGTTGTCTGGGCGCACATCCAGCAGCCCACGCCACTGCTTGGCCAGCCGCTCGATGCGCTCCAGCACGGCGACGTCTCCCCTGCTGCCGTGCCCAGCCCGCCACACCCGTAACGCCTCCACGCGTTCGGTCAGGTCCGCGCCTGAGCCGGGAGGGAGCGGATCGCGTTCCTCCAGCAGCGCGGCCAGATCGGCGGCCAGTGGTCCCAGGCCAGCCTCTGCCCCGCCCGTCAGCAGATGAGCGAGACGCGGATGGGTGGGAAATTCCAGTAGACGCTGACCTTCCGGGGTGACGCGGCCCGTGTCATCTAAGGCGTTCAGGCCACGCAGCAGGGCGCGGGCCGTTTCCACACGGGGGGCGGGCGGCGCGTCCAGCCACGCCAATCCAGCGGGGTCTGGCGCACCCCAGGCGGCCAGCTCCAGCACCAGCGGCGCGAGGTCTGCCTCCAGCACCTCCGGCGGGCGGGCGGGGGGCAGCAGCGGCTGGGTGCGCTCCGGCCACAGGCGGTAGGCCACGCCCGGCGCGGTGCGGCCCGCGCGTCCGGCCCGCTGGGTGGCGCTGTCGCGGGTGACGCGGCCCGTGACCATGCGGCTCAATCCCGTGGCGGGATCAAACGCCTGGGTGCGACTCTGTCCGCCGTCCACCACCACGCGCACGCCGTCAATGGTCAGCGAGGTCTCGGCAATGCTGGTGGCCAGCACCACCTTGCGCCGCCCATCAGGATCAGGCAACAGGGCGCGGCGCTGATCTTTGACGCTCAGATCGCCGTAGAGCGGCAGTACCAGCACCCCCCCCTCTCCCAGTTGCACATCGGCCAGTTGCGCGGCGGCCCCACGAATCTCGCGCACGCCGGGCAGGAAAGCCAGGATGTCGCCCTCATCCTCAGTCAGAGACTGCCGCACCCTGCGGGCCACGGCGTCCTCAACACGGCCCACCGGGTCTGTGGGCAGGTATCGCACCTCCACCGGATACGCGCGGCCCGCGCTTTCCACCAGCGGCGCACCCAGGCGGGCGGGCAGGTCCGGGTCCAGGGTGGCGCTCATGACCAGCACGCGCAGATCTTCGCGCAACGCCCCCTGCACCTCGCGCAGCAGGGCCAGTGCCAGATCGGCGTTCAGGCTGCGTTCGTGGAACTCATCGAGAATGACCAGCCCCACCCCGTCCAGTTCCGGATCACGCTGGAGGCGACGGATCAGGATGCCCTCGGTGACGACTTCCAGGCGGGTCTGCTTTGACACGCGCGCCTCGAAGCGCACGCGGTAACCCACAGTTTCGCCCACCCGCTCGCCCAGGCCCTCGGCCAGCCGCGAGGCCACTGCCCGTGCCGCCACCCGCCGGGGCTGGAGCATGATCACCGATTGTCCGGCCAGCCACGGTTCGTTCAGCAGTTCCAGCGGCAACGCCGTACTCTTGCCCGCGCCAGGGGGGGCCTGTACCACCACCAGCGGGTGCGCCGCCAGGGCCGCGCGCACCGCTGGGATGACCTCGGCAATGGGCAGGGTGGGGGGCTGGGGAGGCATGGGCAGAAGTGTAGTGGGTGGCGCTAGGCTGTGGATGACAGTTCAGACGATTACCGCAGCTTCAACCTTCCCGCCGCCCCGCCCGCTTCCGCACCTGCTCCGGCGTCAGGGGGCCGCCGTGACCGGGCAGTATGGCGCGCAGATCCATCTCGGCCATATACCGAAGGGTCTGGCGGGCCTGGGCATGATCGGCGTTGTAGGTGGCTTTGGGCAGATGGGCACCGTCCTTCGCGCCGATCACCGCGTCGGCGGCCACCAGCACGCCGTCCATGCTCACGCCGATCTGACCAGGGGTGTGGCCGGGCAAGGACACGACTTCCCAGCCCAGCACCGTCTCGCCGGGGTGAACAGCTTGCAGGGCGTCGGCAGCCACCTTGGGATGCGCCCGCGACACCATTCGTCCAATCTCCGGGCGGCCCGCCGGATACGGCAGATCGTGGACCTCGCCGGTCAGTTGCGGGTGTTCCAGCGGGTGCGCCAGCAACGGAATGCCGCGCTGGGCAGCCCTGTACGCGCCGCCGGAATGGTCCACATGCGCGTGGGTCAGCAGCACGGCGTCGGGGGCAAAGTCGCGCAGCAGGCGGTCAAAGCGGGCCGCGTAGGGCCACGCCCCGGCGTCTACCAGCAAACGGCCCGCCGGGCTGCTCAGTAGATACACATTGGCATATAGGGTCTGAACACGGACATTCGGGGCTAGAACGGTCACTGGCGCGATCATTTCACGGAGCGGGGCCGTAAGCTGTAATCCACATGAATGAAATTTCCTGGCTGGCCGTGCCCACCGAAGAGGGCGCGCATGAGGGCATCCGCAAACTGTGGAACAAGGCGGAGGCGAATCTGGGCTTCGTGCCCAACGTCTTCCGCGCACAGGCGCTGAACGGCGAGCAGTTTCTGGCGTGGTGGAATTATTTCAACCTGCTGGTCAACAAGGCAGGCCACCTGAGCAACATCGAGCGCGAGATGATGGCCGTGGTGGTCAGCGGCCTCAACCGCTGCGTGTACTGCGCGGTCTCACACGGCGCGGCCCTGCGCGAACACGGCATGGAGGCGCAGAAGGCCGACACGGTGGCCGTCAACTGGCGGCACGCCAATCTGTCCGCGCGTGAGGCCGCCCTGTGCGCCTTTGCCGAGAAGCTGACCCTGCAACCCGCCGGGATGATGGAATCGGACCTGACCCCTCTGCGTGACGTGGGTTTAGACGACGCCCAGATTCTGGAGGCCGTACAGGTGATCGGCATGTTCAACATGACCAACCGGGTCAGCAGCGCTCTGGGCTTCATTCCGAACGCGGAATACCACTCGAAGGGCCGGTAAAGCCACAAAAATCTGACCGCTGAACAGCCACGAACAGGCGCGGCATTTCAGCGGTCAGACGCTCAGGGCCGTTTCTCAGCTCCGGGTGTAGCCGGTGGCCTGCCAGCCGCAGCCGGAGCGCACCAGTTTGATGGTGCCGCCGTAGGTGCCGTTGACCTTCTCACCGTTGCTGTTCTGCGTGGCAGTGATGGTGACCTTGCCGCCCGCACTGCCGGTGTTGCCGTTGATGCCCACGTTGGTGATTTCTACCTTGTAGGACACGCCCGAGTAGGCCGCGCCGTAGGCCCCCGCCGCCGCACCCAGTCCCTCGTCCGCCGCAGCGCGGGCCGCTCCACGCGCTGCGGCGAGGTCCTGCTCGGGGGTCAGCTTGCACTCGGCGGGGGCGCTGCCCGCGTACTGGGTGGTCTCGCCGTCCTCGAATTTCAGGGGCGCGGGAATCTGACCCTGGAGGTTGACGACATTGATGCGGTAGTTGATGCCCACCGCCAGACGCGGCCCGTAGATGGGTTGCAGCGCCGTGCTGATGCGCTGCGCGCCCACTTCCACATACGCTTCCACCGGCAACAGGGCAATGCCGTAGCGCAGGCCCAGGCCGCCCTGAATGGCGGTATTGCTGCCCTGGATCTCCGCACCGATCAGGGCGTAGGTGGTCACGTTGCTGAAGGTGAACAGATCGCCCGTGACCAGCCCGCCGAAGGATCCGGTGCCCGACTTGCCCTCCACGTTACTGGTGCAGTAGGCCCCCTGGCCGTACAGACCGAAACGGCCCTCCTGAAAGCCCACGCGCCCGCCCACAATCTGGCAGCCCAGGCCCACGCTGCTGTTGAGGCCCAGCCGCACGTCCGCTGCCCCTGCTGTGCCCAGGGTGGTCAGTCCCACCGTCGCCAGACCCAGGGCCAGCATCATCTTCGCTTTTGCAATCATGAAGACTGTTTTAACACAGCCTTTGGATATGGCGCGTGAGTGAATGGGATTTCCCCTCTCAGGATGCTGCTTTCCGGCTTCAGAAAAAACGGCTTACGTCGCGCACCACCACGAAGGTCATCAGCAGGATCACGAAAGCGAAGCCTGCCACATTGATGGCCTGTTCCTGCGAGAAGCTCAGCGGGCGGCGGCGCACCACACCCACCAGCACCAGCAGGATGCGCCCGCCGTCCAGCCCCGGAATCGGGATCAGGTTGAAAAAGGCCAGCGACAGGTTCAGCAGGGTGGCGATCTGCACCAGCGCCCAGGGGCCGACGGTAGCGGCGCGGCTGACGATCTCGGTGGTGCCGATAGGCCCCGTCACGTTCTCGTCCTGCGAGAAATTCAGTGTCAGGAAGCGCCCGAACAGATTTCCGAAGGCTTTGAGAACCTGTGGAACAGCCTCGACCGTGGTGGTCAGCGAGGTCTGGAAGGCGGTCCCCACACCCGCTGGCACGATGTCCGGGCCGTAGCCGATGCCCAGCAGTTGCCGTTTGCCAGCCACGGTGGGTGTCCAGTCGAAGGTTACGTCACGCGCTTGCCCGGCCCGCTCCACTGTGAAGGTATGCGGCCCCGGCGTGCCCAGCACATTGCGCAGGTTTTCCCAGCCGGTCACGGTCTTTCCGTCCACCTGCACGGTGTCGGGGATGTCCTGCCCGTCGATGGCGCTGATCACGTCCCCGGTCTGGAAGCCCAGCGTCTGCGCGCGGGAATTCGGCTGCACGGATTCGATGCGCGCCCGGTCGGGAGCCGGGATGCCCTGCGAGGAAAAGGTCAGCGTCATCAGGCCGATGGCGAGCAGCAGGTTCATCAGCGGCCCGGCGAACAGCACGGCGATCTTGCCCCACGCGGGCAGCGCCGCGAAGCCCTTGCTGGCCTGGCGGTAACTGACCTCGCCCTCGTTGCCCCGGACCTCCTCGGGGGCCATGCCGTCGATTTCCACGTAGCCGCCGATGGGCAGAAGCGAGAGCCGCCATTCGGTGCCGCGCCACAGCCGCTTGAAGATGATGGGTCCCATGCCGATGGAAAACGAATTGACCCGCACGCCCTGCCAGCGGGCCAGCGCATAGTGCGCCAGCTCGTGCAGGAAGGTGGCAATGCTGATGATCAAGAGCGTCCAGATGAGGCCCAGCGGGGTCAGCGCGGCAGAGATGCTTTGAATGAAGCTCACGCCCTCACCCCCACCAGTTCCCAGGCCCGCACACGCGCCCAGGCATCGGTTTCCGCCAGCGAATCCCAGCCCAGTGTTCCAGCAGGAGTTTCATCCAGCACACGCTCCAGCAATCTGGGAATGCCCGTAAAGTTCAGTTGTCCGGCCAGGAATGCCTCTACCGCCACCTCGTCTGCCGCGTTCAGGGCGACAGGCTGCAACCCGCCCACCTCGCCCGCGCGGTAGGCCAGACCCAGGCAGGGGAAGCGCTCAAAATCCGGCTCGCGGAATTCCCAGGTGCCGCGCATCGGCCACCCCAGGTGTCCAGCCACTTCCGGCCCACGCCGCGCGCCGCGCACGTCACCGGGGCGCTGCATTCCGGTGGGGGCGGCGTCTATGGCATAGGCAATCGGCAGCCGCATGTCGGTGGGGCCGAACTGCGCTTTCAGGCTGCCGTCGCGGAAGCGCACCGCCGCGTGGATCAAGCTCTGCGGGTGAACTACCACGCCCACCTGTGACAGCGGCAATCCATATAGACTGGCGCACTCCATGACCTCTAGCCCCTTGTTCATTAAAGTGGCGCTGTCGATGGTCACCTTCGGCCCCATGCTCCACGACGGATGCTTCAGGGCCTGCGCGGGCGTCACGCCGCCCAGATCGGCGGGGCCGTCGCGGAAGGGGCCGCCGGAGGCGGTCAGGATCACCTCGGCCACGTCTGCCATGTCCTCTCCGGTCAGGCACTGAAAGACGCCCGTGTGTTCGGAATCCACGGGAACCACGCGCCCGCCGCCCGCCGCCGCCGCCTCCCAGATCAGGCCCGCCGCCGTGACCATCGCCTCTTTGGTGGCCAGCGCCACCGCCTGCCCCGCTTGCAGGGCGGCGCGGGTGGGGGCAAGCCCGATCAGGCCGCTCATGGCGTTGACCACCACATCGGTGTTCATGGCGGCCACCTCGCTGACATCGGCAGTCAGATGTACATCGGGCAGCAGTTTTTTTGCCTCGCCGTAGACGGCTGGATCAACGCTGACCAGTGTTGGACGAAACTCTTTCACCTGTGCAGCCAGCAGTTCCAGATTGCGCCCCGCCGCCAGCGCCGACACGGTGTATCCACGCTCGCGCGCCACATCCAGCGCCTGCGTGCCGATGCTCCCCGTGCTGCCCAAAACCGTCAGTTCCATGCCCGTCCGCTCATTGACCCCAGCATGAGGCATCCGGGACGGGCAGAGTGTGGGGAAAGGCGGGTGAGGTGGGGGAAACGACTGGGCAACGTATTGAGTTGCGGCCTGCCCGTGGCCACCTCACCCCCCGCCGCTACGCGGCTCCACCCTCTCCCACACGGCGAGAGGGGATAAAAGCTATTTCTTTCAGTCCCTGGTCTTGCTTCCCAGCGCCTCCATCAATTCCAGCGCGTACCGCACCCCCGTCTCGAAGTCGCGGCGCAGCACATTCTCATTGGGGGCGTGGACGCGACCCGCCACGTTGCCGATGCCTAGCGCCACCACGGGCGCACCGACATGCTGCATGAAGGGGTACATGGGGCCACTGCCGCCGCTGCTGGGATGGAGGATGGCGTCCTGGCCGTACACTTCCCTTGCCACCGCTACGGCGGTCTGCACGAAGGGGTCATTCAAGTCACTGCGGGCCGGGTGCTGGTGGCTTTCCAGCTCGACGATTTCCACGTCACCTAAGTTCTGGGCGTCCAGATGGGCGCGCAGCAGTTCCACGATCTTGTCGGGGTGCTGGTCCGGCACCAGACGGAAATCGATCTTGACGAAACCCTCGGCGGGCAGCACGGTCTTACTGCCGCCGTCGCCGTAGCCGCCGTGAAAGCCGTTGACGTTCAGCACGGGCATCAGGTTGGTGCGGGTGTTGAAGTCTTCTGACGCTCCCAGGCGGCGCGTGACCTCGTAGGCGTCGTATAGCGACTCACCCTGGCCGGGAATGCTGGCGATGGCGGCCCGATCCGCCTCAGAAGTTTCGCGCACGTCGTCGTGGAAGCCGGGAATGGTCACACGTCCAGTCTCGTCGCGCAGGCTGGCCACGGCCTTCGCCAGCCGCCACAGCGGGTTGTCCACCACCGCCCCGGTGCTGCTGTGCAGCTCACTGGCCGCCACCCGGCAGCGCAATTCCAGACACACGATCCCCTTGAGGCCCGCGTACAGGATGGGCCGCCCCTCGGGGGTCACGCTGCCGAATTCCCACCACACACCATCGGCCTTGAGTTCGGCGGCGTGGTCCTTGACGAAGGCTTCCAGGCTGGGGCTGCCCACTTCCTCCTCGCCCTCCAGCAGCCACTTGACCTTGAGGGGGATCTGGCCACCGTGCCGCTCACGTAGCGCCCGCAGTCCGGCCAGTCGGGAGACGAATTCACCCTTGTCGTCGGATGCGCCCCGCCCGTAGAGGCGTCCGTCGCGCTCAGTCAGCTCGAAGGGCGGGGTATCCCACAGGTTCAAGGGGTCTTCCGGCTGCACGTCATAGTGGTTGTAGATCAGCAGGGTAAACGGGCCGTCCCCAGCCTCGGCCACCAGCACCGGGGCCACCTGACCGGGATGACGGGCCACCGTGAAGCCCTCGGCCTCCAGCAGCGCGGTCACGGCGTCCGCCGTCTCGGGCAACATACGGCCCTGCGCGGAGACGCTCTGCATGGCCACCAGATCACGCAGGTCAGACAGGCCGCGTTCGATGTGGGCGCTCAGATCAGTTGAGGTCATGTCCTACAGGGTAAGGGTTAAAGCACGCCCCGGTACATCTGGTCCAGAGTCAGCACCTGTCCCAGACAGGGAACGTCCACCTGTCCGGCGTCCCGGTGTTCGCGCATGGTCCAGCCCTCGCCCTCGCGCTGATATTCCACGACATAACGCTCGTCCTGCGACACGAGCAGGTAGGTTTGCAGGGTGGGGATAGCGGTATAAACGGCGTATTTGTGGCGGCGGTCATTGTGCGCGGTGCTTGTTGAAAGGACTTCGGCCAGAAAACACGGAGACGACTCGTGATAGCGCCCCGGTTGATCAGCGCCGCAGACCAGCATGACATCAGGGTAAAAGTAGCTGGACGCACCAGAGACGGAGAGCTGCATATCGGACTGGTAAATGCGGCAGCCCTGGGCGTCAGCAGCGGGCAACAGGGTTGCCATGATGCGCCCGCTGAGCCGCACATGCTCCCCGCTGGCCCCTGCCTGAGCGTGCAGCGGGTACACGAAACCGCCCACGTATTCGCGCTTGTAGGGACTCTCGCGCTCGGTTCGCAGATAGTCCGCTTCCGTCATGGCTTGAGGAGCGGCGTCTGTCATAGGGCTATTTTACGCCCCTACTTCTCGAAGCCGTGCGGATGCCCCTTGTGCCAGTTCCAGGCCGTCTGCACGATCTCCTGCAAGTCGGTGAACTGCGGCGCGAAACCCAGCTCCTGCACGATCTTCGTGGCGTCGGCCACCAGCCGGGGCGGATCGCCTGCACGGCGGGGAGCGATCTCACGGTCCAGCGGCGTGCCCACCACCGCATCCACCGCGTCCAGCACCTGTTTGACGGAAAAGCCGTGGCCTAATCCCACGTTGTAGGTGGCGGCATCGGCCTTTCCGGCGTGTAGGGCTTCCACCGCCAGCACATGCGCGTCGGCCAGATCCTGCACATGCACGTAATCGCGGATGCATGTTCCATCGGTGGTGTCGTAATCCTCACCGAAGATCATCATTTTCTCGCGCTGGCCCAGGGCCGTCATGCAGGCCAGTTCAATCAGGTGCGACTGGCTGGGATGTGCCTCGCCGATGTCCCCGGCGGGAGACGCGCCGCAGACGTTGAAGTACCGCAGGATCGTATAGGGCAGGCCGTGCGCCGTATGAAAGGCGTGGATCATGCGCTCGGTCATCAGCTTGGTCTCGCCGTAGACGCTTTCAGGCTGCATAGCGGCGTCTTCGGGGATCGGCACGGCGTCGGTGGTGCCATAGACGGCGGCGGTGCTGGAAAAGACCAGCGGCACCTTGCGGGTGTCCACGATGGCTTGCAGCAGGTTGAGGCTGCCCACCACGTTGTTGCGGTAGTAGCGGGCCGGAGCGCGCATGCTCTCGCCCACCTCGATCAATGCGGCGAAGTGAATCACGGCGTCGGGTTTATGGGCTTCCAGGGCGGCCTTGACGCTGGGGAAATCCAGCAGATCAGCTCTAACCAGCTCCACATCACCGGGCAAGGCTTCGGCGTGACCGCTGGAAAGGTTGTCCAGCACCACCACCGAATGACCTGCCGCCCGCAATTGCCGGACCGTGTGTGAACCGATATACCCCGCGCCGCCAACCACCAGAAGTTTCATCGGGACTCAGGGTAGCAGGGCAGGGGAGCAAGACGGACCAAAAGAAGGCTGGCGGACGAGTCGATGTCGTCCGCCAGCCTTCCAGGGTGGTCTGCGTTCAGTTCATGATGCGGCGTGCGCCGTTGTAGCGGCTGGCCCAGTACGCGTTGGCGAACAGCGGCTCGATGACGGTCCGGCCCCGGTAGCTGTTGGCGTTGGCCATCATGCCGTCACCCACGTACAGCCCCACATGGCTGGCAGTGCGGCCCATGGTGTTGAAGAACACCAGATCGCCCGAGCGCAGGTCACGGCGGCTGACCGCGCGGCCCGAGTTCCACTGCGAGGCAGCGGTGCGCGGAATGCTGATGCCCATGCTGCGGAACACACTCTGGGTAAAGCTGGAGCAGTCCAGGCCGTTTCTGCCGCTGCCGCCCAGCGCGTAGCGCACCCCCAGGAAGCGGGCAGCGGCAGTCCGCACGAACGCGCCGCCAGAGTTGGTAGCGGCGGGCGCAGCAGCGCGGACAGGCGCGGAAACGGTGGCCCCGCCGATATTCAGCTTCTGCCCGATCTGGATGGTGCTGCTGTTCAGGCCGTTCAGGCGCATCAGTGTTCCGGCGTCCACACCCGTGGCCCGCGAGATCGCAGACAGGGTGTCACCGCTCTTGACGGTATACGTGGAAGCCAGTGCAGCGGGGCTGATCAGGGCGGCGAAAGCGAGGGGCAGAAGAAAGCGGGAGTAAGTCATCGACTCCAGAAGTTTATCCCAACTTTATTTATTTGTTCTTAATTCTCGAACTTAAACGTCACCTTTATGCGCCTATACGTTGTTTATGCGTTCGGACCAGAGACACATGAGGCGGGAATCCAGCGTCTGGCTCAAGCTTCTCAGATTTCAGCTCATGTTCGGAGGGGCAGCAAAAGTGCTGACAGTCACAGCCTGAACCCCTTTTGCACGATTTATCACGCTCTCATTTTGCTCATGTGCCAAAAGTGTGTTCGCTGAGACCGGTTTCAGGTCCGATCCAGGATGATACCCACACAGACCGGAGGACTTCTGGAGGATCAGCCTCCTATACTTGGCCCAGGCCACCACCGCCCGATTGCCCACCGCCCAACCGCCCGATCTGGAGGACCGATGAAGGAACCCATGACCACCGATCAGCTCCTGCAAGGTCTGAAGCACTACCGCCGGATTGCCCGCCAGGACATGCTGCGCGCCCCCGAGACGCCGTGGCCGGACGCCTTCTTGAAACACGCCGAATGCCGCCGCGAGGTCTATGTGGCGCTGGGCACCTACGCCGAGAAGCACGCGCCGGACGACGTGATTACGCATGCCCTAGAGCTGTATCAGACCATTCCTTTTTCCACAGGCACGCCCGAGAACGAATATCCCGATCTGAAAGGCCGCGAGAACGCGCTGGAGAACTTCTTTCTGCTGGTGGGCCTGGACCCCAAAACCCGCCGCGAGGCCCGCAGCCGCCGCCCCAAGCTGACCGCCCCTGAAGCTCTATCACCCGGAGAAATACCTGAAGAAGTTGCCGCTGGAAGCTGACGCTGACCGCCGGATGACTTCACGCCGGGCCGCGCTTGGGGCGCTTGAGCTGCGGAGTACCGGCTGCGTCGCCTGCCGCCTGCGCCCCGGCTGCACAGGGGTTGTGGTGGCCGAGGGCGATCCCTCTGCCCGGCTGGTGATCGTCGGCGAGGGACCGGGGCGCGAGGAGGACCGCCTTCGCCGCCCCTTCGTGGGCCAGGGTGGAGAACTGCTGGACCGCATCCTGGCCTCGGCGGGGATCGCACGGGATGAGGCGTACCTGACCAACACCGTCCGCTGCCGCCCGCCCGGCAACCGCACCCCCAGGCCCGATGAGATCGAGACCTGCACAGCGCTATGGCTGGACGCCCAACTGTCATTTCTGCGCCCACGCATCCTCCTGAGCCTGGGCAACACCGCAACCCAGCACCTGCTGAAGACCACGCGTGGCGTCGCCAGCCTGCGTGGCCAGTGGTTCGGATTCACGCACAGCGACGGAGAGGGCGGGACGTATGAGGCGCTGCTGATGCCGATGTTTCACCCCGCCTACCTGCTGCGAAATGCCGCCCGCACTCCCGGCAGTCCAAAGGCGCTGACCTGGCGTGACATCCGCGAGGTGGCCGCCGTGCTGCGCGGCGATAAGGAGCCGGGGGAACTGGCACAGATCACGCCGCCGGAGATGGACGGTCAGCCGGGGCTGTTCTGAAGTTCTGGCCCCTGCTGCGTGGGTGAGCGTCACTCTGGGTTGATCGGCGTCAGATGATGTGGCTGACGCAAGGACCTGATTGTGGTCCTGACCTGCGTGAAAGTGGCCATACCGCCGCATGTCCATTCCAGAATTGAAATCCTGGAGGACGCCCGGCCCTCCCCCGCCCCGTACACTGACGCCCATGCCCCATCCTGAATTCGTCGGACTCGTCAATTCTCTCCAGGCCACCGCCGAGGCCGCGCTGGGCGATCTGAACGCCGCCACAGCCAGCGCCGCCCGCGACGGGTTGTTGCAGGAGGGCCGCGCCCGCCAGACCGCCGAACGCAGTTTAAAGCTGCTGACCATGCTGGCCGAGAAGACGCGTGGCAACCTCGATTTTGCTGAGGCCGACCTGCTGACTGAAGCCGTGTCCAGCCTGCGTGAACGGCTCAATACCAGTTCACACAATGCCAGTCCGCAGGACAACTAGTGAGAGTCGTCATTCAGCGCGTGAACCACGCCACCTGCACCGTGGAGGGTGAGGTCACTGGAAAGACCGGACCGGGATTGATGGTCCTGCTGGGCGTCGCGCCGAGCGACACAACACAGACTGCGCGGGCGCTGGCGGCCAAGATAGCCAAATTGCGAATCTTCGGCGACGACGCGGGCAAGATGAACCGCAGCGTAGTGGACACAGGCGGCGGCATCCTGAGCATCAGCCAGTTCACGCTGTACGCCGACACCCGCGCAGGCAACCGCCCCAGCTTTACCGGCGCGGCCCCGCCTGAACACGCCCGCGAGCTGTACGGTGCATTCAATGCCGCCCTACGCGCCCTGGGCCTGACGGTAGGCGAGGGCCGTTTCGGCGAACACATGGTCATCGACCTGAGCAATGACGGCCCGGTGACGATCACGCTGGAGTTGGAGTAATAGTAATACAGACTCCGATTGAATCGTTTGGAAAAACGATAAACATCAGAGTAAAGCGAGAATGAGAACAACATTTGCCAGACGTGGAGCGCGTCGTTGATACGCTCAGACATGCCCTCGTGCTTCCAGATTCGGCAATAATCGTAGACCGTTTTCCAGCGGGGACAATCAATGACAGCATTGGCCAGGACACATCGCCACATGTGACATGGATGATGGCGTTCAGAATGTCGCAGCGGCGGTACGTAGCTGGACGTCAACCCAAACAGGAGGCTGGGACGAGCGGCTCGGCAACTGCCCAGTCTGCCTCGCTCAGATCACTCGGGCACCAGGGCATTCTCGGCATTTTTTCAGGCCAGATTCCTACCCCTCCACGCTCTGTGATGTACTTTCCAGACAGTCTATCAATTCCCCAGAAACAGCCGCGCCGCCACCACCAGCACGATGCCGCCGTAAATCCACTTCACGAAGGTGCTACCGCGCAACATCGCCATGCGTGCGCCCAGCGTTGCGCCCAGTGCATTGGCGACGCCCATCGGCAGACCGATCCAGAACACCATCTTTCCGCCGATGAAAAAGAAGATGAACGCTCCCAGGTTGGTGGCGAAATTGATGGCCCGCGCATTGCCACTTGCGCCCACCAGATTGAAGCCCGCCAGCGCGAACAGGAACATTAGAAACGTGCCAGTGCCGGGGCCGAGGAAGCCGTCGTAGATGCCGATGATGAATGCGCCGGGCAGTGTGATGGCCAGCGTGCGGGCGGTCAGGCCGGGGTAATGGTCCTCCAGGCCAAAGCGCTTGTTGACCAGCACCAGTGCGCCCACACCTAAAATGACCACGCCGATCAGGGTGCGGAAGGCGTCCGGGTTGACGAAATGCACCAGATACGCGCCCAGCGCGCTGCCCACCACAGCAAACGGCAGCAGACGCACGATCAACGCGATCTCCACATGCCCCCTGCGCCAGTACTGGAAGGTTGAACTGGCCGAACCAAAGATGGCGAGTAGTTTGTTGGTGGCCACCACCTGCGCGGGCGAAAGCCCCATGAAAAACAGTGTGGGCAGCGTGATGGTGCCGCCGCCCCCTGCCACCGCGTCTATAAATCCGGCCAGAAAGGCCAGTGGGAGGCCGTAGAGGAGGACTTCAGGACCGGGCACGAAGAGGACTGTAGCAGTTGTAAGGGTTCCGCCAACAATCCTGCTAGCCTCCCCCACATGAACGTGGTGGATCAGCCGATGGTGGGCCGCTTCGCTCCCAGTCCCACCGGGGCCATGCACCTGGGCAACGCCCGCACGGCGCTGCTGGCGTGGCTGCATACCCGCGCCCACGGAGGCCGCCACATCTTGCGTTTTGAAGATCTGGATTCAGGCCGAATGCGGAACTGGGCCTACGACACCACCCGCCGCGATCTGGAGTGGCTGGGCCTGGACTGGGACGCCGAATACCGGCAATCGGGGCGGCTGGGACTGTACGCCGAGGCTCTAAATCGTCTGGACACTTACCCCTGCACCTGTAGCCGCAAGGAAATCGCCGCTGCCATCCAGGCCAGCGCCGGAGCGCCGCACGGGGAGGAGGACATCTATCCGGGCATTTGCCGCTCTGGAAGTGATCCTGACCGTCCCGCAGCCCAGCGTTGGCATGTGCCGGACCGGACAGTCTGTGTTTCTGACGATCTGACGAGCGAAACCCTGTGTCAGCATCTCGGTTCAGAGGTGGGCGACTTCGTATTGCAGCGCAATGATGGTGTATTTGCCTATCACTTCGCCGTGGTGGTGGACGACGCAGACATGGGTGTAACCGACATTCTGCGCGGCACGGATCTGTGGACGGCCACGCCGCGTCAGGTGGCCTTGCAGGGGGATTTAGGATTTCCCACGCCGCGTTATTTCCACGTCCCGCTGATGACTGACTTCCGGGGAGAGCGTCTGGCTAAACGGGACGGTGCGCCCCCCCTGATGGCCCTGCGCGAAGCGGGTGAATCGCCGGGAAAAGTCCTCTCTGAGCTGGTGCGGAGCCTGGGCTGGCTACCCTTTAACGCTGTTCCAGACGAGATTTCGGCTATGGACCTGATCCCCCTGTGTTACGAGACTGGTCTTTTTCACCCAATGAAATCGTTGTCACAAACTTAGACAGGTTGTCTAAGTTTCTCGTCATTGTCCCGTTGGCAGAATCCTACGCTGATGGCATGACCTTGACTCTCCCCAGCTATCCACAGCCGGACGAGCGCGGGCGCTTTGGCCGCTTCGGCGGGCGCTACGTTCCCGAAACCCTGATTCCCGCCCTGGACACCCTGGAAGCCGCCTACCGCGAGGCCAAGACCGATCCAGCCTTTTTAAACGAACTGGAACGTCTGCTGCGCGATTTCGTGGGCCGTCCCAGCGGGCTGTATCTGGCCGCCCGCCTGACCGAACACGCGGGCGGCGCGAAGATTTACCTGAAGCGCGAGGACCAGAACTACACCGGGGCGCACAAGATCAACAACTGTCTGGCGCAGGCGCTGCTGGCCGTGCGGATGGGCAAGAAGCGCGTGATCGCCGAGACCGGGGCGGGGCAGCACGGCGTCGCCAGTGCCACCGCCGCCGCCCTGCTGGGCCTGGACTGTGTGGTCTACATGGGCGAGGAGGACATTCGCCGCCAGGAACTGAACGTGTTCCGCATGAAGCTGCTGGGCGCGGAGGTTATTCCCGTGACCAGTGGCACTGGCACCCTCAAGGACGCCACCAACGAGGCCATCCGCGACTGGGTGACCAATGTGCGCGACACCTTCTACATCCTGGGCAGCGTGGTGGGACCGCACCCGTACCCGGCGATGGTACGCGATTTCCAGTCGGTGATCGGCGAGGAAACCAAGTGGCAGCTCAAGGAACTGGAGGGCCGCGAAGTGCCCGACGTCATCATCGCCTGCGTGGGTGGCGGCAGCAACGCCATCGGCATCTTCGCGCCATATGCGTATCTGCCCGAAGACCAGCGCCCGCGCCTGATCGGCACCGAGGCGGCGGGCGAGGGTGTGGAGACGGGCCGCCACGCCGCCTCCGTGGCCGGGGGCCGGGTCGGCGTACTGCACGGCGCGATGATGTACCTGCTGCATGACCACGAGGGCCAGATCACCCCGCCGCACAGCATCAGCGCGGGCCTGGATTACCCTGGCATTGGCCCCGAACACTGCCTGTACAGCGAGACGGGCGTGGCCGAGTACGTGCCCGTGACCGACGCGCAGGCGATGGAAGGCTTGCAACTGCTCACCCGTCTGGAAGGCATCATTCCTGCATTGGAAAGCGCGCACGCCATCTATCATGCCGTCCAGTTGGCCCCCACCATGTCCCCGGATCAGATCATCGTGATCAACCTGTCCGGGCGCGGCGACAAGGATGTGGCCGAGGTGATGCGTCTGCTGGCGAAAGCGGAGGACCTGCCCAAGAATACTGAGCGTCAGGAGGTTCTGGCATGACCGCTGTTCAGTCTAAGGGTGTGGCCCGCATCCGTGCCGCCTTCGAGAAAGCGAAGTCAGAGGGCCGCGCCGCCTTCATTCCCTTCATGACCGCCGGGTATCCCAGTGCCGCCGCCTTTCCCGCGCTGGCCGACGATCTGCTGGCCCGCGCCGATCTGCTGGAAGTGGGGCTGCCCTACAGCGATCCGCTGGGCGACGGCCCCACCATCCAGCGGGCCAGTGAACAGGCGCTGGCAGACGGCACCAGCACGCGCCGCACCATCGAACTGGTCAAAGAGCTGCGGACCCGGCACGACAAGCCCATCGTGATCATGACCTACGTGAACCCCATCTATGCCGTCGGCCCACGCAAATTCATGGAGCTGGCACAGGAGGCTGGGGTGGACGGGTTAATCCTCCCGGACCTGCCCCCGGACCAGGACCTGGAAATCGCTGATCTGGCCGCCGAACACGGCATTGCCGTCACCTTTCTGATCGCGCCCACCAGCACGCCGGAGCGCATCAAGCTGGTGGCCGAAGCCTGCACCGGCTTTCTGTACGCCGTCAGCGTGACCGGAGTGACTGGAGCGCGAGAAGGCACGGCGCTGGGCGAGGTTCCCGCCATGCTGGAACTGGCCCGCCAGCACACCGATGTCCCGATTGCCGTGGGCTTCGGCGTCAAGGACGCGCAGACCGCGCATCAGGTCGCGAATCTGGCTGACGGCGTGGTGGTGGGCAGCGCCTTCATCAACGCGGTGCGCGAGGGCCATGATGTGCCAGCGCTGGCAAAGAGTCTGGCAGACGGCTGCGTGCGCTGAGTCTCAATCTTCTGAGGCTGTAAGAACACCGCACGTTCCACCTTTTTAAAGTGGGCGGCAGAATGACCCTGCGCCGCCTGCTTCTGCTGTCCCAGCTTCCTTTCTGGATCTTGCTGGTGGCCGCCTTCGTGCTGCTCTCGGGGACACTGGACGCCCGCGTGCAGGCCACTGAACAGGCGGCCCAGACCCGCGCCAGCCTGATGGATATCGGTCAGGTCATGCAGCATGTGGTGGATCTGGAAACGGGTTTGCGGGGCTATATCATCGCCGGGCAGCCAGAGTTTCTGGCACCCTATGAGGCCGCCCGCGCCGCCTTGCCCACCGAACTGGCCGCACTGAACCGGGCAGGCGGCGGGAGCCAGCACCTGGGCCGCGTCCGTACCCTGATTGACCGCTGGCAGACCGAGGTGGCCCTGCCTGAGATCGCCGCCCGCCAGCGCAGCGAGGCCGAGGCGGGCGCCCTGGTCAGGACGGGGGCAGGCAAGAAGATTCTGGACGCGATCCGCGCTGAGGTCCAAACCTACCGCTCAGGGCAGACCGAGCAGCTCGTGGCCTTAGACACGGCGGCCTCGGCGCAGTTGCGGCGGCTGCGGCTGACGCTGTACGGGGTGGCGGGCGTTGCGCTACTGGCCAGCATCATCGCCACGCTGGTCAGCGCGCAGAGAATCTCTGGCAGTTTTGGCCGTTTCACCACCGCCGCCCAGCGCCTGACTGACGGCGAGACCGGGGTGCGGGTGGAAACGCGTGGCCCCACCGAGATCCAGACGCTGTCGGGGGCTTTCAACCATATGAGTGGGGGGCTGGAACTGGCGCAGGGGCTGGCCCGGACCCACGCCGAGACCCTGGCCGCCCGCAACGAGTGGATGCGCCGCCTGGGCGAATTTGGAGACTGGATGCAGGCCGCCCGCAGTCTGGAAGAAGGCGCGCGGATTCTGGAATGCGCCCTGCCAGAACTGCTCCCTGGCACGCGTGGCACGCTGCTCCAGCACAACGCCTCGCGCAATCTGCTTCTGCCGCTGGCAGTCTGGGGCGGCGAGACAGGAGCAGCCACCCCGCCGGACGGCTGCTGGGCGCTGCGCCGGGGCGAGGCCGTGACGCCTGGGGCAGACCGGCTGGCCCCGGCCTGCCTGGGCGGCCCAGGGGGCACCTATACCTGCATGCCGCTGTTCTCGCACGGTGAGACGCTAGGCATCATGCGGCTGCGTCCGGGGACAGAGGGCGCGGAGTTGCCCGCCGATCTGCTCGCCCTGTTGCCCGGCATCGTGCGGCAGGTGTCGCTGGCACTGGCAGGGCTGAGGTTGCAAGACCGCCTGCTTCAGCAGACCATCCGCGATCCGCTGACTGGCCTGTTCAACCGCCGCCGCCTGGAAGACGAGCTAGACACCCAGACCGCCCACGCCACCGCCAGCGGTCAGCCCTTGTCGTTGATCGCGCTGGACGTGGATCATTTCAAGCGCCTGAATGACACCTTTGGTCACGACGCCGGGGACGCTGCCCTGGTGCGCCTGAGCGCCCTGCTGCGTGATCTGGCCCCCCCCGGCAGCACCCCGGCCCGGCCCGGCGGCGAGGAATTCTCGCTGCTGCTGCCCGGTTACGATCTGGCGGCGGCCACCGCCCTGGCCGAACGCCTGCGCGCCGAGATCGCGGGCTGGACCCTGACCCATGCGGGCATCTCGCTGGGGCAGCTTACGGTGTCGCTGGGCGTGGCCGGGTACGTTGCACCGCTGTCCACCCCTGGCGCGCTGGTCCGCGCTGCCGACGAGGCCCTGTACAGCGCCAAACGCCAGGGCCGCAACCGCGTGGTGGCGTCACAGCCGCTGAATCCCGAAGCGTGGCTGACCCTGTCGCCCGCCTGAACGAGCGCTTGATCCGCCTGGACTGAATGTCTTCCGCCTGTGTCCCCTACCATGTCGGCATGACCGTTCAAATCAAGTCTTCAACGTTGCTGGCCTCGCTATTGCTGGGAGGCATTCTGGGCAGCGCCGGAGCGCAGGTGGGCCAGCCTCTCGCCCCGTTTCTGAAAAGTCCGGCCCTGGCGACTGCAAAGCAGGGTGCGTCGGGCGTGCTGACCTTTGCAGACGGCTCCAGCGCGGTGCTTCAAAGCAAAGGTGGCTACCTGAGCGCCGCGAAGATCATCGTGGCGAATTCGGATGGGGCGGCAGCGCGGGCAGCAGAACTGACGGGGGTGCTGAGCGGCTTCGGCAGCGGGCTGGCTGGGCCGATGCTGGAATTTTTGAAGCGGGATGCCGTGGTGGGGCAATTGCCAGCGGGCCTGACCATCGGCGCAGACCCCTTCACCATCGGCCTGAAAACCGAGGGCAAACTATTGACTGTGAACCTGAGTCTGGACCGTGTGGCTGCCGGAACGTTCGCGCCCACCACCAACGCCCTGCCTGCCCGGAAGGCTGGAAAGAGTGACGTGGTGCTGCGCGTCTACAGCGATTTCCAGTGTCCTTACTGCCGCCAGTTCGAGAGCCAGACCCTGCCCGCCCTGCTGCGTGCCCTACCCGACGATGTGCGCGTGGAATTCCATCAGTTTCCCCTCGAATCCATCCATCCATTCGCCCGCCCCGCCGCCGAGGCCAGCGAGTGTGCGGCCCAGCAGGGCAAATTCTGGGCCTACAAGGACGCTCTGTTCCGCGATCAGTCGTGGCTGGCAGGGAAAGATCCGGCCCCGGTCTTCATCGCCCTGGCCGCAGACACGCGGCTGAAGGCCGACACCTTCAAAACCTGCCTGTCCACGCGCGGCGGCAAGGCGGCGGTGGACGCCGGACTGGCTGAAGCCCGGCGACTGGGCCTGAACGGCACGCCCAGCGTGTTTGTCGGCCCCTACAAGGCCGCGGACCCCTACGACGCGGCGGCCCTGCTGCAACTGATCAAGTACACCCGCGCAGTGGAAGGCATGAAGCCTTGACCCGGCCTCTTTACCATCAGGACTCGGCAGCATTGTCTTTTACGGCCAGCGTTCAGGCCGTCAGTGATTCGGAAGTCGCGCTGGACGCCACCGCCTTTTACCCGGCAGGCGGCGGGCAGAGCGCCGATCACGGAATGCTGCGCTGGGACGGGGTCGAGGCGGGCGTTGTCGATACCCGCAAGGACAAGGGGACGGGCCTGATCTGGCACAGACTGGAGGGCACCCCGCCGGCACCTGGCACGCAGATCATGGGCGAGGTGGACGCCGCGCGGCGCTGGAGGCACATGGCGCGGCACAGCGGCGAACATCTGCTGGCGCAGTGCTTCGTGCGGATCAACCCGGCCTTTGCCGTGGACGCGGTCAACATGACCCATCCCGAATGCACCCTCGATTTACGCGGCGATCCCACAGAGACCGACGTGCGCGCCGCCGAGACGCTGCTGCGGGAAACGCTGGCCCGCCAAACCCTGACCCTGGACACGCCCACCGTTTCTGAAGCGGAGTTGGTAAATTACCCGCTGCGCCGCGAAACGAAAGTGCGCGGGCAGGTGCGTCTGGTGATCTTCAAAGGCGAGGACGGCCAGCCCTTCGACGTCAGCGCCTGCGGCGGCACGCACGTTCCACAGGCCAGTCTGGCGGCCCCGATGGTGGTGCTGCGAACCGAGCGCATCCGGGGCGGCGTGACCCGCGTGGTCTTCATGGCGGGTGAGGAGGCCAGCGTGTATCTGGGCGGTATCTACCGTGATTCCCGCGCATTGGCCCAGGCCTTCAGCGTGCCCGTGGAGCGGTTGACGGAGCGGGTGGAGGCGCTACGGACGGACCTCACGGACTCGAAAGTGGACGCTGTGGGGCTGAGGGGAAAATTGGCCCGCGTCCTGGTGGAGGCCACGTCGCCCGACGCCCAGGGTCTGCGCTGGCTGGAGCTGGATGACCCGTCTCTGCTCGTCCCCGTTCTGGGCGACCTTCCCGCCGGAGAGGTGCGCGTGGCTCTGGCGGAAGACGGACGCTGCGGCATTGCCAGCGCACGGACTGGAGTTCATGCGGGTGAACTGCTGCGGGCGGCACTGGCCGTTACCGGGGGCAAGGGGGGTGGGCGGCCCGAACTGGCCCAGGGCAGCACGCTGGAGCCAGGGGGATTTCTGGCCGCTGTTCGGGCGGGGCTGACCTCCACCTAAACCTCCTGACCCTGCTAACCTGTGTCCCCATGAGCATTCACCTCAACGCCGAAAAAGGCCAGATCGCCGAAACCGTGCTTCTCCCCGGCGACCCGCTGCGCGCCAAGCACATCGCCGATACTTTCTTTGAAAACCCCGTCCAGCACAACAATGTGCGCGGCATGCTGGGCTTTACGGGTACTTACAAGGGCCAGCGCGTCAGCGTGCAGGGAACAGGCATGGGCATTGCCAGCTCGATGATCTACGTCAGCGAACTGATCACCGACTACGGTTGCAAGAATCTGGTCCGCGTCGGCACGGCAGGCAGCTATCAGGAAAACGTGCATGTGCGCGACATCGTGCTGGCACAGGCCGCGAGTACCGACAGCAACATCAACCGCATCCGCTTTGGCGAAAAGACCTTCGCCCCCATTGCAGACTTCGGGTTGCTGATGCGCGCCTACCAGATCGCCCAGGAACGCGGATTCACCACCCACGTCGGCAACATCATGAGCAGCGACACCTTCTACCACGACGATTTTGACCAGTACAAGATCTGGGCCGACTACGGCATTCTGGCCGTGGAGATGGAGGCCGCCGGGCTGTACACCCTGGCTGCCAAGCACGGCGTCAAGGCGCTGACCATCCTGACCATCAGCGATCATCTGGTCACGCATGAGGTCACCACCTCTGAAGAACGCCAGCAGACCTTCGATCAGATGATCGAGGTGGCGCTGGACGCAGCTCTAGACCTGAAATAAGTTCAGTGACGCTGTGGGAGCCAGTCGGAAGAATCGACCTTCCAACTGGCTCCTTCATTTGCAGTTCAATTCGTGTCGCTGGCCCCAAACGTCGTGTTGTCCAGAATGCTGTAGCCCAGCGCCGTGGCCGCGTCATTGCGGCTGCCCAGCGTGGATATGATGGCGCGGCCCAGCGCCTCGTAGCGGTCCACTGCCGCCGTCCATTCCTGGGGGTTGTACAGGCCATAGTCCTCGTCTGGACCGGGCTTGTAAGCACGCAGAGTGGTGATATACGCGATGTGTTCGGCAGTGGCCTGCGCGATCCTCTGGCCGTAGAGCTGCCCCGTCTGCGCGCCCAGTGAGCTGCGGGCCAGGGCGGACAGGCTCTGCAACTGATCTTCTAGGTAAGGGTACATGCGCGGAACGGCGTGGCTATACAGCGTGCCGCCCCCGGCGCGGATGCCCGCCAGTTGGCCCTCCAGCGCCCGCATATCGCGGTACTGCTGACGCAGGCCATCAATACGGGCGCTGAGCTTGGGGAAGGCAGTAAGTTCCTTTTTTAACCGTGCTGCGCGGCACTCGGCCCAGTCGAAGTCGGCGGCGTCCTGATCTACCTCATTCCACTGCCCGACGGCCAGCGTGGCATATGAGCCGTCGTCCAGAAGATTTGCCAGCGCACAGTTCGGCGCGGTCTGGGCATGGGCGGAAATGCTCAGGGTCAGCAGAACAGGCAGCAGCCAGCGCGCGGGATTCATGGCACAGCTTAGCCGATGGAAGAATCGGCGCGTCTACGCAGGCGGGCAATGAAAAAGCCGTCGATCCCGCCCTCTGGCACGGTCAGCAGGCCGTCTCCGGCAGGAACATGTGGCACCTCCACCTCGGGCACGTCCTCGGCCACGAATTCGGGATGCGCGGCCAGAAAATCGGCCACCACCCCTGGCCCCTCCTGCGGCGTGACCGAGCAGACCGAGTAGACCAGCGTGCCGCCCGGAGCCACCAGCGCGGCAGCGTTGGGCAGCATCCGCGCCTGCAATGCCGCCATGCCTTCAACAGCTTCCGGGGTCAGCCGCAGTTTGATCTCAGGGTGGCTGCGCAGGGTGCCGCTGCCGGTGCAGGGGGCGTCCAGCAGCACATGGGCGGCGGGCGGCAGGTCAATGGGCCGGGTCAGATCGTGGGTCAGGAATTCGGCCTTCAGGCCCAGGCGTTCCAGGTTGGCACTGGCCTGCTCGTGCTTGCGCGGCAGCAGGTCCACGCTGGTCACCTGCGCGCCGCGCGCGGCCAGCATGGCGGCCTTGATGCCCGCGCCGCCCGCCAGATCGAGGACACGCTGACCATCCACATCTCCCAGCGCGTCCACGCAGGCCAGACTCGCGGGGTTGATCGGCTGCGCCCAGCCGCGCGCGAAGGCCTCGGTCTCGCGCAGGGGACGCGACAGCTCCACGCGGTCTGTCCCCTGGGGGCCGGGCTGCATGCGGCTCCCCTCAGTTTCCAGAGACTTGAAGCCCGCGTCGGACACGCTCAGCCAGAGTGGTTGTGGGGTCAGTAGATCGGCGAAGATGGCGTCGGCATCCTCGCCATACACCGTGCGGTAGATGTCGGCCAGCCAGCCGGGCAGTTCGGTGCGCGTTACCTCCGATGGCGCGGGGGCCTCAATGCGCCGCAACACGGCGTTCACCAGTCCCGGCGGGGCCAGCCGTGCGCCGCGTGCCAGATTCACGTACTCGCTGACCACCGCATGTGGCGGCGTCTCCAGGTACAGCTTCTCGAAGGCCCCAGCCAGCAGCAGCGTGCGGACCTTGGGGTGGGTGTCCCCGGTCAGCATGGGGGTCAGCGCGGTGTCCAGGCTGGGAAAATGGCGCAGCGTGCCGTAGACGATGTGCGTCGCCAGCCCCGAATCGCGGCCCGGCAGACGGGCCTGCTGGAGGGCGGCGTCCAGCGCAGGTGCAGCAAAGCTTTCGCCCGCCACCACGCGCAGCAGCACCCGCACGGCCAGCTCGCGGGCGGGGTTGAAGGTTTCGGGTCTGGGCCGGGGGGTAAACGTCATTCAGCGCCAGCATACGGTCTGCGGCGGGGGTTAAGGGAGTGGGATTCGGGATTCGGGCCGCCCACATGGAAACGCCACATGCAAAACAGCCCTGCCATCTTCACTCGGACGGCAGGGCCAGCAACTTTGCGGGCGGGTTGTCGATGCTCTCCGCTGTGTGGAAGGCCCCGCCCGAAAGTGATGTCAGTCTGCGCCGCTGCCTCTGCCCGCGCATCCGCCGAAAGTCGCAGTGTGGGTAGGCCGGGTGGCGTATGGCCGGGCAGAGAGAGGGTGCAGTGGATGCTCGGGGAGCGCGCGCAGCATCACTCTCGTTTGTCGGACGGTTTGAATACCCCCCCCCTCCCCCCAGCGAATCCGGGAAAGAGAAATTCCGTGTCCCACAGCATCCCTTCTAAATTGCTGACCTGATATGGCCTGGTCTGTTCCGTCAGGCAGATGTTTCACTCCCCTTTTCCTGAGACGCGGCTATACTGCCCTCACCGTGTTCCGACGCCCCCGCCCCCCCCAGCCGCCCCCGCTCGCGTCCGCCGAGGCGCGCGTTCCCTCTCCCAGCGCTCCTGCGGGCGATATGGAGGCCGTGCGCGTGCTAAACGATCTGCTGGCGCGGCCCACCCATGAAGGCGTGCTGGAGGGCGCGCTGAGCCACGCCAGCTTTCTGCTGGGCGGCAACCTGCGCGGCTACGCCGTGACGCACCGTTCGCAGGGCCAGGACCGGGCCGCACCGGACAGGTCTGCACAGGACCGGGTGGCGGCGGTGTTCGGCTACCCCAAGGCGCTGGTCGGCACGCCGCTGTCTGGCCCCTGGGCCACCCTGCGCACGCGGGTGCTGAATGACGGCTCGGGCCAACTGTACGCAGCCAACCCGCCGGAGTTGCACGGCATTCTGGACACCTGTGGGATGCGGGACGTGGCGCTGTCGCTGGTGGTGCCCGTCAATGACCGGGGGCGCAATCTGGGCGCGCTGGTGCTGGACCGCAATTCGTCGGAGGACATCGGGACGGCCGCGCAGGAACTGATCACACGCTGGGCCACCGCCATTGCGCCGCTGCTGGGGCTGCTGGAAAGCCGCGAGGAATGGAAACTGACCGCGCGGCAGGTCAGCAGCGCGGTGGTGGAAGCCTTCGAGAGCCAGGAGTTCGATGGGCTGGGGCACGCCCAGGCTGTCGCCGAGGCCAGCGTGAAGTTGGGCCGCGCCGTGGGTCTGGCGGACCGCGAACTGGACGAGCTGTGGTTCGCCGCCACCCTGCACGATCTGGGCAAGATCCACGGCGAGAAGGGCCACCCGCAGGTCGGTGCGAATTTCCTGCATGGCGTGCCGCATCTGGCACAAGCACAGAAGGCCGTGCGCCACCACCACGAGCGCTGGGACGGTCAGGGCGAACCCGACAAGCTGACTGGAGAGGACATTCCGCTGTACGCCCGCATTCTGGCCGTCGCCAACGCCTACGTGCGGCTGGGCGATCCCGAACGGCTGCGCGGTCAGGCGGGTAAGGGGCTGGATCCCCGGCTGGTCGGTCTGATGGAAAAGGTCAGCGCCGAGCCGCCTGCAAAATGAACGGTCTGGCCCGGGCCTGTCTGTCCAGAATCTGCGCGCCTGGAATCTGTGTGTCTGAAATTTGCGTAGCTGGACTCTGTGTATCTGGAATCCGTGTGTTCAGGGCCGGGCCGCTCCGGTGAGACGGGCGTGACCCTGCGTTCCACCCCTTCCGGCACGGCGCGGCCCCAGCACTTCCCGGAACTGGAGGCCCGCTACGGCCCCCTGACGCCGATGGATTCGGGGATGCAGAGCCGCGTGTACACCACCCAGGACGGCGCGGCAGTGGTCAAGGTCTACCGCAACCGTAAAGGCCAGCACCGCACCGAGGCCCGGAATATGCTCCAGGCGGGCATGGGCGGCTGGCTGCTGGGCGTCACCGAGGCCGACGGGGTAGAGGCGCTGATCATGCGCCGTTTCGCGGGCCATCCCCTGGCTGCCGCCGACGTGCCGCGCGCCCTGCCCCACCTGCGCCAGATCGTGGCCACGCTGCACAGCCAGCAGGGGGGACGCGTCGATCTGGACAGGGTCCGCGAGCGCCTGATGCGCTTCCGCAGCGCCCTGGCCGCCTATCCGCTCTCGGACCTGTTCGGGGCGGTGGAGCTGCCGCTAGAGCGCGGGCTGCTGGATCAGAAAGCCGTTTTCTGCCACCTGGACATGTGGCACGACAACATCCTGATCACGGACGCTCCAGATGCGGCGCGTTCCGCTCAGGACGGCGCGGGTCAGGCGGAGGAAGTGTTGCTGATCGACTGGACGCGGGCCGACTGGGACGATCCCCTGCGTGATCTGGCCCTGCTCAAGACCGGCACGCTGGACCTGCTGGGGGCCGGGCGCAGTCTGGAAGCGGCCCTGAGTTTCCTGCCGGACCGCGCCCCCGCCACCCTGACCCGCTACCGCGCCTATCTTGCCCTGACCACCCTGCATGACCTGTACTGGTTTCTGATGAACGAACCTTACGAATTTGACACCCAGAAGGAATTCAAGGTGGCCCGCGCCCGGCATGCGCTGGCCCGGCTGCCGGAACAAGGCTGAGCTGAGCCTCGGTGTGCTTCTGCCTCACCGCGAAGCGCGTCACGGACGTTCGCCCGTGCCTCTGCTAGCCTGCGGCCCGAAAGATGGAACTAGGGGGTGAGGAAGCATGGCAACGGTGGCAGAACTGCGCGAACGGTTGAGGCGGCCCCTGGCTGCCGAACTGGCCGCCGGGTGTCAGAACCGCGTGGTGGCCGGGGGCGTGGACAAATTGCTGGCCTCGCCGCTGGGCAACCCCTTTCCCAAAATCCGGGAAGTGCTGGGCGGCTACGGCGAACTGAGCGTGGGCGAGCGCGAGGAGGTTCTGAAAACGGCGCTGGCGGCCCTCTCGGATGGGGAGAAAGCCAAACCTGCCCGCACTCCTCGCCCTGTCGCCAGGCAGGCCGTCCCTACTGCCGCTCCCGGCGAACGCCTGCCCATCGACGCCCCTCTGGCACGTCTGGACACTGGCCCCGGCGGAGCGCGCAAATTGCAGACGCTGGGCCTGCACACCCTGCGCGACGTGTTGCATGCCTACCCGCACCGCCACGAGGACCGCCGCGCGCTGCCGGACCTGTCGGACGTGGAGGAAGGCCAGAAGGTCACCGTGGAGGGCCGGGTGGTGGCCAAGTCGCGCCGCAGCCCGCGCCCTGGCATGCTGGTCATTGATGTGACGCTGGAAACGCCCTCGGGCGGGAGGGTCAAGGCGACGTGGTTCAACCAGCCGTGGGTAGAAAAACAACTGCGCGAGGGCGCAGCGCTGGTGCTGACCGGGCGCGTCAAGAAGTTTGGCCGCAGCGTGCAACTGGGTGTGGAGCATCTGGAGACTCTGGACAATGCCCAGGACAGCCTCAGCACCGGGCGGATCGTGGGCGTGTACGACGCCAAGGACGGCATCTCGCAGGAGTTCCTGCGCCGCGCGGCCTTCCGGGCGCTGGGGGCTGCGCCGCTGGACGATTATCTGCCCGTCCACTGGCGTAAGAAATACGGCATCACCGATCTGGCCGACGCGCTGTGGGGCCAGCACTTTCCGAGCGACGAGGCGCATTTAAGCCGGGCCACCTCCCGCCTGCGCTTCGACGAGTACCTGTTCCTGGAATTGCGGATGCTGCTTCAGGGTGAGGATTCGGTGTTGCAGGGCAAGCGCTTCCAGGCCACCGGGGACGACATCAACCGCTTCGAGGCCGCGCTGCCTTTCCGCTTCACGAATGCCCAGCGCCGCGTGCTGCTGGAAATCACCGACGACATGCGCGGCGATCAGCAGATGGCCCGGCTGATTCAGGGCGACGTGGGATCGGGCAAGACGGCGGTGGCCGCCTGCGCCCTGTATCTGGCGGTGCGTGACGGTTACCAAGGTGCGCTGATGGCCCCCACCGAGATTCTGGCCCGCCAGCATTACACCAATCTGCGCGGCTACCTGGGGCAACTGGACGTGCGAGTGGGCCTGCTGATCGGCGCGATGACCCCCAAGGACAAGCTGGAAATGCATACCCGCATTGCCCAGGGCGAGGTGGACGTGGTGGTGGGCACCCAGGCCCTGATTCAGGAGAACGTGCGCTTCGATAACCTGGGTCTGGCCGTGGTGGATGAGGAACACCGCTTCGGCGTGCAGCAGCGGCGCAAGCTGCTGGCCAGCCGCCCAGACGTGCTGGTGATGTCGGCCACGCCCATTCCGCGCAGCCTCGCCTTGACCGCTTACGGCGATCTGGAACTGAGCATCATCGACGAATTGCCGCCGGGGCGCACCCCGATTGAAACCAAGCTCTTGCAGGACACCCACCGCGTCCAGGCGTACGGTTTCGTGATGAAGCAGATCCGCGAGGGCCAGCAGGCGTTCGTGGTCACGGCCCTGATTGAGGAAAGCGACACGCTGGAACTGCTGGCCGCCACCCAACTGGCCGAGGACCTCAAGGTCATCCTTCCCGAAGCCAGAATTGATCTGTTGCACGGGCGAATGAGCGCTGCCGAGAAGGACTACGTGATGGAACGCTTCCGTGCCCACGAGTTCGACATTCTCGTTTCGACGACGGTGATCGAGGTGGGGGTAGACGTGCCGAATGCCACGGTCATGGTGATTGAGAACGCCGAACGCTTCGGGTTGGCGCAGCTTCACCAGTTGCGCGGGCGGGTGGGGCGCGGACACCAGCAGAGTTACTGTGTGCTGATCGCCGGGGAACACAGCCAGAAGACCCGCAAACGCCTCAAGATCATCGAGGGGTCCACTGACGGCTTCGTGATCGCGGAGGCGGACCTGAAACTGCGCGGTCCCGGCGAGTTGCGCGGCACCCGCCAGAGCGGCATCCCCGATCTGCGGCTGGCCGATCTGGCGAATGATACGGAGGTCATCGAGCGTGCCCGCGAACTCGCCAAGCACATCCTGGCAAACGATCCCCGGCTGGAGCATCCCCGGTTGCAATACCTGCGCAGCGAGTTGCAGAACCGCAGCGAGAGCGTGGCTTACCGTGAGGTGATCTGAGCTTGTAAAAACCACTCCTGACAG
Organism: Deinococcus sp. AJ005; assembly: GCF_009017495.1. Classification (NCBI taxonomy): domain Bacteria; kingdom Thermotogati; phylum Deinococcota; class Deinococci; order Deinococcales; family Deinococcaceae; genus Deinococcus; species Deinococcus sp. AJ005. The sequence continues at coordinate 1,433,749 of NZ_CP044990.1, read as the reverse complement.
AAAATGGACAGGAGGCCAGCCTGTTTTTTTTCTGGCCTTCTCATCATCTTTGCCTCTTCCCAAGAGAAGTTTTGCCGCCTCTCATCAGGTGGTGACAACGCTGTGATGGGAAATCGTTTACTCTGTCATCACAGCGCACAACTTAAAGGTGGGCCGGGTGAAGTCCACAGCGCCGAGGGACCGGATCGAAAAAGGATCGGGTCCTTTCTTTTTGTCCTCTGGTGGCTGGCCTTGATCTGGCGTCCACACACCCTGTTGCGCCCGCGCCTGCCCCGTATGCTGGACCGATGACACCGCGCACTACGGCTGGAGGCAACACACAGAGCATGCAGGGAAGGTCCGTGCTGGTCACGGGCGCGACGGGCGGCATTGGGCTGGAAACCGCGCGGGAGCTGGCGCGGCGGGGGGCTGCGGTGACGGTGCTGGGCCGCAACCCGGAGAAGACGGCGCGGGTGGCCGCCGAAATCGGGGCCGCTGGAACGCTGATCGCAGACCTTGCCGAATCGAGCCAGGTGCGGCAGGTGGCCGCCGAATTCCGGGACCGCGTGGGCCGCCTGGACGTGCTGGTCAACAACGCCGGGGCTTTCTACACGAAGCGTCAGGAAAGCCGCGAAGGTGTGGAGCTGACCTGGGCACTCAACCACCTCGCTCCCTTCCTGCTGACGCGGGAGTTGTTGCCGATGCTGCGGGCAGGAGACACCCCCAGGGTGGTTACCGTGTCCTCGGGCGCGCACGCGATGGGCCGCATTCGTTTCGACGACCCAGAATTCCGGCGCGGCTACAGTGGCTGGGCCGCCTACGGTCAGAGCAAACTGGCCAACATTCTGTTCACGCGCGAACTGGCGCGGCGCAATCCCTGGCTCCAGGCGAACACGCTGCACCCCGGTTTCGTCTCCACTGGCTTTGGGCAGGACAATCCGCTGTTCTCCCTGGGCAGCCGCCTGGGCCTTTCGCCGCAGCAGGGCGCGCAGACCAGCATTCATCTGGCGGCGGACCAGATCCTGGTGTCGGGCCGCTACTTCGTGGAGTCGCGCGAGACGCTGCCCGCCGCGCAGGCACTGGACGACGGAGCGGCGTACAGGCTATGGATGCTCAGCGAGGAGGACGTGGGCGGCGCGTCGCAGCTTGCCCCAGGGTCACAGTCGCGCGGTCAGCAGCCTGCCCACTAATCAGAACAGCAAGCGGGGCAAGGATTGATCTCCTTGCCCCGCTCTTTACACGTTCAGGGCTAGACCTCGCGGATGTACCCAGTTTTCAGAAAGCTGTGGACCATCGGTTCCAGATCGTGCAGCGCAGCGTCCGAGCGCATGGCGTACTCGGCGGGGGTCAGCTTCTCGCCCAATGCCTTGATAAACGCCAGACCTGTCACGCCGTATTCGTTTCTGAACACCTGATACACGTCGGTGATGGCGTTCATGCCGTCGCGGCCCCGCAGGGTCAGGTTGTAATGGTGGTGCGCCCAGCCCGCCAGACTGCGCGGCAGGATCAGCGTCTGCGGGCGCAGCGGGGCCGGAAACGCACCTTCGTAGGGCAGGGTGGCGGGCAGCGTCGCCACGATCTCGCCGCGCGCGTAGAAGATTGCGCCGGTGGGCCGGGCGTGTAGACCAGTAAAGTCCTCAGTCAGATTGAACTTCCAGGCCCGCGAACCGATACCGCTCAGGACGTGGGCATAGACTGGACTCAGTGGGTGGGCACTCAGCGACGCGCCCTGTTCGTACAGGTTGAGCAGCTCGCCCAGCGCCTGCTCTCCGGTGGCGCTCGCGGCGGCAGCGGTGACGGTGCGGCCCTCGAACAGCAACACGTAGGCGGTCTGATCGCCCAGTACGGCATACAGGTAGCCATACCAGGAATGCTCGTGCAGGTATTTAAGAAAGGCGTGCAGATCGCAGAAACTCTCATTCAACCCGGCATAGGTGGGGGGCGAGTGCGGCAGGAACCGCGCCAGAAATGGGGACGCGCCGGGGAACATGGGTGTCAGTTCCGGGACCAGTTCAGCCAGTTCCTCGGCGGGCGCACTTGGGGGCTGTGGAGTGGACATCTGTACAGCAGACATTTGCGCTGCGGGGTCCTGCGGGGCAGACAAGTTCTGCGCCTGAGCTTCCGGGGCAGCGGCGGGCTGGGGCGACATGGCCTGCGGCGAAGGGGTGACCCGGATCGTCGAGGCGCGGGGCGCTGCCGGTTCCAGGGAGGCCGCGGCCTGTTCTGGCTCAGGCTGGACAGGCTCCAGGGGCACCTGCGCGGGCTTGCGCTGTGTTTCCGCGCGTAGAGTTTCCGGGCGCTGTATTGCTGGGCGTTTCGGCTTCTGGGGTGAATTGGGATCGTCGGTCACGGATGCTCCACCAGTTCCTTCGGGGCTTTGGGGCGCTTGGCTACGCCTGATTTGTTGGGGGTTGACTCTCCACGAACTATTCGCCGGACGGGAGAACTTCGGTCTGATCCTCTTGAGAAACTGCCACGCTGCCCTGGACATTCTGGCGAATCATCTGGGGCGAATCATCTGAAGGTGTCCATTGTAGCGGGCCGCATTCTGAACGTAACGGAGGGCGTGTTCGCCCTGGGAAACGGGGCGCACCACACGGGCGGGAACGCCCAGCGCCAGCATACCGTCTGGGACGTGTGCGCCTTCCGGCAGCAGCGCGCCTGCGCCCAGCACGGCCCCCGCACCGAGGCTGGAGCCGCTGAGCATCACTGCGCCCATGCCCACCAGACTGCCCGCCCCGCACACTGCGCCGTGGACGATGGCCCGGTGGCCCACCGTGACGCCCGGCCCCAGCACGCAGGGATGCCCGGCGTCCGTGTGCAGCACTGCGCCGTCCTGCACGTTGCTGCCCGGCCCCACCGTGATGGCCTCCAGATCGCCGCGCAGGACTGCGCCAAACCACACGCTGGCCTGCGAGTCAACGGTCACCCGTCCGATCAGATCGGCGCTGGGCGCAATAAAAGCGGTGGCGTCAACCTGGGGAAAGAGTTTATCGAGAGCGTAAAGCGGCATATATTCCTCCGGGACCGGACCAGTGAACCGTCCTGGCCCCACACCCGGCAGATTGGAATGGTTCTGCGTTCAAGGTATCACCCTGTCTCCCCACGTCCTCTTCCAGCGAATGCATAGACAGGGCCTATCAAAGCAGCTTGTTCTGATACGGCCCTCCTTGAACCCGGTTCAAAAACATGTCTGGGACGCGCCTGAAAGCTGGCTGAGCGCCAGAGCATTCCCTCCGCATCTTCATGGTTCTACATTTAAGGGGCAGAACGTGCGATACTACAGCGGTCTCAAGCCCCGCGCCATTTTGCGGTTGCAGCCCAGAGGGCGGCTTACCGGGCGGCGGACTTGGAGATGTAAGGAGATTTATGGCTCAAGGACGAGTAAAGTGGTTTAACGTTGAGAAAGGCTACGGTTTCATCGAGCATCCAGGTAACCCCGATGTGTTCGTGCACTACAGCGCCATTCAGAGCGGCGGTTTCCGCAAGCTCAACGAAGGCGACGAAGTGGAATTCGAAGTCGAAGCTGGTCAGGGCAACAAAGGCCCACAGGCCAAGAACGTCGTCGTGACCAACGCTGCACCTGCCCCTATGGGCGGCAACGGCGGCATGGGCGGCGGAAACCGGGGTGGCGGCAGCCGCTGGTAAATCCCTGATCTTTTGATCAGGACTCCAACTTCTCTTTCTCTTGCGGGCGCTCTCGGGCGTCCGCTTTTCGTGTGCGGGGGCTGGAAAGATTGCGCATCTTCTGTCCTTACCAGCCTGTTCCGAGGGGCTATCCATTCAGGGCGATGAAAAGAGCAGACGCCGCTGCCGACGCCTGCCCTCCCGGTTCAAGATCAGTAGCGCTGGGCTATCGTCTTCGTTTGCAGGAACCAGAATAGGTAATCGGGGCCGCCAACCTTGGCGTTGGTGCCGCTCATGCCGTAGCCGCCGAAGGCGTGGGTGCCGCTCAGCGCCCCGGTGCATTTGCGGTTCAGGTACAGGTTGCCCACCTGCATCAACTTGCGCGCCTCGGCCAGCTTGTACGGATCGCGGCTGTAGAAGGCGGCGGTCAGGCCGTAATCGCTGTCGTTCGCCAGTTCGATGGCGTGCCGCCAGTCGCGCGCCTTAGAGAAGGCTAGGACCGGGCCGAAGATTTCCTCCTGAAAGAGGGGATCGGTGCTGTCCACGTCCGCAAAGATCGTTGGTTGCACGTAACCGCCCTCGCGTTCGCCCACATCTGCCCGCTCACCGCCCAGCACCAGCCGGGCTGTCTTCTTGCCGCTTTCCACGTACTTCATGATGCGCTCAGCACTGCCCGCGCTTATTACGGGGCCGAGTGGCGAATTCTCTTCGGGTAGACCAATCTTGATTTCCGTCGCCAGTTTAGTGACCCTCTCCAGCAGCTCGTCGTACACGCTTTCCTCGGCGATCACGCGGCTGCACGCGCTGCATTTCTGGCCTGCGTAGCCGAAGGTACTTTGCACGATGCCCAAGGCAGCGGCCTCCAGATCGGCGTCGGCGCAGACCACCGTGGGGTCCTTACCGCCCATCTCGGCCATCACGCGCTTGAGCCATTTCTGGCCGGGCTGCACCTTCGCGGCACGCTCAAAAATGCGGCACCCGATCTCGCGGCTGCCGGTAAAGGCCACCATACGGATGTCCTTGTGGTCCACCAGCGGATCGCCCAGCACGTCGTCGGTGCCGGTCAGAAACTGGATCACGCCTCGGGGCAGTCCGGCCTCGTACAGCAGTTCCACCATCAGCAGGCTGCTCAGGGGCGTTTCACTGGCGGGTTTCCAGATCACGGTGTTGCCCGCCGCGATCGCGCCCAGCGCCATGCCCAGCGGAATCGCGCTGGGAAAGTTCCAGGGGCTGATGCAGGCCACCACGCCAATCGGTTCATAGACGGTGGTGACATGCTCGTCGGGCATCGGGTAGACCGGCTTGCCCGCCGCCCAGCGCAGGGTTTCGCGGGCAAAAACCTCGAAATGATCCACCGATTCGGCCACCTCGCCGTCGGCCTCGGGCCAGTTCTTGCCGTTTTCCAACGTCATGACCGCGTTGAATTCCATGCGCCGCGCCCGCAACAGTTCCCCCGCCCGTTTGAAGATGGTGGCGCGCTGGAGCGGATCGCTGCAGCGCCAGCTCTCAAAGGCTGTTTTCGCGGCGGCGATGGCCTCCTCCAGTTGCTGTGGCGTGGCTTTCGGGAAGTGCCACACGGTCTCGCGCGTGTCGGCGGGGTTGCGGACCCCGAAGGTCTCGCTGCCCTCTACCTGCTGGCCGCCGATGTACAGGGGAAAGGATTGCCCGACGTACTTCTCGCGCACCTGCTGAAACGCCGCACGCTGCAAATCCGCCACGTCCGGCTGAGTGAAGTCGAAATAGGGTTCGTGCCCGAAAGGCAGAAACCCGCCTGCAAGACTGTCCGTCATCTGTGCCTCCTTGTGCTTGAGGCAGAGGCTAACACGCCCGTCAGAACGGACAGGGCAGCTTTTTCAGGCGCTGCGATCCAGTCGAGACGGGCTGCTGCGAGATGGGCGTTCTTAAGAGCAGACCTGGCGAATGCAAAGTCGGCTAGCGGGGCGCGATCCGTCCATCCTCCGCAATCGCCACGCGCAGGGGCAGGGTGGGCGAGGCAAGGGCTGTGCTGACCTCGGGCCGATCCGGCAGCTTGACCTGAAATCGTAGTGTCCCCGGCGCGAAATCCTGCTCGACGGCCCAGACGCGGTCCACGCCCAGTTGCCGCGTCGCTGCCGCCCCGTCACTCTGGACTGAGACGGTCACGATCTGGCCGCTGGCATTGATCACGCGCACATCCGGGCGGGGAATAGTCAGCCACGCCCCTAGCGCGCACAGCCCGAACAACACCGCGCCCACCGCCAGCCGGGCCGGGGTGGCCGGGGGCCGTTTGCGCAGGATTGAGCCAGCGGTGAAAAGGGGTTTGCGGGGGCGGGACTCGGTCACGGGGCTATTGTGCTCCACGGACGAGGACCAGCCTCATGACATCTCAAACTCACTGCACTTCGATGCGTCCGCCCTGACCCACCACGAACGACGGGCGGCTTCCGGTGGTCTTTGGCGAGTGGGAAGCCGACTGGCGCTGGCCGCCCGCCTCCTGCACGGTCAGTTTGACCTGACCCGTCTGCGCCCGTTCCAGCGGGACACGCCAGGTCTGGTGGGGCCACAGGTGTTCGCGGTGCAGGCAGTCGCCGCCGCTCTGGCAGACCGTCAGACCGCCGATCACCGCGCCGCTGCGGTTGGCCACCTGCACCCCCGCCGCCCCGAACAGCAGCAGGTACAGCCACAGGGCCAGTGTCAGGAAGGCCAGGGCAGCGGCAGTGGGAAGGGCCAGACGGTCACTCATGGCCCCAAAGTTACACACGAGGGTCTGCTACGCATCATACAAATGGCCCATCGCCCGCCGGGGGTGGCCCGTGTCTCTCGATGGCGGACACTTTAGCCTTCAGCGGAAAGACGCCCGTGAAGAGCCGGGGCCACGCCAGACGCGCCGCGCCCACTTCCAGCTCCAGCCCAAGCTCGGAGAAATGCCGCTGCCACAGCGCCTCAATGCGCGGCGTGATGATCTCGCGCAGGTGGGCCTCTGCCGCTTCCCGCTGCTCGCCCAGATCGAAGGGGCTGGGATTGCTCAGCCGCTCCCGCACCTCTGACCGGGCAAAGGATTGATACAGCGTGTCGTCCACCATCCGCGCGAACAGTGCTTCGGCGTGGGCCGCCCGGTCCGTTCCCAGCGCCGCGAGTTTGCCGAAGGCGATGGCCGTTCCCAGCGTGTTGCCCGCCGTGTTCCAGGCGCTGAAGCCTGCCAGTTCTGCCAGTGGCAGCCCCTGGATCAAGGTCCACAGGCGCCGCTCGGCCCCGTTGGGATAGGCGATGTCGGCCAGCGAGACCGCGTATCCGGCCTCCAGATCGGCCCGCAGCGCGTCCACGAAGGCGGGGAGGTGACGGTGAGGCGTGTCCACCGTGGCGAAATCCGGTTGCCGGTTGGCCTGCCGCAGTCCAGGGGTGTTGACCGCCAGCACAAAGTCCGCCTCATCTGGCGTGTCGGCCAGCCCGCAGCCCGCAGCCCGCAGGTGGGCGCGGACCAGTTCCCCGGCGGGACGGTCCTCGTAGATCATCTCCGCGCCCGCGCCGCCCAGACCGCTGTAGCGCACCCACACGCGCGCCGTTGCCGGGGCCAGCGCCCGTGCCAGCAGCGCGCACGGCACCTCATCTGCGCCGGGGTAGATGTCCAAACGCGGCCACACGTCCAGCTCGTCGGCCCGCGCCTCCAGCATTCTGCGGTCATAGGCGGCCAGTCCATACGGCGTCGTGTCGTCCAGTGTCAGGCACAGATGACTCAGCACACCCGCTGAGAGCAGGTCCAGCGCGGCCAGATGCAGGGCGCGGTTGCGTTCGCGGGTCCCGGTCCAATCGGCCAGAATGTCGGCAGGCAGGGCAGCGCGGGCGACTTCCAACGCTTCAGCATCTGCTACGCCGTGGCGGGCGTGACGGTCAAATGCCGCGCTGTAGGCCCGTAATTCGCGCCCCCACTGGCCGTAATACGGTTTCTCCTCGTGCGGATCGTTGTCGTGGGCCACCCGCACGATCACCCCGAAGGCGTAAATCTGGAGGTCTGGCTCGCGCCGCTTGACCTCGGCCAGCACGGCCAGCCGCTCCAGCACTATCTCCAGTGGGTCAGACACGCGCCGCGCCGGAATCATGCCGCCCAGACACAGGGTTTCCAGACAGACGATCAGGATATCGGCCTGATCTGCCTCCTTCAATAGCCAGTGTTTGAGAAGATCCGTATTTCCAGGCGTGAAGAAATCTGGCAACGCCTCAGCGGGCGGCACGCGCACAGCGGCCCCGGTCATCCTGGCAAGTTGCGCGGGCAGCTCCAGCGTCTGCGGGCGGGTGTCGGGCGGAATCAGCAGCACCGTGGGCGGCTTGTCGGATGGAGGAAGCATCGGCCCTCAGCGTAATTCACAGGGCGGGGCAGTGGGCAGAACCCGTCGTCTCACTCGCTCAGATTTTCTGTCTGCGGTGGCCTGCCCGCACCCGCTCATAAACCTCTTCCAGTGCCTGCGCCCGTTGCGGCAGATCATACCGGGCGGCGCTGGCCCGCGCGCCTGCCTGTAACGCGCCCAGTCGGTCCGGGTGCAGGGCGTATAGCAGGCCGTCGGCCAGGGCCTGCGGCGTGGCCTCACGCACCGTGCCGTTGATTCCCTCTCCGATCAGGTCCAGCGCGGCGGGGCTGTGGGCGGCCACCAGCGGCGCGCCCGCCGCCAGCGCCTCGATCATGCTCATGGGCAGCACCTCGCTGGTGCTGGCGGTCAGGAAGGCGTCGGCGGCGGCCAGCGCTTCTGGCACGCGGGCGTAGGGGACCGGGCCGGTGAATCTCACGCCCTCCGGGGCTTCCCTGGCTGCCGACATGCGGCTGGGACCATCGCCCACCACCAGCAGGCGCAGTTCCGGGCGGCTGGCCCGCGCCTGATCGAAGGCCCGGATCATCACCTCCAGATTCTTCTCCGGGGCAAGGCGGCCCAGGTACATCACCAGCGGCGCGTCCAGGGGAATGTGGTGTTCGGCCCGGAAGGCCCGCCCGTCTGCGGCCCGGAACGCCGCCAGATCCACCGGATTGGGAAACTGTTCGACATGCCCCGCATAACCGTAGCCGTGCAGCATCTGCACCATCGCGCGGCCTGGGGCCAGCACGGCGTCCACCCGGCGGGCAAAGGCGCTGACATGCGGGCGCAGCATGGCGCGGCCCAGGCGAGGAGGCATCGGGGTGTAGTGCAGGTATTCGTCGTACTGGGTGTGCGCCGTGAACACCACCGGAGCGCCCGACAGCCGGGACCACTTCAGCGCCAGTCCCCCCGCCAGAAACGGGTGCATGGTGTGCAGCACGTCCAGATCGCGCAGCGGCAGGCGGGAGGTCAGCAGCGGGCCAGGGGCCAGCAGCACCGGGTAATCTGCCGGAGCGCCCAGCGCCCGCGCCCCCAGAAACGAGCTGTTCAGGCGGTACACGCCGTCCTCGTGCGCGGGCATCAGCGGGTGGCGCGGGGCGAACACGCGGACCTCATGGCCGCGCTCCCGCAGACCGCGCACGAACAGCGCCGTGCTGGTGGCCACGCCGTTGCGGGACGGCAGGTAGGTCGCGGTGATGATCCCGATTTTCACACTGGGCGGCAGTCTAGAGCATGGCGGCGGGGAGGGTGAACAGGACGGCGGACCACTCAGGAGGCCCGCCGTCTCAGTACCAAGAGCAGCAGGACTTACGCGATATCACTCGGCAAACTGATAAACACGGTCTTTTCTCCCTCCTTCTTGATGGGGAACTGGCTTGATGAGGAACTGGCACAGCCCGCCTGCGAGAGGGTTGGGGAGGTTGTAAGGCGAAGTGGCGGTCCAGAGCTACTTTTCGGCCAATACATCTCAAGCCTTTTCCGCGTTCTGCGCATGTACTGAGCAGGTCACGTACAGGTTAAAGCCCTGTCTTTCACCGTTTGCCCATTTGACGGGTTGAGCGCTGTCCACCCCCTCCTCGCTATGCTGCCTGTCATGACTGCCTCCAGCCGTTCTTCCACCGCACCCCTCATCATCCCCTGCGTGGATATCCAGTCGGGCCGCGCCGTACGCCTGTACGAGGGCGATCCTGACCGCGAGACCGTGTATTTCGAATCGCCGCTGGAAGCCGCGCGCCACTGGGTAAGCCTGGGCGCGGGGCTGGTGCATCTGGTGGACCTGGACGCCGCCACCGGAAGAGGCGAGAACCGCGCGGTGATCGCGCAGATCGTGACCGAACTCGGCGTGCCGGTGGAGGTGGGCGGCGGGATCCGGGACTGGGCCGGAGCCGAGGCGTTGCTGAAAAGTGGCGTGGACCGGGTGGTGATCGGCACTGCCGCCGTCAAGAACCCCGAGCTGGTGGCCGAATTGATCGCCGCGCATGGCCCCGAACGCGTGGTGGTCAGCCTGGATGCACGCGGGCTGGAAGTCGCCACCCACGGCTGGGCGCAGGGCAGCGGCATACAGGTGGCCGAGCTGACGCCCCGGCTGGCTGACGCGGGCCTGGAAACCCTGATCTTCACCGACGTGACCCGCGACGGAACCCTCAAGGGCCTGGACCGCGAACTGATGCGGGAGGTACGTCGGCTGTGGACCAACACCCTGATCGTGGGCGGCGGCGTCGCCAACGCGGACGACGTGCGCCTGCTAGCCGAGGAAGGCATTCAGGGGGCCATCGTGGGCCGGGCGATCTACGAGGGCACGCTGGCGTATCCAGTCATCTTCTAACCTGTCTCTGCTGCCGCCGTCGCCCGCCGGGCCAGTTTCGGGATGGTCAGCCCCTGCACCAGCAGGCTGAAAATGACCACGCCGTAGCTCAGGACCAGCAGGGTGTTGCGAAAATCGCTCTCCGGCACGTTGTAGGCCAGGGCCAGGGTCACGCCGCCGCGTAGGCCAGACCAGACCATCAGGCGGCGGGTGTACGGCGGAAACGTGTTGCGCCGTTTCAGCAGCGTGATCGGCAACCACACACCCAGCGCCCGCGCGCCCAGCCCCAGCACGATCACGGCAGGGAGCAGCGCCAGCAGGGGCCAGCCCAGGTCCAGACTCAGGATCTCGAAGGCCATCAGCGTGAACAGTGCGGCGTTCAGCAGGTAGTCCACGAAGTTCCAGAAAGTAAAGAGGTGATCCCGGATCGTGTCCAGTCGGGTGCGGTTCATGCGCTCCCAGCGTGCAGCACGTTCATCGTTCTGCGCTGCCTCCTGAATCTTCCTGCGAATCACTTGCAGCAAGGCCACCAGCGTCAGGCCGCTCATGACCGCCGTGACGGGCGCGCTAACCTCCAGCCACTGTGCCAGCGCGCTGCCGCCCACCACCAGCGCCAGTGAGATGACCAGCCGGGTGTTCTCATCCAGCGCCGTGCGGCGGATGAAGGCGAAGGCCACCCAGCCCAGCGCCGCGCCCAGCACCAGCCCGCCCAGCATCTCGCGCCCAAAGAGCAGCAACGTGCTGGCCAGGGTTACGTCCTGTGGGTTGGGCGGCAGCAGAGAGATCAGCACGGTAAAGGCCACCACGCCCACGCCGTCATTGAACAGCGATTCCCCGGCGATCAGCGATTCTACTTTCTCCGGCACTTTCGCAGCCTTGAGCAGTGGCAGGGCCGCCACCGGATCAGTCGGGGCGACGATGGCCCCGAACAGCAGGGCCGCCGCCCACGGAACAGGCATCCCCGCCCACTGGAGCAGGCAATAGAGGCCGCCCCCCAGCGTCAGCAGCGTGATCAGGGTGGTCAGCAGGGTCACGGCGATCACCGACAGGCGCTGCTCGAACAGCAGGCGCACGTTGATCTGGATGGCACTGGCAAACAGCAGGAAGCCCAGCAGCCAGTCGAAGACCAGTGAGCCGAAGGGGAGCGAGGTCACGGTGGCCTGGAACTGGTTGGCCAGCGGTACGCCCAGCCGGTCCAGCACGGCCACGCCCCCGGCCAGCAGCAGCCCGCCGATCAGGATACCGATGGTGGGAGGCAACTTCCAGTAACGGCTGTTGATGAACGACAGCGCGGCCAGCAGCACCATGAAGATTCCGAAGGTTTCGCTGGATGCCATGCGGTCAAGTATGCCGCCCGCATCTGTGGGCCTTTTTCTTTATGTTGCGCTTCATGGTGCGGCGTCAGGTCTGTCGCCTGTCCAGGCCATTGTTGCTCGCTGAACTGAGGGGTTGGCTGAGCTGAGCAGTTTGCAGGGCTGAGAAGTTTGCAGGGCTGAGAAGTTTGCGGGGCTAAGGACCCCTACCGGGGAGGCTTGCCCGCACAGCACGGAGATGAAATAAGTATGGAATTAGAACATTGTCTCTGCTGTTCCGGCTGACTGCCCTGCTTTGCGCCGCCATGCTGCCTGCTGGGGCCGGGGCGGTGGAGGTGGTTCCTGGCACCCAGACGTACTACTCCGTCTCCAGGGACCCGATCACTGATATCAACACCAGTTTCGTGACTTTGCAGGAAATTAACGACAACGGCGCACAGACCCTGTTCCGGGTCAACTGTTCGAACGGCGGTGTGCCCGATCTGTGGGCGTCCCTCACTTCCAAGAACACCCTGATCCCCGCCGCAGACGCCGATCTGGGCCTGATGCCCGCCGTGACCATCCGGCTGGGCGAGGACGCGCCTGTGGTCTTGCCAGGCGGTGATCTGACTTCGGTGGTCACGCCCAACGACACCGTGAAATCTGAATCTTTAGCGCTGAGCGGGGCGACGGTGCGGCGGATCGTGAATGGCCTGAGCGCGGGCAAACGGCTGGTGGTGCGCGTCAACCGTGCGGCTGGCGGGCAGGCGCTGACCTACACCTTCGCGGCGAATGGATTTGCTACAGCCTGGGCGCAGGTGCGGGGCTGTGGCGCGCTGACCGCCCGTGCCTCCGCTCCGCAGGTCACGCTGACAACTCCGGTGGTGGGAGGCGCGGCTCCCAAATTTACCCGCTGGTACTTCACCACCTGCCGGGATGCCAGCAGCGGCGCAGTCCGTACAGGCTTGCTGGCCGGAAGTGCCCACCTGTGCGATCTGGTCATCGAAACCGTGCCCAACGGCGCGCAGCCCGTCAGCGCCAGCTTCAGCTACGAGCTGGAATACCGTGAGGGCAACGCAGCGGGCAAACTGAAACTGGATACGCTGGACCGCTGGCCCGCCACGACTGGCCCGGTCACGCGCTACCGCTCCAACGGAAACCAGTTGATCTTCACGCTGCCGCTGAATGTCCGCGCCCGGCCAGACCGCGTGTACACCAGCATCAACGTCACCGCCGACATTCTGTTCAGCAATGGCAGCCGCAAGAAGGTCTACGAAGCCCTGCCCGTCAAACCCGCGTTCTGAACGCCAAAGGAATTGACGGCTGCGCTTACTTTCCCTTGCCCCCGGTCCAGCCCAGCAGCCGCAGCACGATCACGGCAGGCACGGCCAGCACGGCGCGAACAGCGTTCCAGACGGTGCCGCGCACGCTGGGCAGCAGCCGTCCTTCGGCGTGGGTGGGGGCGTGGGGCAGCACGCGCGGCAGCTTCGCGTTGGCGGTGTCCAGCAGATCGCCCAGACGGCCCGGCAAGGGCGAACCCTTCTGTTCCTTCTTACTGGCTTCCAGCTCCTGCGCGGTGGGCGTGGTATCGATCTGCGCGCCCTTCTCTGCCAGCGCCGCCTTCTTGTCCACGCTGCCCGCACCGCCCGCGCCGGAGCCGAATTTCTGGGAATATACCCAGGTCACTTCCGCGCCGAAGAAGAAGACCATGCTGGAAAAGTAGATCCACAGCAGCAGCAGCACCAGCGATCCAGCGGCCCCGAAGGCGCTGCCGGGTGCGGCCCGGCCCAGATAGATGCCAATGGCGAGCTGGCCCAGCGTGAACAGCACCGAGGTGATGGCCGAGCCGACCCAGACCTCTTTCCACTGCAATTTGACATTGGGCAGCGTCTTGTACAGCGCGGCGAACACCAGAGTCAGGATGCCCGCGCTGACCACGAAAGTGGCGACGCGCACGAACAGCGTGCCCAGTCCGATGGCCTCGCCCAGTTGCTCGGCGATGGCCGACAGGTAGGTGTTGCCGATCAGAAAGGCGATGATGATCACGCCGATGCCGATGACCAGCGCAAAGGACAGCAGCCGCGACTTGATCACGTTCAGGATGCCGTTGCCCTTGGGCGGTTCCGCGCCCCACAGCGTGTTCAGGGCGTCCTGAAGCTGCACGAACAGCCCGGTGGACCCCATGAACAGCGTCACGAAGCCCGCAATACTGGCAAGCAGCGTGGACTGTTGCAGCTTGCTGCCGTCGGGCACAATGCCCTTGACGAATTCCACGGCGCTCTGGTTGAGGTTGGCGGCCAGGAACTCGAACAGCCGTTCCTGCACGTTGGCATTGGAGAGCAGCCCGCTGGCGACGGCCAGCACGAAGAACAGCAGCGGCGCGATGGCGAAGATGGCGTAATAGGCCAGGGCGGCGGCCAGACGTGGGGCCTTGTCCTGGCTGAAGGCCAGCGCCGCCTCGCGCAGCAGGGTGAACAGATTGGCGGGCGTGAACCTCATGCGGGCAGTCTAACGGGCAGGCCCGCACACGCTCGGTTGACCTAATCTGAAGGTATGCGCCCCATTCCTGACGGTTTCACGCAGACCCTGACCCTGATGGTAACCGATGAGATGACCGTCGATTTTGGCGAACTCGGCGCAGTTCACCCGGTCTACGCCACCTACTGGATGGCCAAACACTTCGAGGAAGCGGGCCGCAAGATCATCCTGCCTTTTCTGGAAGACGGCGAGGGCGGCATCGGCTCGCAGGTGGAGGTAGTCCACACCGGCCCAGCCTTGCCCGGCATGACCGTGACCGTGACCGCCACCTTCACGGGTCAGGCGGGGCGGCGCATCCACGCCAGCATGCGCGCTGTCACCCAACTGGGCGACGAGATCGGCCACGGCAGCACCACCCAGGCCGTTCTGCCGCAGGCGCGCATCGACGCCAATTTCGAGGCGTTGCGGGCGCGCTGGGCTGCCAGAGGCACGGGAGAGAGCAACCCCTGACCCCTTCCATTGGCCACTCGGGCTGGGCCAACAAACCACTTTGACTTCTAAGTAAATGGGTGTAGAGGGTCTGCTGGCCCGCTATGCTGGAGGGCAATATGCCCAAATCTCCCTCCGTGTCCCGGTATTACGATGTCAAGCGCGATGAACAGGGCAACCGGTTTATCGACGTGCAGGTCAGCGGTCTGGCGCTGTTGCAAAACCCGCTGCTGAACAAGACCACCGCTTTTACCCCCGAAGAGCGCCGTGCTCTGGGCCTGGAAGGGCTGATTCCACCGCATATCAGCAGCTTCGAGGAGCAGAAGAACCGCACCTACCACCGTTACTCGCGCTGCATCAATGACCTGGAAAAACACGAATACTTGCGGGCGCTGCAGGACCGCAACGAGGTGCTGTTCTTCGGCGTGCTGGAAGACCACCTGGAAGAAATGCTGCCGATCATCTACACCCCCACGGTGGGCGAGGCGGTCAAGTTCTTCTCCAGCAATTACCGCTACCCGCGCGGCTTCACGGTCAGCACCCAGGACATTGACCGGGTAGAGGACATGCTGGAAAACATCACCGTCAACGACGTTCGGATGATCGTGGCCACCGACAGCAGCGCGATTCTGGGCATCGGGGATCAGGGCTTCGGCGGCATGGCGATCAGCATCGGCAAGCTCTCGCTGTACACGGCGGCAGGGGGTGTCGGCCCCGACAAGACCCTGCCCGTCGAGCTGGACGTGGGCACCAACCGTCAGGACCTGATCGACGATCCGCTGTACCTTGGCGTTCACCACAAGCGCCTGACCGGGGCCGCCTACGACGAGTTTCTGGACTCCTTCGTAGAGGCCGTCTCGGCCCGCTACCCCAAGGCGATCATCCAGTGGGAGGACTTCTCGCGCGGCACGGCCTTCCGGGTGCTGGAGCGCTACCGCAAGGTGGTCCCCAGCTTTAACGACGACATTCAGGGCACCGGGGCGATGGCCCTGGCCGGGGTGATGAGCGCAGCCCGAATCAAGGGCGAGCGCCTGTCCGAACAGGTCTTCGTGATCGTGGGGGCGGGCGCGGCAGGCATTGGCGTCGCCACCGCCATCCGTCAGGGGCTGGAAGCCGACGGCCTCAGCTACGACGAGGCCAACGCCCGCGTATACGTGGTGGACCGTCACGGCCTGCTGATGCACGGGCAGGACGATCTGGAAGAGCAGCAGATGAGTTTCGTGCGCCGCAAGGAAGACATCGCGGACTGGACCTACGCGGGCGACTATCCCACGCTGCACGGCGTGATCGTCAACGCCCGCGCCACTGCGCTGCTGGGCTTTACGGGTGTGCCGGGCCTGTTCCGCCAGGAAAGCGTGGAGGCCATGCTGGACCACACGCCGCGCCCGATCATCTTTCCCCTCAGCAACCCCAGCAGCCATGTCGAGGCGCAGCCTGCAGACCTGATCAAATGGACGAACGGCGGCGCGATCATCGCCTCCGGCAGCCCCTTCCCAGACGTGGAATATCAGGGCAAGAGCTACCCGGTGGGGCAGGGCAACAACGCGTTTATCTTCCCCGGCCTGGGCTTCGGCGCAGTGGCCGCCCGCGCCCGCGAGATCACCGACAACATGGTGATGGCCTCGGCAAAAACGCTGGCCGAGTTCACCCAGAGTTACGGCGAACGCGTCTACCCGCCCATCAGCTCCCTGCGCGAGCTGAGCATCCGCGTGGCGGTGAACGTGGCCCGGCAGGCGATCACCGACGGCGTGTGCGCCGAGCGCCGGATTCGCACCATGACCGACGAGCAACTGGAAACGGTGATCCGTGACCGCGCGTGGCTGCCCCAGTATCTGCCGTTGCGAAAGGCGGGAGGAGCAGAGTAGACGGTTCGGAAATCACTCTTTACCTTCTGCGCCACGGCCAGACCGTCTGGAACGTGGAGGGCCGGGGCCAGGGCCGCCTGGATTCCCCGTTGACCGAGCTGGGCATTCAACAGGCTCGGGCATCAGACGCTAGCAACCCTGCCCTCACCACTGCCTGCCTTGCGCTGGATGGTCTGGCTGTGCCGCTGACCGTGCTGGACGATCTGGCCGAGGTGGATATGGGAGAAGTGGCAGGACTGCTACCTTCTGAGCGCTTGGCCCGTTTCCCACTGCTGGCCGAAGCGTGGAAAGTCCCGCATGGTTCTGCCCGGCGGCGAGAGTTATGAAACGGCCTTACCTCGCGTAGCCCGCGCCCTGCAACGCATCCGGGCCATGTGCTGATCGTGTCTCACGAGATGATCGGCAGGCTGCTGCGGATGCGTCTGCTGGGCCTGACACCGGATCAGGCGATGGCACTCAGCCATCCGCAGGACGTGATTTACCGAATTGAGGGCGGGCAACTGACCGAGAGCATGGGCGGTCAGCCCTTTCAATCCCCCCCGCCCTCACCCCGCCCCTGACCGCCCCGCCCTAAACTGTGGGGGTGAAGAGGTGTGCGGTGTGCGGTGAATGTCCAGCGGTCCATAGATCGGTCTTTTTTGCTGTCCTGCAAGTCACTCGCCGCACGCCGCACACCACGTTGGAGGTGCGCCTGTGAGCGCCATCTATCAGCGTGCCCGACCCATCCGCTGGGATCAGGTGGTGGGCCAGGAACACGTCAAGGATGTGCTGAAGGCCGCGCTGGAAGCCGGGCGCGTGGGCCACGCCTACCTCTTTAGTGGGCCGCGTGGTGTGGGCAAGACCACCACCGCCCGCCTGATCGCCATGACTGCCAACTGCACTGGCCCGGACCCCAAACCCTGCGGCGAGTGCGAGTCGTGTATCAGCGTGCGCGCCGGGTCCCACCCCGACGTGATGGAAATCGACGCCGCCAGTAACAACAGCGTGGACGACGTACGCGATCTGCGTGAGCTAGTGGGCCTCGCGGCCATGCGCGGCGGCAAGAAGATCTACATCCTGGACGAGGCCCACATGATGTCGCGCGCGGCCTTCAACGCCCTGCTTAAAACGCTGGAGGAGCCGCCCAGTCACGTCATTTTTATTCTGGCGACCACCGAACCGGAAAAGATCATTCCCACCATCCTCTCGCGCTGTCAGCATTACCGTTTTCGCCGCCTGACCCCCGAGGAAATCGCCGGGAAGCTGGCTGGGCTGGCCGTCCAGGAAGGCATGACCGCCGAACCCGAAGCCCTGAACCTGATCGGGCGACTGGCCGACGGGGCCATGCGCGACGGCGAGAGTCTGCTGGAGCGCATGCTGGCGGCGGGCAGCGCTGTGACGCGGGCCGGGGTAGAGGAGGCGCTGGGCCTGCCCCCTGGCGAGCGTGTGCGCGCAATCGCGGCGGCGTTGGTCACGGGTGACGCGGGCGCGGCCTTGCAGGGAGCCGGGAGGTTGTACCGCGACGGCTTCGCGGCGCGCACGGTGGTGGAAGGACTGGTCTCGGCGCTGGGCGCGGCCCTGCACGCCGAACTGGGTCTGGGTGAGGAAGGGCGGTTGGACGGCGCAGATGTTCCCCGACTCCTCAAGTTACAGGCCGCGCTGGACGAGCAGGAGGCCCGCTTTGCCCGCTCTGCCGATGGGCAGAGTCTGGAACTGGCGTTGACCCACGCCCTGCTGGCAGCCGATGCGGGCGGTGGTGGGGGGACGGCCACCAGTGGAAGTGTGGGGGCCATACCGGCGGACCTGATGCAGCGCCTGAACCGCATGGAAAAAGAGCTGGCAGGCTTGCGTGCGGGTGGCGGCCCGGTCAGTGGGGTTGCAACTCAGGAGCGGCGCGGCCCCGCCCCGGCCCGTGAAGTGGTGCGGGAGGCGGTGGCGGCCATCCAGAGTGACCCTCAGATGTATGACGAGGCTCCGGCACCTCAGCAGGGCAACTGGGCCGATGTGGTCCGCGCGGCTAGCATGCAACTCCGCGCCTTCCTGAAGCCTGCGCGGATGCACGCCGAGGCCGGGTATGTCAGC
This sequence comes from Deinococcus sp. AJ005, assembly GCF_009017495.1. NCBI lineage: Bacteria > Thermotogati > Deinococcota > Deinococci > Deinococcales > Deinococcaceae > Deinococcus > Deinococcus sp. AJ005. The sequence goes on along the minus strand of NZ_CP044990.1, from coordinate 1,415,331 downwards.
CTGACGTACAGCGACAATGGATTTCACGCCAAGCAGGCGGTCAGCAAGTTCGACGATATTTCCGTGCTGGCCCTCAAGGTGTTCGGTCCGGTCACTTTCGAGCTGATCACGGCGGAGGCCAACAAGAAACAGAAACTGGGCGGCAGCTCTGCGGGAGAGGCTCCGGCCCCAACTCCCCGGCCAGCGCCGTCTGTGCGCCCTGCCCCCGTGCAGGCTGCCCCAGCCGCCGAAATCGAGATCGCCCCCTTTGATCCGGCCCCACGCCGCGCCAGCCGTGGTCTAGAGGGACCGGGAGCGCAGGCGTCTGCCTCGGCCCAGGCCACGCCCCTTCAGACCGCGCTTCCGCCGCGCCCGGCTGTTGTGGCGACGCTGGAACCGCCTGCTGGCGGCCCACCTCCGCGCCCCCAGACACGCCCGCCCGAAACGCGCACTACTGAGACCCGGCAGCCCGAAACCAGACTGGCCCGCCCCGCCAGCCCGGATGACGTGGCCCCTGCGCCGCTGCCCACCATTGATCCAGACCCCTGGCAGGCCGATCATGTGGCCGACGCGCCCCCGCCGCCTGCCGAGGCCCGCGCTCCCTCCCGCGAACTGTATGTTGTGGAGGCCATCGACGTGGAACCCGACTGGGACGACATCGGCGGCCCATTGGACATGGCAGGACCATCCGACCCACCCGATCTGGCCGACGCGCCGTATGCCAGTCTGGCCGCGCCACGTCCCACGCCTGCCCCGCGCCCGGTAGCCTCGCCTCCGCCCTCAGCGGATCAAGCTCAGGCCGCTCAGCCTGCGGCCAGTCGAGCGCAGGCCAGCGCCGCACCGTCACGCCCCGGTGATATCCGCGCGCACCCCATGTACGACGAGATCAAGGGCCGCTTCAGCGGACGCGTGCGCGAGATTGGCAAGAACCGCAACCCCGTGGCTCCGGTGGTAGAAAGCGAGACCGAAGACGAGGACACCGAGAGCTGAACCCATACGGACTCCGATTGAATCGTTTGCAAAAACGATGAACATCCGGGCGGGACCCGCAGAGCTACGAAGCAAAGGAGTAGACCCATACGGGTGCTGTCCCACGACGACAGTCTGTTCATGACGAGAGCGATAAGGAGGAAAAGGGGTTCCGGGTATTCTCGCCATTTTTTCAGGCCAGACTCCAACCATTTGACTGCCTACGATGCACTTTCCAGACGGTCTGTCAATTGCCGAGGAATTGAGGTTCTAGAAAATTCGGGATGGCCCCGCACGCCTCGCCTTCCCTCAGCATCAACGTTCCCTAAACACCCAACCGTGCCTTTGGGCGTCCTCTGGATGCACCCGCCGCGCCAGAATATAGGCATGACTGATGCCATCCAGACCCCCACCAGCGAAATCCCGTCTCCCGCCACTTCCGGCCCGCAGCAGGCCATCCTGGCGGGCGGCTGCTTCTGGTGTACCGAGGCCGTGATGCAGATGGTGCGCGGCGTAACCAAGATTGAGAGCGGCTACATCGGCGGCGACACCCCGCACCCCGACTACCGCAGTGTGTGCAGCGGCACCACCGGCCACGCCGAGGCCGTGCGCGTGACCTTTGACCCGCAGGTCGTGAGCTACAAGGACCTGCTGGGCCTGTTCTTCGCCACGCACGATCCCACCTCATTGAACCGTCAGGGCGCAGACGCCGGAACCCAGTACCGCAGCGCCGTGTTTCCCCAGACCCCCGAGCAGGAGCGACAGACCCGCGAGGTCATGGCCGATCTGGACGCGCAGGACGTGTTCGGCAAGCCCATCGTGACCAGCGTGGAACCCGCCACCGAGTTCCATGTGGCCGAGGACTACCACCAGAACTATTACGCCGACAACTCGCGCCAGCCGTATTGCGTGGCCGTGATCGCGCCGAAGGTGGCCAAGCTCCGCAAGCACTACGCCGAGAAACTGAACGCCTGAGCGCCAAAAAACTGAAAAGGGCTGGGGCGCGTGCATCTGCGCCCCGGCCCTTTTTGCAGGCGCTGCTTAGACTGTCCACATGGAATCCATCTGGAACGAGCTGAAGCTGATGCAGGGGCTGCTGGTGGCCTTTGTCCTCAGCGGCGCGATTGGCTGGGAACGCGAACGACTGCGCCGCAGTGCGGGCCTGCGGACCCACATGCTGATCGGCATGAGTTCGGCGCTGTTCGTGGTACTGGCTGGAACGTTGATCAGCAATTTCGGGGGGCGTGATTCTGGCGTGCGCTTCGACATGATTGGACTACTGGGCGCGGTGGTCAGCGGCATCAGCTTTCTGGGCGCGGGGGCAATCTTCTCGGAACGCGGTCATAAGGCCAAAGGGCTGACCACAGCGGCAGGCATGCTGGCGACGGCAGGGGTGGGCGTGGCCTGCGGGCTGCACCTGTATGTGCTGGCGACGGGGGCCACCCTGCTGTTTCTGTTCACGCTGGCCGGGGTCCGGCGACTGGCCGAACACGAGGACAACGCCATCCGGGAGGAAGAGGAATAGCCGGATCACGCCCAGCCCTTCCTAAGTTGCATTCGGCGCGGGATATTGTATACAATATCCACATGAGCCTCTCCCAGTATCCCGCACCAGTGGTCTTCGCACGGCCTGTGCTGGTGCGTGACGGCGTGTACGAACACCTGCGCCGCGCCGTGCTGGACGGCGAGATCGCCCCTGGCGAGCGCATCGGCGAGGTGGAGCTGGGCGAGCGTCTGGGCGTGTCCCGGACCCCCATCCGCGAGGCGATCATGCGGCTGACCCAGGATGGCCTGCTGATGGGCAGCGCCAACAAGGGCGTGCGCGTCCGCACCGTGACCGCTCAGGAAGCCCGCGATACCTACGCCGTGCGCGAGGAGCTGGACGGGCTGGGCGCTGCTCTGGCCGCCGCCGCCCACACCAACGCCGATGCCGCCACTTTACGGGCCGCACTGGGCGAAATCAACGCGGCCAGGGACGGCGATTACCGCCAGCAGACCCGCTTGGACCTGGGTTTCCACCGCGCCATCACCGGGGCCGCGCACAACGCCGCGCTGGGCGATCTAGCGCGCAATCTGGAGCAGCGTGTGGCGCTGATCAAGCACCAGACCCGCACCTACAACGCCCACCCCGACACCGCCGCGCAACACGCCGCCATCCTGAAGGCCGTGCTGGACCGGGACGCCGCTGCCGCCCGCGAGGCCGCCCGCCTGCACGTCCGCACGTTCGGCGCGCTGGTCTTGCAGGAGCTGGAGGCCGGTGCCTGAACATCCCCGTTCCTCAGCCCTTTTAACCCTTACACCCCAGTCCTCCAAAGGAGCCACCCATGATTGACCAGATTTACCGCAAAGCCGTCCTGACCGTTTCGGGACAGAAGTTCGTGGAAAACATCGTCCGCAAGCAGGGGTGGGGGCTGGCGCAGCGCTTCGTGGCCGGGGAGGAGGTGGAGGGCGCGATTGCCGCCGTCAAGGAACTGGCTGCCGACGGCATCACGGGCAACCTGGATCTGCTGGGCGAGTTCGTGGCCTCGCCGGAAAAGGCCAACGAATTTGCCGAGAAGGTGCTGCACCTGCTGGACGCCGCGCACGCCGCCGGGGTCATGCCCTACGCCAGCGTCAAGCTGTCCGCCGTGGGCCAGGGGCAGACCGTGAACGGACAAGACCTGGGTCTGACCAATGGCCGCCGAATTGTGGGCAAGGCCAAGGAATACGGCGGCTTCATCTGCCTGGACATGGAAGACCACCCGCGCGTGGACCAGACCCTCTCGCAGTTCCGCACGCTGGCCGAGGAGTTTGGCACGCAGCACGTCGGCACGGTGTTGCAGAGCTACCTCTACCGCACGGAAGCGGACCGCGACAGCCTGGACGATCTACACCCCAACCTGCGAATCGTCAAGGGCGCGTATCTGGAACCAGAATCGGTGGCCATGCCCGACAAGGCCGACGTGGACGCCAGTTACCGCAAACTGGTCTACGCGCACATGAAGGCCGGAAACTACGTGAACATCGGCACGCACGACGAGAGCATCATTGAGGATGTCAAGCATTTTGCCCTGGCCCACGGCATTGAGAAGGACGCCTACGAATTCCAGATGCTGTACGGCGTGCGCCGCGATCTGCAAAAGGAACTGGCGGCGGCGGGCTACCGCGTGCGCGCCTACATCCCGTATGGCCGCGACTGGTACCCCTATTTCTCGCGCCGGATTGCCGAGCGTCCGGCCAACGTGATGTTCATTCTGAAGGGCATGCTCAAGGGCTAAGACCGTTCAGAGCAGTGATTTTGCATACCGCCACAAACACGACTTCAAGGAGACCCCCATGCTTAAAATTCAGGATTACCGCCCCCAGCCCTTCATTGACTTCACCAAAGCCGAGAACGTGCAGGCTTACGAGACCGCCCTCAAAAAGGTCCGCGCCGAACTGGTGGGCAAGCACTACCCGATGGTCATTGACGGCGAGCGCGTGGACACCGCTGAAAAGCTGACCTCCCTGAACCCCTGTGACACCTCTGAGGTGGTGGGAACGACGGCCAAGGCCACCATTGAGGACGCCGAACGTGCCTTGCAGGGCGCATGGAAGGCGTTTGAGACGTGGAAAACCTGGGACATGGACGCCCGCGCCCGCATTCTGCTGAAGGCGTCGGCCATCCTCAAGCGCCGCCACCTGGAAGCCTGCGCCCTGATGAGCATTGAGGTGGGCAAGAACTACGCCGAGGCCGACGTGGAAGTGGCCGAGGCCATTGATTTCCTGGAGTATTACGCCCGCAGCGCCATGAAGTACTCGGGCTTTGGCAGCAGCGAGACCACCTGGTTTGAAGGCGAGGAAAACGGCCTGATGTCGCTGCCGCTGGGCGTGGGCGTGAGCATCAGCCCGTGGAACTTTCCCTGCGCCATCTTCGTGGGCATGCTGGCCGCCCCCATCGTGGTGGGCAACTGCGTGATCGCCAAACCCGCCGAGGACAGCGGCCTGATCGCCGGATTCATCGCCGACATCATGTACGAGGCTGGCCTACCCGCCGGAGTGCTGCAATTCCTGCCCGGTGTGGGCAAGGAAGTGGGCGAGTATCTGACCACGCATGCCAAAACGCGCTTTATCACCTTCACCGGCAGCCGCGCGGTTGGCCTCCACATTAACGAGGTTGCAGCCAAAGTGCAGCCCGGCCAGAAGTGGATCAAGAAAGTGGTGCTGGAACTGGGCGGCAAGGACGGCATGATTGTGGACGAAACCGCCGATCTGGAAGTCGCCATTACCGCCGCCGTACAGGGCGCATTCGGCTTCAACGGCCAGAAATGCAGCGCCATGAGCCGCCTGATCGTGGTGGACGCTGTGTACGACGACGTGGTGAACGGCTTCGTGGAACGCGCGGGCAAGCTGAAAATGGGTACGGGCGAGGAAAATGCCAACGTGACCGCCGTGGTCAACCAGATGAGCTTTGACAAGATCAAGAGCTATCTGGAGATTGCGCCGCAGGAAGGCAAGGTGCTGCTGGGCGGCGAGGCCCCCGGCGAGTGTAACGGCAAGCAAGGCTACTACGTGCAGGCCACCATTGTTGGAGACGTGAAGCGTGACGCCCGGCTGGCGCAGGAAGAAATCTTCGGGCCAGTGATCTCGGTGATCCGCGCGAAGGACTGGCAGGACGCGCTGGACATCGCCAACTCCACCGAGTACGGCCTGACCGGCGGCGTGTGCAGCCGTGACCGCGCCCGACTGGAACAGGCCCGCCAGGAACTGGAAGTGGGCAACCTGTATTTCAACCGCAAGATCACTGGGGCCATCGTGGGCGTGCAGCCTTTCGGCGGCTACAACATGAGCGGCACCGACAGCAAGGCCGGTGGGCCGGATTATCTGGCGTATTTCATGCAGCTCAAGACGGTCACAGAGCGCTGGTAAGAAAACCCCACGCTCCAGCCCTCTCCACTGCGGAGGGGGCTTTTTTCATGTCCTGGCAAGCAGCGTATCCACCATCAACGCGCCGCCCAGAATTGCCGGAATACCGCCGCCAGGGTGAACGCCTGCTCCCACCTGCCACAGCCGGGGGGTCAGGCGGTAGGGCTGCGGGTGGAAGGGGCCGCCGCGCCATACAGGCAGGGCCGCACCGTAAATCGCGCCTCCGGGATGACCGCCCGCCGCGTAGTGTTCGGGGGGCAGAACCAGCACGTCGGCGGCGGAGGCCAGCAATCCCGGCACGCCTAGAGTCTGTTCCACACGTTCCACCTGGGCACGGACCCAGGGATGCTCCAGCTCCAGCGGGCGCGCGGTAGCAGGGGCGGTCAGCAGCACGGCCAGTTTGCGCCCGTCGGCGTGGATGAGGGCAAGCGTGTCGGGTGGCAATGCTCCGGCATGAATGGCAGCGCGGAAGGTCTGGAAGTTGGAAGGCGGAATGATGGAAGTGGCGGGCAGGGGTGCAGGTTCGGGCAGAGCCGCGTAAATTGCCACACCGCTGACCGTTCGTTTTGATTTAGGAGAAACGGCGGGAAAGCCTCGCAATTTCGCTAGTCGATACGGGTCAATCGCGCTCACGAGGAAATCGTGTTGGACTGTCTTGCCGCCGCTCAGCGTCAGGGCAGAGCCGTTGACTGCCGTGACCTCCACTCCCTCCCGAACCTCCGCACTACGCGCCGCAGCAAAGCTGAGAAGAGCGTCCAGCAGCGCTCCCATACCACCAGCAGGCCGATAAACTTTCTCGCCCACCAGAGCCGGAATCAGCGCATACAAAGCGGGCGCGTCGGCAGGAGACAATCCCGCGTTCAGGGCGTGTGTGCGGATGGCGTGGGCCAGGGCGGGCGGAAACCGCTGGGCGCGAATCCAGCTCTCGGCGGTGAGATGTGGGCCAACAACACCAAACAGCGCCTGACTGGCCCGCAGAAAAGCCGGATCGGTCAGGCGCGGCGGCGTGGTCAGGAGAGAAATGATGTGGGGCGCGAGGGGCTGAACCTTCGCGCGATATTTTTCCCAGAACGCATACAGTGGGTGGCCCGGCGGCACAGGCAAAGGCACAGGGCCGAATGCGGTGTGGTGAATTCCCAGACCACCCGGCAGCGGTTGAAGATGGAGCGTGTCCGCCTCGCCCAGCCGCTGTAAATACCTTTCCCACACGCCTGGAAAGGTGAAGAGGCTGGGGCCAGTATCAAAACTCAGACCACCCACCGCCTCCCGCCGTAGCTTGCCGCCCGCGCGGTCCCTCTCATAGACGGTGACGCGGTGGCCGCGCCCCGCCAGCAGACAGGCCAATGCCAGTCCCGCCAGCCCTCCGCCCAGGATGCCGACGCTCAGATTGGACTTCAGATTCCGGTCCACAGGCCACGGGCCAGCAGGTAAACCAGCCCCACGCCTGCCACTGCGCCGACGATCCAGGGGGTCACGATGCTCAGCGGGTACAGACAGGCGGCGCGCTGGGGCGTGGGGTCACGCAGCAGCGCCACAGCCATTCCACCGCAGGTCAGCCACAACGCGGCGGCGGTCAGCAGGGACACGGGCAGCAGTAAGGCTCCCGCCACGGCAAACCACGCCAACGCATAGGCCGCCGTTCCCCGCACGCCCAGCACCGTCGCCACCGTGCGCGTTCCAGCCTCGCGGTCTGCGGGGATGTCCTGCGCGGCGTCGAAAGCGTGTTTGCCCACCGCGTAGGCCATCAGCGCCAGCAGGGGCCACCACGGCACGGCGGTTCCCAGAGCCAGTGCGGGCAGCGCCAGCGGCAGGGCGTAGGCCACGTTGCTCAGGCCGTCCAGAAACGGGCGGCCCTTCAGACGCAGCGGCGGCAGGCTGTAAGCCGCGAACAGCACGGCGGACACGGCAAGCAGCAGCGACGCAGCAGGCGGAAGCAGCACAGCCAGCAGGACGAGCGCGGGCAGGTTGATCGCCAGCGTGGCCGTCAGCAGCGGGCCGCCCTCGGCTACCGTCAGGCGCGCGCCCTGCCAGCCGCCCTTGCGGGAACTGCGGGCGTCTTCCTCGCGGTCAGACAGGTCATTTAGGCCATAGATCAGCAGGTTAAACGGCAGGATCAGGTACAGCAGCAGCGCCAGCACGCCGGGGTCCAGCGTGTACAGCCGCCCGGTCAGCCACACGCCTGTAACCAGTGTGCCCACCGTATTGATCCACAGCGCGGGCCGCGACACCACCAGGAGGCGGCGCAGGGGCAGCAGCGCAGGGTGGGCCAGATTGTGGAGGCGGGCGCGCGTTCGCATTCAACGCGCATTGTAAGAGCGGCGCTCAGGGGAGGATGCCCCGAGCTTGCTAGGATGTAAAGACTGATGACCCTTTGCCGTCCTGCCAGCCTTCAAACCCCCTTCACGCCGGGCTGCCGATGAGCGGCGGCCTCGTCGCCCTGCTCGACGACGTGGCCGCGCTGGCCAAGCTGGCCGCTGCCTCCATTGACGACATCGGCGCGGCGGCGGGCAAGGCCGGGGTCAAGGCGGTTGGCGTCGTGGTGGACGACACGGCGGTCACCCCGCGCTATGTCACTGGCTTCACGCCAGACCGCGAACTGCCGATCATCTGGCGCATCGCCAAGGGTTCGCTGAAGAACAAGATCGTGTTTATCCTGCCTGCCGCGTTGCTGCTGAGCCAGTTTCTGCCGTGGGCGCTGAACCCATTGTTGATGGTGGGCGGGGCTTACCTGTGTTTCGAGGGGGCCGAGAAGCTGTACGAGGCCATCTGGGGCCACCACAACTCAGAGGGCGAGGACGTCATCAAGCTCGCCAGCGACGCCCACGAGGAAAAGATGGTCTCGGGCGCGATTCGCACCGACTTTATCCTTTCGGCGGAAATCATGGCGATCTCGCTGGCGGAAGTGGCAGCCCAGCCACTATTCTCCCGCGCGATTATCCTGGTGGTGGTGGCTTTAATGATCACGGCACTGGTGTACGGCGTGGTGGGATTGATCGTCAAGACCGACGATTTTGGCGTGCGACTGGCGTCCACCGATTCCAAGACGGCGCAATCGGTGGGGCGCGGACTGGTCAAGGGCATGCCGGTGGTGATGTCGGCGCTGTCGGTGATCGGCACGGCGGCCATGCTGTGGGTGGGCGGCCACATCATCATCGACGGGCTGGACAAGTTCGGGCTGAGCTGGCCCGCACACACCCTGCACGATCTGGCCCTGGCGGCGGGCCACGCCATTCCCTCCTTAGAGGGCGTGGTGGAGTGGCTGGTGGAAACGCTGGGGTCCGCGTTGGTGGGCATCGTGCTGGGCGGAATCACCGTGGCGGCGCTGCACCTGCGGCCCGCGAAAGCTGCGGCGCACTGAACGCCCAAACGGGGTGAGGGCTATCTTCTGCCCTCCTCCCGGATCAGGAGCGCTCCAGCAACCACGCCAGCAGGGCCGCACGAATTTTCTCACGCGGTTCGTCGTTCAGGAGTTCGTGGTAACCACCGTCTTGCAAGATCAGGGTCTTGTCGGGGCTGGCAATCGTGTCGAAAAAGCGCTGGCTGCCCGCTGGATCAGTAATTTTATCCGCCGTGCCGTGAATGACCAGGGTAGGGAGTTTCCAGTTCGCGTACTCGGGCCATAACTTCTCGCTCAGACCCACCATGGTGGCGGCGGTCAGCGCGCGGACCTTGCCGTGATACACCAACTCGTCGGCCTCATAGGCGGCCACCTGTTCGGGCAGGCGCGACAGGCCGCCCGTGCCCAGATCGGTTACGGGCGCAGCGGGGGCCACCTTTGCCAGCAATGGCGCGAGAGCCTTGACCAGTGCGGATTCATTCTGGCCCACCAGCAGCGCCGGACTGGACAGGATCACGCCGCTCAGGCCTCGCGGATCACGGGACGCGCTGGCTGCCGTGACCAGACCGCCCATACTGTGGCCCAGCGCGAACAGCGGCAGCGGTGAATCGTCGCCGGGACGGCCCCGCAGCGCCTCGCGCGCCTTCAGGTGGTCTTCCACCAGCACGTTCAGATCCACCACCGCGCGCCGTCCCTCCGAATGGCCGTGGCCGCGCTGATCGTAGGCGTAGACAGTAAATCCTGCCTGGACCAGTGTGGGAATCAGGGCGTGGTAGCGCTCAACGTAGCGCTGTGCGTACTCCCCGACACCGTGAGAGATCAGCACCTCGCCGCGCGGTTGCTGGACTTCTGGGTGCTGCGCCTTCCAGACGTAGCCACTGACAGGCGCACCCGGCACCTTCCATTCCTGATGTTCCATGAAGCGAGTGTAGCGTCCCCCGTGCGGTGACCCTGATAAAGCCTCTGTAAACCGGTTTCGTCACGGCGCGCACAGGCACAAGCGCAGACTGGACGCATGGCAGACATTGCGAGAAAGGCGAATGCCCAGTGGATGGGCGACCTCAAGGGCGGCAAGGGCAACATCAGCACGGAGAGCGGCACGGTCAAGGACGCGCAGTATTCCTTCGGCACGCGCTTCGAGAACGGCACCGGCACCAACCCGGAAGAGCTGCTGGCTGCCGCGCACGCGGGCTGTTTCACCATGCAACTGTGCGCCATGCTGGCAGACCACGGCCATGACCCCAAAGACGTGCGGACCGAAGCCACCTGCGAGATGGTCAAGGACGGCCCCGGATTCAAGGTCAGCGCCATGAAGCTGATGGTGCGCGGCAAGGTGGGCAGCATCGATCAGGCCGAATTCGAGAAGCATGTGGCCCAGGCTGCCGAGCTGTGCCCCATGAGCAGGGTCATGAATGGCAACGTGGAGATCACGCACGAGGCCGTGCTGGAATAGTCTGTAGAAAGTGAAATCTTGCGCCCCCGCTTCGGCTGGGGCGTTTTCGTGAGTCAGCGAGCGTGGTAGTACATCTGGACATTAGCCACTGCACACGGCCCAGCAAGAAAGATGGGAAAAGCCTATCCTTCTGACCCGGCTACAGCCGCAGAATCACTCCTCCCGCGATCAACCCCGCCCCGGTTCCCGCGAACAGCAGCGTGTCGCCCTCCCCTGCCCGGCCCGAAGTCAGTGCCTGATGCAGCGTGAGCGGGAGGCTGGCCGCGATCACGTTGCCCAGATGCGTCAGGGTCACCTCAGTCTGCTCGGCGGGCCAGCCGTAGCGGCGCATCAGGTCCAGGCCCGCCGCGCTGGCCTGATGGGGCACGACGCGGTCAATGCCGGGCAGCCCCGTGCTGAGGCCAGGGCGCAGCGTTTCCAGAAAATCGGGAACCACCTGTGAGGCCAGCCGCAGCACCGAGAGGCCGTGCATGTCAAAAGTAAAGTCTGTCGGGACGGCGTCCGGGTGCCGGGGCGAGAGCAGGGAGCCGCCGCCGCGAATACGGGTGTGGTCCGCGCCCTCCGGGTAGGTAGCGACGCGCATGGCGTGGATACCCTGACCGTCACGCGTGGCGGGACCGACGACGACTGCCGCCGCACCGTCCCCGATGAGGAGCGCACTTTCCGGCTGGGCAAAGTTGAGACCGGGACTGCCCGCCTCACTGCTGACGATCAGGACATGCTTTGCCTGACCTGCGCCGATCAGCAGGGCCGCATGGTTCAGCGCCAGCAGAAAGCTGAGGCAGGTGCCGTGAATGCTGTAGGTGGCCGCGCCGCGCAGGCCCAACTCGCGGGCAAACAGCGCCGCGCCGTCCGGGATGGGCTGGAGTTGGCTGCCGCTGGCGTTCAGCAGGGTGTCAATGTCGGAAAGTTCCAGCCCCGCTGCCGCCACCGCCTCCCGCGCAGCCTGTGCACCCAGGGTCAAGGCCGTTTCAGAACCGGACAGCCAGCGGCGTTCTTGAACGCCCGTGCGTTTGACGGCGATTTCGGGCGGCATCCCGCACAGGGCAGCGGCCTCGGCGGTAGAGACGATGCGAGCGGGCAATGCCTGAGCCGTGGACAGGATTCGCAGACCGAGAACTTGATTCATGGCGATTCTCCCATTTCACCACGCAGCCAGAGACGGCTGACCCGGCGGCGTTTGAAACCTGGCAGCGTGGCGGGCAAGGGCTGAACAGTAAGCTGAATGCGCGCAACGTCTCCCCCACCCCACTCCAGCGCGCGGCGAACCTGGGCGCACGCCTCCTGCCGGATTTCAGGCGTGAGAGGTTGAATCAACAGACGCAGTTCGGCTGGGCCAGTCTGTTCCACCCGGTACTCGCGCAGGCCGGGGACGCGGTTCATGGCTCCACGCAGAAAATCGGGCCAGATTGTGACGCGCCCCGATGCTCCCGGCAGGTCCAGTGCGTCGTCCTGCCGCCCGGCCACGCGCAGCACCCGGCAGGAAGCCAGTCCGCACGAACACCCGTCCGCCAGCACCAGCAGATCGTCCAGTCGGTGCCGGACCATCGGCTGGGTGGTGCGGCGCAAGTCGGTCAGGATGGGGCGCAGATACCCGTCCCCCGCCGCTTCAAAGTCAAAGTGAACATGCGCCTCGTTGAGATGAAGATTTCCGTGCCGACAGGGCAGGCCCAGCAGCCCTTCGGTGGCCTGATACACCTGCACCACCGGGCCGAAGCCGCGTTCCAACGCCGCGCGGTCATCGTCTTCAAGGACCTCCGCCACGCTCACCACCCGTTCGGGTTGTACCGTGGCTCCCGCGTCCAGCAGGGCGCGCAACACGCTGGGCGGGCCGATCAGCAGGGTGGGATCGTAGGCACTCAGTTCGGCAGCGAGTTCGTCCAGCGGGCGCAGCAGGTCCAGAAAGTTGAAGTCCAGCCGTCCACTGCCCACGCTGCGGTACAGGCCACCGTCGGCCCGCAGCAGGAAGGCGACGCGCTGCCTTTTCAGCAGGCCCAGTGGGAAAGCGGGCAGCAGATGCCGCAGCACCACCCCGGCCCACTGCAAGCGCTCGGCGCGCGACACCACGAACGCGCCCGCGTTGCCGCTGGTGCCGCTGGACAGGCCCACCGTAACGGGGCCGCGCGGAGTGGGCAGCGTGGGCGTGAAATCACGGGTGTCCTCGGCGCGGCGGGCGATTTCCAGCACATCCTTCAGGTGCAGCCCGGCGGTGTTGAGCTGATCAAAATGGGCCATCATCTCCGCCTTCCCCACGGGCGGTAACTCGCGCCACTGGCTGAGGCCCAGACCCGCGCTCAGGAATCGCCCGGCGGTGAATGGGCTGTGCGCCGCCACCCAGCGCAGATGTTCTGTCGCCAGCCGCCCCTGATGCTTTTCCAGCGTGGCGCGGTCACGGAACATCAAACCACCCTCGCTCAGCGCGTGTTTCAGAACGGTCAGACGGTCCAGCACTTCAGACATGTCCAGTCTCCGGCGCATCGTGGCTGACGAAGACCCCGGCGCGGGGGTGGGCCAGAAGCCACTGGCGCAACTGTCCAGCACTGCGGCGTTCGGCGGCGGCATCGTCAAAGATCACGCGGGCCAGCGGATGAACTTCCAATCCCTCGCGCAAGCCGCGCACGCTCCAGGCGGCGTCGGCGGCGAGCAACATCAAGCCTGCGCCGTCGCCGTCCAGCACGGCTTCTGGCGTGGTGCGGACAATCAGCGCGATCATTCCTGCCGCGTGACCGGGGACCTTCACCGCATAGACGCTGCCGTCCCTGAATACGTCAGCAGCGACTGCGAAAGGCGACAGCCCCGGCGGAGCAGGCTGGAAATCCAGCGGGTGCAGGCGCGCCTCAAAGTCATCGGGGAGCAGTTCGGGCATGAACGCCTTGCGGATGGCGGCCACGCCGCGCAGATCACGCAGCGGCGCGTAGGTTGCCGCGTCCAGATGGAAACGCGCCGCCCCAAAATCGCGCAGGCCGCCCACATGATCGGCGTGCAGGTGGGACACGATGACCTCCCCCACCTCGTTTGCCGCGAAGCCCAGGCGGGCCAGTTGCGACAGCGCCGTCTCGCGGGGGTCCAGACGCACCGGGGTCAGCAGGCCGTACAGCACGCCGGGCCAGCGCCGCATGGACGCCTGCACCCGCACCGAATAGCCCGTGTCAAACAGCGCCGGGCCAAGCAGCGGGCGCAGCAGCAGCGCGAACCCCGCCGGGTACGTCTGGACCCGCCACGCCGCCCCGCGCTGGGTCAGCGCCGAGATGTTCAGGCACTCGCCCGCCGCCAGGGGAATCACGCGCAGATGGGTCATGGGCGCATGCCTCTCAGCACTTCCGCCAGCCCTTCCCGTGGATGAATGACAGGGACATAACCCAGCCGTGCCCGTACACGGGTCAGGTCCAGAGTCATTGGGCGGGTCAGCAGGCGCACACCGCTGGCGGTCAGCGTCGGCTCGGGCCGGGCGGGGTGCAGGCGGGCGGCAAGTTCCACCACTCGCGCCGCGTTCTCAACCAGACGGGCCGGAACATAGCGCGCCGGACGGGCCACCCCCATCGCATCGGCCAGCGCGTCCAGCATGGCCCAGATCGGCACCGTTTCGCCGTCGGTGACGTTGTAGATGCCGGGAGCAGACCCCTCCAGCGCCAGCCGCGCGGCGTGGGCAACGTTGCGGACGTGGGTCAGTTCGGTGTGAACCTCGCCCCGCACCAGACGCGGTAACCGGCCCGAACGCAGGGCGCGGCTGAGGCGGGGAATGATGGATGTGTCACCGACGCCGTAAATGCCGCGTGGGCGCAGGATGGTGGCCTCTGGATGGGCCGCCGTCACCTCCAGTTCGGCCAGAAACTTGCTGCGGGCGTACAGACTGTCAAAGTGTGGGCCAATCGGCGCAGATTCCGGTACGCGTTGGGACAGTCCGGTAGCGTTGTACACGCTGGGCGTGCTGATGTGAACCAGTCGCAAGCCCCGCTCAGTACAGGCCCGTGCAATCTCCCGGCTGACCGTGATGTTGTCGGCCACAAAATCGTCCCACTGACCCCACAAGGTTGAGCGGGCGGCAGCGTGTAGCACGGCGTCAGCATCGGCCAGAGCGGGGAGCCAGTCGGCGGGGTTCCGCAGATCGGCACGCAGAAAACTAATTCCATCTGCCTGGAGCGCCGCGCCTTTGCCCATATCGCGGCCCAGCCCCGTGACCGTGTGACCGCGCCTTGCCAGCTCACGGGCCGTGACGCCGCCCAGAAAGCCGGTTGCTCCCGTCACCAGGATTCGCATGGGGGCAGCTTAAAGGGTGCGCCACTTCTCCCCGCGTGGATTGGAACGCCGTTCAAGTGATCAGGTATCGTGGAGCCATGACCGCCCCCGAAACGCCGTTTGCCCCCGGCCAGCGCTGGGCCTATCACACCCGCCCCAGCGAGGGAACCTCCACGCTGCTGATCCTGCGCGGCGGCGGGGACACCTGGCACATCACGGTGGACGGCCTGCACCTGAAAAACCCGTACACGGCGGGCGGCGTCCAGACCGATCTGCCGCACTCGCCCATTTCCGCAGGCGCGCTGCGGGCCAGCGTGACCGATCTGCTGGAGGAAGGTGCGCCGCTGCCCGAGGACCAGAGTGGCTACGAGCAGTGGCGTGGGGCGCACGAGCGGGGCGAGGCGGGCGTCTTCACGCTGGAAGTCGCGCAGATCGTGACGGCGCTGGAAGAGGCCGTGAACACGCCGCGCCCATCCGAGGGCAATCCGCTGTTTCAGAAGAACAAGCTCAAGTAGAGTCTGGCCCAGTCAGCATGGCCGCGTTGTACGCCGCCGACTGCCCGCGCGCGATGCTCAGGGTCTGCCACGCCGGGCCGCGCAGGGTCTTGACCAGCAAAATAAGCTGATAGACATGCCCGCTGTAATGTGCCACCTGCCGCTGAACAGCTTCCAGCACGGTATGGACCTCGCCCCGGATGGTCAGCGGACGGGTCAGGTCTTCGGGGTTAAGGTGGTCCAGCACGTCCAGAAAGACCTGCCAGCCGTCCTCCCAGCGGTCTATCAGGGCAGCCCCATCCTGCGTGCCCTCCTCAAATTCCGCGTCACGGTTGCGGACCGCACTCTCGCCCTCGATTCCTGCGTTGTAGCCACCGCGCAAGCCTCCCCAGCGCGAGTGCATGTTGCCCGCCAGATGCTGCACCAGTACGGCGGCGGAGTTGCCGTCCGGGGCCAGCGGCGTGTGCCACTCGTCGTTTCCGATCTGGGCCAGCGCCCTGTCCCCCAGTGCCTTGACACCGCGCATCCGCCCGCGCACGTCCGAGAGGTACAGCGCAGCCACGTCCATACCGCTCACTGAACCCGCCGCAGCGTCATAGGGGAGCGAATGCCGTTGACGCGCAGGCTGCCGTCAAACAGCCCGTCCCGCACCTGACCGCTCAGAAAGGCATCTGACTTGAGGGCCACACCGCTGATGCCGAAGCCCAGGATGCCCGCGTTCAAGCGAGGCACATTGCCCGGCGTGACCTGGACGCTCATTTCCGCCCCATCTGTACCGGGCAGCAGCGTGCCTGTCGCCTCAAAGCGGTCCCCGCTGCTGAGGTTGGCGAGGGTGCCGCTCAGGGCGTAATTCACCGGATTGACCGTAAAGGTCAGGCGGTACTGCTGCACGGTCAGCAGCACGCGCGCCGAACCCTCCCAGACCTGCACGGGCTGGGGCCGGACAGCGGGCGCGCAGGCCGCCAGCAACAGGGCGATGGGAAGCAATCGCTTCAAGCTCCAACCTCCCAGGCCAGTCCCAGACCCAGCAGACGGTCATCCTCTCCGTGCCGTCCGACGAGTTGCACGCCAACATACGGTGTAGTCGTGGGCAGCGAGATGGTGGGCACTCCCAGCATGCTGAACGGCGCGGTCAGGCGCAGGACGACGCGGCGCAGGGGCAGCGTTCCAGCTTCAACCTCCACCTCATCCTGCCCGATCAGGGGGGGTGGAGTGGGAACGGCAGGGGCCAGCAGCACGTCAAAGGCGGTGAACAGCCCGTTCAGCAGCCACGCGTAATCGGCGCGGCGGTCAAAGGCGTTCTGGACCTCCTCATCACTCAGCGCAGCCCCCTGGCGCAAGGCGGCGAGCGTGAAGGGCTGGAAACCGGGGTCATCCAGTTTCAGCGCCTCGGCGTGGATGGTGGCTGCCTCACTGAGGACGATGGGCGAGTAGGCGTCCAGCATCTCGGGCAGGTGGACGGGCGTGACGGTTGCGCCGCGCCGTTCCAGATCGGTGGCGAAGGCCAGCGTCGCCTCGCGCACTGTGCGGTCCGTCCAGCCTTCTGGCAGCCACAGGCCCACGCGCACGCCGTTCCAGTCCTGGGCCTCTATCTGCTGCCCGGTCAGCGCCTCCTGCACCCGCGCAATGGTTGCCAGATCACGCGCCAGTGGCCCGGTGTGGTCACAGGTCCACGACAGCGGCAGAACACCTTCCGTACTCCAGTCCGGGTGGCCCTTCGTCGGCTTGTAGCCCGCCACGCCGCACCACGCCGCTGGAACGCGAATGCTGCCCCCTGTATCCGTTCCCAGCGCAAAATCGGCCTGATCCAGCGCCACACTGACCGCTGCGCCGCTGCTACTGCCGCCGGGAATCCTCGCCGAGTCCTGCGGGTGAGTAGTGCTGCCGTAACCGTTCATGCCCGTGATGCCCAGCGCGATCTCGTGCAGGTGGGTCTTGCCTACAGCAGACGCTCCCAGCCCCAGTAGGCGGCGCACCAGCACGCTCTCGCCGGGATCAGTGACGGGCGCGCGGGTGCTGGCAGTCAGCGGCCAGCCGGGAACGCCGTACAGGTCCTTGACGCTGAAGCTCAGGCCAGACAGCGGCCCGCCCGGTGCGCCCGCCAGGGCTTCGGCGGGACGGTAGGCCCAGGCGCGTTGGGGATCGGGGAACTCTGGAGGGGTGGACATGAGGACAGGGTACGGCGTTGAGACCGCTAGGCGGCGTCAGAGTGCCGTTTCCACCGGACTGCCAAACGCCCGCTCTTCCATTGCTCGCCTCAAAACGGAATGATCGGATTCTGCTTCCACTGCCCCTGGCTTAGCGTAAAAGGGCCAAAATTCTTCGGACCCAGCGGGCCAAAATCGGCGGTAAAAGTGCCGTCCAGACGGTACGTGACCTGTTGCCCGCGTGCCACCTTCAGGAATGAGGCAGCGGTGGATAGGGTGACGGGCAGGCTCACGTCGGCGTCCTGATCTGCCGAGCCGCGCGCCGGGACGTTCACGCGCGGAAATTCCGCCTGACCCACCTGTGCGCCGTCAATCACCAGCTTGGCCTCAATGTTGCTCATCTTCAGTGGCACGGCGTTGGGATTGGTCACGCGCAGTTTCAGCTTCACGTCCGCCACGGGCGCGCCGCCCAGCCCACCGGGGAGCGATAGGCGGGTCAGGCGGACGCTCTGGACCTCAATGGTGGGAACCTGCAAAGCCTGAGGCACGGGCGCGCAGGCAGCCAGACCACAGGCGGCGAGGGCGGCGGGAAGAAGAAGACGCATGCAGGTAGCCTACCCGCCCCGACTCTGAAAAAGCTGATGGGGAAGTTTAGCGGCCCGGCGCTGTTACCCTGCACCCATGATCAACAGGTGGATGGCACTGGCGCTAGCGGGAACGCTGGCAGGAACGGCAGGGGCGACAACTCTGGACTTCGGCGTGTCCTATCACGGCGGCGTCCAGGCTGGAAATGGGCAGAGCGGTGGCTGGGCACGCGTGGGGGTCTCAGATTTTCCGGCGCTGGGCGGGCGCTTTTCGGCGGGCCTGTCCACCCGTGCCGCCGAGGTAGGGTACGCGCGCAGTCTGGCGCTGCCGCCGCTGGGCGTGGTCACCGCCCGCGCAGATGTGGCGGTGGCCTTTGCCGGAGGCGTGCGGGCTTCCACGCGGCTGGGCGGCAGCGCGGGACCGGTGGCGCTGAACCTGGGGGCGACTGTCTTCAGCACCTCGGCAGCGCGAATTGATCCGCTCTCGGTCTGGAATTTTGACGCCACCGACAGCCGGGAGCGCGGCTTCAACGCCGACGTGAGCGCCCGCTACCGCATCAGCCGCAACCTGATCGCCGTGGCAGGCGGCGAGTTCGGCGGGCAGAATATGGGCACGGTGGGCGTGGAGGGCCGCCGCGAACTGACCCGCATTCTGCCACTGGACGAGGGAGCGCAGCCCGGCGATGAACCGGAAACCGAAACCATCGGCACGCTGACGTGGCGCGCGGGCGTCCGGGCGGGCCAGAACATCCTGGGCGTCACTGGAGGCGTGTCCTACGCAGCCGAATCGGGGCTGAATCTGGGTCTGGACGCGCTGGTGGGGCCGAAGACCTTTGGCATCACGGGCAGCGTGGACGCGGGCGAACTGCTCGGCCCCGGCAGCAGCGTGCGGCTGTACGCGGCCTATGAGCCGTGGCGCACCGCCAGCACCCCGCTGCGGGCCGGAATCACGGCCACCCGGCCCCTGGAGAGCGGCGAGGTGGGCCTGAACGTCAGCGGCGGACGGGGCGTGAACGGCAAGACCGGGTACGGCGCACGGCTGACCTACAGCCTGCCATTGGGAGCAGAGAGCCAGCCCTGAACCCCTCTATAGCGTGAACCCCACGTCAGCCGCTGCGCCGCCTTCTCATGAGAACGGACGCGATACTTTTGGCATGAGCAAACCTCTCAAATTCACTGTTCTCGCCGCCCTGAGCGGTGTGTTGCTGATCCCTTCCGCCAGCGCCCAGAGTGTTCAGGACATCATCTCCAAAGTGGACGCCGCACAGAAGGCCGCCAAGGACATTTCCTTTCGCCTGAGCGGCAGCGCCTCGCTGGAATCCAGCCCACAGAAGATTGACTTCACGGTCAAGAGCATTCCGGCGCAGGGTCTGGCCCGCCTGCAATTCAACGCCCCCGACGCGCTGGCCGATAACATCGTGGTGGCCGACAAGAACGAGATTCGCCAGTACCTGTTCCTGACCAACCAGGTCACCGTGACCTCCACCAAGAAGGCGGCAGACGGCGCGGGCTTCGGCGGGCTGGATTTCACACAGCTCAGCAACACGGCCTCGCTGCTTTCACAGTACGACGTGAAACTGCTGTCCACCACGGGCGCGGCAGGCAAGCGCCTGTTTCAGTTGGAGGCCATTCCCAAGAAGGGGAACACCACCGACAAGACCCGCGTGTACATCACCGAGGCGGGCTGGCGGCCCACCCGCATCCAGATCGTCAGCAGCGCGGGCAAGTCGCTGGCCGATCTGAACGTGAGCAATTACAAGGTCAATTCGGGCCTCAGCGTGGCCGGACTCAAGCAGTTGCCCAAGGACGCCGAGATCATCCGGCAGTAATACGGACTCCGATTGAATCGTTTGCAAAAACGGTGAAATCCGAGCGGGAGGAATAGCGTCTTCATGGGCGTCTGTTCATGACGAGAGCGAGAATGAGAAGAACGGGTTCCGGGCGTGGAGTTAGCAAACTGGCGCTTTCCCAGTTTGTTAACGGAACAGACGGAATCCGTATAAGAGCTGATCCAGGGGGAGGGGCGCAAATGCCGCTCCCTTTTTTGATGCCCTAGGCAGGCTGAATCCAGCGCCGCCAATCGCCTGAACGCAACTTTTGGCGGTCTAGCCGCGTATCCATGAGCATGACCAACCCTGGCAATGACAATAACCGTGGCTCCTCGCCCCTGCGACCCAATCCGGTGAACAATCCCAGCGGCCCTCCCCCCGGCCCCCAGATGCGCTTCTCGCCCCGCCTGGGCTGGATCATTGGCGGCGTGGTGGTGGTGGGCCTGATCGTGTCGCAGAGTGTGCGGGTCATCCCGGCGGGCTTCGTTGGTGTGGTCTTCAGCGCCCTGAGCGGCGTCAAGCCCACTCCACTGGAAGCCGGGCTGCATTTCGTGATGCCCTTCGTGGATGGGGTGACGCTGTACGACGCCCGCCTTCAGGAAGTGACGCTGGCGCGCGAAACGGCCCAGAGCGACGAGGGATCCATCCGCGCCCGCAGCAAGGAGGGCCTGGACATCACGGCAGACGTGACCGTGCAGTTCCGCATTGACCGCAACAAGGCGGCCATTTTGCACAAGGAACTGGGCCGCAACTACATCAACACCGTGTTGCGCCCGCAGGTTCGCAGCAAGGTGCGCGATTCTATCGGGCAGTTCGGGGCCGCCGACCTGATCAGCAACCAGCGCACGCAACTGGAAACCAGCATCACCACCGAGCTGGAAAAGGCCTTTACCCGCAACAACCTGGTTCTGGACGCCATCCTGCTGCGCGAGCTGAAGATTCCCGAGAGTGTGGCCAACGCCATTGAGGAAAAACAGACGGCAGAGCAGCAGGTGGCCGTCGAGACCAACCGACTGCGCCAGTCCGAGATCAGTGCCCAGCGCGCGGTGGTCAAGGCTGAGGGCGAGGCCAAGGCCGCCGTCGCCACGGCGAAGGGACAGGCCGAGGCGCTGTCATTGCGGGGCCGCGCCCTCAAGGAGAACCCACAACTGATCCAGCTCACGGTGGCCGAGCGCCTGGCCCCCGGCATCCAGACCGTGATGCTGCCCAGCGATGGCAACTTTCTGCTGGACCTGAAATCGCTGGGAACGCAGACGCTCCCGAAGGTGGCCCAGACGTCAGCCACACCTGCCCAACCCGGCAATTGAGCAGGGAACAGCGTAGCGGCGCGTCCCACGCGGGCGCTAGACTGTCTGAAATGAGCCGAACGCCCTTTCCGCAGCCTGTCCGCAGGAGGTTCGCCGCATGATCGCCGTCCTGATCCTTCTGGTGATCTTCGGCGGCATCACCGCCATCGTTTACGTGGACAACGCGGGCAAGGCGGGCCGAAAGGCCCTCTCCCAGTCCACCCAGGAGCAGGCCCAGCCGCTGCCTGCTGCCGCACAGACCGCTCTGCCCGCCCAACAGGCCGACACCCCGGAATCGCTGGCCCTGCGCCTGCCCGAACCCGCGCGCACCCAGGCGTGGAAGCTGCTGTGTATGGTCATCGACGCCCGCAAGGACGGTGTGAACGGCGACACCCGCACCGCCTACCTGCTCTCGCAAACCCGTCAGTCGTACCTGCCTGATACCCTGCGCGCCTACCTGAGCCTCACCGACGGCGCGCGGCGCACGCTGGAAGGCCAGGGCCAGCCGCCAGAAACCCTGCTGTCCGAGCAACTGGGTCTGCTGGAAGACGGCGTGCGCGAGGCCCTGCGCCACGACCACGCCACCGCAGACCGCCTGCTGAGCCAGGGCCGCTTCCTGCGCGAACGCTTCGGCGCAGCGGAATCGGAATTGAGCCTGAAGCCGGGGCTGCGGAAGGGCTAAGCACGAATTCGGGCGTATCACGACTACAACCCACTGCAAAAGCCCCCGCTCCTGCAAAGGCAGCGGGGGCTTTGATCTTGAGTCTGGTTCGGCTTACTTCCGCATGCTGGGGTTCAGCACTTTCTTACGCAACCGGATGTTGTGCGGGGTCAATTCCACCAGTTCATCGCTGCCGATGTATTCCAGGGCGTCTTCCAGGCTCATCTTGCGCGGCGGGGTCAGCGTCAAAGCATCGTCAGCGCCGCTGGAGCGCACGTTGGTCAGCTTCTTGTTCTTGCAGACGTTGACGTTCATGTCCTGCTCGCGGGCGTTTTCACCGACGATCATGCCCACGTAGACTTCCGCGCCCGCGTCGATGAAGAACGCTCCACGGTCCTGCAACTTCCAGATCGAGTACGCGAAGGCCGCGCCGTCTTCCATGCTGACCAGCGAGCCGTTCTGGCGAATCTTGATGTCCCCGGCCCACGGCGCGTAGCCGTCGAAGACGTGGCTCATGATGCCCTCGCCCTGGGTCATGGACAGGAACTGGTTGCGGAAGCCGAACAGCGCCCGAGAAGGGATCTTGAATTCCACCCGGCTGCGCTTGCCCTGCGGCTCCATGTTGACCATCTGGCCCTTGCGCCCCCCTAGCACACCGATCACGGTGCTGGCGTGATGCTCGGGCACGTCGATGACCAGATGCTCCACCGGCTCGTGCTTTTCGCCGTCGATCTCGCGGATGATCACCTGCGGGCTGCCGACCTGAACCTCGTAGCCCTCGCGGCGCATGGTTTCCAGCAGGATCGACAGGTGCAGTTCGCCGCGCCCAGACACGATGAATTCGTCGGGACGGACTTCTTCCACCTTCAGCGACACGTTGGTCATGACCTCGCGCTTGAGGCGGTCATTCAGGTGGCGGCTGGTGACGTACTTGCCGTCCTTGCCTGCAAAGGGGCTGGTGTTGGGCTGGAAGGTCATGCTGACCGTCGGCTCGTCCACGGTGATGATCGGCAAGGCTTCGGGGTCCGCCAGATCAGCCACGGTTTCCCCGATCTGCGCGTCCTCGATGCCGGCCAGCGCCACAATGTCGCCCGCGCTGACCTGATCGGCCTCGATACGGCGCAGACCCATGTGGGTGAAGGGCTGGACGATGCGCGATTTGGTCATCGTGCCGTCCTTGTGCATCAGTTGCACATAGTCGCCCTTCTTAACCGTGCCGCGCTGTACCCGACCCAGAACGATGCGGCCCAGGTACTCGGAGTAATCCAGGTTGGTCACCAGCATCTGGAAGGGCGCCTCCAGATCGGTGGGCGGCGCGGGAATATGCTCCAGCACCATCTCGAACAGCTCGTGCATGTCTTCCTGGGGGTTGTCCAGATCCTTGAACGCCTTGCCTTCACGGGCAATCGCGTACAGGATCGGGAAGTCGAGCTGATCGTCGTTCGCGCCCAGATCGGCCATCAGGTCGAAGGTCAGGTTGACCACTTCTTCCGGGCGGGCGTCAATGCGGTCGATCTTGTTGATGACCACGATGGGCTTGAGGCCCAGTTCGATGGCCTTCCGCAGCACGAAGCGGGTCTGGGGCATCGGGCCTTCCGCCGCGTCCACCAGCACCAGGCAGCCGTTGACCATGCCCAGCACGCGCTCGACTTCCCCGCCGAAATCCGCGTGACCGGGGGTGTCCACGATATTAATCTTGACGCCGTTGTATTCCACCGCCGTGTTCTTGGCGAGAATGGTAATGCCGCGTTCCTTTTCCAGATCGTTGCTGTCCATGGCCCGCTCGGCAATTTCCTCACCGTGGCCGAGCTTGAGGGTCTGGCGAAGCAGGGCGTCCACCAGGGTGGTCTTGCCGTGGTCGACGTGCGCGATGATGGCGATATTCCGGTATTCCATATTTTTGCCTCTCTTCTGCCCGGCGCGGCCTGCCGGGAGACGCCCGACAAGGGTGGAGGACAGTTCTCTTGTTTGCGTGGTGCTGCCGGTCTGCGTCAGATGCTGGAAAAAGCGCGCTGGGGAGCCAGAACCGACCTCAAAAAGCCCACCTCGACTGCCGCGCCTTGACGGCCATGTGCAGTGGGCGGGACACCCAAACGGAGATTTTAGCAGATTCGCGCTCCCGCGATGTCAGGTCCAGGTCACGATAGCCCTCATGAGACCAAAGATGAAGGAATAAACTGAATGCCAGTTTTTTAGATTTCACAAATGACTAAAAAGTCGTATCATTCAGCCATGTCCGACACGCCGCCATCCCCCGCCAGTTTCGCCCCCACCCCCGAGAGCGGGCAGTTCATGGAACGCGCCGGCCTGCTGTTCGAGATGGTGGGGATGCCGCGTGCGGCGGGGCGTGTGCTGGGCGCGCTTCTGGTGGCCCCGGCAGGCGGGCTTACCCCTGCCGAACTGTCTGCCTCTTTGCAGGCCAGCCGCGCCAGCATGAGCGGCGCGATCAAGTACCTGACCCTGATGGGCCTGGCCGAACGTGCGCCCAACCCCGGCGAACGCGCAGACCGTTTCCGGGTGCGCCCCAACGCCTGGGCCACCCTGACTGAGCAGGGCAACCGCAAATTGCAGACGCTGCACGATCTGGCCGCCGAGGGTTTGCGGGCGCTGCCTCAGGGAGCAGACGCCGCACCCCTGCGTGAGATGGAGCAGTTCTACGGCCACTGGCTGCGCCTGTTCCCCGCCGTATTGGAGGAATGGCATCAGCTCAGCAAAGAGGAGAGGGAGGAGTCATGAATGCAATAGAAACCACCGGCCTCAGCAAACTGTATGCCCCCGGCGTGGGACTGGCCCCACTGAATCTGAGTGTGCCAGCGGGCGAGATCTTCGGCTTTATCGGGCCAAACGGGGCGGGCAAGACGACGGCCATCCGCACGCTGATGGGCTTTCTGCGGCCCAGCGGGGGCAGCGCGCACATCCTGGGCCATGACGTGTGGCAGGAGCGGGTGGCGGTTCACCGCCGGGTGGGCTACCTGCCCGGCGAGGTCCATCTTGCGCGTGACCACACCGCCCGCGAGTTGATGGGGCGCAGTTGCAGGCTGCGCGGCGGGGCCAGCAACACCTACGGTCTGGACGTGGCCCGGCGGCTGGAACTGCGGCTGGACGCCCGCCTGGGCACGCTGAGCAAGGGCAACCGCCAGAAGGTGGGCCTGACCCTGGCGCTGATGCACCGCCCCGAACTGCTGATGCTGGACGAACCCACCGACGGCCTGGACCCGCTGGTGCAGGAAACCGTGCTGGACCTGCTGCGCGAGGCCGGGAGCGAGGGCCGCAGCGTGTTTCTGTCCAGCCACGTCCTGAGCGAGATCGAGCGCATTGCCGGGCGGGTGGGCATCATCCGGCGCGGCGAACTGATCCGGGTAGAAGGGGTGCGGGAACTGAAGGCCAGCCTCCCGCAGCAGGTGGACGTGGGTTTCGCGTTGCCCCCGCGCGTAGACCTGATGACACTGGATGGGATGAGTGGTGCCGTGGCCGATGGCCTGGATTTCCGGGGCCAGTGGCGCGGCAGTCCCGACAAACTGATCCGGGCGCTGGCGGGCGAATCGCTGACCAGTTTCAGCCTCACGCCGTCCACGCTGGAGGACGCCTTCATGGACGAGTACCGCAGCGAAACGCCACGAAAGGAGGAAGCGCATGTGGCTTGAAGCGTGGTCTCAGACGATGCAGGACTCGCGCCGCAGCCTGCTGTGGTGGGCGGTGGGGATCGCCCTGTACACGGTGATGCTGCTGGCCTTTTTCCCGCTGCTGAAGGGAAACAGCGCTATTAATGACCTCATGCAGAGCCTGCCCGAATCGCTGCGTGCGCTGGCCGGAGACAACCTGGGCACCCCTGCCGGATATGTGGGCGGCAAGCTGCTGAGCATGATGCCGATTCTGCTGACCGTCTTCGCCGCCCTGCAAGGCTCGGCGCTGATCGCCGGACAGGAGGAACGCGGCTGGCTGGAATTTCCGCTGGCCCAGCCGCTGCCGCGCGCCACGCTGCTGCTGGGACGCGCCGCCGCGCTACTGACCATGTTGCTGGTTCTGGGGCTGATACTGTTCCTGAGTATCTGGCTGGCCGGGCAGGTCTTTCAGGCTCCGCTACCTGCCGGAAGATTGCTGGACGCAGTGGCCCTGCACACGTTGGGCGCGTGGCTGTTCGGAGCGCTGGCCCTCGCTATCGGCGCGGCGACAGGGCGGGGCGGGCTGGCGGTGGGCATCGGCGCGGGCCTGGGCATCGGGCTGGTGGTGCTGCAAAGCGTGGCCTCGCAGGTGCAACTCCTGAGCGATCTGGCGTGGCTCAACCCCTGGAAATACGCGCTGAGCGACCTGCCGCTGGAACACGCGGTCAGCCCCACGCCCCTGCTGATCTGCCTGCTGCTGGGCGCCTCGTTGGTCTGGATCGCCGCGCCCACGTTCGGCAAGCGGGACGTGCGGGGCTGATTCTGGTACAAGAAAAGGGCCGGACAGCGATCACGCTTCTGGCCCCCTTCTGAACTGTCTGATCTCCAGATTGACTGATCCGGGTCAGTCGCTGCTGGCAGCCATCCTTTCCTTGCTCAAAATAGCCTCGGCGCCTTTCTTGGCCACGCCGGGGTACTCATAGCCCAGGTCCGGGGTATCGGCCTGTCCACGCTTGCCCAGGGCCGTGCCACGGTCAATCGCCTGTTCGGTGGCGGTATCGAAGGCGTGCAGGCGGGTCTGATCAATGACCAGTTCGATGTCGTCGCCGGGTTGCACCAGCGCCTGACCTTCCACCTTGACCGTCATGTCCTGCCCGGCCACTTCCACGATCAGATCGGTCTGCGCGCCCAGCGGCTCGACGACCACGACTTTGCCATGAATCACGTTGGTCCCCACCGGCGTCTCGGTCAGCCCGATCAGCCCGATGTGTTCGGGGCGGATGCCCATCAGGACTTCCTTGCCCTCGTAGGCTTTCAGGCTCTGCGCCAGCTTGCCCATCGCGGCCACAGGATCGTTGCCGACCATGAACTGACCATTCTTCACGGTGCCCGTGATCAGGTTCATGCTGGGGCTGCCGATAAAGCCCGCCACAAATTTGTTCTGCGGGAAATCGTAGAGGTTCATCGGGGTATCGACCTGCATGATCAGGCCGTCACGCATCACCACGATCCGGTTGCCCAGCGTCATGGCTTCCACCTGATCGTGGGTCACGTAGACGATGGTTGCGCCCAGGCGGCGGTGAAGCTGGTTGATCTGCGAGCGCATTTCCACGCGCAGCTTGGCGTCCAGGTTAGACAGCGGCTCGTCCATCAGGAACACGGCGGGTTCGCGCACGATGGCGCGGCCCATCGCCACACGCTGACGCTGACCGCCAGAGAGTTCCTTGGGCTTGCGGCCCAGCAGGTGCTCGATCTGGAGAATTTTGGCGGCGTCACGCACGCGGCGCTCGATCTCGTCCTTGGGCGTCTTGCGGAGCTTCAGGCCAAAGGCCATGTTCTCGTACACGTTCATATGCGGGTACAACGCGTAGTTCTGGAACACCATCGCGATGTCGCGGTCCTTGGGCGGCACGTCGTTGACCACGCGGTCACCGATCTTGAGGATGCCGTCGCTGATGTCTTCCAGGCCCGCGATCATCCGCAGGGTGGTGGACTTGCCACAGCCGGACGGTCCCACGAAGACCATGAACTCGCGGTCTTGAATATGAAGATTGAAGTCCTTTACCGCGTGCTGCTTGCTGCCGTACATCTTTTCGATGTGTTCCAGGATAACTTCTGCCATGTTGTGCCTGCCTTTGCCCCTACTCTTGTCCGTGAGTGTGTACAGGACACGCCGGAGCGCGCCGATACGGGTTCGGACAACCGGGGTACGTGGACGAGAAACCCATTGCTTACGCTTATGCCAATCTGACGCTCAGAGTGTAACACAGCGGTCAGGCCAGACGGAAGAAACCCGGCGGGCGGGACATGCCTTCTATACAGGCGTAAAATGAGTTTTAGGCGGACAACCCGCGTTCAGTATGCGTAGCCGCTGCGCGTCACCATCAGTTTCAGTTCGTGGGCACTGGTGGCAGCGGCGGTGGCCTCGTCGATGCTAATCAGGTTGTGGCGGTAAAGCTGTGCCAGATGCTGATCGAAGGTGTGCATGCCCCGGATATCGTCTTCCATCAGGGCGTCCTTGATCAGGGGGGTCTTATCCTCGTCTTTGATGTAATCCTGGATCAGCGGCGTATTCAACATGATTTCCAGCCCCAGCACGCGGCCCACGCCGTCCGCACGCCGCAGCAGACGCTGACTGACGATGCCCACCAGCGTTTCGGCCAGTTGCAGCCGGACCTGATCGCGCTCGTAGGGGGCAAAGAAATCGATGATGCGGTTGACGCTGCGAACCGCGTCCTGCGTGTGCAGCGTGCTGAGGACCAGATGCCCGGTCTGCGCCGCGCTCAGGGCCGCTTCCACCGTTTCCTTGTCGCGCATCTCACCGATCATGATCACGTCGGGATCTTGGCGCATGGCGTATTTCAGGGCAGTGCGGAAGTCGCGGGTGTCGCTGCCGATCTCACGCTGCACCACGATGCTCTTCTTGTTCTTGTGCAGGATCTCGATGGGGTCTTCCACCGTGATGACGTTATAGGCAAAGGTCCGGTTGATGTGATCGACCAAGCTGGCCAGCGTGGTGGTCTTGCCGCTGCCGGTGGGACCCGTGACCAGAATCAGACCGCGCGGGGCGTCGGCCAGCCGTTGCAGGACCCCGGTGGGCAGGCCCAGCGACTCGAAGCCAGGAATGGCGTCGCTGACCACCCGCATCACGATCCCCACCGAGCCGCGCTGCCGGAAGATATTGCAGCGGAAACGCCCCAGCCCCGAGACCCCGTAGGCGATGTCCAGCTCGTTGCGGTAGGCGAAGTCGTCCCACTGCTCGGCGGACATCAGCGCCTGCGCCAGCAGTTCGGTGTCGGGCGGCATCAGCGCCTGCGTGCCGAAAGGGACCAGATGGCCGTCCACGCGGCCCATCGGCGGGCTGCCCGCTTGCAGGTGGATGTCGGAGGCCCGGCGGCCCACCATCTCGCGCAGCAGCTCGTCGAGGGTCATGCGGAATCAGGCTCCCCGAAAACGAGGGGCATGTTGTCGATCAGCCGGACGCCGAACATGCGGGCAGCCACCAGAACACGGGTCATGGGACCATTGTCCACAACTTCTCTTTCTTCTATGTCACGGCCCACAACGCTCAGGTAATCCAGTGCCACCTCCGGGTCCTGGGCCAGCACGTCCAGCCCGGCCTGACGCAGCTTCAGGGCTGACCTCTCGCCACTGGCGTAGGCGGCCTGTACCGCCATCAGGGCGCGCGACAGTACGGCAGCCCGTGCCTGCTGCTCTGCGGTCAGGTAGCTGTTGCGACTGCTGAGGGCCAGCCCAGATCCGGCGCGAACAGTGGGCAGGCCCACCACCTCCACTGGCACATTCAGATCGCGGACCATCTGGCGCAGCACGGCCAGTTGCTGCCAGTCCTTCTCGCCAAAAAAAGCCACGTCCGGGCGCACCAGATTCAGCAGCTTGAGGACCACAGTAGCCACGCCCACGAAATGACCGGGCCGCGAGGCACCGTCCAGCCCCTCGCTGACGCCGGAGACCACCACGCGGGTGTCGAAGCGGGGCGGGTACATCGTCTCCACATCCGGCATGAACACCACGTCCACCCCGGCCCCTGCCACCACGCCCAGATCGCGTTCCAGATCGCGGGGGTAGGCGGCCAGATCCTCGCTGGGGCCGAATTGCAGCGGGTTGACAAAGATGCTGACCACCAGCACGTCGCAAACCTCGCGGGCGCGGCGCATCAGGGTGGCGTGGCCGTCGTGCAGGTAGCCCATCGTGGGCACCAGTCCTACGCGGCCCCGCCCGGCCAGCGCGGCGCGCAGGTCTTCTGGGGACCTGACCACCTGTGGTCTGACCTGCGAGGCCGTTTCAGTCACGGTCAACTCAGTCACGTTTTCCGTCCAGACCCAGCACACCCACCAGCGAGTCCAGCAGCCAGGAAATGATGGTCAGAATCAATGCGCCCACGATGGCCGCGCCGAAGCCCGCCGTATCCAGCGCCGTGACCGCCGCCACCAGCAGCAGCACCACCCCGTTGACCACCAGCGTGAACAGCCCCAGCGTAAGCAGCGTCAGCGGCAGCGAGAGCAGCAGCAACACGGGGCGGATCAGCGCGTTGACGATGCCCATGACCAGCGCAGCGATCAGGACGCTGCCCACGCCCGTACCGCCCGCGAAGAACACGCCCGAATACACCTGAGTCAGCAGATACAGCGCCAGCGCATTGACCAGAAGCCGAAGAATAAATCCCATACAGGCAGCATAAGGGATGCGGGAATGTGACACCGCCGGAATGGGGCTGACGCTACGCTGGCACGGTGAAACAGATCTTACTTATCCTCAGCGTAGGACTGGTGGCCTGCGCCCCGGCTGCCACCTCACCCACCGCACCGTTGCCGATCAGGGCCGGACAGCTCTGGGAGTACACGGCCACGCCAGAGGGCCAGCCGCCGATCATTGGCACAATTTCTATCAAGACGGTCAAATTCACCACGCCCATCGACGCCCCGAAAGACGATTCCAGCGCGTTAATGGCCGGTGAAGTCGCCAGGGGCGCAACCCTGCTTTATTTTTCCAAGATCAGGACGATGCAACTGTCGCTGTACTCAGCGTTGAATCAGGAAACCGGGCGCTGCAAGTTCGTCTTTGCGGACAAGAATCAGCGGGCGGCGATCTCGGACTATTTCGCGGACTGGAAGACTTCGCGTGGAGCGGGGACGTGCGAGATTCGTCTGCTCAACTGAGCGCGATTTCGACTCACATTCCGAAGCGCGCGTAAATATCATCCACATGGCGCAGGTACCACGCCAGATCGAAGGCCCCGTCCAGTTCGGTATCGTTCAGGGGGCATTCGGGATCGGCAGCCAGCAGTTCGCGCAGGCCCTCGCCGGTTTCCCAGCTTTTCAGGGCGTGGCGCTGCACCAGATCGTAGGCGGCCTCGCGGGACATGCCCTTTTCGTCAATCAAAGCGTGCAGCACACGCTGGCTGAAGACCAGACCGCCCAGATCGTTCATGTTCTTGAGCATCCGTTCCGGAAAGACCACCAGACCACGCAGAACCCCGGTCAGACGCCGTGTGGCGTAGCTGGCGGCGGCGGTGGCGTCGGGCAGAATCACGCGCTCGGCGCTGGAGTGACTGATATCGCGCTCGTGCCACAGGGCCACGTTTTCCAGGCCCGTGGTCAGAAAGCCGCGCAGCAGGCGGGCAAAGCCAGTGACGTTCTCGGTCAGGATCGGGTTTTTCTTGTGCGGCATGGAGGAACTGCCCGTCTGCCCCTTGCCGAAGGGTTCCATCGCCTCGCGGACCTCCGAGCGCTGGAGGTGACGGATTTCGACGGAAATCTTTTCCAGCGTGGTGCCGAAGATGGCCAGCGCGGCCAGCACCTCGGCGTGGCGGTCACGGGCCAGAGTCTGGTTGGTGACGGGCGCGGCCTCCCACCCCCAGGCGCGGGCGACTTCCACCTCCACCTGCGGCGAGACGTGGGCGTAGGTGCCCACCGAGCCAGAGAGCATGACCACCTGAATACGTTTGCGGGCCGCCGTCAGCCGTTCCAGATCGCGGTCCAGCGTCGCCATCCAGTTCAGGAACTTGAGGCCGAAGGTCATCGGCTCGGCGTGAATACCGTGGGTGCGGCCCACCGTGGGCGTGTGCTTGTAGGCCAGCGCCTGCGTGCGGCAGACCTCGCGCAGCGCGGCAGCATCGGCCAGGATGAGTGTCAGGGCCTCATCCAGAAGCAGGTTCTGGGCAGTGTCCACCACATCGGTGCTGGTCAGGCCGTGGTGGATAAAGCGGGCCTCGTCGCCGTAACGCTCGCTCAGCGCGCGGGTAAAGGCCACGATGTCGTGGCGGGTGACAGCCTCGATCTCGGCCACGCGGGCGGCGAAGGCGTCGTCAATCGGATCGGCCCCCGTCTGCTCCAGCAGCGCCGTATGTGCCTCGCGCGGCACCTCGCCCTGATCGGCCTGGGCGTCCATCGCCGCCAGTTCCACGCGCAGCCACGCGCGGTACTTGCTGGCCTCGGACCAGAGGGTCTTCATTTCAGGGGTCAGGTAACGTTCGATCACGCTGGGAGGCTAACACGGGTCAGGGCGGACGCGCAGACCGGTATCTATCCGCACTTCCGGCACGCTGAAAGGCCATGATGAAGCGCAGACGAAACGACTCCTCGCCGTGCTGCTTGCCGCCACTGTGTCGAATGCTCACGCCCATCCGGGGAGCGTCCCAGCCACCGCCCGCCTCTACACGCAGGCCAGCAAATCCAGTCCAGTGGTGGCTACGCTGCCCGCCAAAGCTGCTCTGGAAATCATCGCCTGCAACGAGAAATGGTGCAAGGTCACGGCCCAGAGCAAAACAGGATGGGTAGAGCGCCCGCTGATCAAGGCAAGGTATGGGCGCTGCACCGAGTTAAGCAAAATTGGGCTGTTCGATATCAGGAGGAATGAGCCTAGCTACACGCCAGGACTGGACCGGGACAATGATGGAACCCCGTTTAGGGCTTGGTAAGGTTGTGGGCGATGACGGCCAGGACGACGCGCAGCCGCAATGAGGCCAGTGTTTTGGTCTGAACAGACCGAATCCCCTCTGCAACCAGTTGGGAGAACACCGTTTCTATGCGTTTGCGGAGTTTCGGATGGCGGTCTGGCCGCCATCCGGTGTCATACCGGGAGTTGCTTTTGGGTGGATAGATGTCGCCCACGCAGCAGGACCCCTTATCCCCCACAATTTTTGGCCCGTCGAAGTCGGGGATGGCGTCGATTGAGTTCGTAGCTCACGGTGGTGTCGTGCAAATTGGCCGGTCTGATCAGGTATTGCGCAACCTCACCGTCTTCCAGGACCCACGCGTGGAGCTTGTACCCAAAAAACTTCCCTTGTGTCCTGTGCCCCCATCTGGCTCCAGGAAAGTGACAGCGCCGCGTTCGTTTGGGACGGCAAATGGGGAGAGGCATGGAGTCGATCACCACCTCAGCACAGGATCGGGACGGTGTACAGACCTTCTCCAAGACGGCCAGCAGACCGTTGGCCCGGTTGAAAGCTTGCGTGTAGGACGGCAGACCGGGGCGGTCTGCCTTAAGATCACTCCACCAGACCGATGGGTACGCCTGTTTGTAGATCAAGCGTGCCAGCAATAGGGCGATGAGCATGGCATCGGTGACCTTCTGATGACGACACTTTTTCTGGTCATTAAAGTGTCGTTTGGCCCAGCGATGGAGGGTACGAATGTTGCGGCGACGGCCTAAACTGTGGTGGAGACGATATCTAGCCATATCGTCTCACTTTTTATCGTCTGGGTACGGAGAAATCTATCCTGGCTCAAGCCCTAAACGGGGTGATGGAATTGGCTGTAACAGGGTTGAGTAAATCCCCGTTCAGTCCTCCAGCTCGTCCTCCTCCAAATCGCCCTCTCCGATCATGGTTATCTCAGTTTCCTCGTCGGTGACGCGGTACGGCCCCTCGCTGGCAATGTAGTCGGCAGCCATCTTCAGCGTTTCCTTGACCCACCCATAATCGTTGCTGATGGTGGCCACGCCGATGACTTCCCAGTCATGGGCGTCCAGGCCGTCCAGGCGAGCAACGGTCAGGGGAAAACGCACCTTGAGACGTTCCACCACCGGGCGCACCAGGGCGCGTTTTTCCTTGAGGTTACTGACCCAGGGCATTTCCAGGCGAACGGTCAGGACACCCACATAACCCAGCGCCACCGCTACAGCATTCCGGCCAGGAAACCCTGACCCCGCACCGCCCGCACCAGATCCATGATGGTCAGTTGCGAGGGATCGTAATGCACTTCAATCTGGCCGTCGTCCGGGGCAGCTTTTGAGACGCCGGGCAGGGCAGACAGGGCAGCGGCGACAGTCTTGCCGGCCTCGCGGGACATGCCGCGAACGCCCAGCAGCACACGGGTAGCGGGAGTGGTCATGCCCGCCATTATGCGCCGATGTCCGCGCCCGAAATACCGGAAACCTCACCACCCCCAGCGGGGTGTGACGGGGGACTCAGCCGCACACCCGGCGAGGTTTCCAGACGGCTGCCCAGGTGCCTCACCGCGTAAGCGCCCAGCGTGACGGCTTCCTCGGCCCGCGCAGTGTCCTCTAGACCGGGGACAAGGGGAAAGTGGACCTCGTAAACGGCGGTGTCGTAAGCACTTTTAATGGTGGCGTGGAGCAGGCCCTGCGCCGTTTCCACGGGTGCGTCGGGCGACAGGCTCAGCGTCCGCACCAGCACGATGGGTTTGTCGCCCTGCCACACCGACTGCGCGAAGATAAAGCCTGCCAGTTGCCCCTCGTCCTCGGCCACAAAGGAATGCTCGCTGCGCTCGTAGAACTTCAGGGCGGGAAGGCTGGTGCTGATGCGGCCCTCGCGCTCCCGTTCGGGCAAGGCGTCGAAGGTAGGGTCCAGATGTCGCTGCACGGTCAGGTCCAGCGCCTGAAGCGCGTTGTTGTCGTGTTCGGTAAAAATCCGGTAACGCATGGGTTCAGGCTAACAGGCAACCAGGACCGGAACCACACCTCAGCGTTCACTCTCCCGCACGACTTCTTCCCAGGTGGGCATAGCATCCTGCGCGCCGGGGCGGGTACAGGCCAGGGCGGCGGCGATCCCGGCCCAGTACAACGCCATTTTTAGATCGTCGCCGTGAGAGAGCCGCGCGGTCAGTACGCCGCAGAAGGTATCCCCCGCCCCGGTGGTATCCACGGCATTGACCGGATGCGCGGGCAGGCGATACGTTTCCCCTGCCGTTACAGTCAGGCTGCCCTCACCGCCCAGGGTGACTGTGACGGCCTGCGGACCACGCTCCAGCAATGAGCGGGCGCCGATTTCCACTTCCCCGTCGCCAGCCAGGTCAGCCAGTTCGTGTTCGTTGACCAGCAGATGATGGGTCAGGCGCAGCAGTTCAGAGGAGGTGTCGCGGGTAGGCGCAGCGTTGAGCAGCACCGTCAGACCCGCCGCCGAGGCACGTTTCGCCGCCTCCAGCGTGATCTCGGGCGGCAGTTCCTGCTGCGTCAGCAGATGGGTGAAGGGGGTGAAGTCGGCAGGCAGATGGTCCGGCGTCAACCGGGCATTCGCGCCGCTCGCTACCGTAATGGCATTCTCTCCCGCGTCTGAGACGGTGATCAGGGCCAGTCCGGTGGGGGCGTCCAGCGTCAGCAGGCCGGACAGGTCCACGCCCGCCCGTTTCAGGCCAGAGAGGGCCACCTCCTGAAAAGCATCCTCTCCAACCGCTCCCACCATTGACACGGAAGCCCCAGCCAGCGCCGCCGCCACTGCACCGTTCGCTCCCTTCCCGCCGGGCGAGGTCCGCGCCTCATTGCCCAACACCGTTTCCCCGGGGCCGGGAATGCGCGCGGCACGCACGGTCAGATCGGCATTGACGCTGCCCACCACCAGCACGCTCATTCAGGCTCCAGATCGAGTTGCTTCATGGCAAGGATGATAGGCGGGCAGAGGCTGCGTTGCTCAGACCTCAGACGCCCTGGGTTTCTTCCGGGTACTTCTCGCGCCACAGCGCCCAGCCCTCGTCGGGGAAAGCCCGCTTGGCTTCGGGGGCAAACAGATTCGCACCCTCTGTTTCCAGATCTGGCAAAGGGCAGGGAACAATTTCCGTTTCCTGCATGGCCGGGTGATCGGACCACGCCAGCAGGCGGCCCGCGCCGCCCCAGGGATCGGCGGTGGCCCACACGATCCGGCCCACTTCCAGCAGCGCGGAGGCCCCGCCGCACATCAGGCAGGGTTCCAGGCTGGTGTAGAGGGTCAGGTCCTGGGGATTTTCCAGCTTGCCCACCTGAAAAAACACGTCCATCTCGGCGTGCGCCACGCTGGCGTCGCCTACCCGCCGGGCAGTCTGGGGTTCGCCCACGCGGTTGCGTCCCCGCGCGATCACTTCCCCATTTTTGCCCACCAGGACAGCACCGATAGGCGAACTCCCAACTTCCAATGACTTGCGGGCCAGGGCCAGGGTTTCACGCAGATAGGCTTCATGCACGGACATATCGGAAGCGGGCGGGGTCATGCCCTCAGTCTGGCAGTCGGCCACCCGCCAAACGTCCAGCGCAACATTCATCACTCGCGTAAAAAAACTTCAGGCGATACACATACGGGGGCAATGGTGGGGGTGTGGCTTGAAGATCAGGCCTTCTTTCGGTAATAATTGGACCAAGTTTAATTTTTTCCTTCTGGCTTCCGGCCCGATCAGCGCCGCGTCAATTCACTCCATCCCCTCGCCCCACCCCTGGAGGAGCGCCGTGTCCCCTACCCTGCCCGTCCCATCAACCCTGCCCCGTCCGTGGCTCACGCATTACGAACCCGGCGTGCCACACGACTTCGCGCCCAGCAACCTGACGCTGCCGCAACTGCTGGAACGCGCCGCACAGACCTACCCGGACCGGACGGCACTGGCCTTTCTAGGAGCAAATACCACCTACCGCGAACTCTGGCAGGACGCCCAGAAGTTTGCGCTGGCACTGCAAAAAATGGGCGTAGGGCCGGGGGACCGCGTCTCGGTGATGCTGCCCAACTGCCCGCAGTTCGTTACAGCCTTTTTTGGCACGTTGCTGGCCGGGGCGGTGGTGGTCAACACCAGTCCGCTGTACGTGGCCGACGAACTGGAATACCAGCTCAACGACAGCGGCAGCGAGACACTGATCCTGCTGGACACCTTTTACCCGCGCTACGCCCAGATTCAGGGCCGTGTACCCGTCAGACGGGTGATCGTGACCGGGATTCAGGATGCCCTGCCGTTTCCAAAAAATCTGCTGTACCCCATCAAGGCGCGGCGCGAGGGCACATGGGTGGATATACCGGACAGCGCGCATCTTCTCCAGTATGCCGATCTGCTGAAGTTCCAGCCACCCACGCCCGCACCTGCGCCCCGGCAACCCCGCGATCTGGCGCTGCTGCAATACACCGGGGGCACCACTGGCGTTCCTAAGGGCGCGATGCTCAGCCACCGCAACCTGATC
Organism: Deinococcus sp. AJ005; assembly: GCF_009017495.1. NCBI lineage: Bacteria > Thermotogati > Deinococcota > Deinococci > Deinococcales > Deinococcaceae > Deinococcus > Deinococcus sp. AJ005. The sequence goes on along the minus strand of NZ_CP044990.1, from coordinate 1,378,482 downwards.
GCCAACGCTGAGCAGGGCCGCGTGTGGATGACGGACCTGAAAGACGGGCAGGAGGTCACACTGGCCGCCATTCCCTTCTTCCATGTCTACGGGATGACCGTGGCGATGAACCTCAGCATCCTGATCGGCGCGACGATGGCGCTGATCCCCAACGCCCGCGACATCGGAATGGTGCTGGACCAGATCGAAGCCTCCAGGGCGACGCTGTTTCCCGGTGTACCGACGCTGTACAACGCTATTAACAACCACCCCGACACACCCAAACATGACCTGACCAGCATCCGCGCGTGCATCAGCGGCAGCGCGCCCCTGCTGCTGGAAACCGCCCGCAAGTTCCGCGAGATCACCGGGGGCGCAAATCTGGTGGAAGGCTATGGCCTCACCGAAGCCAGCCCCATCACGCACACCAACCCCATCTTCGGGCGGCAGGAGGAAGGCAGCATCGGCCTGCCCATGCCAGGGGTGGACGCCATCGTGGTAGGCGAGGACGGCGAGATCGTGGACACCAGTGAAGTGGGCGAGCTGTGGGTGGCCGGGCCAAACATCATGATGGGCTACTGGCAGCGCCCGGACGCCACCGAAAAGACCATGCGCGAAATGCACGGCCTGACGTGGCTGCTGACCGGCGACATGGCGACGGTGGACGGCGACGGCTATTTCCGAATCGTGGACCGCAAGAAGGACCTGATCATCGCGGGCGGCCACAACGTCTATCCGCGCGAGGTGGACGAGGTGCTGAACGCCCACCCCGCCGTGCTGGAAGCTGCCGTCGTGGGTCTGCCCGACGAATACCGGGGCGAGACGGTCCATGCCGTGGTTCACCTGAAGCCCGGCGCAACCGCCACCGAGGCCGAGATCATCGCGTTCTGCCGCCAGCATCTCAGCGCGTACAAGTCCCCCCGCAGCGTGGAATTCCGCGACGAGGAATTGCCCAAGACGGCGGCCATGAAAATCCTGCGCCGCCAGTTGGCCGAGGAGGCCAGGGAGGCGCGGGTGAGGCAGCCGAGCGCATAAAGAGGAGGATGTATGAATACCCCCCTCCATACGAAGGGGGGACTTTTCTTGGCCAGCAGAAATGAGGATTCTGGTTCTCTCTACCCGTTCGCCAGCGGCGCGTAAGCCGTCGCCCCCGCCGCCAGCAGGCTGGGCGCACGGCCTGCCCGGAGCGCAGCAGCCCCCGCCAGAGCAATCATCGCGCCGTTATCGGTGTTCAGACCCTTGCCGGGGAAAACGACGTGCAGATGAGTTGACTGGAAGGCTTCGCGTAGAGCTGTGTTGGCCGCCACGCCGCCCGACACCACCACCGTCTGCCGTCCGTATGCCTCGGCGGCGCGGCGGGTGGTCTTGACCAGCACATGCACGGCGGCCCGCTGGAAACTGGCAGCCAGATCGTCGGGCTTCGCCCCGGCCTTGTGCGCCAGCAAGGCGGCAGTTTTAAGCCCGCTGAAACTGAACTCAAAGGCTTTCTGACCTTGCAGGGGTTCCTTGAACGGCACGGCGTCGGGGTTGCCACGCAGGGCGGCTTCGGCAATGGCTGGCCCCCCCGGATAACCCAGCCCCGCCAGACGGGCAATCTTGTCGAACGCCTCCCCCGCCGCGTCGTCGCGGGTCGCGCCCACCAGGATGTATTTCCCTTCCTCCGGCACGTCGAACAGGTGGGTGTGCCCGCCGCTGACCACCAGGGCCAGATACGGCGCTTGCAGGTTGTCCTCGGAGGCGGCGGCGAAGATATGGCCCTCCAGATGGTGCGCGGCGAAGAACGGCACGTCCAGCGCCTGCGCCAGTCCCTTGCCGTACATCAGGCCCACCAGCAGCGCCCCCACCAGACCGGGGCCAGAAGTGGCCGCCACCGCACCGATGTCGGACACCTGCAAACCTGCCTCGGCCAGCGCATCCACCATCACGCCGTCGATGCGCTCCACATGCTCCCGACTGGCGAGTTCGGGCATCACGCCGCCGTACTGCGCGTGGACGGCCTGCGTCCAGATCCGGTTGGCGCGCACCTGCACGCTGCCGTCAGCCTTCAGCTCCACGATGCCCACCCCCGTATCGTCGCAGGAAGTGTCGATGCCCAGAATGTAGAGCGGCGCTTGCGTCATCGCCGGGGAGTGTAGCAGGGGTAGGGCGTGACCACGGCGGCCAGAAGCGGGAACCAGAGACGACAGGCAGAAGATGCGGACAGAGACCACAGCGCTGGTGGATTCTGTCGCCAGAACCCCAGCGCCAGACGAATTCCCCACTCCACTGACCTGACCGTGTGACAAATGCCCACCCAATCTGCGAATCTGTCAGAGGCGCGTCAGGGACGTCTGTTTACCCTGATGGCATGCAGAACGTGTTGAAGATTCAAGGGATGAAATGGGGACTTCTGGGCGGAGTGTCCCTGGCACTGGTGGCGTGCGGCGGCGGCCTCCCCACCCCACAGGCGTCCGATCAGCCCACTGTGCAGACCATCAGCGGCAAGGTCTCGGGGTGGCAGGGCGAGGGGCGGGTGGCCGTTTCCGGCCTGCCGGGCGCGTCTTCCAGCGTCCACACGGACGGTTCATTTACCCTGACCCTTCCCGGTGAGGCCGAACTGACCCAGCAGAGCCTGCCCATCACTGGGATCGCAGGGAAGCTGGATTGTATGGGCAGCGTGCAGAGCAGTGAGCCGGACGTCCGCGCCTTTGCGCTGATGTCCCTAAACGCAAAAGACGGTGCTGGAGCGCGCCAGACCAGTGCCATGACCGGCAGCAAACCCGGCCTCCTTAGCCGCCGCGTGAATGTCCGTGTGTGGCTGTACAGCGACAGCGCCACCCAGCTCCGGGGCACCATGGACTGCGCGAAAATTCTGAGCATCCCGCAGATTTCCCAGTTGCCGGTCACGGTGGCCGTCAACGTCCAGCCCGGCTGGAACGTCGTGGAGCTGAACATCCAGGCCAGCGCCAACGTTCTGGCCCAGGTCAGCGGCTCGGGAACGATGGCCAATTCCACGGCAGGCGGCGCGCAGACCACCTTCCGCACCACCCAGGAACTCCAGGCACAGGTGGCGTTCTAGCCCACCCACATATCAATCAGGAAGCGTGGAGCACCCAGGAGGGTGTCCACGCTTCTTCCATTTGTAATTTTTCAGCCCGATTGCCGTTCCATTCAATCACCAGAGCTTCCAGCAGATGGATACCGCAGTTCAGAGTTCAGAGGGCAGCCATGACTTCCCTCATCTCCCCAGACGCGCTATACTCCTCGGTTGGGTGCCCCCGTGACCCGCCGTGCGCGCTCAAGCGTCGCGCATCGGCCTGGCCCACAGCGTTCACGACAAACAGAGCGAGAACAGACGCTGGGCTGGCACGAAACTGGCAAACTCTTCCCACTCAACGCTTACGGAGCCACATGTCCTACATCAGCATGAAGCAACTGCTGGAAGCCGGAGTTCACTTCGGTCACGAAACCAAGCGCTGGAACCCCAAGTTCAAGCGGTTCATCTTCGCCGAACGCAACGGTATTTTCATCATCGACCTGCAAAAGACCCTCAAGCAGGTGGACCGCAGCTTCGATTTCATCAAGGAACTCGCGGAGCGCGGCGGAGTCATTCTGTTCGTCGGCACCAAGAAGCAGGCGCAGGAAATCGTGGAACTGGAAGCGCGCCGCACCGGGATGCCCTTCGTCACCAGCCGCTGGCTGGGCGGCATGCTCACCAACTTCAAGACCATGCGCACCCGCATCGACCGCCTGAACGAACTGGACGACCTGTTCGAGTCCGAGCGCATCAATGACCGTGGCAAGGCCGAGCGTATTGCCCTGAGCACCGAGCGCGAGCGTCTGCTGCGCTTTGTGGGCGGCATCCGCAAGATGAACCGCCTGCCCGACGCGATCTTCGTGGTGGACCCCACCAAGGAAGTCATTGCCGTCAAGGAAGCCAACAAGCTGGGCATTCCCGTCATCGCGCTGGCCGACACCGACAGCGATCCCGACGTGATCGACTACATCGTGCCCGGCAACGACGACGCCATCCGCAGCATCCAGCTCATCACGCACCGCATCGGTGACCTGCTGGTCGAGGCGCGTGGCGGCGGCGAGGACGTGTCCGGCGAGCGCGTGGAAGGCGAGAACGCCGACATGAAGAACGCCGAGCAGGGTGCCGAGGGCGACACTGCCCAGGTCACCAGCACCCAGGGCCGCAGCTAAACCCGCTCATTGGTGGGGGGCGTCGCTGCGCGGTGAGCGGGCCGCGCCCCCTATTTTTGCTCTCAAGACCCTGCTCTAAACACTTTTCAGGAGGAATCACTATGCTGCAATCGATCAAGAAACTGCGCGAAATGACTGGCGCGGGCATGATGGACGTCAAGAAGGCGCTGGCCGACGCGGGCAACGACGAGGACAAGGCTGTGGCCTTGCTGCGCGAACGCGGCATCGTCAAGGCGGCCAAGAAGTCGGACCGTGAAGCCCGTGAGGGTCTGGTGCGCTTTGTGGTGGACGGCAACCATGCGGCGATGGTGGAAGTCAACAGCGAGACCGACTTCGTGGCCCGCAACGCCGACTTCCAGAAGCTCGTGGAAGGACTGGCCGCAGCCGCACTCCAGGCCAAGACCAGCGACGTCGAGGAGTTCAAGAACTTCAAGATGGACGACGGTGAAATGGTGGGCACCGTGCTGGCCGCCGCCGCTGGCCGCATCGGCGAGAATCTGGTTCTAAACCGGGTGACCTACATGGAAGGCCAGCAGATCGCCGGCTATGTTCATAGTAACGGCAAGATCGGCGTGCTGGTGGACCTGGACGGCGGCGACGCGGCCCAGGCCAAGGACGTGGCCCTGCATGTGGCCGCCGAGAACCCGCAGTACCTCAAGCGCGAGCAGGTCAACAGCGACGACATCGAGAAAGAGCGCGAGATCCTGACCAACAAAGCGCTCAACGAGGGCAAGCCCCAGCAGATCGTCGAGAAGATCGTGAGCGGTCAGATCGGCAAGTTCTACGAGGAAAAAGTGCTGCCCGAGCAGAAGTTCGTCAAGGACAACTCCATGACGGTGGGCAAGTATCTGGGCGACGCCACGGTGAGCAACTTCGTCCGCTTCGAGATCGGTTCGTAAATGTGGAGGGGGCGGCGCAGTTGGCCGCCCTTTTTTCTGGGCCGCATTCCTGTCTTCCCGGTGGCCCCAGCGGTTGCCGGGTTTTTTCTTGACTTTCTGTGATCTTCTCCTGCGAGGTGGTATCCCATGCCCATGTTCAAGCGCGTTCTACTCAAACTCTCCGGTGAATTCCTGGCCGGAGAAGAGGGCTTCGGCATCAGTCCCGACACCACGGCCCGCCTCGCCCGGCTGATCTCCACTTCACTGGAAGGCAGCGATGTGGAACTGGCCATCGTGATCGGCGGCGGCAACTTCTGGCGCGGGGCGCGCAACGGCGTGGGCATGGACCCGGCCACTGCCGATTACATCGGCATGCTGGGCACCGTGATGAACGCGATGGCCCTGCAAGACGCGATGGAAACCGCCGGACGCCCCACCCGAGTCATGAGCGCCATTCCGATGGCGGCAGTGGCCGAGCCGTACATCCGCCGCCGGGCCATGCGCCACCTGGAAAAGGGCCGTGTGGTCATCTTCGGTGGGGGCAACGGCGCACCGTTCTTCACCACCGACACCACCAGCACCCTGCGCGCCCTGGAAATTAATGCGGAAGTGGTGTTGATGGCCAAGAACAAGGTAGACGGCGTGTACGACAGCGATCCGCAGAAAAATCCGGGGGCGGTCAAATACGACACCCTGACCCACCATGAAGTCGTGGAGCGCCGTCTGGCCGTCATGGACGCCACCGCCATCACGCTTTGCATGGATAAGGGGCTGCCCATCGTGGTCTTCGATCTGTTCGAGCCGGGCAATCTGGAACGGCTGTTCCGCGGCGAACGGGTCGGCACGCTGATCCAGAGCTAGGCGCCCGAGCCATATGGGACAGGCGAAGATAAAGAAGGGTGCCTCGTTCCCGCCGGTTCTACACGCTAAACTCTGCTCCATCATACATTCGCCTCCAATCATTCAAAGGAGTGTTTCCCCATGTCCGACATGAAAACCATCCAGGCCGAAACCCGCGAAAAGATGGGCAAGGCCATCGAGTCGCTGGAAAACAGCCTGAGCGTCCTGCGCACGGGCCGCGCCAATCCCGGCATCCTCAAGCGCATCGTGGTGGACTATTACGGCCAGTCCATGCCCATCGATCAGGTCGCCAGCGTCAGCACGCCCGACGCGCGCACGCTGGTCATCACGCCCTGGGACCGGGGCGCACTGGCCCCCATCGAGAAGGCCATCCGCGACAGCGATCTGGGGCTGAATCCCAACAACAAGGGCGACACCATCTTCCTGAGCATGCCTGTGCTGACCGAGGAACGCCGCAAGGATCTGGTCAAGAACGCCCGGACCTATGCCGAGGACGCCCGCATTGCTGTACGCAACCTGCGTAAGCACTCGCTGGACGACGTCAAGAAGCTCGAAGGCATCGGCGACGACGACATCAAGCGCGGCGAGGCCGACGTGCAGAAGATCACCGACGAGTTTATCGCGCGCGTGGACAGCACCTTCCAGAAGAAGGAGCAGGAAATCCTCGGGTGAAAGCTGCGCCCGGACGTGGCCTGTGGAGCGTGGATCGTGGGAGATCACCACGCTCCACGTTTTCCATTGCACCCCGCCATGAGAAGTCATGCCATGTGAAGTCGTGCCATCAGAAGACACGCTGTCAGGAAGGGTCATGGAAACGCTGAGTACCCGCGTCCTGACGTCGGTGGTGGGCTTCGCCATCGTGAGCGCCATCGTGTGGATCGGCTGGTGGGCCATGCTTCCGGCACTGGTGTTCGTCTCGGTGATGGGCCTGTACGAGTACATCCGCATGCTGGACCGCAACGACATCGACGTGCGCCGGGCCAGTCTGGGTGTGTTCGCTGCCGCCATCATCATCGCCAGCCTGCCCATCTGGGCACAGACTCCACCCTGGCCCGGCGGCTCCTGGCGTGAGGTGGTCCTGACGGTCGCGGTGGCCTACCTGCTGGTCATGGAGGTGGTGCGCCCCGGCGAACGCCCGCTGGAACGGGTGGTCTACAGCGTGTTCGGGCTGCTGTACATTCCGTGGCTGCTGGGCTACTTTCTGCTGCTGCGCTACAGCCCGGACGCCACGGCGGGCCTGCTGTACTTCGCGCTGCCGCTGTTGGCCACCTTTGCCGCCGATATCGGGGGCTTTTTCGGCGGTTATTACTTTGGACGCCGCAAGCTGGCCCCGGAGGTCAGTCCCGGCAAGACCGTGGAGGGGGCCATCGGCGGCCTGCTGGCGGGCTTTCTGATTGTGCTGGCAATCGCCAGCCTGACTGGCATCTGGTCCCCGCTGGAATCGCTGCTGTACTCCATTCTGGTGGCCAGTGCCAGCCAACTGGGCGATCTGGCCGAGAGTCTGGTCAAGCGCGCCCTGAAAACCAAGGACAGCGGCACCAGTCTGCCCGGCCACGGCGGTTTCCTGGACCGCATCGACAGCCTGCTGTTCGCCGTACCCGCCACCTATCTGTTCTTGCAGATCAGCGTATTTTCACGGTAGTCGTTACATCAAATTGCGACGAAAGAACGAGAACAGAAACAAGAGGCGTCAGCAACGTGCGCTTCCTCTTTTGGTTTTTGGGGAGACAACTGCCAGGGCGGATCGGGACGCGAGATGGAATCAGTACCATCTGCGCCAAACGTCTCCAAGATCGCATGGGACAGAAAGTGTCCCAGATTCACTTGGAAATTGGGGAAGTCGCCCAGATCGGCACCCGCTTCGGCTGGACGCTAATTGCCCAAATCGATGGTCACGGGCTGCGTGCGTGGAACGACGACGGTCAGCGGCGCAGACCGGTAGCCCTCGGCAACCACGTTCAACTGGTACGTCCCCTGAACTGGAAAGTTGACCTTCCCTGGCGCGAGGCCCAGCGTCTGGTTCGCCGCCAGTTTCGCGCTGGCCGGAGCCGAGACGACGTTCAACTGGGCCGTGACGCCCGCCGCGCCGCGCAAAGTAAAGTCCACGTTGCAGCACGGTGCGGGTGCGCCCGTAGCGGCGTCATCAGCATCAGTAGAGGCCGCGCGCGAGGGCCGCAGCGCCCACAGCAGGGCCGCACCCAGCAACACGATGACCACCAGCGCCAGTGGCACCCAGCGCAGCAGTGGCGAGGGCTGACTGCTCTTCGGTGCGGTTCGGACCACCCGCCAGGAGTCGTCCTCATCCCAGCCGATCCGGATCGGCGGAAGATCACGCCGGGCTGGGGTCCCCCCAGTCGAGACTGCACTGGGGAGCCGCTGCACCGTACCCGTCCCGTCTATCTCTTCCCCGCTCGGACGGCGTAGTGAAGCAGGCAGACGCTCAACCTGACGCGCTTGCACACCAGCAACAGCCCCGCCCACATCGCCCGTACTCTCAGCCGCGAAGCCCATCTGAAACGGCTCGGGCACCGGTACACCCCGCGCGGCCAGTTCGGCAGCCTGTGCAATCTCACGCGTTTCCTGTTCGCTCTGTTCTTTCAGGTACGCCGCCCGGCGCTCAGCGGCGGCCTGGCTGTCCAACGTGGCCTGCTCCTGGCGCTCGTCGTTCTGGCGTCTGCGGCGCTCCTGCGGCGTTTCCGACTGCCCCGTCGGCGCATTGGAGAAGGGAGAGACCGCCGAAGTCTGTGCCTGTTCAGACACGGGCCTTGTCGCCCCAGTCTGGGCAGATCCGACGACACTCCCCTCGCCGCCGATTCCCCGCCCTCCGGTCCCAGACGGGCTGGAAGCCGCATCCTTGCCAGGGAGCAAAGGCGAAACCTCCTCAGGGGAAGTCAGCGGAACAATAGGCTGGCCGCCCGACACCTCGGAGTCGGAAGCCCCAGCCAGGGTGGCTGCAGCCTCTTCTTCCAATGACTGCCCCAGCGCGGCAGGCTGATCCAGAGGCAACTCCGCTGCGGCTTCCTGCTGCCCCGCCGTTTTCTGCTCCTGATCTGCCACATCGCCGCCGAGCAGTGCCAGCGCTTCGTGTGCGCTCAGGGAACCGGGCTGCTCAAGCAGGGGCCGCAGGACCTCCGGTAGCGCACCCAGCGCCTGCAAGGTCAGGGCCAGATCGCTCAGGTCACCCTGCGGGGTGGCGTCCTCGCGCCAGGGCAGGCCCGCCCCGGCCAGCGCGACCCCACCGTCGTGGTTCCAGAGCTGTGCCCCGCTGACACCGCCGTGTGTCATGTCCCGCCCGTGCAGGACGCTCAGGGCCGCCAGTGCGCCGCGCGCGGCCAGTTCCGGGTCCTGCGCAGGGTGGGCCTGAAGCGGCAGTTCGGTCACCAGATACGCCTGTTCGCCGTCCACACCGCTGTCTACCACCGGCAGAAGATGGGGCGAGAACGGCACCTCCGGCAGCCCCTGTGCATAGGGAAGGATGTGCAGCAGAACAGGAATTCCAGTCAGCCGGTCCGTGGCCCGAAAGGTCTGAATGGGGCTGTCAGCCGCCGCCACCCCATTCGCCGGGGGAGGCAGGGCTTGAACTGCCACGTAGGGGCCAATGGGCTTCACACGGCCCAGTATAGACGGCCCGATTCTGAATTGGCGGGCCAGGAAAGCAGGGCAGCAAGCCAGGGCACAGCGGAAGAACGCACAGCCTCCCCCATCCAGTTGGAAAATCTACCGACTCCTTCCAGGCACAGACCGTTCGCGCCCCCACTGCCCCCAACTGCGCTGCGCCCTGACTGACCGTTGGCCCACACCTGTTACGCTGGAGCATGAACCTCCTGAAAAGGGTGACGGCAGGCCTGGCCTCCTTGATGCTGCTGGGAGGCGGGGCAGATGCCCAGGCAGGCTGGCGCGTGCTGTATAGCGCAGATCTGATACTCACGCCCCCGCAGGCCACGCCCCGGGAACGCGCGCTGATCGGACGGGCAGCCGCCCTGCGCGGGGGAGAAGATTGCGCGCTGGGAGAGCGTTTTGCAGCGCCGAAGCTGATTGGGCGTGCGCCGGGACCGTTCCTGAAAGCGGGCGCGCAGGAAACGGCGCTGGTCTATCAGACCTGCCTGATCTACATGGGAGACACGCTGGGCCTGCTGATCACGCGCGCCGGGACACCCGTGCTGCACGTCGCTTTCGAGGCCAGCGCGATCAGCGAGGTCTACAGTGTGCTGGACATCAACCGCGACGGCCTGCGCGAACTGGCGATGCTGGAAAACTTCGGAGACGCGGGCGTGGGCCTGAAGTGGCTGAACGTCTGGGATTTCAGGCGGGTGGCTGCCGGGGGCCTGCCCACCACGCCCTACCGCTTCACGGCGGCGACGCAGAGGTGCGAACCCGGCCAATCTGAGGGAGCGGCGGTGGGAAGCATCCGGCAGTACCAGTTGTGGGTCAAACCGGGCCAGACGCCCGCCTTCAGAGCGGACGAGCGGGGCGTAGACCGTTGCCGTTCCACAACGCTCCGGCCCCTGAGACAGCAGATTCCTCCACTCAAGCCCGACTTTGCGGCTCCCGTTCCCACCCGGCTGCCGCTGCCTTAACTTCAGCCTTCCAGCGCGCTCTCGAAATCTCCAAGCAGGTCCCCGATGTCCTCGATGCCCACGCTGATCCGCAGCAGCCCCGGCGTGATGCCCAGGCGGCGGCGCTCGGCCTCGGGCAGCGCGCGGTGCGAGGTACCCCACGGCCAAGACAGGGTGGTGATCACGTCGGCCAGACTGGGGGCCAGGGGAATGCGGCCCGCCAGCGCCTTGACAAACGCGGGGGCGTCCTCGATGTCGGCGGCCAGCATGCCGCCAAAGCCGTTGGGATACAGGTCCATCGCCAGATGAAACTGCGGGTGATCGGACAGGCCGGGGTGGTAGACCGCCCCCACGCGCGGGTGGTTGACCAGCACGTCGGCCACCGCCTGCGCGTTGCCGGAATGTGCCCGCATCCGCAGGCCCAACGTCTTGAGGCCCTGCATGGTCATCCAAGCATCGAAGGCGGACATGGTGCCGCCCAGCCGCAACAGGCGGGTGCGGGCCAGCGCCACCAAATCGGCGCGGGCACACAGCACACCGCCAAACGCGGTGCTATGCCCACTGAGGTACTTGCTGACACTGTGGGTCACCAGGTCCGCACCGTGCAGGGCTGGGCGGAAGACGGCGGGGCTGGCGAAGGTGTTGTCCACGCTGAGGAGCGCGTCACGCTCGTGCGCCAGCTTTGCCAGGGCGGGCACGTCCGGCACGGTCAGCAGCGGATTGGTCAGGCTCTCGACATGCACAAGTCTGGTGTTGGGACGGAAGGCCGCCTCCACCTCGTTTAAATCGCAGGCATCCACGAAGGAGACCTCAATGCCCAGACGCGGGAATTCCTCGGCCAGCAGGGCGTAGGTCACGCCGTACACGCGAGCGTCGGTGATGACGTGATCGCCTGTTTTCAGTACCCCCAGAAAGGCGGCGCTGATCGCGGCCATCCCACTGGCAGCCACCAATGCGGCCTCAGTGCCTTCCAGCACGGCCAGGGCGCGTTCCAGCGTGGCGCCGTTGGGGGTGCCATTGCGGTAATAGAAGGCGGCAGGTTCCGCGCCGCTCATGGCCCCGTCCAGCGCGTCCAGATCGGCAAAAGCGTAGACGGTGGACTGGTAGATCGGCTCGACGAGCGGCACGGAGGCGTTGGGCCTGGCCTCCTCGCCCGCGCGGGCAGCCAGGGTGGTCAGGTCATAGTCATGCTTGTCGGCAGGAGTCACGCACACAGGCTAGCGCCTGGGCTGGGGGAACAGCCGAGATCCGGGTGGTACCAGACCTCAGCCGATCTGCGTGACCAGCACCCCGATGCCCTCCACCTCCACTTCCACCATGTCGCCCGACTTCAGGGGACCGACGCCCGAGGGCGTACCAGTCAGCACCACGTCGCCCGGCTCCAGCGTCACGAAGCGGGTCACGTAGGCCAGGATCGCGGGCACGTCAAAGATCATCAGACTGGTGCGGCTGTCTTGCAATGTGTCGCCGTTCACGCGGGTCTGCACGCGCAGGTCCGCCGGGTCCAGCTCGGTTTCCAGCCACGGTCCCAGCGGGCAGAAGCGGTCCGCCGCCTTGGCCCGGAACCATTGCAGGTCCGTCTTCTGGCGGTCCCGCGCGGTAAGGTCCAGCCCACAGGTGTACCCAGCAATGGCGTCCAGCGCGTTCTCCGGCGTCAGCCCCTGCGCCCGCGTCCCCATCACCAGCGCCAGCTCACCCTCGAAGTGGAAGTTGTCGCTCCAGTCGGGGGCGTCCACTGTGCCACCCGGCTCGGCCAGGGTGTTGGGGCCTTTCAGGAAGATGCCGGGTTCAGTGGGCAAGTCGCCCGTGTCGTTGCCCAGCTCACGGATGTGGTCCAGGTAATTGCGGCCCACGCAGACGATCTTGGACGGCTCGGCGGGAGCCAGTAGCGCCGCCGTGTCCAGCGGAGCGCTCTGGCCCGTGCGCGGCCCGCCCATACCGTCGGTGAACTGCACCGTTTCGCCCTCCACTTCTCCCCAGGAAGCCCCGCCGCCGTGTTGCATTCTGACCAGTCGCATGCGGGCAGGATAGCGTGTGGCTGGCATGGGGAAAACGAGAAAGAGGCGGGGCCAACCAGCACCCCGCCCCCGGACTGCCTGGTTCGGTCAGCCGACGGGCGTACCCATCGCTTCCAGCACGGCGTTCGTGAACGTTCTGGTGTCCGCCTTGCCGCCCAGATCGCGGGTAGGTTCCTCGCGTAGGGCCAGAGCCACGGCGCGCTCGATCTGGTTGGCGGCGTCGCTGCGCTTGAGGCCGTGGCGCAGCAGCATGGCGGCGCTCATGATCGCGGCGGCGGGGTTGGCAATCCCCTTTCCAGCGATGTCGGGGGCGCTGCCGTGAATCGGCTCGAACAGGCCCGCACCGTCGCCTAAGCTCGCGCTGGGCATCAGGCCCAGGCTGCCGGGGATCACGGCGGCCAGATCGCTCAGGATGTCGCCGAACAGGTTTTCGGTGACGATCACGTCATAGCGGCTGGGATCGGAGACGATCAGCATGGCGACGCTGTCCACGTACTCGTGGTTCAGGTGGATGTTGCGGTACTCGCGGTCCCGCAGCGCCTGCACATCGCGCCGCCACAACTCGCTGACCTCCAGCACGTTGGCCTTGTCCACGCTGGTCACGCGGCCCTTGCGCTGCTCGGCGGCCCAGAAGGCCATTTTCGCCACGCGCTCCACCTCGGGGGTGGTGTAGCGCATGGTGTTGTAGGCGGTGTCGCCGTCGATCTTGCGGTCCTGATCGAAGTACACGCCGCCCAGCAGCTCACGCACGATCAGGATGTCCACGCCGCGCGCCAGTTCGGGCTTGAGGGGCGAGAGGTGTTCCAGCCCCGGCTGTACGCGCACCGGGCGCAGGTTGGCGTAGCAGCCCAGCGCCTTGCGGAGGGCCAGCAGCCCGCTCTCGGGGCGCATCGGGCGCGGCAGGCTGTTCCAGGGGCTGTTCTGCGGCCCGCCCACGGTGCCCAGCAGCACGGCGTCGGCGTCGGCCAGCGCGTCGCGAGTGCGCTGGGGAAAAGGATCGCCATGCGCGTCGTAGGCCATCCCGCCAATGGCGTGTTCCTCAAAGGTCAGGTCCGGGGCCACCTCGCGCAGCACTTCCACGGCGGCGGCGGTGACTTCAGGGCCGATTCCGTCGCCGGGCAACGTAACAATCTTAGGCATGGGTTTTCTCCTCTTCCGAACGCTCGCCGGGGTGGCCGTGGCCTGCCTCGGTACTCTTTGCCTTCAACGTCTCGGCCTCCAGATCGGCGGCGTCGTGTTCCTTCATGTATTCCAGCCAGCCGCCCGCTTTCTGCACGTCCAGCGCGAACTGCGGCACAGGAACGAAGGTTAAAGCTTGCCCGGTGCGCGTGTTGGTAATGGTACCCGCCTGCAAGTCCAGATCGGCATTGTCGCCGTCCTGAAAAGCTTCCACGATGCCGTCACATTCCAGCGCCAGAAAGCCGTTGTTGATGGAATTGCGGTAGTAGATACGCGCGAAGTTGGGCGCGATCACTGCGCTGACACCCGCACCGCGCAAGGCCCAGACGGCGTGTTCGCGGCTGCTGCCACAGCCGAAGTCGGCCCCGGCCACGATGAGATCGCCGGGCTGGACGCGCTTCACGAAGGTCTTGTCGTAATCCTCCATCGCAAATTTCGCCAGTTCGGCCTCCACGTCGGTGGTCAGATGGCGGGCAGGAATGATCTCGTCGGTGTTGATGTGATCGCGGGCAAAGACATGGACGGTGGGCATGGGGACTCCTTTGGGTGGCGGGGATAGGCGGCCTGTGTCGGATCACAGTATCAGCGCCGCCGTTTCCGTGCCACCGCGCGGCAGCAGGTTGCCCAGAGGAGTGGAGCCGGGCCACCATCAGACCTGATCTAGACCGTCTCATCTGACCAACCCTGGCCCCGCGCACACTCTGGACAGTTCCAGACCCCCTTTGTCCCACTTCCCTGCTCCTCCCCTACTTCCGATGATCCACAGGTGACTGTATGGACCCCGTAACCCTGATTCTGATCCTGTTCGTGGCCGCGCTGGTGCTGTTCGCCACCGAATGGCTGCCGGTGGACGTGACCGCGCTGGGCCTGCTCTCGGGGCTGCTGCTGACCGGGCTGGTCACACCCAAGCAGGCATTCGCGGGCTTTGGCAGCGACACCGTACTCACGCTGGCCTCGCTGTTCATCCTGACGCGGGTGCTGCTGCGGGCGGGGGTGATCGAGTGGATCGGAACGTCACTGGCCCGCCGCGCCCGCAACGCCCCAGCCATGCTGCGCGGATTGCTGGGGACGGTGGCCGGGATCAGCGCATTTACCAGCAACACGGCCACCACCGCCGTCTTTTTACCTGTGGTGGCGGGCCTGTCCAAACGGGCGGGCATCGGCGCGGGCCGGGCACTGATGCCGCTGGCCTTCGCCAGCATTCTGGGCGGCACCATCACCCTGATCGGCACCACCACCAATCTGGTGGTCTCGGGAGCGCTGCCCACCACCGGGCAGAGACCTCTAGGCTTTTTTGAGCTGGCCTGGGTGGGGTTGCCGGTGGCCGTGGTGGGGTTGCTGTATCTGTTTTTCGTAGCCCCCCGCCTGCTGCCAGACCGCGAACCCGCGCTGGAAGACTCGTTGCGCGACTATCTGGCCGACCTGACCGTGGCCCCCGGCAGTGCGCTGGCCGACAGGGCGCTGCGCGACAGTGGGCTGGGGCGCGACTACGGACTGACGGTGGTGGCCGTGCGCCGGGGCAACCAGACTTTCTACGCGCCGGGGCCAGATTTTATGGTCCAGTCCGGCGACACGCTGGCGGTGGAGGGCCAGACCGAGCGCATCCTGGCCGGGAAAAGTACGCTGGGCGTGGTAAGCAAGTCCGAGCAGAAGCTGCGCGCAGAGCCGGGCCAGGACGGAGACGTGAGGTTGATCGAGGCCGTCGTCCTCCCTGGTTCGCCGCTGCTGGGGCGCACGCTCAAGGAGGGCCGCTTCCGCGAACGCTACGGCGTCTCGGTGCTGGCGCTGCACCGCCGCGCACAGAACTTCGAGCGGCTGGCGGGGGTGCGGCTGGCCGTGGGCGACCTGCTGCTGATCCAGGGGAATGCGGCCCGCATCGACTCGCTGGGAGATGATCTGGCGGTGATGGGTGACCTGACCGAGCGCGTGCGTGACCCGCGCCGCGCGCCGCTGGCGGTGGCCCTGTTCGTGGGGGCCGTGGGTCTGGGTGCATTCGGTGTCGTGCCCCTGTCGGTGGCGGTGGTGGTGGCCGTCGCCCTGAGCCTGATCTTCCGCCTGATCTCGCCGGAGGAGGCGTACGGCGCGGTGGAATGGCCGATCATCGTGCTAATCGCTTCCATGCTGGCCTTCGGTACGGCCTTCGAGGCCACCGGGGCGGCGGGCGTGCTGACCGGGGCGCTGTCGGGTGTGCTGGAACCGCTGGGACCCTATGGCCTGCTGGCCGCGCTGTTCGTGGTCACGGTGGCCCTGACCCAGCCGATGAGCAATCAGGCGGCGGCCCTGGTGATGCTGCCGCTGGCGATTGGCACGGCCAAGACGCTGGGTTACGATCCGCGCCCCTTCATCATCGGGATCACGATTGCGGCCAGTAACTCGTTCATCACGCCGCTGGAGCCGTCGTGCATGCTGGTCTACGGCCCCGGACGCTACACCTTTATGGATTTCGTGCGCGTCGGCTCTGGCCTGACGCTGGTGACGTTCGCGGTCTCCCTGCTGATCATTCCCCGCGTGTGGCCGTTCTAGGAGAGCGAGTTCCGGCAGATCGAGTTCCAGCAGAGCGGGAGGGCAGAAGAAAACCCCTCTTCACTGAGAAGAGGGGTTGGGGGCGAGGGGCCAGTGCCCTCAGATGAACAGCGGCGCGTCGGGATCGTCGAGCAGGGGCCGATCCTTGCGCGCCATCAGAGCGGCGGCGGTGCCGATGCCGATCACCGCGCCGATGCCGATCACGATCAGCGTCCAGGTGATCAGCACTTGCGAATGTTCGTGGGTGCGGTCTGAAACCATGTGTGAAGCATAACAGTCTGCGCGCGGGGCAGGATTTGAACCGGGTTGAGAAAGAGGGGGTGAGATGGCGGCCAGGTCAGTCGGCTGCCACTTTCGGCTCTTCCAACTTGCGCGGCAGCCTGCGCCACAGCGCCAGCAGAGAGATCAGGCCCAGCGCCGCCAGCACGATCAATCCCCAGCGCGAGCCGAGCGGGCCGTCTTTATTGATCAATGCGCTGGACAGCAGCGCGCCGGGCGGTCCCATTCCCACCAGCACGAAGGAATACAGGCTCATCACCCGTCCGCGCAGGTGGTCCGGGATGGTCAGTTGCACGGTGCTGTTGGCGCTGACCAGCAGCGTGAGCATCCCGAAACCGCAGGCGGCCAGGACTGGCGCGGCCAGCGTGGAGCCAGGGGTCAGGGCCAGCGCAACGGTGCTGGCGATCAGAATCAGTGCGCCGTACCGCAGGTTCCGCACCGGATTGGGCTTGCTGGCCTGCCACAGCGCGCCGCCCATCGCGCCCACACCGAAGAACGCCGATAGCAGGCCGAAGGCCGCCTCACGCTCGCCGTAGACCACGCGGGCAAAGTAGGGGATGATCACGTTGAAGTTGATGACGGTCAGGCTCAGCAGTCCCACCAGCAACATCACGTTGCGGACGCTGGGCGTGGCGCGTACGTAGCGCAGGCCCTCGCGGATGTCGTCGCCCACCTTGCCGCGCTGCACGCCGGGACGCGCCGGGAAAGGCAGCGTGGCCAGCACATAGATCACGGCCCCGAACGACGCCACGTTCAGGTAGAAGGGAAAGGCCAGCCGGGCGATGTTCGTGGCGTCCCCACCGGCCAGAAGCTGGACGCCCAGCACCGCCACCACCCCGAACAGCGCCTGCCCCAGCGTGCGACTGACGTTGAAGGACAGACTGTTCAGGGCCACCGCGTTGGTCACAGCCTCGCGCGGCACGAAGTCCACCACCATGCTCTGGCGGGCGGGCATGTCGAAGGCATTGGCACAGCCCGACACGAAAGCCAGGATCATGACCAAGGGCAGCGACACCACGCCTAGGTGGGTGGTGATCGCCAGCGTCAGGGCGGTGGTCAGCAGCACGAACTGGGTGGTCAGCAGCACCCGCCGCCGGGGGACGCGGTCCACGATGGCCCCGGCGAACAGAGAGAGCAGCAGGCTGGGCATAAACTGCGCCACCGTCACGTAGCCCAGCGCCGCGCTGCTGCCCCCGGACAGTTCCAGTACCAGATACTGCTGCGCGGTGGTCTGCATCCACGATCCCACCAGCGACAGCAACTGCGAGAGCCAGTAGCGGCGGTAGTTGGGATGCCCCAGCGCCCTGAAAGTATTGATCCGCCACTCGCCTACACGCGCAAACACCCGCCCACCATACGCCCGCCGCCTGGGAGAATGTCAGGCTGCACAGCCGATGAGAGGGGCTGTGAGGACTGCGGGAATCTTCATCCACCGCGTGGCGGGCCACCTGTCAACCATCTTTCGGATGACGTTTCTCATCTCCCTCTCCTTTTTCAATCCTTCATGATGTGTTACGGTACGCACAATCTTTTTCTTCCTGTGTCCGAGTCAATTCACTTTTTCGCCCCCTGCGAGCCTATTCCTGATGCCCCAGCCCTCAGTTGTTCCGTCTATTCCAGCCCTGCTCCTGAGCGCCCTGCTGTCCCTGGGCGGGCTGGCGGGCGCGCAGACTGGCGGCTTTCAGGGCATGACCGTCACGGTTCAGGCCAAAGACACCGCTTACGCTGTCGCAAAGCGCGCGGGCCTGAGCGTGGACGCGTTACTGGCGCTGAACGGCCTGCACAGCCCTGATCTGAAAGTCGGGCAGGTGCTGCGGGTGTCGAGTGCGGCGCGGCATGTCGTCGGGCCGAAGGAAACGCTGTACGCCATTTCCAAACGCTACAGGGTCAGCGTGGACGCGCTGCTGGCAGAAAACACCCTGCCCGAAGGCGCGATTCTCAGCGTGGGTCAGGTGCTGCTGTTGCCCACGAACGCCACGTTGCCATCCAACACGCAAGCTCAGCCCGTCGCCCTGGCTCCCACGCCGGGGCCACTTGCTGTCGTGCCCGTCCTCTCGCTGGCCTCTACCCTGACGCTTCCGCCTGTTCTGAGCGTTCCCCAGCCGCCCGAGCCACTGCCTGTGCAGCCCCTGCCCAGCCAGCCCTCCCACGGCGAGCCGCTGCCCGTCTCGGAGGGGCCAGTTCTCCCCACACCCGGCCCGACAGAGCCGGAGGTGCCCTCCACGCTGCCCGGCGACTGGCGCGGCATGGCGATGGCGCTGCTGGGCACGCCGTACCGCTACGGCGGCACCACCCGCAGCGGACTGGATTGCAGCGGTTTCGTGTTGCAGGTCTTCACGCCGCTGGGCGTGCGGCTGCCCCGCGTCAGTGCCGATCAGGCGCGGGTGGGCCAGCCAGTGGCGGCGGACCAACTTCAACCCGGCGATCTGGTGTTCTTCGACACGGCGGGCGGCGGGCGCATCTCGCATGTGGGCATCTATCTGGGCGGCGATACCTTCGTCAGCGCCAACAGCTACCAGGGCAAGGTCTCGCTGGACACCCTGATGGCGGACCGTTACTGGGCACCGCGTTACCGGGGAGCCAGACGCGTATTGAGTGGGCCGTATGCGGGGCAGGCTCCGTAATCAGCGTTGAGGGCTTGGAGGCTGCAAACCGTCTCGCGCCGAACTTCTGGCTGGGCCAAGAACAGAAAGACTGACCCTCCCGAACGAAAGTGCGGGAGGGCCAGAAGACCTGAGCAGTTTCTTCTTCAGCCCCGGCGCGTCACGCCGTCCACCGTCAGCAGAGGGCCGTACAACTCCGGGCGGCGGTCCCGGAAAAAACCCATGCCCGCGCGGAACTTGCGGGCCTCGGCCAGATTCAGGTCATGGGTCAGCGCACCCTCGTCGGTGTCACCGAATTCGGCCACCAGTTGCCCCGTGTAGTCGCTGATGAAAGAGTGACCGTAGTAGGTCTGGCTCAGCCCTTCCACCGTCTCGGTGCCAATGCGGTTGGCTGCGGCCACGTAACTCGAATTGCTGACGGCGTGGCCCACCATCGCGCGCTGCCACATGTGGTGGGTGTTGGGCGTGTCCACCTCGGCGGGTTCGCTGCCGATGGCGGTGGGGTACAGCAGAAAGTCCGCGCCCTGGAGCATCATCACGCGGGCGGTTTCCGGATACCACTGGTCCCAGCAGATGCCCACGCCAACGCGTCCATAGCGGGTGGGCCAGACCTTGAAGCCGGTGTCACCGGGGTTGAAGTAATACTTTTCCTCGTAGCCGGGACCGTCGGGGATGTGGGTCTTGCGGTAGTTGCCCAGTACCGTGCCGTCTGCGTCGATGCACACCAGACTGTTGTAGTGCGCCTGCCCGGCCCGCTCGAAGTAGCTCAGCGGCAGCACCACGCCCAGTTCGCGCGCCAGATTCTGGAAGCGTCCGATAAAGGGATGGTCCTCCTGCGGGTGGGCTAGGGCAAAGTAGTCCTCGCGCTCCACCTGACAGAAATACAGGTTCTCGAACAGTTCGGGCAGCAGAATCACCTGCGCCCCCTGAGCAGCAGCGTCGCGCACATGCGCCTCGGCACGGGCCACGTTGTCGTCCAGCCTATCGGTCACATGCATCTGGATCACGGCCAGTTTCACGGTCTGGGCGGGGAGTTGGGCAGTTCTGGTCATGCGCCGAGGCTACCCGATTTACGGCACGCTGAGCGGAAGCCAACTCACCCAGCTCAGCTCATGCAGGGCGCACCAGCACGCTGTCTCCAGCGCGCAGGCCGGTTCTCATCAGCAGTTCGGCAGGAATCAGCAAAGAGTTGGACAGGTTCGGGCCGCCGCGCACCGGCAGGGTGTGGACCTGCCCATCATCGGTTCGGATAGCGATGTTCTGCGGTGGGCGCAGCATGTCCTCCTTCCAGCGCTTGAGGATCAGTTCGTCGATAACAGCCACGCCCCGGACCTCGCGGGTCACGGCCACGCTCAGGCGGGCCACGCGGGACTTGCGCGGCGCGATCAGCTTGATCTGGTGCATCTTTTGCAGCAGTTTGCGGGCGTCGGGGTCCTGGGATAGCACGGACACAGGCCGCTGGACCTCGATCTGCTTGAGGATCGCCTGCTCCTTAAGGCCCCAGCGGATGCGCGCCACCCGCTCCGGCGAGGTGATCTTGGCCGGGCCAGTGTACGGCAGCGGCTTTTCCGGCAGGTCGTCCAGTACCTCCAGCGCCACGTCGTCCAGATTGACGTTCAGCAGCGGATTGGGATGCACCACACCCTCGTCGAACTGAAAACGGCCCTGCGGATCGCGCAGCAACCGCAGCAAGGCGGGAACCCCAGTCTGGGCAGCGAATTGAAAATGCCGCACCCGCTGGCCTTCCAGAAACGCCTGAAACGGCCCGTCTGCCCGGTGAACGGTCAGCACGCCCGTGCGGCCCTGCTCGCTCAGCAGGTACATCAATTGCAGAAAATCAAAGGTTTCGAGGCTGGTGGTGTTGTTCATGGGGGTGTTGGGGGGCAGGTCACGTTTGCAAGGTGAATCCCTTTACACAGTGGGTCTATTTGCACAGTGAGTGTAACGGCAAAGGCCAGAAGTCAACACGCCCTCCGGGGGGGACTCCACCCAGATACCCCCGACAGCAGCCCAGGCGCGGTATGGTCCGCCCCGCTCTAGCCGCGCAACAGATGGGAGAACCCGCCGTCCTGCAATGCCGGAAGGTCTTCCAGGCCGCCCAACCCAAAGTCCAGCAGAAAGCGCGCGGTGGTGCCGTACAGCAGGGGGCCGCCCACCGCGTCCGAACGACCCACCACCTTGACCAGTTCGCGCTCCTGCAAGGTGACCACCGTGCCTGCGCTGCCGCCGCGCATGGCCTCAATCTCGGCGCGGGTCACCGGCTGACGGTAGGCGATCACCGCCAGCACCTCCAGCGCGGCGCTGCTCAGCGCGGGCAGCGGCGGCGCGGCCAGCAACGGCGACAGGCGGGCAGCCAGCGCGGGAGGCACGATCAGGCGCCAGCCTCCCGCCACCGCCTCAGCGACAAAACCCAGATGGGCCGACGCGAGGGTGATTGCGAACGTTTCCAGTTCACGCTGGGCCGTACCCTCGGGAATATCCAGCGTTTCAGCCAGTTCACGTGCGCTCACAGGGCGTCCGGCGGCCAACAGCGCCGCGCCGATCAAGGCGGACAATCGTGGCGGGGAGCCGGAGTCGGTCACTCTCGCAGTCCAGCCAGCAGCGCGGCCACTGCGCCGTCCAGCGGGCCAGAGCGCAGCACCGTCCCTTCCGGCAACTGCACCACGGTGCTGGCCTGCCCGCCCACCGGCTCCCCCTCCGCAGCCTGCACATTGGGCAACACGAAATCCGCCAGCGCCATGTCCTGCGCCTGGGCCGCCGTCAGGGCTGGGGGCAGGCCGCTGGGATTGCAACTGGTGGTCAGCAGCCGTCCGCCACAGCGCCGCAGCAGGGCCAGCGCCAGCGGATGCGACGGCACGCGCAGGCCCACCAGACCGCCGGGGGCCAGCGTGGGCGGGGTCCCGGGCCGGGCCGGGGTCACCAGCGTCAGCGGGCCAGGCCACAGGACAGACAGCGCCGTGAGGGCCGCACTGGGCCGAGCCAGTTCCAGCGCGGCGCGGGCGTCCTGGCACGACACCTGCACCGGGCGGTGGGCAGCGCGGCCCTTGACCGCGTACAGGCGCTCCACGGCCTCCAGGTGATCCGGCACAGCGGCCAGCCCCCAGACCGTCTCACTGGGATAGGCCACCACGCCGCCGCGCTGAAGGACAGCCCAGGCGGTGTCTACGGCGAGAGCGACTTCGTTTTCAGTCAGGGGATTCAGGGATTCAGGCATAGAAGGGGGCGCTTGTAAGGCCAGCGCAAGACCACTCCAGATTATACTGGCCCCAATATGGCCGTCTTCGAATACCGCGCACGCGACCGCTCTGGCAAGATCCTCAAATCCCAGATGGAGGCCGAAACGGAGGCCCAGGTCCGCGACACGCTGCGGGCCAAGAACCTGATGATCGTCGAGATCAAGGCCCCCAAGTCCGGCCTGAACGCGGACCTCAAGATTCCCTTTCTGGATGACCGCCCGCCCAGCCTCAAGCAGGTGTCGATCTTCAGCAAACAGCTCGCCACGCTGATCAACGCCGGGGTGCCGCTGGTGCAGTCGCTGGCGGTGTTGCAGGGCCAGATCGAACACAAGGGCTTTCAGAAGACCGTCAAATCCCTGCGCAGCGAGGTAGAGGCAGGCACGCCCCTGAGCGAGGCCATCGCCAAGTATCCCAAGGTCTTTAACCGCCTCTATGTCAATCTGGTGCGCGCCGGGGAAACCAGCGGCACCCTGGACTCGGTGCTGGAGCGCATCGCTGCCTTCCAGGAAAAGGAATTGATCCTGCGCGGCAAGATCAAGAGCGCGCTGACCTACCCGGTGGTGGTGCTGGTCTTCGCCATCCTGATCACCTATTTCCTGCTGACCACCATCGTGCCGCAGTTCGCGGGCATCCTGGCACAGCTCAACGCGCCGCTGCCCTTTATTACCAAGATGCTGATGGCAGTCTCGGAATTCCTGCAACATTCGGCGTGGCTACTCGTGGTCTTCGCGGTGATCATCACCTTCGCCTACCGCTGGGTGTACAAGATGCCCAAGGGCCGGGTGATCATTGACGACATCAAGCTCAAGCTGCCCGTGTTCGGCAACCTGACCCAGAAGAGCGCCATCGCATCCTTTGCCCGCACCTTCGGCCTGCTGATCAGCAGCGGCGTGAACATCATCGAGGCGCTGGAAATCACCAAGGGCACGGCGGACAACGCCATCGTCGAGGAAACCATCGAGAACGCCAAGAATGTGGTGATGGTGGGCGAGCAGATGAGTTCCAGCCTGGCCACCAGCAAGGTTTTTCCGCCGATGGTGGTCAGCATGATCTCTATCGGCGAGGAAACCGGCGCGCTGGACTCGATGCTGAGCAAGGTGGGCGACTTCTATGACCGCGAAGTGGATGAGGCCGTCGAGAGCATGACGGCGGCCATCGAACCGATCATGATCGTCTTCCTGGGCGGCATTGTGGGGACCATCGTGGCGGGGATGTTTTTGCCGATGTTCAGCATCATCGGTACGCTCAGCCAGTGATTTTGTTGAACTAACTTGAGAAGGCTATTGCCCGTTCGCAGGCCCGCCACAAAGGCGGGTTTTTCATGTCCAGATCGAAAAAATGGCACATGTAGCGCGCCACTACAGCCTCGTCACAGTCGAAAGATGACATTCCAGGCTTTCCGCCCTGTGCTGACATCCTGCCTTATGCAGCCAAAAAAGCCTGTGCTGGGCACGAAAACCGCTGACATATCAGTTAGAAATTGACACCCTCTCAGCGAATAATTCGCGCTGGTTCGATGCTGGCGGCCCGGCGGGCGGGGATCAGGGCGGCCAGCATCGTGGTGATCAGACCCACCGCGTTCACGCCCAGCAGATCGGTCCAGCGCACCTCCACGGGCAGCGAGGTGATGAAGTACAGGTCGCCGGGGATCTGAAAGGGCCTGACGGTAAAATACGCGCTGATGCCCAGGCCCAGCAGGTTGCCCACCAGCAGACCGCCCAGCCCCAGCACCAGCCCCTCGAGCAAGAAGATGCGCGTGATCAGCCCACGCGTGGCCCCGATGGCGCGCAGGATGGCGATTTCCTGCGTCTTCTCGAACACGGCCAGGGTCAGCACGTTGGCGATCCCGAAGGCCGCGACGATCACGATCAGAAAGACCACAAAGCCAATCACCTTCTTTTGCAACGCCAGTTGATCCAGCAGCGTGCCGTAGATGCTCTGCCATGGCAGCGGGCTGTAGGCGCGGCTGCGGGTCAGGTCCGTGCCGACAACAGGGGCCAGATTGGGATCGGTCAGGCGCACCTGATAGCCGGTGATGTTGCCCGTGCCCTGCAATTTTTGCAAGGTTCCCAGGCTGGTAAAGGCGTAGGCACTGTCGATCAGGTAGTTGCCGGTGGTGAAAATCCCCTTGACCTTGAAACTGCCCCGGCGATAGCTGCTGTTCAGCAGCCGCACCTCGTCGCCAGTAAAGCCGCCGATGCTGCGGGCCAGCGCCGAGCCGAGCAGGATCTCGCCCGGCCCCAGCGTTTCCAGCAACTCGCTCTGTCCCGGCGGCAGTTGCAGCACCTTCGCGGCCTGCGGTGTCACCCCGAACAGGGTGGCAAAGTCCACGCCCGCGCGGTTGCCCAGGCCCGCCGGACGGGTGATCAGCCCCTTGTCGGCCAGAAAGGGGGTAAACGATGCCACGCGCGGGTCTACCTTCAGCACCCGTTCCATCTCGGGGTCACGGCCTTCAGGGCTGAATGACGACAGGCTCAGGTGAGGGCTGGCGCGCAGCGTGGCGTCCACCAGCGCACGGGTAAAGCCGTTGGTCAGGCTCAGGGCGGCGATCAGGGCCATCACGCCCACCGCGATACCGCCGATGGTCAGAATGTTCTGGGTCCGCCGCCGCGACAGGTGCGCCCGCGCGATGGACCACGCCAGACCCGAGGGGCGCGGTGCGGAGGTCTGCGGCAGTGTGGGGCGGACGGAAGCCATGCGAAGCGGAGGATAGCAGACGGGACGCTGAACGCTAGGGACGGCGGGTTTTGTCGATCCCATTACTGGCCAGAACGGGAAAGATCTGGTGTGGCCTGTGGGGACGGCAAAAATAAGTCCCCCTCCAGCTTCATATGGTCCCCAATTCCACCTGTGCAGCGGGACCACCGGGCTGAACAGACCAACAAAAGAGCCGCCCATCTGGACGGCTCTCAATTGCGGAGAAGCAGTTTAGCGAAGGGCCGTAATCCGCACCTGGCGTGCGCCGAAGTTGATGGCCTGGCTGTGGGTACTCATCCAGATGTCCAGGCTGCCGGTCTTGCGGGCGGCCATCGTGTCCTCGACGATAAAGGTCCGGCCCCGCAGCAGGTTGTTGTAGCGCCCACTCAGGTCTTCGATGGTGATCCGGGTGCCGTAAGGAAAGGAGCGCAGCATGTCGCGGCTCAGGGCCACCACGCCGGGGCGGGTGCGGGTGCCGGTCGCCGTGATGAACGGCGTGCTGTCGGTCTGCCCCGCCAGGCTGTTATAGGCAGTGGCGCGCACGATGGCCGTTCTGCCGCGCGCGGTGATGGCAGCCACAGGTGCGGCGGCCTGCTGGGCCTGCTGCCGCTGCGTCTGGGCAATGGCGGCGGCGCGGGCCTGGGCAGCGGCATT
The DNA here is from genome assembly GCF_009017495.1 of Deinococcus sp. AJ005. Classification (NCBI taxonomy): domain Bacteria; kingdom Thermotogati; phylum Deinococcota; class Deinococci; order Deinococcales; family Deinococcaceae; genus Deinococcus; species Deinococcus sp. AJ005. Next base: position 1,352,834 of record NZ_CP044990.1, on the reverse strand, counting down.
AGCGGCCACAGTACTCTGTGCGGAAGCCTGCGCGGGCTGCGGACGCGCCACCTGAACCGGGGCACGAACCACCGCGGGTGCGGGGGGCGGGGTCACCACCATCGCCTGACGAACGGCGTCGCTGGCGACAGAGCTGGCGGGCAGGGCTGGGGTGGCGCAGGCAAGACCCGCAAAGCCGAACAGAGCGGCAAAGGTCCAGCGATTAAGTTTTGAAACCATGTGTTCTCCTTGGGGCATGGGCGGTGGGGCAGCCCGCCTCCGGTGCGCCGTCAAAAGACAGGCCGCACGGTATGAATTGGGTCGTCATCAAGTCTGAGGGCAGCAGTCAAGACACCCCCGACCTCAGAAGTGAGCCTAGAGGGACAACATCATTAGCTTATGAGCCTGACCTGTCTCCAGTCTCACAAATTGCCGCGCAAATATTTTTCCAGGTTCAAAAAAAAGAGAAAATGACGGCTGATATGGAATTCCGAAGATGAGACGAGGTTCAACAGGACTGCCCTTCTCTCATTTTCAAACGAGCCGTTACATAAATTTTTAATCAGATTCGCAGTGAATTTCCATTTTTTCAGTCCCTTTAGTGCGGAAGATCACACTTCAAGACCATATCAGGACCTGGGGCCTTCCTCTAACCTCACCTATCCCCATCAGGACACAGACCCTCAGTAAAAGCTCACCACAAAGCAGAGGGATGGATGCCCGAACTCACATCCACCCCTCTGGTCAACGGCACTCTTTCTGATCTACTTCTGATCTACTTCTCGGTGGTCTTGGGCGTCTCCATTTTCGGTGCGGCCCCCAAGCTCGACAGCACTTCCGTCGAGATTTCTTTGAAGATCGGGGCGGCCAGCATGGAGCCGTGGTAGTTGATCTTCGCCCCGTGGACCATCACCACAACCGTCATCTTGGGGGCATCGACCGGGAAAAAGCCTGTGAAGACGCTGTTGTAGACGGTAGAGGAATAACGCCCGTCCACCACGACCTGGGCCGTGCCGGTCTTGCCGCCCAGCGCGTAGCCCTTGACCCCAGCCGCGTGCGGAATGCCTTCCTCGATCACGGCCTGCAACATGTCGCGGGTGGTACGGGCTACCTCTGGACGCAGGATCTCGCGCCGCTCACCGCTGGCGGCCACGCCCTCGATGAGCTGGGGCGGCAAGTACAGGCCGTCATTGGCCAGGGCGTTGTAGGCGGAAGCCAGTTGCAGCGTGGTGGTACTCATCCCCTGCCCGAAAGCGTTGGTCACGCGCACCAGATCGTCCCACTTGCGCAGCGGCTGAAGCTGCCCGGTGGCGGCGGGAACCACGGGCATGTCCGGATAGCTGCCGAAGCCGTACTCCGTGTAGTAATTGCGCAGTTTTTCGGACCCAAAGTTCTCGACGATGTGGCTCATGCCCACATTGCTGCTGTAGCGCAGCACCTGCTTGGTGGTCAGGGTGGCGGGATGGTCTACCGCGTCGTGGATGACGCTGCCCCAGCGCCCGCCGACGTGGCGGTTCATGGGCGTGTCGTAGGTGGTCTTCGGGGTGGTCAGGCCCTCGTTGATCGCGGCGGCCACCACCAACCCCTTGATCACCGAACCCGGCTCGTAGACGTCCAGAAAAGGGCGGTTGCGCCGGGCTTCCAGCGGAAAGTCGCGCCAGCGGTTGGGATCGAACTGCGGGTAACTGGCGGCGGCCAGCACGCGCCCGGTGCGGGTTTCCATGACCACCACCGAACCGTAGTCGGCCTGATGCTCGGGAATGGCCTTGCTCAGCGCGGACTCGGCGGCGGCCTGCACCCCGGTATTGATGGTCAGTTTCAGGTTCTGTCCGGCTTCCAGCGGGCGGTCATAGGCGTACTCCAGCCCTTCGAGGCCGTTGGTGGTGCCCATCATGCCCAGCACCTGCCCGGCCAGATGCCCCTGCGGGTAGACGCGTTTGCCGTCCACACTCTGGGCCAGCACCTTGCCATCGCTGGAGGTAATGGTGCCGCGAGCCTGCACCAGCGTGCGCCTGACCCCCTGTGGCGCGTTCCACTCCAGTTGCGCGTAGGCCCACACCAGGCTCAGGAACATCAGCGTCGCCAGAAACTGCATCAATCGGGACCGGTTGCGAATCTTTACTTCCACTGCGTTCTCACCTCCACGGTGTTGTCGGGCACATCGTTTCTGCTCTGGGCTGGGCTGCTCTGGGCTGGGCTGGCGGACGAGGCTGAACTGCTTGACGAGGTCGAAGTGGCGGGCTGGGCTGATATGGAGGGCGGAGCCGGGCTGTCAGGCGAGGTGGGGGGGGCAATCTCTGAGCTGGCTGGAACAGCTTCCTGACCCGGAGGTGGCAGCGGCAGGATGACCTGCGACTCCTTGGGCGCCTCGGCGAAACGGATCATGCCGTTGGCGAAGGCCCAGTCGCGGATGCGTTGCGGGTTTTCCAGCGTCTGCACTGTCACGGCCAGATCGTTGCGCTGGGTCAGCAACTTCGCTTCCTGATCCTGAACGTCGCGCAACGCCGGGCGGATGTCCTGGGTCAGATACCGCGCGCCCACCAGCAGCAGCGCCAGCGCCAGATAGATCGCCACGTAGCGGATGGCCCGGCCCCGCCAGGTGGCTTCCGTAAGGTCCAGATGGTCCAGGCGCGGGCGCAGCGGGGGCAATGAGGTCATGCCGCCCCCTCCGGGTCCACCACTTCTACTGGCTCAAGCTTCTCGGCGCTGCGGAGCTTGGCGCTGCGGGCGCGCGGATTGCCTGCCTGCTCGGTCTCGGAGGCGATTTCCGGGCGCTTGGTCAGCGCGCGCAGGCTGGCGCTACCCAGCAAGAAGCGCTTGACGATGCGGTCTTCCAGCGAGTGGAAGCTGATCACGGCCAGCCGTCCGCCGGGTTTGAGCAGTGCCTCGGCAGCTTCCAGCCCGTCGCGCAAGGCCCCTAGCTCGTCGTTGACGTGAATCCGCAGCGCCTGGAAGGTGCGCCGCGCCGGGTGGATGCCCTTGCTGAAGCCTGGGTAGGCCCGCTTGACGATCTCGGCCAGTTGCACAGTGGTCTCAATCGGGGCTTTCTCGCGGGCGTACACGATGCCGCGCGCGATCCGGCGCGACAGGCGGTCCTCGCCGAACTCGTAGATGATCGAGGCAATTTCCTCTTCGGGGTAGGTGTTGACCACCTCGGCAGCGCTCTCGCCAGACTGGCTCATGCGCATGTCCAGCGGGGCTTCGGAATGGTACGAGAAGCCCCGGTCCGTATCATCGAGCTGAAACGAGCTGACGCCGATGTCGAGCAGCACGCCGTCGATCTCGGACACGCCGACATCTGCAAGGAGCTTTTGCATATCGCGGTAATTGCCTTCCAGCACGTTCAGGCCGTCCAGACCGGCCTCGCGGGCGCGGGCCAGGGCAAAGGGGTCCTGATCGATGCCGTAGACGGTTGCGCCCGCCGAGAGCAGCAGGCGGGTGTGGCCCGCGCCGCCCAGCGTGCCGTCCACGATGGTCTTGCCGGGGGCGGGGTTCAGCGCCGCCAGCACTTCGGCAGCCAGAACAGGAGTGTGGGACAGGGCGGGAGAGAGGGTGGCAGAGGCAGTTTCGTCAAGGGGATCGCGGAAAGGGTCGGAAACATTGTTGTTCATGGGTCACGCCACGAAGTTGATGAGCAGATCGGGTTGGGGGGGATTGTCCTGAACGGCGCTGATGGCAGCGTCCCAGCGGGCCGGGGTCCACAGTTCCAGACGGCCCGGTGCGCCCGCCACGACGACGTCGCCGTCAAGGGCCGCGAAGGTGCGGAGGGGCTGGGGCACGGACACGCGGCTTTGGTTGTCCAGCCGCGCCTTGCTGGCCCCGGAGTAAAAGAAACGGACGAAGGAGCGGGACTGAGCGTCGGTCAGGGGCAGACCCTCAAGCTGTTCTTCAACCCGCCGCCAACTGGCCAGCGGAAAGACGTACAGGCAGCCTTCCATCCCACGCGTCAGGATCATGCCGTCCTCGACGAACTCCCGGAAGGCTGGTGGCATGACCACGCGCCCCTTGTCGTCGATGGTGTAGGGATATTCTCCGAACGGCAAATCCTTTTCCTCTCCTTTTTCCTCTTGTCAAGCGCTGTTCTCTGAAGCACAATTCTCTGAAGTACTGTTTTTTTGAAGCACTACATTTTTGAAGCCCAGTTCGGCTTTTCCCACCCGCTCCCACATGGCAGGCACAGGGGCGAGGCCAGCCTCTCAACCTGAAAGGCGCAATGTGGAGGACTTCAGGTTGTCTTAAGGAGTGTAACAAGCCCACCCACGAATTACCACCTGCTCCCACAATTTTCTCCAGATTCCCCCTGATCCTCCATTTTTTCCCACCTGTCTTCCCCATACACTGGAGCCAAGAGTGGGGCTTCGGGTGCTGCGCGGGCTAGGGAAAGCCGCTATTGACGGCAAATGAGCACTTCCGCGAACACCTGTGGGGGCATCGCGCGGTTCCGCCTCTCCCCCACCTGTCAGGACAAATCCCCACCACCGCCCGCCTAAGCTGAAGACATGCGAATGACCCGTTCCGCCAGCCCCGCCGCCTCGCTGCCCGCGTTTCAGACCGGGGCCATTCTGGCCGCGCTGGGCGTGGCGCTGGGGGCTTTTGCCACGCACGGGCTGAAGGGCACGCTGGAGCCGGGACTGCTGGTCGATTTCGAGACCGGCGTGCGCTATCAGATGTACGCCGCGCTGGCCCTGCTGGCGCTGGGCACGCAGCCGGAGCAGCGGCGCGCACCCATGCTGCTGCTGGGCGGGGCCGTGATCTTCAGCGGCACGCTGTACATCCTGGCGCTGACGGGCGTGAAATGGCTGGGCGCGATTACCCCGATTGGCGGTGTGTTGTTGATCGCCGGATTCGTGCTGGCAGCGGTGGACTTCCGGCGATCAGGCTGAAGTTTCTGGCCTGACCAGCATCCGGGCCAGTGCGATTTTTAGGGTTTCTCTGGCCTGCCCAGGCGTGATCTGATGCAAAAGTAGATGCACACTCAGGCCGTCCAGCAGGGCGTGAATCTCGGTGGCCGACGCCTGGGGGGTAGACGCAGGCAGCCAGCCGCGCCGAGCAAACTCAGTGAACGCCTCCACGAAAATGGCGTTCAGATCGCGGTACAGCACGCCTTGGGCATCCGCAAAATCCTGATCGCTGACCGCCGCACCCACAAAAGCCAACCAGACCTCCAGCCACACGCGTCCTTCTTCATCCAGCGGCAGCGTGACCTCCAGACGGTTCAGAAAATCCTGAAACAGATCGTCACTGGCGGGAATGGCCTGAAGCCTCTGCCAGGCCCGCTCACCGATCTGCTGCGCCGCAAAATTGAGGATGGCCTCGCGGTTGGGGAGGTAGTGGCGAATGGCCCCGCTGGACCACCCACTGCGCTTCGACAGGTTGCGGATGGTCACCCCGGACAGCCCCTGCTCGCGGATCAGACTCCAGACCGCCTCTGTCAACTCGGTGCGGCGCTGATCGTGATCGACGATGCGGGGCATATCCACACGTTTTAGCACACTCTTGCGATAACCGTGAACCTGTGGTATCCCTGCTGAATGGATTTAGCAAAAGTGTGCTAAATCCGAAAGGAGACCCCCGTGGGATGGATCGCCCTGCTGCTGGCCGGACTATTTGAAGTCGGCTTCACCACCGCCCTGAAGATGGAACAGAAGAATAAGAAGTATGTCTGGCTGTTCCTGCTGTGCGCCGTCGTCAGCTTCAGCTTTCTGGCCGAGGCGATCAAGACCATTCCGCTGGGCACAGCCTACGCAGTCTGGACCGGAATTGGCGCGGTGGGCACCACCCTGGTCGGCACGCTGATCTTCAAGGACCGCACCAACGCCCTGAGCCTGGGCCTGCTGGGCGTCGCCGTGCTGCTGATTATCGGACTTAAGGTGACCTCGTGAACGGCTGGCTGTGGCTGGCGCTGGCGGGCGTGTTTGAGGTGGGCTTCACCACGGCGCTGAAGCTGGAGCAGCAGGATTCCAGATACATCGTCGCTTTCCTGATCTGCGCCGTCCTCAGCTTTGAAGCGCTGTCGCGGGCCATCAAAACCATTCCGTTGAGCGTCGCCTACGCCGTGTGGACGGGCATCGGCGCGGTGGGCACAGTGATCGTCGGGGCCAGCATGTTCGGGGAAGACCTCTCCCCCATCCGTATGGTGCTGCTGACGCTGCTGATCGCCGTGCTGATCGGCCTGAAACTGGCCCAGCCTGGACAGAAACCAGCAAAAGAAGGCGCCCCTCCCGGAAAGGAAGAGGCGGCGGGTGGTGCGGGGGAACTGTAAGCCGGGTTCTGTCCATCACTGACGTGACTGTTCGGCCATCTCTCTGGGGCGGGCGTCGCCGCCGCGCCTCGTTGCGACCATCCTGGCGGTCAAAGGAACGGGCCGTTCCTCGCGCACTATCGGGTCTTGCACCGGATGGGGTTTACCAGACGCCGCAAGTCTCCCTGCGGCCTGGTGCGCTCTTACCGCACCGTTTCACCCTGACCAGCCCCGGCCCACGCCCGGCCTATATGGAACTGGCGGTCTAAGTTTCTGTGGCACTGTCCTTCGGCTTCGCCGCCACCCACCCGCAGGCGCGCATGTGGGCACTTGACTCGCCGACCAGCCGTTAACTGGCATCCTGCCCTGCGGTGCCCGGACTTTCCTCACCCCCCAGCCCACGAATGAACTGGGGTAGCGTGGCCGAACGTTCCCCCGCGCGGGGAAGGATAGCAGACGCGGGATGATGGAGAGAGGTCACGATCACGTCAAGTCAGTATCGGAAGCTTATCCTGCGGCCAGACCGTTTGACCCTTCCCCTATCCCCAGCGCCGTCCCATCAATTCCCATTTGCCGTCCCAGACTGCCGCCGGGATGGTCTGCGGGTCCAGCAGCCCCTGCAAATCGCGCTCGCTGAGTTCGCCGTATTCGCCCACGTCCATGTCGCCCAGCCAGTAGCCGCCCACGCGGTAGCGCATCAGGCGGCCCACCGGATGCCCGATGGCTTCCAGCATCCGGCGCACCTGACGCTTGCGGCCCTCGCCCAGCGTGATAAACGCGCCGTCGCTGGCCGGGGTGGCGGTAATGGCGGTGGCCAAACCGTCTTCCAGCATCACGCCCGCCACCAGTTGGTCCAGCTCGTCCTGGGTGGGCGGCTCCTCGCCATGCGTCCACGCGCGGTACGCCTTCTCGTGGCCATAGCGCGGATGGGTCAGGTTCAGGGTCAGATCGCCGTCGGTGGTCAGGAGCAGTAACCCTTCCGAATCGCGGTCCAGCCGTCCGATCGGATGCAGGCCGGGAATGTTCGGCATGGCGTCCAGCACGTTCTTGCGCCCGTACTCGTCGCTGGCGGTGGTCACATAGCCGCGCGGTTTGTACAGCGCGTAGGTCACCTTCTGCACCGCCCCGGTGTCCAGCAACTGGCCGTCCAGTCGAATATCGTCGGCCTCGGTGACCGTCTGGCCCAGCGTGGCCACCATACCGTTAACCTGCACGCGCCCGGCCTTGATCATTTCCTCGGCGGCGCGGCGTGAGGCGACTCCGGCACGGGCCAGCCGCTTCTGTAATCTCTCAGCGCTCATTGCTCCACCTTAGCGGACGAACTGCGGCGGGACGGCAACGACAGCAGGGCCACCACCGCCAGCAGCAGCAGCGCCCCCGACAGCGCCAGCATCAGCGTCCGCACAGCGGGCGGCAATGCGTCGCCACGGAGGGCGGCGGGCAGCAAAGCCGCCACCGTCAGCAGATTGCCCCCGGCCAGCCCCCCCACCCTGACCGCGTCCGGGGCAAAACCTGCCGCCACCTGAAAGGCTCCCCAGGCCAGCAGCAGCCCGCCCGCCACGCGCGGCAGCCACAGCGGCGAGACGCCCAGCGTGGCCGCCAGCGCAGGCGGCAGGAAATACAACAGCAGCCCCAGCGGAATAAACAGCAGGGCAGTCAACCAGAACGAGGCACGCAGCACGCCCGGTAGTTTAGGGGGTCAGGTCAGGAGAATCAGTGGGCGGACAGACGGGAGGGTCCAGAGGCGGACAGACGGTCAGGACTGCCCTTCCATCAACCTTCAACCCTTTACACTCCCAACATGCCCGTGATTGCCGTCGATAAACCCCTGCACCTCACCTCGCACGACGTGGTGAACCGTGCCCGCCGCGCCCGCAAGACTAAGCGGGTGGGCCACACCGGGACGCTGGACCCGCTGGCCACCGGGGTGCTGGTGCTGGCGGTGGATGGCAGCACCAAGGTGGTGCAGTTCATGGAGGCCGACAGCAAGGACTATCTGGCCTGGATCAGCCTGGGCGCGGGAACGCCGACGCTGGACGCCGAGGGGCCAATCAGCGAGACGGTAGACGTTTCTCCACTGGACGCTGATGAAGTCAGTGCAATCCTGGCGCAGTTCACTGGACCCCAGAAACAGATTCCTCCGCAGTACAGCGCCATTCAGGTGGGCGGCGTGCGGGCCTACGCGGTGGCGCGGGCGGGGGGCGAACTGGACCTGCCTGCACGGGACGTGATGATTCACTCGCTGGAATTGCTGGGCGTCTATGACCGCGTGCAGGACGCGCCGCGCACCTTTGACCCGCAAAGCTGGACTCCTGCCGAAACGGGACTGACTTTTACCTTGCCGGACGCGCTGGGCGAGTTTCCCACCCTGCTGGTGCGCGCCAGCGTGGGCAGCGGCACCTATCTGCGCTCGCTGGCGCGGGATGTGGGCGCGTCTCTGGGTCTGCCCGCCCACCTCTCGGGTCTGGTGCGGACGCGCGTGGGCCGCTACAGACTCGCCGACGCCGTGCAGATGGAGAATTTAGAGGCCGCGACTGGCCTGAGCGATCTGAACGCGCTGGACTTTCCGTGCATTGAAGCCGACGACCTGATGGCCCGCGAACTGCGCCAGGGCAAACGCCCCCAGCGCCCGGAAGTGGGACGGCACGTGGTCACGCTGGGCGGCGAACTGGTGGCCGTGGTGGACGGGAATGGGGAGCAGTTGAAGGTGGTGCGGGTGTGGGCATGAGCGGGGTTCGGACACCGCATCCTGCAACTTAAAAAGCTGGAGCCACTTCTGCCCGAACTGCCCCAATCCCTTCCAACCCGCCCGCGATCCTGACCAGCAACTCGTCCTGCAAGGCAGGGGCGATGAACTGGATGCCCACGGGCAACCGCTTGCCGTCCACCTCTTCAAATCCGGCGGGGACGCTCAGGGCAGGCAGGCCAGCCAGATTGACGGCCACTGTATCCACGTCGGCGGCGTACATGGTCAGCGGATCGTTCATCTTCTCGCCTAGGCGGAAGGCTGGGAATGGACTGGTGGGCGTGACCAGCACGTCAAAGTCGGCGAAGGCGGCACTGAATTCGTTGGCGATCAACCTTCGCACACGGGTGGCCTTGCTGTAATAGGCGTCGTAATAACCGCTGCTGAGGGCGTAGGTGCCGATCATGATGCGGCGCTGGACCTCGCGCCCAAAACCGCGTTCACGGGTGCGGGTCATGCTGCCCAGCACGTCGCCCCCTGGTTCGCGGGAGCCGTAGACCATGCCGTCGTAGCGGGCCAGATTGCTGCTGGCTTCCGGCATGGAAATCAGGTAATAGGTGGCGATGGCGTGTCTCAGGGCGGGCAGGCTGACCTCGCCCACGCTTGCGCCCGCACCATGCAGGGCGTCCAGGGTGGCGACCAGAACGGCGCTGACCCCAGCCGTATTGCCGCCCAGACTTTCCGTGATCACGCCCACGCGCAGGCCACGCAGGTCTTCGGACGTTCCGGCGGCAAAGGCGGGCGGCGCGTCCAGACTGGTGGCGTCTCGGCCATCATGTCCGGCGATGACGTTCATCAGCAGGGCCAGATCGGCGGCGCTGCGGGCAATGGGGCCGATCTGATCCAGACTGCTGGCGTGGGCCACCAGCCCATAACGGCTGACCCGCCCGTAAGTGGGCTTGAGGCCGTACACCCCACACAGCGCCGCAGGCTGCCGCACCGAGCCGCCCGTGTCGCTGCCCAGACTCACGGGTACCAGACCCGCTGCCACCACTGCCGCGCTGCCGCTGCTGGTGCCGCCCGTCACACGCGACGTGTCCCAGGGGTTCAGGGTGGGGCCAAAAGCGCTGCTCTCGCCGGAGCTGCCCATCGCAAATTCGTCCATGTTGGCCTTGCCCACGACTACCGCGCCCGCGTCCAGCAGGCGCTGCACGGCAGTGGCGGTATAGGGGCTGACGTACTGCTCCAGCATCCGGCTGCCGCAGGTGGTGCGCGTGCCAGAGAGGTTGAGATTGTCCTTGATGATGATGGGCAGACCCGCCAGCGGCAGGGGTTCGCCCGCATCCCGGCGCGACTGCACCGCCGTCGCCTGTTCATCGGCGCGGTCATTCAGGCTGATCAGCGCATTCAGCCCGCTGGCCGCTTCAGCGCGGGCGCGGGCGGCGGCCAGCAGGGCGGCAGCGGTGGTTTCACCCGCCTGCACGGTGCGGATGAGTTCGGCGGCAGAGTGGGGGTCAGTGGACGGGGACGGCATACCGCGCCAGTGTACTGGGCTGTGAACAGGGGCAAGTGCCGCCACCAGAAGTGCTGCCTTGCCGCAGACCGCCGCAAACATGTCTATTCAGCCTTGACCGGATCAAGGGCATCCCGGCACAACTCCGCAGGCAATACGAACTCCGATTGAAAATGCCAGAGATCTGAACAGGCGAGGCGTTCAGGCGTCCACTCTCTGAGCTGTCCCAGCCGTGGGCGCTGTTCTGGGCCGGACAATGAGCGGGGGAAAACAGGTTCAGGGCGTGGAGAATGGGCGTCGGCCCAGTCCCGCTTTCTGCCGCGTTCCAGATGGAATCCGTATTGCGGGACCAGCTCATCCGCACCCTGCCGATCTTCACGCAAGTCGACACCCGCTTCAGAAAACAGCTCCAGAATGATACTTTTCCTGACCGTGTCCGGCAAAAATTCAGCCTCTAAACACACAAAAATGTCGCGAACGACGCTTCATCAGAAAGATGAGATGTTTTATAGAGTTGCGTAAGGGCGCGTGACATATAGTGGGCGCATGCAGGCTGCTGGAGCGTCCAACTGGTCATACGGCCTGCTGACGGATGTGGGTCGTCAGCGACGAGGTGGGGTCAATCAGGACGCCGCCCTGGCGCTGAACCTGCCCCAGGGCGGCCTTTTTGCGGTGGCCGACGGTATGGGGGGACACGCCGCCGGAGAACTCGCGGCCACGCTGGCGCTGGAAGCCCTGAGCAGCCACTATCTGTCCCGCCGCACCTCGCCGCCCGCACGGCTGGCGGAGGCCGTGCAGGCGGCTAATGTCTCCGTGTTGCGCCACGCCGTCGGTGAGTACATGGGCATGGGCACCACCCTGATTGCCGCGCTGATCGACCGGGGCGCGCTGATGATCGCCCACGTCGGCGATTCGCGCGCCTACCTGCTGCGCGGCGGCCAACTGCACCGCCTGACCGAGGACCACTCCTGGGTCAGCGAACAGGTGCGCCTGGGCCACCTGACCGAGGAAGAGGCCCGGGACCACCAGTGGCGCAGCGTGGTCAGTAACGCGCTGGGCGGTGAGGAACGGGTGCGGCTGGAACTCTTCGGGCTGCGGCTGTGCGCCGGGGACCGCGTGATGCTGTGCAGCGACGGCCTGAGCAGCGTGGTCACCGATACTGAACTATTGGAACTGCTGGCCCGTCCACTGATCCCGGACTCGGTGGTGCGCTGCCTGATCGACGCCGCCAACGACGCGGGCGGCCCGGACAACATCACGGCGCTGGTGATCGACGTGCAGCAGGACCAGCACCTGCCCACCTACAACCTGCCCGCCCCCCAGAACAGCGGTCCCGATTACGTGGACGCGCTGCTGAGCGCGCAACGGGGCAACAGCCTGAACACCTACCTGCTGCTGATGCTGGCCTATTTCACGCTGCTGGGCGTAATCCTGCTGCCCAGCCAGCGCGTGTTGATCGCTGTTGTCGGCACCGCGCTGCTGGCCGGGATTCTGCTGATTCAGCGGCTGGCCCTGATCCGCCGGGCCAGCGGACAGTTGGGCCGTCCCAGCGCTGTCCTTGAGCAGGCCAGGAGCGTGCCCATCCGGCCCCCATCCACACCCAAATCGCAGCACTCCACCCAGGACACCTGAACACGGATCCTACCCCTGCACACCTGACGCCTAAACAGCTTCGACAGAAGGTCTCGCACCCCGCCCAACAGACCGCTATGCTCGGGGCATGAAAGACATTGTCCAGACCGCCGACGCCCCCGCCGCCATCGGCCCCTACAGCCAGGCCGTCGTTTTTGGCAATCTGGTGGTCACCAGCGGCCAGATTCCGCTGACCCCCGCCGGCCAACTGGTGGCGCAGGACATCACTGCCCAGACCGAGCAGGTCATGCAGAACCTGCGCGCCGTGCTGCGGGCGGCAGGCACCGATATGGACCGCGTGGTCAAAACCACCGTGTTCCTGGCCGATATGAACGAATTCGCCGACATGAACGCCGTCTACGAGCGCCACTTTCTCGCCCCGTCCCCGGCCCGCAGCACCGTGCAGGTGGCCAGATTGCCCCGTGATGTGCGCGTGGAAATCGAGGCGATGGCCGAACTGCACTGATACCCATCAGAAACGGAGATCCAGACCTCCTGCGACAGAAAATGGCCCCTCTCCTGTGAAGGCAGAGGGGCTTTGTGTGACCCTGTAGGCGGGGGCGACGGGAAGGCCGCACCCCCGATACAACTCCTGCTACTCCAGCGTCTGAACGCCGCCGCCGTTGACGAACAGCACCTGTCCGCTGACCCAGCCCGAAATCGGCGCGGCGAAGTACAGCACCGCCCCGGCGATGTCTTCTGGCTCACCCAGACGCTTAATGGGGGTGTGGGCCAGCATCTGCGCCTCAATCTCGGGTGTCAGGACGGTGGACAGGGCGTGGGTGCGCGTCGCGCCGGGGCCGACAGCATTGACGCGCACCTCCGGGCCAAAGTCCATCGCCAGATTGGCCGTCATGTGGTTCAGCGCCGCCTTGGAGGACGCATAGGCGCTGATGTTGGGGCTGCGGTTGATGCTGGCCATCGAGGTGATGTTGATGACCGAGCCGTAACCCGCGTCTTTCATATGCGGCACGCACAGTTGGCACAGCCGCCACGCGCTGAAGACGTTGAGTTCAAAGACCCGCGCGAAGTCCTCCACCCCGATCTTGAAGGGATTCTCGCGGCCCGCGCCGCCGCCCCCAGCATTGTTGACCAGGATGTGCAGGCCACCCAGTTCGGCCACCGTGCGCTCCACTAGGTTCACCAGCTCCGCGTCCACGGTCACGTTGCAGGCCACGGCAATAGCGCGGCCACCCGCCGCCGTGATCTCATCGGCCACCTTCTGGGCGTCACCCACTTTCAGGTCACCCACGGTCACCGCCGCACCCGCCCCAGCCAGCATCAGCGCGGAGGCGCGGCCAATACCGTTGCCACCCCCGGTTACCACAGCCACCTTGCCGTCCAGATCAAAAAGATTCGTTATATCCTGTCCGTTCATCTTCCCTCCCACTGGCAAAACCAGCGTGTCACGACTGTAGCGGAAGGTTTTCCAGAAACCGGAATGGGCAAGGGAGCATCAAGGCTGGAGAGGACACGCACTGAAACTGGATGGGAAGGGTGAGAAACGGCGTCCAGCCTTGTGCGAGGCGCAGGGCGCGAATATGCGACGCGGCGCTGTTGGCAGCGCGGGTATACTGACGCGCCCCGACAGTCCATCTGCTCTGGCCCCCACCACGGAGATTTTTCCCATGCCCGATGATCTGTCCCCCGATACCACCGACTCCCCCAGCTCCAGCGCCCCACTGTACTCGCCCGCGCGGGTGCGGGAACTGCTGACCCAGCACGGGTTAAAACCCACCAAGAGCCTGGGCCAGAATTTTCTGATCGACGGCAACATCCTGCGCGCGATTGCCGAGGCGGGTTTGAGCGGCGGCCCAGCCCAGGGCACACCCGTGTTGGAAGTCGGCCCCGGCCTGGGCGTCCTGACCCGTGAAATGGCCACGCGCGGCGCACAGGTCACGGCGCTGGAGAAAGACCAGAAACTGCGCCCGGTGCTGGCTGAGACACTGGCCGGGCTGGACGTGAACGTGGTGTGGGGCGACGCGCTGGAGTTCGACTATTCCTCTTTGCCTCAGGGCACACGCGTGATCGCCAACCTGCCGTACTACATCACCGGGGTACTGCTGTCACGCTTCATGCGTGCGCCCGCCATCGTGTCGGCCACCGTGCTGGTGCAGAAGGAAGTGGGGCAGCGGCTGGCGTCCCGGCCCGGCGAGGACAACTACGGTTTTCTCACGGCCCTGGCCTCGCTGTACGGCACGGTCAAGCATGTCCGCGACGTGCCGAAAGGGGCGTTCTTCCCGGCCCCGGACGTGACCAGCAGCGTGATCCGGCTGGACTTTGACCGCTCGCGGCCACCGCCACCGCCAGAATTGCTGAAATTCGTGGAGGCGGCCCTGGCCCACCGCCGCAAGACCCTTCGGAACAACCTGCGCATGATCGGCCAGGACGGAGCGGCCATCGATGCGGCACTGGAAGCAGGGGGGCTGCGCCCGGACGTGCGCGCCGAGGACGTGCCGCTGGACGCCCTGCGGGAACTGGCAGAGCGGCTGGGCGTGCTAGGGTAACAGGTACGATTCTATGCCTGTGAACGTTCTATCTGACCCTCTGTGTGATGGGGCCGCTCGCCTCGCATGTCCCGGTTTTTGAGTGGCCCGGTGACCATCAGCCCGCTCCAGCACCAACTTCTTCTCGATACGGGGTCCGCCCTGGAGGTTTCCCCTTGAAGTTCTACGTAATCGGCGACGTGACCGTTGACCACCTGTACCACCTGAACAAACTGCCCCGGCCCGGCGAGGAAGTCACGCCCCTGCGCTCCAGCATGAAACCCGGCGGCGCGGGCGGCACCATCGCCGTCACACTGGCCCGGCTGGGGCACACGGTCACGCTGGCCGCATGTGTAGGAGACGACCCCTTTGCCGACTATGCCCTGAGCCGCGTGCGCGAGAGCGGCGTGGGCGAGGCCGCCATCCAGCGCAGCACCGATCACCTGACCAGTACCATCACCCTGATGCAGACGGCAGACGGCCAGCGCACCATGATCAGCGACGGCGCGGCCAACCGCCAGCTCGATCCGTCCAAACTGAAGAAAAAGGACGTGGAGGCCAGCGACGCCCTGATCGTCAACGCCTACAGCCTGATTGAGGGGCCGCAGCGCGAGTTCACCTTGCAGGCCGTCGAGTACGCCCGTAGCGCCAAGAAACCCGTGCCCATCTTTATCGACCTGGGCACGGGCGCGGTCAACAAGGTGGGCACCGGCCTGCGTGAAGAAGCGCTGAATTCGGACTACCTCACCCTCAACCAGCACGAGTTGCAGGCGCTGACGGGGACGCGCTCGATCAGCGCGGCCCTCAAGCAACTGGGCGAAGCCGGGGCGCAGAAGGTGGTGGTCAAGGTGGGCAAGATGGGCAGCATCATCTGGACCCCCACCGAGACCGAACTGGTAGACGCCGTGCCGCCCGAGGGCGCGGTGGTAGATTCCACCGGCGCGGGCGACACCTTCACCGCCACCTTTGCCCACGCGATCCTGTCCGGGGGCAGCATGGCCGAGAGTGCCCGCGCCGCGAACGCCGCCGGAGCGCTGGCCGCCACTGGCTTCGGCGCGCAGGAACATCCGATCACTGCCGCCGATCTGGCTGTGGCGGTTCCAAAGGCCAAGAAAAAGTAGATCTTCCCCGCGCATTTCTCAAAACGTGCAGGCATCAAAAAAGGCACCGCGCAAATTGCGGTGCCTCTCTTCTATCCCAGCTCAGGCCCGCAGCGCAGGCGGGTCCGGCAAGACGCGCGTGATGTACGGCTTCCAGCTCCCCGACGGCTGGTTGCGCGGAATCGGCTGCCCGGCGTCGTTGACATAGACCATGCGGAAGCGCCAGCGCTTGACCTCCAGTTCCCCGGCCTCGCGGTAGTGCATTTCCACGTCCAGGTTGGTGGCAGCGGGGTCCGTATCGCGGGCGGCCAGCAGGTTGAAATCGGTCAGTTTCTGGGTACCGTACAGCTCCTTGGTGGCCTTGACAGTCTGCTTCTTGGGCGGCGTGCCGTGGACGGGCAGCAGCCGCGACATGCTGGAATAGTCCCGCTTCTGCCAGCAGGACAGGAATTCGGTCAGTGCCTGTTGCGGAGTGAGAGTATTCATACGGCCATTATCTCAAATCCGGTCTCACGTTGCCTTGAGCGTTGTGGCGTATTCGGGGGGGTCGGCAAAATGGCTCAGTGAGAGCAACCGCTAAAGTGCTGAAATGCTCCGTCCACTTGACCTGACTGTCTGGCCGCGTCGTCAGATTTACCAGCACTTCCGGCAGAACCCCTGCACCTTCAATGTCACCGTTTCCGTGGACGTGACGGCATTCAGAAACCGATTGCGAGAGCTGAAGCTGCCCTTCGTCCCCGCCCTGATCTACTGCATCTGCGCGGTGGTCAACCGGCTGCCTGCGCTACGAATGGGCCTGATAGACGAGGATCAACCCGGCGTCTGGAACAGCGTGTTGCCCCTCTACACGGTCTTCCACCCGGAGACGGAAACCTTCTCGGCCCTGTGGACGGAGCTGGGAAGCAGTTTCGAGGAGTTTCTCGAAAATCATCGCACCGACGCGCAGTTCTACGGCTCTTTGCCGGATTATCTGCCCAAACCAGGGACGCCACCCAACGCGCTGAATATCTCCGTCGCGCCGTGGCTGGGCTTCAGCGCCTTCGAGTTGAACCTTCAGGATGGAGCGGATTATTTCCTGCCCATTTTTACGGTAGGACGATATGAGGAAAGCGCGGGCCGACTGCTGATGCCAGTGGCACTAAGGGCCAACCATGCGGCCTGCGACGGCTTTCACATCGCGCAGTTTTATCAGGAGTTGCAACGGGAGCTGGACGGTTTCATACCCACGCCCTAACCCTCCACCAGCACGCGCCGCACGCCGTCCTCGGCCTGCTTGATGCTCAGGACACGGCTGGCCCCGCTGCCGTCGGTGGTGACGCCCCACAGGGCAGTGGCGACTTCCATCGTGGCCTTCTGGTGCGTGACCAGCAGAAATTGTGCGCCGCGTGCGCTGAAGCGCTCCAGAAAGGCTGTGAAGCGGCGGATGTTGGCCTCGTCCAGGGGGGCGTCCACCTCGTCCAGCACGGCCAGGGGTAATCCTCCCGCCCCGCCGTCGCCGCCCGCGTGGTTCAGCGCGAACAGGAAACCCAGACCCGCCATCGTGCGCTCCCCGGCACTCAGAAGGTTGAGGTTACGGGTGCGCTTGCCCTTTGGCTGCACGGCCAAGCGCAGGCCAGTCAGGCGGCCCGATTCGTCGCTCTCGCCTTCCAACTCGCCCTCGCCGCCCAGCAGCTCGGTGCTGTACTCACGAAAGGCGGCATTGACACGGGTGAAGGCAGCGCGGGTAGCGGCCCCTTCCGCATCCTGCAACTCTCCAAGGTGAACGCGCAGTTCGGCAGTGGCCCCGTCGGCGTCGGCGGCCTCGGCCCGCTGGGTGGACAGTTCGGCCAGTTCGGCGGCGTGATCGGCTTCGGCACGGGCGTTGACGGTGCCCAGCGTTTCCAGTTCGGCGCGGGCGCGGGCCAGTTCCGCCGTCCACTCGCGCGGGGTGCCGAATGGGGTGCAGCCGTCGTGCAACGGTTCCAGGCTACCCTCGCGGCGGGCGATCAATAAGCGCAAGTCGTCCAGGCGGGCGCGCACCTTATTCTGGCTGCCGATCAGGTTGGCGTAGACCACGGCGGCAGCCTCGCGGGCAGCCTCGGCGCGGGGGAACTCCGATTCGTTCAGTTCGCCCAGGGCAACCTCACGGCGCGAAAGTTCTGCGGCGGCAGCACCCAGATGCGTGTCCTGGGTGATGGCAGCAGCGGTATTGGCGTCCAGCCGGGAGCGCAGGTCGGCGGCGCGGTTCTGGGCCGATTCGTAAGCCCGCCACGCCGCAGACAGTTCGCGGGCCAGCGCCAGCGCTTCGACAGCTTCCCGTTCAGATGCCCGGCCTGTTTCGGCAGCCTGACGCGCAGCGGTCAATTCAGCTTCCAACCCCTCCACATCCGGCAACTCTGGGAGAGAAACAAGCTCCACGTCCGGCCCCAATCGCGCCAGCAGACGGTCCCGGTTCTCGCCCAGACTGCGGGCCTGCGCGGTCAGTTCGGTGACGCGACGCTCTGCATCTCGTTCCTCGCGTGCGGCGTGTTCGCGGGCCGCCACCAGCGCGTCGTGTCGCTCAGAACCGCCTTCCAGGGTCAGCCTGAGCCGCTCCAGATCCGCCGAGAAGCGCGTTCCGAGTGCATCGGCCTCTTCCAGTTCCGCCTCCAGTTCCTGAAAACGGCGCTGATCCCCGAGGACACCCGCCCCGCTGTCACGCAATCTGCCCCCGGTGATAGCCCCCCCCGGTTCCACCAGTTCGCCGTCCAGGGTGACCAGACGCGGGCGGTTGCTGTGAGAGCGGGCAATCCGGTTGGCGGCACGCAGGTCCTGCACCACCAGCGTATCGGCCAGAATCGCCTGGCCCACCAGCGGCGGATCACTGGGGCACAGGTCTACCAGATTGCCAATCACACCCAGCTCGTGCAGAAACTGGGCGTCGCGGCGGGGGCGGGCGCGGATCAGGTCCAGCGGCAGGAAGGTGGCCCGCCCGCCCGAACGCTTCAGCTCCTCAATGATGTCGCGGGCGTCGTCGGCGCGGCCCACCACCACCTGCTCCAGCCGCCGCCCCAGCGCCGCGCCGATGGCGGTCTCGTACTCCGCGGGCACGGTCAGCAGGTCCGCCACCGAACCCACGATGCCGGGATGGTCCAGCCGCAGGGCGTTGCGCGCGCCCTCGCCGTAGCGGGCATAGCTGTTGAGAGCGGTTTGCAGGCGTTCACGCTCGCGCCTTAAGGGGGCCACACTGGCATTCACGCGGGCCAGTTCGTTTGCCAGGTGGCGTTCCTGATTCACGGCAGCCTCCCGCTCGGCGGCCAGTGCGGCGTACTGCCCCTCCGCATACTCGCGGGCATGGCGCGAGGTGGCGAGGCGTTCGGCAGCCGCCTCCAGTCCTTGAGAGGCCGTTTCCAGATTCCCCTCGGCCCGCTCCAATTCAGCACGCAGGGTTTCGCGGCTGGCGTCGGCGCGGGCCAGCCCCTCGGCAGCGCGGGCGGCCAGCATGCGGGCGCGGGTGAGTTCGGCGTCCAGCGTACGGGCGCGGCGTTCGGCATTCTCAGCGTCGCTGCGAATCCGGGCGGAGGCGGCTTCCAACGCGACCAGATCGGGGGCAGTCTGGGCCGGGGGCGAGGTGGGCAGGCCAGACAGTTCAGACACCAATGCGGCGACTTCCCCGCGCAGATGTTCACAGTAGCGTTCGGCCTGGGCATGCGCGTCACGGGCAGCTTTCAGCGCGTCCAAAGCCCCAGCGTGGGCATCGCGGCGGGCGCGGGCATCCTGAGCGGCTTCGCGGGCCATCTCCACTCCGGCAGCAGCGGTCTGGACCTGAGCGGCAAGGGCGGCACTCTGAAGCTCAAGCTGCACCGTTTCCCCCCGCGCCCCGGAAATTTCACGGTGCAATGCGGCCTGACGTTCGCGCTTCAGGGCATCCTCCAGCGTCAGCGTCCGCAGGGTCAATTCGCGCCAGCGTCGAGCCTGCTGTGCGGCGCGTTCCAGCCTTGAAACCGCCCCCTCCCGCTCATCCAGTAACAGACGCAACTGGGCCAGATGGGTATCGGCCTCCTTCAACCGCGCCTCGGTTTCCTGGCGGGCGCTGACAGCGCGGGACAGCCCGGCGGCCTCCTGCACGTAGCCCAGCAGCGTGCGGCCCTCCGCGCCCACCACGCCGCTGACCTCGCCCTGACCGATCACCGCCAGCCCCCCTGGCCCCAGCCCGGTGCCGCGCAGGGCCGCCTGCACATCGCGGGCGCGCACAGGCTTGCCGTTCAGATCCTGTTCGCCTGCACCGTCGCGGTAGATGCGGCGCGACAGATTGACGCGGCCCTCCGGCGTCTGCAATTCCAGTTGCACCTCGGCCAACCCCAGCGGAGCCTTGCCGCCGCTGCCGTGGAAGATCAGTTCGCTGCCGCGCCCGGCCCGCAACTCGCGCGCCCGCGCCCCTTGCGTGACCCAGCGCAGGCCCTCCACGACGTTGCTCTTGCCGCTGCCATTGGGACCGATCACGGCGCTGACACCAGGGCCGAACTCCAGCCGCGTGCGCTCGGCGAAGCTCTTGAAACCTTGCAGGGTGATGGACCTCAGCATGGCTGCGGGTCAAACCGTCTGACCGTCAAACTGTCAAACCGCAAAAGGACCAAAAATTAAAGTCCTTATCTCTTCGGCGGTTAGACGGTTAGACCGTTAGACGGTTTGACATTCCCTCCCTATTCATCAGCACAGTCCTGCCGCGTAAACGGATCGCGCATGTTGATCTGGCCCAAGGTGTCCACCGGCTGGCCGTTCAACACGAAAGACACGTCGTCGCCGCGCGTGTCCAGCAGGGTGCGGGTGAGGGTACACAGCAGCATGCGCTCGCCGCTGGCACCATAGCGGAGGTTGGCATAGGCAGCCGGCAGATCGACGTAGTAATGCGTGCCGCGCAGGTAGACCTTGGGGGCCGCCGTTCCCACAGGCACCACCGCCAGATTGGCCGCACTGCTGGGACCCGCCGCCCAGACGTTCAGGGCGGCCTGGGCCACGGCGCGCGGGTTGCTCTGAGTCACCTGCACGGTGCGGGTCTCAGGCTTCAGGGCGCGGACCTGTGGATCAGTGAAATACACCTGCACCTTCATGGCGGTGCGCTCGGCCAGTTGCAATTTGGGGGCTTCCGGCAGCGCGGGGGGCTTTTGCACCGCCTGATAGGCCAGAACGGCGGCAGCCAGCAGCGCGGCACAGATCACGTTGAACAGCGAGAACAGGCGGCGGATCATGGCGTCGCTCCAGACGTGGTGGCCGTGACGTTGGCGTTGTTATTGGCGCGGGCGGTCAGGTAGGTGGCCACCGAGCGGGCCACCGCCACCGACAGCGCCTGCAAGCGCCGCTCGACGCTCAGGTTCGCCAGATCCTTAGAGTTGCTGGCCCAGCCCAGTTCCAGCAGGAGCGCGGCCTGCGGGGCCTCGCTGAGGGTCATAACTCTGGACAGGCTGCCCTGCCCCGCCGTGATGTTGCCGCCCTTGAGTTCGCCGCGCAGCAGTTCGCTCAGGCGGCGTGTGCCCCCGGTATCGCCCACCACCAACGAGCCGTAGGGCAACGTACTGCCCACGCGCACACCGTTGACCAGTTGGGACGGGGCCTTGCCGCTCGGCTCATAGACGGTCACGCCGCTGCGGGGCGAGCCGGGAAAGCGCCCCAGGTCCAGGGCCAGATACACGTCGCTCTGGCGGGCCAGTTGCTGTTTCTGATCGCGGCTCAGGGCGCTGGCCGTGTCACGGGTCACCTGCACCTGCCAACCTGCCTTGGTCAGCATCTCGGCGGCGCGGCGGGCCACGTCCAGCGTGGGATCGCGACCAATTCCGACCACCTTGACCGGGTCCAGCACGATTAATGGGCGCGTGACCCGCTCCAGAATCGCTGGGCTGCCGCGTGGGATGCCCGGTCCCAGGTCCAGCACCACCCGAACGCCGCCGGGACGCACCACCTTGTACACGCGGTAGCCACTGGCGGCAGTGATCGGGGCGCTCAGAATCAGATCGTCGCCGTCGCGGCTGACCTCGGCGGACGGCAGGAAGGCCCCGCGCGTGGTGTACTTGCGGGCCTCGCCCTTCACGCCGCGCAGGCGCACCACCACGCGGCTGCCGCGCGCCTCGTCGCTGATGTTCACGTCGCGGCTGAGGTCCAGCACCAGCCGGTCACTGTCCTGGCCCGCGCGGCTGCTGACGCCCAGCAGTTCGGGCTGCACCAGCGTTAGTTTGCCCTGCTCGTACTTGGCTCCCAACCCGGTGGCCAGCGTGGACAGGGGCAGGTACACCGAACCGTTCACCCACGTCGCCGCCTGTCCCTGAATCCGCCGGGTATCGAACTGCACTGTGTTGAAATCCGTGGTGGCGCGCTCCTGATCCAGATCGATGGGCAGCAGCAGCGTATGGCCCAGGCCAGTGATCCTCATCACCGAACCGTCGCGGACCACCGTGACCAGTTTGCCCAGCGCATCCACATTGACGTACTCCGCACCGTACAGCCCGATGCTCTCGACCTGCTGGCCCGCCAGATTCAGCTTGCCGTAAGTGATCTGCGCGCCCGCCAGGCCAGCCAGCAACAGGGCCGCCGCCAGCAGGGGCCAGGAACGCCGCACCCCACCACGGTTGCCGCCAGAGGGCGACTTTGGAAGAAACGACTTCACAGCGTCCACATCACATTAGTCACAGTACACACATCACAGCACCCATATCACAGCGCACGCAGTTCCCGCTGCACGGTCTTCTCGGCCTCAGCGCGGCGTTTGTCGTGCAGCTTCTTGCCACGTGCCAGGGCCAGTTCCACCTTGAAATAGCGGCCCTTGGCGTACAGGCGGGTGGGAATCAGGGTCAGGCCTTTTTGCTCCAGCCCGCGCTTCATCTTGGCGATTTCCTCGCGGTGCAGCAGCAGGCGGCGGGTGCGGCGCGGCTCGTGGTTGTTGTAGGTGGCCTCGTTGTAGGTGGGGATATACAGGCCCTCCAGATCGACGTTGCCGCCTGCGAGGCGGGCAAAGGCGTCGCGGAAATCGACGCCCCCGGCGCGGACACTCTTGACTTCACTGCCGGTCAGGCTGATGCCCGCCTCGAAGCGCTCCAGCAACTCGTACTCGTAATGGGCGCGGCGGTTGGTGTACACGCCCCGCAGTCTAGCAAAGCTGGTGAGAGGTGTTGACCTTCACCACCGCAGCCCGTTCGTGCGCGACAGCAGCGGGTGGGCGACTGGCAGCACGAAGGGCACGAAAAAGGCCAAACTAGGCACGGTCACAGCCGCCAACGCCATCAGCGCAAAGACGCTCAGGTTGATCAGCGCCCGCTGTCCCAGCCGTTCGGCCCGCCAGCCAGGAGACATCAAATCGTGGCGAACCGCGTGCCACAGCATCCACAGAAAGGCGAGACCGATCAGCGCCTGATTGACCGCATAGGTGGCGAGGCCAGTCGGCGTATCGCCATACAAGCCGATGACCGCCGCCGTGAACGGCAAGAGCGAGACGAACATCAGATAGATAATGTTCAGAAAGGCCAATCGCGGATCGGCGCGTGAGAGGCGGGCCTGAAAGCGGGTCTGGCTGACCCAACTGACGCCCGCTACCAAGAAGGTCACGAAGAAAACAAGCAGACGCGGCAACAGCTCCACCAGCGCGCTGTTCAGCTCCTGAGCGCGTTCGGCGCTGCTCAGCGTCCCAGCAATTTCGGGAATGTGCAGTTCCAGCACCAGCAGCGTGACCACGATGGCAAACACGCCGTCGCTCAGGCCATGCACCCTGCTCAGGGGAATATCGTGCGAGGCGGGTTCGTGGGAGCCAGGTGGTGTAGGGGCGACTCCGGTTTCAGGCTCGGCCATGCGCCATGCTACGCCGCCGTATCAATTGCCCTGCCTGATACGGATTCCGTTTGTAACGCGCAGGAATCGGAAAAGCGCCGATCCCTACACTCCATGCCCGGAAGCCGTTTTTCTGCTTCGCAGCTTTGCAAGTCCGCTCGGATGACAAGTGTTCCCAACACTCTTTAACCGGAGTCCGTATGAGCTGCAGTTCGGGCTGCGCCTACTTCTTAGGCGGCTTGCTGGGCCGCACTTCCACCTTGCTGGGCAGCGTCCGCACGGGCATGTTCAGCAGGTCCACCGTGAGCTGCGCGATGTCTTCCGGCTGGATCTTCCAGGCGTCGGCGTCGCTAGGGGTGTGCCCGGCAAAGTGGGTGGCCACGCTGCCTGGCATGATCTGCGTCACCTTGATGTCGTGCTGGCGCAGGTCCAGGGTCAGCACCTCGGACAGGCCGTTCAGGCCGAATTTGCTGGCGTTATAGGCCGCGCCGCCCGCGAACGGGTTCTTGCCTGCCAGACTGGATAGCGTGAAGATATAGCCGCCCCGCTTCTTGAGGGCCGGAATACCCGCCTTGATGGTGTAGAAGGCTCCCGACAGGTTGGTGTCGATCACGTCCTGCCACTGCTCCACGGTCATGTCGGCCACGTTGGCGAAGTTACCCACGCCCGCGTTGACGAACAGCACATCCAGCCCGCCGAAGGCTTCGGTGTGTGCGCCCACCTCACGTTCCAGGGCCGCCGGGTCACGCACATCGCAGACCACGCCGCGCGCCGTGCCGCCGATCTTGCGGGCGGCCTCAGTGATCTCCTGCTCGTTGCGGCTGGTGATGGTCACCGCGTAGCCCGCCTGTGTCAGAGAACGTGCCACTTCGTAGCCGATGCCCTTGCTGGCCCCGGTGATAAAGGCGCTGCCGCGCGTGCCTGCCTTGCCCTGTTCTGCCTGAGCGTGTGTTGTCTGATCGGTCATTCCCCGACGCTAACACGCTCCGGGGTCAGACCAATGAATGAAGGGGCGCAATACATGGGCGCGACCCTGAAACCGAGACAGGCGTGGGCCTCAGTGCGGGTGATTGCTATTTCGAGATGTCACGGGGGCCTTGTGGCCATCCTCCGGCTGAGCTTCCGGGTCTGCCGAATGCCGCAGGTAGGAATTCACAGCAACGGCCAGCACGACGGCGGCGGCACCCAGCACAGTCAGGGCAATCAGATCGGCCACGCTCAGACCCAGCAGAGCGGCGAAAATCAGCCCAGCCACCCCGCCCACAGCCACCCAGGCAGCCCGATGGCGCAGGCTGATGGCCATGCAGCGCTTCAAATATGCGTTCCTGTTCATCGTACGCCTCCGTAAATCTGACCTTTAACATAGGGCAAGACTGGGTGGTGGGTCAGCAAGACCCACATAAATCACGGGACGACGGGGAGGCGCGCAGGGAAATCAGGTGGAGCAACCTTCTGGAAAGTACGGCCCACTCAGGGAAGGCGCTGGGCCAACTGGTCATAGACGTAATTGGCGGCCTCAGCGCGGTGCTGATAGACGTCCCAGAGGGTAAATTCCTGACCCACGCTGACCCTGTCGCCTTCGGGCAGGGTCAGGTCCAGGCGGGCGGTCAGCTTGAGCCACGGCAACAGCGCAGAGGGGGTGTTCAGGACCGGGGTCACGTGGATTGCCCCGGCACTGATGGCGTCGGTGCTGATGGTGGCCCCCGGATACCGCCGCTTGAGCGCATTTCCCGAGTCCCGCCGCATGGCGTCCAGCACGCTGGCCTGATCGCTGCCGCCCAGCAGGTTGGGACCCACCATCTGCGGGTTCAGGATCACATAGGTGGCTGTGGACAGCCGGGCACCAGTCCAGGCGGCGGGCAGCGCGGTGGCAGGTGTCTGGGCTTGAGCGGGCGTCTGGGCCTGGGCGGACATCTGGGCGGGCAGCAGCAGTGCAGTCAGCAACGCGGCGGGTACGAGGCGGGTCTGGATCTTCATGTTCACAGTCCAGCACACCCTGTCTGATGGGCCGTGAAGCAGGGATGAGGCAGATGCTCCCGGGCGAAGACCTCCCACGAAACCCCACCGACCCAGGCGCTACAGTGGCCCGCATGGAGGACCTCCTGACCACCATGCGCCGCCTGCGCGCCCCGGACGGCTGTCCCTGGGACGCTGAACAGACCCACGCCTCCTTGCGCCCGTACCTGCTGGAGGAAGCCGCCGAGGCGGTGGACGCCATCGACAGCGGCAGTCCGACGGAACTGGCCGGTGAACTGGGCGACGTGCTGCTTCAGGTGGCCTTTCACAGCGTGATCGCCGAGGAGGAGGGCACTTTTTCTTACACGGACGTGGAGGAGGCCATCGTGAAGAAGCTGGTGCGGCGGCACCCGCACGTCTTTGGAATCGCGGTGGTCAGCGGCAGCGCCGAGGTGGTCAGCAACTGGCAGGCCATCAAGTCAGAAGAACAGGGCGGCAAACCCCGCCGCGCTGTGGACCGGGTCCCGTCCGCGCTGGGGGCACTGGCCCGCGAGGCGGCGACGCAGAAACTGGCGGGCTTTGCGGGAGAGCGGGAAGATGTGGCCGGGATTCTGGAGACCGCCCCCGATTCGCCACAGGGCGTTGCAGACGTGCTGGCCGCCGTAGTGGCCTGGGCACGCGCACAGGGTGTGGACGCCGAACTGGCGCTGCGGGACCACAGCACGCGTACCCTGGAAGGGCTTCCGGACGAGAGCGCCGCCCCGTGAGCGATTCGCCCAGCACGGACCCACTGGACGCTTCGTTGCTCGAAGATGTTCAAACCAGAGGCAATTTAGATCCCTGGGAGGGCTGGCTGGCCGCGCGCCGCCGTCAGACGCTGCACCTGCCCAACTACCGCCCCGCCGCCGTGCTGGTGGCCCTGACGCGTGAGGCAGACCCGCGCGTGCTGCTGACCGTGCGGTCCTCGGAACTCCCCACCCACCGGGGCCAGATCGCCTTTCCGGGCGGCAGCCTGGAGGCCGGGGAAAGTGTGATCGCCGGGGCCGTGCGCGAGGCGTGGGAGGAGGTGGGCCTGGACCCCGCCACCGTGACCGTGCTGGGCGAGATGGACGACGTGTATACCCCGGCGGGCTTTCATGTCACCCCAGTACTGGCACGCGTTCCGGCCCAGCCCGCGCTGAGA
The DNA here is from genome assembly GCF_009017495.1 of Deinococcus sp. AJ005. Taxonomy (NCBI): domain Bacteria; kingdom Thermotogati; phylum Deinococcota; class Deinococci; order Deinococcales; family Deinococcaceae; genus Deinococcus; species Deinococcus sp. AJ005. Next base: position 1,326,288 of record NZ_CP044990.1, on the reverse strand, counting down.
CTATCGGGTGAGGTGGCCCAGCTTCTGCTGCCCACCCTCTCGGAACTGCGCGCCCTGACCCCCACCCAGGAAAACCGCCAGATGCCGGACGGGCAGCCGGTGATCCTGTACCGCTACCCCTGGCAGGGCCACGACATCTGGGGCATGACCGCGCGGGTGCTGCACGATCTGCTGACAGACGGGCCGCTGTAATCGGCACCTAGCAGGAACCGGGCCTCTCTTCACGCTTCTGAAACGGAAAAAACCCCGCCAACGAGGCGGGGGATCACAACCACAGGGCTGAATTTAGCGGGTGGGGTTGATGGTGATCTGACCGTTGGTGGTCACGTTGTAGGTGCTGAGGAAGGTGCGGTAGCCGGGGGCGATCAACACGATCTCGTGGCTGCCCCGGTCCACCTGCACGTTCAGGCTGCCGTTGCCGATGGTGCCGGCTTCCCGTCCGTCCACGAACACGCGGGCGTTGTTCACGCTGCTACGGATAGTGATAGTCAGCTTGGTGGGAGCGGGTGGGGTGACCACCACGGCGGCGAACTCGGCGTTCACATTGGTAGTGGCTCCGGCACGGATGGCGACGGTGGTGGAGATGTCGCGGTAGCCGGGGGCCTGTACGCGCACGGGGTAGCTGCCGGGGCGCAGATCGTTATAGGTGACGTTCGCGCCGCCCAGCCGCTGGCCGTTCAGGGTCACGGTGGCGTTGTCCACGTTGGCCCCCACGAACAGGCTGCCGGTGCTGATCGGCGTCACGCCAGCAACCGTGTAGAACGCCGTATCAGACACCCAGGAGTTCTGGGGAATTGGCGTGACCACGATGCTCAGGGCCTGCGCCAGTCCGGCCTGGCTCTTGGCGTTCACGGTGGCGAACTGGTCCTGGGTGGTCTTGAAAGAGCTGATCTGGCCCAGATTCAGTTCAGTCAGGCTGGCCAGCGCCAGCACCTTGTTCTGGCCGATGGGGCCAGCAATGTCGAAGGTGAACTTGTCGCCGGGGGCGGGGAAGCTGCGGGTGGTGTTGGCCTTGACGAAGTTGGCCTCGCTCAGGCGGTTGGGCAGGATCTGGTCCACGCTGCCGTCGGGGTTGACGTTGAACAGGTAGACGTAGGCGTCACGGTTGACGGTGGCGCTGATCACGGCCTTGTCGCCGACCTTGTAGGCCGGGTTCTGTGCGCCACTGGAGTCCTTGTCGACGCGTACGCTGACGCTCAGGTCGGGGGTGGTGGGGTTCACGATGATGCTCTGGGCACTGATCTTGGGGGCGGCGGCGGCGGTGGACAGCAGCAGGGCTGCGGGGATCATCAAGAATTTCTTCACGGGTGGTACCTCCGAGATGCAGGTTAAGCCGGGCAACATGACGGGCCATGAGTGGGGCAGGGGGCAACGTTAATAGTGCTTCAGCTTACCGTCAGCAGCATGACGGATGGCTGACGCCCGTGTCAGTGGGCAGTTCCGATGCGGCCACTACGGGCCTCCACCCCCATCTGACCGAAGTTTCATTAAGACCGGTGTTCCGAGGGTTACGCGCCTCTGTCACAGACAGATCAACTACCCTCATCAACTCCATTCCAGACTGTCTCCGGCCCAGTTCCACACCCCCCACCACGCCTTTTGTCATGACTAACCCTGCTAGCCTCCTGACATGAGCGCGCCGTCTTCTGCCCAGAACTCACCCCGGCCACAGGGAACCGGACGGGCGGCGCAACTGGCGCTGTGGACGGTGGGAGTGGCGCTGGTGGTGCTGGGGCTGAAGTTCGTGGCCTACCTGATGACCAGCAGCGTGGCGCTGTACTCGGACGCGCTGGAGAGCGTGGTCAACGTGGCGGCGGCGCTGGCCGCCTTCGTGGCGCTGCGCGTGGCGGCCCTGCCCGCCGATCAGAACCATCCCTACGGGCACACCAAGGCCGAGTATTTCAGCGCGGTGGCCGAGGGCGTGCTGATCGTGCTGGCGGCCCTGAGCATCGGGCGCGAGGCGATTGGCGGGCTGATGAACCCTCACGAACTGGCCGCCCCCTACGCGGGCCTGCTGGTCAACGCGGGGGCGAGCGTGATCAACATGCTGTGGGCTGGGCTGCTGCTGCGGGCGGGGGCCGAGTTGCGCTCCCCGGCGCTGCTGGCCGACGGGCGACATCTCAGGACTGACGTGCTGACCAGTGTGGGCGTGCTGCTGGGCCTGCTGGCCGCCAAACTGACCGGGCTGAGCTGGCTGGACCCAGTGATGGCCCTGCTGGTGGCCGTCAACATTCTCTGGAGTGGTTTTGGCCTGATGCGCGAGAGCGTGGGCGGTCTGATGGACGCCGCCGTGGACCCGCAGACCGAGAAAGGCATCCGCCGGATCATGAGCGAACACGGCGACGGCGCGCTGGAAATGCACGACCTGCGAACCCGCCACGCCGGGCGTCTGGCCTTCATCGAGTTCCATATGGTGGTCCCCGGCGAGATGTCCGTGCAGCAGGCCCACACCATCTGTGACCGCCTGGAAGACGCCATCCGCGCCGAGATTCCAGGCAGCAGCATCACCATTCATGTGGAGCCGCAGGACAAGGCCAAGCACCACGGCGTGCTGGTGCTGTAGTACGGACTCCGATGAAAAGGTGTTGGAAACACCTGGAAATCCGAACGGGACTCGCAGAGCTGTGCCAGCAGACTTGAAAAGCGTCGTAGAAGAGGAAGAGCTTCCTGTCTTCGATCTGTCCCAGGCACGGGGAGGAGTCACCCCATACGGGTGCTATCCCACGACGACAATCTGTTCATGACAAGAGTGGGCAGGAGCAGAACGGATTGCGTCTAGCACGGGCGAAACCCACATCCATCCTCCCCTTGGGCGCTACCATCACAGCCGGTGGGCCGGGACCGGGAATTAACGGCATGTCTACCTAAGCGTAATCCAGTAGACTTTTACCATGCTTGTACGCGACTGGATGACCCGTGACCCTGTAACCGTGACCCCCAGCACGCCCGTCATGGAAGCGCTGAAGACCCTCAAGGACGGCAATTTCCGCCGCCTGCCCGTGATGGATAAGGGCAAGCTGATCGGGATCACCACCCGCAAGGACCTCAAGGACGCCATGCCCAGCAAGGCCACCACCCTGAGCGTGTGGGAGCTGAATTACCTGCTGAGCAAGCTGACGGTGGCCGAGATGATGGCCCGCCCGGTGATCACGGCAGCCGAGGGCGAGTACATGGAAGATGCCGCGCTGCGGATGCAGGAACACCATGTGGGCGGCCTGCCCGTGCTGGACGACAGCGGCAAGCTCAGCGGCATCATCACCACGATGGACGTGCTGCGCGCCTTCACCGAGATCCTGGGCATGCGTGAGGGCGGCCAGCGCATCACGCTGGAGATGCCCGACACCCCCGGCAGCCTGGAAAAAGCCACGCGCGCCATTGCGCCCAGCAACATCATTAGCGTCGCCACCTACGACGGGCGTGACGGTCACCGCCGTTTCGTGATGCGCGTCAGCGGCGAGGGGACGAAAGACGTCAAGCAGCGCGTGAGGGATTCGGGAATTACCGTTCTAGAGTAAACCAGAGGATTCAAAAATCAAGCCGCCAGCAGCGAGTTTTATCGCTCTGGCGGTTTGATGTTTCTCCCTCTCCCTACTTCATCGCCGCCCACGCTGCCGACACGGCCACACCCCGCTCGAACTCGTGGCCCAGAGCGGCGAAGGCGTCTTCCAGCATTCCGGCGACACCTAAAGCGTCGTAGCGGTCCGCGTAGCCCATCGTGCTGACGCGGAACACGGTGTCCTCGTGGGGGGCCTGACCCGCCAGGGCGCGCTGACCCAGGCCCGTCAGGGCGGCGGCGATCTGGCGGCCCGTCAACCCTTCGGGGGCCTTCAATACGGCGACTGCAGGACTGGGGCGGGCGGTCCAAGACGGGCAGCCCAGCGCGGTCCCAGCGGCGATCAGTGCCTTTGCCTTGCGCTCCTGCTCGGCCCACAGCACCTCCAGCGGCACACTCAATGGGCGGTCCAGCGCGGCGGACAGGGCGTAGATCAGGTTGATGGCAGGGGTTTGCGGGGTATTACCTGCTTTCTGACCCTTCAGCTCGCGGGTCAGGTCCAGGTAGTAGCCGTGGGCGGTGTTCTGCACCATGCGGGCCTGCACTTCCGGGCTAAACAGCACGAAGCCCAGGCCTGGCGGCGTGGCCGTTCCCTTCTGGCTGCCCGACACGATCACATCCACGCCCCAGGCAGCGGCCCGCAACTCCGCCACGCCGTAGGAGGTCACGCAGTCGGCAATGATGATCAGATCGGGATTCTGCAATTTGGCCGCCCGTGCAATCGCCTCCAGATCATGCAAGGCCCCGGTGCTGGTTTCGCTGTGGGTGATCAGCAAAGTTGTGGCGTCGCGGCTGGCTTCAGCCACCTCATCCGCGTCCAGCAGTTCGCCCCAGGGGCGGGCGACGATCCCCACGTCGTAGCCGAAGCGGCCCGCCATGTCGCCCCAGCGCTCGCTGAATTTTCCGGCCTGCGCGTTGACCACCTTTGCCCCAGCAGGCGTGGTGCTGACCAGCGCGCCCTCGAAGGCCCCGGTGCCGCTGCTGGTGGTGATTACCGCTTCATAGGGATCGCCCAGCAGGCGGCTCAGTTTCTGCCGCGCCTCCAGCAATTTGGCAGCAGCGTCACGGCTGCGGTGGTGCATCTGCGGCTGGGCCAGTTCCAGCAGCACGCGCGGGTCCACCTCCACCGGGCCGGGGGCGATCAGGCGTTCGCGGTTCAGCGGAATGTGGGCAGCAGGGGCCATCTGGGTCATGGGTCCAGAGTAGACCCGGCGCGGCGACACGCGGAGCAGAGGTCTGAACCGCCCGCGCCCTCCGCCTTCCAACCGTAGCCGCTGGCACGCCTCTGAATAAGGAATTAAGGCAAGATCGCGTATGCCCTCCCCCACCCCGGCCCCCTGGCGCGGCCACCCGGCAAGACGAACCGTAGCCGCCCTGTGTGGCCTGATGTTCCCTTCCCTGGCCGCCGCCCACTACGCCCCGGCCCTGCCGCTGAGTGCCATCGCCCCGCCCTCCCGCCAGTTCGGCCTGCCCTTCGCGGGTGCGCCCGGCCCCGATTCCTGGCTACTGGGTCAGGGCTACGGCAACACCACCGGGGCGTATCGGCAGCGGCGTAGCACCTACGGCAACTTGCAGGGCATCCACGCCGGGCTGGATTTCAGCGCGCCGTGCGGCACCCCAGTGCGCGCCATCGGTGACGGCGTGGTGGCCGAAGTGGACGGCCCACACGGCAGCCTGCCACACAACGTGGTAATTGATCATGCGGGCAACCTGAGCAGCCTGTACGGGCATCTGCTGAAGCGGGCCTCGTTGCGAATCGGCCAGAAGATCACGCGCGGACAGGTCATCGGCCAGAGCGGCGACTCGCAGGGAACGTGCGTCAGCGCGCCGCACCTGCATCTGGAATTGCGGGACCGGGCGCACCAGCGGTTCTTTAATCCGCTGCCATACATCGCCGCCGACTGGGACACGCTGGCGCTGGCGGGCAGTTTCGGGCGCGGCTACGAATATGACCTCAGCGCTCCGCGCAAATGGCAGACGCCGGACTCGCAACCCGCCGCCATACGTGGGGGCCGCCTGCTCAACGAGTTTGCCCGGCCCTGGCCGATTGCTCCAGAGGGTGCGCGGTGAAACTAGCCTTCGTAGCACTGCTGCTAGGCACCTCTGCCGTGGCCGCCACCCTCCCCTCGCGCGCCGTGCTGAGTGGCGAGTGCTGCCCTGGCACGGTCTGGACGCCGGATTCGGGAGCCTTGCTTTTTCTGGACGGGCCGACCGCACGCCCCAGCACTGGCTTTTATCAGGTGGCGGCCACGGGCGGCGAGGTGACGCGCCGGTTTTCCAGCATCGCCTATTTCTCGCCCAAATTGCGCTGGGCGGTGCGGCCCGGTTCCGGGGAAACGACGGTGCTGGAGCGGCTGGTCGATGGCAAGCGTTTCACGCTGCCCACCTTCGGCGCGGACGTGACCTGGAACGATGCCGAGACGCGGCTGGCCTACACCCGCAGTGATACCAGCGGCAACTATGACCGCCGCGCCACACGGGTTTTTGTGGCCGACGCCTTCGGTTCCCCGCGTACCGTCGCCACCCTCTACGGCGGCGGCATCAGCGGCTGGGTAGACGATGACACGCTGCTGCTGTCGGGCAAGAGTGCGCCGGGCAACCGGGACCGGGACCTGCTTACTCTGAATATCCGCAGTGGCGTGAAAAAGACGTTGCGGACGGCGCTGGGCTTCCGGGGCATCAGCCTCAGCCCGAACGGGGCACAGGTGCTGTACACGATTTCCTTCGACAGCGCCGCCCGCAACGGCCTGTGGCTGCAAAGCACGTCAGGCAGCACCCCCACCGAGATCAACGATTACGGAGCGTACCGCTGGCGCGACGCGGGACGCTTCTTACTGATGCCGCTGAAGACGGACGGCGGCGCGCATGTGCTGCGGCAGTACGACGTGAAGGTGAACGCCTGGAACACACTGGGCGATCTGGGCGATCAGGTGCGGCAGGGCGACTGGAATGTCAGCCCGGACGGCAAATTGCTGAATTTTCTGAGCGCGAAGGACGGGAATGTGCGGGTGGTGACTTTGCCGTAAGGCAGGGAGAACCGCTATTGACGCTGAACATGAATTGAAAGCGGCGCTCTGAAATTTCTTTCAGAGCGCCGCTTTCAGTCCTGCTACTTCACCACAATATTGATGATCCGCCCCGGCACGTAAATCTCCTTGACCACCGCCTTGCCCTCCAGAAAGCGGGCCACATCCGGCTCGGCACGGGCGGCGGCCAGAGCCTCGTCCTGGGTGGCGGTCTTGGAAATGCTGACCTGACCGCGCACCTTGCCGCCCACCTGCACGCCGATTGTTACGGTGTCGCGCACGGCAGCAGCCTCGTCGGTAGCAGGCCAGGACTGGACATGCACGCTGCCTTCCAGACCGCGCTCGTGCCAGATTTCCTCGGCAATATGCGGAACCACCGGGGCCAGCATCAGATTGAAGATGTTCAGCGCCTCATCCCATTCCGGGGTCGCGTAGGCGGGCGAGCGGCGGGCACGCACCAGAATATTGGTCAACTCCATCAACGCGGCGACGATGGTGTTGAAGCTCAGGCGGTCAAAGTCGCCCGTGACCTTCTTCAGGGTGCTGTGAATGCCGTAGCGCAGATCGACCACCGTCACGGCCTCGTCTGGCCCCGCCGTGCGCTCGCCAAAGAACAGCGTCCACACGCGGCCCAGCCACTTGGACGGGCCGTTGATGCCCTGCGGGTCCCAGGGGCCGCCCACCTCCCACGGCGCGATGAACAGCAGGTAGGTCCGCACCGTGTCCACGCCGTACTCGCGCACCAGATCGTCGGGATCGACGACGTTGCCGCGCGACTTGCTCATCTTCTCGCCGTCCTCGCCCAGAATGATGCCCTGATTTCGCAGCCAGGCGAACGGCTCGTTCTGGGTGGTCAGGCCCATGTCACGCATCACCTTGGTCCAGAACCGGCTGTACAGCAGGTGCAAAATCGCGTGTTCGATGCCCCCGGTGTACAGGTCCACGGGCAGCAGGTTCGCCTTGGCCGGGTCAAAAGGATGTTTGTCATCATGGGGCGACAGGAAGCGGTACATGTACCAACTGCTGTCCACGAAGGTATCCATCGTGTCGGTGTCGCGCTCGGCGGGGCCGTTACAAATGGGACAGGTGGTCTGCACCCACTCGCGGTCTAGCTTTAATGGACTCTGGCCGGACGCCGTGAAGCCCTTGAATTCAGGCAGCTTGACCGGTAACTGGTCTTCGGGCACGGGCTGTGCGCCGTGTTCGGGGCAGTAGACGATGGGCACGGGGGTCCCCCAGTAACGCTGCCGGGCCAGCAGCCAGTCGCGCAGGCGGTAGGTGGTTTTGGCCTTCGCCACGCCCTGCGCCTCCAACTTCTCGATCACCGCGTCAATGCTGACCTTGCCGCCGGGCAGTCCGTCAAATTCGCCGCTGTTGACGATCACGCCGGGGCCACTGTAGGAAGCCTCCGCGTCCGCGCCCATCGGCTCAGCACCTTCGGCGCGGATGACCTCGGTGATGTCCAGGCCAAATTTGCGGGCGAAGGCGAAGTCGCGCTCGTCGTGGGCCGGGACGGCCATGATGGACCCCGTGCCGTAGGTAACCAGCACGTAATCCGCCACCCAGATCGGCACCTGATGCCCGCCGATGGGATGGGTGGCAAAGCTGCCTGTGAACACGCCCGTTTTCTCGCCCACGTCCTGCTGGCGTTCCACGTCAGTCTTGCGGCCCGCCGCCGCGATGTACGCCTCAACGGTAGCCCGCTGCTCGTCGGTGGTCAGTTCAGCCACCTTGGCATGTTCGGGGGCCAGCACCAGGAAGGTTGCGCCCATGATGGTGTCGGGGCGAGTGGTAAACACCGTTTCCGGCCCGGCGGGGGTGTCGAACACGATCTCCGCGCCCACCGATTTACCGATCCAGTTGGTCTGCATGGCCCGCACGCGCTCGGGCATATCGGTACCTGTGAAATCCAGCAGTTCGTCAGCATAGTCAGTGATTCTCAGATACCACTGGTTCAGATTTCGACGTTCCACGGGGGTTCCGCAGCGCTCGCACGCGCCGCCCACCACCTGTTCGTTGGCCAGCACGGTCTGGTCCTTGGGGCACCAGTTGACCAGACCGCCCTTCTTGTAGGCCAGCCCGCGCTTGAAGAACTCGGTGAAAAACCACTGGTTCCAGCGGTAATACTCGGGGTCAGAGGTGGCAAACTGGCGGCTCCAGTCGATCATGGTCCCCATGCGCTGAAACTGCGCGGTCATGGACTTGATGTTGCCGTAGGTCCACGCCGCCGGGTCTACGTTGTTCTTGATCGCCGCATTCTCGGCAGGCAGGCCGAAGGCGTCAAAGCCCATCGGAAACAGCACGTTGTAGCCGCGCATCCGCATCCAGCGGGCGCGGGCGTCGGGGGCGACGTTGGCGTACCAGTGGCCGATGTGCAGATTGCCGCTGGGGTACGGGAACATGGTCAGGGCATAGAACTTCTCGCCGGGTCCGTTCTCGTCGAAGCGGTACAGGCCGTCCTCGGCCCACTGGTCCTGCCATTTTTGCTCGATGGCGTGCGGGTTGTAACGTTCGGCACGGGGTTCATGAATATTGATGGATTGTTCGTCGGTCTGGGTCATATGGCTCCTGCGGAGGTCTAAGGGTCAAAAAGTCTGAGGGTCAAAAACTAGGCGGGGACCAAAAAAAGCCCCGGCGCAACACAGCCGGGGGCGGGCGCTCTAGCGTGGGCTAGTCGCGGCGTCCCCTGGGGGTAAGTGCAGAGCGGATCATGGGTCCAGTCTAGGGCATAGGGCCGCGTGGGGGGAAGGCAGGCGGTTAAGACCGTATGAAGCGTATGCGCGGCAACTTTTCGGCCACCCAGCCCATATTCGGAGGCATGAACAAAGCCATGCTGTCGCTGACCACCATTGCCCTGATTGCCTCGGCTTCGGCACAGGCGCAGGGCATCACACAGACCGAGGCCATTACGCGGTTACTATCTACACCGGAGATCAGAGCGGAGTGGTTTGCGCCGGACTTTCTGACGCAGGTGCCTTTTGAAACCATCGCCGCACAGTTCAAGGGAATCACGGGGATGTACGGGAAATTTGTCCGGCTGGACACCTTGCAGGATCGCCCGCTGGCCGTCTATGAGCGCGGCACACTGGTCATCACGGCGGCGGCACTGGACGATCAGGGACGGCTGACCACCTTCGGCGCGGTGCCTGGCCCGGCCTCGGCGGCGGCAGACCAGACGGCCACGCAGGCCGCACAGGAGAAGGCGGCGGCGCTGATCGAGGAAGTGTTCAAGTCTGATCCCGTCGATACAGCGCTGTTTAGCCCGGAGTTTCTGGCCCAGGTCAGCGCCGAGGGACTGACCGCGCAGTTCGCCAGTCTCCGTGCTCAGAACGGTGCTTTCCAGAGCATTGAACCACCGGGCAACGGCTGGCGACTGACCTTTGAGAAAGGGCAAGTGGATGTGACGGCCATTACCGTGGACGCCCAGGGCCTGATCACTGGTTTGCAACTGCAACCCGTCGTCACCTATAAGACTCTGGAAGAGGCCCGTGTTGCCTTCGCCGCCCTGCCCGGTAGCGTCACCCTGCTGGTCCAGGAGGCGGGCAAGCCGCAGCCGCTGGTGGACCTGAACAGCCGCACATTGCTGGCGATTGGCTCGGCCTTCAAGCTGGCGATTCTGGGTGAGTTGCAGGCACAGATTACGCGCGGTGAGAAAAAATGGACCGATGAGGTCACGCTGACCGACGCCGACAGGAGCCTGCCCAGCGGCACCCTGCAAGATGCGCCTGCCGGAAGCAAATACACCCTGCGCGATCTGGCTGCCCGCATGATTTCCCAGAGCGATAACACCGCCACGGACCTGCTGCTGAAGGCCTTAGGGCGCGAAGGGGTAGAAACGCGGCTGGGGCAGACCGCCATGCCCAGCACCCGCGAGTTCTTCGCCCTCAAGAATCCGGCCAATCTTGAACTGCTGCGCGCCTACCGTTCGGCGGGGCTGGACAGGGCCACGCGGCGGGAAGTGCTTAAAAAAGCCGACACCGCGCCGCTGCCCAATGCGGGCCTTTTCGCGCAGGGCAAAACCACCGCGCAGGACGTGGAATGGTTCGCCAGCAACCAGCGTCTATGCCACCTGATGGCCGATGTGGCCGCACTGCCTGAAACCCAGTTGAACCCCGGTGTCGCCACCCCCGGCGATTTTGGAAGTGTGAGCTTTAAGGGGGGGTCTGAGATCGGCGTGATCAACCTGACCACCCAGGTCACCACGAAGGCGGGCAAAACACTGTGTATCAGCGCCACCTGGAACCGCCCCGAACCGCTAAACGAGCAACAATTCGTCGCCATGTACGCGGGCGTGCTGAAGCTACTGCGGTGAGCGTGGTGGCGCTGAAGATTGCCTGATGAACGCATGGCCCTTTCTTTACCGGGTCTCACCCCGGGTCAGGCCCGGGGCGTCAGGCTGGGGGCATGAGCAGAAACCTTGTTTTGACCCTGGCCCTGCTGGGCGGCACCCTGATGAGTATGCAGGCCCACGCGCAGGTCAGCGTGACTGATATTCCCGCCCTGCCCCAGAGCGGCGCAACACTGCCCAGCACGGCTCCAGCCCCAGCTCCCACCCAAGGAACTCCCGTGACGCCGCCCACCGTGACCACCCTGCCCGCCGTCAACCCCCCGCTGGCGCAGCCCTACACCGCCAAGTTAGAGGGACCACAGAGCGTGCAGGCAGGTCAGGCGAACATGTGGAATGTTCTTTTGACCAACACGGGTGACAAGACCATCAACCTGCAACACGGCGCGTGTGACGTGCGTTTCGAGGTGCTGAACGCGGCGGGTCAGGTGGTCCGCACCACGCCGAAGGACGCCATCTGCACGCTGCAAATTGTGGGCACCAACGTGGCCCCTGGCCAGACTGAGGAGTTGCAGAAAATCCGCTGGGAAGGCAAGAATGATGAGAACCAGAACGTGCCCGCCGGAAACTACACCATCCGCTCGGTGTTCAACGGCGACGGCGTGCTGGTCCGCCCGGCGGATTTCACCGTCATCGTGCGCTGATTTTCACCACGAGGAGAAGCGGAGGCCACAGCAACGGGCCTCCGCTTCTTTCTGTCTTTAACCCCTTCCTACAGAGTCGAACCTCCAGACGTGCTGTAGTGGGCGCAGTATGACTTCCCCCTCCACTTCCTCCACCAGCAGGCGCAAGACCGCCATCATCATCGGCTCCGGCATCGGCGGGCTGTCTCTGGGCATCCGCCTGCAAAGCCTGGGCTTCGACACCACCATCCTGGAGCGCTTAGACGCGCCGGGGGGCCGCGCCTACCAGAAGCGCACCGAGGACGGTTACGTGTTCGACATGGGGCCGACTGTTATTACCGTGCCGCATTTCATCGAGGAATTATTCGCTTTGGAACGCGACAAGGGGATGCTGGGCGAGCCAGATTACCCGCCTCACACGCTGACCGAGGACGCCCGCGTCAAGTCCGGCGAGAGCGGCGGCCCGCGCACCCGCGACTACGTGAAACTGGTGCCGATCCTGCCGTTTTACCGGATTTATTTCGACGACGGCACCTATTTCGACTACGACGGCGATCCAGAAAGCACCCGCCGCCAGATCAGCGAACTCGCGCCGGAGGATTTAGAGGGCTACGAGCGCTTCCACGCCGACGCCCGCGCCATCTTCGAGCGCGGCTTTCTGGAGCTAGGGTACACGCACTTCGGCGATATGCCGTCCATGCTGCGCGTGGTGCCGGATCTGATGCGCCTGGACGCGGTTCGCACACTGTTCTCGTTTACCAGCAAGTATTTCAAGAACCCCAAAATGCGGCAGGTTTTTTCCTTTGAAACGCTGCTGGTGGGCGGCAACCCCCTGAGCGTTCCAGCCATCTACGCCATGATCCATTTCGTGGAAAAAACCTGGGGCATCCACTACGCGATGGGCGGCACCGGGGCTTTGGTCCGTGCCTTCGTACAGAAGTTTGAAGAGTTGGGCGGCACGCTTCGCCTGAATGCAGGCGTGGACGAGATTCTGGTCACGGACGGGCGCGGCCAGCCCGTCAAACGGCCCATCGGCAAGCGGACGGCGCGCGGCGTGCGGCTGGAAAGCGGCGAAGAGTTACACGCCGATATCGTGGTCAGCAACGGCGACTGGGCCAACACCAACCTCAAGCGCATTCCCGCCGCCGCCCGCCTGGTCAACAGCGACGTGCGCGTCAAGGCCGCCCGCCAGAGCATGAGCCTGCTGGTGATCTACTTCGGCTTCCGCGACGATCCCGCCCGCCCGCTGGACCTGCGCCACCACAACATCATCCTGGGACCGCGCTACGAAGAACTGCTGACCGAGATCTTCGGGCAGAAGGTGATGAGCAAAGATTTCAGCCAGTACCTGCATGTGCCGACGCTGACCGATTCCAGCCTCGCCCCCGCCGGGCACCACGCCGCTTACACCCTCGTTCCCGTGCCGCACAACGCCAGCGGTCTGGACTGGGCGGTGGAGGGGCCGAAGCTGGTGGACCGGGTTTACACCTTCCTGGAGGAACGCGGCTACATCCCCAATCTGCGCGAGCGCTTGACGCACAGCGAGTACATCACTCCAGATTATTTTGAAGGAACGCTGGACAGCTACCTGGGCAACGCTTTTGGTCCCGAACCGGTGCTGATTCAGAGCGCGTATTTCCGCCCGCATAACCGCAGCGAGGACATTGGAAATATGTACATGGTGGGCGCAGGCGCACAGCCTGGCGGTGGCACCCCCAGCGTCATGATGTCGGCCAAGATGACGGCCCGCCTGATCGCAGATGATTTTGGGATTCACAAAGACGTGCGCGATGGCGTGCCAGCCGCTGCCGAAGCAGTCGCCAGGGAAGTGGCGGGCGCGGCGGACTGAAGCCAGCCCACACAGAGACGCCGCCGGGATTCAGCTTCTCGGCGGCGTTCTTCAAGTCACTGTGTTCAGGGCAGCGTATTTCCCGCCGCCAGCAAAATCTCGTACCATTCCTCGCGGGTCAGGTGAATGTCCGCCGCCTTGATGCAGTCTGCGAGACGCTGTGGATTGGTGGTCCCCGTCACAGGCTGCATCTTGGCCGGATGACGCAGAATCCAGGCAATGGCAATGGTGGTGTTACTGACGCCGTATTTGGCGGCAATCTCGTCAATTTTAGCGTTCAATTCGGGGAATTTAGGGTTGTCCAAGAAGACGCCCTCAAAAAAGCCGAACTGGAAGGGGGACCACGGCTGGATGGTGATGTCGTTCAGGCGGCAGTAATCCAGAATGCCGCCGTCGCGGTTGACCGCCTCGTCGTTTTCCATGTTGACGTTGAAGCCCTGCGTGATCATCGTGGCGTTGGTGATGCTCAGTTGCAGTTGATTGGCAACTAAAGGCTGACGCACATATTTCCTCAGCAATTCAATCTGGCGCGGCTGCTGGTTGGACACCCCGAAATGCCGCACCTTGCCCTCCTGCTCTAACTGGTCAAAGGCGGCGGCGACTTCCTCCGGCTCCACCAGAGCGTCGGGACGGTGCAGAAGGAGAATGTCCAGATAATCGGTGTTCAGGCGCTTGAGGATGCCGTCCACCGAAGACAAAATGTGTTCTTTGGAGAAGTCAAACATGCCGGGGCGAATGCCGCACTTGGATTGCAGGATCATCCCTTCGCGCACGCTACTGCTCATGCCCACGGCGTCGGCGAAGATTTCCTCGCAGGTTCCCTTGCCGTAAATATCGGCGTGGTCAAAGAAGTTTGCGCCCGCGTCCATCGCGGTGCCAACCAGCGTCTGCACTTCCGGCTTGCTCATGGTGTTGATCCGCATCATGCCCACGGCGACGACAGGCACATCCAGCTCACTGCTTCCGAGTTTGATTGTTCTCATGGCCCGTATTGTGCGTCAAAACTGGCAGGCGAGGTCTCATCTTCAGTTTACCGTCGGCACCCACCACCAGCCGCCGATGTTGTGCCGCCCAGCCCGCCGCGCCGCTGCCAAAGCTCCCCGGTTCTCGCCGTGAATGGTGCCGCTCAGCACCCGTCTGTCTGCCGACAGGTGACGGGCCAGCAAAACGGATAGGGAGGAGCCAAACCCGAGGCCGCGTGCGTGCGGGGCGAGCAGCATTTCCTGAACCGACTGGGCAGGCAGACCATTTTTGGTTTTAGCGAGTGTACCCGCGTACCCGCTCCACCGCCCCCGCCAGATCACGTCAAACATCGTTCCGGCGTCAATCGTCTCTTGCAAATCTTCCTCACACAGCAAGCCAGCCTGACCGGGATGCTTCGGATGGGCAGCGTCCACGGCGGCGTAGGCAGCCTGAGCGTCGGCATAGCTGGAGAGATCGGCAGTCGGCTTCAGGCTCAATCCGGGGGCCACCTCTCCCCCACCCAGTTCAGCCAGCGGCGCGGCCAGCACACGCAGATCGGGACGCAGATCGAAAAACGTTTCGGCGGCGCTCCAAATGCGGATTCGGGGTGCGTTGAAGCCGCCATATTCATGTCCCGCTGTCTCAACCAGCGCAGGCAGATCAGTCACCGTCACAGGCCGCGAGGTCACGCTGACATCCACGAATGGCTTCCCCACATCCATTCCCTTGAAGCGGATACTGAGCATGGCGTCCAGATCGGATGAAACACTGACCCAGCGGTTGAGATAAGCCTCTACGGGCGGACCCACATTGATAAATTCGGCCCGCTTGCCCGCCAGTTTTAGATCGGTGGCAAGCTGAAGATCAAAGGCATGTTCCTCGGCCAGATTCGCCAGCCGCTCAGCCTCTGAGCACCATTCAAGCGTCAGCGGGTGCTGGGCAGCCAAAGAGAAGCGGGCCAGATCAGCGGGGGTTGGCAGATCTTCAGAAATCACTGAATCCAGCGTAAATCACAAGCAACCGTGGAGGCATGGGCCGCATGGCTTACACGCGCTTCTGCTAATCTATAGGCCAACCTAACGAGCGTTAGTTTCCCGAGTCTCAACGACTACCGGAGGACGATATGAAGACTAAAAACGAGTGGATGCAGAGCGTCTACAGCCCTGCCAGCCAGAAATTCCCCGAACGCAAGTACAACTTCACCAACCTGTCCGACATGGACCCGGAGCCGATCTACACGGCGGATGACCAGAAAGACTGGGACGCCGAGCGCGATCTGGGCTACCCCGGCGAGTTCCCCTACACGCGCGGCGTGCAGCCCAGCGTGTACCGGGGCAAGCTGTGGACCATGCGAATGTTCGCAGGCTTCGGCAGCGCCGAGCAGACCAACGAGCGCTTCCACGCGCTGCTGAAGGCCGGCCAGACGGGCCTTTCCACGGCTTTTGACCTGCCCACCCTGATGGGCTACGACTCGGACCACCACTTTTCGCGCGGCGAGGTGGGCAAGTGCGGGGTGGCCGTCAGCTCGCTGGCCGACATGGAAATTCTGTTCGGCGGCATTGACCCCGAAACCGTCACCACGTCCATGACCATCAACAGCCCCGCCAACGCCATCTGGGCCATGTACATCGCCAACGCCCAGAAGCAGGGCAAGGACCTCAACAAGATCGGCGGGACCATCCAGAACGACATTCTCAAGGAATTCATTGCCCAAAAGGAATTTATTTATCCACCCGCGCCCAGCGTGAAACTGGTGATTGACACCTTTGAATGGGGTCCGAAAGTGGTGCCAAAATGGAACTTTATTTCCGTGAGCGGCTACCACATCCGCGAGGCCGGGGCGACAGGGGTGCAGGAGCTGGCGTTCACGCTGGCCGACGGCTTCCACTATGTAGAAAAGGCGCTGGAGCGCGGGCTAGACATTGACGAATTCGCGCCGCGCATCAGCTTTTTCTGGGACATCCACAACGATTTCTTTGAAGAGATTGCCAAGCTGCGGGCCGCGAGGCGAATCTGGGCGCGGCAGATGCGAGACCGTTACGGCGCGAAGAATCCCAAGTCGTGGATGCTGCGGACGCACTCGCAGACCGCCGGGGTCAGCCTGCCCGCGCAGCAGCCCCTGAACAACATCGCCCGCGTGGCGATCCAGGCGCTGGCCGCCGTGCTGGGTGGCACGCAGAGCCTTCATACCGACGCCTTCGACGAGGCGCTGGCCCTGCCCACCGAGGAAGCGGCCACGATTGCCCTGCGAACCCAGCAGATCATCGCCTACGAAACGGGCGTGGCCGGAGTGGTGGACCCACTGGCAGGCAGCTACTACGTGGAAAAACTGACCGACGACATAGAGAGTGCGGCGATGGGTTACATTGAGCAGATTCGCATGATGGGCGGCGTGGAAGAGGGGATTGACAACGGTTTCTTCCAGTTGGAAATGGCCGAGGCCGCCTACCGCTACCAGCGCGAGGTAGAAACCAAGAGCCGCATCATCGTGGGCGTCAACGACTTCGTGCAGGACGCTGTGCAAGTGCCCATCCAACTAATTGACCCCGAGGTGGAGCGCGTGCAGGAAGCGCGGCTGGCGCGGGTGCGGCGCGAACGCGATCCGGTACGGGTGGACGCGGCTATTGAAGACCTGCGCCAGAGTGCGGTGACTGGGGCCAACTCCATGCCCGCCTTCCTGGAGTGCGCCCACGCCTACGTCACTCTGGGCGAGCAGATGGACGTGTTGAAGACCGTGTACGGCGAATATGTAGAGCCTGCGGTGGTCTGACGGCTGATCTGAGGATGGACCGTCGGAGCAATCCTGCGGTCCATTTTTAGGTCACTCCAGACGTGCCCGCAAGGTTTGAACGCTGCCCAACCACTCGTCCGCGTCAGCATTGTCGGCCCACTGGTCCGGCAATTCGCTATCGGGCCCGAGAACGCGTTCCACGGCGTCGCGGGCCACATCACGCAGGGGGGCGAGGTCCAGCGCGTCTGCCTCCTGCACCCAGCTTCTCAGGCGGGCGCTGACGATGTTCACCGTTTCGCCGTCCAGCACGGCGGCCAGGATCTCGGCGGCGGCCAGGGTGCGGTGGCCTTCCTCCGCCGCCAGAAAGTCGGTGTCGGGGTCCAGCGCCACGTCAAAGGCTTCGGCCAGGGCGAACGCACCGTCCTGCACCACTTCATCGGCAAAGGCCGCGCCAGTCTCGTTTTCCATTGGGCCAGTTCCCCAGATGTCCATGCTTCAAGTCTAACGAGAGTCGGCCCAGAGGGGAAGGAAGTCAATAGAATCAGAACATTCTGCCCACCGCCGCTTCAGGGGCACCAAGGCGAGGATTGCGCCAGCCGGTCCGCTGGAATCAGAGGACTGCTCCCTGTCTCGGGCAACCCCCTGAACTGGGCCTCGGTGCCCACGAAGAACTTCAGGCTGGGCGAGGTCTGAAACTTACAGGTGATGGCCTCCTGACCTTCCCGTGCGGACGACACGCTCACCTTGCCGCCGTTGACCGACGCACCCCAGACCAGACCGCCCTTGCCTCAGCCCGTCTGCGGCAAGTCCGTGAATTTGCCCCTGGCATCCACGAATTTATAGACGTCTTGTGCCCAGCCCTGCGGTTGACCGGAGGAGGTCTTAAAAAGACCGTTGCTGGCAAGCGGAGAAACCCGGTAACCGTCCAGCAGCTTCAGCGAGGGCGCACCCTTGACCTCGTATTCCACCCGCACCCAGCCGCTGTACCCCTGCGGAATCAGAAAGAGGTCTGGCATGCGTTCCGGGAACCCGACACACCCAGCCAGCAGCAGTGGGGCAAGGCCCAACGGCCAGAACCTACGCACCGACTTCCTGATGCCCGTAGCGCCGCTCCACATACGCCTCCAGCAATTCCTGAAATTCCTCGGCAATGCGGGGGCCTTTCAGCGTGGTCAGCAACTTACCGTCCTGATACACCGGGGCGCGCGGATCTTCCCCGGTGCCAGGCAGGCTGATGCCGATATTGGCGTGCTTGCTCTCGCCGGGGCCGTTGACGATGCAGCCCATCACGGCCACCTGCATGTCCTCTACCCCCGGGTATTTTTCCTTCCAGTCGGGCATAGTGTCGCGGATGTAATCCTGAATCTTCTGCGCCAGTTCCTGAAAGAAGATGGACGTGGTGCGCCCACAGCCGGGGCAACTGGTCACTTGCGGCGAGAACTGGCGGATGCCCAGGCTTTGCAGAATCTGCTGCGCCACCTCCACCTCCAGCTTGCGTGAGGCACCGGGTTCGGGGGTCAGACTGACGCGAATGGTGTCGCCAATGCCCTCGTTCAGCAGCGGCGCAAGGGCCACCGACGAGGACACGATCCCCTTCATGCCCATCCCTGCCTCGGTCAGACCCAGGTGCAGGGGGTAATCGCATTCGGCGGCCAGTTGGCGGTAGACCTGCCACAACTCAGGCGCGCTGGACACCTTGACCGAGATCAGAATCTTGTCGTGGGCCAGCCCCAGTTCCTCGGCGTAGGCGGCACTTTCCAGGGCCGAGACCACCATCGCGTCGATCATCACGTCGGTGCCGGATTTCGGGCTGCCCTTCGCTGCGTTGGCGTCCATCAGCCGCGCCAGCACCTGTTGATCCAGGCTGCCCCAGTTGACGCCAATGCGAACGGGTTTATCAAATTCCTTCGCCACATCAATCATGGTGGCGAAGTTGGCGTCGTGGTGCTGCCCGGCCCCGACGTTGCCCGGATTGATGCGGTACTTGGCGAGCAGGCGGGCCGTTTCGGGAAACTCGCGCAGCAGAATATGGCCGTTGTAGTGGAAATCGCCCACGATGGGCACGCTCAGGCCCACCTCTTCCAGCCGGGCGACAACTTCGGGAACGGCGGCGGCGGCCTCACGGGTGTTGACGGTCACGCGCACCAGTTCGCTGCCGGCGCGGGCCAGTTGCGCCACCTGAATGGCGGTGGCCTCGGCGTTGGCGGTATCGGTGTTGGTCATGCTCTGCACCACAACCGGGTGGGCGCTGCCGATCAGGACGCCTCCCACGTTGACGGTGACGGTCTGGCGACGGAGGTTCATGCCCGTAGTTTACGCGCGAGGGGCTGGGCGGTTCAGGAAGGCGGGTTACGGGTGGGGTGCGCCACTTCCGCCACGCTGAGCAATGCAACCAAGTTCATCCCACGGATAGCCATGAAAGTCTGCTGGCCTCCAGTGTTTGCGGGTGATTTTTTCCACGCCCCCAGAGCTTATGCTGAGCATGATCTGGCATTATCAAATCAGCACCTCTGGCCTGCTGCCCACTGCCGCGTTTCCTGGCCTCGCCCTTCTCAACGTCGTTCAGGGAGGAACCCGATGACCCCTCACGCCACAAGGCCGCCCATGCAGCACGCCCAGTTTGGAGTGATCAATTCGTATCTGGTGCCAGAAGCGGACGGCTTTACGCTGATCGACGCAGGTGTTCCCGGTCTTGAGCGGCATGTTCTGGCGGTGATGAAACGCACGAGCAGGACGCTGCGGCGCGTGGTGACGACGCACACCCATCCAGATCACATTGGCAGCATGGACGCGCTGAAAAAAGCATTCCCTGACCTGGAAATCCTGGTAGGCGCAAACGACGCGGATGGGATGGCCCACCATGGAGTCCTCGCCGCGCCTACCCGGCTGCTGCGCGGCGGCGACAGCGTGGGCAGCCTGCGCGTGATGGACACCCCCGGACACTCGCCGGGGCATCTGGCCTTCTTCGATGAACGCGACGGCACCCTGTACGCGGGCGATACCTTTGTGGGCATCCCCAGTTTACGTGTAGCCAGCGTCGTGAACGCAATGTTCCCGCTGCCCTCCATAGGCACGGAGGATCTGGCCCGGACGGTTCGCAGCGCGCGGGAGTTACTGGATATTCCGGCGAAGTTTCTGGCGCTGGGACATGGGCGAGTAATACGTGATCCCATGCCTGCCATGCGCCGCGCCGTGGAATTGGCCGAGAAAAACACACCTCCCCATCCCCTGATTCTTCGGCTGGCCGCCACGATCAGCCGCCGCTCTGGAATCCCCGCCGAACTGGCTAACGTGGGGCGCTGGCCCACAAAATAGGGTGAAGAGGCAAACGCGCCCCTCCACCCCGGTCAGCTTTCTCAAACGCCCAGATACGCCTTGATGATCTCCGGGTCCCCCATGAGTTCCTTGCTCGGCCCCTCTTTCACCAAGTTGCCCAGTTCCAGCACATAGGTCCGGTCTGTCACTTTCAAAACCTGCCGCACGTTCTGTTCCACCAGCAGCACGGTCAGGCCCAGTTCGCGCAGGCTGCCGATCACGCGCATCACTTCCGAGACCACCAGCGGAGCCAGTCCTAGCGACGGTTCGTCCATCAACAGGACTTCGGGTTCGCTCATGATGGCCCGGCCTATCGCCACCATCTGCTGTTCCCCCCCGGACAGGGCGGCGGCGGGGGAACGGCGTTTCTCGGTCAGGCGCGGGAAGAAGTCATAAACCTTTTGCAGGTTCTCAGCGCGGTTCTTCTTGGTGCGCGGCAGGTACGCGCCCATGATCAGGTTTTCCTCCACGGTCATCTGCCCAAACAACTGACGGCCCATCGGCACATGCGCCACGCCCATGTCGGTGATGCGGTGCGGCGGCACGGCGTTCAGGTTCTGGCCTCTGTAAGTGGCCGTTCCCGCCCGCGCCTTCAACATCCCCGACAGCACGCGCAAAATGGTACTTTTGCCGCTGCCGTTGCCACCGACAAGGCCCACCAGTTCGCCCTTGTCCACATGCAGAGACACGCCGAAGACCACCTGTACCTGACCGTAGGCGACTTCCAGATTGTCGGCCTCCAGCACGCGTTCGCCGGGAACGTAGCCGATACGCGCGGGTTGGGGTTGAATGATGGTCATACGTGGCCTCCGGGCCGTGGAATCGGCTGTCTAACCGTCAAACCGTCTAAAGGTCTAACCGCAAATGATCGGGCGGTTTGACGGTTGGACCGTTTGACCGTTTGACGCGGCGCACCACGCCACCTAATCACTGTCGTCCCCCAGATACGCCCGAATCACATCCGGGTGCGCGGCCACCGCATGCGGATCGCCCTCGGCCAGCAACTCGCCAAAGGCCATGCAGATGACGTGATCCGACAGGCTCATGATGACGTGCATGATGTGTTCCACCATCACAATGGCGAGGCCCGACTGCGCCAGCGTGCGGATCAGGGCCACCATCTCCTGCTGCCCCGGCGGGTTCAAGCCCGCGATGCTTTCATCTAAAAACAGCACCCTCGGCTCCAGCGCCAGCACCTTTGCCAGTTCCAGGCGGCGGCGGCGCGCGAGGTTCAGTTGCGAGGCGGGCTGTGTGGCGCGGTCTGCCAGCCCCACACGCTCCAGAACAGCGTAGGCGTGGTCCTCGGCCTTACTGCCCCTGTACTTCAGGAAGGCGGCCACCAGCACGTTTTCCAGCACACTCAGGTCTTCAAAAGGGCGCTCCACCTGGAAAGTGCGGGCCATGCCCATCTTGGCGCGGGCCTGCGGCTGAAGGGCGGTGATGTCGCGCCCGTTGTACAGCACGCGGCCACTGGTGGGCCGCACAAAACCAGTCAATGCATTGAAAAGGGTGGTCTTCCCCGCCCCGTTCGGCCCGATCAGGCCCAGGATTTCGCCGGGGCGCACGGCCAATGAAATGTCCTTGACCGCCACCACGCCACCGAAGCGCACGGTGATGTTCTCGGCCTTCAGAATTGGTGGGCCGGAAGGGGCATGAATGGGCTGTTGAGAGGTTTTGATCAGGGAAGGAGCCGTCATCTCGCCGTCCCCAGCTTGCTTCCAGCCTTCTGAAACAGACCCATGATGCCGTTGGGAGCGAACAGAGTGACCATCAGAATCAGGATGCCGTAAATCAGCAGGTTGGCGTTGCTGAACACATTGCGGAAGACCTCGCCGAAAATGCTTAGCACCAGCGCCCCGATCAGCGGTCCCTGGATGGTGGTGCGCCCGCCGATAATCGCCAGCAGCGCGATCTGAATGCTCAGGGGCAATTCCAGAATGGTGTGCGGCTCAAAGGCTTGCAGATATAGCGCATACAGGCTGCCGCCCAAGGCCATCAGCGCGGCGCTGAGCATGAAGGCCAGCAACTTCATGCGGGCCGGGTCAATGCCCAGCGCCCGCGCGCCGTCCTCGTCCTCGCGCACCGCCTGAAGCGCGTAGCCCATGCGTGAGCGGCGAATCAGGTGCGTGATCACCAGGGTCAGCACCACGAAGCCGAAGGCCAGCCAGTACTCCACCTTGCGGTCAAACAGGTCAAACCCGAAGAGCTTGGGCAGCTCCGGCATAAACAGCCCCTCCGCGCCGCCCGTCCACTCGGCGTTGATGGCCACAAGACGAATGACAAGAGCCACAGCAATGCTGGACAGCGCGAAATACGATCCCTGGAGCCGGAAGGTCAGCCAGCCCCACACCGCCGCCACTGCCACCGCGATCACCATGCCCACCAATGCACCCCACCACGGGGCCAGCGGCGAGGTCAGAAAGGGGGGCAGCCGTTCGGGCGTCGCCAACAGCGTCATGGCGTAGGCCCCGATGCCCAGCAGCGCGGCGTGGCCCAGACTGGTCTGCCCGGCCCAGCCACCCAGAATATTCCAGCTCATGGCAAAGCCCGCGAACAACAGCGTGGAAATCCCAAAATTCAGGGTCTTGCCGAACAAGAAGGGGTAGATGAACAGAATGGCGACGAGGGCCACGCTGAGCCACACGTTGCCGAAGGTCAGCGCGCGGGGGCGGGAGGTGACAGGGGTAAGAGTAGTCATACCCGCTTCACAGTCTTCCCGAACAGGCCCTCTGGCCGCAGCAGCAGCACCAGCAGGAAGGCGATCAGGCCGTAGGCGTCGCGGTAATTGTTGCTGACATAGAAGGCTCCCAGCGACTCAATGACGCCCAGCACCAGCCCGCCCGCAATCGCTCCCGGCAGGTTGCCCAGGCCGCCCAGCACGGTCACGATGAATGCCTTGGTCACGTAATTCTCGCCCACGGTGGGAAAGGTGTAGAGCAGCGGCATCAGCAGCACGCCCGCGATGGCGGCAAACGACACGCCCACGCCGAACACGATGGCCTGGATGTTGGAGGTCTTGACGCCCTGCAACTCCGCGCCCAGCGGATTTTGCGCGGTGGCGCGGATGGCGCGGCCCAGCTCGGTGCGGTACAGCACCAGATTCAGTGCTGAGATCGCCAGCACCGTGCCCAGCCCAGCGATCAGCAGCGACACGCTGACCTGCACGCCCGCGAACTTGAAGGTGTTGATCGCATACGGCACGTTGATGCTCTGTGGCTGCGCGCCAAAGCCCAGCAGCAGCGTGTTGCTGATGATCAGCCCCAGGCCCAGCGTGGCAAGCAGGCTGCCCTCGCCCAGCCGGTCTCCCAGGCGTGCCAGCACGAAGCGCTGGATCACGTAGCCCAGGCTGAAGCCGATGGGCGCGGCCACCAGCAGGCTCAGGTAGGGGTCCAGGTTGAACGCCTTGAACAGCGCCAGCGTGATGAACATGCCGATGGCGAGAAAATCCCCGTGCGCAAAGTTGATGATCTTCATGACGCCGAAGATCAGGCTCAGGCCAGTGCCGATCAGGGCGTAGAGGCCCCCGGTCAACAAGCCTTGAACCAGGGTTTGAAAAAACGCCGTGACGGCGACTTGATCCATGTCGTTCTCCTTGAGTGGGTTGTGGGATGTGGGCTGTAGGCTGTGGGGAAAACAGGCGAAGCCTCATCCTCTGACCCCTCTACCCTTGTGGGAGAGGGGCCTTGCGAAGCAAGGGGGTGAGGGGTCCACCAGGCAGGCCCCCGCCTCCAACAAGAGGCCCAGGCTTACCGCTTAGGCAGGACGATCTTGCCCGTCGCCGCGCTGGCCGGGCCGATGGTTACAAATTTGCCGCCCTGAACCTGCGTGATCAGGCCCACAACGCTGTTCTGGTTCTGGTATCCGGCGTAATCGCGGAAGGTGACCGGGCCGAAAGCGGTGTTCAGCTTGGTGCTTTCCAGCGCAACGCGGACTTTCTCGGGGTCCGTGCCGCCGCGTTTGATGGCGTCGGTGGCGGCCAGCATCGCCGCGTAGCTCTGAGCGGCGTGCTGGGAGGGTTCTTCACCGCCCAGCGCGGCTTTCAGGCGGGTGTTCAGGCTGGCCGCACCCGGATATTTCACGTCGGCGTTCCAGACCATCGTGACCAGAAAGTTCTCGGCAGTGGACCCCGCACCCTTCAGGAAGTCGGGCAGGGCGAAACCGGTGGCGATGCCAGAAATGATCTTTGGGGCCAGTCCCACTTCTTTCACCTGCTTGGCGAGGGCCACGGCGTCTTCCTCATAGCTGGCAAAGATCACCACGTCGGGGTTCTGGCCCTTGTAGCGGTTCAACAGCGGGCGAAAGTCGGTCAGACCCTTGTCGTAGGTGTCCTTGCTCAGCACCGTGAATCCGGCGGCAGGCAGCAGTTTGGTGGCGTCGGTCAGCACGCTCTTGCCAAAGGCGTCGTTGCTGGTCAGCACTACAGCCGTCTTCATGCCGCCGATCCGTTTCAGCTCGTCGATCAGGCTGCGGGTATAGACGCTGCTCTGGTTGTTGACGCGGAAGGTGTATGGATTGCCCGGCTTGGTGATGGTCTCGTCAATGGCGGTGGCGACGAGCAGCGGCACCTTGACCCGCGCCAGATACTGCGACAGCGGCTTGGTGACCCCGCTGCTGTACGCACCGATAATCACTGGCACCTTTGCATTGACCAGTTTCTCGGCGGCGTTCAATGCCTTGTTGGTGTCGCTGGCGTCGTCTTCCAGCAGCAGCTCTAACTTCTGGCCGTTCACACCACCCTTGGCATTCAGTTCGTCAATGGCGACTTTAAAGCCCGCCTGCTGCATGGCCCCGAAGGTGGCGAAGCGCCCCGAAAGGCTGGTGATGGCCCCGATCTTGATCGTGCTTTGGGCAGAGGCCAGCGAGAGGGAGAGAACGGCGAGGGCGGTCAGGGTCTGGATTGGGCGCACGTAACTCCTTTTCTGAAACCAAAGTTGAAAGGCAAATTACTTCCCCGCAAGGGAAGCTGGCGGCGAAACGGAACGAGGGGTCAAACCGTCGCAGCACTCCCAGAATGCCGCCACCCAAAACCCCTCAATCTCCCGTTTACTTGCGCTCAAACGTCAGGGCGCGGGGGATCACCGACTTGGGGTACACCGGCACGAATGCACCCTTCTGCACCTGCTGGGCCACCATTTCCAGCGGGTTCTGGTTCTTGAAGCCGTCGTAATCCTTGAACTGGATCGGGCCAAAGGCAGTCTGAATGTTGACCGTGCCCAGCGCGGCCCTGACCTTCTCGCGGTCCACGCTGCCCGCCTTGTTGATGGCGGCGGCAGCGGTCAGCACGCCCGCGTACGCCTGCGCCGCGTGGTAGCTGGGATCGGCCCCGCCCAGCGCCTTCTTGAGGTCCACGTTCAGCTTCTGCGTTCCGGCGTAGCGAAGCTGCGGAATCCAGGCCGTAGCGGTCACGACGTTCTCGGCGGCGGCCCCACTGTCCTTGATGAAATCGGGCAGCGCGAATCCGGCAGCGCCCCCGGCAAACAGGCGCGGCTTGACGCCCACCTCGCGGGCCTGACGCATCAGGGCCACGCTGTCCTCGGCATAGCTGACCATCAGGATGCCGTCGGGGTTCTTGGCTTTAATCCTGTTCAGCACAGGCCGGAAATCAGTCAGGCCCTTGTCGTAGCGCTGGTCTTCCATCACCGTGATGCCGTACTCCTTGGCAATGCTGTTGGCGGCGTCGGCCACACTTTTTTCAAACGAACCCGTCCCGGCAATGATCGCCATGCTCTTGAATTTGTTGGCCTTGAACAGGTCCAGAATCACGCGGGCGTAGGCGCTGGCGGGCTGGTTGAGGCGGAAGATGTAGTCGTTGCCAGGCTTGGTGATGTCGTCGCCGCTGGACGTGATGACCAGATTCGGCACCTTCTGGCGGGCCAGATACTGCGCCTGCGCCTTGACCAGACTGGAGGAATACTCGTTCAGCACCAGCGGCACGCCCGCGTTGACCAGACGTTCGGCGGCGGCCAGCCCCTTGTTCACGTCGCTGGCATTGTCTTCAATGACCAGTTCCAGCTTCTTACCCAGCACGCCGCCATTCTTGTTGACCTCGGCCACGCCAACCTTGAACCCGGCCAGTTGCATCTTGCCGAACTCGGCGAAACGCCCGGTGACGGAGGTGATCGCGCCGACTTTGATGGTGTCCTGCGCGCTAGCGGTGGCAGCCAGGGTCAGGGCGAGGGTGAAGAGGGCGGTCTTTTTGAGAGATGTGCGCATGGTGTTCTCCTTGTGAGGCCGGGTATCGGCAGTGGGATTCAGAGGGTTGTACTGTGTCGGTTTCGCACGCTCTGGCACACGCGGCTAAGGTGTTCGCGCATGGCACTTTCGGCGGCGGGGCCGTCGCGCTGACGCAGGGCACGTTCAATGGTGCGGTGTTCCTCGTGGCTCTGGCGCAGGTGCCACGGCTCGTTGACCATCAGCGGCGCGGCCAGCCGCATCTCGCGGGCCAGCAGCGCCGCGTGCCGGGCCAGCCGGGTATTGCCGCAGGTCTGGGAGACGATCTCGTGAAAGCGCAGATCCAGCTCACGGAAGCTGCGGGCGTCCCCCACCGCCGCCGCACCCTGGGCGTCCAGCACGCCGCGCAACGCCACCAGATCGGTGTTCGTCATACGCTCGGCGGCGTGACGGGCGGCCAGACTTTCCAGGCTGATCCGCAGCTCGTACAGCTCCAGCACATCACCCAGTTCCAGCCGCGCGACTTCCACGCCCCGGCGCGACTGTTCCACCGCCAGACCCTCGCCCACCAGCAGCAGCACGGCCTCGCGCACAGGCGAGCGGCTGACGCCCAACTGGCGGGCCAGTTCCGGCACGCTCAGACGCGAACCAGGGGCAAGGTCTCCAGCCAGAATGGCGGAACGAAGCTGATCGCGCACCACATCCACGACGCGGGCGCTGGCAATCGGTTGCAACAGAGGAAGACCTCCTTTCAGCCGTCAGGTCAGACCTGCGAACGGCTACCATATGAAGAGTTTTTGAACAGGTAGAGTGTTACATGTAGAACTGGAGAATGCAAGTGCGATGAGAGGCTCGACCTCTGCATACCCGCTCCAAGACAGCTTTCCAGTTGTTCTGGAACGCGGAAAAGTACGCCATGAAGTCAGGGGGCAAGGTGCAGACACCCATTCGCCTGCGCCGAAAAACTCGTGTGTTGCCATAAACTGACAGCTTCCTCCACGCCGAGGCCGACGCCATCGCCTTTCTGCACGCCTACACGCATGGGACGGGCGTGCCGAGCGGGCCGTGGTGATTGCTAGTCGCCGGGGAGAAATGCACACTGTCACCCTAACCCTGCCTACAGGTGAGTGGCAGGACGCGGTGAATGGCGAACTCTTGCCAGGCGGCGAAATCACTCTGGATGCGGCTGGGGGGCAGATTCTGCTTCAGGGCTGAGATTCTGGAACCACCGCTGCGCCTCACACGGGGAGCGCAGACGGATCACAGCAAGGTTCGGATATTTGGCGGCCAGTTCGGGCGTTTCGCGCCGCCTTCGCCAATGCGTTTTGAAAATCCAGCGTAGGGGTGCGTCGGCTTGCACAGCGCCCCGCCAGGTTTCGCGGTTGCCGTTCCACAACTCCTGCTTGCCGATCACGCGCTGGAGCGTGCGCGTCAGCACCCGCCAGAACACCACCTGTCCGGGGTAATCCATCCAGATCAACGTGTCGGCCCGCGACCAGCCGATGTCGCGCGCCTTGCCGTAATTGCCGTCCATCACCCAGCCGTGTTGCGCGGTGAAGAAGTCCACCGCCGCACGGAACTGCGCCAGCGGCGCTTCCTGCCAGTCGGCAAGGTGGTTCCAGGCGTCCTGCTCCCCGTGAGGTAGTCCGAGTTTCGCGGCAATAGCCCGTGCCAGGGTGGTCTTGCCGCTACCTGTGGTGCCGATGACGATGATCCGCTGCATGGTTTACTATTTCGCCCAGAGTGCTGTCCCCTTCACATCTGCCGAAACGCTTAGGGTCTGCGCTATGCTGCCCCCAACATGTCACACGCACCAGATTCGGCGCTGTATACGCAGTGGATAGAGTTGCTCGGTTGGCTGGAAGCCGGAGCGGCGGCGCGCGGCCTGACCTTTGAAAAGGTGGCCGACTTCCCCGATTACATCTACCGCATGGAACGCCCCTATGACCTGCCCACCACAGTCATGAGCGCCAGCGTGGGTGTGGCCGGGCAACCGCTGATCGTGGCGGCAGTCAGCCCGCGCCATGTGGACCTGAAAGGCGTCAGCCTGCGCCTGATGGGCGGCAGCAAACACTGGCACCTGCACGCCGGGCAAACTGGTTTGTTGGAGGGGAAACGGCCCTTCACGCAGGAGCGGCTGGACACGCTTATGGACGGGGCTTTGAGAGGCGTGGCCTGAAATGAATCGTTGAGACAGCGAATGCCCCCTCCACAAGTAAACGGAGGGGGCATTCGCATTTCCAGAAGTCTCAGACGCTCTTGAAACCCTCAAAAGGTTCCTTGCACGCGTCGCACACGTACAGACGCTTGCACAGCGTGGGGCCAAAGCTGCCCGTCATCCGCACGTCAAAGCTGGCGCAGCGGGGGCAGCGGGTGGCGTCGGCCTGCAACTGAATCAGGCCGTCCTCGGCGGGGGCGGGCGGGGCGATGCCATACTGGCGCAGGCGTTCGCGGGCGTCTTCCTTGATCCAGTCGGTGGTCCAGGGCGGCGTCAGGGTACTTTTGACCTCCACCGCCGAGGCTCCCAGATCGCGCACCGCCTGCCCGATGCTCTCGCGGATGACGTGCAGGGCCGGGCAGCCGCTGAAGGTAGGCGTGAACGTGACCGTGACCGCGCCATCCTCGCCAATCTGCACGTCACGCACCATGCCCATATCGGTGACTGACACCACCGGGATTTCGGGGTCTGGCACGGTGTCCAGCACGGCCCAGATGGCTTGCGGGGTCAGTTGGGGTTGAATTGCGGTCATGTCAGCTCCTTCAGGATTGGGCGCTTACCAGTACGGTGTGTCGGGATGGGCGCGGTACACGCTTTGCATCTCGTCCAGCAGCGGCGCAAGGTATTCAGTGTGCGTGTCGCGTCCGGGTTGCGCGGCTCCACCGGGAGGAAGAATCAGGCCGCACTGAATGGTCAGGTGCGGAACGATCAAGCCCTCCCAGCGGGTCTTAACGGCGTTCAGATCGGGCAGCAGTCCAGCTTCAATCAACCCATCTTCACCCTCAACCGGCTGCCACAACTGGCCGACATAAGGCCACAGGGCATTTAAGGCGTCCTGCGTGCGCTTCATGCTTTCGGGTGTTCCCAGGGCCAGCCGCTCCACCCAGAGGGCCGTGTGCTGAAGATGGAAGCGCTCCTCGCGGAAAGCCTTATTCGCCACCTCGGCCAGCGGCTCGTAAGTGCTTTTGCGGGCCGCGTCCAACCACAGCGCCTCATAGGCGTCATAGAGGTACTGGCGCAACATGGTGAACGCCCAGTCGCCTTTCGGCAATTCCACAAAGCGGCTGCTGGTGAACTCGTCGGCGCTGCGGGTAAACGCCAGTGCGTCGGCGTCCGTGCCGTCCAGAGCGCGGCGCAGCTCCAGATACATCCCCGCGTGGCCCAGCTCGTCCTGCGCGATGTTGGCCAAGGCTATGTCCTCTTCTAGAATCGGGGCGTGTCCAGTCCATTCGCCGCCGCGCTGGGCCAGGATAATCTCATCATCGGCTAGAGCGGTCAGTTTGCGGATCAGGGCCGCTTGTTGGACATCAGACAGGATCAGGGCGGGCGCGGTCATTTCTGTACCTCGGGTTTCTGGACCTCATGCGTTTGCAGTTCGGCAGGCGAGGCATCGTGCGGGTGGTCATAGACCTTGTGGTCCCCCGCGTGCGGCTCCTCGGTGGCGCGGCGGGGCATCCGGCCCTCGCGCTTCAGCTCTCCGACATGCTTGCCGATCACACCGTAATACTGCTGCTGCTTGTAGGTCTTGTCTTTGGCCGGGGCAAACCAGCTTTCCACCGTGCCAGGATCGTCGTCGGTGCGGGCAATGGCCGAATCGGGAAAAACCAGCCACGCCAGCGCGTCCGCGTGCTGTTCCCGTGCCTGCCGGAGAGCGTCGCCGGGACCAGTGGCCTCAACAGATTCCACCATATCCACAAACGTCATGCTGCGCTTGTGGGTCTTTTTGATTCCCACGTGGTAGGTGTCGGTCTCGCCGGGCGTGTCCAGCACTTCCGGGTGCGTGCCAACTTCTTCCGGCGTGGCATTCAGGATGTCGTCCTCGCGCACGGCCCACAGGCTGACGGCAGCGGGGCGGCGCACAAACACGTTACGGGCGGTCAGCAAAGCGTGGTCAGGATCGCCTGCGTGGACGCTGCCCACCCCCTGATAGGGGCGTTTCTCGGTGTCCTGCTTAAAGATTTCCCAACGGGGCCACTGGGTATCGGGTTGAAGGTCAGTCATAAATGTCCTCTGAAGAAAAGCCTTGAAAAGAAAGACGATTGGAAGCAAATGAAAGATGTTCTTCCGTCCGCCACCAACCGCCCACCATCATTGCTTCCTCATACGGATTCCGTCTGTTTCGTTAACAAACTGGGAAAGCGCCAGTTTGCCAACTCCACGCCCGGAACCCGTTCTTCTCCTACTCGCGTCCGCTCGGATTTCCATCGTTTTTTAAACGATTCAATCGGAGTTCGTATCAGTCCGCAGCCACGGCCCGCTGACGATCCGTGTACGCCTGCAAGGCTTCGCGCACCCAGGCCCCGTCGTCGTGGGCGGCCTGACGGGTGGCGAGGCGTTCCGCGCCCAGCCCGCGCTCGCCCTTGATCACGGCCCAGAACTCGGTCCAGTCAATCGGGCCGTGCTTCCAATTGCCCTGCTCGTCCTGGTGCAAGTCGGGGTCAGGAATGGTCAGCCCAGCTTCCAGCAACTCGGGGGCGTGTTCGTTGATGAACTCCTGCCGCACCTCGTCGTTGGTCTTGAGTTTCACGCCCCACTTGCTCATGATTCCGGTGTTGGGGCTGTCGGCGTCGTGCGGGCCAAGCATCATCAGGGCGGGCCACCACCAGCGGTTCAGGGCGTCCTGGGCCATCTCGCGCTGGGCGGGGGTGCCCACAGCGTAGGCCACGATCATTTCCTTGCCCTGTTTGTGATGGAAGGTTTCCTCGCTGCAAATCCGCACCATCGCGCGGCTGTAGGGGCCGTAGCTCGCGCCCGCCAGCATGGTCTGGTTTTTAATCGCCGCGCCGTCCACCAGCCAGCCGATCATGCCCACGTCGGCCCAACTGGTGGTGGGATAGTTGAAGATGGAGCTGTACTTGGCGCGGCGCGTCAGCAGGGCGTCAATCATGCCCTCGCGGGTTGCGCCCAAAGTCTCGGCAGCGTGGTAGAGGTACTGCCCATGCCCGGCCTCGTCCTGCACCTTCGCCATCAGGATGGTTTTGCGCTTCAGCGTCGGCGCGCTGGCAATCCACTCGCCTTCGGGGAGCATGCCCACCACTTCGCTATGCGCGTGCTGCGAGATCATGCGGATCAGTTGGCGGCGGTACTCGGCGGGCATCCAATCGCCAGCCTCAATCTTCTCGCCGCGCTCAATGCGGGCTTCAAAAGCGGCGTGCTGCTCGGCGGTTTCGTTCGGCGCAATATGGCTGTTGGGCTGGATTATGGACTGGGTCATAGGAAGTTCCTCCTGAGATATCCCCATTCTACCTAACGAGCGTTAGGTTGGGGGTGAGGTCTATGAATGCTGGACACGGAGCATTCTCCATATGCCATCACGAAGGCTCTGGAAACCTCGTATCAGACGGAGAATTCAGCTTCAGTCTCTGAGAATGACGATACACTCCGTCTTTATGTTCAAGCCTCGCGGGTTGCCAACTCCCGCATGGCATTCAGCAATTCGCCCGCCGCCTGCTGGTCTGGAGCATTTTCAAAGGTCTGAGAGAGCAGCTTCAGCCCTTCTTCCGCCTGAGCGTGGGCGTAGTCCTGGGCATAGGTCACGCTGCCGCTGTCCAGCAACCATCGGTGAATGTCTGCGATGGTCTGCAAGTCCTTGTCGGGACGGTTGAGGCCCATCTGCTTGAGAAACGCCTGACGCTGGGCACCCGGCGCAGTTCGGAGCCAGTGCAGCACGATCATGGTGCGCTTGCCCTCTAGCAGATCACCCCCAATTTCCTTGCCGTACTTGGCCGCGTCACCTTCCAGATTCAGCACATCGTCCCGGATTTGAAAGGCCGCGCCGAGCGCTAAACCCGCCGGAGTGAACTGCTCGGAGGGCGCAACGCCTGCCGCCAGCGCCCCCAGCCGCAACGGAATGACCACCGTGTAATAGGCCGTCTTCTGGCGCACCATCTCCAGATAGTCCTCTTCCACGAGGTTCCAGCGGCGACCCTCCACCCAACACAAGTCCAGATGCTGGCCCTTGGCCGTGTGATGGATCATATTCAGAAACTCATCCATGCCGCCCGCCACGTTGGCCTTATGGACAGCGGCCCACATATAGGCGTGCAGGGCGTCCCCGGCATTGATCGCCAGCGGAATACCGTGCAGGCGGTGCAGGGCGGGCTGGCCCCGGCGCTCTTCCGAGTCGTCCTCGATGTCGTCGTGGATCAGCACCCAGTTCTGAAACAGTTCCAGCGCGGCGGCCAGCCACAGGGCCGCCTCCCACTGCGGGGTGTCCCTGACCACGCCGTGAACGCGGGCGCTGGCCAACAGCAGTTCGCTGCGAATGCCTTTGCCACCGCGCTTAGGGTAGTCGCGCAGCATGTCGTAATAGGCCTGGTATTCGGGGCGCGTGCCGTGTTCGGGCAGCAGAGAAAGGACGCGGGACAGCAGATCAGGACGCATTGAGCGCAAGTCTAACCGCCTGAAACATGAAGAGAACCGTACCGCAACGAACAGACAATGAGACGCCTTAGCGAGCAACATTACATTATGAAGATGAACCGAAAGACCGTCGCCCTGATCCTGCTGGCCGGAGCATTGACCGTGGGTCTGGCTGCCTGCGCCCCCACCGCCACCACCGTGCCCGTGCCAGACGCGAAGGCCACCACCGGATTGCGCCCGGCCCTGAGTGGGGAGCGGAAATACCTGGACCTCCCCGGCTTCGGGCAGGTGGCCTACTACGTGGATACGCGTGGGGAAGGCCGTCCGCTGGTCCTGACCCCCAGCGTGAATGCCGCCGCCAGTGCCTACGAGATGAAGCCCGTGTGGGACGCCTATGTGGGAACCCGCCCGGTCTACGCGATTGAATGGCCCGGCTTCGGCAGCAGCGCCCGCCCGGACACGCAGTACACCAGGGAATTGATGACCCGCTCACTGAACGCCCTGATAGAACTGATCGGAGCGGATGTGGATGTGGTGGGCCTCAGCCTGGGCAGCGAATTTGACGCCCGCGCCGCCCTGACCGAAGCCCGCATTCGCAGTCTGGCGCTGATCAGCCCCAGCGGACTGGGCAAACCGCGCGGCGGCACGCAGGAGGCCAACGCGGAGGACGGCGGCAAGAAGCTGTATAACCGCCTGAACTCGGTCAGCACGCCGCTGTACGCCGCCCTGCGAATCAAACCCAGCATCGAATACTTCCTGAGCCGGTCGTTCCGGGGGCCAGTGGACAGCGGACTGGTGGATTACTCGCTGGACGCCACCCGCCAGCCAGGGGCGAAATACGCGCCGGTGTACTTCATCAGCGGGCAACTGTTCACGGATGACGCCTACGGGGAGCTGTACAGCAAGCTGACCATTCCCGTCATCGTCCTTTATGACCAGGACGGCTTCGTCAGCTTTGACCGCCTGCAACAGTTCACCCAGCAAGACGGCGTGAAGGCCGTACGCATTGAGGGAACCGACGGGCTGCCCCAGTTCGAGAAAATGCCAGAAGTCAAGGCGGCGCTGGACGCTTTCTGGGCCGGGCTGAAGTAACACTCAAAAAACATGAGGTCAGCCTCCTCCCTTCCGCTTGAACTGAAGCGTTGGGTCGGAGGCGGACCTCGTTTTGAGCAGTTGGAAAACGGGCGGCGGAAGACGGCGCATCGACTCATACGGACTCCGAATTAATGGGTGTTGAAAACACCTGTAATCCGAGCGGAGCGAGAAGGAGAAAAACGGGTTCCAGGCGTGGAGTGTGGAGATCGGAGCTTTCCCGATCTCTACACGAAACAAACGGAATCCGTATCAATTCCGAAAAATCACTTCCTCCCGCCCAAAGGAATGTAACGCCAGCAACGCCAGCAACGCTGCCCCAATCAGGTTGGCCAGAATGGCAAGCAGGATCTGGTCAAGCTGCGCCGCGCCCTTGACGATGTTTAGGATCGACACCATCGAGCCGAACAGCGGCACGGCGTAGACGGCAGTATTCAGCGTCAGAAAGTCCGCGAATTGCAGCATCACGGCGGGCAGCACGATCACCAGCGTCAACGGCGCGATGTACGTCTGCGCCTCCTTGAAGCTGCGGGCGTAAATGCCGATGGCGATCAGCACGGCGCTGATGATCAGGGCAGCGCTGGCCGCCAGCCCCAGCATCCCCAGCGTGCCACCGAAGGTCAGACTCAGTTGGCCGCCCATCGACGCGGTGATGTCTGCGCCCAGTCCGCTTTTACTTGCCAGGAACGCCGCCGCCACCAGTCCGCTGACAATGAAGCCCAGCACGCTGAAGCACGCGCTGAGCAGCGCCGTGATGGTGGTGGCCAGCAGCTTGCCCGTGACCACCTCGGCGCGGCGCACAGGGGACACCAGCAGGCTTTCCAGCGTGCCGCGCTCCTTTTCCCCGGCGGTGGCGTCAATGGCGGTGGCCATGCCGCCCGACAGGATGAATTGCAGCATCAGAAATGGGATCAGGAAGGCCAGTTGCCCGCTGCGCTGCTCCTGCGGGGGGCTGGCGTCGATGGGTTTGACGGTCACGGGCGTCAGGGTGTCCGCACCCAGGCCCAGGCCCTTCAATCGGTCCAGCGTCAGGGTGCGGTTGTAGCCGTCCACCACGTCCTGCACCTTGCCGTAAGCACCAGCCTGGGCGCTCAGGCTGCTTAGCTTGGCATAGACCTCCAGCGCGGCGCTGCCCTCTCCGGCGCGGGTGGGCAGGGCGACTGGGGCCTGAATGGCCGCGTCCACATCACCGGATTGCACGGCCTTTTGCGGGTCTGTCACGGGAACGAGGTCCACGCCTGCGCGCACCGTCTTGCCGTCCACCTTCTCATCCTGTTCCAGCGCCGTGCGTAACGCCGGGGGCAGGGTTCCCACCACGCCCACCTTCTGCCGTTCCTGCTGCTGGCCGCCGATAAAGCTGCCCAGCAGCAGGGGCAGCCCCAGCGACAACGCCGGAATCAGGATCAGCGGCATCAGGATGGTGGCACTCAGCGTGCGGCGGTCCCGCAGGGTGGACAGCAGATCGCGCGCGGCAATGCGCCAGACCATGTTGGGGCGAATGGAGTTAGACCGCACGCTGCCCACCTCCCCGAACCCCATCCCCCCGAACCAAGGCGAAGAAAGCGCGTTCCAGGTTGCTCTCCCCCGTCTGTTTCAGAATGTCGGGGATGCGGCCCACCGTCAGCAACCCGCCCTCGTGCAGAATTGCCACGCGGTCACAGACCTCCTCGGCCTCGGACATGACGTGGGTGGAGTACAGGGTCAGCCGCCCCGGCGCGCGGGTGGCCAGCACAAAATCCAGCAGCGTGCGGCGCGCAAAGATGTCCAGACCGCTGGCCGCCTCGTCCAGAATCAGCACGGGCGGATCCTGAATCACGGCGCGGGCAATCACCACCTTCTGCTTCATGCCGGTGCTGTAGTCCCCGGCGCGCACGTCCAGGGTGCGGCCCAGTTCCAGCCCGGCGTCCAGTTCGGCAATGCGGGCCTCGGTCTGGGCGCGGGTCATGCCGTACAGCCCCGCAAACGAGCGCAGCACCTCGCGGCCTGTCAGGCGGGCGGGCAGCCCCATGCCCCCGTTGACCACGCCGACGCAGCGTCGCACGTCCTCGGGCTGACGCAGCACGTCGTATCCGGCCACCGCCGCCGTGCCGGACGTGGGGCGCAACAACGTCGCCAGAATCCGCAGTAGCGTGGTCTTGCCCGCGCCGTTGGGGCCAAGCAGCCCGAAGACCTCGCCTTCCGGGGCGCTGAGAGACACCCCCTTGAGGGCGGTGAACTTGCCGTAGGTCTTGGTGACGTTCTGAATATCAAGCATGGTCTGTGCTTCCGGGGTGTGCGTCATGGCTCTCCTGAGAAGCAATACGGGGGGAGTGCGAATAGGGTTGCCTCGGCAGTCACGAATTCAGATACTGACGAACTCACGACAGAGGCCGTTTGAAATAGTGGAAGACGCCACCCAGCCAGGTGTCTACCAGTGTCCAGCCCTGCTGAAGCAATTCCTGGCGCTGCTGAGCGCTCAGGACGCCGCCCAGCCGCTGATACAGCCAGCGCGGCGGGGCGCTCTGCGGTTCACTGGCACGCCGAAAAGACAGCGTTCCCAGACCCACCCCGGTCAGCTCCCAGCCGTGTTCGCCCATCTCGCGCAGGATGCCCAGTTCGCTGAAGGCCGTGGCAGCACGTGTCTGATAGTCGAAACGCGTTTCCAGTTCAGTGGCTAGTTTCAGGGAATTGGGTGCTAAGGAAGATAATGCCGGGGAAGGCACACTGATCTGCTGCGGGTCGATAAAAATCCCTTCAATGGGCTGCCCGAACAGCCGCGCGATGCGGAAGGCCAGCGGCAAGCTGGGATCGTACTTGCCCGTCTCCAGCGCATTGACGGTCTGGCGGCTGACATCCAGTTCGGCAGCCAGGTCCGCCTGGGTCCACTGCCGTGCGGCGCGCAGGGTGCGAATGTGGTTGTCCACGACCCGCTATTCCCGGCGGCTGCGTGCCTTCAAGGCAGCCAGCGCAGCAGCCCAGCTCAGCAGTCCCACGGCATAAAACACCAGAGATGGCGTCTGAAACTTGAAGGGCGTTTCCAGGGCGATTAGTCCGCCAGACACCACCATCGTGACCATGAAAGCAATGCTGGTGGCCTGCACCTGGAGCGCACGCAGGTATTCGTCCATCGTCAGAATGGCCCTCACGATAAACACGGCGTAGTAAAAAGGCAGGGCGGCAAGAATGCCATAGCCCATTCCCTTGACCACGCTGTGAAGCTCGCCACCACCGTTCTGGCCCACTGAAATCAGCACGGCGCCCACCGCCGCGAGCAGGCCCCCACCCAGTCCCATGACCCTGTGCAGGGTTTTGACCTTCTGGGTGCGGCTGCGTTCAGGACGGGATGATGGAGCGAGAATCGGAATAGGTGTCATGTCAATCCTCCTTGACCTTAGAGTACAGCTTCCTTGACTCATATGTCAAGCTTATTTGACTTAGCATAGCCAAGGGATTCTGAGACTGGACATTCCATCTGTTCAACGCGGCAATCGGAAGCGCCTTCTTTCATCAAGGTCAACATTCTGTACCCTCATCAAAAATGAGAGAAAATATGTGACAATAGGAAAGTTGCGCCCACAAGCGCACTTGCTTCTGATTTCTTACGTCTAAGGCGATCAACACGTTAAATCGCTTCTTTAGAATTTGCGACGGTGCTTCAAAACATGTATGGCTGCGCCGCCCGAAATTCTCGTTCGGAGGACACTGAATGTTTAATCCCCCCACCCTGGAAGACCTGCAAGAAACCCGCCGCGCCAACGAAAAGCTGGTCCTGAGTGCCCTGGACAGCAAGCCCGAATGGGTTGAAACCGAACTGGCTAAAACCACCGGGCTGGCCCTGTCGCATCTGCGCGCCGCTCTCGCCAGCCTGTTGGATCAGGGCCGCGTGCGCCGTCTGCCTGGCACCGGCACCCGCGCGGTGTACGGTCTGGCCGACCCCGGTCTGGCTGACGTGCCCGCCACCCCGCTGACCGTGGACGCCAAGAAAGTCCGTGATTACCTGGAAGGCCGCGCCGACAGCGCCCTGTACATGAGCGAGCAGCTCCGCATGACCCGCGAGGACGTCATGACTGCCCTGAGCCTGCTGAACGCGCACGGCATGGTCACCTGCACCTTCGTGGGCAGCCTGGTGATCTTCCGCATGAAGGAAGTGCAGGCGCTGGGCACCGAGCAGGCCGCCCCCGCCGCGACGGGCAAGAAAAAGCAAGTCGCCTGAATCTCTGAGTTGACAATGCAGAAAGCTGGACTTCTCTTGATTGAGAGGTCCGGTTTTTTCGTTCCGTCACCACAGCACCTGCCTAAAGTCCTCTTTAGTCCTTTCGCGCTCAAGGACTGAGGCGGACGCGCACGCTAAAGCGCATGAGCGATGACACCAAGCCCGGCTATGATCCCGCCAACCAGTCGCCCGCCGAGGGCCAGAGCCACCCAATTCCCGAAGCGGACCGGGGCAAGGCCCCCAACTTTGATCCCGCCGATAAGGACGGCCCCGCCGAGGGTGGCCGGGACGAAGTAGAAGACGACAGCACGCCCAGCAGCTAAAACGCGATGAACGCTGAACCTGTCCTGAACGCAGCCCGCCCTGAGAGGGAGCGGGCTGAATTGCTGGTGTGGATCAGGGACGTGTTGCACGCCGAATACGGGGACCGTCACTTGGATCCCCGCCGCGAGCCGATGCATGAGCTGATCAGCACCATCCTGTCGCAGCGCACCACCTGGCAGGACGAGGCCGCCGCCTACGACAAGCTGTGCGAGATTGGTGATTGGGACGCGATTATTGCCGCGCCCACTGAAACCGTGGCCCACGCCATCCGCCGCAGCAATTACCCGGAGGCCAAGGCTCCGCGCATTCAGGAGACGCTGCGCCAGATCAGGGACTCTCCCGGCGGCTACAACCTGGAATTCCTGCGCGACATGCCCAGCAAGGACGCGCTGAAGTGGCTGACGGACTTGCCAGGGGTAGGGGTCAAGACTGCGAGCCTTGTTCTTCTTTTCAATTATGCCCACCCCGTTTTCCCCGTGGATACCCACGTTCACCGCATCGCCACCCGCGTCGGCGCAATCCCGCTGATGGGCGAGCAGGCGGCGCA
Organism: Deinococcus sp. AJ005; assembly: GCF_009017495.1. Taxonomy (NCBI): domain Bacteria; kingdom Thermotogati; phylum Deinococcota; class Deinococci; order Deinococcales; family Deinococcaceae; genus Deinococcus; species Deinococcus sp. AJ005. The sequence continues at coordinate 1,286,977 of NZ_CP044990.1, read as the reverse complement.
CCGGGCCTTACTCAGGGTATTGCCAGACGATCCGCCCTTCCTGTACGAGTTGCACCTCAATCTGCTCAAGCACGGCCAGCAGGTCTGCCACTGGAGCCGCCCCAAATGCGGCGTGTGTATCCTGCGCGAGAGATGCGACGCCTTCGCGGTTTTCGGTGACAGGGTGCCGAGTTTCACTGAGACGAAGGCGAAAAGAAGTGAAGCGGCGAAGAAGTCCCAAAAGTGAATGTTCGCTTGGAGGCATTACATTCAACCCGCGTTCAATCCCCCAATTCCTGCCAGCAGACGCGATACACTGTGCGGCTGTGACGCGCCTGCCTCCCCGCTAACCTCAAGCAACACCTGGGGCCGCCGCGCGTACACCCCGGAGGACTTTTGAGTTACTGGCGCAATACCATGAAACCCTTGCTGGACGACGAAACAGGCACGATGTTCAAGCACGCCCCAGTGCGCGTGACGCTGGCCTTTCCCAACCGCTACAGTGTGGGCATGGCCTCGCTGGGCTTTCAGGTCATCTACCGCATGTTCAACAACGAGGAAGGCGTCGCCTGCGAACGGGCCTTCTTGCCTGACGATGTGGACGCCTTTGAAAAGCTGGGCCAGCCGCTGCCCACCGTAGAAACCGGGCGCGAGGCCGGGGACTGCGAACTGTTCGCCATGAGCGTGTCCTTTGAGCTGGACCTGACCAATATCATCCGCATGCTGGACGTGGTGGGGCTGCATCCCCTGCGCGAACGGCGCGACGACAGCGACGCCATCGTGATGATCGGCGGGCCGCTGACGTCCTCTAACCCTTACCCGCTGGTCCCCTTTGCCGACGTGATTGTGATCGGCGACGGCGAACAGATCATTCCTGTAGTGTCCGACGCCCTACGCGAATCTGGCTCCCGCGAGGATTTCTACGACTTGATTGACGGGATGCCGGGCATTTTCCTTCCAGCGCGGCACACGCATGAACCCACCTGGGCCACCGCGCCCAAGGAGCTGCTGCCCGCCTACAGCCAGATCGTGACGCCGCACAGCGAACTGAGCAACATGTTTCTGGTGGAGGCGCAGCGCGGCTGCCCGCGCCCCTGCACCTTCTGTCTGGCGCGCACCATGTATGGCCCGAACCGCAACAACGGCGGCCAAGAACTGCTGGACGTAATTCCCGACTGGGCGCAGAAGGTGGGGCTGGTGGGCGCGGCCCTCTCGGACTTCCCACACACCAAGTTCGTGGGCCGCACCCTGACCGAGCGCGGCGTCAAGCTGGGCGTCAGCTCCATCCGCGCCGACACGGTGGACACTGAGCTGGCCGAGATTCTGAAGGCGGGCGGCCTGCGAACTTTCACGGTGGCCTCCGACGCACCCAGCGAACGCCTGCGCCGCTGGCTCAAGAAGGGCATTACCACCGAGGACTTGCTGAAAACCGCGCAGATCAGCCGTGACCTGGGCTTTTCCGGCCTCAAGGTTTACATGATGATCGGCCTGGGGCCGGAGAACGACGACGACATCACCGAATTGATCTCGTTCACCAAGGAACTGGCGGGCATCAACCGGATTGCGCTGGGCATCTCTCCATTCGTGCCCAAGCGCCATACGCCGCATTTTGCCGATCCCTTTGGTGGCGTGCAGGTGATTGAGGCGCGGCTCAAGCGTATCCAGAAAGAGCTACGCCGCACCGCCGAACTCCGCAATGTGTCTGCCAAATGGGCCTGGGTGGAAAGCGTGATCGCGCGGGGTGGCCCAGAAATCGGCATGGCCGCCTACACGCTCTACCGCAACGAGAGCATCGGCGCATGGAAGAAAGCACTGGACGAGATCGGCTGGGTGGATGAGTACGGCGACAACGACGCCTCATCCATCTCGCTGCCGCCGGGCCAGTACGTGCCCAGGGGAGTCAACGCCCACGCGGATGGGCTGGCTGTCTAACTAAAGTTCCCTTTCAACCCTCTGCATGGCAGCTCTACAAGGCTTCCCCTACAGGGGGCTTTTTTTGCTCTCCACTCCGCCACTTGGCCGATGCCCACGCCGCCCGCCTGTGCTGTACTCACGCATGGAACCTACCGCCTCTCCCCCACTGCCCGGTTTCCCAGACCTCCAGCTTCTTGAGTGCAGCGCCGCCGACTTTCCCCATCTGGCCGCGTTTCTGAGCGCTGCCCATCCCGACGCCCCAACTTCCGCAGAGGATCTGGAGCGGCTGGCGGCGGGGCGGATGCTGGGCGAAACCCACCGTCAGCTTCTGGCACTGCGCGGCGGGGAAATTGTGGGGCTGGCAGAAACGGGTGTGCCGCGCATGGACGGGCATCCCGGCTGGCTGGAAGTCAGGATTCGCACCCGATCAGAAGAGGTGGGCGGCGCACTGCCCGGTGAGTTGCTGAAACTGGCGGAGGCAGACGCCGTGGCCCAGGGCGCAGGCACACTCGTCTCCCACGTTCACGAAGACTGGTGGGAACACGATTTTCTCCTGGCGCGCGGTTACGCGGAGCATGATCGCATGTGGAACAGCACCCTGAATTTGCAGGCGCTGGACTTCACTCGCTTTGCCGGGAGTCAGGCGCGGGTGGCGGCGGCGGGCTTGACCATCCAGCCTCTCTCGGAACTGGGCGGATTCGGTGAAGTGCAGCAGCGCCGTTTTTATACGCTGGTGGCCACTCTGCTGAATGACGTTCCCAGCACCACGCCAGTCAGCGTGTGGCCTTTCGAGGTCTGGCAACGCCGCGCAGGTGTAAAGGTGCTGCCAGAAGGCGTGTTTATCGCACTGGCCCCGAACGGCGAATGGGTGGGCCTGAGCGAACTGTACCTGCCCATCGCCACGCGCCCCGGCACGCTGCACAACGGTCTGACCGGAGTTTTAAAGCCCTGGCGCGGGCAGGGCATCGCGCTGGCCCTCAAACTGGCCGCCGCCCGCGCCGCACTGGAACGGGGATTCACGCATTCTCGGACAGGCAACCACAGCATCAATATCCCCATGCTGGCGGTGAACGAGCGGCTGGGGTTCGTGCGGGAAGGTGCGCGGGCGACGCTGCGAAAGGAGGTCTAGACCCGCCACTGCTGGCGCTGGTACTTGATGCGGTAGCGGCTGCGGCTGGCGGCCTCGATCAGATCGCCGGGGGTGTTGATGTCCGGGCCAGTGCTGGCGCCGCCAACGCTGGCCTGAAGCGACAGGTCACGGTAAGACACATTGTCCAGCGAGAGTTGCACGCGGCGGGTCAGATCGGCCAGTTCGGCAGAGGCGGTGTTGTCCAGCAGCACGGCGAACTCGTCGGGACCCCAGCGGAAGATCAGGTCGCCCCGGCGCTTGTGCTGCATGATGCGGCCCGCCAGCTCGCGCAGCAGCTCATCCCCGGCGGCGTACCCGTACACCGAATTGACTTTGCGAAAGCCGCTGAGGTCCACCAGCAGCAGTCCCAGCGGGCGGCTCTGGCGGCCCTGCCAGCGGCTCTCCACGGCGCGGGTAAAGGCCAGGCGGTTGCCGAAGCCAGTCAGGGGATCGCGCACGCCAGAACGTCGCAGAATCCACCAGCGTTCCAGCATGACCAGTCCGGTGCCCAGCACCGCACACAGCGACAGCGTGACCCCCGGCAGCAGCGAATTGAGCAACCAGTACGGCACGGCCAGTGCCAGCGCCAGCAGAGCGATGGCAAAGCCCCACACTCCACCCGCCAGCACGGCGGCAATGGCGGCCAGCACACCGGCCAGCATGACCGTCCACAGCGGCAGAGAGGCAAACGGCGCGCTGAGCAGGCTGGAAACCGCCCGCGCCTGCAACTCCACACCGGCAACGACCTGACCGCTCACGTCCCGTACTGCCGGGCCACCCACGCCACTGGCGGTCAGACCCACCAGCACCACCCGGTTCTGAAAGTCGCCGTAACGAATGGAACCGTTCACCACGTCACGGAAGGGAATCACAGGCAGGCGCTGGGGATCAGGGGCGCTGTAGCGCAGGATTCGTGGCTGTTCGTCCAGCGGCACGGTGCGTCCCGCCGCCACCGCCAGTTGGCGCGCAAAGCTGGGGGCCAGTGCTGAAGCAGCATCCGGATAGGCCGCCTGAAAGGAGCGCACGATGCCGTCCTCACTCAGGTTCAGGGCGCTGATGCCGGTGGGCGAGCGCCAGTCGGGGCGCAGTGCGGTGGGTTCGCCGGGGGCAGTGGCCAGCACTACGTTGGGACGGCTAAACACAGCGGCCAGGGCGGCGTCGTTGCGCGCCGGATCGGCCAGCAGCACGTCCACGCCGATGGCCGCGACTCCCGCCTGATCCAGCGTGTTCAGGGCCTGGGCGTACAGTTCGCGCGGCCAGCTTCCGATGCGTCCGTAATCCCGCAGCGTGGCGTCGTCGATACCCACCACCAGCACGCGCCCATCAGGAGGACTGGGCAGGGCGCGGTTCAGGGCGTCCCACAGCAGGCCGTTCTCGGGCACCGCCCAGGCCAGCGCCGCCGCCAGCAGTGCGGCCAGCGGTAAGGTCAGCCGCCGGACCGGACGTGCCGGGCCGGGCCGTAAGGCCAGGGAATCAGGGAAGCCGAGCATGACTCTGGTTATCGGCCCCGTCCCGCAGGGTCAGCGAGGCAGGGGCGGCGGGCGAGGGCAGTGGTAAAGACCACACGAAAGACCCACTGCTCTGGGTCTCCACCGTGCGGGTGTAGGTCTGGCCGCCCACCGTGACACCCAGGCCAATGCGGGAGTCTCCAGCATCCGTGACCACGCCACTCAGGGTCAGGATGCGGCCCACGCGCTTGACCACCAGCCCACTCAGGCGCGGCGGCGTCCGGTCCACAGTAATGGGCTTCGTGCGCGTCAGCGTCTGGCCGTAGCGCTGGGCACGGACGGTCACGGTGTACTGGCCTTCCGGCAGCGAGTCTGTGAGGCGCTCCAGCCGGAACACTCCGTTCTCGCCGCCCAGAGGAACGGTCTGCCCGGCCACCGTCAGCGTGACCCGCGCGTCGGGCAGGCTGCGGGCCGAGAGGGCCAGTTCCTGCAAGCTGCGGCCCGGCAGGTCCAGGCTAAGCGTCAGCGCCTGCGCCCGCACCGCGTCCTGCGCGATGTTGAAGCGGTCCACGGCGTCGAGTTGCAGCGGAACGAGCGGGCCACCGGGACTGAGCTGCTGGCCCTGTGAAACGGCCTGATCTCCAGCCACCTGTCCTCCAGCGGTCTGGCCCGGCAGCGCCACCTGACCGTCGAAGACCTTGACCAGTCCGTTGGCATCCACCCGAAAAACGGTCCCGCGCACCGCCGTGCTGACCACCGGGGTATCGATGCGGTAGCCACCCTGACCTTTTTCCACCACGTTCCAGGCGGTGCCCTTCTCCAGTTTCAGCAACACTTCGCGCCCCGCCGACGTGCGCTCAATGCTGACCACGCTCAGCGCGCTCTCCTCGTTCAGACGCAGGTAGCCGCCGCCCGTGAAGCCGATCTCGGCCCAGGCGGCGGCCCCGGTGTTCAGCGCCGCGCCAGGTTGCAGATCGTCGCCGATGACTGCCACCCGCGTCGCCCCCCGCTGAATCAGGCTGACCGGGCCGCGCGTCGCCTCCACGCTGGCCGCGCCCAGCCCGGTGAACTGCGCGGCGTACCACGGATCGGCCTCACGGAAGGCGCTGACCCTGCCGCTGTCCAGCGCGATCTGCTGGCCCGCGCCCACCTCTATCCCGCGTCCCTTCAGCGCGATCCGCAGCCGCCCGGCGATCACGGCCACCCGCTTTTCATTGGCGCTCAGATCGACACGCATTTCCCCGGCACCGTCCATCACCACATGGTTGCCCGCGACATGTACGGCCACCGGTCCCCGCAGGAAAAACCGCCCGGACAGCAGATCGGCCTCGCCCAGATAGCGCCGTAATTCAGCAGCGCTGCCGACGACCACCTGACCCAGCCGCCCTTCCTGCACCACGGCCCGGCCCGTCCCGACGCGCAGGCGGGTGGTGATCTCGGTGGGCGCGGTCTGGGCACGCCAGGTGCCGTCCGGTCCCTGAATCTCCACGCGCCCCTGCGCGGCTTGCAAAGTGGGCGGCGGGACAGAGTCGGCCTGGCTGGGGGCAGCCTGGGCAGACGCCGGAGACAGGGGTGAGGTCTGCGCCACGACCTGTCCACCCGCTCCCAGACAGCTATACAGCGCCATTGACCGCAGCAAAAGCTCACGGGCAGGAGAGGGAGAGTGGAGGGCCTTGGGCATCTTAGCCACCAGTTTACGAGAAAAACCTGACATTTGGGCGACCCAAGGTATACTTAAGGGCGTGCTTGTTGCTGTGCAGGACGCCATCAAAGATTACGGTCCCGCCACCGTGTTATCTGAGGTCACTTTTGCCGTCAGGAGCGGCGACCGCATCGGTCTGGTGGGCCGCAACGGGGCGGGGAAAACCACCCTGTTGCGGCTGCTGACCGGGCAACTTCCCCCGGATGGGGGCAGCGTGCGCCGCGCGCCGGGCGTGCGCGTCCGCGCCTTGCAGCAGGACCCGGTGTTTGAAGCCGGGACGACAGTGGACAGCGTGCTGGACGCTGCCTTCCACGATCTGGACGCCCTGGAGGCCGAACTGGACGCCGCCGCGCGGGCCATGAGCGCCGGAACGCCCGAGAGCGTGCTGCGCCACGAGGAGATTCTGGAACACTATGTCCGGCGCGGCGGCTTCGAACGCCGCAGCCGCAAGGACGCCGTCACACTGGCCTTCGGCTTCCGGGGCCGCGAGGACACCCTGGCCGAGCGCCTCAGCGGCGGCGAACGCACCCGTCTGGGTCTGGCCGCCCTGCTGGTGGAAAACCCCGATGTGCTGCTGCTGGACGAGCCGACCAACCACCTAGATATCGTGATGGTGGAGTGGCTGGAAAACTTCCTGAGCCGCTACCCCGGCGCGGTGCTGGTGATCAGCCATGACCGCACCTTTCTGGACCGCGTGACCAATGAAACGGCCCACCTGCGCGGCGGCACCCTGCGAACGTATCCGGGCAATTACAGCACCTTCCGGGCCGCGCTGGACGCCGAAGCCGAGTTACAGGCCGCCCGCGCCGTGCAGGACGCCCGCCAGATCTCCAGCCTCCAGAGCAGCGCAGACCGCATGAAGATCTGGGGCCTGGGCATGAGCAAGCTGGCCCGGCGCGCAGCGGCCATGCAAAAACGCGTGGACCGCATGCAGGCCCGCGCCACGGCGGCCCCACCACCCGAGGAACGCAGCGCCCGCATCACCTTCCACGCCCCCGGCAGCGGCGACATCGTGCTGGACGCCCGCCACCTCAGCCGCCGCATTCCGGTGGAGGACGGGGCATTCCGCACGCTGTTTGAGGACATCAATGTGCAGGTGCGCCGGGGCGAGCGCATCGCCATCGTTGGGCGCAACGGGGCGGGCAAGACCACGCTGCTGCGAATGCTGCTGGGCCTGGAAAAGAGCGACGATCCACGCGGCAAGGTGCTGACCGGCGCGCGGGTGGGCGTGGGCTATTACGATCAGGCCCTGCGCGGCGTCTCCCCTGATCAGACCCTCTATGACGTGGCCCGTGAGTATGTGCAGAAAGACCCGCAGGCCCACGATCTGCTGGGCACCTTTATGTTCCCCTATGACCAGCACGACAAAGCCGCCCGCATCCTGTCCGGTGGTGAGCGGGCGCGGCTGGCCCTGCTGAAGCTGGCGCAGGAGGACCGCAACCTACTGGTGATGGACGAGCCGACCAACCACCTGGATATGGAAATGGTGGAAGCCCTGGAACTTGCCCTGGAGGACTTTGGCGGCACCCTGCTGATGGTCAGCCATGACCGCGCCTTTATCGAGGGTCTGGCAGACCGCATCTGGCTGATTGAGGACGGCCACTTCTACGAATACCCCGGCTGGGAGGACTACCGCGCCAAGCACCGCAGTCTGGCCGAACTGGAGGCCGAGGAAGCGAAAGAGGCCGCGCAGGCCGAGGCGAAAGCGGCCCCAAAACTTACCGCCCCGAAGGGTAAGGGCCTGTGGCATCTCAAGCGGGAAGTGGAGGCCATTGAGGCGGACATTGCCCGCCTGGAAGCTGAACTGGAAGCCGCCCAGGCCATCCTGAACAGCGCGCTCCCCGACGCCGATTTCACCGAACTGGGTCAGGCCGCCCACAACCTGGAACTGGCCCTGGAACGCAAGCTGGAAGAGTGGGGCGAGAAGGGAGCGGAGGTCGAGGAGAAAGAAGGGTAAATTTCTGGAGCAGGCAATAGGAAACGCCCCCCGTAATGGGGGGCGTTTGTTTTAAACCTTTACAAAACTTGCGATCAAGGGGCTGGGACGATGTCAACGTAGTTGAGCTTGGTGTTCTTGCCATTCTTGGCGTCAATGGTCAGGCTGCCGTCTGTGACGGTCACGGCCACCGTGTTCGACTTGAACTGGCTGGTAAGCGTAGGAGTGAAGGGGGCGATGGCGACAGCACCCTCAACGTTAATGCTGTGCAGACTGTTGAGGTTGCGCTTATCGGCGTCGCCCACGCTCACCGTGACGTTGTACTTGCCGTTCACCACGCGGTACTCGAAAGCGCCAGAGGTAAGCACGGCAGGATCAGTGCAGGGGGCGCCCGTGGTAGGCGTTCCGCACTGCATCTGAATCTGGGTGTAGAGGCGGGCATCCTGGCCTGCGATAACATTAGTGCCATCCGGCACGCGGTTACGGGCATTGTTGGTCAGGTTCAGAGGCGTGGGTGTTGCGGTTCCAGCAGTAGCCTCAGTGACCCAACCGATACCCGACGTAGCAACGTAGGCCGCTCCCGTATTAGGGGTGTAACCCGCAGGCGTCGCGGCGGTGGCGGTCTGAAAGTTGATCTTGGCGGTGGTCAGAGTGGTTGCAGGCGTCACGGTGAACGTATCGGCATCGAACTTGGAAGTGTCATCGACAGACGTAACCTTGATGGTGGCGGTCCCGACAGCCTTGGCCGTGATCTTGCCGTTGTCATCAACCATGGCGATGGCCTCATTGCTACTGCTGAACGTCACGTTCTGGCTCTGATTCGTACCAGACACAACGCCTTTGGCCGTGGCAGTGCCGCCCACAGGGGCAGTTGCAGGGGTCAGGGTCAGCACTACGCCAGTCACGACGGGGGTGGTGCTGGCGGGTGCCTTAACAGTGATGGTCACCGAGCCAGACTTACTAGTGTCCACGGTGGACTTGGCCGTGATGACCGTCGTACCTTCCTTGAGACCAGTGACCAGACCCGCACCGCTGACTGAGGCCACTGTCGGCACGCTGCTGGTCCAGGTCACCGTCTGGGCCGGGCTATTGGTGCCGGTCACCACGGCCTTGGCTGTCGTGGTTGCGTTGATGGCGATGGTACTTGGGGAGGCACTCACAGCCACATTAGTGACAGTGGCGGTGGGCGCGGGGGTGGGGTTACAGGCGACGATAGCAATAGAAGCGGTGAGCGACAGTGCAATGGTTGCGGGACGGCGGAACATGGAAAATGTTGACATGAAGTACCTTACCTTTAAAGAGGAGTATTGAGAGGGCGAGGGGTCAGGGATTGCGTTCAGTATCGTAGCATGCACTTTTTTGCCGCATATAGATTGCAATTTACTTCGTCTGAATCTACTGCAATCCGTTCTGCACAGAGACTCCACTCCCCCCGACATGACCTAAACAGAGGGCAACAGAAGCCACATTATATCAAGAGGTACGCCAGACCGCGCTTCGGAACAGACTCGTCCGTTCGGTACGGTCCCTTCTGCATTGTGTTTATTTCACCACTATGCAGGTGCGCCCACGACCCAGGAATAATGCTTGACTCCACTTTCCGGCAACAGGCGTTACGGAAACGTGAAATCTGGTTTTGCGATCCCAGAACAGAAACCCGGATGAGTGACGTGGCACCGCCGTCTGGTCTCGCCGCCAATCTCGCTTGTGGCGACGCGCCCGGTGTCCGGTCTCGTTCGGGAGGAGCCGACGACTGCTATAAAGGAACAGGCCTATAAGTGACTGTATGTAAGCGCGGGGTAAGCCTCTCGCCCCTAGCCTGAGGACGGACTGATTCCCCTGTACCGGAATTGAGCCACAAGTTATCCGTCTTACTCCTACACCCATGACTGACCTTACCGCCGATCCCGTCTCCGAAGCAGTTTCTGTGTCCATGATACAGATGCTGAATCAGGCATGGGAAATCCGCCGCAGCGAGCCGCGTGAAACTGTGCGGCTCGCGCGACTGGCACTGACCCTTGACCTGCCCACCCCAGAGGAATCCAGGGCACGGCTGTGTCTGGGTTACGGACTCTTGCGTCTGGGCGAATTTGCCGCCGCCCAGACCGAACTGACCCAGGCCCTCGATACGTTCACCGATGCGGGCGACCTGCTCCAGAAGCGCACGACCTCCAACACTCTGGGCATGGTGCAGTGCGAGCTGGGCCAGCCGGTGGCCGCCTTGCAGACGTTCTTGCAGGTGCGGCAATTGAGCGTGGCGCTTGGATTGATTCAGGGCGAAATCGAGGCGTTAAATAATGTTGGCAGCGTGTACGTTTCAATGGGCAACCATCCGGGGGCGCTGGAATCGTACCTCCGATCATTGCGTCTGTCACAACAGCATGAACTGCGTGACGTGGAGAGCGAGATTCTTAATAACCTGAGCGTGGAGTATTATGAACTTACGCGCTACGACGATGCACTGGAAGCGGCACAGGCCAGTTTAGATGTCGCGCCCGATACAGAATCCTTCATCACCCATACATCCGCTCTGGCCCTTCACAATGCCGCCCGCGCATGCTTCAAACTTGACCACTTGGACCGCGCTCTGGATCTGAATCAGCAGGCGCTGGCGATTTTTGAGAAACTGGAAGATCAGGCGGCTGTGGCAGAAGTTCACGACGAACTGGGACGGCTCTCCCAGCATCAGCGCAGATTTGAGGAGGCTGAACACTTTTTCCGTCTTGGCCTCCAGATGCGCCAGCAGATCGGCGATCTACACGGTCAGGCCGAGAGCATGCGGCACCTGGGTGGTCTTCAGTTGCTCCTAGGCCAGACGCAGGAAGCACTGGACACCATTCATGCGGCGCGCGCCACCGCCGGACACAGTCAGGCACAGACCGAACGCTGCGCCGCCGATCTGGCTCTGGCCGACGCCTACCGTCAGGCCGGGCAGTTCCGCGAGGGATTCCTGCACCTGGAACAGCATCTGCTGCTGAAAGAAGAGCTGTTCAACGCGGCCTCCGATCAGCGGGTCCAGAGCTTGCAGATTCAGTTTGAACTGGAACGCGCCGAGCAGCAACGCGCCGCCGCCGAGCAGTTGAGCGCCGAACTTCAGCAACTGAACAGCGAACTGGAACGCACACATCAGGAACTGACCGTCGCCCATGCCCGGACCTCGGCGCTGCTGGAACAGGTCGAGCAGCAGGCCAATCAGGACGCCCTGACCGGTCTGGCCAATCGGCGGGCCTTCGACAGCGCCGTGGAGCGCCTGCAACCCGGCGTCCAGATGACGGTGGTGATCGGCGACATCGATCATTTTAAGCAGGTCAACGATCAGTACTCGCACCTGATCGGCGACGAGGTGCTGCGTCAGATCGCCGGCGTGCTGGGGGCAGGGGTGCGCCTGCGGCAGGGCGATCTGCTGGCCCGTTTTGGCGGCGAGGAATTCGTGATTCTGATGGTCGGCACCGACGCCGTGACCACGGAGCGCATCTGCGAACGGCTGCGGCTGGCCACCGAGCGCCACAACTGGGGGGCCGTTCGTCCTGGCCTGCGCGTGACCATCAGCCTGGGGGCGGCAGTCAGCCGCAACGGCGAGGACCTGACCGCCGTTCTTCAGGCCGCCGACCACGCCCTGTATGAAGCCAAGGCCAATGGCCGCAACCGGGTGGTCCTCCGGCCATAACACAGGCTACGGCACACACCCAGAGTTAATCTTGAAAATCCAATTCGTCAGATCTGTGTGACGCTATTCATGTGACCCTGGGGCAGTGAATCAAATTTCACACTGGCCGCTGAAGCCCATGCCCTTCCTGAGTGGTAAGGGCGGCCCCCCATCCCCGATTCCCCGGAGACATCATTCATGACCCGTTCCCCCCTTCGCTGGACTGCGCTCGCGACACTCACCCTGCTGCTGGCAGGCTGCTCCACATCCCCGCCCTCACCGCCTACCACCGACGCAACTGCTGCCTCTTCCGCTGGAAACACCCAGGTTGTGCGGATCGCGCTCGCTGCGGACGCCACACCGGATCAGGTGGCAACTCCCGGCACCCAGCTCCTGGCCTGGCACCCGGAGGAAGGTTTTGCACTGGTTGTCCGGTCACAGTCCTCGGGTCTGAGCGCCCAGGGTGGCACCTCAGGCGAGGCGAACGCCAACCGTTTCGCCCCGCCTGAGGTGCAGGGCAGCAGCGTCTGGGCAGGCGGGCGCACGGCCTGGTCCGGTGGCAACGGCTCTGCAAGCTGGCAGAAGCTGACCGGAAACCTGAAGGCCGCGTCTGAGAACAAGGTCAGTTGGAAGCAGATCAATCTGGTAGACGCGTGGTCTCACGCACCCAAGCTGGGGCAGGGAATCAAGGTGGCCGTGATCGACACCGGCATAGACCTGAACCACCCAGCGTTCCTGGGCAATCTGGCCCCGGCTTCCGAATGGAAGGATTTCGTGGACGGCGACAGCACGCCGCAGGAAGTCAAGGGGACGGCTTATGGGCACGGCACTGGCGTGGCGGGCGTGATTTTGCAGATTGCCCCGAAAGCCATCCTGCTGCCCATCCGGGTGCTGAGGCCCGACGGTTCGGGCGACGTGTCTACCGTGGTGCAGGCGATGGACTGGGCCATGAAGAAGGGCGCGCGGGTCATCAACCTGTCGCTCGGCTCAGACACGCCCTCCCCGGCGCTGAATGACATGCTGAGGCTGGCGGCCTCGCGGAAGGTCATGGTGGTGGCCTCTAGCGGCAACAGCGGCGACGAGAAGATTACCTATCCGGCGGGCAACGAGAGCAAGTTGTTGTTTATACCCATCCCCAACAGTTACCTGATTAGCGTGGGCAGCGTGGATGCCAACGACGTGAAATCCAGCTTCTCTACTTACGGCATGAGTCTGAACCTGACAGCCCCCGGTGAACGCATCTATACTGCTATGCCCGATAACGGCGCGGGGTACTGGAGCGGCACTTCCTTCGCTGCGCCGATGGCCACAGGCGCGCTGGCGCTGGCGCTGGCAGAAAACGGGACGAACTTCCTGACTGGCTTCCTCACCGGCCCCCTCACCACCCTGCTGTCTTCGGACGGTAAGAATATCGACGGAGTGAATTTCAGTGCCTACCGGAATATGCTGGGCAAAAGGCTGGACCTGGCAGCTTTCCTCAAAGACACCTTCTGAGAGCAACAGAACCAGCAACCCCCACCCCCATGCGCGGCGGTGGGGGTTTTTCTTTCTCCGGCAACCTGAACCATAAGCCTCATGGGGCAGCCGAACGCGTCTCTTCCTGCGCCACGACAGGACTCACCTTCAGCGTCAGCGTGAACACGAAGGCCGCCGCCACCAGTCCCAGCGCCAGGAAGTAAGCGGAGCGCAGCCCCTCGGCCAGCGCCGCGCCGCCATTGGCAATGGCCGCCTCGCCGATCAGCAGGGCCATGACGGTCACGCCCAGTGCGCCGCCCATCTGCCGGGCAAACAGCACGCCGCTGGTGACTGCGCCCAGCTCACCCGTGGCTGCCGCACCCTGCGCCGAGAGCAGCAGCGTGAGCATGGAAAAGCCCATGCCGCTGCCCACCACGAAGCCCAGCGCGGAGGTCACCCACAGCGGCGAGTGAACGGTGAAGGTCAGCGCAGCGAAGACCACCACCAGCACCGCGAAGCCCAGTTGCGAGATGCGCGCCAGCGGAATACGTTTCATCAGTTGCGCGGCCAGGATGCTCGCCAGGGTCCAACCCACCAGCGCCGGGGTCAGGATCGCGCCTGCCGCCGTGGCACCCCGGCCCGTGACGCCCTGCGCGTACAGCGGCAGATAGGCGATCACGCCAAAGTACGCTGCCCCGGCCAGCAGGTTTCCGGCGAAAGCCACGCGCGGAACACGGTCACGCAGGGCCGACATGGGCAGCAGCGGCGACGGGTGACGGCTTTCGACCCACAGCGCCCCGGCCAGGACCGCCACACCTGCCGCCGCCGCCCACCAGTGTTTCAGCTCCAGGCCCCAGATCAGCAGGCCGCTGCCCGCCGTGAACAGTGCCGCGCCGCCCCAGTCCAGATTCGCCTTGCTGCGTTTGCCCGACTGCTTCAGGTAACGCGACACCATCAAAAAGGCCGCCACACCAAACGGCAGCGACACGAAAAACGTCCAGCGCCAGGACCACGTTTCGGTGAGCCAGCCGCCCAGCAGCGGCCCCACCAGACCGCTGATGCCCCACACGCCGCTGAACAGCGCCTGCACCCGCCCGCGCTGTTCCAGGGTGTACAGCTCGCCGATGATGGTTAGGGCGATAGACAGCAGCGCCCCCGCCCCCAGCCCCTGTAGGGCACGCGCGCCGATCAGCCAGCCCATACTCTGCGCCGCGCCGCACAGCACGCTGCCCAGCAGAAAAATGACCATGCCAGTCAGGTACAGCTTCTTGCGGCCCACGATGTCCGAACCCCGGCCCCACAGCGGGCTGGACACCGTGCTGGTCAGCAGATACGCAGCAAAGGGCAGCGCGTACAGCGCCTGGCCGCGCAGATCCTGGATCACGCTGGGCATGGCGCTGGCCACCACACTGGATTCCAGCGCGTTCAAAAAGACACCCAGAATCAGGCCCACGGTGGCCAGTTTGCGGGCCTGATCCAGCGCAGCTTGATTCGGTGAGGCGGCAGCGGCAGTCGTGGTGGGCGGAGTCACGTTGGGGAGGCTACTCCCCCGCGCACACATGGAGGGTGGGGAGGCGCACCGGGACAGCCCCCTTCCGCCAGCATTCCGTCTTGTCAAATGCCCAATGCAAGCCTCATCTCCGCAGTTCCGGGTCTACCCTGGGGCGCATGACTACACCACAACCCACCATTCACATGCGAAATCTGGGGGCCACCGGCCTGGGCGTCAGCGAGATCGGCTATGGGGCCTGGGGCATCGGCGCAGACATGTGGAAGGGCGCGCAGGACAATGACAGTCTGGAGGCGCTGCGCCGTTATCTGGCCTTAAATGGAAATTTTATAGATACGGCCATGGGATACGGCGACGGCCACAGCGAGCGGCTGGTGGGACAGGCCGCCCGTGATTATCCCGGCACCATCGTCGCCACCAAGATCAGCCCGAAGAATGGGCAGTGGCCCGCGCAGCCCGGCGTGCCAGCGGAAGAAGCGTTTCCCGCCGAACACGTCATCGCCATGACCGAGGCCAGTCTGGAACGGCTGGGGCTGGACCGAATTGACGTGCAGCAATTCCACGTCTGGAACGATTCATGGCTGGGGCAGGGCGACTGGCAAGACGCGGTGATTCAACTCAAAAAAGACGGCAAGATCGGGCACTTCGGCGTCAGCATCAATGACCATCAGCCGGACAACGCCGTGAAAGCGGTAGAGGCGGGCGTGGTGGAAACCGTACAGGTGATCTACAACGTCTTTGACCAGTCGCCACAGGACCGCCTGCTGGACGCCTGCCTCGCCAACGGCGTGGGCGTGATCGTGCGCGTGGCGCTGGACGAGGGCAGCCTGACGGGGAACATCACCGCCGGGACCGAATTCCCGGAAGGTGACTGGCGCAACCATTACTTCGGCGGCAATCGCAAGGCCGAGTTACAGCCACGTCTGCGGGCCATTGAAAGCGATCTGGGCATCAACAGCTCGCAACTGGCCGAGACCTCGCTACGTTATGTTCTCAGCCACCGCGCGGTCAGTACCGTGATCGTGGGCATGCGGAGTGTGCGGAACGTGGAGCGCAACGTGGCGATTGCCGATGGCCAGGGCCTGCCCACCGATGACGTGGCCCGCCTGTACGCCCACCGCTGGGACAGAAACTGGTATGAGACGGCCAAAGAATAAGGCTAAAACATTTCAGCATTAGTCGGCAGGCGATATTTTTCTAGAGGCTGCCAAGAACAGGTTTGAAATTGGTAGGTTTAACTCTGGAATGAGCAGAATGGGTGGATGACCCGACGAGGCTACCCCAGCGACGTAGACGACAACACGTATCTGTTTCTGCTCCCGTATCTCCTGCTTAGCCCCAACGATGCCAGACAGCGGTTCCATCCGAAACGTTCTCAATGCGCTGCTGTGGGTGGTCCGCACGGGTGCACAGTGGGCCTCTCTCTCCAACGACTTTCCATCTGCGGAAACGGTGCGCCAACAGGCGCACCGCTGGTTTGAAGCGGGGTGCTTTTTAAAAGCTGCACACGATCTGCGCTTTCTGGCCCGCGTCGAAAAATCGCGGAACGGCGAGCCTACCGCGATCATCATCGACAGCCGGACCCTTCAACGTACGCCTGAAAGTGGACACCGCGCAGGCTTTGATGGTGCCAAGAAACGCAAGGAAACGAAGGTGCATCTGGCGGTAGATCCGTTGGGGCATTTCCTGGCCGTGCTGACCACACCTGCCAACGAGCAGGATCGGGCACAGGTCAAAGACCTGTGCTTGGAGGTGCAGGCAGCTACGGGCACAACCGTGGAGATGGCGTTCGCTGACCAGGGATATACAGGCGAACAAACTGCTCTGGACGCTGCCGAGACTGGCGTGGAACTGGTGGTGGTCAAACGTCCAGAGGCCGCCAAGGGCTTTATCCTGGTCCCAAAACGGTGGGTGGTGGAGCGGTCCTTCGCGTGGATGTCACGGTTTCGCCGTTTGGGACGGGACTTGGAACGTTTGTTGTCCACGCTGATGGGATTCCATGTCCTTGCCGCATGCGTTCTGCTCTGCAACAATCTCAAGCCGCTTTTTGTATAGGGTTCTTGGCAGCCTCTAAGCGCTTCGTAGCCCTCTGCGGTTTTGACTTTAATACCCCTATCTCTTAAAAAATCATTGATGAAATAAAAAGATAGTTCATTGAGACATTCACCAGATAGCCAAGCACAATCACACTCATCACAGATATAAACTATCTCGCCAGTAGGTAGAAATATATTCTTGTAAATGACACCGTTACCACCGTCTCTTGGGCAGTATCGCATTTGCACCTCAAGTTCTTTCTCAATCCTTTTCAACACTTGGAGACAGGACAATTGTGAATAGCGGCGATACCCAGTTCAATTTTCCTACGCCCGCTTCTGCATCAGCATCGTGCGCCTGCACTGCGCCACCACCTCGCCGCGCTGGTTGATGGCGCGGTGTTCCACGGTGACGAGACCCTGATTCGGGCGGGATTTGCTCTGCCGCGCTTCCAGCACTTCCGATTCGGCGTGGATGGTATCGCCGTGAAAGACGGGCTTGGGAAACACCACGTCGGTCATGCCCAGATTGGCCACCAGCGTTCCCAGCGTCAGCTCATGGACGCTCAGGCCCACCAGCAGGCTGAGGGTCAGCAGGCTGTTGACCAGCGGCTGCCCGAACTCGGTCTGCGCAGCGTACTCGTGGTCCAGATGCAGCGGCTGCGGGTTCATGGTCAGCGTGGTGAACAGTACGTTATCGGCCTCGGTCAGCGTGCGCGTGACGCGATGGTGGATGACGGTGCCAGGCGTGAGTTCCTCAAAATAGCGGCCCTGGGGGCGGTTCAGGTCTTCATTCATGTTGGTTCTCCTGAAATTGTGCCAGTACGGCGCGGGCGGCGGTCAGCATGGGTTCGTCCACCATCTGGCCCTCAAAGCTGAAGGCCCCGTGGCCGCGCTCGGCTGCCGCGTGGGCAGCGTCCAGCAGGGCGCGGGCGCGGGCGGCCTCGGCGGGGGTGGTCCCGAAGATGTCATGGGCCAGCGCCACCTGAGCGGGGTGGATGCACAGCTTGCCCGCGTAGCCCAGGGCGCGGCCCTGCTCGGAGTTGGCGCGAAAGACCGCCTCGTCGTTCAGCGCCGTGACCACGATATCCAGCGCCGGAACACCTGCCAATCGGGCCGCCAGCACCACCTTTGAGCGGGCGTACAGCACTTCCAGATTGCCCTCCGTGCGCCGTCCACCCAGGTCTGTCGTATAATCCTCCGCGCCGAAATAGGCCAGCGTGACGGCCTCTTCTCTCAGAATTTCCAGCGCGTTCCAGACACCTGCCCCAGTTTCCAACCCGGCCAGGAGAGGAAGATTGAGGCCACGGGCCTTGAATGCTTCCACGACGAACTGGACATCAGCGGCAGACTCCAGTTTGGGCACCACCACCCCGGCCAGTTCGGGGGTCAGCACAGCCAGATCGCCCTCAAAATACGGCGAGTGCGGGGCATTCACGCGCAGGAAGACGGCCAGATGCGGCGCGGCGGCGATCAGGTCACGGGCGGCGTCGCGGGCGATGGGGCGGGCGGCAGCTTTGGCCTCGGGGTTGCCGGGGATGGCGTCCTCCAGATCAATCACCACCGCATCGGGCGAACTGCGCGGCAGCTTGACGATCAGGTCCGCGCGGTTGCCGGGGGCGAACAGCATGGAACGGGGGCGCAGGGTGGGTGCAGGCATCAGGGCTGTCCTGTGCGGGCGGAAAGGTGGTGGGGCATGGGATCAGGATAGCTGCCAGGGAGGCGTGGACGTGTGCAAATACTGCCTCACCGCACGTCGCTGCGCCGCAGGGAATAGGCCACGCCCAGCGCAAGGACGGCCAGCGCCAGCGTCGCCAGCCCCCAGACCGCGCCGCTGCTGGCCGCGAAAGCTGTCACGGACAGTCCGCCCTGAAACAGCAGTGTCAGAACCGTATTGATCAGCGGGGCACGTTGACTGCGCTTGAAGGCGTCGGCGCGGCGCACCGGGAGCGGTTGCCACAGCACCATTAAAGCCGTGCCGCCCGTGCCCAGCAGCAACAGAGGAACCAGAAAAAACGTGTGGGAGGTTCCCAGCGCCCCGCGCAGGGCCAGCACGGTCAGCGCCACCAGCCCGAGCAGCACGGTGGGAATCACGGCGGCCAGCCACTTGTCGCGCCTTAAGGCCGCCGGGCTGCGCGGAGCGCTGATCAGCAGGTCCGGGGCGTCCTCGGCGTTCAGGGTCAGGTGGGCCAGGGCTGCGGTCAGGCTGGCGGTCAGCAGAATGACCCCGGTGCCGCCTGCCGCCCGCAGCCCGCCGCCCCGTGTGACCGAGAACAGCAGCGGCAGCAGGTACACCAGTTGCAGCAACGTGCGCGACAGCAGTTCCGGGTCACGCCCGATCAGCCGCCATTCCTTGAGCAGCGTGGCGCGGGAACCGGAGGCAAAACGCAATTTGCCCGGTGGGGTGCGCGAATGCCGGACGCGGCCTTCCGGCGCGGCGATTTCCTGCGCGCCGTTCACGAACTGCCGGGTCAGGGCCAGTACCGAGACGGCGAACACAGCCAGGGACAGCAGGACCAGCAGCAACGCGGGCCACGGCTCCAGCCACGCGGCGCGGGCGGGCAGCCACAGCCACGCCTCCCGGCCCGGCCAGTTGCCCCGGCCCGGCGCGAAGAAGGACAGCGCCTCAAAAACAGCACTGGACTGCTGCCCCCGGCCCCGCCCCCCACTGAAATTGGCCCACTGCGTTCCCAGAAAAATACCCGCGCCGAACAGCGCCCCCAGCACCGCCGACACCGTGCGGGTGCGGCGCACGCCCAGAACGCGCACCAGTCCCAGTGTCAGCCACAACCCCGCGCTGGACGCCAGCAATGACGCCGACAGCCACCACAGCGGCAAGCCCACTCCACCGCGCCACACGCCCAGCACCAGCAGCGCCAGTGTTAGCGGCACCACCAGCAGGCCAGCAGGCAACGCCGCCGACAGTGCCACCCCCAGCGCCCGCGAGGCCAGCACCACGCGCGGCGGGATGGGCGATTGCAGCAGCAGATCCAGATCACCGCGCGTGAACAGCGTGACCAGAGACGCGCGCACCGCCGCCGAGAGCATCAGCGTCAGCAGGAATGCCTGGGCCAGCAGCACCGGCCCCAGCGCCACATCCGGCAGCGGGGCGTTCAGGGGCAGGTTCGCCAGCAGGGAGCGCAAGGCGAAGTAACCACCCAGCACGGCCAGAATCAGCACCGCCAGCGCGATGTACACCCCCTTGCGCTGGCCGCCCGTCAACGCCTGCCACTGCCACAGCAGTTGCTTTTTCAGCAGCCACGGCAAACTGCCGGGTTTAGAGCCTCTGGAACGGGAAGCGGGCAATTTGACGGCTTCGGTTCTCACAGCGCGTCCACCACTTCACTCTGCGGCACATCCAATCCCGTCAGCGACAGGAAGGCGTCTTCCAGCGTCTGCGTTCCGGTGCGCTCCAGCAACTCCTCTGGCGTGCCCTCCGCGATCAGTTGGCCGCCGCCGATGATGCCGATGCGTTCGGCCATGCGCTCGGCCACTTCCAGAATGTGGGTGGTCAGGACCACCGCGCCGCCGTCGTCCACATACTGGCGCAGTGCGTCCTTAACCTGACGCGAGGCCGCCGCATCCAGCCCGGTCAGCGGCTCGTCCAGCAGCAGCAGGCGCGGGCGGTGGATCAGCGCCCCAGCCATCGCCAGTTTCTGCTTCATCCCACGCGAAAACCCCTCCACCCGCTCCTGGCGGTGATCCCACAGGTTCAGCCACTTCAGCAAGCGTTCGGCCTCGGGCGCGGCCTGCGCGGCGTCCATGCCCCACAGCCCGGCCACGAACTCCAAGTATTCGGGGGCACTCAGCTTGCCATACAGCAGCGGCTCGTCAGGCAGATACGCCAGCACCTGTTTGGCCGCCTGCGCGTCGTGCTGGACACTGTGGCCGTAGATGAATGCCTCGCCGCTGTCGGGGCGGGTCAGGCCCGCGATCATGCGGATGGTGGTGGTCTTCCCTGCCCCGTTGGGACCCAGCAGCGCGTACAGTTCGCCAGGCCGCACGCGCAGGCTCAGGCCAGAGACAGCCGCCTTGCCCGCAAACGATTTGTGCAGATCACGCAGTTCCAGCGCGGCGATCTCGGTTTCGGTGAGCATGGGCGCGGACATGCCCCCTTATACGGGAGCAGGGGGTGAGAGGTTGCCCCCGGAACCTCCGGCGAATGTGACGCTAGATTAAAGGTCATGAAGTTACGCGGCACACTGGGCGGTCTGAATCTGATGTTGGAACCGGGTGACACCGCCGAGAGCGTGTCACGCGGGCTGACCATGCCCAACCTCTCCGGCAGCAGTGTGACCATCGAGATCAACGGCGACGCCGATCCAGGCGCAATCGAACAGGCATTGACGGCCATCCGCGAGGCTGGGGGCAAACCGGGCCGCATCCGTGCGCCGCGCGTGACGGTGGCTGCCCCGGCCCAGGCCGCGCCCGAGGCCCACCCGATTGATAGCGCCCGCACGGTCATCGTGCCGCACACCATCCGCGCCGGGGCGCGCAACGAGTACCGGGGCAGCGTGATCGTGCTGGGCGACGTGAATCCCAGCGCCGAGGTGATCGCGGGCGGCGACGTGATCGTAATCGGCGCATTGCGCGGTCTGGCCCACGCCGGGCAGGGCGGCTACAGCGATGCCATCGTGTGGGCGCGTCCGATTGCCAGCCCCCAGATCCGCATCGGCGACGCCGTGGCCCGCGCGCCCGAGGGCAGCAGCCTGAGCAACATGCGCCAGCGGGACGGCCAGCCCGTGGCGGAGTTGGCGCGGTTGCAAAATGGCGTGATTGCGATTGACGTGCAGAAGTGAGTGAGGGTGTTGGGCGGATGTTTGAAGGCGGCTTGCGGTTTAACCCCGTTCAGGAGTTTGCCCCCACTGACCCTCACCACCACGACTTTGTGACGCCTCTCGCCGCCTAAATTGCGCCATCGGCTATACTGGCTTTTGAAATTCCTCGAAATAGAGGGGTGGGTGCGGTAAGCCCACCTTTTTTCGTGGAGGGGGTGGTCAGGTGGGCAGCCCGCATGGGAGGCCCCGACAATATGAATAACAACGCAAACGACAACTCAGACGGCCAGACGGCCAACAATTCAAGTGGGCAGACAGACGGGCAGATCGCCCGGCTTCAGACCATCGCGCAGGCAGGGGTAGGGCCGCTGGGCTTCGAGGTCCTGGAAGTTCAGCTTCAGAATGCGGGCGGGGAACTGATTGTGCTGGTGCGGATTGACCGCCTGGACGAGCAGCCCGTCACCATGGCCGACATCACCGGGGCCAGCCGCGCCGCCGAGGCGGAGTTTGACCGGGTAGACCCGGTCACGGGCGAGTACCGCCTGGAATTCGAGTCACCGGGGGCCAAGCGTCCGCTGCTGACAGCCCGGCATTTCGAGCGCATGGTGGGCCTCAAAGCCCGTGTGCGCGGCGACGGGCAGGCGTTCACCGCCCCGATCAAGGCCGTGGACGGCGAGAACGTGACCTTCGACGTGAACGGCGACGACGTGACGCTGAAAGCCGGGACCTTTACTGCCAATCTGGCCGAATTCCCGGACCGCCACCGCTGAAGCCTGCCCGCCTCTAAAACCCAGACAACTGAAAACACAGACAACAGAAAAAGGAAGAGTGACATGAGCGAACCCGAATTCAATTTTGCCGACGCGCTGCGTGAAGTGGCGCAGGCCCGCAACATCAACGAACTGGCGCTGATCCAGGCTTTCGAGGAATCGCTGGCGCAGGCGTACACCCGCAATGTGGAACCCGACAAACGCATCGAGGTCCACCTCGACCCCGCCAGCGGCGAGTTGGAAGTGCTGGTGGTGCGTGAGGTGGTGGAGGTCATCGAGGACGAACACCTCCAGATCTCATTGGCCGACGCGCTGGAGCTGGATTCCGGCGTGGAACTGGGCATGGAGATGGAATTCCCGGTGGACCGTGAGAAGTTCTCGCGCATTGCGTTGCAGGCCGCCAAGCAGACGCTGACGCAGAAGATGCGCGAGACCGAGCGCAACGTGGTCTTCAACGAGTACAAGGACCGCGAGGGCCAGGTGCTGACCGCGCAGGTGGTCCGCAGCGACAACAAGGGCAACTGGTTCGTGGAACTGGGCGCGGGCGAGGCGATCCTGCCCCCCCGCGAGCAGATTCCCGGCGAGAAGCTGACCCCTGGCAACCGCGTCAAGATCTACCTCAAGGAAGTCCGCAAGACGCCCAAGGGGCCAACCATCCTGGCCAGCCGCGCCGACGAGCGTTTGCTGGACTACCTGCTGCGCCAGGAAATTCCCGAAGTCGCCAACGGCATCGTGGAAATCAAGGCGATCTCGCGCGAGGCCGGGCAGCGCAGTAAGGTGGCCGTGTTCAGCCACAACTCCAACGTGGACCCCATCGGCGCGTGCATCGGCCACCGTGGCAACCGCATCCAGGCCGTGACCGGCGAACTGGGCCGCGAGCGCGTGGACGTGATCCTGTGGGATGCCAACCTGCGCGACTTCATTCGCAACGCGCTGTCCCCGGCCAAGGTGGGCCTGATTGAAGTCTTGCCTGACCGTCAGGAAGCTACCGTGACGGTCACGCCCGATCAACTGTCCCTGGCCATCGGCAAAGGCGGACAGAACGTGCGGCTGGCGGCCAAGCTGACCGGTTTCAAGATTGATCTGCGCGAAACGGCGGCCATCAGCGATCTGGACGCCGCCATGCAGCAGGCGCTTCAGGACGAGCAGGAAGGCCGCGACGGTGACGTGGCGCAGTCCGCCTTCGACGCGCTGTTCAAGGACAGCAAGTCGGTGGCCGTCGCCACGCCCGAGGACATCGGGGAGCAGTAAGCCTTGACTGCCGAGCCTGCCACCACTGAGCCTGTTCCTGGCAAGCATGTTCCCGAAAGAACCTGTGCAGCCTGCCGACGCAAACGCCCTCAAAGCGAGTTTTTAAGGGTGACGCGGCTGGACGGCAAATGGGACGTGCGGGCCGGGAACAGAGTTGGACGGGGCGCGTATGTCTGCGCCGACACCCCCGAATGCTGGCAGGAAAAGCGGCTGCGGCGGGCCTTTCGCGCCCAGGCTGCCGAGATCGCGGAGCAACTTCAAAACCATCAAAAAGTCCCAAATCAGAACCATTCCGCGCCAGACGCGCGGGTCTCACCGGAGGTGAGTCATGTCTAAAGTCCGAATCTACACGCTGGCCAAAGAGCTGAATCTGGAAAACGCCCGAATGCTGGAAATCCTCGACGGGCTGGGCGTCTCGTACAAGAGCGTTAGCAGCACCATCGAGGAAGACACCGTCGAACTGATCAAGCAGATCGTGGCCGAGGAAGGCATGGGAAGCGCAGACGAAGCAGCCCAGGCCGCCGCGCCCACCGAGGCCCAGGCAGCTCAGCCTCAGGACGCGCCAGAGCAGGAGGCAACGCCTCAGACGGCCCAGGCTTCAGCCACCGCCACGCAGGCGCGGGACGATGTTGCACCCGCCTCCAAAGCTGAGATTCCTCACCGCGCGCCTGTCGTAACGATCATGGGCCACGTCGATCACGGCAAGACCTCGCTGCTGGATTACATCCGCAAGACCAAGGTGGCGGCCAAGGAAGCGGGCGGCATCACGCAGCACGTCGGGGCCTTCGAGGCACAGACCTCCAAGGGCAGGATCGTGTTTATCGACACCCCCGGCCACGAGGCATTCACCACCATCCGGGCGCGCGGGGCCAACGTCGCCGACATCGCCATCATCGTGATTGCCGCCGACGACTCGCTGATGCCACAGACCCGCGAGGCCATCGCACACGCGCAGGCCGCCAAGGTCCCGATGATCATCGCCATCAACAAGATGGACCTGCCGCAGGCCAACGCCGACAAGGTCAAGACCGATCTGACGCAGCTCAACCTCGTGCCCGAAGAGTACGGCGGTGACCTGATCGTGGTCCCGGTCAGCGCAAAAACCGGCGAGGGCGTGGAAGACCTGCTGGAATACATCAGCCTGAACGCCGAGCTGGAAGATCTGCGCGCCGATCCCAACGGGGTGTTCGGGGGCGTGGTGATCGAGGGCAAGGTGGACAAGCAGTCCGGCGTGCTGGCCACCGTGATGGTTCAGGAAGGCACGCTGCACGTCGGCGATTTCCTGGTGGTGGGCGAGAACTACGGCAAGATCAAGGCCATGATGGACAGCGCGGGCGGGCGGATCAAGGAAGCTGGCCCCTCCACCCCCGTGCAGATTCTGGGCTTTTCCGAGGTGCCCACCAGCGGTGAGAAGGTCAGCAGCGCCAAGAACGAACACGCCGCGCGTGACCTGATCGCCTCGCGCGCCAGTGACCGCCGCGACGCCGAGGGTGCTCAGGTACTGCGTAAACTGACCCTGGAAGACATGATGGGGCCGCTGACCACCGTGCGCACCGTCAACCTGATCCTGCGTGCCGACACCCAGGGCAGCGTGGAAGCTATTCAGGGCATCCTGGCCCGCAAGGAATCCGAGGACGTCAAGATCAACGTGATGCTCTCGGGCATCGGCGCGCCCACCGAGGGCGACGTGCTGCTGGCCTCCACCGCCGAGGCCACCATCCTGTGCTTCAGCGTCACCGCGCCCGGCAGCGTCACCAAGATCGCCGACAACAAGGGTGTGGATATCAAGTCCTTCCGCATCATCTACGAATTGATCGATGAAGTGGACCGCCTGATGAAGGGCAACGTGGAACCCGTGTTCGAGGAGAAATACCTGGGCCGCGCCGAGGTCCGCATGGTCATCAAGCACCCACGTTTCGGCAACATCGCCGGATCGTATGTCACCGACGGCAGCCTGAAGCGCAACGCCAAGGCCAAGGTCACGCGCGGCAAGGAAACCGTGTACGAGGGAACGCTGGTGGGCCTCAAGCGCCTCAAGGACGACGTGCGCGAGGTTCAGACCGGCTACGAGTGTGGGATCAACCTGGACTGGGACGGCGCGGAAATTGGCGACATCATCGAGGCCAGCGAGATGGTGGAAGTGGAAGTGTCGTAAGCCTGAGGTAGATTTACAAGCATAGAAGACAAGCATAGAAGAGAGGCCGTTCCTATGGGGGAGCGGCCCTTCTTCTTTGAATTTTGGAACTATGTGGCCCCTTCCCCCTTCCACACGAGTCGAGAGGAACCGGAGTTCGACTTAACCTGTCAGCTTCCGCCCTCCACCGCGTTCGGATCTACAATGCCGCTGTCGGTCTGTCTCTGCGTGCCGTCTGGAGCGCTCAAATCCCCACGCGGCCCACCTCCCCGACCACCGGGGCCGTGCATCCCACGTCCGCCCGGCCCGCCCATGCCCCGGCCACCCAGCATGCTGAAGGGATTGTCCTTCAGGCGGGTTTTCATGTCTGCGGCGCGGTTGACGGCGATATTGCCGTCTTTCACGCCCTGATCGATGGTGGCGTTCCCAGCGGCCAGCGCGGCAGCTTTCAGTTTTTCCAGGCTGATGCCGAGCTGCACGGCCAGCTTCTGAAGGTATACGTCACCGTAATTGGTGCCGCTTCTGGTACGTGTCTGTGTGCCTGCTGCGCCACGCTGACCCGGTTGCGCTGGCTGAACACGCTGGGGCTGGGCTTGCTGCGCCTGAACTGTGGCGTCGGCAGCCGCTGTTCCAGCCTGCTGGGCCAGCACTGCGCCCACGGTCAGCGGCAGGACGGCCAGAACGATCAGGGGCGTTTTGCGAAAGATCATCTTGATGCTGGTGGTCTTGAGCTGACTCATGTGGAGTCCTCCTTGAATGTCGCGGGCCAGAAACGGCTTCTGACCCTGCGGCAAGCCTCTCAGCGGGCCGTCAACAAACGGCCCAAAGACCGCGAAGAAACGGCGAAGGCGGCGCAGAAGGTGCGGGCCGTCATCTCTCCGTCAGTCCATGCTTGGTATGCTGCGGCGCTTTGCGTCCCTCCCCCACCCCCCTCCCTGCCTGGGTTTCACGTCTGAGTGCGTGGCCGGGTGTGCTGACAGTGCTGTCGGTGCTGGCCGTGGTGCTGGGAACGCCCGTGCGTCCGCCGGAAGTGGGGCAGCGCCCCAGCGCCAGCAGCGTGGCCCCCGCGCTGCCCGAGGTGCGGGCCATGCCGCAGCCGGGGCCAAGTGTGTCGGTGCTAACGCCGCCGCCTCCGGCAGAATCCCTGCGGCTGGTGCGCGAGCAGACAGGCAATGCGGTTGAAGGCTGGAACTGGCAGCAGCCCCCACCCCTGAGTGACCTGAACGTGCTGGGGCGGCGGCAGACCGACGGCGGCTGAGGGACAGGGATGCCGAACATCCCTCTCTGCGTCTCTCCCCTCTGAATAGGAGTTCCACCGTGACCTACGGCAACAACCGCAACAACAAAAATAAGGGCGGCAATGACCGCCGTCCACCACCGCCCCGGCGCAGTGGTGCGCCCAGTTCCAGCAAATCCAGTCCCTGGATTCCGCTGCTGCTGCTGATCACACTGCTGGGCAGCCTGGCCTATATCTGGCGGCCCTGGGAACACCCCAATAACCTGGGCAGCATCTGGAACGACAAATTCCAGTTCATCACGCTGGGCCTGGACCTCAAGGGCGGCCTGCGGATCGAACTGGCTCCCGAATCCGGTACGGCCACCAAGGACGAGCTGGACCGCGTGAAAACCGTGATCGAGAACCGCGTCAATGCACTGGGCGTGGCCGAACCCACCGTGACGGTGGCCGGGGGCAAGCGCGTGGTGGTGGAGATTCCAGGCGCAACGCC
This sequence comes from Deinococcus sp. AJ005, assembly GCF_009017495.1. Lineage (NCBI taxonomy): Bacteria > Thermotogati > Deinococcota > Deinococci > Deinococcales > Deinococcaceae > Deinococcus > Deinococcus sp. AJ005. The sequence continues at coordinate 1,259,562 of NZ_CP044990.1, read as the reverse complement.
TGCCATCCAGCAACGCGCCCGCGCGATCATCCAGCAGACCGCCAAGCTGGAATTCAGGATTGTCAAGGATGGCGCACAGCCTGATCCGGCAGTGCGTACCAGCAAACCCGGCTCCGGCGGCTACACGCTGGCACAGCTTGGGCCTATCGAGGCCACCGGGGAAGTGGTGGAAAGCGCCACCTCGGGCACCAACCCGCAGACCGGGCAGTGGGTGGTCAACTTCCAGACCACAGACAAGGGCGCACAGACCTTCGGGGACTTCACCGGCAAGAACGTAAACAAACTGATGGCCGTGGTGCTGGACGATCAGATTCAGAGCGTCGCCACCATCAACCAGAAGCTGTTCCGCGACATCCAGATCAGCGGATCGTTTACGCCGGAGGAAGCCAATCAGCTCGCCCTCGTGCTGAAATCCGGCGCGCTGCCCATCAAGATCAAGACGGAAGCTGAACGCGCCATCGGGCCGACATTGGGTGCGGACGCCATCCGCAGCGGCGCGATTGCCGCGCTGGTAGGTATCGGACTGGTCTTCGTGATGCTGTTCGCGTATTACGGACTGTGGTTTGGTCTGGTGGGCGCGCTGGGGCTGCTGTTCTCCAGCATCCTGATTCTGGGAATGCTGGCGGGCTTCGGCTCCACGCTGACGCTGCCAGGGATCGCGGGTCTGGTGCTGACCATCGGGGCTGCCGTGGACGGCAACGTGATCTCGTTCGAGCGCATCAAGGAAGAATTGTACCGGGGCAAGGGCATCAGGAATTCCATTGAGGCCGGGTACAAACACTCCACCGCCGCGATTCTGGACGTGAACGCCTCGCACCTGCTGGCCGCCGTGGCGCTCTACAACTACTCCACCGGGCCGGTCAAGGGCTTTGCCGTCACGCTGATGATCGGCGTGATCGCCGCGACGTTCTCGAATCTGGTCTTCGCCCGGTGGTTTATCGAGTGGATCGCCCGACGTCATCCCAACATGAATGCTCGGCAGTGGGTCAAGAACACCCACATCGACTTTATTAAAGCCGCACCGTACATCACCACCGCCAGCATCCTGCTCGCCGTCATCGGCGGGGGCGTCCTGGCCACCAAGGGCCTGAATTACGGCGTGGACTTCACCTCCGGCACCACGCTGACTCTGCGGACCGACACCACCACCAACACCGAGCAGGTGCGGGCGGCGGCGTCCGGTGCGGGCATCGCCAAGGTCAATGACCAGAGCGCGGCCATCCAGCGAGACGTGAATCCCACCCAGAACGGCGTCCAGTACAACGTCAAGGTGCCGGAACTGACCGCCGCCGAGGCCGATAAGTTGGGCGCAGCCCTGAGCAAACTGCCCGGCGGCGAGGTCCAGGCCACCGAAACCGTCGGTCCCACGGTGGGCAAGGAACTGACCCAGAAGACCATCTACGCCGTGCTGCTGGGCCTGGGATTGATCCTGGTGTACGTGGGCTTCCGCTTCGACTTCATCATGGGGCTGGGCAGCATTGTGGCCGTGCTGCACGACGTGGCGATTGTGATGGGCCTGTACTCGCTCCTGGGGCTGGAGTTCGGCATCGCCAGTGTGGCGGCCCTGCTGACCCTGATCGGCTACTCGCTAAACGACTCAATCATCGTCTCGGACCGGATTCGCGAGAATATTCGCGAGATGCGTGGCCAGAGCTTCCGCGAGATCGTCAACGTCAGCATCAACCAGACGCTCTCGCGCACCATCATGACCTCGGTCTCCACCATGCTGCCCCTGATCAGCCTGCTGATCTTCGGTGGCCCGGTGCTGCGCGACTTCAGTCTGGCGCTGCTGGTGGGCATCGTCATCGGCACCTACAGCAGCATCTATATCGTCGCGCCGCTGGTGGTGTACGTCGAGGAATGGAACAAGAAGCGCCAGAGTGGAGCCAAACCCGTCAAGGCTTAGGCGTTCCCTATCGGCCCCGTCTTTTCCGGCATGGAGGAGACGGGGCTTTTCTGTGTCTTACGATGGCTTGACCAAGTACCCAGTTTGACCAGAACCCGGCTCAATCGGACACATACACGTTCGGTTCAGTGGCACACTCGGCCCATGCTCCTTGTCATTCACGCCGCACTGACCTGGGCCTTGGTGGGCCTGATCCTGACCATCCAACTTGTCCACTACCCGCTGTTCTCGCGCGTGGGTGAGGGTGGATATGCCGCGTACCAGCGAGAACACGTCACGCGCATCACCTGGCTCGTTGCGCCCCTGATGCTTGCCGAACTGGCAACGGGGGCTGCCCTGGTCCTGCGCCCCCCAACCCATGTGTCGGCGGCCTCTGCGGGACTGGGGCTAGGGCTGATCATCCTGATCTGGGTGTCCACTGCCGTGGTCCAGTCGCCCGTGCATGGCCGCCTGACCACAGGCTTCGACGCAACGCTGCACGCACGTCTGGTTACGACGAACTGGCTGAGAACCGTTCTCTGGCTGTTGCGCGGCTTCCTGGTGGGCGCGTGGTTGCTAGCGCTGGCGTGAATGCCGGACAGAATTCATAAGCCCAGTGCCCCAGCCCGGCCCCCTCCCCTAGCCACTTCCCAATTCACCCAGCAGTTTTCCGGCAGAGTGGGGCGCGTATGAGCCGTCCATCTTCTGAACAATTGACAGTCGCCATCGTGGGGGGCAGCGGGTACGCAGGCGGGGAATTCCTGCGGCTGGCGCTGGGGCACCCCAACCTGAACGTCACGCAGGTGACCAGCGAACGTAGCGCCGGAACCCCGGTCAGCATGGTCCACCCCAACCTGCGCGGGCGCACCACCCTGAAATTCCGCAAACTGGCCGAGCTGGAGGAAGCCGACGTGATCGTGCTGGCCCTGCCGCACAACTCGGCAGCCAAACGGCTGGCTGAATTCGAGAGCAAGGGCCGCGTCCTGATCGATCTGTCCGCCGACTTCCGTCTGAAAGACCCGGAGGTGTACCAGAAGGTCTACGGCGAACCCCATCCTGCTCCCGAGAAACTGGGCGAATGGGTCTACGGCAACCCCGAACTGCACCGCGAGGAACTGATCGGCGCGACCCGCATCGCCTGCGCGGGCTGCTTTGCCACGTCCGTGATTCTGGCGCTGTATCCGCTGCTGAAGCTGGGGGTGCTGCTGCCCAAAGACATCATCGCCACCGGACTGGTGGGGAGCAGCGCGGCAGGGGCCAGCGCCTCTGAATCCTCGCACCACCCAGAGCGGGCAGGCAGTCTGCGGGTCTACAAGCCCGTCGGTCACCGCCACACCGCCGAGGCGCAGCAGGAGTTGCCCGGCCACTTTCCACTGCACCTGACCGCCATCAGCACGCCGCGCGTGCGGGGCATCCTGACCACCGCGCAGGCATGGATTCCCGATGGCTACAGTGACCGCGACGTCTGGAGCGCCTACCGCGAGGTTTACGCCGCCGAGCCGTTTATCCGCATTGTCAAGGTGGCAAAAGGGATTCACCGTTACCCCGACCCAATGCTGCTGGACGGCACCAACTACTGCGACATCGGCTTCGAGATGGATCAGGACACCGGGCGCGTGGTGCTGATGAGCGCCATCGACAATCTGGTCAAGGGCACGGCGGGACACGCTGTCCAGTCTCTGAACATCGCGCAGGGCTGGGACGAAACGACGGGGCTGGAATTTGCAGGGCTGCACCCGGCCTGAGACGGCAGAGACGAGGAAAGGCACTCTGAATCCAGGTGCCTCTCCCCGCCGTATCAGACGATTACTTCAGGATATTCAGATCCTGCAACAACTGCGCCACATCGGTCTTCTGCACCCTCACAAAACGGTCAAAAGTCGTGCCGGAGGCGAAGTAAGCGTCCCACTTGTTCTCGGCCAGTTTCTTTTTCCAGGTGTCCGTGCGGACCATACGGGTCATCATGACCGTGAGGTCAGAACGTTGGGCAGCGCTGATCTTGCCCGTCGCCACGACGCCGCGCCAGTTGGAGACGTCCACGTTGTAGCCCTTGGCGATCAATGTGGGCAGGTTGACGCCCGCCACCGCTTCAGGGGCCAGGATCGCCAGGCCGCGCACCTGCCCGCTCTTGATCATGTCCTCAATCTCGCTGTACCCGGCGCTGACCACGTCCAGTTCGCCGCCCAGCATGGCCTTGGCCGCCTGCGCGCCGCCTGCCGAGGGAATGAACTTGACCTGCGACATGGGAATCTTGAGTTCCTTGGCCAGCTTGCCCACGGCGACATGCCCGCTGCCGCCCTCGCTGCTGCCGCCGAAGCGGAGGGCCGAGGGGTTACTCTTGAACGCGCTGATCATTTCCTCGACGGTCTTGTAGGGCGATTTGGCCGACACGATCAGCACCTCGTAGGAGGTGGTCAGGCGGGCAATGGGGGTCACATCGCTAGACAGGTCATACGGGCTTTTGTTGATGGGGATTCCGGCCACCATGACAAAGCCCGTGACCATCAGGTTGTTGGGCTGGCCCTTGAGCTTCACAAATTCGGCCAGTCCCAGCGTTCCGGCCTTGCCAGGAATGTTGTACACGCTGACGTTGGGGGCCAGTTTCTCAGCGCGCAGCGTCTCGGCAATCGCCTGTGCGGTGCCGTCCCAGCCGCCGCCCACCGAGGCTGGCGCCAGAATCTTGAGTTCGGACTGTGCCTGCGCGGAGGCGGTCAACAGCAGGGCGGCAGTGGCGATCAGGGTCAAACGGGGAAGACGCGACATGGTAGGACTCCTTTAAGATGATGGATATTGGCATAGAAAAGGGCGATCAGTTTTCTTGAGAAACTGACTTTTAATCTTTGGATTGGAATTCAATTCTTACGTCTAGCCTAGATCATGCTGTCTCACAGATTCATGACTCGAACCCCGATAATCCGTCTGAAATCCGGTCTAGCGATATGTGAAGTTTCATATACTTGTTCTAGAGCGCTATTTCAACGGCTATCCAGAAATTATATGAAATACCAAGTTTCTAAATGACTTTCAGATCATTCAGAAATCCGTCTCCGCCTTCTGGTAAGCAGGGGATTCTGGCCACTCCAGCTTGGAGGACAGATACTTCCTAAACCCAGCCAGACTGGCGCCCGATCATCTGCTCGTGAAAAGATTGAAGCCTATATTTTCATTTGAAAAGTATTAGACAATTATTCTTGACATTCATCAGGTATCTGGGCAGAATGGCCCCACGAGAGGCCCCCATGACCCAGCAAATCCCCCTGCCCGCCCAATCCACCGTTCCCCCGATCCCCGCCCGCTCCTGGGCGATCATCGATTCCACCCTGCGGGAGGGCGAGCAGTTCGCGCGCGGCAATTTTAAGAGCGACGATAAGATTGAGGTGGCCCGCGCGCTGGACGCCTTCGGGGCCGAGTACATCGAACTGACCACGCCGATGGTCAGCGCCCAGACCGCCAGCGACATTCGCAAACTGGCGGAGCTGAATCTGAACGCCAAGCTGCTGACGCATGTGCGCTGTCATATGGAAGACGTGCAGCGGGCGGTGGACACGGGGGTGGACGGCCTGGACCTGCTGTTCGGCACTTCCAGCTTTCTGCGCGAATTCAGCCACGGCAAGAGCATCGGGCAGATCATCGAATCGGCGCAGAAGGTGATCGGCTGGATCAAGACCAACCACCCGAATCTGGAACTGCGTTTCTCTGCCGAGGACACCTTCCGCAGTGAGGAAGCCGATCTGATGGCCGTGTACAAGGCCGTTTCCGATCTGGGTGTTCATCGTGTGGGGCTGGCGGATACGGTGGGCGTGGCGACGCCCCGGCAGGTTTACGCACTGGTGCGGGAAGTGCGGAACGTGATCCACGAGGGCTGTGGCATCGAGTTCCACGGCCACAACGACACCGGCTGCGCGGTCAGCAATGCCTACGAGGCCATTGAGGCCGGGGCCACCCACATCGACACCACCATTCTGGGCATCGGCGAGCGCAACGGCATCACGCCGCTTGGGGGTTTTCTGGCGCGCATGTTCACCTTCGATCCGCAGGGGCTGGTGGACAAGTACAACCTGGAAATGCTGCCCGAACTGGACAACATGATCGCCCGCATGGTGGGCCTGCCGATCCCCTGGAACAACTACCTGACCGGCGAATTCGCCTACAACCACAAGGCCGGGATGCACCTCAAGGCCATTTACCTGAACCCCGGCGCATACGAGGCTATCCCCCCTGGAGCCTTCGGCGTGGGCCGCCGCATTCAGGCCGCCAGCAAGGTCACGGGCAAGCACGCCATCGCCTACAAGGCCCGCGAGCTGGGCCTGCACTACGGCGAGGACGCCCTGCGCCGCGTGACCGATCACATCAAGGCACTGGCCGAGAACGACGATCTGGACGACGCGCACCTTGAAGAACTGCTCCGCAAGTGGGTCAGTGCTTGAGGGGCGGCAGAATGGAGCGATGACCGTATCTATTTACCGGGTTCTTTCTGAGGCAGGCGAGGGGGGCAAACTTGTCGCCGTCTTTCCCGACTCAGAAGGCAATTTGCAGGCCAGGGCAGCCAAGGCGGGCGCACCGCTGAGCGTGTTCGTACAGTCCGCCAGCCTGTCTGAGGTTGCGTTGCGGGTCTTTACGCCAGTCAAGGAGAGAGGCAGCTCGGACAGCGCAGCGCTGGCGGCCTTAACGATGCTGAGAACTGAATTGCTTGACGTGGCCGAGGTCCAGATGGGTGACGAAATGTTGCCTGCCCAACTGTGCGGCGGCGAATGGCTGCTGCGTCAGGGCGTGCCAGACGTGACAGCGATAGAGGCGGACCTCTCCCCCATCGGCCTGGGCGCGAGACGGGTCTGGATTTCCAGTCTGGGACGCCCCAATCTGGTGGCAGAGGTCCCCGATCTCGCTGCACTGGACACCTTCACACCGAATGCGGAGGCGATTTCAGCTCTTAATCGGGCGACGGGAACGACGGGTCTGGTTCTTCTGACAGCGGATGGACCGCGCCGCGCCGATCTGAGTTTCCGGGCGTTCGGACCACTCAAGGGCTTTCTGGAAGATGCAGCCAGCAGCAACATGCTGGCCTGCGCGGTGGGCGTGCTGGGGGCATCGAATCGCCTGCCCACCGACACCAACCTGCTGCGCGCAGCCCAGCGGATGCCGGGGCAACCCGCGCGGCTGAGCGTGCAGTTTGGGGAAGTCGGGACCGGGGTGGAAGTCTGGGTGGGTGGGGCAGCCACACCGCACCGGCAAAGCTAGCGACAAAAAAAGCCCCCTCCGTGATGGAGAGGGCCGGGACACGTCCTGGATTGGATCAGAAGTAGCAGACCGTGGTATTGAAGGTCTTACGCAGGACATCTTTGGCGTCGTATACACGCACCACGCTATTCATCTGGGTGCCGAAGGTCAGGCCAGCAATGACCTTGCCGGTGAATTCGTTGTTCCCAGTCTTGAAACTGAATTTGTTGGGCAGTGCCTTGGCCTTGTCGGCCTGACAGTCCAGTGTGCGCTCAAAGGTCACCAGGCCACGCAGGTAGGTTCCCGCAGGAACATTCGTCACGATGGCGTAGGGCAGTGCGGCACTGCCGCCTCTGGCCTTGTCCAGGCTGGTTTCAATCTTGGCCTTGGCGTAGGGATCAACTGGGGTAGGCGTCGGAGTAGGCGTTGGGGTGGGCGCTGCGGTATCGCACACACTCAGAGCGATGTCGGGCTGGGTGACGGTCACGCCATCTGTCACTGGCCCACTGGCGACAAATGGCCCATTCCAGTTGACATTGCCATCGGAACGGGCGCACACCTTGTTCCCGGTCACCGTCTGGCCAGCGCTGCGGCTGGTAAAGCTGACTTCCCCCCTGTCCACACGGGGACTCCGGGGAATCGTCTGAGGAAAGCGGGGAGGCACGGCGACCGCTGCCCCGGAGGCGTCATCAATGTAGTTGAGGTTTAACGCCTCGCCGTACCGATTGACCGTGGAGCGCACCGTGGTCACAGCCACAACCGTCTTCGTACCCCCGCTCTCATCCGTGAACAGGGCCAGAATTCCCGTGACCTTGCCATTCACAGCAGCGCTGCTAGAAGTCACATCGACGATTTTGCTGGTGGTCACGAATTTGGGCATTGCTGGAGACGTGGTGGGCAGGGCAGGAGGCGTGGCAATGGATGAATCACAGAGCTGAATCGCCTGCCTGGACATGGGAATAGCCGGATCATTGGCTGGAGACACGTTGTAGGCAAAAGGGCCATTCCAGTTGATGGCAACGTTATAGGTGGCACAAAATCTACCCGTCGCCTGGGGATACAGGGTATCTACATAGGGCGACAGATCGGTGGCCGGAGCAGCTTCGAGCGAAGTCAGATCACTGATTTCATCTGTCACTTTCCCAGCGGAGTCAGTCACTCTGGTGACTTTGTTGACCTCACCGTAGTGGGGAACGGTGGAGGTGACTTTGAAAACTGTCGAGCGCAGGGGGCCGTCGCCGTAATCCGTGGTGACAAACTGCACGTTTAACGTGACTTCTCCCAGCGTGGCTCCACTGGCTGTTTTCACGGGAATCGTGATGGACTTCTGTGCAGTGACCGTATCGATGCTCTGCCCGGTCAGATCGACGATCTGCGCCCCAGGAGCGGGCGACTGGCTGCCCTGAACGGCGGGAACGCTGTTCTGACCGCACCCTGCAAGGAGCAACACCAGCGAGATGGACCCGGCCCAGACTTTCATTCGGTTCATACAGCCTCCAAGAAATGCACACGGCAGATTACACCTGGCGGGGCTGAATAGGATAAATTTCACAGCCCGGCGACAGGGGGGGGTGATGCCCCTATCGGATGAATACGCCACCCGGCGTCACGGTGCCCGTGGCCCCTGGCCTTTACACTGGACGGCTATGGAGCTTTTGCTTGACCTTCACCCCGACGCTTACCCGCTAGAAGGCTTCCGGCGCACGCAACTGCTGGAATGGGTCTACGTGCAGGGGGCGGGAACCTTTGACGGCATGAGCAACCTGCCCGCCGAGATGCGGGCCGAGCTGAGCGGGCAGTACCACCTCAACCCCTTCCGCGAGATCGAGACGGTTCGCAGCAGCGACGGCAGCGTCAAGTACCTGTTCACCCTGCAAGACGGGCGGCAGATGGAAGCGGTGTACATGCCGTACCTGGACCGCAAAACGGTCTGTGTCTCCACGATGGTGGGCTGCCCAGCCCGTTGCTCGTTCTGCGCGACGGGAGCGATGGGCTTCGGGCGCAACCTGACCCCCGGCGAGATCGTGGGGCAGGTGCTGGCGGTGGCCGGGGGCGAGGGTCTGGCCCCGCGCGAGCTGCGGAATCTGGTGTTCATGGGCATGGGCGAGGCGATGCTCAATTACGATCACACGATGGCGGCGGCGCGCATTCTGCTGCACCCACAGGCGCTGGGCATGAGCAAACGCCGCATTACGCTGTCCACGGTGGGCATCGCCAAGGGGATCACCCGGCTGGCTACCGAGGACGACCTGGGCCTCAAGCTGGCGATCAGCCTGCACGCGCCCGACGAGGAGACCCGCCAGCGCATCATTCCCACCGGGGCGGCCAATTCCATTGCCGAAATCATGGCGGCGGCGCGCGAGTATCAGGGCGTGACCGGGCGGCGCATCACCTTCGAGTACACCATGCTGCGCGGGGTCAACGACGCGGTGTGGCAGGCCGAGCTGCTGGCCGATCTGCTGCGCGGACTGGTCAGCCACGTCAACCTGATTCCCATGAATCCCTGGGACGGCAGCGGTTTCCAGAGTACCTCCGAGACCGATATTCAAAGCTTTTACGACACGCTGGAAGCGCGTGGTGTGGATGTCAGCGTGCGGCGTTCGCGCGGCAAGGATGCGGGCGCGGCCTGCGGGCAACTGGCCCTCAAGCGGCCCGGCGCGGTCAGCGGCAATTCAGTGCCTGGCCTGGGGGCGGCGCTCTAGCGCTGTCACCACAGGACCGCCGGGTCCCCCCACTGCCGTAAGAGTTATGGAAAAAGCCGGGTGCTACGCTGAGGGTGTTTTAACGACCTCAGGAGGCTCCCAGGTGAAGCAAAAATTACGTTTCAGCCGTTCCAGACGCGCTGCATTGACGGGCCTGCTGCCCGGCCTGCTGCTGAGTTTCGCAGGCAGCGGTTCGGCCCAGACCATGATCGACACCGTTACATCCGTCGGCATCCAGAACACTTTGAATTCGGCCACCACCATTCCCAAACTGCCGACGCTGCCCACAGCGGGCCAGAACGCGGCGGCTCAGAACGCGACGGCCCAGGGTGCCCCGGCACAGGCCACACCCGCCTCGACGGCTCCGTCATCGACCACTCCTCCCCCACCCGTCACCCCTCTGACCCCGGCTCAGCAGACAGGACTGGACAAGGCCCAGGCCGCCTACGACGCCAAGAATTATGCTCAGGCCCGCAGCGGTTTCGAGGCGCTGGTGGCGCAGAACTACGGTAATCCTGAACCTCACTTCGGGCTGGCGCTCTCCCTGCTGGCGCTGGGCAACGACAAGGGCGCGGCCTTTGAACTGCGGCAGTTCGTGACGCTGGCCCCGGACCGTTACGAGGGGCCGTACAACCTGGGCGTAATCGCGGGCCGGGGCGGGGACCACGCGGGGGCGCTGCAACTGTACGGACAGGCCGCCACCCTGATGGCGGGCAAGGCCAGCGCCTCGGCCCAGCGGCAGGTGCTGGAGGCGCTGGCCACCGAGCAAACCCGCATGGCCGACTTCACGGCCCTGAGCGCCACCCTGACCCAGATCACGGCGCTGGCCCCGGATGACCTGAACGCCGCCTACCGGCTGGCCCAGGCCCGCACGCTGGCCGGGCAGGGGGCCGAGGCGCTGCCGGGCCTGTACGCGCTGCTGCAAGCCGACGGCACCCGCATGGACGCAGCGCTGCTGCTGGCCGACATCTACATGGGTCAGGGACTGCCGGACCGCGCCGTGCGCGAGCTGGACGCCGCCGTGAAACGCGTGAAGAAGGCCAGCGAGCGTTCGGCGCTGCTGCTGCGCAAGGCCGATATCCTGGCCGCCGGGAACGATACCCGTGGGGCAGTGCTGGCCGCCAGCGCAGCAACTAAGGCCGATAAATACAATGCCAGGGCCTTTGCGCGCGAGGGCGAGCTGCGCGCACTTCGCAATGATCGGCCCGGCGCACAGGCCGCGTACCTGAACGCTGTGCGGCTGGCCCCAGACAATGCCATGTACCGCACCGCCCTGGCCGGAGTGCGCCTGACCCTGGGCCGCTTCGATGAGGCTGCCGCCGACAGCGCCCTGGCCCTGAAGCTGAAACCCGACGCGGCCACCTCGGCGCGGGCGCTGTACGTGCGGGGTATCGCCGCCTACCGCCAGAACCGCCTGCTGGACGCGGTGATCGCCCTCAAGGAAAGCCACAAGCGCGTTCCCAACGCCGACACCGCGCTGTGGCTGGGCCTGAGCTACTACGCCCAGCAGGATTACCCGGCAGCAGCGGGCGCACTGGCCGACAGCGTGCGCCTCAACCCCACGCCCACCGCCCGCACGAACCTGGCTTCCGCCCTGCTGGCCAGCGCCCGCTACCCTGAGGCTGAGGCCGTGCTGCGCGGTCTGGTCACCGAGGACCCCAAAGCCGCCGACGCATGGTACATGCTGGGGCTGGCGCAAAGGTCACAGCGCCAGGACGATCAGGCCAGGGTGTCGCTGAAGACGGCAGCCAACCTGGGCAGCAGCAAGGCCAAAGACGCCTTGAAGTAATAAAGTCGTGGCAACGGTGGCGGCGGGAGGGGAAAATCTGACCCTTCCCGCCGCCGTTTGCCGTGCTGCGCCGCAGGCCCTGGCCCTGCCCAGACCCAACGGTCCTCCATGAGCCTGCCGAATGCCCTGCCCACACGCTTTTTCTGTAAGCTGAGGCACGGCATTCACAACGTGGCCGCCGCTGTTTGGCGCAGCCCAGCACGGAAACAGGCCAATGCTGGAATTACGAAGAGGGGTTCAAGGGGGTTGTATGCGGGCAAACACGACAGAACACGGTCTCCCACGGGGGAATAAAGACATCACACCGCAGCGTCCTCGGTGCAGGGCAAGCGCCACGGCTGGACTGAACACGGCTGGGAGACCACTATGAGCAAACCTGCCTCCACCCGCCGCTGGCCCGACATTCTGATCGGGGTGCTGGTCCTGCTGCTGCTGGCCGGATTCGCCGCACTGTTGCTGGGCCAGCGCAAGACCGCTACCACCACCACGCCCACCGCCACGGCATCGGCCACCTCTGGCATTCCCGCTGCGCCAGGCACGGCGGAAAGCGCCACCACCCCGAATACGGAAACCACGGCCATCACGCCTCCTGCGGCAGACCCCGCACCAGCCGCCGATACGGGCAGCACGGCCACGGCACCTGCCGATACAGCACCCGCTGACACGGCACAGACCACACCAGCCGCCGACACCAGCACCGAGGCCCCGATCATTCCCGCCGCCCCCACATCACAGACGGCGCCCGACGCGGCAGCCAGCACGGACACCCCGCCAGCCGCCACACCGACGGCTGAGACCCCCACGCCACAGCCCGAAACCCCGCAGGCCCAGATCACCGAAACGCCTGCGGCCACCACTGTCACGCCCCGCAGCGGCGGAGCCGTCGCCACCAGCGAGAGCCGCACGCCCCTGCGCAGCGACTACCGCATCAGCCTGGGCAGCTTCGGCAGCGTGGGTACGGCCCAGAGCCGCACTGCGCCGGTCAGCACACTAGGGTACAGGGTCTACCCAATCGACCTGGGCAGTCAGGTGGTGGCGCAGGTCGGTCCCTTCGCCGACGAGGCCAGCGCCCGTCAGGCCCTGGGCGACATTCAGCGGGCCTACCCCGGCGCACTGCTGTACCCACCACGCGCCAAGGCCAGCACTGCGCCCAGCACGTCTGAGGGCAGCACTTCCACTTCTGGCAGCAGCTCCAGCAGCGCTCCTGCCGCCAGCCCAGCTCCGACCAGTAGCACCCCGACTGCTACCGAGGCACCCGCCTCTCCCGCTGGTCCGATCTACCTGCAAGTGGGGGCCTTCGACAGGGTGGAAAGCGCGCAGAAGATGGTGCAGCAATTGCGTGATCTGGGTTACGTGCCCACCGTCAATGCCCCCGATGGCCGCAAGGTCACGGTGGCGGTCGGCCCCTACACCGGCGACGCGCTGACCCGCACCGAGAAGCGGCTGGACGACAACAATCTGGACCACTTCCGGGTGCGCTGATGGCCGAGGTCCCCACTGCCGCCATCAGCCGTCTGGTCACCTACCTACGGATTCTGGAAGAACTGGAGACGCGGGACATCAGCCGCACCAGCAGCACCGATCTGGCCGAACGCGCCGGGGTAAGTGCTTTTCAGGTCCGCAAGGATCTGGCCTACTTCGGGCGCTTCGGCACGCGCGGCATGGGCTACACCGTGCCGATCCTCAAGCGCGAGCTGATGCGGGTGCTGGGCCTGAACCAGACCTGGAACGTGGTGATCGTGGGCGTGGGACGGCTGGGGCAGGCCATCGCCAACTATCCGGGAGCCAGCGACTATCAGTTTCAGTACGTGGGTCTGTTCGATGTCAGTCCCGAACTGGTGGGGCGGCAGGTCCGGGACCTGACCGTGCGCCACATCGGGGAACTGCGCGATTTCGTGCGGGAGAACAAGGTGGACATGGGCTTTCTGGCCGTGCCGCCCGAACGCGCCCAGGACGCCGCGCAAACGATGGTGACCGCCGGGGTGCGCGGCATCCTCAATTTTGCCCCAGTGGTGATCGGACCGCGTCCACCGGAAGGCCGTGTATCTGAGGGACGGGCTGAGGGCCGCTCTGTTGACGGACAGGCTCAGCAAGAAATTGGTGATGATTGGCGTGGTGTAATCGTCGAGAACGTCGATTTCCTGGCCGGGATGAAACGCCTGGCCTTTTACACCCTCAACCCCCACCTGAAAGATTCACCCGTCCCGGAGGACACTTGATGAAGAAATACGCCCTTCTGCTATTGGCTGGCCTGACCCTGAGTGCTTGCGGCAGCGCGCCCGGACAGATCACTGGCAATGGCAGGGTTTCTATTGGTGTGGCCGCTGGGGACGCCACTTCTTTTGTGACAGTGACCCGAGCATTCACACCTGCCAAGCCCGGAACGCCCGCCGTTCCTGGCACGCCCACCACCCCTGGAACCCCTGCTGTTCCTGGCACGCCTGAATCAGTGTCTTTTACCAACACTGCTCCCGGCGTTGTGAACTTCACGTTCATGACCCGTCCCGGTTCGGATGCGGTATACATCACGGGCTTTCGCATCACTCGCTACAACTTCAATGGACGGTTGCTTGCCGTCTCTGATGACATCAAGAAACTTGATATCTATGTTCCATCTGGTTACACCTGCCCCGAACGGGACAGCTTGCCCAATTATCAGTCCTGTCAACAGATCACCACCGATTTAAAGCTGCGCCCTGAAGTCCAGCCCGCCAACGGTCTGCCGATCAGCGGATTAAGCCTTGGTTTTGCCGCAGATCTGGTCTCTGAAGTGCAAAGAACTCTGGCAGGAGCCTCTAGTTCTGTGGATCTTGAATTCTTCGGCCAGAGCAGCAACGGTGCGTCAGTGGTTGTCAGCGCTACGAACATTCAAAGCACAGCATTTAGAGAGGGCAATTGAGACTGTAGAAACTCGACAAAAAAGAGAGGTGGAGGCCACAATCAGCCTCCACCTCTCTTTTTATAAACCTAGCCCTGCTTCAGAACTTGATGGTGTACTCCGCGAAGCCGTCCTCACGCGTCTTGAGCAACGTGGCTCCTGCCGGGGCAAACTTCTGGGCGTTGGGACTGCTGACGTACAGCAGCGTCGCACCGGGGATGGGTGTCAGCTTCCAGTTGCCGTCGGCGGTGGGGTTGACCGTCTTCTGCTCAGTGAAGTAGGCGATCAAGGCCTGCCGGGTCTCATCGGGCGACTCAAGCACGATGTTCTTGCCGTCCAGACCGGGGAACTTGCCGCCGCCACTGGCGCGGTAATTGTTGGTGGCAACAACGAACTTCTGGGCCGGGTCAATGGCCTTACCGCCAAACATCAGGTTCTTGATGCGGTGGGCGTCGGGGTTCACCAGCTTGGCGTCCATATCGTAACGGCTGGGCTGCGACACGTCGATCTCGTAGGTCACGCCGTCGATCACGTCGAAGTTGTAGGTTGGGAAGGCGTCGTTGACCAGCGGCTGCGGCTCAGTCTTCTTCGGATCAATCTGGTTGAACTGCCCAGCGCTGCGTTCCAGCCATTCCTGAAGCTGCGCGCCCGTGACCTCCACAGCCTGCACGGTGTTGGGGTAGACGTACAGGTCGGCCACGTTCTTGATCGCCAGCGTTCCGGCGGGAATGTCGGTGTAGTAGCTGGCCCCACCGCGTCCACCCGCTTTGAAGGGGGCAGCGGCGCTCAGCACCGGCAGATCCTTGTACTGGGTGTCGGCCAGCGCAGCCTTGACATAGGCGATCTGGGCACTTGCCACCAGTTGCACGCTGGGATCGTCCTGCACCAGCGCCCAGTAGGAGTTGATGGGCGTTGCCAGTTCAGCCACCTTGCCGCGCACGTAGGCCAGCGTGCCCTCGTGCGCCGCCTTGACGGCCTCCGCAATGGCGGGGTCCGGCGTGACCAGATTTTTCTTCGCGGCCTTGTCCCAGATGGGGCGCACGGCGGCCTTGCCCCCGGTCACCTTCCAGTTGTTGCCCTGGCGGGCCAGGGTCAGGTCCACGATGCCCAGATCGCTGCCCCAGAAGCTGGCCATCACGACGGGCTTGCCGTTGATGGTGCCGTTGGTGATGTCCGCGCCGGGGATGTCCTTGTAGACCGGGCCGGGGAATTCCTGATGGCTGTGGCCGCTGAGAACCACGTCGATGCCGTCGATCTTGGTCAGCTCGGTGGCGGCGTTCTCCTGGCCCGGCTGGTAGTCGGCGGCAATGCCGCTGTGGGCCACGGCCACGATGATGTCTGCGCCGCGCGCCTTCATCTCGGGCACGAATTTGCGGGCAGTTTCCACGATGTCGCGGGTGGTGAGTTTGCCGTCCAGATTGGCCTTGTCCCAATCGACGATCTGCGGGGGCAACAGGCCGATCACGCCCACGTTCAGGTAATACGGGCGGCCATAGGTGTCATAGACCAGCTTGCGCTGAATCAGGTACGGCGTGAAGGCGTTCTTGTCGTTGGCGGGGTTGCCGTCGCCGTCTTCTAGGTAGGTGTTGGCGCTGACGATGGGCATGGGCGCGGCGGCGATCACCTGCTTCAGGAAGGGCAGGCCGTAATTGAACTCGTGGTTGCCCAGGTTTCCCGCATCGTACTTCAGCAGGGCCATCGCGGCGTGCATGGGGTGCATCTGGCCCGGCTCCAGCGGCTTGACCTTGGCCACATAGTCGCCCAGCGGCGTGCCCTGGATCAGATCGCCGTTGTCGTAGAGCAGCGTATTGCGCTTTTCCTCGCGCGCCTGCTTGATCAGGGTGGCGGTGTACTCGAAGCCGAACTCGCCCGTGGGCTTGTCCTGGTAGTAGTCGTAGCCCAGCGCATTGGTATGCAGGTCGGTGGTTTCCAGAATACGGAGGTTGACCGTCTGCGCGCCCGCCGCGCCCAGACCGCCCAGCAGCAACGCCGCCATCAAAGCCAGAGAATTGTGTTTTTTCACGCCGTCCAGAATACGCCTCCCAGTCAGGGGCGTGTCTGTGACATGGAGGACGTAGACATGGCGAGCGCGCCCTGCCGCCTTACGCCAGATGCTCCGGCCCCAGCTCCCGCGCCGCGTGCGCCCCCAGCAGGCCCAGGGTCAGATCGAATTCAGCCACCACATTGCGGATGACCTCGGCCACGCCTGCCTCTCCGGCCAGGGCCAGACCGTAGGCGTAGGGGCGGCCCAGCAGCACCGCCCGCGCGCCCAGCGCCAACGCCTTCGCCACATCCGCGCCCGTGCGGACACCGCTGTCGAGCAGCACGGGCAAATCGCCTGCCGCCTCCACCACGCGCGGGAGCATCGTCAGGCTGCCCACCTCGCCGTCGATCTGGCGTCCGCCGTGGTTGCTGACGATCAGGCCGTCCATGCCGTGCCGGGCCGCCTCGCGGGCGTCGTCTGGGTGTAGGACGCCCTTGAGGAGAATGGGCAGATCAGTCCATTCCCGCAGCCGTGCGAGGTCATCCCACTGCAAATCGGGGCGGGTGTAGCTGGCCGTGAAGTGGGCCGCCGCCGCCCGCATCTGCGCCAGCGTCAGGCCAAACTTGCGGCCATGCATGGCGAGGCTGGCCGCTGTTTTCAGCAGGGCGGGCGAGGGCCGGGGCGAGGTGGCAGGCAGGTTCACACTGTCCAGGCGGGATCGAAAGTGCGCGTCCGTCAGATACTGGGCCAGGCCCTGCCCGCGCAGGAAGGGCAGATTGCCCAGGTCCAGATCGCGGGGACGCCAGCCCAGCAGCGTGGTATCCAGGGTCAGCACGATGGCCTGTGCGCCGCACGCCTCGGCCCGGCGCACGAAGGAGCGCGTGACTTCCTCGTCGGTGCCCCAGTACAACTGGAACCAGCGCGGCGCATCGCCCATCCCAGCGGCCACGTTTTCCATCGACTCGGATGCCTGCGAGGAGAAGATCAACGGCACGCCCAGCGCGGCGGCGGCACGGCCCACCGCCAGATCGGCCTCCGCGTGCGCCAGTTCCAGCACGCCCAGCGGGGCCAGCAGCACGGGGGCGGGGTAGGTGTGCCCGAACAGGTCCACGCTCAGATCCCGCGACGCCGAACCGCACAGACGGCGGGGCAACAGCTTCACTCCCGCGAAGGCGTCCAGGTTGGCCTGCATGGTGCGTTCCATCCCCGCGCCGCCCGCCAGATATGCAAAAGCCGGGGCGTCCAACTTGCGCCGCGCGGCCTTTCGCAGACCTTGAGGGTCCACGGGCACCAGAGGGCGAGTGCCGCCCAGCCCGTCCACGAAAATCTGCGTCTGACGGCTGCGGCCAGGACCGGGGCCAGAAGATTTGGGTTGTGACATGGGTGGAGTGTAGTGGGTGGGGGCCGTGGATCAACCTGCCAGACGGTTAAACAGTCCTCACAGACTCGCCGCCACCCGCGCGAACAGCTCTGGCACGGGCGGCACGGCCCCACCGTCTACCCAGCGGAAACGGCGGTCCTTGACGCTGCCGCCTGTCCCCACGCCCATACCACCGGGAAAGTGAGGGGTCAGATCCAAGGGTTCAGTGATTTCCGTTGCGTCAGGCAACACGTCCAGCGCGCAGTCCACCTGCCGCCCATGCCCAAAGTGCATCAGGTGAACCTGTCCGTCCATTTCCCAGGCAAAGCGGGCGGCCAGATCGGGCAGCTCAGCCAGTGAGCCGGGGGCCGAGACATGGCGGGCACTCAGACCGGGCCGCAGGCGCAGCGTGATTTTCAGCGCCTCGCCCAGCGCGCCAAAGCTGCCCACGAAGGGCCGGGTCAGGTCATAGCCCTGCACGTTCTTGACGGTCCGCCCACCCGCCCGCACCACGCGGCCAGACGGCGCACGGAAGGTCACGCCCAGCACCTCCGCGCCAAAAAAGAAGGTCTGCCCAAAGCCGCCACGCGAGACGAGGCCGCCCACGCCGCCGGGCAGTTCTACCGGGGGGAAAGGGGGATAGAGGCCAGAGGGCAGCGCCGCGTAGACCTCTAGCAGCCCGACTTCGCCAGAAACGGTCAGGGTCTGATCACCGGGAGAGATCTCAAGCATGGGTTTCATCCGGCAGAATTTTGCCTGGGTTTAAAGCACCCGACGGGTCCAGCGCGCGTTTGACGTTCCACAGGGCGGCCATGGTCTCGGCGTCCACTGCGTCGCGCATGAAGTCGCGTTTCATGGTGCCGATGCCGTGTTCGCCACTCAGCACGCCGCCGTGCCTCAGGGCGACGAGGGCGATTTCATGGGCCAGCGCGTGAACAGCTTCCTCTGACTCCTTACGCGGGTCAAAGAGGATGTTGGGGTGCAGGTTGCCGTCTCCAATGTGACCGAACTGCACCAGCTTGAAGCCCGAGGCGTCGCCCAGCGCCCGAATCTGACGAACCACTTCGGGCAGCACACTGCGCGGCACCACGATGTCCTCGTTCATGCGCTGCGGGCGGATGCGGCCCAGCGCGGGCGAAACGCTGCGGCGGGCCTGCCACAGTGCGGCGGCCTCGGCCTCGCCCTCGGCGCGGCGCACCACTCCTCCAGCTTCCAGACAGGCCGCTTCCACCAATGCACGTTCCACTTCCACGGTCTCCAGATCGTCGCCGTCGGTATCCACCAGCAGCACCGCCCCGGCGTCGCACGGCAGGCCCAGATGCAGGTAGTCCTCCACGGCATTTGTACATGCCTGATCCATGAATTCCAGCTTCCCTGGCACGGCCCCGGCGGCAATCGCGGCACTCACAGCCTCGGCAGCCTGACCGACTTCGGCGAAATGGGCCATCAGCGTGCGGGTGAATTTGGGCGGAGGTGTCAGGCGCAGGGTGGCGGAGGTGATCAAACCCAGTGTCCCCTCCGAGCCGATCAGCAGGCCAGCCAGATCGTAGGCATCCCGCTTGAGGGTATGGAGTTCGCCTTCCGCGTCCACGAAGTCCAGCGCGGTCACGTAATCGCCGGTCACCCCGTATTTGAAGCACAGCGGGCCACCCGCGTTCTCGCCCAGATTGCCGCCGATGGTGCTGGTCCGGAAGCTGGCAGGGTCCGGCGGGTAAATCAAGCCGTGGGGCCGCGCCGCATCGGTGACGGCCAGCGTAATGACGCCGGGCTGGGCAATAGCCTCCCGCCGTTCGGGGAAAATCTCCAGCTTTGTCATGCGGGTAAACGAGATCACCACGCTGGGCTGCATGGGGGCCGCGCCGCCGCTGAGGCCACTGGCCGCCCCGCGCCCCACAATGCGCACGCCTGCCCGCCGCGCAGCTTTAACCGTGGCGATCACGTCTTCGGTGCTTTCGGGCAACACCACAGCTAAGGGTGTAACCCCAAATTGAATCGCGTCAAAACGGTAGCTCAGGCGCTCGGCAAGACTGGACAACACCTTCTTTGGCCCCAGCAGCCGCATCAGCTCGGCGGCCAGCGCGTTATCGGCCCCACCCTTTGAGCGAGGCTTATGGGCGGGGGAATTGGTAGTCAGAGCGAGTTTCTCAGTGGTCATGGACAGCCTCCAGAGAATTCAACCCAAGGCTCAGTATTTGTTCTCAGACCCTCAGACCCTTTGACCCTTAGACCGCCCATTACAGCTCTCCCTGGTACGCCAGGTCCAGCACTTCCACCGTATGCATCACCGGAACCGGGCTGCCCTGGCGGCGCACATGGCTCTGAATCTGGGTGTGGCAGCCGATGTTGCCGCTGGCGATCAGGTCCGGCGTGGTGGACAGGATATGCCCGGCCTTGCGTGCGCCCAGTTGCCCGGCCAGTTCGGGCTGTTCCAGATTATATGTGCCAGCGCTGCCGCAGCACAGGTCACCTTCAGGGATTTCCACAATGCTCACGCCGGGAATCATTCGCAACAATTCACGCGGCGCAGACCGGACCTTCTGCGCGTGGGCCAGATGGCAGGCGTCGTGGTACGCGATCTTGAGGGGACGCGAGGCAGGCATGAACGGTTCCAATCCCTCCTCCCGCGCCAACGTTGCCAGATACTCGCTGATGTCCTGCACCTTGGCGGAGAAGGCTTTCGCACGCTCCTCGTCGTGCAGGCCGTGCAAGATGATCGGATATTCCTTGAGACCTGCGCCGCAGCCCGCCGCGTTGGAGAGGATGGCGTCGTACTCGTCGGGATTGAAGGCGTCCAGATTGGCACGCACCAGCCGGAGCGCCTCGTCCCGTGCCCCGGTGTGCAGCGCGGCGGCCCCACAGCAGCCCTGGCCGTCTGGAATCACGACTTCAATGCCATTGCGGGCCAGCACGCGCAGGGTAGCGGCGTTGAAATTGGGCGCGAGGGCCTGCTGGGCACACCCGGTCAGAAACGCCACCCGGCCCCGGCGCTGGCCCTGGGCGGGCGTGACCCTGGGGCTGGGCTGCATGGCCGGAACGTGTTCGGGCAGCAGGTCCAGCGGCCCACGCAACGCGGCAGGCAGCACGGGCGCGAGCGGCTTGGCATACTGACCGACGCGTGCAGCCACGCTAAACAGCTTCGGGGCGGGCAGGGCTTTCAGGATGGCGTAACGCTTGGCTTTATCCAGCGGCGAGCGCTGCCGCTGCGGTTCGCTCCAGCCGCGAAAACTGGTGATCAGTTCTCCGTAGGGCACGCCGCTGGGGCAGGCCGTCACGCACGCCTGACAGCCCAGGCAGCGGTCCAGGTGCGGCGCGGCATTCAGCAGGTCCAGGCCGCCTTCCAGCACCTCTTTCATCAGCACGATGCGCCCGCGTGGGCTGTCCATCTCGTCGCCCAGCAGCGCGTAGGTGGGGCAGGCGGGCAGGCAGAAACCGCAATGCACGCAGGCGTCCACGGCGTGCGCCATGACCTCGCCCTGCGGCCCCAGCGCCTGCACAGGAATGTCGTTGTTCACCAGAATTGCCTCACGGGCACAGCATATAGGCATGGGCCGGGGGCGAAGGTCATGCAGGGCGCGAAAGGGCTAGAAGTGGAGCGCGGCGCATTCCCTCAGTTGCTCAGAAATCCCCCGTCCACCGGCAGCATGACTCCGTTGACCATGCCCGCCGCGTCGCTGAGCAGGTATGCCACGGCCTGCGCCACGTCGCGCGGCTGGGCAAAACGGCCCAGGGGAATACGCGAAAGCATCGGGGCACTTTTTACTGGGTCACCCCAGGCCATCGCGCCCATCGGCGTCAGGGTGACGGTAGGATTCACAGCATTAACGCGGATACCGTGCGGCCCCAGCTCAATCGCCATCACACGAGTCAGTTGGTCCAGTGCGCCCTTTGAAGCGCAGTAGGCGGCGTGGTTGGGCAGGCCCACGGAAGACGACTGGCTGGACACGTTGACGATTGCGCCCGCCGCCCCACGCCCGATCAATCCGCGCGCCACCACCTGACCCACGATCATGGCCGCGCGAACGTTGACCGCCTGCGTCTGGTCAAAGGCTTCGGGCGTGGTGTCCAGAAAAGATTGCAGGATAGAGATGCCCGCGTTGTTCACCAGCAGATCAACTGGCCCGGCTTCCTCAGCAGCGTGACGGGCGGCTTCAGCATCGGCCAGATCGGCAACAATTACCTCGCAGCCCGTTTCAGCGCTCAGGCTTTCCAGATCGCCCGCGTCGCGGCTGATGGCCACCACTTCCGCGCCGCATCCGGCCAGTAACGCCACGATTTCGCGGCCAATGCCCTTGCCTGCGCCCGTGACCAGCGCGCGGCATCCAGAGAAATCAAAGTGCGTCCTGGCTACTGGCTGGGTTAAGGTCATGCCGCCATTGTGCCGTTTCGGGCATTCAGGCCAGCTCAAGACGGGTTTGTGAATCAGTTCAAGATATAAAGCATCAGAAAGGCGCAGACTGGGAAGTATGAACTCCTCTCCCCTGCCCCTCTCTGTCCTTGATCTGGTGCCCATTCCCTCCGGTTCGGATGCCACCACGGCACTGCGCGAATCCCTGCGGCTGGCGCAACACGCCGAGGACCTGGGTTACGAACGTTACTGGGTGGCCGAACACCACAACATGGGCGCGGTGGCCTCGTCCGTGCCACTGGCCGTGCTGGCCGCAGCCTCGCAGGTGACCCGCCGTATTCGTCTTGGGTCCGGCGGGGTAATGCTGCCCAACCATGCGCCGCTGGCCGTGGCGGAAGGCTACCGCCTGCTCTCGGCGCTGGCCCCGGACCGGGTTGATCTGGGACTGGGCCGCGCACCGGGCACCGATGGCCGCACCGCCAGAGCGCTCCGGGGCGCATCCGGTTTGATGGAAGAGTCCTTTGAGCGGCAACTCTCGGAGTTAATTGCCTTCGGCACAGGCAACTTCCCGGCAGGCCATCCTTTCGCCGGAACGGTGGCAGCCCCGGCGGGCGACGGCCTGTTTCCGCCGCTGTGGCTGCTGTCCAGCAGCGGCTACGGCGCGCATGTGGCGGCACAGATCGGTGCGGGGCTGGCCTTCGCATGGCACATCAACCCTGATACGGCGGGGGCAGCGGCGGCAGCCCAGGCGTACCGCGCGGCCTTCCAGCCCTCGCCCACCTTTCCGAAGCCCCAGGTGATCGTCGCCGCCAACGTGATCTGCGCCCCCACCCACGCCGAGGCCGAGGAACTGAGCCTGTCCCTGGGCCTGATGTTCCTGCGCCTGACACGCGGCGAGGTGGCCTCCTTCCCCAGCGTGCAGGAAGCCCGCGATTATCCGTACACCCCGCAGGAACGCGCCGTGGCCGAGGCATCCCGCGCCCGCGCCATCGTGGGCGATCCGGCAGAGGTGGCCGCCCGCCTGCACCGTCTGGCCGAGGACATTGGGGCCGATGAACTGATCCTGACCACCATGACCCACGATCCGGCGGCGCGGCGGCGGTCCTACGCGCTGGTCATGGAGGCGATGCGCGAGGGCGTGGAGGTGGCGGCGGACTGACCGACAAACCCGCCGCCACCAACGCGAAAATCCCCCGCCCACATCAGGACGGGGGATTGAGTTCAGGACGCTTTACTTCACGAACAGCATCTGGCGGTAGGTGGGCAGCGGCCACAGCTTGAAGTCGATCAGGTTTTCCAGCCGGTCGGCGTAGGCCCGGACCTCGTTCATGGCAGGCAGCACAGCGTCACGCATGTGGTGCGCTTTCTCGTGGATCTCCTCGCCGCCCAGGGCGTCATTCTGCTCGCGCAGGACTTGCAGGGCGTCGTAGAGCTTGTCCGTGACCTCGCCCACTTCTTTGCTCACGCCAGCGGCGGCGCGGCTGCTTTCCGGCACGTTTTTCAGGGCGGCCAGATAGCTCAGGGCAGCGGGCAGGATCTGACGCTGCGCCATGTACTCGGTGGTTTCGCCCTCAATGTTCACGGTCTTGAAATAGATGTCGTACATGATTTCCTGACGGGCCGCCAGTTCACGGTCATTCAGGATGGCCAGCCTGCCGAACAGCTCGATGTTCTTGGGGCTGTGCAACTGTTCCACGGCGTCCAGAGCGGTCCGCAGGTTCAGCAGGCCGCGCTCGTGTTCGGCCTCGTGGTGCCATTCGTCGCTGTAGCCGTCGCCGTCGAACACGATCCGCTTGTGCTTGGTGTACGTTTCGCGCACCTGTTCGGCCAGGGCCACGCTCAGTTCCTTGCCGCTGTCCAGCTTGGTCTGGAGGTCTTCTACCAGGTGGCCCACCGAATCCGCGACGATGGCGTTCATCACGGTAATGGGAAAGGAGATGCTCTGCGAGCTGCCCACCGCGCGGAACTCGAATTTGTTGCCAGTGAACGCAAAGGGGCTGGTGCGGTTGCGGTCCCCGGCGTGAATCGGGATTTCAGGCAGAACGCGGCTGCCCAGGCCCATCAGCCCCGCCGCCTTGCCGCGTCCGCCCTGCCCGCTGGCCAGGCGCTCGTAGATGTCGCTCAGCTCGCTGCCCAGAAAGATGCTGATGATCGCGGGCGGGGCCTCGGCAGCTCCCAGGCGGTGATCGTTGCTGGCGCTGGCCACGCAGGCGCGCAGCAGGTCCTGATGCTCATCCACGGCCTTTAATACGGCAGAGGTAAAGAACAGGAACTGCATGTTCTCGTCGGGGGTCTCGCCAGGGTCCAGCAGGTTCTCGCCCGCGTCGGTGGCCATGCTCCAGTTGCAGTGCTTGCCGCTGCCGTTGATCCCGGCAAAGGGTTTCTCGTGCATCAGGCAGACCAGACCGTACTTGCGGGCGGTACTCCGCAGCACCTGCATCATCAGTTGCTGGTGATCGGCGGCGATGTTGCTGTCCTCGAAGATCGGGGCCACCTCAAATTGACCGGGGGCCACCTCGTTGTGGCGGGTCTTGACCGGAATGCCCAGCGCGTACAGTTGCATCTCGGCGTCGGTCATGAAGCTCAGGATGCGGTCCGGGATCGCGCCGAAGTAATGGTCCTCCAGCTCCTGCCCACGCGGGGGCTTCGCGCCGAACAGCGTGCGCCCGCTCATCACCAGATCGGGGCGGCGGTAGTAGAACTCCTCGGCAATCAGGAAGTATTCCTGCTCCGCGCCCAGGCTGCTGGTCACGCGGGTGCCCTCGGACGCGCCGAACAGCTTGAGGGCCGGGGTCACGGCCTTGTTCAGCGCCTCGATGGAGCGCAGCAGCGGAATCTTGAGGTCCAGCGCCTCACCCTTCCAGGACGCGAACACGCTGGGGATGCACAGCGTCGCGCCGTTGGCGTGCCGGATGACAAAGGCCGGTGACGAGGGGTCCCACGCGGTGTAGCCGCGCGCCTCGAAGGTGGCCCGCAAGCCCCCCGAGGGAAAGCTGGAGGCGTCCGGTTCGGCCTGGATCAGCTCTTTGCCCGAAAAGGACATGATTGCCACGCCGTCTCCGGCAGGGTTCAGGAAAGAGTCGTGCTTCTCGGCGGTGCCTCCGGTCAGCGGCTGGAACCAGTGGGTGTAATGCGTCGCGCCCATTTCCATGGCCCAGGTCTTCATGGCCAGCGCCACGGTGTCGGCAATGCTGGGGTCCAGCGTCTCGCCGCGCTCGGCGGTGGCCTGGAGGCTCTTGTACGCACTCTTGCTCATGCGGGTCTTGAGCTGGTCCACCGTCAGCACGTCACTGGCGAACTTCTCGGTCACCAGTTCGCTGGGCGTGGGCTGCGCGGTGGCCTCCACACGCCAGTTGCGGGCCGCCGAGTTGACATCGAAATCCTGATTGTTGCCCGTCTGAGTCATAGTCGCTCCCCCTGGTGCAGACCAGAAACAAGCGGACGCAGGGCCTGGTCGCATCCCGGCTCCTGTGGCGTCCGCCGCTGATCTGTCATCGGCAGTGAGTATACGGGGAGACCGGAAGACGGGTCAACGCGCTTCTCTGAACAAGCTGCCATATTGACGGGCAGAGGCCGCAGCAACTTCCCGATCCTCTGCAATCTGTCACTGTATATATGGCCGTGTGGCCTGCTCTATCAGCACGGATTGCAAAATGGCTCCGGGCCTGCCAGTTCACCCGTTTATATAAACTGTCCCGTTAGGCTTCTGGCACAGTTTTTCAGGCCCTGCGGCGGCCCCTCATACAACACCTCACCTCCGGCGCTGCCGCCCTCTGGCCCCAGATCGATGACCCAGTCGGCCTGCCGGATCACGTCCAGATGGTGTTCGATTAGTAAGACGGTATTCCCGCTGTCCACCAGCCGGTCGATCAGGCGCGTCAGCATCCCGATGTCCGAGAGGTGCAGCCCGGTGGTGGGTTCGTCCATCACGTAGACGCTGCCCTTCTTGTGCAGTTCCCCGGCGAGCTTGAGGCGCTGGCCCTCGCCGCCCGACACGGTGCTGAGGGGCTGGCCCAGCTTCAGGTAGCCCAGGCCCACGTCGTTCATGGCCTGCAAGACGGCGCGAATTTTCTTCTCGGTGAAGAACGCGAGTGCCTGTTCCGCCGTCATCTCCAGCACGTCGGCAATCGACTGGCCGCGCAGATGGTAGGCCAGCACTTCCTCCTTGAAGCGTTTGCCCCCGCAGACCTCGCACACGGAGGTCATGCCTTCCATAAAGGCCAGATCGGTGTAGATCACGCCCAAGCCGCTGCACTCGGGGCAGCTTCCTTCCGAATTGAAGCTGAACAGCGAGGCGCTCACGCCGTTCGCTTTGGCAAACGCCTTGCGAATGTCATCCATGATCCCGGTGTAGGTGGCCGGGGCCGAGCGGCTGTTGGCGGTCACGCGCGACTGATCGATCACAACTGAGCCAGGGTGCTGCGCCAGAAACACGTCGTTGATCAGCGAACTCTTGCCCGATCCGGCCACGCCCGTCACCACCGTCAGCACGCCAGTTGGAATATCCACGGTCACGTTTTTGAGGTTGTGCAGGCTGGCGTTCCTGACGGTCAGGTGGCCCGTCGCCCCGCGCACCTTCTCCTTGATCGGTAGATGCTGGCTCAGGAACTTTCCAGTCAGGGTATCGGCCTTTTGCAACTCTGCGTAACTGCCCTCGAAGACCACCTGACCGCCGTGCGTCCCAGCCCCCGGCCCGATATCCACGACATGATCGGCTTCCCGGATCACGTCCGGGTCATGCTCCACCACCAGCACGGTGTTGCCCTTATCACGCAGCTTTCGCAGCAGCCCGGTCAGGCGGGCCACGTCGCGGGCGTGCAGGCCCACGCTGGGTTCGTCCAGGATGTACAGCATGTCGGTCAGGCTATTGCCCAGATGCCGGATCATCTTGAGCCGCTGCGACTCACCCCCCGACAGCGTGGACGTTTCGCGGCTCAGGCTCAGGTAGCCCAGCCCGATCTCCACCAGATGGTGCAGGCGTTCGGTCAGGTGACCCGCCACCCGCGCCGCCGCCGGATCGCTCAGGCGGTCCAGAAAGGCGATCAGGTCCGTGATTTCCAGCGCCGAGACGTCCGCGATGTTCTGGCTGTCAATGCGGCAGTTCAGCGCCGCCCCGTTCAGCCGTGCGCCGTGGCACACCGGGCAGGTCTGGGACGTGGTGAACTGCTCAAAAATGGTTCTGGCACGCCCGGACATGGCCGCCGCGTCCTTCTTGAGGTACATGCGGGTGAAGCGCTCGATCAGGCCCTCGTACTTCAGGTTGAAATCGGTAAAGGCCACCTTGTGATTGCCCGCGCCGTACAGCAGGATTTTCAATTCTTCCGGCGTGTACTGGTCTATCGGCTTGTCATTGTCGAAGAACCCAGACTGCGCGTAGGTTTTCCAGGTCCAGTGGCTCCCAACCTTGAATTCAGGGTGCAGAATCGCACCGCCGTTCAGCGACAGGCTGCGGTCCAGAAACCTTTCCATATCAAGCTGCACAGTCTTGCCAATGCCCTCGCATTCGGGGCACATGCCGTGCGGCGTGTTGAACGAGAAGGCGAAGGCGGGTCCGGCGGAGGGCTGGCCGAAGCGCGAGAACAGCAGGCGCAGTGGCGCGGCGATATCGGTGTAAGTGCCCGCCGTGGAGCGAGAGCCGCCGCCCACCCGCTTCTGATCGATGATGATCGGCGCGTTCAGATTCTCGATGCGGTCCACGTCCGGCTGCCCGTAGTGCGGCAAAAAGCCCTGCACGAAGGCCGTGAAGGTCTCGTTGAGCTGCCGCTGCGCCTCGGCGGCGATGGTGTTGAAAACGAGTGACGACTTACCGGACCCCGAAACGCCGGTAAACACCGTGATCTGACCTTTGGGAATGTGCAGCGAAACGTCTCGCAGGTTGTTCTCGTGTGCGCCGTACACTTCGATGTATTGCCGCTGGATCGCTTGCCGCTGGGTCATGGATGGGCCTCCTGAGATCTCCAGACTCTCTGAGATTCATGTGTAAACCGTTCCATAACAAGTTCATCTGGTCTTAACTTTTGCTTCCTGCTGGCGTCTTTCGCTGCCCCACATCCACACCAGAAGCACCCCCTCACCTTCCCCCCTGGCCCCGGCCCCGTTACCCTGAGTTCAGAACGTCCCTGGAGGTAAAACACAGATGACCCTTTCCCCCACACCTGACCGGGCCGAGATTCTTTCTCGCCTGCGAGACGGACAGATCAAGTTTCTGCGCCTGCAATTCACTGACATTCTGGGGACCACCAAGAACGTGGAGGTGCCGCCCTCGCAATTTGAAAAGGCCCTGAGCGGCGACGTGACCTTCGACGGCAGCGCCGTGGAGGGCTTCACCCGCGTCGAGGAATCCGACATGCTGCTGCGCCCGGACCTGGGCACCTTCCTGATCTACCCGCCGTTTTCGCGCGAGGAAAGCGAGCGCGGCGCGGTGGCGCGGCTGATCTGCGACGTGACGCTGCCGGACGGCACGCCCTTTGGCGGCGATCCCCGGCTGGTTCTCAAGCGCCAGATTGAGCGGGCGCAGGCCAGAGGCTACGAGATGTTCGTCGGCACCGAGCCGGAGTTCTTCCTGTTCGAGCGCACGCCCGCTGGCCTGGGCAGCACCGTCACGCACGACCGGGCCGGGTATTTTGACCTCGCTCCCATCGATAAGGGCGAACGCATCCGCCGTGAGATTGCCAACAAACTCGTCGAGATGGGCTTCGAGATCGAGGCCGCGCACCATGAGGTCGCCCCTGGCCAGCACGAGATCGATTTTCGCTACGCCCCAGCGCTGGAAACGGCGGACCGGATCGCCACCTTCAAATTCGTGGTCAAGCGGGTGGCGCTGGAATACGGCCTGCTGGCCAGCTTTCTGCCCAAGCCGCTGGCGGGCGTCAGCGGCAGCGGGATGCACTGCCACCTGAGTCTGTTTGGGGGCGGCCAGAATGCCTTTGCCGACGAAAAAGGTGAGTACGGCCTCTCGAAGATTGCCGAGGGCTTTATCGCCGGGCTGTTAGACCACGCCGAGGGCATGACCGCCATCACCAACCCACTGGTCAACAGCTACAAGCGGCTGGTGCCGGGCTTCGAGGCCCCGGTGAACATAGCCTGGAGTACGGGAAACCGCAGCGCCCTAGTCCGCATTCCGGCCAAGCGCGGCAATTCCACCCGCGCCGAGCTGCGGATGCCGGATCCCAGTTGCAACCCTTATCTGGCACTGGCCGTCATGCTGGCCGCCGGCCTGGACGGCATAGAACGCGAGCTGGAACCGCCGCCTGCGATTGCCCGCAACATCTTTAAGATGACCGTGCGCGAGAAGCGACACCACCGTGTCAAGGAGCTGCCCACCGACCTGCGCGAGGCGATTGACGAGCTGGGCAAGGACGAGGTGCTGAAACAGGCCCTGGGGGAACACGTCTTGGACCATTTCGTGGCCGCCAAAAGAGCGGAGTGGCGCGAATACAGCGCCGCCGTACACGCCTGGGAACTGGAACGTTATCTGGATCTGGTGTAGGAAGCGGTGGATGCCCTCCCCAGCCACAGCATGCTGCACTTTCCGCACTGCCTGGGTTTTTGATCAGGCCAGCCACTGCATAACGGCAGTTGCTTATCGGTAGAAGGGTGACACGGAGGCGGCCCGCGTCTGGATTGGAAAGGGCAGGCCCACTTCCGCTATTAAGGCCATCTGGCAGGCGCTCCTGCCTATCAGCCAGCCCAATCCCCACCCCATTGGACCCCCAACTTGATTAAGACGGTGGGGTGAAGAACCGCACAGGCACATCCAAACACACGTTTATTGCTCAAGTGGGGGCATACAGCGCAATTATTCTCCCATTTGCACGCCAGTTCCAGCCCGGCGTTCCAAAGGTCAGATGAGGGACGCATTGACTTCACCTTAATTCGTCCCTAGAATCGTGTTATCGCAACCACAGCGCATCCAGGCCCCAGGGTCCGGCGGCGCATCAATACCCGGAGGAATTATGAAGAAGACTGCAATGAGCCTTTCTGTACTTGCCGCATTGGCGCTCGGCACCGCCAGCGCGCAGACCACCATCAAGATCGCCACCATCAGCCCGCTGTCCGGCGGCCAGAGCAACCTGGGCACCCAGATCCGCAACGGCGTGCAACTGGCCGTCAACGAGTACGCCGCGCAGTTCAAGAAGGCGGGCTTTAACCTGCAACTCGTTCCCTACGACGATCAGGCCGATCCTGCGACTGGCACCGCCGCCGCCCGCAAGATCGCCGCCGACAACCAGATCCTGGCTGTGGTGGGCACCCTGAACAGCGGCGTGGCGATTCCTGCCAGCGCGGCGCTGGCCCCCAGCAACCTGGTGATGGTCAGCCCGGCCAACACTGCCAACCAGGTCACCGACCGTGGTCTGGCCAACATGAACCGTATCGTGGCCCGCGACGACTCGCAGGGTCCGGCAGGGGCCAACTTCATCACCGATACCCTCAAGGCCAAGAAGGCCTACGTTCTGAACGACAAAACCGCCTACGGCGAAGGTCTGGCCGCCGAGGTCGAGAAAGCCCTGAAAGCCAAGGGCGTGACCATCTCCGGCAGCGAAGGCACCGAGGAAAAGAGCGATTTTTCCAGCATCGTCGCCAAGATCAAGTTGACCAAGCCTGACGCCATCTACTTCGGCGGCATCTACAACCAGATCGGCGTGTTCATCAAGCAGTTGCGCGGCGCGGGCATCAATACCCCCGTCGTCGGCGGCGACGGCCTGGACAGCAGCGAATTGCCCGTGATCATCGGCAAGGCCGGGGCCAACAACGTTTACTACACCACCGTGGCTGCCCCGCTGGAAGCGCTGCCCGCCGCCAAGACCTTCGCGGCCAGCTTCCAGAAGACCTTCAACACCCCTGCCCAGGGCTTCGGCGCTTTCGGTTACGACGCCGCCAAGGTCACCTTGCAGGGCATCCTGGACGCCGCCCGCGCCAACGGTGGCAAGGCCCCCAGCCGCAAGCAGGTGCTGGACACCATCCGCAAGGGCACCTACAAGGGCCTGCTCTCGGGCGAGGTCAGCTTCAACAGCGTCGGGGACCGCAAGGCCGCCACGCTGTACGTGATCAAGCTCACGGACGGCAAGGCCGCGCTGGAAACCAGCCTGGCCGTCAAGCCTCCCAAGAACTGAACCCCATTCCTTGTTAACCGTGGGGCCGGGCTACGTGCCTGGCCCCCTTCTTTTTCTAGACACCGCTTGTCAACGTCAGCTTTTTGAGACATCGGGGACCGAGAGGGAGGTTCTGGAAGTGATTCCATATTCAACCCGCGCCCCACCCAAGAGTAGAATGCAGCCGATTTCACCATTACTCCGGTTTTTGCGTCCCAGCACATCCCCTTCATTCACCAAGAGGAGCTGATTTCTTTGGAACTTTCTGTCCTGCTGCCCTTTATTGTCAACGTGATCATTGGCGGCCTGGTTTTAGGCTTCGTCTACGCCATCATCGCGCTGGGGTACACCATGGTGTACGGCGTGCTGCAACTGATCAACTTCGCCCACTCGGAAGTCTTCATCACCGGAGCGGTGGTGGGATTCGAGGTGTTCCGCATCCTTCAGAACTCGGCCATGAACGGTTACCTGAAACTGCTGATCGCGCTGGTGGCCGCCATGATCGTCTCGGGGCTGCTGAATGTGCTGATCGAACGGCTGGCCTACCGCCCGTTGCGCGGCGCACCGCGTCTGGTGCCGCTGATCACCGCGATTGGTGTCTCGCTGATCCTGCAAGACACGCTGCGCTTTCTGGAAGGATTGCAGGGCCGATTTGACCTGACCTACACGCTGCCCACCGGTTTTGCCGACAAGTTCTGCAGCACCACGAGTAGCTGCGCCCCCCTGGGCAATTTCCTGCGGACCATCGGCGTGGACGTGCAGCTTAAAGACGTGATTCTGGTGATCGTGGCGCTGGTCAGCTTGGGCGTGCTGAATTACGTGGTCAACCGCACCCGGCTGGGCAAGGCCATTCGCGCCGTGTCCCAGGACCGCGTGACCGCCGGCCTGATGGGCATCGACTCGAACCTGATGATCAGCGCCACCTTCCTGATCGGTGGAGCGCTGGGCGGCGTCAGCGGCGTGCTGTTCGGCATGAAGTTCGGCACGATCAACGCCTACAGCGGCTTCGATCCGGGCATCATCGCCTTCACGGCAGCGGTGCTGGGCGGCATCGGCAGCATTCCCGGCGCGGTGCTGGGCGGCCTGCTGCTCGGGGTGATTCAGAACCTGATCGGCGTGACGAACATCTTCGGCAACCTGCTGGGCCTCGCCAACCTGGGCACCATTGACGCCAGTTATTCCAAGATCGGGCCGTTCATCGTGCTGGTGCTGATCCTGATCTTCAAGCCCACCGGCCTGCTCGGCAAGAGCAACGTGGAGAAGGTATGACGGTTGCCAGTCCCGTGAAACCCGCTGTCCGCCGTCCCCTGGTCAAACCGGACCGGACCGTCTGGCTGGTGCTGTTCTTCGTCGTCACCTCTATTTTGCTGCTGGTCTCACACGAAACCGATGTCATGAAAAACCTGGGGGCATTGGGCGACGTTCTGCGCAACAAGGTGGTAGAGGCGCTGGTCGTCTCGCTGTTCCTGGCAAACGTGCTGTTCGCCTACCTGTGGAAAGCCGCCAACTGGGCCAAGCTGCTGGTGGGCATCGGTAGCCTGCTGTTCGTGCTGCCGCTGGCCGGGCAGGCCGACACCAGCCTGCTGGACCTGAGCATCCAGATCATGATCTTCGCCGCGCTGGCCCTGGGCCTGAACATCGTGGTGGGCCTGGCGGGCCTGCTCGATCTGGGCTATGTGGCCTTCTTCGCGGTGGGTGCATACACCTGGAGCATCTTCGGCAGTCCCCGATTCAGCGAGGTCCTCAAGTATTACGGCGCAAACGCGGGCAGCACCGGCAGCGGCACCCTGGTCATCGGGCTGGTGCTGACGGCAGTGGCGGCGGGCAGCATGCTGTACATCCGGGGGATGCATGGGCGCGTGGCCCCCACCACCCTGAGCAATCTGAGCTTTCTGCTGGCGGGCTTCGGCCTACTCTCGGGCATCATTCTGGTGGGCCGCTCGATCCTGGTGCTGGCTTCCGGGTCAGCCGAGGCATTGGCCAACGGCATCAACCCCGGCTTCTTCTGGCTCTTTCTGGCGCTGAGCGTCATGACTGCCGCCCTGGTGGGCGTGCTGATCGGTCTGCCAGTGCTGAAGCTGAAAGGCGATTACCTGGCGATCATCACACTGGGCCTGGGGGAAGTGATTCGGGTGCTGGCCAACAACCTCGGCCTGTACACGGCGGGTTCACAGGGCATCACCCCCATCGCCTCGGCGTCGGTGCCGTGGTTCAACTCCCTGGCCGGAGCGCTGGGCTTCCGGCCAGAGCAGTACTACCTGCTGTTCCTGTACGTGCTGGTGCTGATCGTGATCGCCGTGATCCTGCTGGTTAACGTCAGGTTGGATAACAGCCGCATCGGGCGTGCCTGGATCGCCATCCGTGACGACGAAATCGCCGCGCAGGCGATGGGCGTGCCCCTGATGCAGACCAAGCTGATCGCTTTTGCCACCGGAGCCAGCTTTGCCGGGGTGATGGGCATGATCTTTGCCGCCAAGCAGACCTTTATCAGCCCTGAGAGCTTCAACCTGCTGCAAAGCATCACGGTGCTGAGCATGGTGGTGCTGGGCGGCATGGGATCGTTCAGCGGCGTGATCCTGGGCGCGGCAGTGGTCACCCTGCTGAACCTGCGGATTCTGCCCGGACTGGGCGAGGCCAGCGCCAACGTGTCCTGGATTCCGCAGGAGGTCAACCCGGCCAACTTCAACCGCTTTATCTTCGGCTCGATTCTGGTGGCGATGATGCTGCTGCGCCCCGAGGGGCTGCTGCCCAACGCACGCCGCACCCGTGAGCTGCACCACGAGGACGATCAGGAAGACGAGAGCGCCGACGGCAACGCCAGTGGTCTGAAAGCAGGCGGCGACGTGTACAGCGCCGGACTGGCGACCATCAAAGAAGACGACAAGACCGGAGGCAGCCGATGATCAAGACCACCGTTCGTCCTGGCCCCACGGCTCCAGCCAGCGGCGGCAGCATTCTGGAAGTGGACGCGCTGACCAAGGAATTCGGGGGGCTGACCGCTGTGAACTCGGTGACCATGCACGTCCCGGACCGCAGCATCGTCAGCGTGATCGGTCCCAACGGCGCGGGCAAGACCACGTTTTTTAACATGATCACCGGCATCTACGCCCCCACGCGCGGCAGCATCAAGCTGGCCGGGCGTGAGCTGGTGGGCCTGCGCCCCGATCAGGTGACAGAGGCCGGAATCGCGCGCACCTTCCAGAACATCCGGCTGTTCTCCAGCATGACCAGCGAGGAAAACATCATGGTGGGGCGCAATTCCCGCCTGAAAAGCACCTTCGTGGACGCCGTGTTGCGAACCCGCCGCTTTCACGAGTCCGAACACGAGGCGCGCGAGGCTGCCCGCATCATGCTGGACTTCGTGGGCCTGAGCAAATGGCGCAACGAGATCGCCACCAACCTGCCCTACGGCGATCAGCGCAAGCTGGAAATCGCCCGCGCGCTGGCCACCACGCCCAAGCTGATCCTGCTGGACGAACCCGCCGCCGGGATGAACCCCCGCGAAACGGAGGACCTCAAGGCCCTAATTCGCCGCATCCGCGACGAGCTGGGCGTGACCATCTGCCTGATCGAACACGACATGCGGCTGGTCATGACCCTCAGCGAATACATCACCGTGCTGGATTACGGCACCAAGATCAGTGAGGGCCTGCCGCATCAGGTCCGCAATGATCCCGCCGTGATGGAAGCGTATCTGGGACGCGGGGCCGCCGCCGGGGAATACGGCAAGGAGGAAGCCTCACAATGAGCCATCTCAGCACCCACCTGACCACGGCACCCACGCCCGCAGCGGCCCCCGACACCACGGGAACGCCCATGCTGGCCCTGACCGACATCCACTCGTACTACGACCACATCCACGCCCTCAAGGGCATCACCCTCAACGCCTATGAGGGTGAGATCGTGGCGCTGATCGGCGGCAACGGCGCGGGCAAGACCACCACGCTGCGAACCGTCAGCGGCATGATGAAACCGCGCACCGGCACGCTGAGCTATCTGGGCGAGGACGTTGCCGGGAAGCCCGCCCACCAGACCATGCAGATGGGCATGAGCCATGTGCCGGAAGGCCGCCGGATCTTCGCGCAACTGACCGTCCGCGAGAATCTGGAAGTGGGCGCGTACACGATTACCGACAAGAAGCTGATCGAGGAGCGCGTGCAGGAGGGCTTCGCCTACTTTCCCCGCCTGAAAGAGCGCGAGAACCAACTGGGCGGCACCATGTCGGGGGGCGAGCAGCAGATGCTGGCGATTGCCCGCGCGCTGATGGTCAACCCGCGCCTGCTGCTGCTGGACGAGCCGAGCATGGGCCTGTCGCCGCTGTTCGTGGAGGCGATCTTCGACATCATCGTCAAGCTGAACAAGGAACACGGCACCACCGTGCTGCTGGTGGAACAGAACGCCAACATGGCCCTGGCGATTGCCCACCGCGCCTACGTGCTGCAAACCGGCGAGATGAAGCTGAGCGGCAAGGCCAGCGACATCGCCAAAGACGAGAGCGTGCGTAAGGCGTACCTGGGCGACGAGTAGGTTGAAAGTTGATGATTGATGAAACAAGGCCGGGGCAGACGCTCCGGCCTTTGCTTTTGGGTCAAATCTCCAAGTCACCCCCAACACCAACCGTTACCCTGACAGCATGCACAACCTGCGCCTCGCCGCCGCCCTGATCACGGGCAGCTTGCTGTTCACCGCCTGCGTGCCTGCGCCGATGGCCTTCGATCCGGCGAACATGCCAGCGCCGGGCGATCTGGGGGCCAGAAATGCCGCAACCGAGTGGTGGTATGTGTCCGGCGTACTGCCCGACTCCGGGCTGGCTTTTCACTGGGCACAGTTCAAGGTGAATTACAGAGGGCTGCCGTACCACGCCTCGCACATCGCCATCACCGACCTGAAGAACAACAAACTGTATTTCGTGGAGAACGGCGATCAATCGGCCACCTTCGGCTTTCCGCCCCTGAGTCTGTCGCAGGGCGACTGGAAACTGGTACAGGAGGCCGGAAACAACAGCCCCTTCAAGCTGACGGCTGGTCCGCTGAACCTGACCCTGACGCCCGCCAAAAACCCGGTGGTGCATCCGCCCGGCTACTCCGGCACCGCCGAGACAGGCCGGATGTACTACCAGAGCATTACCCGCCTGGACGTGGGCGGCACAATTCAGGTGGGCGAGGACACCCGGCAGGCCAGCGGGCAGGCATGGCTGGACCACCAGTGGGGCGATCAGCAGCCTGGCGCGGCAGTCAAATGGGACTGGTTCGGCCTGCATCTCTCGGACGGCTCCGACCTGATGCTGTACCGGGTCAGGAACGCCAGAGATGAAGTGGTACAGGTGGCCGCCTCGCTGGTCAGCCCCGAGGGCGTGGCGCGTGAAGTGAAAGACGTGACCATGACGCCGGGCCGCGTGTGGAAGAGTCCCAGCGGGCGCGACTACACCCTGAGCTGGAAAGTGAGCGGCGAGAATCTGGCACTGGACCTCAACCCCCTGCGCGACGAACAGGAACTGCTGAGCAAGACGACTTCTGTGGCGTATTGGGAAGGGCCGGTAAATGGCACGGGCACACTGAATGGGCAGGCCATCACCGCCTCGGGCATGGGTGAATTCGTGGGCGGCGTGCTGACGAAAGACGAGGGAGGGATGTTTACCATTCCAGCCAAATAGCGAGGCGGCGCAGTGAACATCACCGCCGAAGCTGGGCCAGGGACCGGAACGCCAGCGGCAGAACGCCCAGCCACAGGATCACGGCGCAGCCCAGGCCCAGCACGGGCGTCCTCAGCTCGGCGGGCAGAAGCAGGGACACGCCGCCCAGCAGGCAGAAGGCCCCGGCAACCCAGGC
The DNA here is from genome assembly GCF_009017495.1 of Deinococcus sp. AJ005. Lineage (NCBI taxonomy): Bacteria > Thermotogati > Deinococcota > Deinococci > Deinococcales > Deinococcaceae > Deinococcus > Deinococcus sp. AJ005. Next base: position 1,222,482 of record NZ_CP044990.1, on the reverse strand, counting down.
GAAGATGCCGTTGCGGAACGCCGAGACGAGACCCAGAAAATGCAGGCCCACGATGATCACGATGAGGGGCATGATGGCGTCCTCCCGGCCACTGGCGGTCAGCAGTCTGGCCGCCACGGGAAAGGCCACGAGCATGGCGATCAGCGAAATTCGGTAGGCGGGGGTCATGAATGGATTGGGCGGCGTAGCGCCAGTGCCTGACAGGGCCGGGGCGTGGGCCGCCTTGCGGCTGAATTTCAGGGCCAGAAACGCCAGAACCCCGCTGATCAGCACCACCGCTGCCAGCGCCAGGAATCGCCAGCCACCCGTCAGGGCCAGACTGCCGTTCAGCCCCCAGACCAGCGCGAAAACTGCGCTGATCGAAATGGACGCTGCCGCACCGCGAAGGTGGACTGAGGTCATACGGACTCCGATTGAAAAGTGCTAGAAACACCTGGAAATCCGAACGGGAGGAGCAGCGTCCTCATGGGCATCTGTTCGCGACGATGGTGAGCAATAGAAAAACGGGTTCCGGGCGTGAAGTGTAGGAATCGGCGCTGTCCCGATTTCTATACGAAACAGACAGAATCTGTATCAGGGGTGTTGTGGACATGGTGTGCCACGTTACCAAGTCCTGGCTGTGCCTGATGAGTTGCTCAGCGGAGCGAAACTTCATTAAGCCTGACGCTCCCGCCCGGACGGACGTGCGAAGACTCAGGCTTCAGTCAAAGAAACCCTGTGACCTCTATGCCTTCTTCCCTACCCCGAACAGGCCCAGGCCCCAGCCCATCGCCGGACCCACTGTCAGGGCAAAGACCAGCGTGCCCCAGCCCAGCGGTCCGCCCAGCGCCCAGCCGACGAGCAGCACCGCCACTTCTACCACACTGCGGATGCGCGGCACGGGCCAGCCCGTCAGGCGGTTCAGCGCCAGCGTCAGGCCGTCGCGTGGGCCAGCGCCCAGACCCGCAGCAACGTAGGCCCCGGTGGCAAAGCCCAGCAGCCCCACGCCCAGCAAAAACTGCACCCACTGCCAGCCCCACGCCACGGGGTTGGGAATCAGTGGGGCCAGCAGATCCAGAAAGACACCGATCAACACCACGTTCAACACGGTGCCCAGGCCGATGCGTTCTTTCAGACGCAGCGCCGTGAAAGCCACGATCACCGCCCCGGTCAGGATGCTGACCACGCCCACCGTCAGCGGCAGGTGTCGGGTCACGCCGACGTGCAGCACTTCCCAGGGGGCGGTTCCCACGTTGGCGTCGAGCATCATCCGCAGGCTCAGGCCGTACAGGAACAGGCCCGTGAGGAGCAGGACAAAGCGGGCCAGCCGCGAGGGGCGGACCAGCCGGGCCAGCGGTGCGGAGGCCGTCACCCGAACTTCAACGGGCGCGTAACGTCGCCTGATTTCCGGCGGTATCGATCACCGTGATATCCGCCCAGATGCCGGTGGTCTCGGCAAAGAATTCCACGCGGGGACCGGGGGTGATGTTCAGGCGGTTGCCGTCCACCAGCACCTGCGCCACCCCGCTGTTGTCTCCGGCCACCCCCGACACCCGGATGGCCGTGCCACTTTTCTCGAAGCGCGTGATCTGAATGGTGGGTTTGACCGCGTCCACGCTGATCGGCAACACCAGCACGCCCACATTTCCGGCGGCATCGAACGCCTTGATGGTGTACTTGCCCTGCGTTCCCTCGATCAGGGTCTTGAATTGAAAACGCGCCAGTTTGCGGCTGCCCGGCAAAATGGGAATGGCCTTGCCGTCCACCGTGATCTGGGTCACGCCCATATCGTCAAGCGCGTAGCCGTCCACCACAAACGACTTCTCGCGGGCAACCCCCACTGCGCTATCAATGCTGATGCGCGGCTTGAAGGTATCGGTGGTGCGGGCGCAGCCGCTCAGGAGCAGCAGCCCCAGCACGGGCAGGAGCGCCACGGCAGGCAGGGAAAACGGACGGCGCATGGCCCGGAGTATAGCGGGTGGGTGAGGCGGAAAATGCGCTGGAGATGATGCACGGCTGGAGAACAGGCCGGACAGCAGGCGCAGGAGAGACCCGATTCTTCCCCTGGAACCTGGAAAGTGGAACCTTGGAAAACAGCCTCGCCACTCTCCCCTATCAGCCCATCCAGCCGCCCAGCCCCTACAATGCCTCCCGTGAGTTCGCCTGCCCGCCTGCCGTCTGCCCCACCGTCCGCCTCCATTCCCGAGGGCACACGCGACGTGCTGCCCCCCGAATGGGAACAGCGCGAGGCCCTGCGCGTCCGCCTTTCGGGGTTGTTCGGAAGCTGGGGCTACCGGGGCGTGGAGGTTCCGGCGCTGGAATACGCCGACGCCCGCCACCCACAGGATGCCCGCGCCTTCAAACTGATTGATTCGGGTGGGCAGGTGCTGGCGCTGCGTAGCGAGTTCACCACCGCGATTGGCCGAATGGTGCGCTCGCGCTTTGCGGCTGGCCCGTTTCCGCTGCGGCTGCATTACAGCGGGCGGCTGTGGCTGCGCGCACTGACCAGCGAGCTGGGCCGCTTGCGTGAATTTGGGCAGACCGGCGTGGAACTGATTGGGATTGAAGGCGCGCGCGCCGACGCTGAACTGCTGCATCTGGCGGCGGCAGCGCTGAAAACAGTAGGCGTGAGTGCCGAGCTGGAAGTCGGCTTTCCCGGCTTCGTGGACGCCGTGCTGGAGGACGCGGCCCTGCACGGCCCCGCCCGCGAGGCGCTGCACGGCGCGGTGGACCGCAAGAGCGGCGCGGACATCGATCTGCTGTCGTCCCAGCACGGCCTGTCGGGCGAGGTCACACGCACCCTGCACGCCCTGACCGATCTGTACGGTGGCCCGGAAGTGCTGGACGCCGCCTCAAAGCTGGCGCAGGGCACGCGGGCGCGGGCAGCAGTGGCACACTTGCAAGAGGTCTCGGCACTGTATGACGGCAACCTGCTGTATGACCTGGGAGCCAGCCGCCGCTACGACTACTACACCGGCCTGACCTTCCGCGCCTACGCGGCGGGGCTGAATCAGCCGGTGCTGGGCGGGGGCCGCTACACGCTGGACAGCGGTTCAAATGGGGGTCTGCCGGGTGCAGGCTTCGCGGTAGGCCTGGAACGCCTGCTGCGCGCCGCCGCCCCGCAGTTGCCCCCTCAGCCCGAAGTGGTCCTGGCGCTGGACGCGGCTGGAGCCGAGGCCGCGCGTGACGCTGGCCTGTGCGCCGAACTGGCCTGGACCGACGATCTGGACGGGTTGCGGCGCTATTCGGCAGAACGGGGCATTCACCGCTGGGCACGCGGATCGGAACTGTTTGATGCGGAGGTGCAGCCATGACCCCCGCCCCCCTGCGCGCCCCCGATCACCTGACGCTGGCGCTGCCCAAGGGCCGCATTCTGGAAGAGGCCATCGCGCTGCTGTCCAGGGCAGGTCTTCCCCTGACGCTGCCGGAAAAGTCCCGCGCCCTGCGCCATGAATTCCCAGGCATCACCGTGCTGGAACTGCGAAATCAGGACGTGCCCGTGTACGTCGATCTGGGCGTGGCCGACGCCGGGATCGTGGGCAAGGATGTGCTGACCGAGTCCGGGCGCGAGGTCTACGAACCCGTCGATCTGCGCTTCGCCGCCTGCCGCCTGTCGCTGATCCGCGAGGTGGGGGCGACTGCGCCCCTGGTGCGGGTGGGGACCAAGTACCCGCGCATCGCCCGCGCCTACCTGAACGCGCGCGGCATTCCCGCCGAGGTGGTCAAGCTGGGCGGTAACATCGAACTGGCCGCCCTGACGGGACTGGCCGAGGCCGTGATTGATCTGGTTCAGACCGGCAGCACGTTGCAGGCCAACAATCTGGAGGAACAGGACGTGCTGTTTGAATCCAGCGCCCGCCTGATCGTCAACCGCGCGGCGCTGAAGTTGCGGCGCGAGCGGCTGCGCCCATTGATTGAGCGGCTGCGGGAACTGGTGGGAGATCAGCCTCTCTCCTGAGCCTCTTGGCAAAATTCAGCTCATCTGTACACTGTCCTTAGCCGCCCGGCATGAACAGAGGCTCTCGCCCCCACCCTGACCCGGAGGCGCGTACCGGGCCACAGGGAGAAGGCATATGAACGATCTGCGGCGGACAGTGTTGTGGACGGTAACGGCGGCAGGAATCCTGATGGGCAGCGGCCAGGCCCAGTTTTTCACGCCCTCGTTTCAGAATTACCAGACCTTTGCGCAGCGTTCGGTGGGCTATGTGGCCGCCACCGTCAAACCTGACTTCGCGGCGATGGCGGTTCAGCAGGCGCTGAGACCCCCGGCCACGCCCGTCAAGTACAAATATGACCTTGCCCGGAGTGATTTCGCCTTCAAGGGCCAACCCACCCAGCAAAAGAACTGCGCCGCGATGGTGCAAAAGCCCGCCGATCAGCAGGTGATGGCCAAGCTGTGCCTCGATCTGTTCAGCGCGGCCCAGACCATTCCCGATCTCCGCAGGAACAATCTGGCCGCTGGCCTGACGCTCCTGCTCAGCGTCAGCCTTCAGGCGCAGACCGGGAGCGAACTCAGCGACGCCGAAACCAACGCCCTCCAGCGCGGACTCAATGACATTCTGGTGGACTCCGGCGTCATGAAGGGCAAACAGGCCGACATTCAGGCCATCTACGAGACCTCGGTGATGACTGGCGCGCTGATCGCCGGAATCGCCCAGACCGGCGCAGAGGACGGCCAGCCGGAACTGACCGATCTGGCAAAGGTTCTGGCCGCCGTGGTTCTGAAAGGCATGAAGCTGAATTAGCCGGGCAAGGGGGCTGGAACTTACCCGAGCGCCCGGCGCATCCGCTCCAGCGCCTCGGTCAGAATTTCGCGGCTGGTGGCGAAGTTCAGACGAATGAAGCCCTGCGTCTGGGGCTTGAAATCCTCGGGGGCAAAGGTGGGGCCGTCGTGCAGGGCGACCCTGGCTTCCTCTAGCAGAAACGTCTGGATGTCATCGGCATGCGGGCAGTCGCGCAGGTCCAGCCACGCCAGATAGGTGCTTTCCACCGGATGAAACTTGATGGCAGGCAGATGCTGGTGCAGGTAATCGGTCAGGAAGTCGCGGTTGGCGCGCAGATAGGCCACCGTGTCGGCCAGCCAGGGGCCGCCGTCACGCAGGGCGGCCTGCCACATGGTCACGCTCAGGGCACCCTCGTGGCCCATCAGGCCCCCGGCAGCGGCACGAACCTTTTTGACCAGTTCGGCGTCATAGCCGATCATCACGCCGATGCCCAGGCCAGCGGTGTTGAACGCCTTACATGGCCCAGTCACGGTGATGGTACGGCCCTGAACACGTTGATCGGCGGCGAAGGACTCGAACGCGCCGTCCGTGAAACGCAGATCGGCGTGCAATTCGTCGCTCAACACGTACAGGTCATGCCTGACGGCCAGATCGCGCAGTTTCTCCAGTTCATCGTGGGTCCAGACGCGTCCGGTGGGGTTGTGCGGGTGGCACAGCAGCATCAGCTTCGCGTCCTTCGCGGCGGCGTCCATGCCGTCCCAGTCGATCCCATACCCATCGGGGCTGTCCAGCAGCGCCACTGCCGCAACCTCGCGCCCCTGCGTGGTGATGCTCAGGTGGAAGGGGTGATAGACGGGGGTCATGGTCAGCACCTTCTCTCCGGGCTGCGTCAACGCCGCCACCGTGGCGTAGATGCCCGGCACCACCCCTGGCAGCATGGCGATGCCGCCCTCCGGTAAATCCTTCAGACCATGCGTGTCCAGCTTGGCGCACAGCAGACTGAGCAGCGCCTGGTCACCCATCATCTGGTGGTAGCCCAGCCCACGCTCCAGGCGCTCACGCAACGCCGACAGGATGGCGGGAGCCACCGGGAAATCCATGTCGGCGATCCACATCGGAATCACGTCCTCGCCGTACAGCGTCCATTTCAGCGAATCCTGGTGACGCAGTTCGGCGGCGGTCAGCGTGGGATACGTGGGCAGATTCTCCGTTTGGGTCATGGGGGCAAGGATACGCCGTGGCGGGGGTTGGGTAGGAACCTGACCGCCAGTGGTCTCTGGCACGCCGCCACGTTTAACCCCTCCGGCACTCCACGCCCGGAACCCGTTTTCCTCCTGCTCGCTCCCCTCGGATTTCCAAGTGTTTGCAATACCTTTTAATCGGAGTCCGTATCAGAAGGGAGAAAAAGGTTGCGGAATTGCCATGTCAGCCACGCTTCTCGGCTCTCATTGAGGGGAGCAGACTGAGAGGTTCAACCGTGACAGCTCCTCCAACGTCCTGATCCGCATGTTCCTCAGCGCTGCGCTTTCAAGTCCCAGCTTCCGTTCCTGTCGCTGCCCTTCAGGCGGGTGCCGTTCTCACTCAGGCTCAGGCCCGCGCCCGTTCCGGTGGGAATCAACTGGGCCGCGTCCTGGCCCAGTGCGCCCGCAGCACCTGCCAGCAGCCCAGTACAGGTGACATTCAGCGAAATTGGCACCACCACGCCCAGCAGTGCCGTGCCGTTCAGGGTGTCGATCATGCTGTTGGCCTCAGTGGTGAAATGGATGGCCCCGCCCCTGGGCGTGGCACGGCAACCCTCCTCCGCCGTCCCCACGCCCGTCAGGGTCAGGGTAACGTCGGCGGTGTAGCGCTGGCGGTTTGCGTCTATCGCTTTAGCAGGAATCAGGGTGATGGCCGCCGTGTACGGCACCCCGAAGCGCCCGGCCTTGCCGCTGGCGCTGCCCACCCAGCGGCACCCACCGCAGCCCCCCACAGCCAAAGTGGGCGCGGCAGCTACAGGTGTGGGCGTCTGCCCTGCGTTCAGGCGCGTCAGGGCGTAACGGCTACTGATCCTGGGCGCGAGGTTCACCGTGCCGCTGATTGCGCCGCCAGCCAGCGGCTGATCCACACCGACTTTGCCCACGGTCATCATCAGCACCACTTCATCGGTGGCGGGCAGCGTCTTGTTGTCACAGCGGGTGATCAGGGCGGCCTGCGCGGTGATCACGCCCCGGTAAGTGCTGTGGACGCTATCTACCTCCACGTACTGTTCCGCGTCCAGCGTGAACGGCGCGGCGTAGGTGGTGCGGCAATCCTTGCGGCCTGGTTCCTGCTGCGGCACCCCGGACGGCACCTTGAACGCGCCTGCCACTCGGTAGCGCACCACTGATCCCTGCACACTGCTGGGGGTGAGGGTCAAGGCCACGCTCAGGGCCGTCCCCAGGCGGCTGGTGGCTGTGGCCGTGCCGCTCCAGGCGCAGGTGGCACATGCGGGCGCGGCAGCCGGGGCGGGCGACAGGGCAGGCAGGCGGCGCAGGCTGAAGGTCATGTTCTCGTCCTTGCCCTGCACAGTGCTGCCGTCCGCCGAGAATTTAGCCCCGTCAAAGTTAAGCAGCCACAGCAGCGCTTCATTTGAACCGGGCCGGAGAATCTCGTTGTCTTTCGCGCCCACCACCGGATACTGGGCCAGAATGCGCCCATCGTAGCGCCCCGTGTCCAGGCTGAAGAAAGCGGCCTGCTTCTGGGTGTACACCACTTCCGGCACGCGTGGGCGCATCCGGCTACGGGAAGCGTCCGCGCCCGCCGAGATGGGGTGAATCACTGCCCGCAGATCGTATGTCACGGTGCCGCTGCTGCTCTGGCTTGAGGGGGTCAGGGTCAGGTCAGCCGTGAAACCCAGTCCTTTGGGCAGTGCGATCTGGGCGCGGCCCACCCAGACGCAGGCGGGGCAGGCGGGACTCTGCGCCCCGGCAAATCCGAGCAGCAGCAGGAGCAGCGCCAGCCAGCGGAAAAGCCTCATGGCTTGCTCCACTTGGTGGCCTTAAATGACCAGTTCGACGCAGCACCGTCTTGAGTCTGCGAACCGCTCAGCAAGCTTATGGCGTCCATGACAACAGCGTCGGCTGAACTCAGCGCACCCGCAGGCATGGGATATGTCACGCCCTTGGAACATTTCAGCGTCAGGATGTCGCCCGATGCCAAGGCGAACTCGTAGAAATCCCCCTCCAGCATTCCAAGGGCCGCCACCTCATTGTCGAGCGTGATGATCAGCAAGCCAGCCGTGATGGCGAACTTGCCTGATCCCTTGCAATCGTCCTGGCTGGCCTCCACCGTGACTGTGCCGCTGGGTGTATAGGAATAGATGCTCAGCGTGCCGGGCGGAAGAGCCGTATTTAGCGTCCAGGTCACATCGAATCTGACAACCGTCAAGCTGTCGTCGCCTTTGAAGGTGGACGTTCCCATTCCCTTATAGACCGTTGGGGGGCGAAGACAGTTCTCAATGCGCGTTCTGAGCTTTTTGATCTCCGCTTTAGTTAGAAATTCGGGGGTATCCCCTTCTCGATTGGAAATAATGTTCCAGGCGCTCTGACCATCTTTCCGAACCTTGTCCTTTTCACAACTGACCGTCAACAGGTTGACCAGCCGTATGGACGTATCGTAATAAACTTTCCTGGAAGCGTTTATCCGGGGCATGAGTCCGCCCCCAGTGTTGTCGTTGACCGTTTTGGCATTGTTGATGGCTTGAGTGGCTTGCTGAAGAGCGTCGTTGAGAGAGGAAAGACTCTGGGCGTTCGTCATCAAATTTGTGGTTCTTATCAGTTCGTCCCGCGCTGGTTTCTGAACGTCTTGCGCCTGGGCCGTGAACATCGGCCCCCAACACAGCAGCCCACCCAGCATGAAAAACATGACCAGATACCGCGCAAAACGTCTAAAGCCGCTCTGTGTCTTCATCGTCATCTCCTCGCCTCACGGGGTGGGAGGCGGCGCTCAGGGAAAAACGGATTTGAATTGTGCATTGCCCATGCCAACAGGGAGGGGGGAGGTGTCAGAAGTTTAGCACTCCGCATCTCCCCCACCCCCCAATTCTCCTGTCTATTTCCTGCCGTCAGCAGACCCAGTCTCTCCTCTTACTGCCGCTCCCCTTTTTGCAGTGTCGTGCTGACCTCGCCGCTGCGCCCGCCAGATGCGCCCCCATGTTCGGAGCTGCCCGTCATCAGCAGGCCCAGACCCGTCTCGGTGGCCTTGCTTGCCTCCACCTCGCCCACCACCTTGCCCTCGTACATCACCAGGATGCGGTCCGCCAGATTCATGACCTCGCCCAGATCGGCGCTGATCAGCAGCACGGCCAGGCCCTGATCGCGGGCCTCCACGATGCGGGCGTGAATGAATTCGATGGCCCCGATATCCACCCCACGCGTGGGCTGGCTGGCCACCAGAATCTTCGGCCCCTTGCGCATCTCGCGGGCCACGATCAGCTTCTGGGCATTGCCGCCGCTGTACTGCCCGGCGCGCAGGCTGGCGCTGCGGGGGCGCACATCGTACTTCTCGCTCAGGTCACGGGCGTTCTTCTGGATCACGTCCAGATTGAGAAAGCCAAAACGCCCGGCGAAGGGTGGCCGGTCCTGTTCACCCAGGATGTAATTCTCGGCGGTGGTCATGTCCAGCACCAGCCCGCGCTCGTTGCGGTCCTCGGGCACATGTGACAGGCCCGATGCCTCCACCTCGCGCACGCCCTTGGCCGTCTTGCCCAGATAGGTGATCGTGCCGGCGTACTGTGCAAGTCCAGTGATGGCCTCTACCAGCTCACTCTGGCCGTTGCCCTCCACGCCCGCGATGCCCACGATTTCCCCAGCACGCACCTGGAAACTCACGCCGTCCACGGCGTTGCGGTGTTCGCCTTTCACCACCACGTTCTGAATATCCAGGGCAACCTTGCCGGGCGTGGCCGCATCCTTTTCCACCTTCAACGTGACCTCGCGGCCCACCATCATCTGCGCCAGCGTCTCGGTGGTGGCTCCCTCGGCGGGAATGGTGCCGATCATGCGCCCGTCGCGGATCACGCTGATGCGGTCACTGATTTGCAAGACCTCGTGCAGCTTGTGAGAGATAAAAACCACCGCGTTGCCGCTGGCCGCGTACTGGCCCACCAGAAACTCGAACAGTTCGTCGGTCTCGCTGGGGGTCAGCACTGCCGTCGGCTCGTCCAGAATCAGGATGCGCGCGCCCCGGTACAGCGTCTTGAGGATTTCCACCTTCTGCTGCAACCCCACAGGCAACTCCCCCACGATGGCGTCGGGGTCCAGCGCAAAGTTGAACTGCTTGATCAGCTCGGCCACCTTCCGGCGCGAGGTGGCGTAGTCGATGGCCCCGCCTTTGGTCGGCTCCGCGCCCAGGATCACGTTCTCGGTCACGGTCAGCGTTTCCACCAGCATGAAGTGCTGAAACACCATGCCGATGCCGCGCTTAATGGCGTCGGCGGGATCGTTAAAGTTGACCACCTCGCCGTCCACCACGATCTCGCCGGAAGTGGGCGGCTGAATGCCGTACACGATTTTCATCAGCGTACTCTTGCCCGCACCGTTCTCGCCGCACAGCGCGTGGACGCTGCCCCATTTGACCTGCATGGAAATGTCGTCGTTGGCCAGCACCAGCGGAAAACGTTTGGTGATGCCGCGCAGTTCCAGCGCGTTCTCGGACTGGTGCCGGACCTGTTGCAGCACGTCGGGGGCCGACTCGGCAGGGTTGGGGGCGGTCATGGGCAAAGTGTAGAGCAGAGGGCGGGTTAAAAGGGGGATACAGGCGCGGCTTTTGCCTGTGCCGTCTGCCCAGCCGTCATGCCGCAGCAGCCCAGTGGGGCCAATCCAGTGGAGCCAGCCCTTTCACCCAATGTCAGCCATGCCCCAAAATGCCGTCATGGAATCTTTCTGGCTGGCGGTCACCAATCTGGGCCGTGACGAGGTCTTTATCGTCGTGCTGGCGCTGTATACCTGGCTGTGGAATCCGGCGGGCGGGCGCAATCTGGGCGTGGTCTTCGCGGGCAGTTATCTGGTCAACAGCGCCTTAAAATACGGGCTGAACGTGCCGCGTCCCTTCGCCAGCGATCCGGGCCTCGTCTCGGAGGCCGCGCGGGCCACGGCGGGCGGGCCGAGTCTTCCCAGCGGACACGCACAGATGTCGGCCACGCTCTGGGCGGGCATTGCCATGCAGGTGAGGCGGCCCGGCATGTGGGTTGCGGCAGCCGTTTTAATCGCCCTGATCTCGGTTTCGCGGCTGGCTCTGCATGTGCATTTTCCGTCCGACGTGATGGTGGGCCTGCTGCTGGGCGGCATCGCGGCGGCAGTGGCGGGGCGCGTGGCCTTCCCCGATGCCGGAACGTGGCGCTGGGCAGTTCCCGTGGTGGCGCTGCTGATCGCCACGGTTCTGCCCGCCGGAACGCCCCGCGAGTTCGGCACTGGTCTGGGCCTGTTCGCTGGATTCTGGTACGCCCGCCCCAACTTCGCGCCGCCGCGTGATCTGGCCGGGCGACTGATCGTAGGCGTGCTTGGCCTGCTGATGGTGTTCATTGTGTTCTTCGGGCTGGGAGCCTTGCCCAGTGCCATCAAGGACATCGGGCTGGTGCGGGCGCTGCGTTACGCCGTGCTGGTGGTGGTGGCCGTGGAGGTGGTCCCCGCTGTGCTGCGCCGCTGGCTGCCACATATGACACCGCCCACTATGGTCCAGCCTCGCCCCGAAACTGTGCCGCCCCGCTGACAGACTGCTGCCTGAATGTGAAGTTCGTGTCATTAAAGTTTCGGCGTAACGGGGACTACACTTGAGTTCAGATCAAAAGATGTTCCGACTCAAGGAGGCTGTATGCAGCGCACCATCCGATTGTTGTTGTGGCTCGCCGTTCCGCTCGCCCTTTTTATCCCCGCGATCTCGGCGCTGGCGCAGTCGGGTGCAGGCGCTGCCCCGCCAGCCGGAAATCCCCTGGCCCTGACCTTCAAGACTCCCGACCCAGCCCACGGCAAGGAGATCTCGCAGAGCTGCCAGGGGTGCCACGGAGTCGGGCTGGCGAGCATGAACAAAGACATTCCCGGTCTGGCCGGACAGCATTCCAGCTATACCCGGCTGCAACTCGCGGCCTTCCGGGCCAAGTTGCGGCCCAGTCAGGTGATGTGGCAGCAGGCCGCCAACCTCTCGGATCAGGACATCGCGGATATCGCCGCCTACACCGGGAGCTTGCAACCCGGACCCGCCTGGAAAGTGGACGACGAGGCGGTGCGCGCCAAAGGTGAGGCGCTGTTCCACATGGGCGACAGCAAACGCAACATCATCGCCTGCGCCATCTGCCACGGCGACAATGGCCGGGGCGATGACCGCCTGGGCGTGGCCAGCATCACCAACCTGTCGCCGGAATACGGCGAGGAAATCCTGCACGAGTTCAAGGACGCCCCTGGCTACGGCATTCCCCACCCCGACGCCATGCGGATCATCCTGCGCCCCATGAACGACGATGACCTCAAGGCTGTCGCCACCTATATCAGCAGCATGCAGAAATAAGCCCGAGCCTGATCGTTACCGCACCCGCACGCTTCGGCTGGCGGGCTGCCTTTTAATCCACGTCACGAAGCGGCGCACATCTGTATGCTCCAGCAGCGTGTCCACGGCGCTGTACTCCTGCGCCAGTTCGACGTTGCTGAAGGTGCGGTGCAGAAATTTGTGGCACGGCCCGCACAGCATGACCGTGGGCAATTCGGAGATTTTTGTTCCACGCCTGCGCCCCTGCGAACGCGGAATCAGGTGATGCTCGGTCAGGTGCGGCGCGGCCCGCCCACACAGCGCGCAGGCGGGCGCAGTCTGCGGGGGCGGCGGCCAGTTGGAGGGAGGCAGGCGGCGGGCCATCGGGACTGAAGGATAGCCAGCAGGGACGGGCGCGAGTGTCGCCCAGCGCAAGAAATCTCAGGCACAGAAAAAGGCCGGGAAGTCGCCTCGCCCGGCCCTCAAATCACTGCGTTCCTACAACTTGGTCAGCTTCGGGTACTTCATGATCGCCTCGTCCTCGCTCAGAAATTCACCCTCCACATCGGGACTCCAGACCACTTCAGCCCGGATCAGGTCCGAGGCGTTGACGCTGCTGATGATTTGCAGGGCGGCCCTGGCCTCGGCGGCGTTGGTGACCCCGGCAGGAGGCAGGTTGCCCAGCGCGTGGGCAGCCACGGCGATGGTTACGGCCAGATACATGTCGCCCGCGTCGCCCTTGTATTTGTAGCCGTCCTGGTGGGCAAAGCCCGTTTTGGGGTCCTTGTTCTGGTAGTTGCTGGTGGTCTGATCGGTGAAGGCCGAGCGGGCCTCGGTGGCCCAGGCCCCCACCTGACTGTCGGCGGAATTGGGCGCACCCTGGGCGCGTTCCACGTTGCCGTAGACCCAGCGTTCGGGGTGGCGCAGGGCCACTAGCGCGGCTTCCTGAAGCATGCGGGCCAACCCGGCGTTGGTGTCGGGATCTCCGTTCTGGGCCACCTTTTGCAGTGCCTTTTTAACCTCGTCGCCCTCGGCCAGCAGCAGTTGCACGCTGACGGCCTGGGCAGTGCCGCTCAGCGATCCCAGGGCGCCGCCCAGCCCCCGCGTGCCGCCTGCCCCACCTGCGCTCAGGCTGTTGCGCATATAGCCCACCACCATAAACACCAGCACGCCCACGATAATGATTCCGATCAAGCCGGAGCCGCCGCCCCCACCGCCGTAACCGTAGCCCCCGCCGCCGTTGATGATGATCGGGCCAGAGTAGCCGCCGCCCCGGTAGCTGCCGCCACCCGTGGAAAAGCCGCCGCCGCCGGAACTGCTGCCCCCGAAACTGCCGCCGCCGCCCCCACCGCCACCTGAACTGCTGCCGCCGAAGCCGCCGCCAGACTGCGCCAGGACAGCTCCTGAAAGGCCCAGAGCGCCCAGAGACAGCACCAGGGCGGCCAGCCAGATCAACAGGCCACGCGATTGGGAACGGCGGGCAGAGGGTCCAGAGACGTTCATACCCGCAGTCTACGGCCCAGACGCGTCAGGCGTTCCCACACCCCCGCCGCCCAGGGACGGGTAGACTCGGCTGTGACCTCCGAACCCCGACCCACCATCACGCTGACTCCCGAGGAGTGGCAAGCCTTTCAGGACCGCCTGTACGAGCGGGATGACCGCCTGGAACTCCGCGCGCCCGACACCGTGGTGCGGCGCGACGAGACCGTGGACCCCTACGTCCTGAGCGCCCACGCCGAGGCCCTGCAAAGCGGCGAGGTGGAAGGCGACGTGTGGGGCACCCTGGAAGACATCGACGAAACCGCCGCAGACGAGCAGGAGGCGTGGGAGAAGATCACGGACTTCTACCTGGGCCGGGGCGGCGTGCTGGTGCGCGTCACGGGGCTGGACGAGCCGGAAGAGTGGATCTTCACCGAGGAGCTGGCCCGTCGCCTGGGCCTGATGGACGGAGCGACACAGGGGTAAACCCGTTCTGAAGTGTGGCTCATCCCGCACAGATGAGGGACGCGTAGGCTGATTCTCATGTCTAACAACAAACCTCATTTTCCCACCAAACGTCTGCTGGCCGTGGGCGCACTGATCGGTGCGGGCGCGTACTACTTCAGCCGCGAGCAAAACCGCAAGGCGCTGGACGCCAAACTCGCCGAACTGGGCCTGAAGGACGCCGCCCAGGATGTGGGCAATAGCGTGACCAAGGGCTGGGAGAAGACCAAGGACGCCGCCGCACAGGCCGGAAACGTGATCGCCGACAAGGCGGGCGAGGTCAAGGACGCCGCTGCCGAGGGTGGAGCCGGGGCCGCCCTGGACAAGGCGAAGGAAGTCGCTGGGGACGTGAAATCAGCGGTGGGTCAGGCCGCTGGACAGGTGGGAGAAGCCGCAAGCGATGTGGGCAAGACGGCCCAGGCCAATGCTCAGGACGTGGGCAAGGAAGTCAAGAAGGAAGGCCAGGACGCCGCCGCACAGGCCCAGGACAAAGCCGAGCAGTTAAAAGCCAAGGCTTCGGACGCAGTGGACGGCGCCAAAGACAAGGCTCAGGATGTGGCCGCGCAGGCGCAGGAGAAGGCCAAGGATCTGGGCAATCAGGCACAGAACAAGGCCGAACAGGTGAAAGACAAGGTACAGGACGCCGCAGCCGATGCGAAAGATAAGGCTCAGGCCACCGCCGATCAGGCCAAGAGCAAGATGTCAGATGCCGCAGATCAGGCGAAGACAACTGCCCAGAATGCTGGCGCTGCCGTGCAGAACAAGGCTGCCGAGGCCCAGGGCGGCACCCGCGACTTCATTGCCGAAGCCCGCGCGCAGGCCGAGAAGCAGGCGGCTAAGGCCGCCGATGACGCCACCCACCACCAGGGCAGCGATCTGAGCAGCAGCGCCCGCAACGCCGCGCAGGGCGTCAAGACCAACATGCAGAACACCGCCCAGGATGTTAAGGACGGCGCGCAGAAGACCGCCAACGACGTGAAGAACGCGGCCAACGACACCAAGCGCAATACCTGAGTCACAGCCAAAAAAAAGCCTCCCCATGTGGGAGGTTTTTTCTTGTCTTCAGAATTGATGGTCAGCCCTGACCCCGTTGGCTGGCTAGAAGTCCACCTAGCAGCATAGGAGCAGCGGGTACGGGCAGTGAGCTGGACCATTACAAGGTGTCATGAATGCAACTGCTGTACAGCGAACTGTCCAGACTCTCTGAGCATGAGCTGGAAGATCAGGAGCGCAGAAGCTGCATCCTCAACCTCAATTTTTAAATGAGCACTTGAAGCCGCGGCGGCGGGAGATCGCCTTATCCCAAGAACGCTCAGTCCCAGTCGGGTGCGACGCTAGCCGGATTGGCAAGGCGTTCGCCCTGGCCATCCAGTGCGGCGATTCTCTGCATGTCCTCTTCCGAGAGCTTGAGGTCCAGCGCCTTCATGTTGCTTTCCAGGTGTTCGCGCTTGGTAGAGGACGGAATGACCGAGTAGCCCAGCCCCATGGCCCAGGCCAGCGCCACCTGTGCGGGCGTGGCGTCGTGCGCCCTAGCGATGTCCTTCATCACGTCGTCCTCCATGACCTTGCCCACCGCCAGCGTCATGTAAGAGGTCAGGTGGATACCCTCCTGGCGGGCAAAGTCGGCCAGCTTGCGGTTTTGCAGGTAGGGATGGATTTCCACCTGATTGGTGGCAATGGGCAGATCACCCAGCAGTTCACGGGCCTGCTTTAACAGTGCGATGGTGAAGTTGGAGACGCCGATCTGGTGGGTCAGGCCCTGCGCGTAGGCGTCGGCCAGCGCGCCCAGGTATTCCTCAGCGCTGACCGGGCCGCGTGGGGCAGGCCAGTGGATCAGGGTCAGGTCCACGGCGTCCACCCCCAGCTTGTCCAGGCTCTCGCGCAGGCTGGGCACCAGTTTATCGGCGCTGTAGTTGTCGGGCTTGATCTTGGTGGTGATGTACAGATCACTACGGGCCACGCCGCTGTCGGCGATGGTCTCGCCAATTTCGCCCTCGTTGGCGTAGCCCTGCGCGGTGTCGATCACGCGGTAGCCCACTTCCAACGCGTCACGCACGGAATCCCGGACCACCTGATCTTTCAGGCGAAAGGTTCCCAGTCCGAAGGGCGGCACCGTCCAGTTCTCTGTTGCAGTCATCCGGGTATGATGCCGCGCTGGGCAGGAAGGGACAAGAACCGTTTTTCTTTATGCAGCTTCCAGGCCCTCCCTTCTTTACATCGAATCAGGATTCCACACGTCAAACTGACTGCCTGCCCCAACGCCTACCGATGCGGCCCACGTCTGGGCGGGCTGGGCGCGGCGGGCTTCGGGCTGAACGGTCTGCACACGCACCGCACCGTTTCCGCAGGCGATCAGCAGTCCGCTGGCATCCACCCCCAGAATCTCACCGGGCTGGCCCTCACCCTCTTCCACGCTCAGGCCGCCCAGCTTGAGGCGTGCGCCGCCCAGAAACGCGGTGGTCTGCGGCCAGGCGGCCACGCCCCGGTAACGGTCCACCACGGCCCGCGCCGAATCTGTCCAGCGCACGAAGCCGTCCTCCTTGACCAGCATGGGCGCGTGGGTGGCCGCCGCGTCGTCCTGCGGTGTGGGCACGAGGTCTCCCCTGCCCAGCCGCTCCAGAGCCGTCACGATCAGCCGCGCCGCCTGCCCCGCCAGCGCGTCTGAAAGGTCCAGACTGGTCCACTGCGGGGCAATCGGCAGTTCCTCCTGAAGCAGAATCGGCCCCGTGTCCATGCCGGGATCGGTCTGCATGATGGTGGTCCCCGTAAGGGTCTCGCCGCCGATCAGCGCCCACTGGATCGGCGCGGCCCCCCGGTAAGCGGGAAGCAGGCTGGTGTGGGTGTTCAGGAAACCGTATCTGGGAATGTCCAGCACAGAGGCGGGCAGAATCTTGCCGTAAGCGCAGGTGACGGCCACATCAGCGCCGGAATCTCCTAGAACGGTCTCGAACTCGGCGTTGCGCCGGAGTTTAGTGGGCTGCGCCAGCGGCACCCCCAGCTCAGCGGCCCGCGCGGCAATGGGCGGCGGCGTCAGCTTCAGGCCGCGTCCCACCGGTTTATCCGGCTGGGCCACCACCAGCACGATTTCAAACTGTGCGCGGATGGCCTCCAGCACCGGTAGCGCGAAAGCCGGGGAGCCGAAGAAAGCCACCTTCATACCGTTCAAATCCGTACCCTGCAAATCATGCACCGCCACGCTCGCGGCGCAGGCGGTCTGCCTGGGCCAGATCCCCGATCAATGTCCTGGACTTCTGCTGCAACGCCAGCAGTTCCTTGCGGTAATCGTCGGTCACCTCGGGGGGCAAGCGGTCCAGAAACAGCACGCCGTCCAGATGGTCCAGCTCATGCTGAAAAACGCGGGCCAGATAATCCTCAGCCTCCAGAACCTGCTGATGCCCGTCCAGATCGGTGTATTTGACCGACACGGCACGCGCGCGCGGCACACCTTCCTCGTAGATGCCGGGGATACTCAGGCAGCCCTCCTGATAGGACCTGTCCTTTTTCTTGTTCAGCACGCTGACCACCGGGTTGATCATCACGAAGTCGCGCAGCACCCGCGAGCGCAGCGGGGAGTCGTGGCCCTCGTTCTCCTCCTCGTCGTCCTCGTACTCCACGGCCACGAACAGACGCACCGGCAGGCCCACCTGCGGCGCGGCGAGGCCCACTCCACGCGCCTCGAACATGGTTTCCAGCATGGTCTGGGCCACCTGCCGCACACTCTGCGGCCCCACCCCCGGCACATTGAATGTGTCGGTCAGGGTCAGGGGTTTGGCCTTGCGGCGCAGGATCGGATCGCCGTACAGGCGCAGCGGATACACGCGCGCCTCGGCAGGGGTCCAGGTGGGAGTCGTTTGCCCGGTCATAGTGCTGTCTGTTTTACCAGACGGACGGACAGTAGACAGAGGCATGGGTCAATTTGTGTGGGGTCTGGCCGTCCAT
This sequence comes from Deinococcus sp. AJ005, assembly GCF_009017495.1. Taxonomy (NCBI): domain Bacteria; kingdom Thermotogati; phylum Deinococcota; class Deinococci; order Deinococcales; family Deinococcaceae; genus Deinococcus; species Deinococcus sp. AJ005. Next base: position 1,204,378 of record NZ_CP044990.1, on the reverse strand, counting down.
CACCCGGCCCAGCTCACGGCCCATCCCGTTTGCTGAAGACCGCCAGAGTGGCCGCACCCAGTGCCCCGGTCAGGCCCAGCACCAGCGGCAGATCGTGGCCGCGCAGAAAGGCGTCGGTGGTCAGGGCCAGCCCTGTGACGCTGGCGATCAGAATCATAGCCAGCGCCGCCCACGTCACCCCGTGGCGCGACACCTGAAAGCCCCAGCCCGCACCTGCCAGCAGCAGACACAGCAGGCCCAGCCAGCCACGCAGATCGTCCATGCCCCGGAGCATAGCCGCTGGGTCTGGCCGTTCTGCAGAAACCATTGGGCCAGAAGTACATGGATTCCAAAGCCAGTTGCATTTTTTTCGATAGAAATCATCATCCAGCACGAAGGCACGTATGACTCGGTGGCCCACAGTATCTGGCCGCGCACAGTTGATCAGACTTTGCTCACAAATCCAGGCCTGCTGCCTCTTTTAGAAGTGTAGCCGCCCTGAAAAATTGATAGACTTCTTCAGAACTTCTGAATGTAAGTGGTTCAGACCAGAGCAATTCGTACCCGCTCAAAAAGAGGGCGAGTTGCGTGGATTAACCCCAGGGGGCTTTACAAAGCTTGTCGATTTCCTCCATACTCCAAAGTTGGAGGCAACAACATGACCTATAAGAAACTCAGTGAGCAGGTTCACGAACTCAGCAATCCCCAGCGCAGCGATACTTTCGTCAAGATGTTCCGTGACGCGGTGCGTGACGGTAAATTCGAGGCCGCTTACATGCCCGAACGCTTCACCATGCCCAAACAGTTCACTCGCCGGGGCAGCGAGGGCACCTATCAGCGCGACACCAAGGAAATGCTCTTCGAGACCACACCCAAGTTTGATAAGTGGTTCGACGAAGTCAACCGCGAACTCGCTGCTGCGCGCAAGGGTGGCACCATCAAGCCTTCCGTCGAGGCCATTGAAGCTGGACTGGTGGATTTCAAACAGATGGCTGCCGAAACCCGCAAGAAGATGCAGGCCAGCTATGAGAAGGGTCAGGCTCTGGGACAGACCCGCTCCAAGAACAAGCGCAAGTAGGTTCTTGTCAGTTCTTAAAAAACTCTGACAGCCCCGAAGATAAATTCCTGGGCAGAACAGTTAAAACGCTGTCCGGAAAATCAGTTCCAGGCAGCGTTTTAACTGTTCATCCAGCAGTCGATACTGAAAAACGGCTATTTAGAATACAGGTCCGCGAAATACGGTGATCCGACGTTTGCCCCGCGCCGGAGCTGGCCGTAGGGAATAACCACGCTTTCTGCACAGGCCGCCACGACATGGGGCAGCGTATCGGGCGTCAGGGTCAGCCCGCCGCTGCTCAGTGAGACGGCAAAACTGGCATTCATGTCGCGCAGCACATCGTCGCACTCGGAAACCGGACCAGATGCCGAGGCGGCCAGATACAGCGCTTTCAGGCGGACCGGGGTCAGGCTGGGCCACAGATTCAGCAGAGGCACCAGGCGGCCCTTGGTGCGGTCCAGGATCAGGCCCACCGTGGAATTGTCGGGGTGCGCGCCGCCGCAGTAATAGTCGGTGTTCTCGCGCAGGCTGATCAGCCGGGGTGTCAGCAGGGTCACGTCTACATGCAGGTTATAGCCGTCTCCCTGGCTATCCTCGGGCAGGCTTGAGGCACACTCCAGCGCATTCACGGCGTTAAACAATAGGCGGTCCTGCAACGTGGCCTGAAGCGCAGGGCTGGCATCCGGCAGGCGGGGATACTCCAGACCAGATAGCGGCTCCCGCACGCTCTGACCATCAGCAGACACCACCCAGGCCCGGTTCAGCTTGACGAAAGCCAGCGGATCGCTGCTGCGGAGCTTTTGCAGTCCGGGTGAGGGGGGCAGTTTCAGGGGCAGCTTTGCCACGTTAAGCGGCTCCAGATTGACCTTGAGCGCCTTTACCGCGCCCGGCGCTTTCCAGCTTCCACGCAGCGCGCCGTCGGTGCGGGTCAGCATGAAACAGCCAGTGACGACGGGGGCTGATCCCAGCGACCTGCGAACCTCCTCCTGCAAGATCAGGGTCTCGCCGGAGTGGAAGGCCGTCAGTTGCAGGTCCAGGGGACGGCCCACGTAGAAATAACGGCTGGAATCGGTGTCCTGGATGTCCAGCCCCAGCGTGATCGCCCTGGTGCCCAGCAGGCCCGAATACACCCCGGAACGCGTCCATTCCGGGGGATTCAGGCCGCCGCCACACGTTTGCGGGTCCTGCGTTCCCATCGCCTGCGCCCCCGCCGAAGCAGCTACAGACAGAACCAACAGACACAGCCACCGTTGCATGCCGACAGCGTAAGCCTCTGGAGAGGGCAGGCGATAGAGACCGCGTCTCATTTTCCATTGAGAGCAGCAGCAGCGGTGGCAACAGTAGAAAAGGTCCCCTCTAGCAAGGCGGGAGCCTTTAAATATTTAAGAATAAAAATTCAACAACGGTTGCGCGGGATTACGCCGTTTTCAGCGCGTACCCAATGCCGCGCACGGTGCGGATGATGCCGTAGCCGTCCAGATCGCGCAGCTTGGCGCGCATGTTGGCCATATGCACGTCCACCACATTGCTGTTGCTGGGCAGCTCGCCGTTCCAGACCTCACGCTCGATTTCCTGTCGGGAATACACCCGGCCCGGCTGGCGGGACAGGAAAGTCAGCAGATCGAATTCCTTGGGTGACAGACGGACTTCATGACCGTTGTAGTGACACAGGCGTTTTTGCGGGTGAATCTCCAGTGCCCCGATGGTGATAACCTCGCCGTGCTGCTGGTGGCGCAGTTGTACCTTGACGCGGGCCACCAGTTCCTCGGGGTGAAAGGGCTTGGTCATATAATCGTCCGCCCCCGCTTCCAGCAGGTTAACCTTGCGGTCCACGGCGTCCATCGCAGTCAGGATGATGATCGGGACGCTGCTGGTCTTACGCAGGCGGCGGGCGATCTCTGCGCCGTCGAAATCAGGCAGGCCCAGGTCCAGAATCACCAGATCGGGATTGCTTTCGCGGGCCGATGTCAGACCGCTCACGCCGTCCGAGGCGCTGAGAACCCGGTAGCCCGCCTGCTCCAGCTCGTATTCCACGACGCGGGTGATGTCGGGATTGTCTTCAATCAGTAAAATGCGTTGCTCCATAGTCACCCTCTTGTACAGCTTTCTCTGGTTGGCCCCGAGAAAAGCACGTCCTCAGCGAGAGGGAAATCTCTTCCTGTCCTCAAGACTCCGCGCCGTGGGTTAGAGGTTTCCTCTGCTTAGGAACATGGTAGGGGGAAGGGCAGCACTGGGCGCGCAAAAACGGTTTACGCGTTCTTAACGGCCCCTTGCACTTTCTTCAGGAACAGGGGCCATCTTCAGAAATAGAAGGCCTTCACATCGCCTCACCCGGGCCGGGCACCCTGACCGAGTCCACCTGCACGCCGTAGCGCAGCAGCAATGTTTTCAGGCGCTGCATGGCCGTCACCGCCCGCGTGCGGTCCTGCCGCCGGAAGGCTACGGTTAGTCGGGCGCTGAGTCCAGGGCGCGGCTCCTGCGCCTGAATTTGCAGCGGCCTGCCGAAAGTGGCCTCACCCATCACATCCCGCAGAATGCGCGCGAACGTCAGTTCGTCCACGCCGTCCAGGGTGAAGACGATGCCCTGTACGTCACCAGGATTGAGGGCGGCTTTCGATGAGGTATCCATTGCCAGTCAGGGTAACGCGGCTGCTTTACACTGCCCACATGACCGACGACCTCCCACAAGACGATTTTTTCGAAGATGAATTAGGCGAGGGGGTGTACACCGAGCGCTTGAACGGAGCCGACCTGTATTTCGAGGTCTCGGGCGATCTGGAATCCGGCGAGACCCCACTGGTCTTTCTGCACGGCGGCCCCGGCTACAACAGTTACTCGTTCCGGGAACTGTTCGGGGAATCGCTGGAGCGCCCGGTGATCTATCTGGACGGGCGCGGCAGTGGGCGGAGTGGCCCACTGGAAGACACCGAACAGGGCCACGACACGCTGGATCTGGATACCCTGGTGGCCGATCTGGAAGCAGTGCGTGATTATCTGGAACTGGACAGGATCGTGCCGCTGGGCCACGGCTTCGGCGCACTCGTGGCGCTGGAATACGCCCGCCGCCACCCGGCCCAGACCGAGCGGGTGATCGTCGTCGGCCCCTGGATTCATTTTCCGGCACTGGCCCTGACCCTGCTCTCGGAGGCCAGCGCCCTGCGTGGTGTGGAACTGGAAGACCCCGCAGAGGCGATCCGCACCAGCACTCCCGAGGGCCAGCACCCACAGGTGGGCGACGCGCGGGTAGAGGCGGCTTTTACGCTGCTGAACGCCCGCGATCTGCTGAACGCGCTGGAATTCGTGGACGCCCCCAGCCGCATGAGGCTGGAATTTGTGGACGTGGAAAGCCAACTGGTGGGCGGCGGCGAGGTGCAGGAGGCTCTGGTCAACCAGGGCATGTGGGAGTTTGAATACCTGCCCTTTCTGGCCGAGATTCGCCGCCCGGTCTACGTAATCGCGGGCGTGCAGGACCGCACCAGTTATCCCGAACAGGTACAGTATCTAGCCGATCTGGCCGACGCCGACGTGACCGTGCTGGACACCGGCCATTACCCTTGGCTGGACGACGAGGACGGGTTTGCGGAAGCGCTGGAAGACGCGCTGAGACGTTAGGCTTTCTGGCGTGTCCATCCTTGAACTCCGCAAACTCTGGGGCAATGACCCGCTGATCATCGTCTGTGTCGGGGTGCTGATCCAGGACGAGACGGGGCGAATCCTGCTGCAACGGCGCGGTGATGACGGCCTGTGGGGCGAACCCGGCGGCGCGCTGGAACCCGGCGAGGACTTTCTGACGGCGGCCCGGCGCGAGCTGCTGGAGGAAACTGGACTGGTCTGCCCGGATTTGCACCTGCTGCCAATTGCCGAGGCGCTGCAAGGCGGACCAGAGTTTTTCAGCATCTACCCAAACGGCCATGAGGTCTACATCGTTGGAATGCGGGCGCATGGCACGCTCCCGGCCTCCGCACTGGACCACGCTGCCCCCGACGACAGCGGCGAGACACTGGAACTGCGCTGGTTCGCCTTGGATGATCTGCCTCCCATCAGCAAGAATGTCAACCGCCTGAGCCTGAGCCTGCTTCGCTCACGCGTGGGCCTGCCGCCACTACCGCTAGAGCCGACACCACCCGCGCCACCCATCGGCAATCACCTGATGGAACTGCGGAAGCTGGTTGGCCCTCGCCCGCTGCACGCCCCCGGCGCAAACGTCCTGGTCACGGGTGAGCAGGGGTGCTTGCTTTTGCTGCGGCATGGCGGGACGGGAAAGTGGACGGTACCGGGAGGCAGTCTAGAACCTGGTGAGAGTTTTGAAGAATGTGCGCGGCGGGAACTGTTCGAGGAAACGGGCCTGAGGGCAGCAACGCTGGAGCCGCTGGAGATGTTCTGTGGGCCGGACTACCGCTATATGTATCTGCATGGAGATGTGGTGGACAACGTTTCGGTGCTGTATCGGGCAGAGGACGTGGCAGGCCAACTGACCCCACAGGAGGGCGAGGTGCTGGAAGTCGGCTGGTTTGGGTTAGACGAACTGCCAGAAGATGAGGAACTGAGCGGAACATTGATTCAGGACAACCTGAAGGTCTGGAAAAGGGGCCAGAGCGTCTAGCCCCAGCCCCCTATCCACCCTCTCCCCTACTTTTCCCGGATGCCCCAGCCCTGTGCCCGCACCGCACCCATCAGGCGGTCCATCACGGGATCGACTTCCGCGTCGGTCAGGGTCTTAGCGCCCCGGAAGACCAGCCGCACGGCCACGCTGCGTTGCCCGGCAGGAATCTGGTCTCCGGTATATACGTCGAACGGCTCGACACTTTCCAGCCCCTCCCCCGCCTCAGCCCTGAGCAGCGCGGCCACCTCTCCATAACCCACGTCCTGCGGGGCAATGACGGCCAGATCACGCCACGCGACAGGGGCGCGGCTGGGATCGCGGAAGCCCCACGCCCGGCCCGGCAACGGCAACGCGACTTCCAGAAGGAACGTCTCGCCCTTCAGCCCAAATTCCTGGGCAATTTCGGGATGCATTGCGCCGATCCAGCCGATGGCCTGCCCGTTCCAGACCACCTCGCCCGCGATGCCGGGATGCAGGGCGCTGGGGACCGACTCGCCGCGCAACTGACGAATCTCCAGCGCCGCACCCTGACTGGCGGCCAGCGTTTCCAGCAGGCCCCGGAAGGCGCTGTAGCTGCCCGCCACGCCGCCCTGATGGGTGTTCGGCGCGAGTGGCCCGCGCATCAGCAGGCCCAGACGCTCGGCCTCGCCACTCTTCGGGAAAATCCGGCCCTGTTCGGACAGCAGTACGCGCTCGCCTTTGGGATGGGCCAGCGCGGCGCGCAGCAGGCTGGGGTACAGCGCTGTCCGCAACGCCGTGCGGTCTACCGTCATTGGATTCCGCAGACGCACGCCGGGAGCCTCAGCCCGCGCCTTTTGCGCTTCATCGTCGCTGGTGAAGGTGTAGGTCACCACCTCCTGAAAGCCCAGCCCGGCCAGCGTGCGGCGCAGGTTCTGGCGGTTGTCGTTGGCGGCGGACGCGCCGATGTTGCTCTCGTGGATTCGCAGCGTGGGCAGCGTTTCGGGCAGTTCAGCATAGCCGTGCAGGCGGGCGACTTCCTCGGCCACGTCCTGCCAGATGATCATGTCGATGCGCCAGGACGGCGGCGTGATAAGCAGCGTGTCGCCCTCGCCTGCCACTTCACAGCCCAGGCGGACGAGGATGGCGCGCATCTCCGCCGTGTCGATCTGCATGCCCAGCAGCGCACGGATGGCGTCGGCAGAGGCGGTGATCTGGCCGGGGATTTCCGGTTCCCCCACCACCGTCGCGCCCGGCTCGATCTGACCGCCGCCGCATTCGGCCAGCAGTCCGGCCACGCGGTCTGCAGCGCGGGGCGAGAGGAGTGGATCGACGCCGCGTTCGTAACGGTAAACGGCGTCGGTCTTGAGGCCCAAGCGCGTGCTAGTGCGCCGCAGCAACACCGGGTCAAAGTGTGCGGACTCAATCACCACGTCCGTCGTGTCGGCCCGCACCCGCCCGTGATCTCCGCCCATGATCCCGGCGATGCCCAGCACGCCCGCACCCGGCTGAGGCTGTCCGGCGTTGGCAAAGGCTTCGGCCACCGTGGAAACGCCACGTTCGCGTCCGTCCAGAATCAGCAGATCCTCGGGACCAACGGTATGGATGCCGCCCATCAGATCAGCGACTTCCTCGCCCTGCCGCAGCCCGAAGGCCACCAGAATCTGATCATCCGTCACGTCGCGGCGGTCATACAGCGCGGTGGGCTGGCCCAGTTCCAGCATCACGTAATTGCTGGTGTCCACGATCAGGTCAATCGGGCGCATCCCCGCCAGAGACAGGCGGCGCTGCATCCACAGCGGCGAGGGGCCGTTCTGCACGCCGCCCACCGTCCGCGCGGCGAAGTGATCGCAGCCGAAGCGCAGCTTCTTGGATGGATCGCGCTCGATGGTCAATCCTTTCGGCGGCAGGCTGACCCGGATTTCGCCGTCGCCGTGCGCGGCGGGGCCAGCGGGCGGCTGCTTCAGCTCCAGCTTGAGGAAGGCGGCCAGATCGCGCGCCACCCCCAGTGCGCTGAGGGCGTCGGCGCGGTTGGGGGTGATTTCGATGTCCAGAACATGATCAGTGGGCCACAGCTCATGCATGGGCGTTCCCGCTTTGGCCGTACCAGCCGGAAAGGTCAGGATTCCGGCGCTGCTCTCGCCGATATTCAGCTCCTTGGCGCTGGCGGCCATGCCCCAGGATTCGACGCCTTGCAAAGTGCGGACGCTGTACTCGGTGTCGCCCAGCGCCGTACCGGGCGTGACCAGCGCCACCACCGTTCCGGCAGGCAGGCTCGCCGCACCCGGCGCACCCGTGGCAATCACGCGCTCGCCGTGCGGCCCGGTGTCTAGGGTCAGTTTCGCCAGTTGCGTGCCTTCCATCGCCTCCGCTTGCAGGATGACGGAGAGGAGGACGCCTTCAGGGGGCGTGGGCGTCTCTTCAATCCCTTCCAGTGGAAGGCCCAAGTTAGCGAAGATAGGTTCCAGTTCGGTGACGGGCGGAAGGTTAGGAACAAGTTCTTGAAGCCAGGAATAGGGCAATTTCATGGTGGAACCTCTTAATAGGGCGGAGAGGGGGATGCAGGGTCAGCCAGCGTTCTGGACGAGGGTTCGAACCACCCCGCGCACCTGCTCCGGCACCAGATTCACGGCGTCCAGTTCGGATACGTTCACCCACTGGGGCGCGTATGAGTTCTCGGCGCTGTTGCGGATGCCTTCGGGACCGTCGCCCAGGCGCATCTGACCGGCGACGTAGGACACGCGAAAATAGTGTTCGTGGTTATCCAGATTGTCCAGCACCAGCACTTCCTCGCCCACCGCCACCACCAGATTCACTTCCTCCATCAGTTCGCGGGCGCAAGCTTCAGCGGGGGTTTCGCCGGGTTCAATGCCGCCGCCGGGCAGCGTGGCGTAGGCGCTGCCCGCTTTGTTTCGCAGCATCAGCAGCACTTGGTCTTCATTATTAAGGAGGATTCCGACAGCGCGGGGTCTCATGGCTTCTCCTGGCCCAGATACAGGCTGAGCGCGTTGATGTGAAGGGGATAGAAATCTTCGGGGCGGTTTTGAAGGTGGGTTCGGCAGTCGTCCAGCGGCATCCAGCGCAGATTCCGGGTTTCAGATGTCTGTGTCACTGGTTCGCCTTCCGCCTCGCAGGTAAAGCTATGCAGAATGATGGAATAGCCGCCCGACAGGTTTTGAGTGGTGCAAAACGGCGTGTAGCTCATGACCTTGTAACCGTTCACGGTGCGGGTCACAGCGTTTTCCTCACCCTCAATGTGAGTCAGGCGCAAACCCGTTTCCTCGTGAACCTCGCGGCGCAAAGCGTCAAAAACGTTCTCGTATTCACGGACCTTGCCCGCCGCCACTTCCAGCATTCCGTTTTCAATGCCCGCACCCAGTTTGCGGCGTTCCTGAATAAGCAGGCAGCGCACGCCGCCGACTTCGCGGGTGATGATTGCGCCGACGCAGGGGATGGCGAATGTTTCGGACATATCTACCTCTGCGGAAGTGCTTCAAGATAGGCATCGGCAGTGGAGCGACTGTCAAATAAGAGAATTTCTGCCTGTTCAACTGGCTGTTCATGCGTTGCCTGTTGCCTCACGCTCTCAGTCTGAAACTCATTATCTTCAAGAAGACTGCGCAAAAAGCTGTCGCATTCGTCTGAAACAGCCTCCAGATAAAATGCTCCAGAGTAGCCACTATCTATTGATTGCCATTCGCCAACCTTTTCAATCTTATTGACCTTTATTTCCACTGGCTGAATATCTTTAATTTTGTAGGATAATTGGGTTTCCGAGTCCTCGGTCCATCCGTAACTCGTTACTCTCAGACTCGCCAAACAAGTAATGATATCTCCCTTTTGGATGCTCCCCTCGTAAACCCAAGCGAGCAACTTAAGCGCGTCAACTGTTGAGACATCTTCACCCACTGACAGGACAAACACGATTCACCCCAATTCCCCCCGGAATTGCCCCAGCACCCTGGGATCATTGGCGTAGAAGTAGCGAATATCGGGAATGCCGTACTTGAGCATGGCAATCCGCTCTGGCCCCAGCCCGAAGGCGAAGCCCGTTTTGCCCTCGTAGACGCGCGGTTTGCCCTCGGCCTCGCGCAAGTCGTCCACAGCTTTGAAGACGTTCGGGTGAACCATGCCGCAGCCGCCCAGTTCCAGCCATTTGCTCTCGCCGCGCGGGTTCTCCCACCACACGGCAAAATCCGCGCCGGGTTCAGTGAAGGGGTAGTAACTGGGCTGGAAACGCACCTTCGCGCTCGGCCCGTACAACCCACGCGCCATCTCGGCGATGGTGCCTTTCAGGTCCGCCATGCTGATACCGTCGCCCACCACCAGACCTTCCAACTGGTGAAACATGGCCTCGTGGGTGGCGTCGGTGGCCTCGTAGCGGTAGACCTTGCCGCGCACAACGATCTTCAGGGCGGGTTCGTGGTCCACCATGTAGCGGATCTGCATGGGGCTGGTGTGCGTCCGCAGCAGGCGGCCATCCTCCAGCCAGAAGGTGTCCTGAAGGTCACGCGCGGGGTGATACCACGGCACGTTCAGCGCCTCGAAGTTGTGGTGTTCGTCCTCCACTTCCGGCCCCTCGATCACCGCATAGCCCAGCCGCTCATAGATACGGGTCAAGTCGTCATACACGCGGTTGATGGGGTGTAGACCGCCAGCGGGCAGCGGCAGACCGGGCAGCGTGACGTCAATGGCCTCAGAGGCGAGGCGAGCGTCCAGCGCGGCGCGTTTGAGAGTCACTTCGCGTTCAGTCAACGCGGCGTCAATGGCCTGCCGCACGGCGTTGATCTGTGCGCCGCGTGCCTTGCGTTCCTCCGGCGGCAATTTGCCCAGTGCGCCGAGTTCCTTTGTGACCAGACCGCTCTTGCCCACATACTTGGTTTTGACGGCCTGCAAGCCCTCCAAAGTGTCCGCCTGTGAAATCGCTTCTAGTGCTTCCTGTTGATGGTTGTCTGACATTCTCTCTCCCCTTTGACACAAAAAAGCCCCGCCGTACATGCAGTAGGCGGGGTGACACGCTGGACTCGTTTAAGTCAGCGAAACCCCAGCGCAAGTAAAAAGCGAAAGTGTACCGGGCTGGGGCGTCATGGGGATCAGGGTAGCAGAAGAGGAGAGAGAGGATTGGCACAGAGAAATCCCCGCTCCTCTAAACGCACAGCCCGCCCCGTCTGTGCTGCCAAGACAGACGCCCATTTTCCCACTGGCGGCAGTGTTACCGTGAGGTCATGACGACTGCCGAGCGCCCCCAGATTCCGTCCGCCCCGCGTGACACGGCCATCTTTGACCTGATCGCGCAGGAGGGCGAGCGCCAGCGCACCGGGCTGGAACTGATCGCTTCCGAGAACTTCACGTCCGCCGCCGTGCGTGAGGCGGCGGGCAGCGTGCTGACCAATAAATACGCCGAGGGCTACCCCGGCAAGCGCTGGTACGGCGGCTGCGAAGTGGTGGATCAGGTGGAACTGCTGGCGATTGAGCGGGCCAAAGAATTGTTTGGCGCAACCTGGGCCAACGTGCAGCCCCACAGCGGCAGCAGCGCCAACATCGCGGTGTACGGCGCACTGCTGAAACCCGGCGACACCGTGCTGGGCATGGACCTGTCGCACGGCGGCCACCTGACGCACGGCAGCCCGGTGAATTTTAGCGGCAAGAATTACACGGTGGTCAGTTACAAGGTCAGCCCTGAAACTGAACTGATCAACATGGACGAGGTTCGCCGTCTGGCGCACGAACACAAGCCGCAGATGATCATCGCCGGGGCCAGCGCCTACAGCCGCACCATTGATTTTGAGGCGTTCCGTACCATCGCCGATGAAGTGGGCGCAATCCTGTTCGCCGATATCGCGCACATCGCTGGACTGGTGGCCGCTGGCGTGCATCCCAGTCCGCTGCCGCACGCGCACATCGTCGCCACCACCACGCACAAAACCCTGCGCGGCCCCCGCAGCGGCCTGCTGCTGAGCAGTGATCCTGAGATGGCCGCCAAGATGGACCGTTCAGTGTTCCCCGGTCATCAGGGTGGACCGCTGGAACACATCATCGCGGCCAAGGCGATTGCCTTCGGCGAGGCGCTACAACCCGAATTCAAGGTCTACGCCCAGCAGATCATCAAGAATGCACAGGCGCTGGCCGCCGCGTTTCAGGACAAGGGCTACCGCGTCGTCTCTGGCGGCACCGACAACCATCTTTTCCTGCTCGACCTGCGCCCACACGGCCTAAACGGTACCAAGGCCACCAAAGCGCTGGACGCCAACCACATCACCATTTCTAAGTCCACCCTGCCCTACGACACCGAAAAGATCCTGCACGGCGGCGGCATTCGCATCGGCACGCCCGCTGTGACCACGCGCGGCATGGTGGAAAGCGACATGCCTAAAATTGCCGATCTGATCGACCGGGCGCTCAAGGGCGAGAACGTGAAGGACGAGGTTCACGCGTTTGCAGGCGGCTTCCCGCTGCCCTGAAGCTCCTCAGGCCCATCCCCCTCTTCACGGAGGGGTTTTTACTGGCCTAGAGACGGAATGCCGTACCCCTCTCGTCTCATTTTCAAGCTCTGTGAGAACACTGTCAGTTCGGCGGGACTAGCTTGCTGTCATGAGTCTCGCTTCCGTCCCAGCGCCGACCGGGTTCCGAGGCCCACACGAACCCGGAGTGCTAGAACTGACCTTGCAGCTCACGCGGCTGGGCCTGAATGCGCCTGACCTGGGCAGCGCCATGGCCCCGGTACTGGACGCGCTGGTGGCCCAGACCTCGGCGGTGGGGGCGGGGTATTTCCAGCTCGCAGACCACACGCTGGCCTATCACGCCCGCGCGGCCAGCGGCGTGATGCCGGAAGGACCGGCGATGGACGCGCTGCTGGCCCACGGTCTACCACGCCATCTGCCGCTGATCGGCGCCCTGGAAGCCTCGCCAGACATCCTTTATTTTCAGGACACGGACGGCGAGCCAACAGCCAGCGGATTCCCGGAACTGGGCGTGTGCGCGCTGATTGCCGCGCCGATCCATGACCGCGCCGGGCGACTGGTGGGCGCGCTGCTGGCCCACATCTTTCAGCCCCACGACTGGTCTGTACCCGAGCGGCATCTGATCGACAGTGTGACCGGCCTGCTGACCCTGCTGGCCGCCCGTCTGGACGCCGAGGAACGCGAACATGCCGCCCACGAGGGTGCCCTGCGGGCGATGGGCCTGTCGCTGGAAGCCCGCGACGCCGAGACGCAGGGCCACACGGACCGGGTCACGGCACTGGCGTTGCGGCTGGGTCAGCATTTCGGGCTGGAGGCGGGCGAGATGCGGGCGCTGCGCTGGGGGGCGTACCTGCACGACATCGGCAAGGTGGCCGTCCCTGATTCGATCCTCCTGCACGGCGGTCCACTGACGCCAGAAATGCGCGCCCGCATGGAGCTGCACGTCACCGACGGCGTGACCCTGGCGCGGCACCTGCCCTTCCTGCCCGCCGCCACCCTGGACGTGATCGCCGGACACCACGAGCGCTGGGACGGCGCAGGCTACCCGCAGCGCCTGTGCGGCGAGCAGATTCCCCTGCTGTCTCGTATTTTTGCCGTCTGCGACGTATTCGACGCCCTGACCAACGTGCGGCCCTACAAGCAGGCCTGGACCATCACCGAAACCCTGAGCCATATCCAGGCGGCCAGCGGCCAACATTTCGATCCACAGGTGGTGGCCGCGCTGCTGGACGTGCTGGCCGACGCCAGCGGTTTGCCGGAATCCGCCTGAGCAGCGGGAACCCTTAGAGCAGGAACAGCACATCCCGCAGATCGCCCAGAACAGCGTCCGGCCTCTCCCCTGCCAGCGCATGTCCGGTGCCCAGGAAGGCTGCCCGCATGCCCACAGCTTGCGGCCCCGTGATGTCGTTGCGCGGCGAATCGCCCACAAACCATGTATCGGCAGCCGTCACACCCAGCCGCGAGAGGGCCAGACGATAAATGGCCAGATCGGGCTTGCTGAGGCCCACGGCCTTGCTGATTACCATGTCGTCCACCCGCCGGGTCAGGTCCAGCCCGTCCAGCGTCTGTCGCTGCTTGATTTCCCAGCCGTTGGTCACGATGCCCAGCAGGACGCCTCGCTGTCGCAACTCGGCCAGAATCTCGTGGGCGTACGGCATAAGGACAGGATGTGTGAAGGCGTGATCGGAGAAGTCGTCTAGCAATGCCTGTGCCGGATGCGCCAGCCCAAATTCCTGCACCAGCAGAGGCATCACCTCGGATTTAGGGCGGTAGCCGAAATCGTCCAGTTCTAGGAAGCGGGCGGCGTAGGGGGCAGGCAGGCCAAACCGCCGCGTGTGTCCCTTAAGCCACTGGAAAATAGTGGCGTTGCGGTCATGCAGGGTGCCGTCCAGATCGAACAGCACCGCTTTCAAAGCCTGGCCCTCAAGCCACGCCTACCTGCGGGTTCTCGTGCGGCGATTTGTGGAAGGCCGCACCCCGCGCCCGCACGTCCTCGTGGATCAGGGTGGTATTCAGGCTGACTGCCGCCGTCATGCCGCTGGCGGCGGCGTTGGTGACGTACTGCGGCGCTCCGGCCATATCCCCGGCGGCCCAGATGCCGCGCACGGAAGTCATGCCGTTCTCGCTGACCGTCACGCGGCTCTTGGCGTCCAGCCCACAGCCCAGTGCGGCGGGCAGGCTGCTGTTCTGTACCTGGGTGGGATTGAGGAACAGCCCTTCCAGATCCAGCCGCTTGCCATTGCGGAAATGCACGGTCACGCCGTCTTTCCCGCTGATCCGCGCGACGGGCTGGGTGTAGAGGGGCACGTCGATACGCTGCAAATCCTCGCGCTGCTCTTCAGTCAGTTCGTCGGGGCCGTCGGTGAGCAAACTGACTTCCTCGGCCCAGGCACGCACATTCAGCGCCAGATGGTGGCCCTCCTGATGGCTGCCCAGCACGCCCAGCTTCGCGTCGCGGTTGGGCCAGCCGTCGCAGTACGGGCAGTGGTGGACCGTGATGCCCCAGCGTTCGCGCAGGCCGGGAATATGCGGCAGTTTGTCGCGCACGCCGCTGGCAAACAGCAGCCGCCTCGCCCTGGCCCAGCCGCCGTCATGGCGAATGGCGAATCCTTCCTCGAAGGGTTTGGCCTCACGGGCGGGCGTATACAGCACGGTCACGTCATATGGCTTCAGATCGTGCAGGCCCAGCGCCTTGAGGTCCGTGGGCGCGCAGCCGTCGCGGGTGAAGACGTTATGGGCTGCCGTGGCACGGGCGTTGCGTGGGGGGCCGCCGTCCAGCAGCAGCACGCGCCGTTCCGCGCCGCCCAGGGTCAGGGCTGCCGTCAGTCCAGCGGGGCCAGCGCCCACGATCACCACGTCGTAATCTCGCGTCACTGGGGGCCGGGCCGGACGGTCAGGTCCGTGAGGGTGGCGTCGCGCGGGGCATTCAGGACGAAGGCGATGGTGGCCGCCAGCGTCTGCGGATCGATAAAGGCTTCGGGCGTGTACTCGGCCCCTTCCTGGGAGCGCACCTTGCGCTGCATCTCGGTGGCGGTGCGGCCCGGATACAGCGAGGTCACGCGCACACCGTTGGCCTCTTCCTCGCCGCGCAGGGCGTCGGCCAGGGCTTTCAGGGCAAATTTGCTGGCCGCGTAGCTGCCCCAGCTCGCGTTGGCGCTGAGTCCCGCGCCGCTGTTGACGAAGACAAAGGTGCCGCGTTCCTGGCGCACCGTGGGCAACAGCAGCCGGGTCAGTTCGGCGGGCGCAACCGTGTTCACCGCCAGCGTGTGGGTCCAGACCGCGTGGTCCTGTTCCGCCACCGCGCCCAGCTCCACCACCCCAGCGTTATGGACGACGTTGGACACCCGGCCCAGTCCGGCCAGCGCACGCGCAAACGTTTCCGGTCGCGTCAGATCAAGGACCAACGGGTGGCCTCTGACTTCAGCGCACAGGGCGTTCAGGGTCGCGCCGCCGCGCCCGCCCAGGATCAGTTCGTGGGTGCCCGCCAGCGCGCGGGCCAGGGCACTGCCGATACCGCCGGACGCTCCGGTAATCAGGGTAACGGGCCTTGCGGTGCTGCTTTTTTCTGGATTGCTGGGACTCATGACGGGGAGGCTAGCGCGCCAGGGCCGTCTGGAAATATCGATCCTGAAACCGAGTGGCGTTGATGATCTCTTCATGCGTCCAGCCCGTTCCGGGGCGTGCCGCCACCCGTCTGTCCTCCGTGTCGTCGTGGCGGACGATGACGGCGATAACCGTTCCCCAGACCTCCTGTATGGGTTCGGGCCAGACCAGCAGATAAGCGTCAATGGGGTACCCGTCTCCGCTGACGGTGCCAGGCAATTCGCCGCAATTGATGGGATAAACGATATTCGGGTGGGGCGGGTGAACGCTGCCGAGAGGACATTCCACCCGCACGAGGACGCGCCGTCCCAGGTACGCGAGGAGATCAGGCTTCATCCGAACAGCATAGAAAACCGCCGGGGCATCATCACCCCGGCGGCCCAGAAGGCTAGCTCTTACTTGACGGTGATTCGCATGGGCGCGGCGGGCACCTTGACAAGCAGATCGCCCGCAAAACCAGTCAGCCAGCTTTCCACCATGTACTCGCCGGGGGCCAGTTCCAGCTCGCGCGTGAATGTCACGTTGCCCTTGGCGGCGGCAGTCTTGGTTTCCAGATCCTGGGCGCACAGGCGGGGGGACGCGCCGGACAGCGGGTACACCACGGCGCGCGTTCCCACCTCCAGCACGCGCACCTGCGGGGCGGTGGAGCAGTTCTGCTCGTTGTCGCGCCGCACGCTGAAGGTGATCGGCGTGGCGCGGCTGCTGCGAACGGTGAAGGTCAGGTTGACTTTGCCAGTCACGGTACGCGGCACGAACAGGTTGCCCTGCACGTCCGGCAGCGCTACGGCGGCGGGCGCGGGGGTAGACGGCGCGGTGGGCATGGCCGGGGTGGGTGCAGGGAGTGTCGGCACGGAAGGCGGCGACACTGGCAGCGGGGTCATGACCGGGGGAATCTCGGGCAGGGTGACGGGGGTGGTGTCCTGCGCGGCGGCCAGAACGGGCAGGGTCAGCAGGGCAGTCAGCAACAGGGCGCGGGGCTTCATGCGCCCCAGCTTAGCGGGCCGGGTTGATGAGAGTCTGAAGGGAGCGGTGGAAAGGTCTAAAAGTCTGAACGTCTAAACACTCTTGCCTTCAGACCTTTTGACCTTTCGACTTTCAGACACCCTACTTCCCCACCTGCCCAGCGTAGAAATCCGCGATTCCCCCGGCAATGGCCTGGGCAAAGCGCTCGCGGCCTTCCGGGCTGCTCAGCGCGCGCAAGTTGCCCGCGTCGGTCAGGTAAGCGGTTTCCACCAGCAGGCTGATCTGGGCCGTGGGCCGGGTCAGGGCCAGATCAGCGCCGGGTTTCAGGCCCGCGCCAGGGCCGAGGTCCGGCAAGCGGGCGCGCAACTGACCCAGGATGCTCGCCGCCAGCGCCCCCGCCTGCGGGTAGGTGAAATAGACCTCCGGTCCACGAATGCCGCGCGGGTCGCGCCCGTCGGGCAGGGCATTGGCATGGATGGACACCAGCAGATCGGACTGCGAAGACTCGGCACTCAGTCCGCGCTCGTACAGGCCCAGGGTCACGTCGGCGGTGCGGGTCAGGTTGACCGTGGCCCCCAGCCCGCGCAGCAGTTCGGCGGCGCGCAGGGCGATAGGCAGCACCAGCCCCTTTTCCGGCACGCGCAGGCTGCCCGCTCCGCCGTTCTGGCTACCGCCGTGGCCCGGATCGAGGGTAATGGTCCGCCCCTCCAGTGGCCTCAGCGGATTCAGAGTCGGGGGCCGCCTGACGCTCAGAACGAGATCGGGGCCGTCATAGTTGGCAGTGAAGCCCCAGGCTTGCACGGCATTCAGATTCAGCGCCACGCGCGTCACGCCCAGCGCCACGGGGCGGACCTCCACCCCGGCCAGCAGCGCGGCAGCGCCCTCCGGCCCGGACAGGGGTTGCGCGAGTATTCCGTAAAGGGTAACCGCCAGCCGCCGTCCACCGTCCTCCTGCTCCAGCTTGAAGGGCAGCCGCGCGCCGCCCAGCGGAATCCGCACGCGCAGGTCAGAGGTGGGCGCGATGGAGACAGGCTCAGCGCTGCGTTTGGGAACGGCAGGGACGCTCTCGACGGGCGCAATTTCATCCGACTGCGACGTCGAAACTTCTTGGGGAGGCTCAGAAACGAGAGGCTCGGCGGGCACTTCCGGCATGGCCGTGCCGTCCAGCGTGATGGCCCCACCAGCGGCCAGCGCCACAGCTCCAGGCGTGATCTCCAGTTGTTCCGCCGTGATCAGGGCGCTCTGACCGGGGGCCAGACGGGCGCGCACATCCTCGCCCTGACGGCCCACCAGCGCAAAGGTCATACCACCGCGTGGATACAGAATCGCGCCGCCGTCCAGATCGGTGACCGTGAAGATGGACTGGTTGAGGCCCAGCCCCAGCACGCTGCCGGGTTTCTGCGTGCCCAGGCGTATTCCGCCGCCCGTGCTGACGCGGCCCGGAGCCACCGCCGTCACCGTTTTGCCATCCTTTCCCGTCAGGGTGAAGGTGAAGATGGCCTGTCTGAATTCCGCCTGGGTGGGCACGACGAACGTCGCGCGGTACGTTCCGGCTGGCCCCTCGCGCATGGCGACGGGGGCGGCCTTGCCCAGTCGGTAGGAGGCGCGGCCCCCCGGCGAACCCTGAAAGGCCAGGGGAACGCTGCGCTCTGCGGGCGAGTCTCCGGCGAGGTCCCAGAACTCGCGCACTTCTCTGGGTTGGGCGCTTCCGGCGTCGATGGCCGTGGGCCGCGCCGGAGTCGCCTTGAAGACGGTGCGAATCACTTTCAGGGTGGTCACGCCAGACTGGCCCCCCTGACGCGCCATCAGCCGCAGATCGTTGGTGCCGGGCTTTAGCGGCCACCATTCCATAAACAGGCCGTCCGCGCCGACCTTCACAGCCCTGCCGTCCACCGTCAGACTCGCGCCGGGGGTCACGCTGCCCTCCAGAATGACGTGATCGTAGGCGACACGGTGGCCCGCATCCGGGTAGGCGACGAACACATTCGGGGCAGCCCAGGCGGCAGAGGTCAGGGCCAGCAGGGCGAGGGCGGGCAGGGTGCAGCGAAAACGCATAAGCGAATGTTTAGCACGCCCGGCGCACGAATGACTTGAAGGCAGCGTATTCTGCGCCTATCCATGAATGACCCCCTGGTCACGGCCTATCAGGCCCGCGAGGCCCAGTACGCCGCCCTGCGGGACGCGGCGCTGGCGCACACCACGCAGCTTATCGGTGAGGCGGGCCTCAAGATCCACAACATCACGGGTCGCCTGAAGCGCCCGGAAAGTCTGGCCGACAAGCTGCGCCGCAAGCCGGGGCGCTACCGCACGCTGGAAGACGTGACTGATCTGGTGGCCGTGCGCGTCATCACCTATTTCGAGTCGGACGTGGCCGCTGTGTCCCGGCTGCTGGAAGCCCACCACGAGATCAACTGGGAGCATTCGGTAGACAAGAGCATGATGCACGACCCGGACCGCTTCGGGTACATGGGCGTGCATTACGTGGTGAGGGTGCCGCATCTGGTAGAGCAATTCGTGCCCCACGTCACCGAGCCGCCACAACACTATGAGGTGCAGATTCGCTCGATCCTTCAGCACGCCTGGGCCGAGATCGAGCATGACCTGGGCTACAAGAACCGCGAGGCCGTGCCGCGCGAGGTCCAGCGCCGCTTTTACCGGCTGGCCGGGCTGCTGGAAATGGCCGACGAGGAATTCATGGCCCTGGACCGGCTATCTCGCGACTACGCCGAGACCCTGCCCGAACGGGTGCGTGACGAGCCAGACAGCGTGTTCATTGACGCCCAGAGCATTAAACATCTGCTGGAGGTCTCGCCAGTACGTGATCTGGACGAGGCAGTGGCCAGCGCGCTGGGTGTGCCCCTGCTGACGCGCTGGCCGGACCCGGAACGGCCCCAGCGCCTGGCCACGCTGCTGCACTATGTGGGCGTGCATTCGGTGGGCGGGCTGCTGGGCGAATTGCGGCGGGGCCGGGCTGACATTCTGAATTTTGCCACCCGCCTGCTGCCGCGCCTGCCCGAAGCCTGGCTGCCTGCGGGCGGCGTGCGCCCCGGCACCGCGCTGGTCAATCACGCCCTGCTGCGCGCCTGCGCCAATCCCAGCCTGAATCCCCAGGAGATCATCACGGCGCTGGACATGTCCGGTGTGCTGAGCGCGCAGCAACTGGTGGACAGTGTGCTGGACGCGTACGCCGGGGTGATCGGCGCGGCAGGCCCTGACCCGCGTCACACCTGACGCAAAGGCCTTTGCTTTTCCTGGCCTGTGCGGCCTGTCCCTGACCAGCTTGTCTCTGGCCTGTCCGGGGGCTAGCATGGCGTTTGCGCCGGGCCTTGGCCTGCGAGCAACTGCGACGAACCCCCGAGACAAACATTCAAACAGCATTCCCACCACCCGCGTCCCCCACACAAGGAGGTGAAGACGTGAACCCTGAACCGCTGGAAGCCGAACCGCCCAGTCTGTGCCACAAGCTGTGTCCGCAGACCCCGGACCTGACCAGATCAAGCCTCACGACATCCCTTGCCTGGAGGACGCCATGCACCAAATCACAACCCAGACCAGACTGAACGCGGGGGGCGGCCCGTGCTGACGTACTACCGCAGCATCGGCGGCAAGCTGAACGTTGCCGAAGGCTACATTGACGGCTGCTGGATCAACGCCTCCGATCCCAGCCCCGAAGAACTGGCCCGAATTAGCCGCGAGACGGGTCTGGAACTGGATTACCTGTCCTACCCCCTCGACCCGGACGAACGCTCCCGCTTCGAGCGCGAGGACGGCAACCTGCTGATCATCATGCAGACCAGCTACCGCCTGCCCGACACCAGCGATATTCCGTATGACACGGTGCCACTGGGCATTCTGCACACCGATCACTGTCTGGTGACCGTGTGCATGCTGGAAGACAACCCGGTCATCAAGGACGTGATCAGTGGTCTGGTGAGGCGCGTCAGCACGGTCAAGAAGAACCGCCTGACGCTGCAACTGTTCCTGCGAAATGCCCAGCGCTTTCTGATCGACGTGCGCCAGATCAACAAGCGCGTGGACGTGATCGAGGACAAGCTGGAAAACAGCCAGCAGAACCGCGAACTGCTGAACCTGCTGAAGCTGGAAAAGAGTCTGGTGTACTTCATGACCGGCCTGAAAGCCAACGAGGCCATGATGGAGCGCGTCAAACGGGACCGTATCTTCGAGATGTACGAGGAAGACAGCGAATTGCTGGACGACGTGCTGATCGAGAATTTGCAGGCCATCGAGATGGCGTCGATTGCCAGCAACATCCTGACCAGCATGGCCGGAGCCTTTGCCAGCGTCATCAGCAACAACGTCAATCAGGTGGTCAAAGTGCTGACCATCACCACGATTCTGGTGGCGATTCCCACACTGGTGACGAGCATCTTCGGCATGAACGTTCCAGTGCCGTTCCACGACAATCCCAACGGGATGTGGATCGTACTGGGGCTGGCGGCGGGGCTGGCGGCGGGGGTGGGCTATCTGTTTTACCGGTGGCGGGTGTTTTAGAGACCCCTCACCCGCCGCTACGCGGCACCCTCTTCCCGTGGTAAAGGGGCGGAGCAGGCTCAATGTTTTAACGACGAGCTGTGATGAAGACCACCCGCTTGGACACGCGCCACTCGCCGCCCTGCATCCGGGTTTCTACCGCATGGGTCAACGCCGTCCGCACCCGCTCCAGCTCATCTGGCGCAAGCGATTGAAGCGCCGTCATGGATTCCAGGTAGGTCAGCACTGGCTGTGGCGTGGCGAAGACCAGCGCATTTTCGATGAAGTCGAGTTGCACGTTTCCAAATGCGGCGCGCACCAGCTCCTCGCCCTGAACCTCCGAGAAGACGGCTGATCCTGCCTTGCTGTCCAGCAGGGCATTGACGGCAGGTTCAACGGCTCCAGCCTCCGCCACCGCCTCCCACAGTTCGGCCATGTAACCCAAGGCATTGGTCACGGCCAGAAAGTGTCCGCCGGGTTTCAGCACGCGCCTGAATTCAGCCAGTGCCGCCGCGACATCGGGAACGTGGTACAGCATGTGGCGGGCGGTGACGACATCGAAACTGGCTTCCGCAAAGGGAAGCGCCGCCGCGTCCCCCTGCTGGAATTCAACGTCTGGATATTTCTCGGCGGCCCGCTCCACCATGCCTGCCGAGAAATCCACGCCGACGATGCGCCCCCGGTGGCCTTCCTGCCGCAGCCGTCCCGGAAAGTCGCCCGGACCTGTGCCGACATCCAACAAAGCCTCGTCGCCACTCAGGTCCAGCAGGCGGTCCACCGTCGCCTCCAGCCCCGGCCCCACGCTATAGCGCTCGTGCGTCCCGATGCGGGTTCGCAGGTGGCGCTCGGTGGCGTACTGGGCAGCGACTTCAGCGGGCGAGGAGGACATGAGGGGAGGATAGCGGTTGAGGTGGAAGGCGAACCCCTACGGCCCTTCGGGCCACCTCCCCTTGAGGGGAGGTAAGCTTTTCTCAGCTCCCCTTGAGGGGAGCTGTCAGCAAAGCTGACTGAGGGGTTCGCCTTCCAGCTTGACGCTCAGTACTGCCGCCCGAATAGAATCCGCTTGCCGTAGGCCGCAGGCTTCCCGGTGTGGAAGCACACCCCGCCCTCCTCGCGCTCGGCAAAGAACTCGGCGTCGTCCAGCGGGACGTTGCGAACCGTAGCCTTGGTTTCTTCCTTGATGCTCTTCTCGCTTTCGGGATCGCCACAGTGGAAGGCGCGCACCCATTTACCGTCCTCGATAGCCGCTTTAAACTCGTCGTAATTGTCCACGGTCACCGTGTTGTCCAGCATGAAATCGGTGGCACGCTTCAATAGCCACGCCTGAATCCCTTCCAGCCGCTCGGCCATACCGCCCACCGCCAGATCGCGTTCCAGCGTCTCCTTCTCATCGGAGTTGCGGTTCTTGACCACCACCACCCCAGCTTCCAGATCGCGCGGCCCCAGCTCGATGCGGACGGGAATGCCCTTCAATTCCCAGTCGTTGTACTTGAAGCCGTTGGTCACGCCGTCACGCTTGTCCACCTTCACGCGGATGCCGTTCTGCGTGAGCTGGGCAGCCAGCCGCTCACCCTCGGCCACCATCTCATCGAAGTTGTCCTTGCGGCCCACAGGGACAATGACCACCTGAATCGGGGCGATGTTCGGCGGCATCATCAGGCCTGCGTCGTCGCCGTGGGTCATGATCAGCGCGCCGATAATCCGGCTGGAAATGGCCCAACTGGTGGTGTGGGCGTAGTCTTCCTTCTGCTCACGCGTCTGGAACTTCACGTCGAATGCCCTGCTGAACGCCTGCCCCAGATAATGAGACGTGCCGCTCTGGAGTGCCTTGCCGTCGCGCATCATGCCCTCGATGCTGTACGTCGCCACTGCCCCGGCAAAGCGTTCGGAGGCCGACTTCTCGCCGCGCACCACAGGCAGGGCCAATACATCGCGGCAGAATTCGTGGTACAGGTCCAGAATCATGCGAACTTCGGCGCGCGCCTCGGTTTCGTCGGCATGGGCGGTGTGGCCCTCGTGCCAGTAGAACTCGGAGGTCCGCAGAAACGCCTTGGTCCGCAACTCCGCACGGAACACGCTGCCCCACTGATAATGCAGGAAGGGCAGATCGCGGTAGCTGTTGAGCCAGCCGGACCACATGTGCCCGATGATGGTTTCGGAGGTGGGGCGCATCACGTAGGGTTCGGCCAGTTCCTCAGTGCCAATTTTGCTGACCGTGAACAGTTCGGGCGCAAAACCCTCCACATGATCGGCCTCGCGCATGATGAAGCTCATGGGAATCAGTGTGGGGAAGATCAGCGATTCGTGGCCCGACGCCTTGAAGCCGTCATCCAGCCAGCGCACGATGTTTTCCCACAGCGCGCTGCCGTAGGGCCTGACCACCATTGCCCCGGCCACCGGGCTGTTGTCCGCGAGATCGGCCTTCTTGACCACCTCGTTGTACCAGTCGTTGAAATCCACGCTCTGGGGGGTGACGCCGTACTGCTGCGCCTTCTTGTCCTGCCCCTTGTTGCCCTTGCCGCCGTCTTGAGTCATCGCGGGCCATGATAGCGGGCCAGGGGGGCTGACCTTCAAACGGTTCAATGGGACGGAGAACTCAGGCGGGTTTCCAGTTCCCGATCGTTTTCCCAGCTTTCACGGCTCCAGAACAGAGAAAACCCCTGCCCGGCACGGGGCCAGACAGGGGTTCACCCAAAAGCTATGGAGCTTACTTCAGCATCGCCACGTCGAGCGACGTGCAGGTCACGCCTCCGTCCGCAGGGGTGCCGTCCGCGCCCGTGGCGGTGTGGATGTTGAAGTACTTGGCGTCCATGATCACGGACTTTTCCACGCTGCCGCTGAGGGTCAACATGCCAGCGGCGTCGGTCTGACCCACGAGCTTGCTGGCAATGATGGCGTCGCCGCCGCTGTCGCAGGGGTTGGCGCTCTTGGTGCCCATCAGGTGGTAATGGGCCACGTAGTAGGTGCTGGGGGCCAGACCCATCACCTTGGCGGTGGTCATGACCGTCGTGCCGCTCATCTTAGACTCCACCGTGCCGCTGGAAGCCAGGGCCATTCCGGCGGGCTGCTTGGCCAGGGTGTAGGGCTTCATCATCATGTTGCCAGCCATCATCGAGCAGGAGCTGAGGGCGAGGGCCATTGCGGGCAGAATAAGAATATTTTTCATGGGTGTGCCTCCGTGAGCGTTGAATTGTCTTTCGTCTCGCAGTGTGCTTCCTCGTGCTGACCCTGAGTGTCGTTTCGCCCGCTTTGTAACGGAGAGCTTAAGACGGCTTCCCTGCGTAAAGGGAGGCGTCCCGATCACACATACGCGGCATCAATGCCACGACTTATACTCAGTCCAATTCCCCTTCCTTCTCACCTTCTGCGAGGTTCTGACATGACTGCCACCCTGCCCCCACCCGCCGTATCGCAACCTTCCGAAACTGAGCTGAAGACCCTGTTCCAGACCCAGCAGGACTGGCGCTGGCGGGCCGCGCAGACGGGCGTGGCCGAGCGGCAAGCGGTGCTGCGGCGGCTGCACGACGCCATCAAGGCCGGGCGCGTGGCACTGGCCGACGCGATGGCCCTGGATCTGGGCAAGAGTCGCGCCGAATCCGAACTCACCGAGATTCACCCGGTGCTGGAGGAGCTTCAGTTCATCATCCGCCGCCTGCCGCGCTGGATGGCCCCCCGCAGGATCGCCACGCCGCTAATGCTGGCTGGGGCACAGAGTGAGGTGCGTTTCCAGGCGCGCGGCGTCACGCTGATCCTGAGTCCCTGGAATTACCCGGTGAATCTGGCCCTGTCGCCGCTGATCGCCAGTCTGGCGGCAGGGAACACGGTGATCCTCAAGTCCAGCGAGAAGGCCCCGCACACCTCGCGGGCTTTAAAGGAACTGCTGGAAGGCGTCTTCGAGCCACGGTTGGTGGCCGTGGTGGAGGGCGACGGCGCGGTGGCCCACACGCTGACCACGCTGCCCTTTGACCACATCTTCTTTACCGGTAGCGGCGCGGTTGGCCGCAAGGTGATGGCCGCTGCCGCCCAGAACCTGAGCAGCGTGACGCTGGAACTGGGCGGCAAGTCCCCAGCCCTGCTGCATCCCAGCGCGGACCTGAAGACGGCTGCTGAGCGTGTCGCGTGGGGCAAGCTGCTGAATGCCGGGCAGACCTGCGTGGCCCCCGATTACGTGCTGCTGCCTGCCAACATGCGCGACGCCTTCGTACTGGAACTGGACGCGGTCATCGCCCGGCGCTACGGGGACCGCATGTGGCAGCGGGCCGGGCCAGATTATGGGCGCATGGTGGACAGCACAAGCGTGGAGCGCCTGCAAAAGCTGACCGATGGCAGCGTGCAACAGGGCGCGCGGGTGGCGCTGGGCGGCGAGTTCAATCCAGAGGCGCGCTTTATCTCGCCCACCGTGGTCACGGGCGTGACGCCGGATATGCCCCTGATGGGTGAGGAACTGTTCGGCCCGGTGCTGCCGGTGCTGACCTACGACACCTTCGAGGACGCGCTGGCGCTGATCCGCCGCCTGGACCCCCCGCTGGCGCTGTACCTGTTCGCGGAGGACGAGGCGGCGGTCGAGCAGGTCAAGCATGAGACCACCAGCGGCGGCATGGTGGTAGGCGGCACCGTGATCCACCTGATCAACCCGCACCTGCCCTTCGGCGGCGTCGGAGCCAGCGGCATGGGCAACTACCACGGCGAACACGGGTTCCGCACCTTCAGCCACGAGCGGGCCATCCTGCGCGAGCCGAAGCCCTCGCCCGTGCGCCTGATGTACCCGCCGTATGGCCGCCCACTGCCGCGCCTGACCGCCTGGGCCTTGCGCCTGCTGGAGCGTCAGGCCGGGCCGCGCGAGTAGCAGGAGATGAGCTGGGACTTCACAGCGGCAATCACCGCCGGGGGCCGCTCCAGCCGCTTCGGCTCGGATAAGGCGCTGGCGCTGCTGCGCGGGCAACCGCTGCTGCATCATGTGGCCGCCAGCTTGCAGGGCTGCCCTGAACGCCTGCTGATTGCCCCCGCCGGAAAATACAGACTGGACGGCTGGGAGGTGGTTCCCGACACCCGCCCCAGCGAGGGACCGCTGGCCGGACTGGAAGTGGCTCTGAGTCACAGCTCAACCGGATGGCTGGCCTTCACGGGCGTCGATCTGCCGGGCCTGACGCCAGACTTCTGGGCCACGCTCGCGCTGGCGCGCACGCCGGACGCTCTGGCCGTCTTGCCGCTGGATGCAGAGGGACGGCCCCAACCGCTGGCAGGGCTGTACCGTCGCGAGTTGCTGGAGCGCGTGACTGAATTGCTGGAGGCTGGCGAACGGCGGCTGAAGCTGGCTGCCCTGCCCGAAAAGACAGTTCTGGTGCCTGGCCTCTCCCCTGCCCTGCGGAACGTGAACACTCTAGGCGATCTGGCTATGCTGATTGCCAATGCAGAACTCAAGACATAAAAAATCCGCCTCTTCGGCGGTGTTGAGATATAACATAGCGCAGTATGCCGGCAGCGTCAAGTTATGCATCTGGATGCCCAGGAACCTTTCACCGGAAGATCCCACCCCTCCTTGACGCCTCAAATCACTGTGCTATCTTCTACAGCGCATTGCTGGCGCAGCGCAGCGTGAACGCTCGAACCTGGTCAGGGCCGGAAGGCAGCAGCCATAAGGGATGATTCGCGGGTGCCGTTGCTCACCGGCAATGCTTTTTTTGGCTCAATTATGGGCGGGGCATCCCGCCGTCGAAATGTCCGAACGTCTGAAGGTCTGAACGCACAAGGGAAGCTCCGTCCTCGCGTTTAGACCTTCAGACTTTTTGACGTTCAGACCACGCACTCAGCGCGTCTTTGGTTGCAAGGTCAGCACCTGAATCTCGCGCACCACGCCCAGTTCGCGCAGGCGGTCCCCGTCCAGATCGCCTGCCCCGGCCAGGGCGTCGGCCTTTTTGCGGTCCACCGTGGCGACTTCCAGGGCGGCGGCGTCGCCGAAGACCTCGCGGAAACGGTCCAGCGGGTATTCAACGCGGCGCGAGATCTTCAGCACCGCGCGGTAAAGATCGGTCTCGGCGCGCTCGCCTTCGGCCAGGGCGGACTTGAGCTGTGCGCCCAGCGCCTCGCGCTCGGTTTCCAGGCCCTGGATGGTGTCGCGCAGCATGGCGTACCGCTCCAGCAGTTCGTCTGTGGTGGGTTCATCTGTGGTCAGGTCCTCGGCCCCGAATTCGTCTGAGGTGTCGGTCATGCCCTGAGGATAGGGTAGGGGGGCGCCGCTGTGGACAGGGCATGGGCATGGGGCAGGAGAGCGGCTAGACTCGGCACAGATGACCATTTCTCCTGCCGCCCCAGCGCCCGCGCAGAACGCTGGACAGTCCACCGCCCAACTGGAACGCCGCATCCTGGACGCGATCCGGCGCGGGGCCAGCATGGAAGACATCGCCGCGCTGCGCCACCACACCGATATCCAGACGCCTGCCGGGGCCATCGAGGCACTGAAGGACGGCAACGCCCGTTTCTTCAGCGGCAAGAGCGGGCGGCCTGAGCTGGACGTCAATGAACGCCGCGCGCAGATCATGGGTCAGACGCCCTACGCCGCCGTGCTGGCGTGTAGCGACAGCCGCGTGCCGGTGGAACTGGTCTTTGATGTGGGCCTGGGAGACCTGTTCGTGGTGCGCGTGGCAGGCAACGTGGTGGGCGAGGCGGGGCTGGGCACGCTGGAATACGCCATCCGGCATCTGGACGTGCATCTGATCATGGTGATGGGCCACGAATCGTGCGGGGCGGTGGCGGCCGCCATGCTGTCCCCCGAGCAGATTGCCCAGGAGCCGGACAACCTCCAGAGCATCATTCACCGCATCACACCCAGTCTGGTGGACATGCCGCGCATCCGCGACAAAAAAGCCCGCATGCGCGAGGCCGTGCTGAACAACGTGCGCCATCAGGTGCAGGCCATGCGAGAGCAACCCGTGATCCGGGAAGCGGAGGCCAGCGGCCAGATTCAGGTAATCGGCGGCTACTACGAGATCGGCAGCGGCGCGGTGGACTTTCTGGTGGACGAGGCGGATTTACAGCCGTAGGGCAAGAGCAGTTCGCCTAAACTTCCGCTGCCCACACATCCTGCGGGGTTTCGCGGCGGCGGATCAGGGTCCAAACCGTGCCGTCCCATAACGCTTCAGGGGGTCTAGAGCGGGTCAGATAGTTGCTGCTCATGGCCGCGCCGTAGGCCCCGGCCTCCCCAATGGCCACAAGTGCGCCGCGCGTGGGCTGAGGCATGGAGATGTCTCGCGCCAGCAGATCGCCGCTTTCACAGGCGGGTCCGGCGATGTCCCATGTCCCCACCTCGCCGCCGTCCCACAACGGCGTGACCGGATGAACCGCACCGTACAGCATGGGCCGCAGCAGTTCAGTCATGCCCGCATCCACCAGGCAGAAGTTACGCCCGGTGCGCTTGGTGCCCACGACGCGCGTGAGCAGCGTTCCAGCACGCGCCACTAAATAGCGGCCCGGCTCCACCCACAACTCCGCACCGAAGGCCGAGGCAGCGGCCCGCGCTTCACGGGCAATGCCGTGCAGATCGGCGTCCAGGCCCCAACCCCCGCCCGCGTCCAGCACGTCCAGCGGCCCGGTCTGCTCCCGCATTTCGGACAAACGCCCAAAGGCCGCCGTGAAGTCGTGGGCGTCCCGGATCGCGCTGCCGATGTGGACGTGCAACCCCAGCGCGGTGTGTCCAGCGTCGCGCAGGGCGTCCAGCACGCGCGGGGCCTGGGCCATTGTCACGCCAAACTTGCTGCCCGCTGCGCCCGTCGCCAGATGGTCATGGGTGCTGACCTCCAACGCTGGATTCACACGTACCAACGCGCGTGAGGCGGGGGGCAGCAGGGCCACCTCTTCTTCACGGTCCACGATGAATGTTGCGTTCAGCCGCGCGCCAGCCGCATATTCGGCGTCGGATTTGGCGGGGCCGTTGACCAGAATCTGCGGGCCGGATGCACCGACTTCCTCCGCACGGGCGATCTCGCCGGGGCTGACGCACTCGAAACCCACCCCAGCAGCGTGCAGTCGGCGCAGCAGCGTGAGATTGGGGTTGGCTTTCATGGCGTAGTAAACCCGCGCCGTGCCAAAGGCAGAGCGCACCCGCGCCAGAGCGGCGTCCAACTCGGCGGCGTCATAGACGTACAGCGGCGTGCCGAAGCGTTCGGCAGCGTCATGGAGGGCAGCGGTGGGAAGGGTCACGCGAGGAGGGTAGCAAGTCGGGCCAGACATTGGGACGGAATCAGGACTTGCTGGCTCCCCGAATGCCCTGGAAGGTGGCCCGCAAGAGCCGCGCCGCCTCCGCCGCCCGCACGCCGCCCGTGACTGTGGGCGCGTGGCCCCAGTGGTGACCCAGCATGTCGGTCACGCCGCCCAGCGCCCCGGCTTTGGGATTGGACGCGCCGTAGACGATGTGGCCCACCCGCGCCTCCAACGCCGCCCCCAGGCACATCTGGCAGGGTTCCAGGGTCACGATGAGGGTGCAACCGCCCAGATAGGGCGTTCCCAGCGTGACGGCAGCTTCCCGCAACGCGGCGAGTTCGGCGTGGCGGGTCATATCGCCGTCCGCGCGGGAGGTATTGCGGCCCCGGCCCATGACTTCGCCGCCAGGGCCGAGGACCACCGCACCCACCGGAACCTCCTGCTCGGCTGCCGATTGCCGGGCCAGTGTCAGCGCCTCGCCCATCGCGGCATGGAAGGGGTCTGGGATCACGCCCGCCACCTCACGCGCGCCCACGGCCCAGACTGGTGGCGAGACGCCCACCCACTGCACACCCTCGCCGGACACCAGCAGCGGCACGCTTTCCCTGTCTCCACGCGGAATCTTGAGATCGGTCAGCACGTCGCTGAGCTTGCGTGTGCCGCCGGGCAGGCGGATGCGGTCCCCGTCCTGCCGGGTGCGGCGCTGCCAGCCAGGGGGAAAGGGGAAAGCAGGTTCGGGCCAGCGCTGTGGAATCAGGGAAAGCTGTCCGTCCGTGACCGTGACCGCCCGCGCTCCTGGCAAGGTGAGATGGACTGTTTCGCCCGTTCCCAGTGCCTCCGCCAACGTCTTTAGATGATCAGCGTGAAATTCTAGCCCCGCCCCCATCAACTCCAGGCGCACGAAGCGGCGCAGCACAGCAGCAGGTTGCTTTTGCAGGGGCGTATGCGAGGTTAGTCGGGCGGCCAGTTCCGTCAAAGCGGCGTCGTCCTGCGCGGCGTAGTTTGCCACCCGTGCCAGACTCGCCTCGGCCCCTGGAAAGCGGGCGCTCAGCACCGGCATGACCTCGCGGCGAATCCAGGCGCGGGTGAAGGCGGGATCCGCGTTGGAGGCGTCCTCGCGCCAGTCCTGCCCCAGCGCGTGCAGAAAGGCTTCCAGATCGGCGCGCGGCACCGCCAGCCACGGGCGACGCACCCGCCCCCGTTCGGCGGGAATACCATTCAGGACCGCCTCGCCGCGCAGCACTTGCATCAGCACGGTCTCAGCCACATCACGGCGGGTGTGGGCAGTCAGGACGGCTGTTGCGCGGTGTTGCTTCGCCACGCGCCCCAGAAAGTCGTAGCGCACCCGGCGGGCCGCGTCCTCCAGATTCCAGCCGCGCGCCGCCGCCACCCCCGCCACGTCCACCCGCGCAGCTTCGTAAGGAACGCCCAGCGTCCCAGCCAGTTCCGCCACCCAGCGGGCGTCCTCTGCCGATTCCGGGCGCAGGGCATGGTCCAGATGGGCGACGACAGGCCGCACGCCAGCCAACACCAGCGCCCGCAGCAACGCCACCGAATCCGCCCCGCCAGACACACCCACGGCCACAACTTGCCCGGCGTAGGGGGCGAGGGGCCGGGTAAGGTGAGGGGGCAGAGCGGACATGGGGGGCATTGTATTTGGGGGCAGGCAGGGTGGAGGGTTCTGGACAGACGACTTGGCTGCAGATGGACGAGCAAGAGCAGGCGAAGCCCGCTACCCCCCTCCCAGCCTCCCCCGCAAGGGGGGAGGAGCTAAAAGCCAGGGCGTTCTATTCCATTCAACACGCAAGAACGTCAACTGAGCAGCAACCGAAGGCCGTCGGGCGCGAAGCGGACGGGCCGCATTCAGCGTGACGGAGCCGGGCATCAGACCCGGATCGCCGCCGCCCTTTCCTACCCACAACGCCCGAGAACCCATGCCCAGTGCAACGTTAGCTCCCCCTGCCCCCCTGGGGTAGGGGGCTGGGGGGTGGGGCAACTTGCTAAAGCCTCAGCCTTCTAGGACGCTTGGCCTCCCCGCCCACAGGCCACCCAGCCCCAAATCCCTACAATGCCCCCATGACTGGCGACGCCCGCACGATCTACGACGGCCACATCCTGAAACTGGAACTGCTGGACAACAAGTGGGAGGTGATCCGCCACGCCGACGCAGTAGCCGTGCTGGCCCTGAACGAGGCGAGCGAGATGCTGCTGGTGCGCCAACTCCGCCGCGCCGTGGACGCCCATACCCTCGAAGCCCCGGCGGGATTGATCGACGGCGAGGAATCCCCCGAAGCCGCCGCCCGCCGCGAGTTGCAGGAAGAGGCCGGGCTGGACGGCGAGATGCGCCTGCTGACCCGCTTTTACTCCAGCCCCGGCTTCTGCGACGAGCAACTGTACGTGTTTCAGGCGACCAACCTGCGCGAGAG
The DNA here is from genome assembly GCF_009017495.1 of Deinococcus sp. AJ005. Classification (NCBI taxonomy): domain Bacteria; kingdom Thermotogati; phylum Deinococcota; class Deinococci; order Deinococcales; family Deinococcaceae; genus Deinococcus; species Deinococcus sp. AJ005. The sequence continues at coordinate 1,172,641 of NZ_CP044990.1, read as the reverse complement.
CCGCTTGCCCCACGACGAGGACGAGGACATTGAGGTGGTCTGGATGGCCCCCCAGAAAGTGCTGGACGGCCTGCGCGAGGGCCGCATCATCGGCAGCGCGTCCACCCTGGCGGCGGCGCTGTACGGGATGCAGAGCCTGAATGGTCAGGGTCCGGTGGCGGACGAGTGAAGACCTACGTTTCGCCTTCCCAGCGCCCCGACACCGAAACGGTGGTGGCCGTCGGCTCCTTCGACGGCGTGCATCTGGGACATCAGGCACTGATCGCGCAACTGAAGGCCAAGGCGCGCGAACACCGCGTGCCCAGCGTGGTCTACACCTTCGATCCGCCCACGCGGGTGCTGACCCAGGGCGTAGAATTCCTGTCCACCCTGCCGGAAAAGCTGGACCTGCTGACCCGCTACGGTGTGGACGAGACGATTGCCATGTCCTTTACCCCCGAATTTGCCGCCCGGCCCAAGGAGGCGTTTCTGGACGACCTGCGGACGCTGCGCCCGCGCACCGTGGTGGTGGGCGAGGACTTTCATTTCGGGCGCGGACGCGCTGGTGGCGTGGAAGACCTGCGCGGCGTGGCCGCCGAGGTGGTGGCCCTGCCGATGCACCAACTGGGCGGCGAGGACATCAAAAGCACCCGCATCCGCGAGTTGCTGGCAAGCGGCGACGTGGACGGCGCAGGAAGGTTACTGGGCCGCCACTACGACGCGCAGGGCGTGGTGGTTCAGGGCGATCAACTGGGCCGCACGATTGGCTGGCCCACCGCCAATATCGGTGTGCCGGACGGCAAGGCGCTGCCGATGGGCGTGTTCGCGGTGGTGGCGCTGGGGGACCAGGGCGAGCGCTGGCACGGCATGGCGAATGTCGGGTTCCGGCCCACCGTGAACGGCAAGACCCGGCGCTTCGAGGTCCACCTGTTCGATTTCGAGGGCAACCTCTACGGCAAGGAATTGCAGGTCAAGTTCTTCACACACCTGCGCGGCGAGCAGAAGTTTGGCGGACTGGACGAATTGAAGGCGCAACTGGCCCGCGACGCCCAGGGGGCGCGGTCTGCGCTCAGCGACGTGCGCTGAACTTGGTCACGCGCCACTCGGCGTTGCCGTCGGCCAGCGGGCTGAACTGCGATCCGCTGTAGGAGGTGGTGGGATGGCCGTCTGCGGCGCTGTAGGTCACACGCAGATCGGCGCAGGGCTGGGAACGCTGATACGTGATGGCACGCGTGATTTCCAGAAACAGGGCCTCCACCGGGCCGACGTTCAGCCCCTCCGGGAGCATCTGTTCCAGTGGGTCCTGAGACACGACGGCCTTGATGCGCCCGCCCTCCACCGTCACCATCACGTCGGGAAAGCGCACGGGCGCGGCAATCCGGGCGAAATCGTAGCTGTAGTTCTGGATGCCCGCCGCCTTCCAGAGGGCACGGGCCGTCTTCAATTCCGCCTCCAGACGGGCAAAATCGGGCCGCACATAACCGGGGGCGCAGGTCTGGGCGGCGGGACCGACAGGAATGCCGCCGTCCGCGCCGCCCGCTTCAGCGCAGGCCACGCAGCTCAGGGCCGTCAACAGGGCAAGCCGTTTCATGGTCCCAGCATGGAGCGGCAGTGTGATGAACCGCTGATCTGCGCGTGAGGCCGGGCGTACCCTGGGGCCATGAGCCTCCTGCCCACCTCTCCCGACACCCTGCAACTGGGCTATTCCTTCTGCCCCAACGACACCTTCATCTTCCACGCGCTGCACGCCGGGCTGGTACCCGCGCCCCTGCCGGTGCAGGAGGTTCTGGAGGACGTGCAGACCCTCAACGACTGGGCCGTGGAAGGCCGCCTGCCCATGACCAAGATCAGTTACCGCGCGTATTTTGGCGTGATGGATCAGTATGTGGCCCTGCGCGCGGGCGGGGCGCTGGGGCGCGGCGTGGGACCGCTGATCGTGACACGCGGCGACATCGGGGATCTGAACGGCAAAACGGTGGCCTCGCCGGGAGCATTGACGACAGCAGAACTGCTACTGCGGCTGGTCTACCCCGAAGTCAACGTCGTGCGGATGCGGTACGACGCCGTGATGCCTGCCGTGGAGCGCGGTGAAGTGGACGCGGGCCTGATCATCCACGAGTCGCGCTTCACCTACCCGCAGCACGGCCTGAGCAAGCACCTGGATCTGGGCGCGTGGTGGGAAGGCGAGACCAGACTGCCCCTGCCGCTGGGCGCGATCCTGGTGCGCCGCGATCTGGCCCCGCAGACGCAGTGGGCGCTGAACGGGTCGGTGCGGGCCAGCCTGGAATACGCCTACGCCCACCCCGAAGCCTCGCGCGCCTATATCCGTCAGCACGCGCTGGAGATGGCCGACGAGGTGATGCAGGCGCACATCGACCTGTACGTGAATCCGTTCAGCCTGGACGTAGGCGAGGAAGGCACGCGCGCCGTGCAGGAATTGCACCGCCGGGCCGTGGCTGTGGGCGCGGTGGTGGCGTCGGACCTGCCCCTGTTCGTGGAGCGTCCCTGAAGATCAGGCAGGCCGATTCCAGCCTGGACGGAAGCTGACCCAGAATCGAACTTCTCGCCCCCCTTCAACACGGGCGAAGGCAATTGTAAGAACTTGTTGATTCATCCCGCGTTAAGGTGTCGGGGTGACGAAGCAAGGCGCGCCCGCCATTCCCGCCATCGAGGTGCGTGGGCTAAACAAAAAGTATGGCAACCACAGCGTTCTGGAAGAGATTTTCCTGAACGTCCGTCCCGGTGAGGTTTACGCCCTGACCGGCCCCAACGGCACCGGCAAGACCACCTTGATCCGCTGCATGACCGGCCTGGCCTTTCCCACCGACGGCGAGATCCGCCTGATGGGCCGTGACGTGCATACCGACGGTGCCCGCGCCCGCGCGTTTCTGGGCGCGGTGGTGGAGGCTCCGGCCAAGTTCTACACACAGTTCACCGGCAACCAGAACCTGCAAATCCACGCCAACCTGTCTGCAATGGCCCCTGGCGGGCGCAAGGTGCCCCGCGAACGCCTGCGCGAGGTGCTGGCGCTGCTGGAACTCACGCGCATGGCGGACCGCAAGGTGCAGGAATACTCGCTGGGGCAGCGGCAACGGCTGGGGGTGGCCAGCGCCATCCTTGCCGATCCCAAAGTGCTGATCCTAGACGAGCCGACCAGCGGTCTTGACCCCCTGGGCATCGGGCTGATCCACCGCATCGTGACCAGCATGGCCACCGACGGCTGCGCGGTGGTCCTCAGCACGCATCACCTGCGCGAAATCGCCACCTACGCGCATACCGTGGGTATTCTGACCGGGGGACGGCTGGTGGATACCGTAGACCTGCGCGCCAGGCAGGCGGCCTACCGCTTCCGGGTGGACGATCCGGTGGGCGCGGCGGCGGTGCTGGAGCGGCTGCCGTTTGTCCGCAAGGTCAGTACCCGCACCCCGTTTGCCATCGCGCACCTGGGCGGCGAGGCCCGCGTGCCCGACGCCCTAGCCCGCCTGAGCGAGGAGGGCATCCGGGTCTTTGAGGCCAGCCCCGATCACTTCGACCTGTACGAGTACTACCGCGAGCGCGTGGAGAAAGCCTGATGAAGAGCGATAGCGTTCCCCCCCCTGTCACCGTCCTGCTCACCTGGCGGCGCGCGTGATCACGCTGCTGCTGCTGGAATTTCGCAAACTGCTGGGATCGCGCAGCGCCAAACTGGCCTTGATCGTGACCTTCGTGCTGCCGCTGATCTGGGCCTTCGCGCCGCGCCTGAGCGCGCTGATTCAGGTCAACATGATCAGCGGGTGGCAACTGCCCGCCGTGAGCATCGGCGTGACGATCCAGTACCTGCTGCCGCTGTTTATCGCGGTCACGGTGGCCGAGACCATCGGTTCGGAGACGGCGCAGGGCACCCTCGCGCCGCTGCTGCTGCGCCCGGTAGACCGCACCAAGGTCATTGCCAGCAAGCTGATCGCCGCGCTGGTCTTCCCGTTCCTGCTGGTCATCACCACCGTGGCCGGATCACTCCTGGCGGGCATTCCGCTGGGCTTCGGCACCTTCACGGGCGGCACCGGGCTGGGGCCAGGCCTGTTCGTGGGCGTGGGCGAACTGAGCGGCGGCGAGGCGTTCGGGCAGGTGTTGCGCGGTGCGTTCCTGGCCGCCATCGTCCTGATGCCAGTGGCCGCCCTGTCGCTGCTGTTCGGCGTGCTGTTCCTGAATACGGCGGCCTCGGCCCTGGCCACGTTTGCCACGCTGATCGTCATGCGCCTGCTGGTGGTCCTGCCCGAAGCCATCCAGCGCATCCTGCTGACCTCGCACTTCGGGGTTTACGTGCAGCAGGGCGACATCGGGCAGCCGCTGATCCTGCTGCTGATCTATACCCTGGGCTTTGGCCTGATGGCGATCTACGCCTTCGACCGCCGCGACGTGTAGCGCGTTCTTTTCAACTTCACCAGAGAGGTGGGCAGAGGTCCGCCTCTCTTTTTTGCTGGCCTGCTAGCCTGTCAATCATGACCGCGCCCATTCAACTCTCAGCGGGCGGCTCCCTGTACGAACGCATCGGGCCGGAGGCGCTGGCCGCCCTGGTCACGCGCTTCTACGCGCTGGTGGCCCAGGACCCGGACCTCTCCCCCATCTTTCCCGCCGACCTGACCCTGACGGCCCAGAAGCAACTGGCCTTTCTGACGGGTTTTCTGGGTGGGCCGCCGCTGTACCACCAGAACTACGGGCCGCCCCGACTGCGGGCGCGTCATCTGCCGCACGCCATCACGCCTACACGCGGTCGGGCGTGGCTGAGCTGCATGGAAAACGCCTTGCAGGACACCCCCCAGATAGGCGGGGCCGAGGCACAGGAACTGCACGCGGCCCTCGCACGGGTGGCGGCCCACATGGTCAATACCCCTGACGACGACGCGACACTGGACGGCAAAGTTGGACAACTCCTTTCAATTGACTAGCCGCCTGAATGTCTTTTTAGGCGCGCTTTTCCTAGACTGCGGGGTATGACACAACCCCGCACCATCGAGGACCTCCGCACCGAGATCGACCAGATCAACCGTGACCTGCTGAAACTGCTGTCCCAGCGCGCCACGGTGGTGGCCCAGATCGGCCACGCCAAGACCCAGGAAGGCCGCCCCAACCACTACGATCCAGCCCGCGAGGACCGCCAACTGCGTGAGCTTGAAGAGCTGAACCCCGGTCCCTTCACGGGCGCGACGGTCAAGCACCTGTTCAAGGAAATCTTCAAGGCCAGTCTGGCGCTGGAAGAGAGCAACGACAAGAAGCAACTGCTGGTCTCACGCAAGGTCAAGAAGGAAGACACCGTGCTGGATATCGACGGTGTGAAGATCGGCGGCGACTCCCCACCCATCATTATCGCCGGGCCGTGCAGCATCGAATCTGAGGAGCAGATGGAGCAGACCGCCGAGTATCTGGCGGGCAAAGGGGTCAAGATCCTGCGCGGCGGCGCGTACAAGCCGCGCACCAGCCCCTACGGCTTTCAGGGCATGGGCGTGGACGGCCTGATTATTGGCAGCCGGGTGGCCCGCGCCAACAAGATGCTGTTCATCACTGAGGTCATGGATACCAGAGACGTGGAAGTGGTGTCCGAGTACGCCGACATCCTGCAAGTCGGGGCGCGCAACATGCACAACTTCGCCCTGCTGCGTGAAGTGGGCCGCGCCCGCCGCCCGGTGCTGCTCAAGCGCGGGCTGAGCGCCACCATCGAGGAATGGCTGTACGCCGCCGAGTACATCCTGTCCGAAGGCAACAGCGAGGTCATTCTGTGCGAGCGCGGCATCCGCACCTTTGAAAAGTGGACCCGCAACACGCTGGACCTGTCGGCCGTTGCTCTGGCAAAACAGGAAACCCATCTGCCCGTGATCGTGGACGTGACGCACGCCGCCGGACGCCGTGACCTGCTGATACCGCTGGCGAAAGCCGCGCTGGCCGTGGGCGCAGACGGCATCCACATTGAGGTTCACCCTAACCCTGCCACCGCCCTGAGCGACAACGAGCAGCAACTGGACTTCGCCGGATACGACCAGTTTGACGCCGCGCTGGCTCCGATGATGAAGATGCCTGTGCGCGTCTAAGTTTTACAGAAGAGAGGGGAGTTTCGCCGGGTGCGAGGCTCCTCTTTTTTCGTTGGAGATGAAGAGATAATCCCTCTCCTTCGGAGCTGTGCCAGCCAGTCTGCTTCCCTCAAAGGGAGCCGAGAAATGCGACTGGTATGGCAATTCCGCAACTCTTGCCTCCCTTCTAAGAGGAGGTCCCCCGTAGGGGGGGAGGGGGTAAACCATGCCAGCCACCCCTCAACACCAAATCTCAACCCAACTTCCAAAAGTGGCAAACTCGCCCCCCTCCCTTTCGCCCCGGCGCTAGGCTAGTTGCCGTCCATTTCTCCAACACTTTCCCCCGGAGGCTCCATGTCATCACGCCCCATGCGTTTCACCGCCGCCCTGTTGCTGTCCTCATTGCTGCTGACCTCCGCCCCTGCTTCAATGGGTTGGGCGCAGACGACCCCGACCACTGCCGCCACCATGACCCTGCCCGCTGGAGTAAAGTTCGTGACCGAGGTGGAGGGCATCCGCGAATATCGCCTGCCCAACGGTCTGCATGTGCTGCTGTTCCCCGATACCTCGGCAGCCACGTTCACGCTGAACGTGACCTACAAGGTGGGCAGCCGCTCCGAGAACTACGGCGAGACGGGCATGGCGCACCTGCTGGAACACCTGCTGTTCAAGGGCACGCCCACCAGCGGCAATATTCTGGAAAGCCTGGGCAAGCGCGGCGCGGATTTTAACGGAACCACCAGCGAGGACCGCACCAACTACTTTGAGACCATGACCAACAGCGCCGACAACCTGACTTGGGCGCTGGGCATGGAGGCGGACCGCATGGTCAACTCGAAGATCGCCCAGACCGATCTGAACACCGAGATGACGGTGGTCCGCAACGAGTTCGAGAGCGGCGAGAACAGCCCATTCGGGTTGCTGTACAAGCAGGTGCGTTCGGTGGCCTACGACTGGCACAACTACGGCAACACGGCCATAGGCAACCGCAGCGACGTGGAAAACGTGCCGATCAAGCGCCTTCAGGACTTTTATAAAAAGTATTACCAGCCCGACAACGCTGTACTGACGCTGGCCGGAAACTTTGACCCGGAGGTGGCGCTGGCACAGATCGCAAAGGACTTTGGCCCGATCCGCAAGCCCTGGCGCACGCTGCCCGCCGAGTACACCGTGGAAAATCCACAGGACGGCGAACGCTCCGTGACCGTGCGCCGCGTGGGAGACGAGCGCATTCTGCTGACCGCCTACCACATGCCCAGCATCCGCCATCCCGATATGCCCGCGCTGCTGGTGCTGGACCAGATTCTGGCCGATGAACCCGCCGGGCGGCTGTATAAGGCGCTGGTGCAGACCAAGCAGGCCACTGCGATTGGCAGCCTGACCAACACCGCCTCCGATCCAGGGCTGTTGATGTACGCCGCCGTGCTGGGCAAGGATGACGACACCGCCCCCGCCCAGGCCACCCTGATCAAATCTCTGGAAGAGGCGGGCAACACGGCCTTTACCGACGAGGACGTGGCCCGCGTCCGCACGCGCGTGGTGGGCAGCTACGAACAACTGCTGTCCAAGCCCGAGCAGGTGGGCGTGACCCTGTCCGAGTACATCGCGGCGGGCGACTGGCGGCTGCTGTTCAAGCTGCGTGACGAGCTGGAAAAGGTGACGGCGGCGGACGTAACCCGTGTGGCGGGCATCTATCTCAAGCCCACCAACCGCACGCTGGGCATGTTCGTCCCGACGCCGGAGCCAGACCGCGTGACGGTGACAGCGGCCCCCAGCGCCGATGAACTTCTGAAAGGCTACATAGGCCGCGCGGCGCAGACAGCGGGCGAGAACATTCCCCCCGAACCCGCCGCCATTGAAGCCCGCACAGTGCGGAGCGAGGTGGCCGGGGCGAAGGTGGCCCTGCTGTCCAAGAAAACGCGCGGCGAGCGCATCGAATTCGTGATGAATCTGGACTTCGGCAACGCGCAGACGGTCAAGGACGGTGGGGACGCCGCCGACTTCATCGCGCCGCTGCTGACGCGTGGGAGCAAAGACCTGACCCGGCAGCAACTGAATGACCGCCTGGAAGCCATCAAAACGCAGCTCAGCGTGTCGGGCGGCGCGTCGGGGGCCAGCGTGCGCGTCAGCACGGACCGCACGCATCTGGCCGAGGCGCTGGAACTGGTCAAGAAGGTGCTGCGCGAACCCGTCTTCCCGCAGGCCGACTTCGACGAGTTGAAGAAGGGGGCAATCGACGGCGCAGAATCCGGGCGCGGTGATCCGCAGGCGGTGGCGAGTCAGGCACTGGCCCGCGCCTTCGCCCAGCCAGGGGCCAAACGCGGCGATCTGGGCTATGTCTCCACGCTGGACGAGTCCATTGAAGACACCAGAGCCGTGACGCTGGATCAGGTCAAGGACTATTACAGCAAGGTCTGGGGCGCGGCACAGGTACAGGTGGCAGCGGTGGGCGACTTCGATCCGCAGACCATCACGGCGGCGCTGCCGGGCATTCTGGATGGGTTTGGGAGCGGCGTGAAGTACGAGCGCGTCTCGCTGCCGCTGGTCACGCCCAAAGCCGCCGATACCGTGATCAACGTGCCAGACAAGGCCAACGCGGTGTATGTGGCCCGCCTCAACTTTCCACTGCGCGACGATGCCGCCGACTACCCGGCGCTGATCGTCGCCATGCGGATTTTCGGTTCGGGTACCGATTCCCGCCTGTTCAACCGGCTGCGGCAGCAGGACGGCCTCAGCTACGGCGCGGGCGGCAGCGTCAGCGCCAGCAGCGAGGACCAGAAAGGCAGTTACAGCGCCTACGCGATCTTCAACCCCAACGTGACCGAGAAAGTCGTGACCGCCATGCGCGAGGAACTGGCGAAAGCGCTGCGGGACGGCTTTACCCCCGCCGAGGTGACTTCCGCCAAATCCGCCATCTTGCAGGAATCCCGCGTGGCCCGCAGCAGTGATGCCACGCTGGTAGGCAGTCTGGTAAGGCAGGCGTACCTGAACCGCACCTACGCCTTCAACGCCGAGCTGGAAGCGAAAATCAGCGCCGTGACGCCGGAAATGGCGAAGGCCGCGCTGAACAAGTACGTGACGCCTGAAAATCTGGTGGTGGTGCGCGCGGGAACATTCGGGAAGTAAAACGGACTCCGATTGAATCGTTTGCAAAAACGATGGAAATCCGAGCGGATGCGAGAAAGAGAAGTACGGGTTCCGGGCGTGGAGTTGACGAACCGGCGTTTTCCCGGTTTGTTAACGAAACAGACGGAATCCGTATAAAACCATTCCCGACTGAGAAAAGGAGTCCCGCATCTGACGGAGACTCCTTTTCGATGCTGCCGGGCGCGGCATACTTGCGCCATGAGCGCACCCACTGAACTCCTCGCCGATCTGGCCCAGAGCCTGGGCGCGGACGGGGTGGGCTGGGCGGCGGCCACCGTTCCGTCCAGTGCTGTGGACGAATACGCCCGCTGGCTGGACGACGGGCGACACGCGGGCATGGCCTATCTGGAGCGGCAGCTTCCGGCGCGGGCCGATCCGTCCTCGCGGCTGGAGGGCGTGGGCAGCGTGCTGGTGCTGGGTATCTCGCACGCTTTTGAGGACCCCCCCAAGCCTACGGATGGCATCCGCGTGGGGCGCGTGGCCCGCTACGCCTGGACCCCGGATTACCACGATCAATTGCAGCCACTGCTGACCCGCCTGGAAACCGAGGCGGCGGCGCTGGGCATCCGGGCACGCGGCTACGTGGACCACGGTCCGGTGATGGAACGCCTGTTCGCCTCCGGCGCATTTCTGGGCTGGCGCGGCAAGTCGGGCATGACCATCAGCACACGGCTGGGCGCATTCATAACGCTGGCGGTACTGCTGACCAATCTGCCCTTCGAGGGTTCACAGGCAGCGCATCCTGACCGCTGCGGCAAGTGTTTCCGCTGCGTGGCCGCCTGCCCCACGAACGCGATTGGCAATGACCGGGCCATCGATGCGCGGCGCTGTATCTCGTATCTGACCATCGAACACCGAGGCCCCGTACCGCACGGGTTCCGCGCAGATATGGGCGAGTGGCTGTTCGGCTGCGACGTGTGCAGCGAGGTCTGCCCGTGGTCACAGAAAGCGGGGCCGCTGGCGGAGTTGCTGAGGCCGCAACCTGAGCTGGCGCACCCAGACCTGAGCGCTTTCTTCGGTATTGGAGAGCGGGAATTCAACCGCCGGTTTGCTGGCACGGCCTTTCTGCGCCCACGCCGCAAAGGGATGGCCCGCAACGCGCTGACCGTGCTGGGCAACACCCGCGCGCCAGAAGGCTGGCCGCTGCTACTGGCAGGAATGACCGACCCTGCCCCCGAAGTCCGCGAGGCTGCCGCCTGGGCACTGGGCCAGTGGGGTGAGATGGACTCGGTCCGTACACTGGTCAATGACCCGGACGAGACGGTCAAGGCCGGTGCGGCACAGGTGCTGGCCACCCCGCAGTTGTCTAGTCTGCATAGGCCAGGATCAACAATCTTGGGGCAAATGTCAGATACCTGACGCCCCACTTGCCTACCATGAACCTGTGCGCGCCGTCTTCCTGCTTTCCCTACTCGGTCTCGTGTCCCTGAACACGGTCCTGGCCCAGTCCACGCCTCCTGCCTCCTCACCCGCTGCTGCTCCAGCGAATTCAGCTCCGGCCAATTCAGTGCCGACGATCCTGACCCCCACCATCGTCAACCGTTATCCCCATGACCGCGCCGCCTTTACCGAGGGGTTTCAGTACCTGGGGGACGGCACCTACATGGAAAGCACCGGACTGGTAGGCGAATCCGGTGTGCGGCGGGTAGACCTGAAAACCGGCAAGGTGCTGGGCAGGGTGGCCACGCCGCTGTCCACCGCCTTCGGCGAGGGCGTCACGGTGGTGGGCGGCGTGGCCTACCACCTGACCTGGCAAGACGGGCTGGCCTTCGCCTTCGACGCCGGGACCCTGAAGGAAGTCGGGCGCTACCGCTACGGCGGCGAGGGCTGGGGGCTGACCACCAACGGCAAGGACCTGATCATGAGCAACGGCACCCCCAAGCTGGTCTGGCGCGACCCCAAAACCTTTGCGGCCAAGCGGAGCGTCACTGTCACCGATGGCGGGCAGCCCGTCAGAAACATCAACGAGCTGGAATACGCCGGGGGAAGCGTGTACGCCAACATCTGGCTGACAGACCGGATTGCGCGGATCGATCCGCAAACGGGCAAAGTTACCGCCTGGATCGACGTGTCCGCCCTGACCCGCGAGGCCAGCGCCAGCGCCGCCAAACTGGGCAAGCCCCTGACCTTCGATGACATTCCCAACGGCATCGCGTACATCCCCGAGCGCGGCACGCTGCTGCTGACCGGCAAGCGCTGGGGGACGATTTTTGAGGTCAAGGTGCCCGGACTGGGAACAACGAACGGGCGCGCTCAGCCCCGACGCTGAGGCCCTAGATTTTTAAGACTGGGAGGCGTGACTGGATCGCCTCCCAGATCGTTTTTTCCAGATCGGTTTCATCCAGAGTGGCGTCCAGCACCAGAAAACGTTCTGCCTCCGCCTCGGCCAGCTTCAGGAAACCCTGTCTGAGCCGTTGATGGAAAGTGAGATCTGCCTGTTCCAACCGGTCTGGCTGACCGCGCCGCGCTGCCCGTTCCAGACCGATAACGGAGTCAAGGTCCAGCAACACCGTCAGATCGGGCCACAGCCCGCCTGTCGCCGCCGCCGTGATGCCGCGCAGCAGTCCGGCATTCAGGCCGCGCCCGAAACCCTGGTACGCCAGACTGGAATCGGCGTAACGGTCACACACCACCACCTCTCGCCTGCCGAGGGCTGGGCGAATGACGTTGGTAACGAGCTGGGCGCGGCTGGCGCTGTACAGCAGAAATTCGGGCAGCGGATCAATGGTCAGTTCGGGGTCCAGCAGCACATCCCGCACGCGTGTTCCCAGTGGGGTGCCGCCCGGCTCACGGGTGACGGTGTAGGGCACGCTCTCCGATTCCAGATGCCGCAGCAGACGAGCAATCTGGGTGCTTTTGCCTGCGCCTTCCGGCCCTTCAAAGGAAATGAAGAGGCCAGTCTCGGGCTGAGACGACGAAACCACCGACTACAGGCCCGTCGGATGGTGCAGAAACTGCCAGGGCAGGCCAAACTCTTCCTCAATCTTGGCGGCTAGGGCACGGACGCCGAACACCTCGGTTTCGTAGTGTCCGGCGAAGACCACATTCACGCCGTTTTCAAAAGAATCGTGGAAGTGCTTGTGTTCCGGTTCACCCGTCAATAGAGTGTCCAGACCCAGCGCGGCGGCCTCGGCAATGCGGTCTGCGCCGCTGCCGCTGATGATACCCAGGCGTTTGACGGTGGGGCTGCCGCCGCCGTGGACCAGACAGATTTCGCCCGTCAGCTTCTGGATGCGGTCTGCAAAGTCCTGTAATGACTGTTCAAACGGCAGTTCTCCGGCCAGCCCAATCTTGTGGCCCGCCCAGTCCCCGAACGGCTGGCGGTTTTCCAGCGACAGCGCGTTGGCGATCATGGCGTTGTTGCCGATTTCGGGGTGGGCGTCCAGCGGAATATGGGCGGCGTACAGGTTGAGGTCTGCCGCCAGCGCCGTTTGCAGGCGGGTACGGTGTGGCCCGGTGATCGCCAGCGGATCGCCCCAGAACAGGCCATGATGCACCAGCAGAATATCCGCGCCGCTGTCTGCCGCGTGCTGCAAGGTCTTGATACTGGTGTCCACGCTGGCCGCGACACGGGTGATCTTTCCGGTCCCCTCTATCTGAAGGCCGTTCATGCTGGGATCGGGGTAGGCGTCGATCTTGAGGTACTCATTGAGCCAGCGCACCAGCTCATCGCGGTTGACCTCGGGGGACTTGGAGGTAGAGGAATCGGTCATGGGGGCATTGTAGAGGCGCAGGCATAGGGCCAATGCCTCCGAACCCACTGGAAACGAGCGGGCCAGCCCACCCTGCGCTGGAGGGAAGGCTGGCCCGCTGCCGCTGGAGCTGCCCAGCCTATGTCAGTTCGCGCCCCAGCCAAGCCGCCGCCTCATCAATCAGGGCCGCCGCCGCCGGGGATACGCCCGTCATGTTGGCAAAGCCGTGGATCATGCCGGGGCCGGGCTGGTGTTCGGCGCGGTTCCCCGCCACCCGCAGCGCCTCGGCGTAAGCGATGCCCTCATCGCGCAAGGGATCGAACTCAGCCGTCAGCACCAGCGCAGGCGGAAGATTTTTAAGATCGGCGGCGTGCAGCGGGGAAACGTGCGGGTGCGCGCCGTGTTCAGCTTCCGCGAGGTACATCTCTCCAAAGAACTTCATGCGCTCCTCGGTCAGAAAGTAGCCCTCGCCGTTCTCTTTGCGCGAGGCGTAGCGGTCCGTGTTCACGAAATCGGCGGCGGGATAGATCAGCAGTTGCGCGGCAATGGCCGGGCCATGTTCGTCACGGGCACGCTGGGTGACGGCGATGCACAGGCTCGCGCCCGCACTGTCGCCCGATAGCGCCAGCCGGGCCGGGTTAATGCCCAGTTCGGCGGCGTTCGCGGCAGCCCAGGTGAAGGCAGCATAGGCATCGTCCACTGGGGCCGGAAACTTGTTCTCCGGGGCCAGACGATATTCCACACTCAGCACCGCGCTCTTTGCGCCTACGCACAATTCACGGCACACCTGATCGTGTGTCTCGATGTTGTAGGCCACGAAGCCGCCGCCGTGGAAGAACACGGTCAGCGGCCAGCCCTGCGCCGGGGCCGTTCCTTCCGGCGTGTACAGCCGGACGGGCAGTGCCGAGGCGGGGCCGGGAATGGTCAGGTCACGGGTGGAAACGCCCGTGATCGTCCTTTTGGGCGTGCGGGCCGAGGTGGCGATAACGGCCTGTCGCATCTCCTCCAGACCGTTCGGCTGGGGCGCGGCGGCAAATTGCAAAAGGACTTCTTTTAAGGCGGGATCAAGGGGCATAGGAAACCTCCACAGGATTGAGGAAAGGCAGTGAAATAACGGAGGGCTGTGAGATCCAGAAAAGACCTCCCACAGCCCAGCGACCATCAGACGATTACAAAACCTCGAACAATCCCGCCGCGCCCATGCCGCCGCCCACGCACATGGTCACCACCACATGCTTTGCGCCCCGGCGTTTGCCTTCCAGCAGAATGTGGCCGGTCAGACGTGCGCCGCTCATGCCGTAGGGGTGGCCGATACTGATGCTGCCGCCGTTGACGTTGTACTTCTCCGGGTCAATGCCCAACTGGTCCCGGCAGTACAGCGCCTGCACGGCGAAGGCCTCGTTCAGCTCCCACAGGTCAATGTCGTCCACAGTCAATCCATGGCGCTTCAGCAGTTTGGGCACGGCGTAAATTGGGCCGATGCCCATTTCGTCGGGTTCGCATCCGGCCACCGCGAAGCCCTTGAACAGCCCCAGCGGTTGCAGGCCGCGCTCACGGGCCATATCGGCGTCCATGACCACCACCGCCGCCGCGCCGTCCGACAGTTGCGAGGCGTTGCCCGCCGTGATGACACCACCCTCAATGACGGGCTTGAGCTTCTGCAACCCTTCCAGCGTGGTTTCCGGGCGGTTGCCCTCGTCCAACTTGCGGGTCACTTCCTGCTCGGAAATCTCGCCCGTCGCCTTGTCCTGCACCTTCATGGTGGCGGTCATGGGGACGATTTCGTGATCAAACTTCCCGGCTTCCTGCGCCGCCGCCGTGCGCTGCTGGCTTCTCAGGGCGTACTCGTCCTGCGCCTCACGGGAGACGCCGTAGCGCTGGGACACGACTTCCGCCGTTTGCAGCATGGGCATATAGATGTCAGGCTTGTGTTCCATCAGCCACTCGCCGCGCAGACGGAATTTATTGGCGTGTTCGTTCTGGGTCAGCGAGATGCTTTCCAGGCCGCCCGCCACGAAAATCTCGCCCTGTCCGGCCATGACGTGATTGGCCGCCAGCGCAATGGTGTTCAGGCCGCTGGAGCAAAAGCGGTTGACGGTCACGCCCGCCACGCTCACCGGCAATCCGGCGCGCAGGGCGATCTGGCGGGCGATGTTGCTGCCGGTTGCGCCTTCGGGGTTGCCGGAACCCATGATGACGTCCTCAATCTCGGCGGGGTCAATTCCGGCGCGTTGCACGGCGTGCATGACAGCGTGTGCGCCCAGATCAGAGCCGTGCGTGTCGTTAAGAAAGCCCCGGTAGGCTTTGCCAATGGGCGTGCGGGCGGTGGATACGATGACTGCTTCGGGCATATTGGGTTACTCCTTTGAGAATGAGGGTTTATAACTCGTTGACTTCAGGTAGGAAAACTTGCGGATCGCCGGAAAAACCATTCCAGAACACCCATAATCTTCCGCAGCAAGGGCAGAGAAGTAGATGCTTCATCTGATTGTGAAAAGCATCAGCAGATAAGCTGTCTGTTTCCGCATCTGTCAGCTTGTCAAAGGTCTCGTCGGAAACCATAAGCCATTCAATCGGGTTCGGTATTTGGCTCCAGCTCAACTTCGTTCCGCATTTACATCGAATAGCTGGCAAGGATTTACGACGCCTTCGCCGCAAACTTGACCTGAACTTCAGTATTCAAAGCCTCAGCCACGCGCCGCAGGACATCCAGCGAATGGCCCCAGTAAAACGGATTGACGAGGCGATTGACCGCTGAGCGGCTGCTGCCAATGCGCCGGGCAAGTTCAGCCTGCGAAACTCCAGCGGCATTCAAAGTCTGTTCAATTTCCAGGCTGACCGGGTTCATGGAGGCGGGATTGAGGAAGAGGATTTCTTCGGAGCCGTCCAACTCAGCTCTCACGCCAGGGCTAATATCTGCAACAGAATTGACCGTGGGCGAAACAGCAGGAACGTCCTCTAGCGCAACAGCAATACTCTCCCTGGTCAGCTTAAGTAATTCCTCGCGGTTTGGAGCAGTGACGATGCAATTCAATTCGGGAACTAGAGCATTCCAGTTGCGTTCACCGCTAGAAATAATTGTCAGGTACATTTATTCCTCCTCGCCCTGGATAGCTTCCCGAACATTTTTCTCCTGATATTTCTTTGCATCGTCACCATCTCCACCACTGAGAACAATCTTGCTGCCGTGCCGCACAAATTTGCGGTGGCTGCCGCGCACGCTCTGGAGTTCAAAGCCCGCCCGCTCCAGATCACGGATGAGTTCACGGACTTTACGCGGCATGAATCACGCTCAGTATGTTATCAGATTTGATAACAAGGCTCAGCTTTTCCCCTTCGCTTTATCCCAACCCCCGAACGTTCCCCCTTCATCAGCCAACTGCTGAAGCAGGGGCGCGGGCGTCTGGCCGTACTGTTTCAAGTCGGCCACCACATTCTTCAAACCCTGCTCGTCGGCGTACTGCATGGGGCCGCCCCGGTAGGCGGGGAAGCCGTAGCCGTAGATGTAGATCACGTCAATGTCGCCCGCCCGCTGGGCGATGCCCTCTTCCAGAATCTTCGCGCCCTCGTTGACCAGGCTGTAGGTCAGGCGTTTGGTGGCCTCATCCTGCCCGATCTCGCGCGGCGTGATGCCCTTCTCGGTGCGGTAGTCGGCGATCAGTTGGGTCATTTCGGCGTTGGGCTTCGGCTTGCGGTCTTCACCGTAATCGTAGACGCCCGCAGCAGTTTTCTGACCCTTGCGGCCTGTCTCCACGATCCGGTCAATCCAGCCGTCGGGCTTGGGCTGCCCCGCCACCTTCGCCTGATGCTGACGGATGGCGTAGCCGATGTCCAGGCCAGCCATATCGCCCATCTGAAACGGCCCCATCGGCAGCCCCAGCGCGTTCATGGCGGCGTCCACATCCTGCGGGTTCGCGCCTTCCTCCACCAGTTTGCGGCCCTCGTCGCCGTAACGGTGGACCATGCGGTTGCCCACAAAACCGTCGCAGACGCCCACCACCACGCCCACTTTCTTGATCTTCTTCGCCAGCGCCATACCCGTCGCCAGCACCGAATCACTGGTCTTGTCGGCCCGCACGATTTCCAGCAGTTTCATCACGTTGGCCGGGCTGAAGAAGTGCAGCCCGATCACACTTTCTGGGCGCTTGGTGACACTGGCAATCTCGTTCACGTCCAGCGTGGAGGTGTTGCTGGCGAGAATCGCCCCTGGCTTGGCAATGGCGTCCAGCTTGGTGAAGATCTCCTTCTTCACGTCCATGTTCTCAAAGACCGCTTCAATAATGATGTCGGCGTCTTTCAGATCGGTCATGTCCAGCGTGGGCGTCAGCATGGACATGCGTTTTTCCACGTCCTCCATGCTCATGCGGCCTTTTTTGGCGGTATTCTCGTAGTTCTTGCGGATCACGCCCAGGCCCCGGTCCAGCGCCTCCTGCTGGGTTTCCACGATGGTCACGGGAATTCCGGCGTTCAGGAAATTCATGGCGATGCCGCCGCCCATCGTCCCCGCGCCGATGATTCCGGCGGACTTGATCTCGGTGGTGGGCGTTTCCTTCGTGATGCCGGGAATCTTGCCCGCCTCGCGTTCAGCGAAGAAGATGTGGCGCAGGCCACGCGACTGCGGGCTGTTCATGGCCTCCAGGAACTTGCCCGATTCGGCGTCCCATCCTTCCTGAAAGGGCTTGTTGGCCGCCATTTCCGTCAGATCAATGATCAGCGAGGGCGAGAGCTGGCCCCGGTGCGACTTCTTGATCCCTTCGCGGGCGGCGGCGAAGACTTCAGGGGAGCCGCCTTCCACGCCCTTCTCGCTGATGCGCGGCAGCGGGCGGGCGTCGGCATGGTTGCGGGCAAAGGCCACCGCTCCGGCCAGCAGATCGCCGTCCACGATCTCATCCACCAGACCCAGTTTCTGCGCCTCGCCCGCTTTAATCGGGTTGCCAGACAGCATCATTTCCAGCGCCTTCTGTGCGCCCACCACGCGGGGCAGACGTTGCGTGCCGCCCGCGCCCGGTAGCACGCCCAGCTTGACTTCGGGGAGGCCAACTTGAGCCTCTTTCACCGCCACGCGGTAATTGCAGCCCATCGCCAGTTCCAGACCGCCGCCCAGCGCCGTGCCGTGAATGGCGGCCACCGTGGGCTTGCCAAAGCCGTCCAGCTTTTCAATCGTGCCGCGCAAATCGGGGGATTCCTCACGCGGGCGGCCAAAGGTCTTGATATCGGCCCCAGCGACGAAGGTGCGTCCGCCGCCGATGATGACCACGGCCTTCACGCCGTCGTCGGCTGCGGCCACGTCCAGCCCAGCTTTCAGACCCTCCGGGACGCCGGGGGAAAAGGCGTTGACGGGCGGATTGTTGATGGTGAGAATCAGAATCTCGCCGTCACGGGACTGTTGAACCATTTCTGCTTGCGCGCTGGTCATGTGTGGAGCCTCCTTGAGTTGTGCGTGGTGCTGAGGCGTCCATGCTTCCATGTCGCCCGCCTCTGGTCAAATACGTCAGCGTTCATAATAGACGTGCGCGTACATTTTGTGGGGAACAGGCCCGGAGCAGGATGGGAGCCAGACCCCGACAGACAATGAAAAAAGCACGTCTAAGACGTGCCTTTAAGCAGAAACTGGAAAGCGCGGAACTACTTCAGGGCTTTAATGACAGCGGGAGTCAGGTCCGTGGTGCTGGCGTTAGCATAGATGACAAGCCGGTTCTGGGCGGCAATCTGGCGGTCCATGACCACGCTGTAGCCGTTGGCTTTGGCCACCTGGGCCACCGCCGCATTCACCTTGACGGCCAGCGGCTGGAAGGCCGTGGCGATGCGTCCGCTATACCCGCTCTGGGCAGTGCTGTACGCCTTCTGGGCATCATTCAGCGCCTTGCGGTCTGCTGCGCTCCCCGTGGCCCCGGCTTTGGCAGCCAGACCGTCGATCTTGCTGCGTTTGTCTTTCAGGTCCGCGTCCACACGGGCCGAGAGGTCCAGGTACGCCTTGCTGGCGGGCAGCGCCTTGACGGCGGCCTGCACGTCGATCAGGCCGACACGGTTCTTGGGGGTCTGGGCCTGCGGCACCGTGGCGAGCAGGGCCAGCGGAAAAAGGATCAGGAATTTATTCAAGGGACAACCTCCAACGGTCAGGCAATGCTCAGGCGTTTTGCGGGGACCATGAAAACGCCCCGCGCCAGGGCATGCGGGGCCATTGTCTCAGCCGGAAAGGGTGATCAGGGCTTCAGGGCCTTGACGGCGGCGGCGGTGACATCGGTGCCGGGATCGGCGTAGATGACCAGTCCGCTCTTGGCGGCCACGTCACGGTCCATGACCACCGCGTAGCCGTTGGACTTGGCAATCACGCCCACGGCGGTGTCCACGGCTTTCTCGACTGCCGTGATCTTGGGATCGATCTGCTTATCGTAGTCGGCGGCCTTGGCCTGGATGGTCTTGACCAGGGTGTCACGCTGCTGCTTGTCGGCGGCGGTGGCAGCGGCACCCTTGGCGTCGATGGCCTTGACCTGCGTGTCCAGAACCTGCAACTCGGCGTCGGCCTTGGCCTGGATGGCCTTGATGTCCTTGTCGTTGGGGTGGGCGGCCAGCAGCGTCGCCACGTTCACGAAACCGATCTTCTGGGCAGGGGTCTGGGCGTGCGGGGCGAGGGTGCCCAGCCCGAAGGCGGCGACGATGGCCACAGGGGCCAGGGATTTGGCGGTGATCTTCATGAAACGAAAACTAGCACGCTGTTTCCTGAGCGGAATGAAGCCCTTCACAGCCGCTTCACATGCGCCGTCAGGCCCCGGTCAGGCACCCGGCGGGCTAGGTGGAAGCCTCGCGCCCAGCCCCCACCAGCCGCAACAACTCCACATAGACTTTTGCTGTCGCGGTGGCGTCTTCCAAGGCGTTATGGGCCGCGTACTCGATTCCAAAATGCTCTGTGAGCTGAGACAGCGGCGTGCCGATCTGGTGGGGCAGCACCCCGGCGTGGATCAGGAACTGGGCGGTCAGTTTGGTGTCCACATGCCCGCTCCTGAACACCTTGCGGAGATCGGGCAGCAGGGGGCGCAGAAAGCGCAGATCGAAGTTAAAGTTATGCCCGCCCAGCATCACGCGGCCCAGCCCGGCAGCGTACTCGCGCAGGGCGTCGGCCACGGCTTCCGGCGGCTGGGCGGCGCGGTCATGTTCCAGGATGTCGATGCCCGTCACTTCCAGCGCACCCGGTTCCACGCAGTATTCAGGGTGCTTGACCAGCAGATGGATGGGGCGCGATATCTGGCCGTCCTCGCCCAACGTCACCGCGCCAATGGTCAGCAGTGGATGGCGGGCCGGGTCACGCCCTCCGGTTTCCACGTCCAGAAAGATGATCGGCTGGCGCAGGGTCAGAGACATGGCAAGCAGCCTAGCGTCCCATCTGGAGGCGGCGGCGAATCAGCGGGTGCGGGTCTCTTCGCAGACGGCTCAGGACTTCCGGTGACAGGTCAGAACGGGTGGAAAGGGAGAGGCGAACGCTGTACTCGGCGTCGGTCGACAGTCGCTCGATCAATTCGGCGTTCAGGTCAGGATGTTGCGCCACCGCCGCGCGCAACTGCCATTCGCCCCGCCTCGCCAACTGCCCCAGCCGTTCCTGACTCAGCCGCGCCCGCCCGGCCACCGCCCAGCGTGCCTGCGGTTCGGGATGACGCATCGCCAGTTCCTGCACCCATTCCGGGGCCGCGTCCACCGCTGCCAGCTTTGAGACCGCCAGTCCCGTCCACATTCTGATCTGCTGCCCATGCGCCAGCCGCAGCAGGGGCAGGGCCGGGTTGTCCAGCACCGCTTCCGGGTAACGTGCGGCCAGTTCGCCCAGCAGCGTGACGGGGGTGTTGGGATGGCGGGCGACGGCTTCCAGCAGGTGCGGCGCGGTGACGCTGTATGCCAGCCGCGTCAATTCGGCGGCGGTGGCGTTCGTCGCAGGCAGCTCAGACTTGGGTGGTGTCAGCAGGGCGGGACCGGGCATCACCTGTATCTTGCCGCCTGCATGCTGGCCGGAACAGCGCAGGAGACACCATCGGCGGACCCTCAAAAGATAGGGGTTCCGTAATCTGGGAGCCATCTTTTCTCGCATGCTGCCTCCTATACTCCTGGGGTTCACAAATCGGCGCAGTCAGGCAGCACAGTTTTCCGGTGCGGATTCATTACGGTGCAGATTCAGCAGCGCAAGCTCAGCAGTACAGATTCAACAGTGCAGATTCAACAGTGCAGGGAGGCTTTCAATCATGCAGCAAACGGACCATCTACCCACCCCCAACGACGCCCACATCCGCTCCACGCTGGGACCGACACGGCCAGCCAGCGGGCCAGCGGTGGACATTCAGATCGACGGGGCCACGTTCAAGGCATTCACCGGCGAACCCCTGGTAGACGCCATCAACCGCGCAAAGATCGAGCTGGCGCAGGTCTGCTACCACCCGCAACTGGGGCCGATCCAGACCTGCGACACCTGCTCGGTGGAGATCGACGGACAGCTCGGGCGGGCCTGCGGCACGAACGTCGCAGCAGGCATGGTGGTGAAAACGCAGACCATTGCAGCGCGTGCAGCGCAGCGGGACGCTTATGACCGGATCGTGAGCAACCACGACCTGTACTGCACGGTCTGCGACAATAACAACGGCAACTGCACCGTCCACAACACGCTGGGGGTGCTGGGCATCCAACACCAGACCCGGCCCTTTCAGCCCAAGGGCTACGCCAAGGACGACTCCAACCCCTTTTACCGCTATGACCCGGACCAGTGCATCCTGTGCGGGCGCTGCGTGGAAGCCTGCCAGAACGTGCAGGTCAACGAAACCCTGAGCATCAACTGGGAGGCCGAGCAGCCGCGCGTGCTGTGGGACGGTGGCAAGCCCATCGGCGAATCGAGTTGCGTGAGCTGCGGCCACTGCGTCACGGTCTGCCCGTGCAATGCGCTCCAGGAAAAGTCAATGCTGGGGCAGGCGGGCATGTTCACCGGCATTCCACTGCCAGTGTTCGACGCGGCTGTGGACGTGGTCAAGGGCGTGGAGGCCAGCGCGGGCCTGAAGCCGATCATGAACGTCTCGGACATCGAGTCGGCGGCGCGTGACCGATACATCAAAAAGACCAAGACCGTCTGCACCTACTGCGGTGTGGGCTGCTCCTTCGACGTGTGGACCGACGAACGGCACATCCTGAAAGTCGAGCCGGGGCTGGGCCACGCCAACGGCATCAGCACCTGTGTGAAGGGCAAGTTCGGCTGGGACTACGTCAATTCCGGCGACCGCCTGACCGCACCCCTGATCCGCGACGGCGACCGCTTCCGCGAGGCGAGCTGGGACGAGGCGCTGGACTTTGTCGCCCGCCGCTTCATGGAAATCCGGGAGCAGCACGGCCCGGACGCGCTGGCCTTCGTGGCCAGCAGCAAGGCCAGCAATGAGGAAGCGTTCCTGGTACAGAAGTTCGCGCGGCAAGTGATTGGCACCAACAATGTCGACAACTGCTCGCGCTATTGCCAGTCGCCCGCCAGCAAGGGCCTGTCGCTGACCGTGGGCATCGGCGGCGATAGCGGCACCATCAAGGACATCGAGAACGCCAGCCTGATCATCACGGTGGGCAGCAACACCGCCGAGAGTCACCCGGTCCTGGCCACCCGCGTGAAGCGGGCGCAGAAGCTGGGCCACACGAAGGTGGTCGTGTTCGACATCCGTGAGCATGAACTCGCCACACGTGCCGATCAGTTCCTGCGGCCCAAACCCGGCACCGACTTCGTGTGGTTGGGCGCAGTCAGCAAGTTCATCCTGGACAACGGTCTGGAGAACACGGCTTTCCTGGCCGAGCGGGTCAACGGTCTGGACGGGTTCCGCGAGTCCATCAAGGAATTCACGCTGGAGTACGCCGAGAAGGAAACTGGCCTGAGCGCCGCCACCCTGGAAGCCCTGGCCCGCCAGATCGCCGCCGAGGAGCGCGTGTGTATCCTGTGGGCGATGGGCGTCACCCAGCAGTGCGGCGGCACCGATACCAGCGCGGCCATTTCCAACCTGCTGCTGATCACCGGCAACTACGGCAGACTGGGCACCGGGGCGTACCCGCTACGGGGGCACAACAACGTGCAGGGCGCGTCGGACATGGGGGCCATGCCCGATCAGGTCAGCGGCTACCAGAATGTGACCGACGAACTGACCGTGCAGCGACACCAGCGCGAGTGGGGCGTCACCCTGCGCCCGGAGCGCGGCCTGGACAATACGCAGATGCTGGACGCCGCCATTGACGGCAAGCTCAAGGCGATGTGGATCACCGGCGAGGAGATGAGCCTCACCGACGCCAATGCCAACCACTTGCAGGAGGGCTTTGAGGCGCTGGAATTCCTAGTGGTGCAGGACCTGTACTTCACCAACACCGCCCGGTACGCGGACGTGGTCTTCCCGGCTGCCGCGTCGCTGGAAAAGGAAGGCACATTTACCAACACCGAGCGCCGCATGCAGCGCCTGTACGAGGTCATGCCGCCCCTCAAGGGCACCAAACCCGACTGGCAGATCTACATGGGCGTGGCGGACCGCATGGGCCACCGCTGGGGCTACACCCACCCGTCCGAGATCATGGCCGAGATCGCGCGCCTGACGCCGTTCTTTGCGGGTGTGACCTATGAGCGCCTGGAGGGCTACAACACCCTGTGCTGGCCGGTGGCCGAGGACGGCACGGACCAGCCGCTGCTGTACACCGAGCGCTTCAACTTCCCGGATGGCAAGGCCCGCCTGTACGCCGGGGAATACCGTCCCCGCGAGCAGGCCCCCAACGAAGAGTTCGATCTGCACCTCAACTCGGGGCGCATGCTCGAACACTTCCACGAGGGCAACATGACCTTCCGGGTGGAGGGCATCGCCGTGACCGCGCCCGACGCGTTCGTGGAGGTCAGCCAAGAACTGGCCGCCGAGCGCCAGATCCAGAGCGGGCAGTGGGTGCGGCTGGTCAGTGCGCACGGCGCGGTCCGGCTTCAGGCTCTGGTGACGGGCCGCGTCAGCGACAACGAGCTATACGTGCCCATGAACGCCCGCAAGGCCCAGGACGCCGTGAACCACCTGACTGGTTCCCAGGGTGACGCGATCACCAACACGCCCGCCTACAAGGACAACCGCGTCCGTATGGAAATCCTGGGCGATGTCGGCGCGAACCCGCTGCCAGCCCGCAACTTCCGGTGGGGTCACCCCACGCCCCAGACGGGTGTGGAGGTCGAGCGCAAGTGGGCGCGGCCCGACTACGTCTATCCAGGCGGCGAACTGCCGATGCTCGGTGACAGCCTCAACGCCCGGGTCGACGCCCTGGGCGCGGACGACTGATGTTTCTTTCCACGAGGAGCTTGTATGGCTAAGGCGCTTGATTTCACCCCCCGCGAACCCACACCGCAGGAACGCCTGCACTCGGGCGTCGAGGACTCGACCGCCGCGCTTGAGGAAGGGCTGTACCTGCTGCGGCAACTGCACGAGCATGGGGTGCTGGACGTGCTGGGCAAAACCGTGCGCGGCGGCGAGGGCCTGACCGCGTCGCTGCTGCACCTTGCGGGCGGCGAAAGTGGCACCACCCTGCTGCGGAACGTTACGGAGCTGGGCAAGACGCTGGCTGCCCTGGACCCACGCGAGGTCAGCGTCCTGGGTCAGGCCGTGACCACCGGCGTGAACGAGGGAGCGCGGCACGTCGCCGCCGGGAAAGGCATCGGCCTGGGCGAACTGCTGGGCCTGCTCAAAGACCGGGACGTGCAGGTGGCCCTGGGCGCGCTGATGGCGGTTCTGAAGGGCGCGGGCCGGGCGCTACGTGAGGCCAATGGCGAGACCGTCAAGACCGCCAATCAGGCCGAGGTGGGCCGCTGAACGATGCAGAGGTCGGGCGGGTGGACGCGCAGCCAGGCGCACAGGGCGTTGCTCACCTGCCCGTCCGGCTGTACCGGAATGAGCGGTGGGCGCACCGTGAGGACGCCGTCGCCGTCGAGGAGCCGCTGGAGTTGCGCCTGCACACCCCGAACCGCGAACTGCCGCTGGGCGTGCTGATGCGGACGCCCGGCCATGACCACGAGCTGCTGCTGGGCTGGCTGGTGTCTGAAGGTCTCTTGCCACAGGAATTTACGCTTGGCGTCGATCCAGAGAACGCCAACGTCTGGCACCTGCACACCCCGGAGCATGAGCGGCTGGCGGCAGGGGCTAGGCTGGCCGTGTCGTCGAGTGCGTGTGGGGTGTGCGGTTCGGGCAGCGTCGAGCAACTGCTGAGCCGGGCCTCGGGCCCGCTCTGGACAGCCGGGCTGATCAGCGCCGCCCTGCTGGCGGGTCTACCGGAGCGGCTGCGGGAAACCCAGGCCGGATTCCGGGACACCGGCGGGATGCACGGCGCGGCGCTGTTCACCTGGGCAGGCACTTTTCTGTGTTCCCGCGAGGACGTCGGGCGGCACAACGCCGTGGACAAGGTGGTGGGGGCCCGCAGACCCGGCCTGCCGCTGACTGACCATGTGCTGGTTGTCAGCAGCCGTGCAGGCTTCGAGATCGTGCAGAAAGCTGTGACTGCCGGAATCGGGATGGTTGTGGCCGTGGGCGCAGCCACCAGTCTCGCGGTGGATACCGCAGCCGTCTTTGGGGTCACGCTGTGCGGTTTTACGCGCGAAGGGCGGCTGACGGTGTACTCGGGGGAAGACCGGGTGAGGGGGGCTGCGGACTGAGCCGGACAGGCGAAGTCCTCTGCACCGTGACCATCCAGCGCCTGGAAGCATTTGTATTCGTTCTCACTTCATGAATTGCACATTGCTGACGAAATCGACAAATTGGCATCAACACCCGTTACTATCGCTCGACATTAAACCAAAAGAGGGCAGGAGAAATTATGGGATTTCTGGACCGTGAACATTCCGTCGCTGGACCGGGCTGGAGCCGCTGGCTCGTGCCACCGGCAGCGCTGGCCGTACACCTGAGCATCGGGCAGATCTATGCCTACTCAGTCTTCAACAAACCCCTCTCGCGCCTGATCAGCGGCGACGTCAAGGCCGAAACAGGTGCGTCCGGCGACTGGTCCCTGTTTCAGGTGGGCCTGATCTTCAGCGTGGCGCTGTTCTTTCTAGGGGCGAGTTCGGCGCTGTTCGGCAAATGGGTGGAACGCGAGGGACCGCGCAAGACCATGTTCACCAGCGCCCTGCTGTTCTGCGGCGGCTTCCTGATCGCGGCGCTGGGCGTCAGTCAGCATCAGCTCTGGCTGGTGCTGCTGGGCAACGGGGTGATCGGCGGGATCGGCCTGGGCCTGGGGTATATCAGCCCGGTCAGCACGCTGATCAAATGGTTCCCGGACCGGCCAGGACTGGCCACCGGCATGGCCATCATGGGCTTCGGCGGCGGCGCGCTGATCGGCAGCCCGCTGGGCACCGCACTGATGGCCCGCTTCGCCGGAGACGGCACGCTGGGCGTCGGCTCGACGTTCCTGATCATGGGCGCGGTGTACTTCCTGTTCATGCTCTTCGGCGCGTTCATGGTGCGTGTCCCCGCCGAGGGCTGGGTGCCAGCAGGGTTTGTGCCCAAGGTCAATACGGCGGGCGGCATGATTTCCAACCACAACGTTCTGGTGGATCAGGCCTTCCGTACCCCGCAGTTCTGGCTGCTGTTCGCCGTGCTGTTCCTGAACGTGACTGCCGGGATCGGCGTTCTCGGGCAGGCCAGCGTCATGATCCAGGAGATGTTCAGCGACAAGGTGCTTGGGGCCGGGAACGGCGTGACCGCCGCCGCCGCCGCCGGGTTCGTGGGTCTGCTCAGCATCTTCAACATGGGTGGCCGGTTCTTCTGGTCCACGACCAGTGACCGCCTCGGGCGCAAGCCCACCTACATGATCTTCTTTGTGCTGGGTGCGGTGCTGTACTTCCTGATTCCGCTGTTCGGCAACTCGGCCAACCTGATCCTGTTCGTGATCGGCTTTTGCATCATCATCAGCATGTACGGCGGCGGCTTTGCCACGGTGCCCGCTTACCTGCGGGACCTGTTCGGCACCGCCAACGTGGGGGCCATTCACGGACGGCTGCTGCTGGCCTGGAGCGCGGCGGCCATCGTGGGGCCAAGCCTGGTCAACGGCTTCCGCGACAGCCAGATCAAGGCGGGCATTCCCGCTGCCCAGGCGTATTCGACGGTCATGTACATCATGGCGGGCCTGCTGGTCATCGGCTTTATTACTAACCTGCTCATTCGCCCGGTGGCCAGCCGGTACTGGGCCAACCCCACAGATGGTCAGCCCACCCCACCCACCAGACAGCAGGCCGCTGATGACTGATCACTCCAGGAGAGCGACATGACAAACCGAACGGACACGGAACAGACCTCTTCACTGACCTACCTCGCGTGGCTGGTCCCTGGCATTCCTCTGGTGTGGGGCGTGTGGCAGACCCTGATCAAGGTGGCGCAGCTCTTTCAATAAGCTTGAAACCCACCATCACAAACCACGTTTGACCGAGACGGCCCTGAATGGATTCAGGGCCGTCTCTATGTGTTCAAAACGCTCCGGCGTGGGCCTTACGGAGTTGGCAGGGTGGCTATAAACGCCTTGATTGCCGTCAGAATCTCCGCTTCCGCCGCCGCGTGGGTGACAGTGGGCAGGCCGTCGCCCTTCTGCGGGCCGTAACGCCCGAAGAAGCTGTGGACCGAGCCGGGAATGACGGTCAATTTGGCGCTGGCAGGCAGACGGTTCAGACCGTCGCGCACATTGGCAGGATCGGCCACCCGGTCATTCTCAGCCAGCAGCGACAGCACCGGGAGGCTGGTGTCTTTCAGACTCACGTTGCCTGCTGGATACGCGCCCATCAGGATCATGCCTTTCAGTTGATCAGTGTGCCCTTTTGCATACTGCGCCGCCATCGCCCCGCCCAGCGAGTGGCCCGCGATCACCACGGTCTTGCCCGCACCAAACTTTTTGATCAGCGCGTCGGCGCGGTTGATGCCCGTCACAGCCAGATCGAGGGGAAACACCGGAATCACGGTCTGCACGCCGTCTGCTGCCAGCGCGCGGCCTAGCCACTCGTAGGCTTGCGGACGAACGAGGCCGCCAGGGTAGTACACGAGCAATGTTTTCGCCTCGCCGCTGGGCTTGATATTGATAAACGCGCCGCCCTCGTTTTCTAGCGTGGAGGTCACGCCCACCGCCTGACCGGAGGGAGGCACGGCGTCCTGCCCGATCACCAGCGGGGGGCGCACGACAGCGCTCTGGCCCAGAGCGATCAGGTAGCCCAGCACCAGTGCCAGGATGACCCCCAGCCAGAAGCGCACGCGCGGCGGCAGGGCGAGGCGGGTGCGGCCACGGGAGGTCAGACGGGTCATGCCCCAGAGCATAGACGGTCTTTCCCTGGCCTGACCGGATGAACAACCGCTAATCTTGCGGTCATGCCCTCGTCTGCCCAGGTTCCGCCGTTCTGGCCCGCGTTCTGGCGCGGCTTCCGGGTCATGCTGCCGCTGTGGCTGGGCATGGTGCCGTTCGCGGCGGCCTACGCGGTTACGGCGCGGGCCTCGGGCCTGAGCGTGTGGGAAACACAGATGATGAGCCTGACCGTGTTTGCAGGGGCCTCGCAGTTCGCAGCGGCGGGCCTGTTCGCGGGGTACGGCATGGCGGGTGGGGCCTCGGCCATCGGCATCGTGCTGACCACCTTCTTGCTGAACGCCCGGCACCTGCTCTACGGCCTGAGCCTGTCGCGGCAGGTTTCGCTGACCCGCCCGCAACGCCTGATCGCCGCGCAATTTCTGACCGACGAGGCTTACGGCATGGTCACGGTCAAGGGAGGACAGGAGCCGGGCGGCCCCAGCTTCGGCTACGTGCTGGGCGCGGAACTCAGCCTGTACGTGGTCTGGAACGCCTCCACGTTGCTGGGTGCGCTGGGCGGCGCGGTGCTGCCCTCGCCGGAAGCGCTGGGTGTGGGCGTGATCTTTCCACTGGCCTTCCTAGGCCTGCTGGTGCCGATGCTGCGGGGACGCGTGACTGTGCTGGTGGCGCTGACCTCCGGGCTGGCGGCGTGGGGCCTGTCTCGCGTGCTGCCCGGCGGTCTGGTGATCCTGCTGGCCGGGGTGGGCGGCGCACTGCTGGGCGCGTGGCTGACAGGCAAAAAGACCGCCGTTCAGGGGGCGGGCGCATGAGCATCGCCGTCGTGATCGTGCTGATGTGGGCCGTGACCTACCCGATGCGCTGGCTGGGGCTGAATCTGGGCCGGGTGAAACTTCCGCCGTTCTGGCTGGCCTTCCTCAATTTCGTGCCCGTCAGCGTGATCGCCGCCCTGATCGTGCCGGAAGTGCTGGGCAGCCCCGAATGGCCGCGCCGCCTGCTGGCCAGCGTGGTGGGCGGGCTGGTGGTGTGGCGCAGCGGCAACCTCGCGCTGGGCATTCTGGGCGGCTTTGCGGCGTACTGGGCGGTGCGGGCGCTGGCGGGGTAGGAGATTGAGTGGACACATCTACTGGTGACCACGCCCACACCGCACACACGGCCCGCGCTATGCTGGGGAGCGAATGACGGGGCAGGCGAGCGACGCGGGGACGAACCCCAAAATGACGACCATCGACGGCAAGTACGGCGTGCTGCGGGAGCTGTCTAGGCACGGCAACGTGACCCTGTCGGAGGTCCGGGCCGCCGAGGGCGTGACCCGGCAGGTGGCGTGGTTCGAGATCGCCACCCCGGCAGACCGGCAGGCGTTCCACGCGTACCGCTCGGTGCTACGCGCCCTGAACCCGCTGGGCCTGACCGATATCGTGGCGCGGCCCGGCGCGTATTACGCGGTCTGGCAGACGGTGAACGGCACCCCGCTGGAAGGCGTGCTGGCGCAGCCCAAGAAGCGCCAGGAGACGGTGGACAACATCCGCAGCATGGCCGCCCGACTGGCCGAACACGGCTACGCCTTGGGCGACGCTGATATCGTGATGGATGCAGACGAAGCCCGCATCGCCTACCTGCGCGCCCTGCAACTGCCGCGCACGCCCGAGGACATCGCCTCGCGCAACGCCCAGGTGCTGTCGGCCCTCAAGGACGGCAAGGTCCGGCGCAAGCGGCAGCCCGGCGCGTGGCTGGCTTTCATTCCTGGGCTGCTGTTTCTGGGCGGCGCGGGCTATCTGGGCGCGCAGGCCGCGCAGATCTACCTGAATCCCCCGGTGCGCGAGGTGGCAGGTGTGGGCGGCCAGGAGGCGCGGGCCGCCGCCAAAAAACTGACCGGAGCAGGCTTCCGGGTGGCCTACACCGAGGGACAGGTGGGCAACCAGGGCGTCGGCACAATCATCCGGCAGGACCCACCCGCCGGCACCAACCTGCCGATAGGCCGACTGGTCACGCTGACGGTCAACAACCCGCCGTCCATCGAGGTGCCCAAGCTGGAAGAGCAGAACCTGGATCAGGCCAGAAGCACCCTCAAGGACCGCTCGATGGTACTGGGCAAGGTATTGAAGGTGGACGGCACGCTGACCAACACGCCGGAAGGCCGCATCGTCTCGCAACTGCCCGAGGCCGGATCGCCCGCCCAGCGCGGCCAGCCCATTCAGGTGATGGTCAGTACCGGCATCAGTGGCCAGGAAACCTGGCTGCCCCTGCTGACCGGGCTGACGGTGGATCAGGCGCGCGAGTACGCCCGCGTGGCCGGACTGGTGGTCACAAAGGTCAGCGAGCAGCCCAGCGACAAACCCCCCGGCAGCGTGCTGGAGCAGACACCCGCGCCGTTCGTGCGGGTGGACGTGGGCAGTCCGGTGACCCTGAGTGTGGCGGTGGCCCGCTACAGCGCCCCCAGCCGCGCGGCGGGCAGCCTGCCCCTGCCGCCGCCCCCGGTGCCCAAGCCGCCGCCCGAACCCACTCCCGTGGAGCCGCAGCCCGTACCGCAGGACCCCCAGCCGCTGCCGCAGGAGCAGATTCCAGTCCCGCAGGAGCCGCCGGGCACCACGGTTCCCACGCCGCAGGAGATTCCAGCGACTCCGCCGGATACCTCGGTTCCCACTCCACCGGACACCGCCAGCCCGAACAACACGGCTCCTGAAACCACGGCCCCGCAGACCCGTAGCGTCAATTTCCAGTACACCTTTCCCGCCGATCTGCCTGCGGGCACCTACAGCGTGGTGGTCAGCGACGCGGGCGGCGAACGCCAGATTTTGCAGGCCACCGACGCCTCGCAACTGGCCGGACGCAACGCCAACAGTTCTCAGCCTGTGCAGGTGACCGGGGATGCCGTGTTCATCGTGCGCCGCGATGGGGCCGACTACGCCACCGTCACGCCCAATTAACGCGGTCCCCACATGATTTACCTGGATTACGCTGCTACCCATCCCATGACCGCTGAGGCGCTGGCGGCCTATGCCCGTGCCGCCGCCCTGCCCGGAAATCCTGCCAGCATCCACGCAGCGGGACAGGCGGCCCGCGAACTGCTGGAGGAGGGCCGCGCGCGTATCGCCTCCGCTTTCGGGGTGGACCCGCGCACATTGATCGCCAACAGCGGCGGCACCGAGGGCGACAACGCCGTGCTGCTGGGCGTGGCGCGGGCGTGGCAGGAGAAGCACGGTACACCCGGCCACCTGATCACCACGCCCACCGAACACTCCGCCGTGCTGGCCCCGGCCCGCTGGTTGGAAGCGCGCGGCTGGCAGGTGACGTGGCTGACCCCCGACGCCTACGGACGCTACTCGCCGCAGGAGTTGCAGGCCGCACTGCGCCCCGACACCGCGCTGGTGTCCATCCACCACGCCAACAACGAGCTGGGCACCGTGCAGGATACGGCTGCGCTGGCCGCCGTCGCCGCCGCCCGTGGGGTGCCGTATCACAGTGACTCAGTGCAGGCCCCCGGCATCCTGCCCGTGAATCTGCCCGAGTGGGGCGTCACCTACGCCACCTTCAGCGCGCACAAATGGGGCGGACCGCGCGGCGTGGGCTTCGTGTACGTGCGGCGCGGCTCGGAGTTGCCACCCGTGACCTTCGGCGGCGGGCAGGAGGGCGGCACCCGCCCCGGTACCCAGGACACGGCAGGAGTTTATGCGGCTGGGGTGGCCCTGAGCACGGCGGAGGCGGAGCGCGAGGTGACATATCTGCATCTTTCCCACTTGCGTCAGCGCTTCGTGGCTGCCGCGTCCAGCATTCCTGACCTGCGAATCAACCATCCGCCGGACGGCAGCCCCAAACTCGCCTCGGTGACGCTGCCTGGGGCAGACGGCGAAGCCCTACTGATGAATCTGGATCTGCTGGGCGTGGCCGCCAGCGCCGGCAGCGCGTGCAGTGCGGGCACCATGCAGCCCAGCCATGTCCTGAGCGCCATCGGCCTGAGCGACGCCGACGCCCGCGCCAGCCTGCGCTTCAGCTTCGGGCGGGCCACCACTGAGGAAGAGATCGATAGGGCCGCAGACGCTCTCAGGCAGGCGGCACAGTGGAGCCGCGCTTGAGCCTGCCGGATATTAAGACCGCCGAACAACTTCTGCTGGATGCTGCCGCCCTCAACCCCGGCGCGTGGGTGAAGCATTCGCGCCACGTTGCCCTGGCCGCGCGGAACATTGCTGAAGTCCATCCCAATCTCGATCCCACGCGGGCCTACACGCTGGGCCTGCTGCACGACATCGGGCGGCGCACGGGGCCGAACCGGGACCGCCATCTGCTGGACGGCTATGACTTTCTGACTGGGCTGGGCTATGCCGACGCCGCCCGCATCGCCGTGACGCACTCGTTCGTGATTCCCAGTATGGACACCTTGCAGGGCGACTGGGACGGCACACCGCGAGAGTGGCAGCGCCTGAGCGAAGTGATGCTGGGCGCGCAGCAGACTGGTGAGGACCGACTGATCCAGTTGTGCGACATGCTGGGCCTTGCCAGCGGCTTCTGCACCATCGAGGAGAGGTTGGTAGACATCGCGCTGCGCTACACCTTTAACGCCAGAACGCCCGACAAATGGCGTGCGAAACTGCAACTCAAGGCCAACTTTGATCACGAATGCGGCGTCAACATCTACCGCCTGCTGCCCGGGCTGGCAGAACGTCTGCTGGCTTAGTCTGAACTTCAAGACGCCCCGTCTATACTCGCTGCAATGACAGCTCAGACAGGAAAAATGCAAGCAGACGTGATCGTCGTGGGGGCCGGATCGGGGGGCTGCGTGGCGGCGCGGCGGCTGCTGGACGCGGGACTGCGGGTGCTGTTGCTGGAGGCCGGTGGGCGCGACAGCAACCCGTTCATCCGTGCCCCGGCGGGCTTTCCGCGCCTGTTCCGCTCGGCGGTGGACTGGAATTTTCAGACGGTGCCCCAGCAATGTGCCGATGGCCGAAGCTTCTACTGGCCGCGCGGCAAGGTGCTGGGCGGCAGCAGCGCCATCAATGCCACCATCTACATCCGGGGGTCAAAGCGCGATTACGACGGGTGGGGCGAGGGCTGGACCTGGGACGAGGTGCTGCCCACCTTCAAGGCTCTGGAGAACTTCCGGGGCGGAGCCTCTGAAACGCGCGGGGCAGAGGGAGAACTCCCGGTGGGTGCGCGGGCCGCCTCCCACCCATTAAGCGAGGCGTTCGTGACGGCGGCAGCGGGCGCGCTGCATATTCCAGAGGCGAAGTCGTTCAACGACGGCACGCTGGAAGGCGCGGGCCTGCTGGAAAGTAACCACCTGCATGGCGAACGCTACAGCGCCTTCCGGGCGTTTCTGAAGCCTGTTTTGCAACATCCCAACCTGACGGTGCTGACCGGCGCCCAGATGCTAGAACTGCTGTGGGACGGTTCAAAAGCGGCTGGCGTGCGCTTTCGCTGGCAGGGCCGCACGCTGGACGCCCCGGCAGACGGCGTAATCCTGGCGGCAGGGGCGGTGCAGACCCCGCAACTGCTGATGCTCTCGGGCGTGGGACCGCGCACCGAGCTAGAGAGGCACGGCCTGCGCGTGCGCCAGCACCTCCCTGGCGTGGGCGAGGGCTTGCAGGACCATCTGGCGGTCCCGGTCATCTTCCGCTCCCACACGCCGTCGCTGGAGGCCATGCCGGAAGCCTTAGCGCTGGCCCACTATCTGCGAAACCGCAGCGGGCCGCTGTCCAGCAACATCGCAGAGGCATCGGCCTTTGCCCACGCGCGCCCCGGACTGGACCCGCAGACCGATGAACCGGACCTGCAATACCACTTCGGCCCAGCGTATTTCCGGGACCACGGCTTCAGCAAAGAGTCGGGCCATCACTTCTCGGTGGGGCCAGTGCTGGTGGAGCCGCACAGCCGGGGACGCATCACGCTGGCCTCGGCAGATGTGGGAGACGCGCCGCACATTGACCCGCAGTACCTGATGGACGTGCGCGACATGCAGAGCCTGATCGCCGGGGTCAAACTGGCCCGCGAGATCGCCGACACGCCGCCGCTGCTGGCCCACCGTGGGGGAGAGGCGTTGCCCGGCGGCGGCATCCGCAGCGACGCTGCCATCGCTGCCCACATCCGCGCCGAATCGGCGACGCTGTATCATCCTGTCGGCACGGCGGCGCTGGGGGACAGCGAGGACGCGGTGGTAGACCGCCAGTTGGCCGTCCACGGCACGCAGGGTTTATGGGTGGCGGATGCCAGCGTTATGCCGCGCATCATCCACGCCAACACCAACGCCACCACAATGATGATCGGCGCGCGGACAGCGGAGTTTGTGGCGCGCGGTCTGTAGCGCCGCCGCTGTAGATAACCCTTGAATCACCTCCACCCGCCTCCCCCTACAATGACCGCGTGATCAACAACGAACGCGGCTGGACCCTGGGCCTGGGCGCTGGCGTGCTGCTGGTGGGCGCGCTGGCGCTGGGTCCGGTGCTGCTGCCTCGCCCGCAAGTGCCAACAGTGACGCGCGTGGCTTTGCCGCCTCCGAGCGCTCCTGCTGTGCCGACAGCCAGAACCGAACCGCCCACCTTTCCCACCACTGCCAGCATCAAACCGCTGATCTCGGGCCGGGTCAATCTGAATACGGCATCTCAGGAGCAGCTTGAGGCCCTGCCCAAAGTCGGCCCGTCGATGGCCCTCAAGATCATCGCCGCGCGGCCCATTCGCTCACAGGCCGATCTGGACGCCATCAAGGGCGTGGGCGAGGCGACGCTGAAGCTGCTCTTGCCCCTGGTCAGCTACTAGTGTTGAACCTGCTGGTGTCGGTATGACACGAGAGGCGGCGTTCTCGATCACGTCCCTGACCTCCGAGGGAACAGCGGGGCGGCTGGCGTGGTCCGTGCCCGCCGTCTTTGGCGTGATGGGCGGCATTCAACTGGGGCTGGGTGCGTGGTGGGGCGCGGCGACGCTGCTGCTGGGCGTCATTCTGGCCTTGCGCGACGCCCGCCCGCTGCTGGCGGCGCTGGCACTGCTGGGCGCGGCGCTGGGCTTCGGCTCCGAGCGGCTGGTCACTGGGCGGGCCGATCCGTTGGCCCCCTGGATAGGCGCGCAGGTCACGCTGAGTGGCGAGTGGGACGGGCAGTTTCTGACCCTGAAAGACCCGCGTGCGCGGCTGGCGGTGGCCCCCAAGCCTGCCGTCAAACCAGGCAAACTGGTGGTCAGCGGGCGGCTGGTGGCCCCGGACGGACAGCGCACCCCCGGCGGTTTCAATCAGGCGGCGTGGCTGCGTGCCCAGGGCGGCATTTTTCTGACCACGCCGACGGCGATCCTGGTGGCCGCGAAGGTACGCGACTCCCAGGCCGAAAAGGGCTTGCGCGGGTGGTTCAGGCGCGGCCTAACAGCGGGCCTCCCACAACGTGAGGCGGCGCTGATGACGGCCATCGAACTCGGGGACCGCAACGACATAGGGCGCGAAGACTTCGCAGAGGGCTACCGCATGCTGGAAAATAATAGTTAAGTTCCTGAATTCAGCGGATTTTGTGGAATTTTCTAACGTAAAAAAAGAATAGTTGTCTTCCGAAAATCAATTTTGTGTGAGACTTGAGGCAGTTGGAAAGAATAGTTATCTTCCCATCATCAAGGAAGGTCAGAAAGTTTATGCAGGGCGACAGCAGCCACAGTAGCCCAAACTTCAAGTGAATCACTGACAGGCCGACGATGACTGACCTGCTCCCCGAAAACCGATCCACATGAGAATGGAGTGTCTGGCACCATAGGGGACCATCCCCGGAGGTCAGCATGAAGGGAAAGAAGCACACGGAAGAGCAGATTGCATTTGCACTTAATCAGGCTGAAATTGGCGTGTCCGTCGGTGAAATCTGCCGGAAGATGGGGATCGCCGAGTCGACGTTTTACCACTGGAAGAAAAAGTTCAGTGGCCTGGGGGTCACTGAACTTCGCCGCTTGAGACCGCTCGAGGATGAAAACCAGAAGCAGGGGCAGCTCGTGGCTGACCTCAGCCTCGACAAGATCATGCTCCTTCCCCGTCATCAAATCAAAGCTTTGAGGCCCGTCCAGCGCGAACACTTGGTCCAGCATCTCCAGGCTGGCTACCGGGTCAGCGAACGGCGGGCCTGTCAGGTGCTTCGCGTCGCGCGAAGCACCTTCCGCTACGCGCCCAGACGCCAGCAGGATGAATACGTCATCTTGAAGCGCATGATCGAGATCGCGCAGACCCGTGTGCGCTACGGATATCGGCGCATTCACGTCCTGATGCAGCGTGAAGGGTGGCAGATCAACCACAAGCGGTTGTACCGCTTGTATCAGCAGGCGGGCTTGAATCTCCGGATGAAGCGGCCCCGCCGACGGGTCAGCGCTGCGCACCGCGCGGCGCGAACAGATCCTATGAAGGTGAACCAGGTCTGGTCGATGGATTTCGTCTCGGACGCGCTTTTTAACGGAAAGCGGTTCTGCACTTTGACACTGCTGGACGTCTTTTCCAGGGAATGCCTGGCCATCCACGTGGATCTGAGCATTCGCGCGGAGCGCGTGGTGGAGATCATGCGGAGCGTGACGCAAGCTCGGGGAACCCCCGAGCGGATCCAGGTAGACAATGGCAGTGAATTTGTCAGTAAAGCGCTCGACCTCTGGGCTTATGAGCAACACGTCACTCTTGATTTTTCACGTCCTGGACGGCCTCAGGACAACGCCCATATCGAATCATTCAACGGCAGTTTCCGGGATGAGTGCCTGAATACCCACTGGTTCCTGTCGCTGGAGGACGCCGCGGAGAAGATTGAAAATTGGAGGGTCGACTATAATTGAGGTCAGGCCGCATTCGGCGCTGGGAAATCTCGCTCCTGGAGCGTTCGCAGCGCAGAGTGCCTCTACCCACCGCCCGTCAGAGATTCCAAGCTGACCTGGACCGGTTTTTGGGGGCGCCTCAGAGGTACGATTCAAGTGCAACGGGACTGGACCGACGGAGGGGGGAACCTCACAGTGACAACTCTGGAGAGTGTTCATGCCTTAGCTGCTCACCTAGAAATACTGCCGCCACATCGCTGGTTGGAGAGCTTGCACCGCCCGTCAAGATGATGGCCCTTCAGCGCGATATTGATCTTCCTTCACTTCATCCGGTTAAATTTGTCATCCAATTTGTCGAAGATATGCTGAGCGCTAGCTGCATATGCACTGCTGTAAGTGGCGGTCAGCGTCGTCACTCCACTAGAGGTGATGACGTTAAAAGACATTTCTAGTGGCAGTGTTGCCAAGTAGCTTTCGAAACTAGCGTTGTCAATTGCCGTTGCATTGGAGCGCAGCACCACACTGTTGCTGGTGATTTCTTCAGCACGCCACGGCTGCCGGGCCTGGGGCACCGGGGCCGTAGGGGCCAGAGAGACCACGGCGGCCAGCACGGGGTTATCGTCCCCCGCCTTGACCACGCCAGTGGTGTATCTGAGGTTGGCGGTCACTCGCGTGGCAACGGGCGCAGCCGCAGGGAGAGCGCTGCGAGCGGGCAGGGGGGTACAGGCCCCAAGGATGGGAAAGAGGAGCATAGGCAAGAATCGGCGCATATCAAAATCTCCTATTTGGTTTGAATGATGGGAGGAATAAAACTACTGGGCTTGAGCGGCAACGTGGCAACCAATGTGATCTCTTTATCGTAGTCGCTGGGACGCATGGCTCCGCGCGTTAGCAGGTTGGGCCGCCGCTTCAGATCGTCCAGAAAGTCGCCCCCTGGGATGCCTGTGACCTTGAAAGTCAGACGGGTGGCGATAGCCTCACTCCCTTGAATGATGTAAGGCTCGCTAGCTCCTGCCGTGATGGTCTTGGCGTCTGGCACTGCCTCAGCCTTCAATAAATCAAAGCCAAGACAGAAGTTTGAAGAACCGGCAGAACCGGCCTGCCAGTTGGCCTCATAAGGCACAACAGGCGTCAGGATGACATGATCCGCACCATCGGGTAAACGTTCGTGCGTCGTCTTCGCCAGGCGATGTCGCTCAATGAAATCCACCAACGCACTGCGGTTCCCGAACAGTATTCCTGAGCTGAGGCGGGTGCCGTCCAGCTCCAAGCTGTCCAAGCAGGGAAGGCCGTAGTTATGAGACGCCGTATTCAGAAGCGCTGTCCCACCGCTATCGAGAAAAATTTTGGCAGACGCGTCGAGTTGTCCCTGATCAGGCTCACTCTTGCAGGCGCTCAGTAGGAGCGGGAGAATCAGAGCCAGTTGGAGGGAAAAACGCATCACGACAATCTCCTGGGCAACAACATATTAAGCTGCCAAATGTAGTCGCGGTAAAGGCCGAGCAAGCTTTCAGATCTAGAAAAAACCTCCACAGTCACGGCATCCTCAGAAATCTGAAGATCAAAATGAGCAGTAATCTGGGGGTAGCGCATGGCACCGTCTGGATGTCTGCACACTAAAAACAGGGCGTCGCTCTTGTAGCCATCGACATGCCACGGCGGCTGCCTATCTGTTCGCAGCTTTTTAGCGGCGTCCCGAGCAGCCTTCAGAAAATCTGTGAAGCATGCGCTGTAGGTCACGCTGAGACGCTGCAAGGGAATGTGGAGGGGTGGAATGAAGGCAGGGTCACCGTTCATATATCTCCAGGGGGCCACCGTGCCTGATGTAATTCAATCGGCTCTCGATCATATCTTCCTCCTAGTCCTTAAAGTCACAGTACAGATACTCACTGTACTACAAACAACAAGATTTGTGACGCTAGTGCGATGCCTACAACACAACGACCTCCCAGCACAGAACGCCTTGTCTTTGGTAAGCGGCTGCGAGCTGAGCGACACCTCATTGGACTTACCCTTGAAGATTTGGCAGAAGCGGCAGACATGAATTGGTCCTACATCGCCCAGGTGGAGCGCGGTACCCGGAACATTGGCATCGATAACATGGCGGCGCTGGCACGCGCGGTAGGTGTGCCTCTGGCCTTTTTGCTGCAAAGCAATGACGAACCTGCGAAGCGTGGGTAGGCAGACGAGTTGGCGGAAGTGGCCTCGCCGTCTCAAACCTTGACAAGTTCAGTCAGGCAGTTCTGATAGCTTTCTTCGTGTAAACGCCACCCTCTGCAAATACCTTGCTTCTCGCTCTCTCCATTACTAGACCTCTTGCGAAAGTCGTGCGCTAGGGTAGGGGATGGTTGGCACGCTAAAATATCACCAGGCCCTGAAGCTGAATCGCACGAGTTTTCGCCGTCGCACTGGTGTGTACCCCGAAACATTTCTAGAGATGGAGACCGTGTTGCAAGAACGCCATGCCAACAAAGTCAAATCTGGACGGCCACCTGCACTCTCTTTGGGAGCGCAACTCCTGATGACGCTGGAGTTCTGGCGCGAGTACCGCACGTTGTTTCACATCGGCCAGGACTGGGGTGTCCATGAGGCCACGGTTCAGCGAACCGTGGTGCGTGCCCACGATGCCCTGATACAAAGCGGGAAATTCTCGCTTCCTGGCAAAAAAGCCCTGATTGACCACGGCACGGTCTTCACAGCCGTGCTGGTCGATGTCAGCGAAGTCCCGTGTGAGCGCCCAAAAAAATCAGAAAAGGTGGTATAGCGGCAAGAAAAAACGCCATACCCTGAAGTTTCAGTTGCTGGTGCATCCAGTCACCCATGAGATTCTCTGCATTGCCGCTGGGCGAGGCTCCACGCATGACCTGCGTCTCTTTCGAGCCTCCCAGACCGACATTCACCCTGAAACTGAATTGGTTGCCGATGCTGGCTATCAGGGCGTTCAACACCAACACCCGCTGTGCCGTACACCGCACAAGGCGAGCAAGAAACGCAAGCTCACTCCGGCACAGAAAGCAGAAAATCTTCGACTGGCACGCTTCAGAATCGCTGTTGAGCATGTCATTCGTCGGCTCAAGATTTTTCGAGTGTTGAAGGAAACGTATCGCCATCGGCGAAAGTGGTTCAGCCTCCGAGTCAACCTCATCGCCGCCATCTGCAACGCCACCGCTAAATGTGCCTGACTTTCGCAAGAGGTCTACTGTTGGACCATGACCCACTCGTGGCCTTCTGTGCTGGCTCAACTGAACATCCCAAACATCATCGGTGACGGTTTCTCAGCCCTTGCCTTCGGCCCGCTGATAGACCGACTGAAGCAGGCTGAGGCCGATGAGGACGAGGACATACAACTTGTCTGCCGAATCCTGGCATGCGCGGCTATCCTTCATTTTCATCCCGATAGTGAGAAAACGCCTTACGGCTCACCCACTGACAATGTTCGTAATCGTCTGTTTGATCGTGGACAAATGACCGCCGAAGCCTCGACTGTATTCAGCGCTGTGGCTGAACATGTGGAACATTCCAGCCTGCAAGCGCGGGCCAATGATCTGCTCTGGGTCTTCGCCAAGGATCATGCAGCGGGACAAAGGGCTGTCCAGCACTACTTGGACGTGGCAAATCAGGCAAAAGACTCTGAGGAGTGGGTGCGGGACATTGATGCACTTGTTCGGGCTGCCAACCTGTCACTTTCCCTAGGGCGAGGAGCTGTGGAGCGGGCCACCGTGACAGCGGCGTTGGAGAAGCATGCTCAAGACCCGCGCCTGGGAACAACATGGGCCGCAGCCCGTCTGATGGAAATGCTGCTAGAGCGTGGGGCAGGAGAGCCTGTCACGTATAGCGTCATCGCAACCCAGTACGCGCAGGCTGCTCAGGACGCACAGCACTGGCATCTCGCCCATCACTACTGGATCATCGCGTCGAAGTGGCACAGCAGGGCAGACAATACGGCAGCCAGGAATGCCGCGCGGATTGATGCCGCAGAAATGCGCGTTGCCGACGGCGAAACCGCTCTACAGGGAGGTGGGAAGAAATTGTATGCGGCCTCCTGGATAGAAACCGCCATCCGGGAACTCCGTGGCATCCCTGGCACGAAAGAGCGGGTTAGGGCATTGCGCCTTCAGTTGATTGATCTCCAGGCAGATTCAGTAGAGGAATTTGGAACCATCAGCGTTCCTCTTGGGGAAGAACACTTTCGGAATGTCCTTGAGCTGGCGCGTAAGCAGGTCAAAGCGGATGATCCCACCGACGCGGTGATCAAACTTGGCCGAGTTGCCACTGAGCAAAGCGTTGGCGCACTGAGAAAAGCCGCTGAGGAAGAACTGTCGGCACCTTCACTCCGGTCACTCTTCTCTACAAAATACGTGGATGGGATGGGACGAATGAAGGCGTCCACAGGCACCTCAGACGAGGCTCGGATAGACGAGCTGATGCGGCAGCGCCAGACCCTTACCCATCAGACTTTCGCGTTCCCCTTCTTATACGAAGCTCGGACGGCCCTGCTAGACGAGCATATTATCCACCGGGATCATCTGATGCCGTTGCTCGACGGCAACCCATTCATCCCGGCTGGACACAGCTACGCCATATTGCTGGGTCTGGAAGCAGGTCTGCGCGGCGACTTCATTACGGCTGCCTCGCTCCTCACCCCGAAGTTTGAGACGCTATTGCGGCACATCCTAGAACACTCTGATGTCATCACCACATCCCTGGCCGCCGATGGCGTGCAAGATTCCATTGAGTTGAATCGGCTACTCAGAGAGGATGAGTTTCTAGAACCTCTGAGACGATGGCTTGGCGAGGATTTCGTCTTCGAGCTTCAGGGACTACTGGTGAGCCGGTACGGCTACAACTTCCGCAATGATCTGGCCCATGGCTTGGTGCCCGACAGTCTGGCGCAACGGATCGGTGAACTGATCTGGCACGCCGCCCTGAGAATCGTATGTCTTCCCATTCCCCCAAATG
Source organism: Deinococcus sp. AJ005 (assembly GCF_009017495.1). Taxonomy (NCBI): domain Bacteria; kingdom Thermotogati; phylum Deinococcota; class Deinococci; order Deinococcales; family Deinococcaceae; genus Deinococcus; species Deinococcus sp. AJ005. Next base: position 1,130,796 of record NZ_CP044990.1, on the reverse strand, counting down.
CGTCTAAGGTTGAGGAAACGCTGACTACCCCTCAAAACTCCTGACCTGAAACAGAAAGTCGGCTCCAGTAGGGTGTTTTCTGCGATGAAGACCCCATCCCGAAACCGACACCCGCAGGATACGTTGCAGATTGCGCTGCGGTCTGCCTTTCCCATCGATGCCCGCCTGGCCGTTCTTTCAGCCCTGATCCTCGCCATGCTTCAGGCGCGAACCGTCGTGCTGTACACCCTGAAAACGCATGTCCACCTTCCTGGCACGCTGGAAACTCGTTACCAGCGGCTGCTGCGCTTCGTTCAGTTCGAGTTTCCCGATGCCTTTTTCGCCCGGTTTGCCCTGTCGTTCTCGTCTGGAGACGACCTCTGGCTGATCCTGGACCGGACAAACTGGAAACTCGGTTCGCAGGATGTGAACATCCTGCTGCTCTCTGCCGTCTGGAACGGGTTCAGTTTGCCTCTGATGTGGACGTTGATCCCACACGGGGGCAACAGCAACAGTGCCATCCGACAGGCCCTCATCGAGCGTTTCCGAGCAGCCTGTCCTGAGCGCAAAATCAGCGGTCTGCTCGCAGACCGCGAATTCGTTGGCAAGGCTTGGTTCACCTTTCTGAAACAGCAGGGCATTGCGCCGTGTATCCGCTTGCGCGCTGACTCAAAGGTGGGCGACATGCCCGTCTGGGCCTGCTTCAAGAACCTCCAGCACAGCGAATTCAGAATCTGGCACCGCCCGTTGGTGGTCTATGGGGTCAAGCTCCGGGTCTTGGGAACCAAGAACGCAGCAGGCGAAACCTTGTTCCTGGCGTACCAGGGGCGCGGGGCCAAGAATTTGGCCCGCTACAGTTTGAGATGGCAGACCGAAAATCTGCATGGTGCTCTCAAAACACGAGGCTTCAATCTGGAGGATACGGGGTTAACCCGTGCTGAGCGCGTGTCGACACTGCTCACCGCAGTGTCGATCTCATTCATCTGGGCCTGTGTGACCGGGGAGTTTCTGGCCCGTCTTTCCCCCATCAGGAAGAAGAATCACGGCTATGGGGAAGTCAGCGTCTTCCGGTTGGGCCTGGATCACCTCCAGGATCTGCTGCTTCATCCTTCGACGGCGTCCTGGCGGGCATTGGCAAAGCTTACGCCTCGTTTTGAGGGGTAGTCAGGGCAGCGACACTCCGATAACCGAGACGAATATCAATAAAATTGGTTATCTTGCGGCTGCGCATCGTCCTATCTTCATCGCCCACAACCTCACTATTGATCGCGGCATAAATTGGAATTCATGAGTTGGCGAGGCAATTGAACGTACCTGATGCGCTGCCAGGCACCGACAAGTTTCCGCTTCAACATCGTGACCGAACGGGCACAGAAGTTTCCCAATGCATTCCGCTTCACGTCCGCCCACCAGCTCAATCGGATGCAGGTCTGGCGCATAAGGCGGCAACTCCACCAGAGAAAGGCGTTCGTGGAGATCCACGAACGCCTGAACCGTTTTCGCCCGGTGAATTCCAGCATTGTCCAGCACGATCACGATCTCCCCCTGGATGTGGCGCAGGAGATGCCGGAAAAATGCGATCACGTCCCCACTGCGAATAGCCCCCAATACGGTGTTCTGCAAGAAGTGCCCGTCCTATGTGATCGCGTCAACGGGAGAGAGCTTTTCCCAGTTGGCTAGTAGCGTGACCAGGGGCGTGATGCCCCTGATTGCCTACGTCCGCCGCCTCACACCCTTGAGCGAGAATCCCACCTCATCCAGAGAGATGAGCGTAGCTCTCGCAGCCACCTTTTTTTTCAACTCTGGCGGAATCTGTTCCCGCCAGGAGGCAATCCGAAGTTCATTCCGCTCAGCCGCTCAGCCGCTCGTCCATCCGGCATCTGTGGCGTGAAACCGATTTGACGCAGGATCTTCTGGACGTGATCGTGGTGATACCAGATCTCAAAATGCCGCCCGATCAGATCTGTGACCCGGCGAATCGTCCACGTGTCGTTGGAAAAGCCGTGCTGCGGCGCACCCTCCCGAAGGAGGGTGCTGAACTGGTCGAGTTGGTGAGAGGTCAGACGTGATGGTCGCCCGGTGGCCACTGTGGCCTGAAGTGTCCCGATCTTCTTGAGCCGGGCGCTCCAGGTGGTGACGGTCAACACAGACACGCTGAATTTGAAGTGTTCGGCAATCTCGCGGTACCTGTATGTACCGTGTTGGAGCCATTCGGCGGCGGCCAGTCAACGTTGCTCAAGCTGGGCGCGAGAATATTCTGCGGGTTGCCATGGGACCATGCCGTCAGAATATCAGGCTGTATTTACAAGCGTCTAGGCCGCGCTGTGTCATACTGACCGGGTCTCCAGCTTTATGTTCACAGGCCACTTGTGACGCTCCCAGCTCCCACAGGATCCCCCCTCTGAGTTGCTGCTGCGCCCGGAATCTGTTCGAGCGAGGCCCTTATGGATGAACCGCTCTTCTCCGCCGCTGACCTGAACCGCTACGAGGTGCTGACTCGGATGGGTCTGGGACTGACTGCACCCACAATTATGAAGGCGCCGGGTCCGCTCAGTCCGGCATAGGCCAGTGTCCAGGGCATTCCCCTCAAGCACTCCACACCCGCTGAGGCGGCGACGCTGGAAGCCTGAAACGAGACGCTGGTTCCCGGCGCTGCCGAAGCCGAGATGGTGCAGGCCCTAGTCATCAGTTTTGCTCCGGTGCATGTCACCCTAGAAGACTGACAGCCGCAACTCAGCTAGGTGCGCGGTGCATTTACGGCAATGGACTCACGCCTGATTATTTTGGATAGCGCAGGCGGTGGGCAGACAGGACGCTTCGAAATTCCATGCTTAGATCGACGAGGATGATCGATGGGTGTCTTCAGGATTAGTGTTCCCGGTATAGAAGAAATTTGGTAGAAGTTGAAACAACTACATATTTAGAGGTGGAAAATGTCAAGATTGATCTTAGTTATTTTGTTATTACTCTCTGGAGGCTTTGCGAATGCAAAAGCAGAAGTGCAGTCGTTTTATACGCCTACTATACCATCTTCCTTCTGTACTGAATTGAGATACTTATATAAAACAAGTGGTATCTCGATTCAGAATGAATTAGCAAATGGATCCAAAAACTTTTCTTTACCGATTATGTATCAAAAAGAAATCATAGGATATGTTATGTGTGGAATAAACAGTAAAGAATCCATTCTAAGTGGTGAAGATGGAGAAAATTATTTAATTTATCAGGCATTAGGTTTAAATGAAATTGATAATGAAATAGAAAGATTAAATAAGTTATGGCCGAATGGTATACCATGTGAAGACGCTTGGAATAGATATCAGGATGCAGTTGAGAATTATAGAGTTAATTTTACATATTATACCATGGCCTCAGCCACAGGTCAAGGAATCGCATGTCTTTTTGGATCTTGTGATGGTATTGTCGCAAGTATTATTGGAGGATTAATAACTGTATTAGATGAGAGTGAAAAAGGAATGCTAGAGAGAGAAAAAGCCTATGGGGTTTGTGCTATAGATTATAAAAAATCTGAATCTGACATCAAAGATTGGCTTGATTCTGCCGAAAAATTTGTAGGAATTTCAGCGATATCTCATAGATATTATTCTGGACTGAATCGAATCGAAACAGATGCGTTCTATTTAAGGAACAGCGGCTATATATATAAAGATCTAGAAAAAAGTTCTATTGAAGATACAAAAGGCTTTTGGCTCGTACATGACGATTTTGATAAATTAGCTACTGAAGCATTTCAAAGAAAGTTTAAGAGAACGCCTGATATTACGAAAACTGAGGATTTATTCGAGTATATGCCATATTTACTAGAATCCAAAAATTTTAAAATTACCAGGGAAAAATATCTATTGGGATTAAATGGCCTCTCAGATCACTATAAAACAACATTGGACGGGTTAATTCCCTTGAGAGAGGAGATACTCAAACATGTCAAACAATAGACTAAATAATTGCCAAAACAGAATATACATGACAATCTTTATTCTTTCTACTTCAATACTCGCGGATCCTGTTAATGCACTTCAAATAAATTATGATTTAAGATATTGTTACGGGGGTTGTCAGAATACTGGAGAAGCCCATCTGCCAGGAGTCTATATTCTTACTCCGCCAACAATCGGGACATATCCATCGGGATTATATACAGGAATCACTCCAATAAATAATTCGCAACTGCAAAAAATATATAATGATACGAAACAAGCACTTGAGCAATCTATTGCAAGGATTCAATCCAATGATGACACATCGTCTATTGGTAAAGAAATATCCAATTCAATTTATCAAGAAATAAAAGGTAATATAAAAACAAATCAAGAAACGCCACAAGGAAAGCTAGTTGCCGAGATTATGATACAAGATTTGCTGGATTCATTAGAATTATATGGAAAAATGAAGACTAACAGTGAGTATCCGAACAGATTGAAGGGTGAAAATCCAGACCAAGACTTATTCCTTCCTCAAAACTCAACCTATAATTTTTATTCCAAGAGCCAATTTTATATTGAGAGAAGCTACCATAACCGCAGGAGACTTCAAACAAATACACTGCAAGCTATGGATAAATTGATGTCGCAGAACAGACTTGAAGAAGCAACAAATTACTACGCATTTTATAAAAATTTAATTTCCAACAATAGATCGTTATTGGATAAGCAAATTAGTGCGCCAGATGAAACACTAAAAAATTTATCTCTTCTGCCTCAAAATAAATATGAAAAACTGGGAGATTCTTCTAGTCTTAATCAGCTATACATTGACTTAAAGAATGCACAAGCTATTGCAGTGGACAAAAATGTTATACCTGCTGGCATCAAAGCTGTTAAGATTGCTAATACTGCCCTAATCAGCGGAGATAAAATTGAATACGAAATCGCAAGAACCTTAGCAATATCAGCTTTGGAAATCGGTTTAGGTATCTTCCCTGTGACATCAATACCCATATCTGCGGCCTCAATATTAACGGGCAAAAGTATGTTTGATGGCCATGAGTTATCTGATTTTGAAATTACAACACATTATATCGCCTTATGTATACCATTCTTTCCTATCTCTAAACTGGCTACAGTTGCCAGCAAAACTGAGGTTTTTAAAGATATTATTTTAAATATTAAAAATTTTAATCCGAAAATATATGCTAACACAATTCTCAGAGTAACAGAACTTGGATCAAGCTTACCAGAAGAAAAAACTCTAAAGATGATGTCATTTATTAGTACGATCAATTCCGAGTCGATTTTTGCGAAGAGTATTGGTAACCGGGCACGACAACTTAATTATCCTGCGGGAGTAACTAATAAGGAAGCTGAACAAATGATTAATATCTTCGTAAAAGATGCAAAGCCGCTCAAAACCTTTAAAACGACAGTCTACACTACTCCACAATATGTTTTTCGTGGCCCTGCTATCAAGATTAGAGGGACACAAACCATTACTGAATTCAATCTAGAAGTGTTTGATGTTATGAAAATTTATGATCCGAAGCAAGGTTCATATGTTTTACAGAGAACTCGACGAGGAATGCTAATTAATATGCATCTACCGGTAATTGGCAAATGACTAACGCCCTGGAATAATGGCTTGATGCAATTTATTAAGTTAAAAGGCTAAAATCACGATTAATATGGATTCGGCAGTACCTGACTACCCCTCAAAACTCCTGACCTGAAACAAAAGGTCGGCTCCAGTAGGGTGTTTTCTGCGATGAAGACCCCGTCCCGAAACCGACACCCACAGGATACGTTGCAGACCGCGCTGCGGTCTGCCTTTCCGATTGACGCTCGCCGCCTGGCCGTTCTCTCCGCCCTGATTCTCGCCATCCTCCAAGCCCGGACGGTGGTGCTGTACACCCTGAAAACGCACGTCCACCTTCCTGGCACACTCGAGACCCGGTACCAGCGGCTGCTGCGCTTCGTTCAGTTCGAGTTTCCTGATGCCTTTTTCGCCCGGTTTGCCCTGTCCTTCTTGCCTGAAGACGACCTCTGGCTCATCCTGGACCGCACGAATTGGAAACTTGGTTCACAGGATGTGAACATTCTGTTGCTCTCTGCCGTTTGGAACGGGTTCAGCTTGCCTCTGATGTGGACGTTAATCCCGCACGGTGGGAACAGCAACAGCGCCACCCGACAGGCTCTCGTCGAGCGTTTCCGGACAGCCTGTCCTGAGCGCAAGGTCAGCGGTCTGCTCGCAGACCGCGAATTTGTCGGCAAAGCGTGGTTCACCTTTCTAGAGCAGCAGGGTATTGCCCCGTGTATCCGCTTGCGCGCTGACTCAAAAGTAGGCAGCATGCCCGTCTGGGCCTGCTTCAAGAACCTCCAGCACAGCGAATTCAGGATCTGACACCGCCCGTTGGTGGTCTATGGGGTCAAGCTCCGGGTCTTGGGAACCAAGAACGCGGCAGGCGAAACCTTGTTCCTGGCGTACCAGGGACGCGGGGCCAGGAATTTGGCCCGCTACAGTTCGAGATGGCAGGCAGAAAATCTCCACAGTGCGTTAAAAACACGCGGCTTCAATCTGGAGGACACGGGTCTGACCCGCGCTGAGCGAATCTCGACACTGCTCACAGCAGTGTCGATCTCATTCATCTGGGCCTGTGTGACCGGGGAGGTTCTGGCGCGTCTCTCCCCAATCAAGAAGAAAAACCACGGCTACGGTGAGGTCAGTGTCTTCCGGTTGGGTCTGGATCATCTCCAGGACCTGCTGCTTCATCCCTCGACATCGTCCTGGCGGGCACTGGCGAAGCTCACACCTCGTTTTGAGGGGTAGTCAGTGGACATACTTTGAAACCTATACCCATTATAGCTCGGCGTGTGAGGCATCAGACGCTTTGCAGGGAATCCAGTGGAAGCACAAGTGATAAAACATTGGGACTTTGATTTTGGACTCCCATCTCTACTTGATTCTCGGGCGTACCCCACACAACAGCACAATGGAGAATGAGAAAGGAAAATCCCAATGAGCAACTGCTGGCGCACAAAAATAGTGCGTGATGCCGTTGCGGCATCTTTACACCTGCAACCCCCTTGCTCCGCCGCCGAGCCGGGTATAGATTTAAGGCACCTGCAATGACGACATTAAACGTCTGGCAGTAGGCGCGAGCGACATCCCCTGCTCTACCCACACTTCAGCGCAAAACGCTGATGAGGGCAGGTAGGGGAGGTTATGCCTATGTATTCTGCTCAGTTTACCGTTTCCAACGTTCAACGCACCAGTTGTCCTGCACGCTATTCTTCCTATCTTTGCACCCTACTGATAGGCGTGAAATAATGACGGGCGAACAAGCAAACCTGATCCCTGCGGACGCACGCCGTCACAAGGAGGGGCGTGGTAAGGGAACACTGGCCGATTACGTCCCGTGGATACTCATGCACGAGATATCGTCCAAGGGTCGCAAACATCTATTGCCCGGCTATAAGACTGGCCGCGAACACCACCTGTTGAGTGACGGCGAGGCTGCCTGCCTAAGTGTCCTGGAATGGCATCCAGCCGTTATCGACATCCGTGAGCAATATCCACTGCTGCCTCTCGAATCCACCGTTGAACTGGCGGATCGTCTGGGTATCCATCATCCACTAGACCCAAAGAATGGTGCCCAGCCATTTGTCCTCACCATCGATTTTGTGGTGACCCTCTCGGACGATGTTGCGGTACCATTCAAAGTCATTAGTTTCAAAAAGTCAGCGCAGTTGGAAAATCGCGCGACGTTGATACGCCAGGAGTTAGAGCGCCGCTACCTGACCGATTACGGTCTGGAAGACCGTGAAGTGGATTGGTCCATCGTGACAGAGCATGAACTGCCGCAAATACTGATCAAAAATATTACCCACCTCTCACCGCGCACGTTTGGACTGATCTCCCAAGCGCAGATGACCAGAATACGGGCGGCATTGGAGCAACACTGGCATCCTGCTCTCGCGCTGACCAATCTAGGAAAAAGGGTGGACTGCGACCTTGCCCTGGAACCTGGGAGCGCCCTGTCTGTGGTCCGGCAGTTGATCTATCACGGCCTGTGGGTCTGCGATCTAAGGAACACCATCTTCAGAGTCAACCATCCACTGACCGATTTGATCGTGGATCAGCGCAAACAGATGCCAACTTGGAGTGTACGGTCATGACGGCTCAGCCCTGGCCTGCGATCAATACAGTCCTCCGTAGACTCGGTGAGGACGGAGAGAGACGTTACGAACGCCTTCTCTGGATTTCTCACGACAGCGAAACGCTGCTCTTCATCAATGTGTTTGACCCTTTCGCGCAGCCGTTTTTCCTAAGCAAAATTGAGTTCAGTGAAGATTGGCAAGCAGACACGCTGACCGCTTTACAGGATGAGAATACAGCAGAAGGTGTTGAAGTGCTGGCGCGCTGCCGCCCCCCGCTCTTCTTCAACGGCGGTGCAGCGGCGACATCCAATGAGGGTGATGCCCAGCGCCGCGCTCTGGAGACCGCCTGGCTTGGACTAACCCCTATTCTCGACGCAGGGCCAGAGCAGTATTTGCAACCTTCAAAGCGCCGCCCACTAATTCGGAGCGCAGCCTTAAAGGCGGGAGTCTCGGAAAAAACCATACGACGCTGGCTTCGCACTTATCTGCAATTGGGGCAGACCAAAAATGCTCTTGTCCCAGCTTACGCACGGCGGGGAGGGAAAGGAAAGCCGAGGGAGTATACCGGGCGCAAGCTTGGGCGTCCATCGGTACGGGGCCAGTTAAATCCAGAGGTTGAGGGAATTAACGTCACAGGCCGAACGGCAGAGAAACTTGTTCTGGGCATCAACAGACATTACATCCGTGGAGGACGTACCCCAGAGCAGGCATATCAAGCCACCCTGGAAGACTCTTTTTCGGATGAAGACTGGACGGGTGGCTATCCAGTGCCAGTGCTATGGCCTGCACACCGTTGCCCAACCAAGACCCAGTTTCTGTACTGGATGAAGAAGACGAAGTACGGTGATCTCGCCAAGCATCTGACCCAGACCGTAGGGGAACGGCGCTATGGACGGGAGTTGCGGCCCCATATGGGCCGGGACAAGCGCCGCGTCTCAGGACCGGGGGAAGTGTACGTGGGTGATGGGATGGTGGTGCCGATTCACCTGCTCAACGGCATCAATCCCGCATTTCTAAACAGGTTTCCGAAGGTATACGTCTTCGTGGACGCATTTAGCGCACGGTGGGTCGGAGTATGCGTCACTTACGAAAACTTGAACTATCACTCCGCGAAACTAGCTTTATACAACGCCGCCAGCGACAAGACCGATTTTCTGGCCCGGTACGGAATACACGACGCGGAGTTTGCAGCAGGCTATTTGCCTAGCAAACTCCACATTGATGGGGGCGAATTTGCCAACGGTCAAATCCGGCATATCGCTGAACATCTAGGCCTGGCTTTCATGCAAGACCCGCCTTACCGTCCAGACCTCAAGGGACTCGTGGAGGGGGCCATCAGTTCACTCAAGAGAATGCTGGTTGCCCGCCTAGACGGTACTGAGCGAAGCAGAAAGCGAACTCCAGGCGAACATGATGTCAAGCTCGATGCCCGCTTCACGCTGGATGAATTCACTTGGGCGCTCCTGCGGACGATGCAGCACATGAATAAATTCCGCAGACTCTCTCTTGATTTTCTGGACGAAGACATGCTGCGTGACGGCGTACAGCCGTTCCCCGACGAAATCTGGGCCTGGGGTCTCACACACCGGCCCCAGCACCGCCGCGTCGTTGATGCCACTGAACTGGCGCTCAGCCTATTGCCGGTGGGCAAGGCGAGAGTGACGTCCTCTGGGCTGTCGTACAAAAACAATATGTACTGGTCCCAGCGAGGAGACGACGAACAATGGTGGGGGCGGGAACGAGAGCGGGAATACAAAGGTAGCCGCACCGGCCCAAGATACGTAGAGGTGTCGTATGACCCTTGGCGGATGGATCAACTATATCTGCGTATTCCCGGTGAGCAGACACATGAGATCTGCACCCTTAAAGATCACCACAGTGCGTTTCAAGCCCGGTCTTTTGTGGACTATGACGAATGGACGGTTAATCAGAAGGCACTGAAACAAGAAGGTGAGCAACACATTCGGCAGGGTACGGCAAACTACAACGCTGACCTCCAGCACCAGGCAGCAAGGGTAGAAGGCCGCCTCCAGGTCCACCGGGCAGGGCGTTCCAAAGCGGCCAGAGCCACGGTTGATGCCGCCCTCCAAGCCTCAGAGAAAGCGCTCCGCCGTGAAGAGGATGCGCTGTCGACCATCCTTGTGCCATCGGACGAACCACCGCACGCCACTAGTCACCCGCAGAGGTCGGCAGGTTACATCGCCCCACCTACATTCATGGATCTCTTGCGCTCGACACCAAGGAGAACTAAATGACGGCCACACTGCCAAGAATGCGCCCTCTTCTCAGAGGAGCAATTATCCACGCTACATATACCGCTCAGTCCGTTTCCGAATACCAGGGGCATCCGCTGATTGAAGCGATCCCGGATCGCCGGAACATCGGGCTGGCTCTCGATAAGCAACGCCATGCACCTGCTTACAGCGACGAAGAGAGAGAGCTTCCAGCCTATGACCGTCTCGAGAAGATTTATAATACACGACGCTTCATACAACCTCTTCCCAATTACGTTTACCTCATGAACGCTGTGAACAGTGCATTACGCTGGGGCTATGTTGGGCGTAATCCAATCGATTCTACCCAGAGGCGTGGAATTAGGGAAGCTCTATCTGGAAAAACATTTCTGGACGAAGACTTACCCGCCCCTGCCGCAAGCCAAAGTAGCTTCTATATTCTTGGAACCCCAGGCACGGGTAAGTCAACAGCAATCGAACGAACATTACTTCTCTATCCTCAGGTTATCTTGCACCGAAAATATGCTGATAAGCGTTTCACCGCTGCACAGATGGTGTGGCTCAAACTCGATTGCCCTAACGATGGAAGTGTAAGAGCCATGTGTGTCGCGGCTTTCCGTGCAATTGATGCTGTGCTTGAAACTGGTTATGAGAAGCTATATGTCAGCACCACAACAACTGCTGATATTCTGCTTCAAAATCTTAAAGTGGTCATGGCCGAGATCCACCTAGGTGTATGGGTTATTGACGAGATTCAAAACCTCAAACAAGCCTCCTCTGGAGGTGAGGCTAGACTCTTGAGCTTTTTTGTGGAGTTGATGAACACTATTGGCGTTCCAGTTATTCTCATTGGCACTCTCGCCGCGAAAGAGCTTTTAACTCGTGATTTCCGAATCGCGAGACGTGGAACCGGCCAAGGCGACTTTATTTGGGAAGTACTCAAGTATGATGAGGCTTGGCAAATATTTATTGAAGAGCTTTGGAGATATCAATACACTACAATACCGACACCATTGACTGAAGAATTGAGTATGGCTTTATTCAACACGTCACAGGGTATCGCTGACATGGCCTGCAAAATTTATATGCTGGCACAAGCTCGTGCGATTGTTCGAGACGAACCAGTAGAAATGTCGGCTGACCTATTTTACTCAGTCCTACAAGATAGCCTAAGACTCGCACATGGTGCGTTAAAGGTTTTGCGACAAGGTTCGACAGGAAAAGCACCACTCGCGATGATCCAAGACCTCTTCATTACAGGTGACATTGCAGATCAAATCATCGAAGATGCGCGAAAAGCTACACGATTAATGACCGAGCTACAAAGCCTAGTCACAGTTCACACGACAATGACGCCATCAATCGAAGCAGTCGCTCGACTTCGGAATCAGGGAGTTACAGAAGCCATTGCCTTTGAGGCGGTCAGAGTGGCGATGAGCAGTCTGGGTGAACACGCGACAGCTCAAGATTTGATTGCAGTTGCTGCACCGGCAGCAGCGCAGCAGATAGCCAAACAAGTAACAGTTGGACCCAAGAGGAAGCGTAGAGCGAATCTTGGCGGCTTGGAGCTGCCACAGATCGCAAAAGACGCGCCCACCAGCGTTCACAATAGTCTAAAACGGCATGGTTATGTTCAAAATCTTCTAGATGTCGTCAATACAGAAAATTCGGAGGACTGAAGTATGCCAAATTTAATTCCTGACGCTTATCCAGATGAGCTTCTGTATAGTGTTCTAGCTCGATATAGCTCTAATCTTCAGATTACCTATACTCAGACAATACGTCATGTATTCAGTGGAAAAATTAATAAAGTTGGCTTTCGCCTACCAGCCCATCTGTCTACATTAGTCGAGAATCTACCAAGTTGGCAAGACTATTCTGTAGAAGATCTAATATCACAAAATACACTATTCAGATACTATACAGCATTCACAGTGCCGGACCGTCAATCTGAAATTATGGAAAGAATGAAAGGGTCCGGTAGCGGTTTGCCTGGATTCATGGGCTTAACCATGAGTGGGATTCGAGAGCAGAGCTGGCTCCATATATGTCCAGAGTGCGTCAAAGCTGACACCGAAAGGTATGGTGAGCCATACTGGCATACCGTGCATCAAGCTCCTGGTGTACTGATATGTCCATATCACCTCGACACCGCTCTTCTTCAAACATCTGTCTCCACATCAAGCAAAGTATCAAGCTCACAAATTTTAACAGTTTCGGAACTCCCTCCAACAAAACATGTTACAGCGCAAATTGATCAATTGGGACAAATAGATCATGATATACTAAGAGATATTTCCACTATATCACTTCTACTCATTCAATCACAATGCAATATGCCACACCAAACTTGGGGAACTCTGAAATACCGTGAGAAGATTACTGTCCTGGGATTGATGTCGCCAGGAGGGATGGCAGATAGATCTGGTCTTAAAGAAATGCTTATGAAGTATTATTCTAAATCACTTTTACTCTTATTGGGGTTTAAGGATATGGAAGATCCTTGGAAAAGGATAGCAGGATTAATCTCACCACACGCGAAACGCTCACACACTTTGCAACATATCCTCATGATTCTATTCCTTAAGATTCCGCTTGATGAGTTCTTTAGTCAGCCGCCTTCCATCTCCAGAGTTATCCATCCATTTGGTAAAGGGCCATGGGGCTGCAAAAACTCTTTAAAGAATTTTAGATGCTTGGGAAAGATAAGAGAGATAACTCTCTCTTATCGAAATAAATCATATTTATTCAAATGCGAAAGCTGTGGATATACATACGCAGTTCTTGTCAAAAATTCAATTGAAAAGACAATTGTGTATGACTATGGGGCAATTTGGATTGAAGAACTGATCAAGCTAGTTACTGAATCAGATCGAGATAAAAGCTATATTGCCGATGTTCTAGGTATCAGCGTAACCAAGCTCATGAAAATCTCGAAGTCGCTTGGCAGTGATAGATGGGATTCTCCCCGGTATATGAGAGGCATCTTTGCAAGAGCAGAAAGAAAAGAGGCCGTATCGGGAGAAAGGCGACAGCAAGGGCGTCAGAAAATATTAAACGCCATAACTGTAGAACCCAATATTTCCCGAACACAATTGGCAACTGGCCCCTATAAGCGACATTATGAGTGGCTGATGCGGCATGACCGAGAATGGTTTGATCAACATGTTCCCGCACCACGCCGCCATGTGACAGATTATGCGCGGTTGGCGCAAAAATGGCATGCCATGGATGTCAAAACAGCATTGGAGATTCCAGTGCTTGTTCGCTCTTTGTATTCTTTAGACAACGAGAGGCAAAAAATACGGCAGATCACCAGTCATGAGATAATTTCTCATATAGATCTGCGACATGGAGCATTTCGGACTGGGAAATTACCATTGACAAGCGCAGAGATCAAGAAATTTTCGGAGAGCTTAGAAGACTTTCACATCCGCAAGCTTGATCATCTCGCCATCAGGCTAATGCAAGACGGAAAACTGATAAGTTTTCCTCGGTTTCTCGAAAGTGCATGTATTTTTGGAAGTTATAGAACAGAAAAATTGATGATTGTAGCGAATACCATATATGAAAAATATGTTCACAGCATTAGGCTAGTTACAATTAGAGCAGGAAAAAATATACTTTGAATTCATAATATATTATATGTTGCCAATTAATAGCGCATGGCGAGCGATATACTTATCGAAAAATCTCAATAACCAGTGATAGCAGCTAGCTTAATTTTATAAGTCCTGATTCGAAATCGAAAATCAGATAGGATTGGATATCCTCTTCAAGGAGCGTATTTAACTAAAATGACGAAAACACCAAAATTATATAACTTCTATACCGCTAATCACTTATCTACCCCGTTTAGGGCTTGAGCTGTTGTAGATTTCTCCGCACCCAGACGATAAAAAGTGAGACGATATGGCTAGATATCGTCTCCACCACAGTTTAGCCCGTCGCCGCAATATTCGCACGCTTCACTGCTGGGCCAAAAAGCACTTCAGTGATCAAAAAAGTGTCGTCATCAGAAAATCACCGATGCCATGCTCATCGCTCCGCTGCTGGCACGCTTGATCTACAAGCAGGCGTACCCCTCGGTCTGGTGGAGTGATCTGAGGGCAGACCGTTCCGGTCTGCCCTCGTACACGCAAGCCTTCAACCGGGCCAATCGGCTGCTGGAAACGCAGGAACAGGTTTGTGCCCCTTCCAGACCCTGTGCCGTGGTTTACCTTCCTCAAGCAGCAGGGCATCGCCCCATGTATCCGCTTACGCGCTGACTCAAAGGTAGGTGGCATGCCCGTCTGGGCCTGCTTCAAGAACCTCCAGCACAGCGAATTCAGGATCTGGCACCGCCCGCTGGTGGTCTATGGGGTCAAGCTCCGGGTCTTGGGAACCAAGAACGCAGCAGGCGAAACCTTGCTCCTGGCGTACCGTGGACGCGGAGTCAAGATTTTGGCCCGCTACAGCTTGAGATGGCAGGTAGAAAATCTCCACAGTGCGTTGAAAACACGCGGCTTCAATCTGGAGGATACGGGCCTGACCCGCGCTGAGCGCATCTCGACACTGCTATGAGCAGTGTCGATCTCGTTCATTTGGGCCTGTGTAACCTGAGAGTTTCTGACGCTTCTTTCCCCCATCAGGAAAAAGAGCCATGGCTACGGAGAAGTCAGCGTCTTTCGGTTGGGTCTAGATCACCTTCAGGATCTGCTACTTCACCCTTCGACAACGTCCTGGCGGGCATTGACAAAGCTTATGCCTTGTTTTGAAGGGTAGTCAGGACGTGGCGACGCTCGCTCGAAACCGATCTGTTCGATCCAGGGTAGTTCGGTCTGCCATGTCCTGGCCCACCTACCAACTTACAAGGGGTAGTCAGACTATAGAGGCTCCTGTTCAGGAAAGCCATGCGGGAGGTTAATAGGCTGTAATGGATACAGCATACGGGCTTTAAATATAACTAAGTTGGCCCTATGAGGTTCAATCTTACTCGGGTATCTTATACCTCGAATCGTTCCAAAATCGTGAGCTACCTGACCTAGCATTTGCGTGGGAGCGACAATCTTATTTTCATTTAGTAGTCGCCAGTCTCCTGTTAATTCTTGTAGGTTAGTGCCTAAAATTGCCTGTGTATCAGGATCAGTGAGATCTAAAATACCATCGCATTCTGCTCGCACACTAAAAACGAAATTTGCAACTGTACCTGCTCCTGGGAGTGTTTCTTGGTATATACGATCTTGAGTTACTTCTTTAATTGTTAAATAATCATAATATGAAGTATATAATGCCTCAAAAGTGTTCGCAGTACTATATCTGTTATCGGCAATCATGCTGCCTCTAGTTGATGCTAAGCTATCCAGGAATCTTCCAGCAACGCACCTATGCACGTTATGACTGCTATATTTTAATTCAACTGCTCCCAAAAGACCTATCAAAGTAGCTCTATCATGCATATTTTGTTCCTATTAAGCCTATGGCATTTTCAAGCTTATCCAAGGCGAGCGTTAATGCGAAAGACTCGCCATCTAATATGGCTTTCATCGGAGTTTTCCCATCTATTGAAGGATTGGATATGTAAAACCATTTTGACGCATATAAATCGTCTCCAGTTATTAGTTTAACTCGATCATAGCAATCTACCGTAAATCTTATGATACTAGAATTAGGGTCACTATCTTCAATTTTCATCATGGTTTCTATATCTTTTTGCTCTAATCTAATATCTTTTGAAAGCCGCATATTTAATGAATAAATTGAAGTCGGATTCCAAAAGTCTTGAGCGGCCTCATCGATAGCCACCATAATATTAAGCGTCTTTAGCAAAGCGCCTAGAGTTTTCTGATAGTGTTGAACATCTTCAAAGCTCAGCACGCGTCCGCGTCTATCCTTCAGCCATTTTTCGGCCACCTGATAGCCGCCCACGCGAAAGGCCCAGACTTCCGGTGGCACGTCCGTAAACCACTGTTGCGGGCTGATCATCACCTTGCCCACTCTTTCGTTCGCTTCCGGCGGCGTGAATTTGGGGTAGCCCTTCGCCACCACATTGTCTCCAGCTTTCGGGAAGCCACCCAGTCGGGGGGCCGTTTTTAATAGATGCAGCCCGGCCAGTTCTTTCCCTAGTGCCGCCAGCGCCCGGAAACGCTCTGCCGTATCGGGCAGGGGAATACGCGGAAAGTCCGAGCGCAGGAAGTCTGCGTAGCGCGTGCGGTAGCTGGGGCTGTGTAACACGGTATAAATGTAATGGAACACGTCTTCGGGGGTGTACTTACCTGCGTCGCCGCCCGTTTTGCCGTCCGGGGCAAATTGGAGGCCAATGCCTTTCGACAGCGCTGCCACGAACGCTTTAGACAGATTGGGTGTGCGTCCACTGGCGTCTACGGGAAAGTCAAAAGCATGTAGCCCCAGCCCTTCGGAGGGCGGCGGGTAGAGATAGAGCGGGAAAACATTTACCCCTCCCCGCCTATACATATTTGCATCCATTGGTGAATCCGAGACAGTCACAAGCTGCCATTCGTTTTCCGCTATAGCTGAGCCTTGTCGGCCCACACCTAGACACAAGTTTTCTTGCCCTCCGACGTTATCTTCTAATTCACGGCGCGGATAATCCATCGTCTCCGATCCATAGAGACTCCAACGTGTATCAAAGGGTCTATATGCGACAGAAATGATCTTCTTTTTCCATGCCTTATTGGCTTTGAGGGCTTTACGGGCTGTATCTACTTTCCAATCTCTATTGTTGGAGATGCCAAACTTATCCATAACGACATCGTCAGATTCATCGCCCCTTAAAACATCAATCCGACGCTCAATTTCTTCGCGATCAAAGGCGATAGCGAAATCATCTCGGTGACTCTGAAAGCCCATGACATTGAGTGGTGAAATGGCTGGCAAGCTCCACCCCTGTTCGTACTCCTCTTTCAACGTCTCGTCCTGATCGGCCCACAGATACATCGGCTTGCTTGGCTTTAATTCTGTGTAATTCCCTGTCATCACGTCCTGTTGGGCTAGCCACTTGTATTTACTATCCTGATCTCCCCATAAATCGGCACGGTGAATTTTGCCGTTTCGCGGGCCAGATTCGCCGGGCTTGCGGACAAACAAGCCAATGGCAACGCCCGTGCGGATGTCAAAGACGTTTTCATCTTTACCGCCGTCCGGGGCTTTTTCCTTTTTGTTGGCGTTGCCGTGCAGATCCAGCACATAAATGTCATCGAAGGTGCGGCTCAGGCTCTGGCGCATGCCGCGAAAAGTGGGGTTGTCCAGATAGCCGTGTGGTGTAATAAAGGCGACGATGCCCGCGCCGGTCTGCTCCACACGCCATTGCGCCCAGCGGATGAACTTCACGTAATCGTCTTGCAACCATTTAGGATTGCGTTCGCCCAGCGGTTGGCCGTCCACCTCGTAATAATTACCTTCAATACGGCGGCCCTTCATTTCCTTGCCTTCGATGTCGCGGCGAATACCCTTGAGCAGATCGTCGATCCACTCTTTCTTGTTGGCGCTGTGGCCGCTATAAGGCGGATTGCCCAGCACCACCATGATCGGATAATCGGCCTTGATTTTACCGGCAGCCTGCGCCTCGTCGCTAATGGCGCGGAAGGGGCCGGAAAGTTGCTGAATTTCGTTCTGCGGGTCATCCAGAGTGTTGGTCAAGTACACGTTCAGACGGTCTTTGTCTTTTAGGTGGACGCTCAAAGCCTGACGTTCCTCCTGTTCCTCGGCGGTGGCATCAGGTAAATCCAAGCCGCCCAGCTCCATGCTCAGCTTCAAGTGGGCTATGGCGTAGGGGGCCATCATCAACTCGAAGCCGTACAGGGAGTGAATTAGGTGTTCGCGGACGAAGGCGGGCCACTGTCCGGCGTTCTCGCCCGCCGCGTAGCGCCCCCGCAGCAGCCGGATAATCTGATACAGGAAGGTGCCTGTGCCGGTGGCCGGATCGGTAATTAGTAGGCGTGGGGCACTAAACTGCTGTGGCTGGCCGTCGCTGTCGCTAGTAGTGACTATGGTTCTCTCAGTGTCGCCTAGACCATCTGACAGGCCAAAATCCCGTTTAAGAAGAACGTCTACGCTGCGCACGATGTAATCCACGACGGGAGTGGGCGTGTAATATACGCCGCGCTGCTCGCGCAATCTGGGGTTGTACTGAGCCAGAAAGTTTTCGTAAAAGTAGAAAATTGGGTCTTCTTCGCGCACCTGCGTTCCGAACTCGGCTAGCACCTGCACAATGTCGGCGTGGTTAAGTAGGGCAGCTAGATCATCCACGAATGTAACGTAGGGTTCTTCATCTAACTCTGGGCCAGTCAAGGTGTAGAACAGCTTTTGGAGCAGCGGATTGGTCTTGGGAATATTGCGGGCGGCGTCTTGGCGGATGAAGAGGTCATTGCCAGGATTACGAGAATGCTGGACCCGCGCAGCGAATAGGCCATACGCCAGAGTTTGGGCGTACATATCGGCAAAATCCTCGTTCGTCAGACCTGGCAGCATGGTTTCGCGAAAGGAATTCAGTAGATCCTTAAGAGTTTGGCTAGCTTCGTTCTTGAGTAGCACGCTCAATGTCACTTCGCGGATTAGGGCCGTAAGTCGGGCCATGCGGTGCGCGAGGTCGCTAGCTGTGCCAATTTTTAGTGGGGCCTGAGTCGCAAAGCCGTCCAGCACACTACGCAACTTAGTTAGCCCATCTTTATTCCGGTTTAGCTTTTTACCGTCCCAATTGCCCAGCGTAGTCTGCGCGTCCCGCTTATCACCTTTCACGTACCAGCGAAAGTTCAGATAGTCGGTTAGCAATAGGTTGGGCAGGGCGTCGCGGTAGCGCTGAAGCTGTTCCGTCTTCTCGATGTCATCTAGGCTGACGCCCACATCCTTGGCTTCAGCGTAACCAAGTGTGAACGCTATCGCGCCCTCCCCACGAGTAATCAGATAATCGGGCGCACCAAATTTGCCACGTTTGGGTTCGTTGGTGGCCGTGGTGCCAGGTATTAATGCGTCCAGCAAGGCGCTCAACGCAGCTCGGTGGGTATGTTCAGTGGCGTGTCCGGCCTTCAGATCCTTCTCTATACGGTCAAGATAGGTAGTAATGGCAGCCTTGGCATTCGCATCGCTGGGTTGGGAAGAAGGGGGCATGTTCCCGCAGTTTACGCTGCTTGAGTCCCTGGAACAGTCAAACTTGCGAATCGCCATAACTGCCGTACTCTTTTAATGCAGCAGGCGAGACCTTGTTCCTGGTGTACTAGGGACGCGGGGGCAGGAATTTGGCCCGGTACAGTTTGAGATGGAAGACCCTAAATCTGCATAGCGCTTTCAATACACGAGTCTTCAATCTGGAGGACACCGGATTGACCCGCGCTAAGCGCGTCTCGGCCCTGCTCACCGCAGTGTCGATCTCGTTCATCTGCGACTGTGTAATCGGAGAGGTTCTGGCGCGTCTTTCCCCATCAGGAAAAAGAGCCATGGCTACGGAGAAGTCAGCGTCTTCCGGTTGGGCCTGGATCACCTCCAGGATCTGCTGCTTCACCCTTCGACAGCGTCCTGGCAGGCATTGGCAAAGCTCACGCCTCGTTTTGAGCAGCTGTCTTGAATGTCAAGTTCAACAGCAAAAGACCCTGTAAAGGAAAGAACCGATCTCAAGCCAGGCACTCCTCTCGAGTGGGGACGAGCTTCAAAGCTCACCTTGAGACCGGTGAACTCAGCGTACCTCCTGACCAGTTGAATCATCCAGGCGCCGCCTGCCAGGGGAGATCGTCACGCAGCATGGCATTCATACACACCAGGAGTTTCCGCATACAGGCGACTAGAGCGACCATCTTCGGTTTTCCCCGCGCCACGAGCTGCTCGTCATGAGGCTTGATCACGGCATTGTGTCGACAGGCAACGACAGTTGCCATGTACAGCATCGTCCGCACTTCTGCCCGTCCGCCCCACGTCATGCGTCTGCCACGGGACGCGCCACTGTCACGATTGAGAGGGGCCACACCCACCAACGCGGCCACCTGTGTCCGGGAGAGACGGCCCAGTTCCGGTAACGAACTCAGCAGATTCAGTGCCACCACGTCCCCCACGCCTGGCACACTGATCAGCAGCTCATACCGATGTCGCATTGCGACATCGGCCCGCACCAGGACAAGCATTTCGTCCGTGACCTGCTTCGCCTGGAGGGTGAGCAGGGCCAGCACGTCATGAATCTGGACATCAACCCATGCATCCTGGCCGCTCGATAACCGATTGCGCTCTGCCGTCATCATTTGCTTGAGTTGCCGGCGACGACCTGCCAGGGCGGCCAGTCGACGAACCAATTCGTCAGGAAGGGCACGCACTTCGGGCTGCACAGCAGCTGCGAATCGGGCCAGCACCAGCGCGTCAATGCGATCCGTTTTGGCCAGCTTTCCGATCGCTTTGGCAAAGTGACGGACATGCCGGGCATTCACGCTGGTGATCGGCAGATCGGCTGCGGTACACGCCAGGACGAGCGCCCGTTCCAAACCACCCGTCGCTTCACAGACAATCAACTGTGGGGACGATGCTTTGAAGAGCCGCACCAATTGTCGGATGCCTGCAGGGGTGTTGGACACGCGTCGCACGGTGTCCTCGTTGAGGACACCGACATCGAGAAAGGTTTTGCTGACGTCCACGCCGACAAACGTACTGGAATTCGCCATAGCGGTCCTTTGGGACGTGTTCCGGCGGTCGCCAACCTTGCTGAAACGAACTCTGGGTTCTGGCAGCTGTTCGGGTTTCGGGCCGGGACAGGGGGACATGGCGACGCTCGCTCAAAACCGATCTGTTCGATCCAGGGTAGTTCGGTCTGCCATGTCCTGTCCCACCTACCAACTTACAAGGGGTAGTCAGAGCAACGGCATAGCCACGAGTCGCCGCTCTCCCATCTGGTGAAGAGTCAAGAACCTCAACTTGGGCTGCCACACCTGAGTCCTATCTCTGATCTACAGCCCGACATCATCTTCCCGTGTCATCAATAATGCCCTGGAAACTACTGAGCCGTGCATCGATTCGTAACGTTGGCAGTGCAGCGGTGTCGCTCCTGGCGGGGGATCCGACCTCCGGGGCGCTACCGACTTACGCTCGGATCAGTAACTATTATTCAGGAACTTAACTATTATTTTCCAGCACGCATCCGCGACGGCTTTAACCGCGCCGGGCTGGCCCACCTGATGGCATTGTCGGGGCAGAACGTCGCGCTGATCACGGTGGTGCTGATCTGGATTTTCGGCTGGTTCGGCTGGCCTCCGCTGTGGCGTTACGGTGTGCCTGCCCTGTTGCTCATGCCGTATCTGGTCCTGGTGGGAGTATCGCCCAGCATTACCCGCGCGGTGATCATGGGCTTGACCGTACTGCTGGCACTGGCGCTGGGGCGTGGGCGGCCCGATCCTTACGGCCTGATGGCCCTGACCGCCACGGTCTGCCTGCTGCTGTTCCCGCTATGGCTGCTGGACATCGGCTTTCAACTGTCGTTTCTGGCAGTACTAGCGCTCACGCTGTCTCTAAAGGCAGCGGGCAAATTGCCGGAGCGCTGGCCGCTGTGGCTGCGGCTGGCACTGGTGGCCACCGTGCTGGCCGAGTTCGGCACCCTGCCCGTCATTGCCGCCACCTTCGGGCAGATGCCCCTGGTGGGCCTGCCCGCCAATCTGGCGGCGGGCGTGGTGATGACCGCGCTGGTGCCGCTGGGCTTTTTCGCCGGGCTGCTGGGGCCAGCGGCCATTCTGGTCAACTGGCTGGTAGGCCCGCTGGCCGCCCTGTTGCTGGGCATCGTGGAAACCTTCGGGCAGGCCCCGGTGCTGACCTGGGGGCAGGTGTCGCCCGCCGGATTCGTGGCCTACGCGGTCTGCGCGGGCGCAGGCGTGCTGTGGCTATGGGGCCGCGTGCGCTTCCGGGCGGTGCTGGGCGTGGTGATGGTCTGCACGGTACTGACCCTATTGCCGGGGCGACTGCACCCACCGCGCGAGATGGTGTTCGTGGACATCGGGCAAGGGGACTCAACTCTCATTCGCCTGCCCCACCTGACCGTGCTGGTGGACGCGGGCGGCTCGGTGAACAGTGATTTTGATGTGGGAGGCAAGACCGTGGTTCCCGCCCTGCGCGCGCTGGGAGTACGGAAAATCGACGTCATCATTGGCACCCACGCCGATACGGACCACATTGAGGGCATCAGCGGCGTGCTGCGCGCCCTGCCCGTGGGTGAACTGTGGATCGGCCAGCGCAAGACCGACGATCCGGTGCTGACCACCGTGCTGACCGTGGCAAAGGAGGAAGGCGTACCCGTCCGCGAGGCCCGGCGCGGCGATCAGATCGCTTCGGACGGCGTGACGCTGACCGTGCTGTGGCCCACCGGCAAGGTCTGGAGTACCGAGGACAACGAGAACAGCGTGGCCGTGCGCCTCCAGTCTGGCGCGTGGTCCACCGCCATTCTGGGTGACCTGCCCGATCCTGCCGAGAATTATCTGGGCCTGGGCCACCTGAGCCTGCTGAAAGTCGCGCACCACGGCAGCCGCTTTTCCACGGACGAGGCATTGCTGCAAGAAACCACGCCCACCGACGCCATCATCAGCGTGGGCCGCAACACCTACGGCCACCCCAATCCAGAGATGCTGGGGCGATTGGGGGCGGCGGGCGTCAAGGTCTGGCGAACCGATCAGATGGGGACGATCCGCTGGCCGATTCCATAAAACACTGCTCTATCCGATTTCCACCCGCCCTCCCATCCGCGCCGAGGCGAACAGGGCGTCCAGCACCCGCGCGTGCCTCACGCTGTCCTGGGGCGGATACAGAGCCTCTTCCTCGCCCAGCACCACCTGCTGAAAGTGTTCCACCATCGCGGCGTAGGCGTTGAAGGGCGGGAACTCCTCCTCACGCACCCCGGCGGCGTCGGTGACGGTGAACGACACGGGCGAGTGGGTGTTGCTGTGGAACACGCCGTTCATGTCCAGCGTGCCGCGCGTGCCCAGGATGGTCAGGCGCTGGGGGGCTGGCTCGGCCCAGTCGAAGGCGCAGTCCACCCCTGCCAGCACCCCCGGATACTCCAGCACGCCGCTGAGGCCCAGGTCCACATTCCCTGGTGTCCAGCGGGCGCGGGCGACGGCGGCAGTGGGTTCGCCCAGCAACAGGCGCACCAGATTGACCGTGTAGGTTCCCACATCGAACAGCGCCCCGCCGCCCTTATCGGCCAGCCAGCGGAAGTCATCCGGGTTGTCCAGCGAAAAACCAAAAGCCGCCCGCACGGACCGCACCTCGCCCAGTTCGCCGCCCTGCACGAGCTGACGCAGCCGCGTGATATGCGGGTGAAAGCGGTAGGCAAAGGCTTCGAGCAGCACGCGGCCCGTCTCCCCTGCCGCGTCCGCCAGTTCCTGCGCCTCGGCGGCGTTCAGGACCAGGGGTTTCTCGGTCAGAACGTGCTTGCCCGCGCGCATGGCGGCCAGGGACCAGGGTAGATGCAGGTCGTTGGGCAACGGGTTGTATACCGCGTCCAGATCGGCATTCAACACTTCCTGGTAGCCGCCTACGATGGGAACGTTCCATTCCTCAGCGAAAGCCCGCGCATGTTCGGAGTGGGGATCGCGCACGCCCAGGGCCACCACCTCTCCGCCGCTGGCCCGGATGGCCGGAATCAGCGCCCGCGCAATGCGCGCCGCGCCCAGCAGGCCCCAGCGAAGGCCCGAGCCTGAACGAGCAGCCGTTGTCCCAGAAGTTGTCATGGCTGAGCATGACACGGCGGCGGGCAGAGGTTGAGCCTGCCGTATTACCGCCTGTTTAGCAGATACACCTTCGGGTTGTGCCCACCGCTGGCCACCTGAAGCAGTTCGCGGGCGCTCCACTGGGTTGAACCTTCCAGCAGACCTTCGAACAGCCGGATTTCGTGGGTGATCACGGCCAGACGGCCCTGACGGCTCAGCAGGCGGTGCATCTCCTGCAAGAAGACCGGGTACAGCGCCGCGTTGCCGCCGTGCGTTCCCACGGCGTCGCCCCACGGCAGGTCCGCCACGATCAGGTCAAAGGAGCGCGCAGACAGCCCCGTTTGCAGGGCGTCGATGCGCGCCACCTCAATGTTGCGCCCGGCAGCCGCGATGTTGGTCTTGGCGCAGTCCACAGCCGATTGCTCGATGTCCACGCCCACCAGCGCGTCGCAGGGTCCCAGCAGGTCGCGCTCGATCAGCAGGGTGCCGCTGCCGCACATCGGGTTGAAGATCCGGTCCACGTCGCGCTGCCCGGCCAGTTTGTGCGTGGCGTAGGCCAGCGTGGCGTTCAGACCGCCGTGCATGTTGCACTCGCGCCAGGGCCGCGCGCTCAGGGGTTTGGGCGTGGTGCGGGCCAGCACTTCCCAGCCGGGGCCATCCTGTTCAGGGCGCAGGCGGATGAGAAGTTGGCCGTCCTCGGGGCGAAAGGGGATGTCCAGCGCGTTCTCCAGTTCCTCAGCCAGCCGCTGCATCACGCTGGATTCCTTGCCCGCCGCGCCCAGCCGGAAGGAGGTATGCCCGCCCACGGCGATCACCTGACGCAGAAAATCGGTCAGCTCCCCGAGTTGCTGGTTCCCCAGCAGGCCACGCGGACGGGGCACGTCCCAGGCGCGAATCCGGTAGGCGGCCAGCGCCGAACGCAGCCGGGTCAGGCGTTCGGGATCGCCGGGAAACCAGAAGCGCAGGCCCCGGATATCGCGGGCCAGCGGCACTGTTGCCAGTTCGGTGGCGGCGACGTGTTCCAGACCCGGCAGCACCTCCAGCTCGTATTCGTGGGCGGGCTGGCGGGTGCGGTAATCGGTCTTGGGACGACTTTTCCTCTTCCCGGCGGGCTGAAATCGGTCTGTTTGGGGGCGAGGCATAGCAGGGCAGTATAGCTCTCCGCAGGGGTAGGATGGAGGTTTGTGTTTGACGGTGGAATTGGCGGCAGTCGGAGAGCGTCTGACCGTCTAAAGGTCAACAAGTCTAACCGCTAAAATGTTACATGGCACTGGCGGTCAGACCGTTCGATAGTTTGACGCCACCCCCCCCACCGACAGGCGTACAATCCGGGCCGCGTATATGACCCGGCCCTCCGCCCCTGACCCGCGTTTTCCGAAACCTTCCGCCTCCGGGCTGCGGCGCAAGCCCCTGCTCTCGCGGCTGCGGCCACCACAACTGATCGCTTTAACCTTTGCACTGGCCATTCTGGTGGGAGCCGGGCTGCTGCTGCTGCCGATCAGTCTGGAGCCGGGCCAGAGCATCCGCCCGATTCAGGCGCTGTTCATGGCCACCAGCGCGGTGTGCGTAACCGGGCTGGGCGTGGTGGACGTGGGCACCACCTTTACCACCTTTGGCGAGGTGGTGATGCTGCTGCTGATCCAGATCGGCGGGCTGGGGCTGATCACGCTGGGCACGCTGTTTGCCATCGCCCTGCGGCGGCGGGTGGGCATCGCGGACCGCATTCAGGTGGCGCAGCAGGTCAGCGCCGTCGAACTGGGCGGCGTGGTCAAGCTGGTCCGCACGATTGTCCTGAGTTCGGTGCTGGTGGAACTGGCCGGGACCGTGCTGCTGTCCACGGTCTTCGTGCCGGAGGAAGGGCTGGGGCGCGGGCTGTACTTCTCGCTGTTCCACGCGGTCAGCGCCTTCAACAACGCGGGCTTCAGCCTGTATTCCACCGGCCTGACCGGCTTCGTGACCAACCCGATCATCAACCTGATCATTCCGCTGCTGATCGTGCTGGGCGGCATGGGCTTTCTGGTGCAACTGAACGTGCTGGCCTACCTGCGGGACCGCCGCCGCAACCGCTTGAACTCCAACAGCAAACTGTCGCTGACCATGATGGCGGCGCTGCTGGTGATCGGCACCGTCAGCTTTGCCGTGCTGGAATGGAATAACCCGGCCACGCTGGGCACGCTGCCGCTGGGCGACAGGTTGCTGGCCGCGTTGTTCCAGGGCGTCACGCCGCGTACCGCCGGATTCAACACACTGGATTACAGCACCATGCACTACGGCACCCTCTTTTTCACCATCCTGCTGATGTTTATCGGGGCCAATCCCGGCTCCACGGGGGGCGGCATCAAGACCACCACCTTTTACGTGATGATGGCCTCGGCATGGGGCATGGTGCGCGGGCGGCACGACACCACGCTATTCAGGCGGCGCATCGGCACCACCACGATTCTACGGGCCATGACGGTGGGCCTGCTGAGCCTGGGGCTGGTCAACCTGGGCTTTTTACTGATGCTGCTGCTGAACACCAACCCGGAGGTGAAGTTCGTGCAACTGTTCTTTGAGACGATCAGCGCCTTTGCCACCGTGGGCCTCAGCATGAACACCACCCCGCTACTGAACTCCAATCAGGAAGTCGTGCTGATCTTTCTGATGTTCCTGGGACGCATCGGTCCGCTGACCGTCGCCGTCGCCTTCAGCCGCCCGGACTCGCGGACGCTGGTGCGCTACCCGGCAGAGAACGACATTCTGATCGGGTGAGTGTCAGTGGGTTGTGGGAAAGGAGAGACACCCACGCTCGCCTCTGTGTGGTTAGACGGTGAGACCCTCAGACGGTTTGACATCGTTCCTGTTTGACCCCCCACCCCTGGCCCCTTAGACTGCCCTCTCCTGTGAACCGTCGCCCCGCCGCCCTGCCCCGCCGCGCCCTGAGTGCCCGCCTCACGCCCGCGCAACTGCTGGCGCTGGTCTACGCAGCGGGCATCCTGATCGGTACGGGGCTGCTGCATCTGCCGGGCGTTCAGCGGGCCGGGGCCACAGCTCTGGACAGCGTGGAGCTGCTGTTCACAGCCACCAGCGCCATCTGCATCACCGGGCTGGTGGTGGCCGATACTGGCGAGGCGTTCACGCGGCTGGGACAGGTCATCATCATCGTTCTGGTGCAGATCGGCGGGCTGGGCATCCTGACCTTCGGCACGCTGTTCGCCTTTTTGACGGGCAGGCGGCTGAATTTCAGCGAGCGGCAGGGACTGGTGGCGCAACTGAACGCTCTAAGCGTGGGTGGCGTGCTGCCGCTGTTGCGGGCGATCCTAACCTACACGCTGGTCACCGAACTGGTGGGCACGGTGCTGCTGTCCCTGCGCTTCGTGCCGCAGTACGGGCTGGGCGAGGGATTGTATCAGGCGGTGTTTCACGCGGTCAGTGCCTACAACAACGGGGGCTTCGTGGTGCTGGCGGGCGGGATGGCCCCGTATGCCAGTGACCCTCTGGTCAGCCTGACCATCAGCGCGCTGGTGATTCTGGGCGGACTGGGCTTTCTGGTGCAACTCAATTATGTCTCGCACCTGATCAACCCCCGCAAGAACCGCCTGCTGGTCTACAGCCGCCTGACCGTGCTGACCACGGGCGTGTTGCTGGCGCTGGGCACGCTGGTGGTTTTGCTGCTGGAATGGCAGAACACCAAAACGCTGGGAGCGCTATCCACACCGGGAAAATTTCTGGCCGCGTTCTTCCAGAGCGTGACGCCGCGCTCGGCAGGCTTTTCTACCGTGGATATCGAGAGCATGAACACCGCCAGCATCTTCGCCATTATCGGGCTGATGTTCATCGGCGCAAACAGCGGCTCCACCGGGGGGGGTATCAAGACCAGCACCTTCGCCATTCTGGTGGGCAGCGCCTGGAACATGGTGCGCGGGCGCGGCGAGCTGATCGTCTTTCAGCGGCGGGTGCTGAACGAGAACGTGGTGCGGGCCGGGAGCATCACGACGCTCTACACGCTGCTGGTGGCCGGAGCGTTCTTTCTGCTGCTGGCTACCAACCCCAAGCTGGGCTTCACACACCTGCTGTTCGAGACGGTCAGCGCCGCCGCCACCGTGGGCCTGAGCATGAACACCACCCACCTGCTCAACGATCCGGGCCTGCTGATCCTGACCGCGCTGATGTACCTGGGCCGGATTGGCCCGCTGACCTTTGCCGTGGCCTTCAGCCTGCGCAGCACCCAGAAGCGCAACATCAAATATCCGCCGGAGCGGGATATTCTGGTGGGGTGATGTGGCCCCGGCGGGGCCGTCAAAGGGTCAAGGGTCTAAGAACTGCTCACCTTTTTCCCTTTGACTCTTAGACCTCTCCAACGCACCATCAAATCCCCACCACCCCAAAGGAAACCCCCCATCCCATGAAGACCAAACAATGCCTCGTGATCGGCCTGGGCCGTTTCGGCACCGCCGTCGCCACCACCCTCTACGAGATGGGCCACGAAGTCGTGGCGGTGGACCACAATGAGGAAAACGTGGAACGGGTCATGAATCTGGTGACGCACGCGGCGATCGTGGACGCCAGCGACGAGCGGGCGCTGCGCTCAATTGGCGTGGGCGACTTCGACGTGGTGGTGGTGGCCATCGGCACCGACGTGCAGGCCAACATCCTGGCCACCATGAACGCCAAGAGCCTGGGCGCGTCTTACGTGGTCACTAAAGCGGTAGATGAGATGGCGCGGCGCGTGCTGGAGCGCATAGGCGCCGATCTGGTGATCCGGCCCGAACACGATATGGGTGTGCGGCTGGCCCGCCAGATCGCCACGCCCAACATCGTGGACACGCTGGACCTGGGCGGCGACCACGCCATCGTGGAAATCGAGGCCAACGAGCGCCTGAAGGGCAGCCTGCGCGACCTGAACCTGACCGGGCGTTTTGGCGTGCAGATCATCGCCATCAGCCGCGCGGGCAAGATCGAGGTCACCCCCCGCGCCGAGGACGAGCTGCGCCCCCACGACAAACTGGTGTTGATCGGCACGAGCCACAACATTGACGAATTGAGGCGGTATCTGGGGGAATAGAGTCCCAGGCGCAGAGATCTTTGGGCGTTGGAACCCGTCCAAATAGATCTCAGGGCGGGTTCACTGCTGAACGTTTCCTCCACCCTAGACTCTCTTGGCCGTTGGGGCAGGGGGTAGAGACAGAGTCTCCCCCAGCTACAGATCGCGCCGACTGAAACGCCACATGGCCGCCGCCACGGCCAGCGCGGCCAGCACGGCGGACCACAGGACCAGCGCTACCGGAATCGGGTCCGAGGCGAAGAAGGGGTTGGCCCCGCGCGCCGCCTTGCTGATCTCCAGTAGGCTTGCAGGCTGTAACAGGTAACTGGCCCCCAGCCACAGCGCGTTGGTGGGCATGACCGTGTTGGCGACGCGCCCCAGCGTGGTCAGGATCGGCGTGTCCGAGAGAGTACCAATGGCACTGAGGATGCCCCCGGTGAAGCCCGCGCCATACAGCACGAACACGCCGATGCCGTTGGCGAGGGTGGTAAACAGCGTGCTGCCCAGTACCGTCAATCCGGTGAGCAGCGTGACCGAGAGCAGAATCAAGCCCAGGGCCGGGGCTGGGGCCGGGGGCAGGTAGCCGGTAATGGCGTACACACCGATGAGCAGTGACGTTCCCAGCAGGGCCACGTACACCACATTGACCACCGTGAAGCCGATCCAGCGCCCCAGCACCAGTTGCGCGCGGCTGATCGGGCGGGCGATCACGCTCTGCATCACGCCGTTCTCGACGTCGCCGCTGACTGCGCCCACGGTGGACAGCACCGACATCAGCGCGCCCAGGAAATACACCAGATACATGCCGAACATGGCCGAGTACATCACGGGCACGTTAGATAGCCCCGTGGTGCTGCGCCCGTCCAGCCCGGCGTTCACGGCCCGCTCGTCCAGATTCATTTCCAGGCGGTAAATGCCGTACAGGTAAAAGCCGATAAACAGCACACTGAGGACCAGCAGCACGCTGACCAGCCGCTTGCGGACGGCCTCGCGCAGAGAGAGTTCGGCAATGAGCAGGGCGTTACGCACGGACGGCCTCCGGGGCAGGGGTAGAGGCGGGCGCCGGGCGGTCTTCGATCAGCTCCAGGAACATCGTTTCCAGGTCCGGGCGGCGCGGGGTCAGGGCGTACAGGCGTGCACCGCTAGCGTGGATGGCGTCGGCCACCGCAGGCACAGCGTCCCCGTGTTGCAGCCACAGCTCGATCTCGGCGCGTCCGGGGGTCTGGGTGTCGGTATGGCGAACCTCGCCCAATCGGGCCAGCGCCTCCAGCAACCCAGGCTTGATGACGTCCACCCGGATACCCACCGGAATCACGCCGCCCATCAGTTCCTGCATGCTGCCCTGCTGGAGGACCCGGCCCTCCTTGACGAAGGCCACGCGGTCACAGACCTGTTCCACCTCCGACAACAGGTGGGAGTTGAGGAAGACAGCCACGCCATTGGCCCGCAATCCCTCAATGATCTCGCGCACTTCCACCCGGCCAATCGGGTCCAGGGCGCTCGTCGGCTCGTCTAAAAAGACCAATTCGGGCCGCGCCAGGATCGCCCCCGCCAGCCCACAGCGTTGCAGCATGCCCTTGCTGTAACCTCCCAGCGACTCGCCGCCGCGCCCGCCCAAGCCCACGGTTTTCAGCACCTGTGGAACGCGGACGCGCAGTTCATCGGCCTTCATTCCGGCCAACCGTCCGTGAAAGTTCAGAAATTCCTCGGCGGTCATCCACGTCTGAAAGCGGAACTGTTCGGGCAGAAAGCCCAGGCGGGCGCGCACGGCAGGATCGGCGGGAGAGCCGCCCAGCACGCGCACCTCACCGCCCGTAGGCAGCACCAGCCCCAGCAGCATCTTGACCGTGGTGCTTTTGCCCGCGCCGTTCGGTCCCAGGAAGCCGAAGACCTCGCCGGGCAGCACGTGCAGATTCAGGCCGTCCACCACGGCGCGGCCTTTATAAACCTTGCGGAGTTCATGGGTTTCGATGATTGCGGGAGGGACGCTCATGCGGGCAGCATAGAGGCGCAGGCCCTCGGGCGCGTGCGCTGAAAGTTGCAGTTGATACGTTGCAGTTGATACGGGGAAGCTGGATGACGGCTGGATTCTGGGCCGAAGTATCGTTCGGGCAGCCCCACCCCCCCTGCCCCCTGGGGTAGGGGGCAGGGGGAGCTAGCGTTGCACTGGGCAGGGGTTCTCGGACTTTGGAGGCGGCAAGGGGCGGCAGTATCCGGTTCTGATGCCCCGCTTCGTCACGCTGAATGCGGCCCGTCCGCTTCGCGCCCGACGGCCTTCGGGTGCTGTTTCGTTGGGTGTTGCGGGTATTGAATAGGGCAAGGAAGGACGCTCGGCTTTTTGCTCCTCCCCCATGCGGGCGAGGCCGGGACTCGTAGAGCTGCGCTAGCAGAGGGGGGTGGCGGGCGAAGCACTCCCTCGTACATCTACCCCATTCACCATGACGCGTAGCAAGCGTGGGCGGGGACTGACGCAACCTCGTAACGGCAGAAGGCCACCCACACCAAGCCTGCACTTCTCCAAAACCGCCCCACCGCCCCCGTGCTAGCCTCCCGGTCATGCCAGAGCTGGACAGAACCGAGCCGCATCCTTCCAACGCGCCCGTGACCCCCGCACCGCTGTTTGGGACGGCAGTGGTGGCTGGAGTGGGACTCATCGGCGGCAGCGTGGCGATGGGCCTGCGCCAGCGCTTTCTGGCCCGCCATGTGATCGGCATGGACGCCAGCATGGACGTGCTGCGCGAGGCTGAGGCGCTGGGGCTGGTAGACGAGATACGGCCCACGGCGGGCGAGTGGCTGCGCGACGCCGATCTAGTAATTCTGGCCGCCCCCATGCGCGCCCTGATTCCGCTGGCCAACGAGCTGGCCCCCTTCCTGAACCCGGCTGCGCTGGTGACCGACGTGGGCAGCGTTAAGGGCGGAATTGCCGCCGAGATGGAGCGGCTGAAGGTCCGCAACTTCGTGGCCGGGCACCCGATGGCGGGCAGCGAACGCGGTGGGGTCACCCACGCCAACGCGGCGCTGCTGGAAAACGCCGTGTGGGTGCTGACCCCCACCGATCAGACCCCGCTGACCGCCCTGAGCCGCGCCCGCACGCTGGTGGAGGGGCTGGGGGCCGCCCCGGTGGTGATGCCGCCCGACGCGCATGACGCGCTGGTGGCCACCGTCAGCCACCTGCCGTATCTGGCCAGTCTGGCGCTCACGCACATGGTGGCCCGCGACGAACGCCTGAGTCTGCTGGCTGCCGGGGGCTTCCGCGACCTGACCCGCGTGGCCAGCGGCGATCCGCGCATGAGCCGCGACATGGTGGTGGAAAACAAGGCAGCGCTACGCGAAGCGCTCCGGCGCTTCCGGTATCAGCTAGACCGACTTGAGGCCGATCTGGAGGAACCGGAGGAACTGCTGGCCGCCGCCCACGAAGGCAAGCGTACCCGCGACAGCCTGCCCGTGGTGCGCCGCAGCCTGCTGCCGCAGAAATACGATCTGGTGGTGGCCGTGCCGGACAAACCCAACCAGATCGGCATCGTGACCCAGACGCTGGGCGCAGCAGGGGTGAACATCAAGGACATCGAGGTGCTGGCGATCCGGGAAGAAGGCGGGGCACTGCGCCTGGGGCTGGAATCCGCCGAGGCGGTAGCAACTGCGACGGGAATTCTGCGCGGAGCGGGCTTTGAGGTGCGTGGGCGAGGCTGAGGCGGGGCCTTGTGGATGACCCCACCGGAACGCCGACGCGTCCAGCAAATCCTCTAGACTGCGTTCAGCACACGCGTGATTTCATATGACCCAGATTCGTTTCCCCCTCCCTGCCGAGCCGGAGCCGCAGCCTTTACCGCGCCCACCGGAAGGTCTTGAATTCGACCTCGATTTTGAGGAGCTTGTCCCTCCGTCGGAAGCCGAATCCACCACGACGGGCGGAACACCGCACAAGCTGACGGCCATCGACCTGTTCCGGGGACTCACTATTCTGGAAGTGGTGGCCCACCACACTTCCGGTCTGGCGCTGCGCTACGCGGTGCCCGATACGCTGAGCTTCCTGCTGCTGCAACTGATCAACCGCACGCTGCATTTTGCCGTGCCTGCCTTCGTTTTCCTGTCGGCGGTGGTGCTGACCCGCAGTCTGCTGAAAAACTTCAGGCCGGGGCGCTATTTCTTCCGGCGGGTCACACGTGGGGCATGGCCTTACCTGCTGTGGTCTGGGCTGTACATCGCGTGGTACGTGTGGACCGGACAGCGCCCGGCATCGACGTTGACCGATCCCGACAAGTGGCTGTTCTACCTGCAATACGGCAAGGCCAGTTACCACCTGTATTTCCTGCTGGTGGCACTGGAAGTGTATCTGGTGATCCCGCTGCTGCTGCCGCTGGCCCGCCGCAGACCGCCCATTGTGCTGGCCCTGCTGATCGGCGCGGCGCTGCAACTGGGCGTCTATGTCCTCAACCGCGAAGTTCTGCGGCTGCCCTTTCCGGCCAGCACGGTGCTGTGGTACATGCTGCCAGTCACGGTGGGCGCGGCGGTGGGCGCACGCCTGGACGAATTCCCGGCGTGGTGGCGCAGGAACCGGGTGTTTCTGATCGCTGGGGCGGCCCTAGTCTACGCGCTATACCTGCCGCAGGCGCTGGCCTACGTGCGGGGCGAACCAGTGGTGCCAATGGTGTATTCCAGCCTGAGCTGGGCCTACACCACCCTGATGGCCCTGATCGTGCTGGGGGTGGCCTACAGCCTGCAACGCTTCGCCGGGGCGTGGCGGGTGGCCCTGGGCATCATCGGCATGTTCAGCCTCCAGATCTACCTGATCCACCCGGCCATCCTGCAAACGCTGGAAACCATGCACGCGCCAGGCGGCGACCCGCTGGTCTTCGCGCTGACCATCGTGGGCTATTTCCTGGTGTCCCTGCTGCTACCCGCTATCCTGGCGCTGCTGCTGGTAGAGACCCGCCTGAGTAGGCTTCTCTTTGGCCGCTGAGCAGGGGTGGCCAGCAGGCTCCCACCACACCTTGTTTGCCACACCATGTTTGCCAGACCGTGCCGTCACACCGTGTCAGTCCGGCGTCAGGTCAGGCGCGCTACAGTCGGCAACGTTGTGAGTCGGTTACTTTCTTTGATGGCCTTTGTGGCCCTGTCTGTTCTTTCGGGGGCAAGGGCCAGCGTCCCCTCCTACTTTCCGCCCGGCACCCACCCTGCCGGAACCGCGACGGGCACCGGAACCGCTACCGGAGCCGGTTTCTCGTCCGCGTTCCCGCCGGGCACCCTGCCGTCCAACAGCGGGGTGCAGCCGGTGGACTGGCTGCCGCTGGGTCCTGCGGGGCGTGAATCGCTGCTGCGTATTCCCGACAGTTGCACCTACCTGCCCTGCCCGCTGGTGGTGGTCTCGCACCCGCGCAACCAGAGCGCGGCCCGCCTGCGCGACAGCGAAAGCTTCCGGGTGCTGATCGACGCCCTGCTGGATTCACATTTTGCCGTGCTGCTCAGTGGAGACGGCGGCCTGACCACCTGGGGCAGCCCGAGTGCCCTGAAGGAAGTGGGGCAGGTCCACGCGGCGGCTCTCAAGCGCTTTTCCTGGAATGGCCACACCTACGCCCTGGGCCTGAGCATGGGCGGCCTGATGGCGCTGCGCAGCGCCCTGCCCGGCGGCCCCTACCGGGTGAGCGGCGTGGCTTTGATAGACGCCTGGACAGACCTGCGGGTGGCCTGGAGCGCCTCGCCGGCCCGCCGCAAGGAGATCAGCGTGGCTTACGGCACGCAGAGCGAGCCGCCGCCAGGGCTGGACCCACTGATGCAGACCTTCAAAGCGCCGTACCTGCCGCTTTTCGTGGCTGCCAGCGTCAACGACGGCACCGTTCCGGCCCTGACCAACGGCGAACGCCTGTACCCGCACGCTGCCCTGGGGACCAGCGAGTTCGTGTCCTTGACCGGCCCCCACCTGGGCGGCAACCGCTTCACCCCGGACATGGCACAGAAATTGGTGGGCTTTTACAAGCGGCTCGAAGGACGGGTGGCGGCAAAGGCCGTCAAGTAAGAGGAAGTCCAGAAGGCAGAACATCTGAAAGCCGGAAGAGTAGCCTTCAGATGTTCTGCCTTTCACATCGCTGCCGGAATCTCGATGCCGATCAGGTCCAGCGTTTCCTCGAACGCCTGACGCAGACGGGCGACGAGTGCCAGACGCGCCTCACGCAGCCCCTCCTCGGATTGCAGGACGTTGGTGGCGGGCTTGCCTTTCTTATCCTTGGCGTTGTACCACGCGTTAAACGACGTGGCGAGGTCCAGCGCGTACTGGGCCACCACATGCGGCGAGTGGGCACGCACGCTCTGGGCGACGATCTGGGGCAACTTGGCCACCTGCTTGGCCAGGGTCAGATCGATGTCCGGAACCATGTCCCAGTCGGCCCCGGTGCCGTCTATCGCAAATCCGGCTTCCTGCCCCTTGCGGAGAATGTTGGCGGCGCGGACGGCAGCGTACTGAATATATGGGGCGGTATCGCCGTTCAGGGCCAGCGCCTGCTCCCAGCGGAAGTCGATCTTGCGCGTCGGCTCGGCCTTGAGCATAGCGAAGCGGATCGCGCCCAGACCGATGCGGCGGGCAATCTCTCCGGCATCGTCACGCTGTGAGAGTTCGGGGTTGACCTTCGCCAGTTCGGTCAACGCCCGCTTCTGCGCCTCGTCCATTGCCGCGTCTGCGCTGACGGTTACGCCCTTACGTCCGCTGATGGTCTGGCCCTCCAGCGTCACGAAGGCGTAGGACAGGTGAATGCTGCGCTCCTCTTTCTCTGGTTGTTCGGCCACGCCCAGCGACGCCTTGACGATCTTCTGCGGGTGGTCCTGGCGCGAGTCGATCACGTTGATAACTTCATCGGCATGGCCGAAACGCTTCTCGGTGTCAGGCTGGCCATCAGGCGCACTCGTCCAGACGGTCTGGCCCTCGGGATCGGTGGCAAAGGGCTTGAATTTCATGCCCTCGAACAGCCCGAACTTCCAGAACTGGTAGCCCACATCCTTGGCGACGTACATGGCGGTTCCGTCACTGCGGCGCAGCACGACGTTGGATTCTTCCAGATTGGGCATGAACGCCGACACGTCCATCACGAACGCTCCGGCGAATTTGCCTTCGGTGGGGTGACTGGTAAAGGGGCTGCCCTCCAGGATGTTCAGGCCGTGTCCCAGAAAGCCGCTGCCCACCACGTCCGATTCCCAGGCCAGCAGGTCGTAGCGTGCGCCCAGGCGAAAGCAGGTATCCAGGTGGGCGTGGACGACCTTTTCCACTTCCGCGCGCAGTTCCCCGGCTTCCAGACGGTGAATGATGGCGCTGATGCCGGGTTCCAGTTCGGGCTTGGCAGGATCGGCATTGAGGCGCACATAACCCTCGCCCAGCCAGTGGTCGTACTTCTGCACGCCGTCCCACTTCAGGCCATAATGACCCACCGCGAAGATAGATTCGGCGGCCTGCCTGCCCGTATCGTCGATGTAATTCTGCACTTCCACGGTCTG
The DNA here is from genome assembly GCF_009017495.1 of Deinococcus sp. AJ005. NCBI lineage: Bacteria > Thermotogati > Deinococcota > Deinococci > Deinococcales > Deinococcaceae > Deinococcus > Deinococcus sp. AJ005. Next base: position 1,094,306 of record NZ_CP044990.1, on the reverse strand, counting down.
CCCGGCGGCGCGGAAGATACGGGCCATGCTGTCGCCCAGCACAACGTTTCGCAGGTGGCCCACATGCAATTCCTTGTTGGGGTTGACGGAGGTGTGTTCGATGACCACCTTGCCACTCAGACGTGGCATCTCGAAGGGCTTTTCCACCACACCGCGCACGAACGCGCCCACATCCACAAAGAAATTGAGGAACGGTCCCGCCGCCTCCACCTTCTTGATGCCTTCGGGGAGCTTGACGGTCTGGGCGAGTTGCGCGGCGATCTGCGCGGGATTGCCGCCGACGGATTTGGCGATCAGGAAGGCGGCGGGGGTGCCGTAGTCGCCTGCCTTGCCTGCCGGGGTTTCCTGAATGGCGGCGTCTATGCCCGACGCGCCCAGGAGGTGCGCCGCGTCTTCCACCGCCGTTTTGAGTTGTGCCTTGAGGTCCATAACATGGGAGTTTAGGGCAGACGGAGCCTTCACACTCTGGCCCCATCTGTCAGAGCCGACTCGCCTCCGAAGTACCATGCATGACATGCCGGACGCGCAGACCCCCAAAGCCCCGTCCGTGGCGACTGTCATTCCTGCCTACAACGAGAGCGAAACGGTGGCGGAGGTGGTACGCGTGGCGCTGGAATTGACGCCAGACGTGGTGGTGGCCTCCGACGGCAGTGACGACGACACGGCGGCGGTGGCCCGCGCGGCAGGGGCCAGAGTGGTTGAGCTGAGTGAGAATGTCGGCAAGGGCGCGGCCCTGCGCGCGGCGCTGGACGCCACGGACGCCGAGTTCATCATCATGCTGGACGCCGATCTGACCGGCCTGACGCTGGATCACCTGGAGCGGATGCTGCGGCCCGTGCTGGACGGCAGACTGGACATGAGCATCGGGGTCTTCGAGGGCGGCGGCTTCGTGACCGACTGGGGCAACAAACTGACACCAAACCTGAGCGGTCAGCGGGTCTGCCGCCGCGCCCTGCTGCTGGCCGTCCCCCATCTGGGCGAGGAACGCTGGCCCGAACCGGCCATCACTGCGTACCTGAAAGACACCGGGGCACGCTGGGATTACATAGAACTGCCGAATGTGGGACAGGTGCTGAAGGAAAAGAAACGCGGTTTCTGGAACGGTGCGTGGGCCAGAACCCGCATGTACGCCGATCTCGTGACCTTCCGGGCAAGGCGCAAGAGGCCGTGATGCGAGAGGGAGATGTTTGCTGAGTAGCAGGGCAAATCCCTTATCTCCCCCTCAAAGCGAGCCGAGAGACGCAAGTGGCACAGCAATTCCGCAACCCTTACCTCCCTTCTAAGAGGAGGTCCTCCGAAGAAGGGGACTTGCAGAGCCGCAAAGCAGAGGGATTAAACGGGCAGGGCAACCCTCCAGCCGAATCCGTCACCTTCCCTTTCCCCCACCCCGCCTAGCCCTCGTCGATCTGGCGCAGCTTTTCCATCCGATCACCCAGTTCTGGCAGGTCCAGGGCGCGCAGGGATTTGACGGTCCGGCCCAGGCCCGCGCCGTCGATACGGTTCTGGTTCCAGCCCGCGATCAGCATGGCCAGACCCTGGAGGGCGTCGCCCATCGTCTCCTTGTGGAACATGGCGGCCAGATTGCCAGCCTGCGCGGGCTGGGTCTGTTGTACCTGCGCCTGCACGTCCAGCACCACCTGCATGAACACCGGGTCCAGGCGGGCGCGGTCATTGGGGGAAATGGGCTTGTCTGTCTTATTGACATCTGGCTTTTTGGCGTCTGGTTTGCTGGGTTCGGGAGACATGCCGGGCAGTCTAGTGGGCCGGGGGCAGCGGCGCATGCGGCGGGGCGGACAGTTGGTAGGAACTTACAATGGGGGCAAACAAATCTGAATGGAGCGAGAAGAGGAAAAGACTCGCTAGCAGCGATGGGAGTCCCTTTCAGCATCTGGGCGAGTCTGGAGCATTTGCACGCACGGCAGCCTGCCCCTCCCCTTAAGTTCCCATCAGGCTGTCATTCCGGCGTCAGACACTTTGTGAGAGACTGGCCCGCTATGCTGGATATCCTGCTCGTTCAACTTTCCAAACCCAGCGTGTGGCTGTGGCTGGCGATTGCGCTGGTCATTTCCTACGCCGTCCACCGTTTCGGGCGCATTCTGCTGCGAACCCTGCGTGGGCAGGTCGGCGCGCGCATGCTGCTGGCCCTCAAGTGGCTGTGGCTGGCCGTGGTCGTGGTGGGCTACGTCGCCTACGCCACCTACAAGATCTACCTGCCGGATGTTCCGGTGCTGTTCGGGCTGGGCCAGAGCATCGCCGAGGGCTTCCGCAACACCGCCGGACAGGCCGTGGTGATCGTGGCACTCGCACTGATCGCGTGGCGAATGGTCGGCACCTTCAGCCAGCGCATCGTGGCCGAAGACGACGAATTCAACCGCCGCAATGTGCGCGTACAGACCCTCAAAGGCGTGGTGGAAAGCACCCTCAAGGTCACCATCATCATCATCAGCCTGATCGCGGGCCTTCAGGCGCTGGGCGTGAATGCCACCAGTCTGCTGGCCGGGGTCTCGGTGCTGGGGCTGGCAGTCGGCTTCGGGGCGCAAAGCCTGATCAAGGACGTCTTCACCGGCTTTTTTATTCTGCTGGAAGATCAGTACGGCGTGGGCGACGTGATCAGCGTCAACAATGGCCTCCTCAGCGGCAACGTAGAGACGCTCAACCTGCGCCTGACCGCCCTGCGCGCCCTGGACGGCACGGTTCACCTGATCCCCAACGGCCAGATCAACACCGTCAGTGTGAGCAGCAAGGACTGGAGCCGGGTGGTTGCCACAGTGGACGTGACCTACGCGGCCAACATCAACGATGCATTGCGGGTGCTGAAGGCCGTCAGCGACGAGATTTACAACGATCAGGAGTGGAAGAAATTCTTTCTGGAGGAACCCGACATTCAGGGCGTCACGCAACTGGCTGCCGACGGCGTGACCCTGCGCGCCCTGTTCAAGGTGTTGCCCAAGAGCCAGTACGCGGTGGGCCGCGAATTCAACCGCCGGATTAAAATTGCCATGGATCAGGCCGGCATAGAGATTCCCTTCCCACAGCGCAGCCTGAATTTTGGCGGCGCACCCATCGAGATCAGGCTGACCCGCGATAGCAGCGGGCCGGACCTGAAAGAGCAGAACCGCACCCAGTCCCCCATCAAGCCCAGCGAGAGCCGTGACCCGGAGGACGAGGACTGATGGCCCCATCCTGACGGCCAGTTCTGACCCGCAGAACATCCGTGAATGATGTGTTTGTCAGAGTCCTGCTGCTAAAACTGTTTCATGGGTCCTGACCTTCCCTCCTCATCCTCGCTGGGGGTCTGCGATTGCCAGACCCTGTCTCCCACAGCCCTGGGTCAACCGGACCGGCTCGCGCTGCACAGCGCCTCTGCCCATGTCCAGCGCAAGCTGTGGCTGGCGCTGGAGGCCCACCACCTGACCTACCAGACCCACGGACAGACGCTGGTGGTCCTGCCCGAGAACTTGGCCGATCTGAATGCACTGCTGGACAGCTTCTCAGTCTCCGAGCGGCATGAACTGCTGGCCACGCCGTGGCAGGGCGGCGGGCCGGACCCCTGGCAGATCGCGCCGCTGGAGCAGTGGCTGCGCCGCCTGAACACCCCCTGGTTTGCCGGGGCTGCCCAGCAGATCCATTTCATGGTGCAGCCCATCGTGCGCCTGCACAATATGCAGGTTCATGGTCATGAGGCGCTGGTGCGCGCCCGGTGGAATGGGGAGCAACTTGGTGCAGATACCCTGCTGCTGGCCGCCGCCGCCCACGGACAGGCCCGCGCCTTCGATGCCCACGCCCGCAGGCACGCCATCATGCAGGTCTATCCGACGCTGCCACCGGGCCAGCGGCTGTTTATCAATTTCTCGCCCAGCGTGGTGTACAACCCTGACATCTGCCTTCAGACCACCTTCGAGGCCTGCCGTCAGGTGGGCGCGGATTTCTCCCGCCTCGTCTTTGAAGTGACCGAGAGCGAGGCGTTCCCCGATCTGGCCCTGCTGCGCCGCATTCTGGAACGCTACCGCGCAGAGGGTGCGCGGGTGGCCCTGGACGATCTGGGGGCCGGACACACCAGTCTGGCCTACCTGAGCGAACTTCAGCCGGACGTGGTCAAGCTGGACCGCGCGTTGGTGCAGGGCCTGCACGCCGACGATCCCCGCGTCCCGCTGGTGCAGGCGCTGATCACCTACGCCCACGCTCTGGGCATCGAGGTGGTGGCCGAGGGCATCGAAACGCCCGGCGAACTGGCCCTGATCACCGCCCTGGGCAGCGATTACGGGCAGGGGTATTACCTGGGGCGTCCAGCAGCCCAGCCTGTTCCTGGCCCCACGGTCACGCCAGACTGGCAGTCTTACCCAGGCTGACGGGCACGGTCTCGGTCAACTGCCCACCCGCCAGCAGGGTGGAGAATTCCTCGCCGTAGAGTGTTTCGCGGACCAGCAACACCCGCACGATTTCGTGGACGGCGGCCAGATGCTCGCGCACCAGGGTCAGCACGCGCCCATAGGCGGCGTCAATCAGGGCGCGCACCTCCTCGTCGATTTCCTGGGCAGTGGATTCGGACATGGGCTGCATCTGTGAGCCGCCGCCCAGATAGCCCGCCTGATCGCTGGCCAGCGCCACCTTGCCGATGCGGTCACTCATGCCCCATTCGGTGACCATCCGGCGGGCAATGTTGGTGGCCTGCTGGAAGTCGTTCTGCGCCCCAGTGGTGACCTCGCCGTAGATGACTTCTTCGGCGGCGCGGCCCGCCAGCGCCACGGCGATCATGTCTTCCAGCGCGGGGCGCGTGACATGCAGGCGGTCATCGGCGTCGGGCATCATGAAGCCTGCGGCTCGCCCACGCGGCACCACGGTCAGTTTGTTGACGCGGTTGGCGTGCGGCAACAATTGCGCGGCCAGCGCGTGCCCAACTTCGTGATAGGCCGTGACCTTGCGGTCTGCCTCCCGCACCACCATGCTGCGCCGCTCGGGTCCCATCAGTACCCGGTCTCTGGCCTCATCCACATCTCTGGCAGTGATACGGTTCCGGCCCTCTCTGGCGGCCAGCAATGCCGCCTCGTTCAACAGGTTTTCAAGGTCTGCGCCCACCATGCCCGCCGTGCGCCGCGCGATGACGCTCAGGTCCACGCTCACGTCCAACGGCTTCTTGCGGGCATGAATCTTGAGGATATGTTCGCGTCCGCGCACATCCGGGGCGTCGACCACTACCTGACGGTCAAAGCGTCCCGGACGCAGCAGCGCTGCGTCCAGCACATCCGGGCGGTTGGTGGCCGCCAGAATGATCACTTCCTGCCCACTCCCGAAGCCGTCCATCTCCACCAGCAACTGGTTGAGGGTCTGTTCGCGCTCATCATTGCCGCCCTGCATCGAAACGCCGCGCTTTCTGCCTACAGCGTCAATCTCGTCGATGAAGACGATGCACGGCGCACTCTTGCGGGCCTGCTCGAACAGGTCACGCACGCGGGCAGCCCCAACGCCGACGAACATTTCCACGAAGTCAGAGCCGCTGATGGAGAAGTACGGAACTTTGGCTTCCCCAGCGACAGCTTTAGCTAAGAGTGTCTTCCCGGAGCCGGGAGGGCCGACAAGCAGAACGCCGTGGGGAATACGTGCGCCGAGCTGATGGTACTTCTCGGGCTGGCGAAGGAAATCGACGACTTCCTGGAGGTCCTGCTTGGCCTCGTCGCAGCCCGCAACATCGGTGAAGTTGGTCTTGATCTGGCCCTCGGCGATCACGGCGGCCTTCGATTTGCCGAAGTTGCTGGCCGCGTTGCCGCCACCGCCGCCCGCACCGCGCATGCTGCGCCACAGGACCACGATGATCAGGGCGGTCAGGACCAGCGGCAGCACCTGCGTGACCCAGCCGAAGGGCGAGCCGCCCGCCACCACCCGCAGCGGCACGTTGGCCGCGCGGATCTTCTCCAGCGTCGCGCCGTCGGGCGGCACCACCAGCGAGCGCACCGCCTGCGAGGTGCCGGACCCGGCAAGGAAGGTCACGCTGGCGTTTCCGGCGCTGTCCAGCCGCACCGAGGCCACCCGGCCCGCCTTCAGGTCCTCAAAAAAGCGGTTGGTGCTGTAGCCGCCGCCCGCCGGGTTGCCCAGCGTCGCTGGGGCATTCGGCGTGGCCGCCGGTCCCGTGGCGCTGGACTGATTGATGGTGCTGGGCTGGGTGGCCACCGGCAATACCTCCTGCCCCTGGGCCAGAGCAGCGGACACGGCGAGGGGAACAGCCAAAGACAACAGCAGGGCCAGCGAGCGCAGGGCGCGAAACATGCGTCATGCTATGCCAGCGGCGGGCGGGGCAACCGTCAGCAGAGGCGGTATCTCAGCACCGCTCAGCAACCTGCCGAGGCCAACCTTCCCCTGAATCTGACGAATCTGAAATGTAAGGTAGGCTTCTCTCTCAGGTTCCCGTCAGCCTCAGCGCTTATGCTGCCGGGTATGCGTACATTCTTTCTGTTCGGCGCGCTGGCCCTGGGTCTCAGCGCCTGTACCGTCACCGTTCGGCCCGATGCCAACGCCAATGTTCAGATTCAGCCCCAGCGCAGCAACCTGATCACCGGCCTGCGGCCTGACCGGGGCGAGGGCAGCACCTACGGCGTGGGCGAGGCCGTGCGCTTTCAGTTCAGCGCCCGCACGCCCGGCTACGTGACCCTGATCGCCCTGCAAAGCAACGGCTACGCCAGCGTGCTGGCCCAGAACGTCTACGTCAACGCTGGGACCACCTTCTTCCCGCGTCCCGAGGACGGCGTGATGTACAACCTGGCCGAGCCGCGCGGCATTCAGCGCGTGCGTGCCATCTTCACCCGCGTGCGCCCCACCACCGCCATCGTGCTGAGCGGCAGCTACGACAGCAACCGCTGGAATTCCACCACCACCGCCTACCTGGACCCCTACGCCGTGGGTGACCGCGACGTGCAGGAAACCTTCCTGTACATCCGCTAAAGAACCCTGATCCTGGTCCCTCTCCGCAGTGGAGAGGGGCTTTTTTTGATCTGCTCCGTCTGTTTCTACTCCGCTCTACTCAGGCGCTAGCCTGCGGGCATGTCCCAGCCCAGCTCCGATGCCCTGACCTTTTCCGATGCCAGCGCCCGTGTGGACGCGTATGTCTCGCAGTTTAAGGAGGGGTACTTTCCGCCGCTGCTGCTGATGGCCCGCCTGTCCGAGGAAGCGGGCGAGGTGGCCCGCGTGATCGCCCACGAGAACGGCAAGACGCCCAAGCCCGGTGAGGACGCGGGCGACCTAGAGCTGGAACTGGCGGACCTGCTGTTCGTGATGATCTGCATGGCCAATGAGCGTGGCATCAGCCTGGAGCGCGGTTTTGCCCGCATGATGGACAAGGTGGAAACCCGCGACGCCAACCGCTGGACCCGCAAGGAGGAAAGCGAGTGAGTGCCGATGCCCGTTATCCCCTGGGGCCAATGCCCACGCCGCTGGAACTGAGCGCGCCTGAGCGACAGGAGGCGCTTGAGCATCTGCGCCGCCTGCCGGGCGAATTGCGCGCCGCCGTCGCCGGGCTGAGCAACACACAACTGGACACCCCCTACCGCGAGGGCGGCTGGACCGTGCAGCAGGTGGTCCACCACGTCGCGGAAAGTCACATGAACGCCTTTATCCGCGTCAAGCTGGCGCTGACCGAGGAAAACCCCGTCATCAAGCCCTACGAGGAAGACCGCTGGGCCGACTTGCCGGACCATCAGTTGCCGCCGGAGGTCAGTCTGACGCTGGTGGACGCCCTGCATAGCCGCTTGATAGCTGTGTTGGAAGGCGTGACCGGGACCGACTGGAGCCGCCCGTGGACGCACCCCGCGCAGGGCCGCACCTATACGCTGGACTCGCTGCTGGCGCTGTACGCGTGGCACGGGCGGCACCACGTCGCCCACATCACGGACCTGCGCGAGCGCAACGGCTGGCAGAACTAGTAGAAGCTGTCCAGCACGACGAGAACACGCACGTCGAAGTGGAACTGAAAGCCGCCGGGGTGGTTGTTCTGAACGCGGGCGGCGATATTCTGCTGGTGCGTGAGCTTGGTACGGCAGGCCAGATGGAAAAGGCGGGCCTCTGGCACATCCCCAGCGGCAGTGTGGAGGATGGCGAGAATCCCGAAGCCGCCGCCATGCGCGAGGCGTTCGAGGAGACTGGCCTGCGCGTGACGCTGACCCGTTTTCTGGGCGCGTACCTGGGCCGCTTTCCAGACGGTGTATTTATCCTGCGGCACGTCTGGCTGGCCGAACCGCTACCGGGACAGACGCTCCAGCCCGTTTTCGCCCATGAGATTGCCGAGACGCGGTATGTGGGCCGGGCGGAATTTGACGCGCTGTATGCCGCCGGTAGGCTCCGCATGTACCAGACCACACTGTTCTACGCCGACGCCCTACGCGAACGGGCCAGAACCTGAGCGTCAATCCCACCCACCTCTCCATCCTGCACGCGGTGGCACGGTAGGCTGCGCCGCATGACGCGCGCCCCTTCACCCTCCAATGGTTCGGCCACCGATCCGGTCACAGCCCCCGTGCAACGGGCCTATGACCGCTACGGGCGGCAGGCCGACAAATGGCAGGCGGGCTACGCGGCGCGCGGAGGCAAGATCTTCTGCGGGGCGGGGTGCTTCCAGTGCTGCAACATGCCCATCCGGGTGTCGCTGGCCGAGGCGATCATCACCGCCCGCGCCATTGACGCCGCACAGGCAGAAGCCATGGAAGCGCACGCCCACGCCGCCCTCCAGAACGCGAGGACCGCGAAAGATGATGCCCAGTACGTGCAGCGTCACCGTCAGGAGGTGGGCTTCTGCCCGCTGCTGGACCGCGAAACTGGAGCCTGCACCCAGTACGAGGCCCGCCCCACCCGCTGCCGCGACACCTTCAGCGCCTTTCCGGCCCACTACTGCGCGGAAGGCACCTGGGAAGCCATGAGCAACCGCGAGAAACGCGAGTATCACCGCGAGGTGGCCCGCACCCCCGGCACGGACGGCGAGTGGCATTTCATCGCGCCGCTGGAACATCTCTCGGAGCCGGTCTGGGTGGCGGCGTCCAAAGCCATGCAGGCGCAGTGGGGTCTGGAGGTCTGGGGCGATTTCTGGCTGCTGACCACGCTGGCCGCCGATGCGGGGTTCATGGCGCGGGTGGAACGCGGCGACGCGCGGGGAGCGTGGCAGGTGGCAAGTGGGCGCGGGCTGGCGCACCGGGAACTGCTGCAAATCGAGTAATACGGACTCCGATTGAATCGTTTGCAGAACGATGGAAATCCGAGCGGATGCGAGAAGGACCAAAGCGGGTTCCGGGCGTGGAGTTGGCAAACTGGCGCTTTCCCAGTTTGTTAACGAAACAGACGGAATCCGTATAAGAGGGTTGCCCAGGACTTCAGGCCCTGCGACTTCTGGTCCGCGCCCGCGAGCGCGGCATCTTCAGCCTCTTTGCGCCCTGCCGGAAGCCGTGATCGGGGCGGATGCCGTCGGCGATCAGGTGCAGCCACTGGCTGAGGAAATAGCCCAGTGCCAGCGGCAGGATGAATTTCAGGCTGATCGGCTGCGGGATGGTGGGCAGTGTCAGCGTGGGCATGGCGTAGCGCAGCACGCCCACGATCAGCGTGATCAGCAGCGCCAGGTAAGCCAGACGGGTCAGCGGCCCGATCACCCAGCTATGGGACAGGCCCCGGTGCCGGAACAGCTTGCCATACGGCACCCACACGAAGCCCAGCAGTCCCCAGTAGCGTTTGCTGTCCACATGGCCGTCGGCCAGATCCAGGTCCGGCGACAGCAGAAAGGTTCCAGCGGCGAAGGCCACCGTGAAATTCAGCGCCTGTACCGGGGTGATGGTCAGCAATTCCTGTCGGCTAAGGATCAGGGCCGCTGCCGACAGAACGCTGTAGGCCGCGATATTGATCAGGTTGTGGACACGTCCGCTGGGCACCCGCCCATTGTGCTGTGCTGGAGGGGGATTTTGCCAGACCCCCGCCGGACCTGTGCGGCCTCCCCCCGCCTCCCTCCCCCGCTACGGACCGCGCCCGTTCACACAGGCCCCACCGCGATACGGCATGCTGGGCAACGATGGCCCGTCTCTCCCAGCCCACCCTGTCGCCCTCTTCCCTGCTGCTGGGGCTGGTCCTGACTTGCATGCTGGCGGCCTGCACTCCCTCCGCGCCGCTGCCCCTGACAGACCAGTCACTGAATCTGGGCATACAGCGGGACGCGCAGGCCACGCAGCCGTTCAGCGGCACCTGGACCGTGACGGGCAAACCCGCTTGGCTTCAGGTCTCACCCACCTCCGGGCAGGGAAACGTGAAGGTTCAGGTCAGCGCAGACCGGGGCGTGGCCACACCGCTGGCGGCGGATCAGGCGGCACTGACGGGCCAGATCAGGATCGAGTGGAAGATCGGTGACGGCGAGGCGCAGCGCGGCACCGCCACCTGGAACGTCAAGGCCGATCAGTACGTCCTGAAAGGCCGCCTGAGCGAGGAAACTGCGGCGCAGGGGCAGGACCTGCGAACAGTCACTGGACCCACAGCCCCTCAGTCGGGGGCAGGGCAGGCGCGCGGCATCATCGTCAAATACCGGGATGTGGACGGGGCAGCAAGCGTCAGAGGATCAGGCAGCGTCAGCGAGCGCGCCGGGCAAACCCTGCGGGCCGCCGCCCTGAGCGTGACCTCTAGCCGCCCGCTGTCCACGGACACCGCCGCGTTGCAGGTGGAGGATGTGGAAGTAGCCCTGCGACTCCTGCGGGCCGATCCACGGGTGGAATACGCCGTTCCCAACGCCCTGTTGCACGCTCAGACTCTTCCTCAGCCCCCGCTGGCGCAGCCGCTGGAACCCACGGACCAGTACGCCGCGCTACAATGGCCTTTCCGGCTGCTGGGCTATCCCGCCGTGTGGCGCGACATGGAGGGCGGCGCGTACTCGCGGCCCGTGACGGTGGCCGTGCTGGACAGCGGCGTGCGTTATGACCACCCCGATCTGGAAGGTACCCTCTGGAAACCGGGCGAGGGCGCGCTGGACCTGCTGACCGATCCCAACAATGGTGACGGCGACGGCACAGACAACGATCCCACCGATCCGGGGGACCGGACCCGCAGCACGGGCAGCCACGGCACCCATGTGACCGGAATCATCGCGGCCCGCTGGGGCCAGAACACGCCGTCCTGCGTGGGGTGCAGCCTGACCGGCGTGGTGGGCGCAGTGCGGCGGGCCAATGTGAAGGTGCTGCCTCTGCGGGTGATCGACGTGGCGGGCGACGCCGCCATTGCCGACGTGGCCCTGGCCGTGCGCTACGCCGCTGGCCTGCCAATCACGCTGGCCGGAAAAACACTAACCAATCCACAGCGGGCCGCCGTGATCAACCTGAGCCTGGGGGCACAGGTCAGCGCCGACACCGCCCGCCCCATGTGCGAGGCCGTCCAGGACGCCCGCGACGCCGGATCGCTGGTGATCGCGGCGGCGGGCAACGGGTATAACACCACACCGTATTATCCAGCGGCCTGCCCGGCGGCGGTGGCGGTGGGCAGCGTAACCCTCTCGGGCGGCAGCGCACCCAAACACGCGGTCTACAGCAGCGCCTACGCCGCCGTGCAACTCAGCGCGCCGGGCGGCACCGATCCCAGCCTGGACCCCGGCACCTTCAACGGCGGCGTCTTCAACGGCCAGCCTTTTCAGGATCTGGTCCTGTCCACGGGTTGGGATTACGCCAAAGGGCAGCCCGAGTACGAGGCCGAGGCCGGGACCAGTCAGGCCGCCCCGCAAGTCGCGGCACTGGCCGCACTGCTGCTGAGCAAGGGCGTGACGAACGACGCCGCCTCCACCCTGACCCGCCTGAACGCCACCGCCACCGATCTGGGCGCAACCGGGCACGATCCGCTGTTCGGCTCCGGCATGATCAACGCCGCCGCCGCGCTGGGTGCGCCCGCCATCAGCGACACGCTGGGCCTGCGCCTTCAGGATTCGCGCGGGCTGGTCTTTCAGCCCCCCATGGACGCCCTGGGCAACTTCAGCGCCTATCTGGGAGACGGCAATTTCAGCGTCGTCGGGGGCCGGGACCGCGACAGCAACGGCATCTACGGCGAGACGAACGAACCCCGCGCCGAGCGGTTCGTCACGCTGGGACCGTCCCTGCCGCAGGTGGATGTGGGCGACTTGATTCCCAGGTAGAGCCGCGCAGCCCTCCTTGCCCCTGTAAAAGGAGTGAGGGTCAGGGCCGGTACACGCGGACCTGAACGCCAAGCCACAAAAAAACCGCCCACCACAAAGGGCGGGCGGCTTATCCTGAATTCCGGGGTTTATTCGCCCTGGGTTTCGGGGGCGGCTTCGGTCTGCGCGGCGGGCGCAGCAGCAGCTTCGGCAGCCTGGGAGGCGGCGGCCTGATCGGCAGCCTGCTTGCTGGCCCTGGCGGCCTTGCTGACCTCGGCGTCCTTCATCACGCGGCTGCGGTCGCTCTTGATACGGGCGGCCTTGCCACGCAGATCGCGCAGGTAGTACAGCTTGGCGCGGCGGACCTTGCCGCGCTCCAGCACGGTGACCTTGGCCAGCAGCGGGCTGCTGAAGGGGAACACGCGCTCCACGCCCTCACCGAACGAGATCTTGCGGACGGTGAAGCTCTTGCGGCTGCCCGAGCCGTTCAAGGCGATGACCACGCCTTCAAACGCCTGGTTGCGGGTGCGGTTGCCTTCCACCACTTTGGTTTCCACGCGCACGGTATCGCCGGGGCGGAACTCGGGGTGGTCGGTCTTGATGTGCGGCTGTTCGACGGCGCGCAGGATCGCGCCACGGTTCACTTTGATGTTGCTCATGCTTGGCTCCTTTGGTCAGCGGACCGCCCCACTGTCCAGCCCTCTTGTCAGGAAAAAAGGGGACTGGCAGAGACGTTCTTTCACCAGATGCGGGCGCGGCTGCACGCTGACAGCCGGGCCGGGCCTTGGGAGTATACGCGACGCCAGCCGGGGTCGGCAAGCGGTGTGCGGCTCACCTTCGCTGGGGCCGAAACAGGCGAGGATGCGGAGTGTGAGCCACATTGCACCTTTTAAGCCCTGTTTTCACGACACCCCGGCGCGTCCGGGACCGGTCCAGCCATGAATACAGGCCAGGAAAAGCGCGACGGCTTGCTGGCTGACGCCCAGCACGCCACCCACAGCCAGCGCCGCCGGGTCTCGGAAGTGCGCGCCCGCGAACATGTCGGCGCGGCAGGCTGGGCGCAGAGCAGCACCCTGGAAGACATCATCCGCACCGGGCAGCAGGGGCTGGCAGCAACCGACGCGCTGCGCGAGGTCATCCACCTGACCACCGAGCAGATTCGCACGCTGCCGCTGGGGGCCACCCCCCACGAGCGCGGCGGGCAGACCCAGGCGCTGCTGGACATCGTACAGAGCAGCCAGGAACAGATCACGGCGGCGCAGGCCCTGGAACAGTTGATGAGTCTGGCCCTGGAAGACGTGGCGCGGACCCCGGTGGACGAGCTGAACGTATCCAGGCTCAGGCTGATCCAGCGGCGGGTGGGCGAGCAGTTGGGGGCGCTGAGCGCCATTATGGACGCGGCGCGGGCGCAGGCGCAGACGCTGGAACAGGCCGGACAGCTTGAGGAGGTGCTGAACGAACACCAGCGCCGCATCGACGAGATTCAGCGCTTCAGCGCCGCCCACGAGGCCACTGCTCTGGCCGAGGCAGGCGCGGACATCGTCGAGCGCATCGGCGAACTGGACGACGCTGCGCCCGAACAGGTGGAGGCCCTGACCCAGATCGGCGGGGCCGTGGCAGAGAACATGGGCAGGACCGGCGCGTCCGAGGAGGAACAGGCGCAGGCCCTGAACCGGCTGGCCCACGACATGCAGGACAGGGCTGACGAGTTGCAGAAAGACGTGCCGAAAGAACAGACGGAGCCTTCCTAGAGCGTAATCCAGTAGCGGCGTATCGGCTTTGGATGGGATGCCAGCACGAATTCCCCCTCCAGCACGCCGCCATTGCCCTCGATCACCCCACGTGAGCCGAGATTATCGGTGTCACAGGTGATCAAAACGCGGTCCAGGCCCAGCCCACGCGCCCGCTCCAGCGTCAGGCGCAGGATGGTGCTGCCGTGGCCCTGCCGCCGCACCGAGGGGCGGATTTCGTAGCCGATATGGCCGCCAAATTCGCGCAGGCGTGGGGTGAGGGTGTGGCGCAGGCTGGCGCGGCCCAGGTAAACGTCGCCCTCCACCAGCCAGAGGTGTTCGGAGTGCACGAAGCCTTCCGGCAGTTCGTGGCCCGGCTCGTAGCGGCGCAGATCGGCAAGCACGCTCTCGAAGTCGGCTTCCATTTGCGTAACGTCCCAGTTCAGGGTGTCGCCCAGACCACTCCCTGCGGCCTGTGCCTCACGCACGGCTTGAATGAAACTTTGCTGGTAATGGCTGGAAGGAGAGACGAGTTCGGGCATGACCTGGATATTACGTCCTGACAGGCCGGACACTCCAGAACGCGACATAACCAGCCTGAGGGCGCAGATTCACCAGGGGGCGTGGTCAATCCGGGGCGTAATTTGGCGCAGGACACGGTGAATGTGGAAAGGCCGGGCGTACAATTCTGGGTATGAAGGCCCCCACATTCGACACCATAGACCTGGGCCGCGTGCCGTACCGCGACGCCTGGGCCTTGCAGAAAGAACACCACGCGCGGGTGGCGGCAGGGGGCAGACCCGCGCTGCTGCTGGTGGAACACCCGCCCGTGCTGACGCTGGGCCGCAAGGCGCGCGAGGGAACCAACATCATCGTGACGCGCGAGTATCTGGAAGCGCAGGGCATTGAGGTGCTGGAAGTCGAGCGCGGCGGTGACGTGACCTACCACGGCCCCGGTCAACTGGTGGCCTACGCGATCTTCCCGGTGGGCCGGCGCGTGCAGGATTTCCTGCGCCTGCTGGAGGCCTCCACCATCCTGGCCCTGGATGCTCTGGGTCTGCCCGACGCCCGCCCCAACCCCGGCTACGCGGGCGTGTACGTCGATCCGCGTGAGGTCAACGGCCTCAGCTACGATCAGAAAATCGCCTCCTTCGGGGTGGCGGTGCAGAAGAACGTCGCTCTGCACGGGCTGGCGCTGAACGTGACCACCAACCTCCAGCATTTTGAATTGATCGTACCGTGTGGCCTGAGCGGTACACAGATGACCAGCGTGGAACGTGAATACGAACTGCGCGGTCTGGGCCAGAGTCCTGACATGGACAGCGCCCGCAAAGCACTTTCCGACGCCTTCACCACCACCTTTGAAACCTACGACTGGACGCTGCCGGAACTTGCCGGGGCGGGGAGCTGACATGACGCAGACCGAACAGAAACAGACTGACCATAAAGAACCCAAGTTCATTAAGAATGGCATCTACCGCAAAGACAGCGTGCCCGTGCGCGAGAAGAAGCCTGACTGGCTGAAGGTCACCATCCCCACCGGACAGGTGTTCGGCGAGGTCCGCAAGATCGTCAAGGAACACCGCCTGCACACGGTCTGCGAGGAAGCCATGTGCCCCAACATCGGCGAGTGCTGGTCACGCGGCACCGCCACCTTCATGCTGATGGGGCATATCTGCACGCGCGGCTGCCGCTTCTGCGCCGTGGATACTGGCAACCCGATGGGTAAGCTGGACCTAGACGAGCCGCAGGGTGTGGCAGAGAGCGTGGCGCTGATGGGCCTGAAGTACGTCGTGCTGACCTCGGTAGACCGTGACGACCTGCCGGATGGCGGCGCGTACCACTTTGCCAAGACGGTGGCGGCCATTAAAAAGTTGAATCCCGAAACCCGTGTGGAAGCCCTGACCCCCGATTTCAGCGGCAACACCCACTGCGTCGATCTGGTGCTTGACAGTGGCGTGGACACCTATGCCCAGAACATCGAAACGGTGCGCCGCCTGACCCACCCGGTCCGTGACATCCGCGCCGACTATGACCAGACCCTCGCCGTGCTGGCCCATGCCAAACGCGCCCGCCCGGACGTGATCACCAAAACATCCGTGATGCTGGGCCTGGGCGAAACCCGCGAGGAAATTATGCAGACCATGATCGACTGCCGCGCGGCGGGCGTGGACGTGCTGACCTTCGGGCAGTACCTGCGCCCCACCATGCACCATCTGGCCGTGGAGCGTTACGTGACTCCCGCCGAATTCAATGAGATCCGCGAGGAAGGCATGAAACTGGGCTTCCTGGAAATCGTGTCGGGGCCGCTGGTCCGCTCGTCGTACAAGGCCGAGCAGATTGTGATGGACCACCCGCGCGGATTGCCCGAACACCTCACCCATATTGCCGATGGGGATCAGCTCAGCCTGATCTGAGCGGAGCAGGAAAAAAGGGGCCGGGGCTTGAAGCCTGCGGCCCCTCATTCTGAGAATTTGGCGTCTCGGTCAACCTTCACGCTAAAGTCCACAGATGATCCAGCAGCTTCAGCGCGGGCAAAGGCTCACACTCGACGGACTGACTGCCCAGCCGCAGCTCACCCTGCGGGCGCATTTGCCCGGCATGGAAACCGCTGATCTCAGCGTATTTGGCCTGAACGAATCCCGGCAACTGACGGATGATCGCTATTTCATCTTTTACAACCAGAAAGCCAGTCCTGAACAGGCCATCACACTCAACCCCTCAGAGCATTCGTTTCAGGTCGATCTAGCACGGTTGCCACTTGGCATACATCGCCTTGTCTTCGTGGCCACCACCGATGAGCAGCCGTTTTCCGCCCTTCGGCGTGGCACGGCCAGCCTGATGGATGAGCGTGGCGACAGTGTGCATTTCAATGTGGAAGGGCAGATGTTTCAGAGCGAGCGGGCGCTGATTCTGCTGGAGGTCTACCGCTACCAGGGAAAGTGGCGGGTCACGGGCGTGGGCCAGGGCTTTTCCGGCGGTTTGCAAGCATTGCTAGAGTTGATGGGTGGCGAGGTTGTGGCTCAGGAAGAAATGCCTCTTCTGCAGCCTGATCAATCCGCCCATCCTGACCACACGGCAAGCCAGACACCCGACAAATCTTTCACGCCGCTGCTTGCTGCCTGGGAACCCCTGCAATCGGCCCCGCCACGTCCCGCCGCTGATGCCCACGCCTGCCAGAACTGCGGCAAGCGGGGAAGTCTCTTCGCGCCGCTCAAGCTGAACAGCGAGGGCCTGTGCCGCGATTGCGCCCACAAGGCTCAGGAGGCGCTGGGGCGTTTCCGCACGCGCTTTCTGGCAGCCTGCGCGGACGGCGTCATGGAACATCATGAATGGCAGGACCTACAGCAAACCGTTTTGCGAGAAGAACTGGATGCCAAAACGGCCCTTGATTTTGTGAGGACCGACGCTCTGCGCCTGATGGAGCGGACACTCACCCTCGCCTATTCGGACGGAATCATCAGCTCGCAGGAGGAAATTGATTTTAGGGATCTGGCGCGTTTGCTCTGCATTCCGCCGGGCTTGCTGGCCCCCCTTCAAAGCGAACTTGTGGATTTGCGCGCCGCCACCAGCATCCGTGAAGGCCACCTACCCGCAGTTCAGACGACAGTTCTTCTGGACGCAGGCGAAGTGGCCCACTTGGAAGTTCCTGCCACTTTCCGGCATGTCACCGCCACCCGCAGCCGCGACATCGTTGGACGTGCGGTGGTGACCAACCGTCAGATTTACTTTATCGGCGGTGCAGGGGAAGGCGGCTGGAACGTCCAGTATGGGAAGATTCTTCGGATTGAGGAACGCTCAGACGGCGTGAATCTTGAGCTATCGGTCAAGAAGGGCAGCGGCACCTACCACCATGTCTCTAAGCCTCTTATTTTAAGTGCCACTCTGGACGCTTTAGTTCGGCTACATAAGCGGCTTTTACTGATGCCGCAGACTGAACGGGCAAGCCGCAGCATTCCACAGAACATCAAAATCGCCGTGTGGCAGCGGGATCAGGGAAAATGCGTTCAGTGTGCAGATAACAATTATCTGGAATATGACCATGTGATTCCCCATAGCCTGGGCGGCGCGAGTACCGAGAATAATTTGCAGCTTCTCTGTCGGCGCTGCAATTTGCAGAAAAGCAACAAAATTTAGTCTTCATCCGTTCAAATCCATAAACCCACCCTTAGAAATCCCCCTTCCCCACCGTCCTAGACACCATTCCCCCATTCCATCACCCAAAAGCAGGACGCGTGACTTGCTCTTAACTGACAGAATGCGGTCAATGCGTCACGTTACTCTGGGGAATATGCGCCCCACCCCCTTTCTCGCGCTTGTTCCAGCCCTGCTGCTGGGCCTGAGCGCCTGCACGCCCAGCACAGGCGGCCCCGGCCCCACGGTGCAGACCAGCACGCCCGTCAGTACGGTGTCCTTTTATCCCAGTCAGGCCGGGCTGGCGTGGTCCTACCTGCCCGAAGGTGAGCCGACTTCCGCCGTGCCCTACGTGCTGCGGGCGCTGGGGCCGAGCATCTATGCCAACCAGACCGTGCAGGCGCTGCAACTGACCGGGCGCGGCGCAGACCAGACGTGGTACCGGACCTTCTCGGCAGACGGTGTCAAGTTGCTGGGACTGAGAAAACCCGGCGTGAACGTGCGGCTGGACCCGCCGTGGCTGGAATACCCGGCGGAAAGTGCCTGGAAGGTGGGCCTGACGTGGCAGGGCGTGAGCAACATCGCCATCAGCGGGGACGACGGCAAGGTGCAGGCGCAGGGCACGCTGAATTACAGCTATACAGTGCAGGAAAAGCGGCAGCAGGACACGCCCGCCGGAAAGTTCGAGGTGTGGGTGGTCACCCGGCAGGTCAGTGACACGGTGGGCGGCCTGTTTCCAGCCACGCAACAACTGTGGTTCACGCCGTATGTGGGCGAGGTCCGCACCCCCGAAGGCTTACTGCTGGTGGGACGCAATTTCAAGGGAGGCCGCTGATGAGCGACATGAAGAAGGCTGACGGGATGGATCTTGACCACAGGCTCACACCGCTGCTGGACCGGATTTACGGCCCTGATGACCTCAAGAAGCTCTCGCGTGATCAGTTGCCCGCGCTGAGCCAGGAACTGCGCGACGAGATCGTGCGGGTCTGCTCGGTGGGCGGGCTGCATCTGGCGTCCTCGCTGGGGGCCACCGATCTGATCGTGGCGCTGCATTACGTGCTGAACAGCCCGCGTGACCGGATTCTCTTCGACGTGGGCCATCAGGCGTACGCCCACAAGATGTTGACCGGACGGCGCGATCAGATGGCCACCGTCAAAAAGGAAGGCGGCCTGAGCGGCTTCACCAAGGTCAGCGAGTCCGAGCATGACGCGATCACGGTGGGCCACGCCAGCACCAGTCTCGCCAACGCGCTGGGCATGGCGATGGCGCGCGACGCGCTGGGCCAGGATTACAAGGTGGCCGCCGTGATTGGTGACGGTTCGTTGACCGGCGGCATGGCACTGGCCGCCCTGAACACCATCGGCGATCTGCGCCGTAAGATGCTGATCGTCCTGAACGACAATGAGATGAGCATTTCCGAGAATGTGGGGGCGATCAATAAATTCATGCGCGGCCTGCAAGTCCAGAAGTGGTTTCAGGAAGGCGAGGGGGCCGGGAAGAAAGCCGTGCAGTCCCTGAGCAAGCCGCTGGCCGACTTCATGAGCCGCGCCAAGAGCAGCACCCGCCACTTCTTCGATCCGGCCAGCGTCAACCCCTTTGCCATGATGGGCGTGCGTTATGTCGGCCCGGTGGACGGCCACAACGTTCAGGAACTGGTCTGGCTGATGGAACGGCTGGTGGATCTGGACGGCCCCACGATCCTGCATGTCGTGACCCGCAAGGGCAAGGGCCTGAGCTACGCCGAGGCGGACCCGATCTACTGGCATGGACCCGGCAAATTTGACCCGGACACCGGGGATTTCAAGGCCAGTAACGCGTACTCGTGGAGCGCCGCATTTGGCGACGCCGTGACCGAACTGGCCAAACGCGATCCGCGCACCTTCGTGATCACCCCCGCCATGCGCGAGGGCAGCGGGCTGGTGGGCTACAGCAAGGTGCACCCGCACCGTTATCTGGATGTAGGCATCGCCGAGGACGTGGCCGTGACCACCGCCGCTGGGATGGCCTTGCAGGGCCTGCGGCCCATCGTGGCAATCTATTCCACCTTCCTGCAACGCGCCTACGATCAGGTGCTGCACGACGTGGCGATTGAAAATCTGAACGTCACCTTCGCCATTGATCGCGCCGGGATCGTGGGGGCAGACGGTTCGACGCACAACGGCGTGTTCGATCTGAGCTACCTGCGCAGCATTCCCAACGTTCGGATCGGCCTGCCCAAAGACGCGAACGAGTTACGCGGCATGTTGAAATACGCGCAGGAACACGCCGGCCCCTTCGCCATCCGTTACCCCCGTGGCAACACTGCCAGGGTGCCGGAAGGAACTTGGCCCGAGCTGGAATGGGGGACCTGGGAGCGCGTCAAGGACGGCTCGGACGCCGTGATCCTGGCAGGCGGCAAGGCGTTGGAATACGCGCAGGCAGCGGCAGGCGATCTGCCGGGTGTCGGCGTGGTCAACGCCCGTTTCGTCAAGCCGCTGGACCTGAATATGCTGCGCGAACTGGCCGGGAGCGCCCGCACGATCATCACCGTGGAAGACAACACGCTGGTGGGCGGCTTCGGCAGCGCCGTGCTGGAGGCGTTGAACAGCATGGGCCTGAGCGTTCCCGTACGGACATTGGGCATCCCCGATGAGTTCCAGGATCACGCCACCACCGAGAGCGTCCACGCCCGCGCCGGAATCGACGCGCAGGCGATCCGCACCGTGCTGGCCGAGCTTGGGGTGGATGTACCGCTGGGCGTCTGAAGCGATCAACGAAAAGGGGAAGCAGAGTTAAAACTGTTTCCCTCTTCTTCTGATCTAGCTCCTGCCCTGCCCTTCCCCCACCACCACCCATTTCGTCGTGGTCAGTTCCCTCAAGCCCATCGGCCCCCGCGCGTGCAGCTTCTGCGTGCTGATGGCGACTTCCGCGCCCAATCCCAGTTGCCCGCCGTCATTGAAACGGGGGCTGGCGTTGACAATCACGGCGGCACTGTCCACGTCCTGAATAAAACGCTCGGCCTGCGCGTCGTCGCGTGTCAAAATCACGTCGGTGTGGTTGCCGTGGGTGGCAATGAAGTCCAGCGCTTCCTCCAGTCCAGATACGACTTTGAGGCTGACGGTCAAGGCCAGGAATTCGGTGCCGTAGTCGGTATCGGTAGCAGGCATCACGGCGATCCCCGCGTTCTGCAACGCGCTCCACGCCTCGGCATCGGCGCGCACTTCCACGCCGTTTTCCAGCAACGCGCGGGCGATGTCGGGCAAGGCAGCCAGAGCGTCCCGATCAATCAACAATGTGTCCAGAGCATTGCAGGCGCTGGGCTTCTGAACTTTGGCATTCACGATAATCTCGGCAGCCCGCCTCACGTCTGCCGGGTCACGGGTGAAGCTGGCGTCCAGATAGATATGAACCACGCCGATGCCGCCCACGATCACGGGGACGGTAGCGTTCTCGACACAGTAGCGGTGCAGCCCGGCCCCGCCGCGCGGGATGATGGCGTCCACCAGATCGTCCAGGCGCAGGAGTTCGCGCATGCGCTCGCGGGCCGGATCGTGGATGACCTGCACGGCGTCGGTAGGGAGGTTCTGGGCTTTCAGAGCCGCGCGAATCGCCTCTTCCAGGGCCGCGTTGCTGTGAACGGTTTCCTTGCCGCCGCGCAGGATCACTGCGTTACCACTCATCAGCGCCAATGCAGCCACATCCACGGTGACGTTGGGACGCGATTCGTAGATGACCCCCAGCACGCCCAGCGGCACTCGCCTCTGTGAGACCTGAATCCCGCTGGGCTGGGTCTGCGCCCCCGTGGTCTCCCCCACCGGATCGGGCAGCCGCGAGACGGCCTCCACATCGGCGGCCACCGTTCTCAGCGCGGCGGCGTCCAGACGCAGGCGGGCGATCATGTGTTCGGGCAGACCAGCTTCCTGCGCGGCCAGCACATCCTGGGCGTTGGCCCGCACGATTCCGTCTTCACGGGCACGCAGTTCGGCAGCGATGGCGCGCAACGCCTCTACCTTGCGCGCTGTGGGCAGGGAACGCAGCACCCGGCCCGCCGCTTTTGCCCGCACGCCCATCTCGCGGATTCCCATTGCCGTGTCTTGCAGCGCTGTCATGCTGCCCAGCGTAACAGTCAGTGAGACGGCGGATGAGGGCTGCCTCTAGTTCAGCGCCGCCTCTGATGCAGGCCGGTCTCTGATGGAGTCAGTTCTGGAAGCGGCGACGTGGGGTCTGGGTCAATAGTGCCTGGGCCAGCGCCACCGGATCATGGCGGGCCTGTCCGGGTTGCAACAGCGGCAGCACCACGGCACAGTCGCTCAGGTCACGGCTGGCCCCATCCAGGTTGAGCAGATGCGCGCCCGCCTCCGCGTAGCGCTGCACGACTTCGGGGGGCAGGCTGGCGTTGTTGACCAGCACGCAATCGGGGGTGCGGCCCAGGTGGCGGGTGATGGCGCGCACGTGGTCTTCCAGGCTCAGGCCATCGGTCTCGCCGGGTTCAGTCATCAGGCTGGATACGTAGATCAGGGGAGCCACCGATTCGCGCACGGCGCGGGCAATTTCGGGGACCAGCAGAGCGGGAATGATACTGGTAAACAGGCTTCCCGGCCCCAGCACCAGTTGCTCGGCGTCGCGGATGGCATCCAGCACTGGGGGCAGCGCGGGCAGATCCGGCGGATCGAGGCTGACCTGCCGGATGCGCGCGTGACCCACCGATTCGGCAAACTGGCTCTCGCCCCGGATCACGCCGCCGTCCTCCAGGTGGGCCACCAGGGTGGCGGGCGCGGTGGTGGCCGGAAAGACCTGTCCGCGAATCCGCAGTACCTCGTGGATGTCCTTCATGGCCACCGCAAGCCCGCCTTCCTCCTCGCTGAGGGTGGCCAGCATCAAATTGCCGAAGGTGTGGCCCTTGAGGCCGTCGCCGCGCGTGAAGCGGTGCAGGAGCAGCCGCGCCATCACCGGGCTGTCGCTGAGGGCCGCGTAGCAGTCGGTCAGGTCACCGGGGGCGATCATGTCCAGCGATTCGCGCAGACGTCCGCTGCTGCCGCCGTTGTCGGAAACGGTCACGATGGCGGTGGTATGAGCGGTATAGGCACGCAGGCCACTCAGCAGGTTGGACAGACCCGTGCCTCCGCCCACTGCCACGATCCGGGGGCCGCGTGACAGGTTGCGCCGCTCGTAGATCAGGTCCAGCGCCGTGCCAGGAACTGTACCCGTGCCGCGCAGGATGGAACGGTTGAGCATGGCGATGCTGAAAAACGCCCCGATCAGTGCCAGTGCCATGACCACCATACCGGTGACATGCAGCGGCACCAGTCCTGGATCGGTCAGCGTATTCAGGTACAGAATCCAGCGGGTGGCGACGAAATGCAGCGGCCCGGTCCAGGTGAAATGGAGGAAACCCACCGCCCCCACCAGCGTGCAGACCATGAACAGGATCAACCAGCGCTTGACGCCCATACCCGGCGCGAGCCACACGCGGGCGCGGCGGCTGGCGTACTGCCCACCCCGCACCGCCCGCCGCCGCACGGCACTGGCCCGGCCCAGAGTGGCTGGAGACCGCTCGCCCAGCCGTTGGTCGTCCAGCAGGGGCGGATCACTCATCGCCGCCTCCCCATCTCAGCCCGCCTCCAGCTTCATATCGCGGTGATCGGCCACCTCCACGTTCAGGTCTTTCAGGTCACCTGCCAGCCGGTCCGTCACAGCCACGGCGCGGTGCTGCCCGCCCGTGCAGCCGATGCCAACTGTGTATCCATGCCGCCCGCTGGCCTTCGCCCGTTCGGCGGCGGTGCGGACGAAGCCGCGCAATTCGGCGTAGAACGCCTGCGCGTCCTCGTTCTGGAACACGTAGTCGGCCACGTCCTTTTCAAGACCTGTGCGGGGCCGCAGCTCCGGGTCATAGAAAGGATTGGGCAGGGTCCGCACGTCCAGCACCAGATCCACGTCGCGCGGCGGCGAATGCTTGAAGCCGAAGGACACCAGCCGCAGGTGAAAATCGCGTTCCAGGCGGTACAGCCCCAGCACCCGCTCGGCCAGTTCCTTGGCACTCAGATCGGTGGTGTCGATCACCGTGTCGGCAATCGAGCGCAGTGGCGCAAGCAGTTCACGCTCGCGGGCAAAATCCACCATCAGCATATCGCCCAGCGGGTGTTCGCGGCGGGTCAGGTTGTAACGCTTGAGCAGCACGTCCGCCGTGGCCTCCAGAAACAGTACCCGCAGGTCCTCACGGCGGCGTGACAGCCGCATGTAACTGGATTCCAGCGCCCCCAGGAAATCGCGGGTGCGCGCGTCGGTGCTGATGGCCACCCGCTTGAGGCCGCGCGCCTCGGCCAGATCGTGCATGGCCCCCCACAGCTCGGGCGGCAGGTTGTCGGTGGTAAAGAAGCCCGCGTCCTCCAGCGTGCGCAGAACCGTACTCTTGCCACTGCCTGACAATCCCGAAACCACGATAAACGGCATACGGCCCAGTCTACTCGGGCTGGCGTGAACTGCGGGCATGAACGGTCAGGCGGAACGCATGGTGGGCTGCCTGATCATGGCGCAAGTCCATCCTGATCACAGTTGATCATGGTCCGGTCACGGTGCGTTTTTTAAGGTGGGTCCATGCGAAGGAAAGGCACTCGGCCAGCGGTTGGCAGAGCTTCCGGCGCCCAGGAGGAAAAGACCATGAAACCACTGAATATTGCTTTGCTGCTGACCACTGCCCTGAGCCTCGCCGCCTGCGGAGGTGGAGGAACCCCCACACCAGACCCAGCAGATACCACCGCGCCCAGCGTCGTGTCCATCACGCCTGCCAGTGGGGCCACCGGGGTTGCCAAGGACGCCAATATCGTGGTGACCTTCAGTGAGAAAATGAATCAGGCGGCCACGCAGGCGGCCTACCAGTCCACCGATCTGCCCGCCGCGAGTGTGACTTTTAGCTGGAACGCTGGCGGTACGGCGCTCACCATCAATCCCAATGCGGACCTCGCCTACACCGCTCTGGGGAAGACGTACAGCTTCAGCCTCAGCACCACGGCCACAGACATCGCGGGCAATGCCCTGCCCGCCACTAACAGCAACTTTAAGACTTTCAAGCAGATCACCACGACCCTGAGCAGCACGCCAGCGCTGGATGGCCGGGTGCGTTCAGACGGAGAGGTGGTGACCAACGACGGCTCCCTGTATATCGGCGACAGCGCCACAGTTGGAAATGCCACCTACCGCAGCTATCTGAGCTTCGACCTGGCTGGCCTACCCGCTGCCCTGACCAGCGCCAACATTCTGGCCGCGAACCTGACCGTCAACCAGTACGCGGTGGCTGGCAGTCCGTATACCGACCTGGATGTGGGGGCCAGCGATTTGATGCTGGATCATGTGAATTACGGCACCTCACTGACCGCCGCCGACTTCGATCCTACGGTGTACAGCAACCAGGGTGACATCATCAGCAGCCCCACTCTCGGCAACTACACCAAGTCTGTCCTGAGTGCCCTCAAGGATGACCGAACCAACAGCCGCGTCCGCTCGCAGTACCGCCTGCGCTTCGCCAAGCTGACCGATGGGGACGGCAACGCCGACATCGCTTACCTGAGATCGGGCGACAGCGCCACCGACAAGCCCAGTCTGGTGGTCACCTACCTGATTCCATAAGCGTCCATCCAAAACCAGAGCTGCCGGAGGTCAATTCGCCTCCGGCAGCTTTTTGTTGAGATTTTTTCTCAGCGAACCTTCGTCCCGCTCGGCAAATCCAGCCCCAGTCCCACCAGATCCAGATTGCCCGCATCGTCCTCGGCGGCCAGGATCATGCCCTGGGATTCAATGCCGCGCAACTTGGCGGGCTTCAGGTTCGCCACCAGAATCACCTTGCGGCCCACCAGCGCTTCCGGCTCATACCACTTGCGGATGCCGCTGACCACCGTGCGCGTTTCGTCGCCCATTTTCACCGTCAGCTTGAGCAGTTTGTCGGCCTTTGCCACCGCCTCGCAGGCGATGACCTCGGCCACGCGCAAGTCGATACGGGCGAAGTCGTCAATGGAGATCAGGGCTTCGGTTTCGGCGGGGGTGGCACTGGCGACGGGCGCGATGGGTTCTACGATCTGGGGCACGACTTTCTTCTCCTTCTGGATGGGCTTCTGCGGCTTGACCGACTTCTCCTTGCCTTCCTCCTGCTCCGGCTTCGGGAAGAGGATGGGGCCGCCCGGCACGCGCGTTCCGGCTGGAATCAGGCCCCAGGCTCCCGCTAGGGCGTAGGTCTGTCCACTCAGGCCCAGTTGCGCCCGCAGTTCGCGGGCCTTGCCGGGAATCACCGCTTCCAGACACACCGAGGCGACGCGCAACCCCTCGGCAGCCGTATAAAGCACCGTGTCCAGACGGCGGGCGGTTTCGTCGGACTTCGCCAGATTCCACGGCGCACTCTCAGCGATGTAGCGGTTCAGGTCACGCACGAAGTTCATGGCCGCCTCAATCGCCATATTGATCTTGAGGTCATCCACGAGGGCCAGAATCTGACCCGGCAGGGCCAGCGCCGCCGCCTCTATCTCGCGCTCGCGCTCGTTCGGCTCGTGCGCGGCGGGCAGCACGCCACCTCTGTACTTGTGAATCATGCTGACCGTGCGCGACAGCAGGTTGCCCAGATCGTTCGCCAGATCGCTGTTCAGGCGCGACACCAGAATGCCCTCGCCGTAGGGGCTGTCCGCGCCCAGCGACGCCTCGCGCAACAAGGTGTAACGGATGGCGTCCACCGGGAAGTCATTCACCAGTTGCTG
Organism: Deinococcus sp. AJ005; assembly: GCF_009017495.1. Lineage (NCBI taxonomy): Bacteria > Thermotogati > Deinococcota > Deinococci > Deinococcales > Deinococcaceae > Deinococcus > Deinococcus sp. AJ005. The sequence continues at coordinate 1,067,621 of NZ_CP044990.1, read as the reverse complement.
CGGGTTGATCGCGTTGCCCAGGCTTTTGCCCATCTTGCGCCCATCCTCGGCCAGGATGTGGCTGTGGACCACCAGTTTGCGGTACAGCGGATAGCCCGCCGCCTTCAGCATGGTGGGCCAGAAGACCGCATGCGGCTTGAGGATATCCTTGCCGATGACGTGCCACGCCAATCCGCTGACCGTCGCCGGATCACGCCCACTGGCCACGAAGGGGGTCAGGTAGGACAGCAGCGCGTCGAACCACACGTAGGTGACGTGATCGGCGTCCCACGGCAGCTCGATGCCCCACGGCACGCGGCTTTTCGGGCGGCTGATACTGAGCGGGCCAATCGGCTCGGAGAGCATTTCCAGCACCTCATTGCGGTATCCGGCGGGTTGAATGAGCGTCGGGTTGGTCTTGAGAGTCTCCAGCAGCCAGTCCTGATACTTCTCCATCTTGAAAAAGTAATTGGCCTCGCGCCTCAGTTCGGGCGGCTGGGGATCACCGGGATAGCGGCGTACACCGTCCGCGCCCTCCACCAGTTCCTTGTCGGTCACGTAGCGTTCCGCGCCCACCGAATACAGCCCCTCATACTCGGCAAAGTAGATATCCCCAGCGTCGTACACGCGCTGCAAGACACCCTGCACGAACTTCTTGTGCTTGGCATCGGTGGTGCGGATAAAGGCGTCGTAGCTGATTTCCAGTTGATCCCATAGGCCCCGGAAGGCGCGGTCGCTCAGATCGTCTACCAGTTCTTGCGGCGTGACCCCGGCTTTGGCGGCGGCCTTGCTGATCTTCTCGCCGTGTTCGTCGGTGCCCATCACAAACGTTACGTCGCGCCCCGCCAGCCGCTGATAGCGCGCGATGGCATCCCCCAGAATCTTCTCGTAGACGTGGCCGATGTGCGGCTCACCGTTGGCGTAGTCGATGGCGGTGGTGATAATAAATTCGTTGCTCTGGCTGGTGTCGGTCATGGTTTGCCTTCCTTTCCACCCGGCATCGTAGAGATGCAGCGCCCTGATGAGAGGCGGGGCGGACAACCGGTACAGAATACGGAAAAACTGGCCAGAAAAAACGAGGGTGGGGTGCGTCCCGTTAAAGAGTTACATCCCGCCTGAAAACCCCGAACCGCTTAGGGGCGCGGGGGCATTCAAATCATCACGGTCTGTGGAGAGTTTAGGGCGGCCACCGCCGGAGGAACATAGCGGAAATGGCGCAGAGGTGTGCAGTTGGCCTGGGCAGTGTGTCGCACGCGCTGAATCAGGTGTACAGTGGGTCCACCAAAATCAGTCCGCGCCGGAAGCCGTTCGCCCCGCCCCCTCTTTTTGACTAAAAAGGATCGGTGGTTCAAGAATGCCCGTTCGTATTGTGAGTCTCGCCGCGCACAGCGGCGCTGGGAAAACCACGCTCTGCGAAGCCCTGCTGCACCACAGTGGGGCCATTTCACGTCCTGGCAAAGTAGAGGACGGCACCACCCAGAGCGACCACACCGACGCCGAGAAGGCCCACGGCTTTTCCATCACCACCGGAGTGGTGCGCCTGAACCACGGCGGCACCGATATCACCGTGCTGGACACCCCTGGTTACGCCGACTTCGTGCGCGAGATTCGCGGGGGCATCCGTGCCTCTGACGCCACGTTGATGGTGGTCAGCAGCGTGAGCGGCGTGGAGGTGGGCACCGAGCGCGTGTGGGCCACAGCAGACCGCTTCAACATGCCGCGCCTGATTGCCGTGAACAAGATGGACCGGGAGCGCGCCAACTTCTCCGCCGTGCTGGCTGATCTGCGCTCCAGCCTGCCGGGCAATGTCGCGCCGCTGTACCTGCCGATTGGAGAGGGGCCAGAGTTCCGGGGCGTGGTCAACGTCCTGACTGGGGAAGTGAGCGGAGACGGCGAGGTTCCCTCCGATATGCGCTCGGTGTTGAAGGAAGCCCAAGGCAGCCTGACCGACGCCATCATTGAATCCGACGATGCGTTGATGGAACGCTTTCTGGAAGGCGAGAAGATCGGCACCGAGGAATTGCACGCCGCCCTCCTGCGGGCGGTTCACGCGGGAACGCTGTATCCGGTGATTCCGGTCAGCGCCACCACAGGCGTTGGCATTCCGCAACTGCTGGATCTGCTGGTCACGGGCCTCCGCAGTGCCCGCGAACGTGGCCCCACCACCGGGCAGGACGGCCAGAACCGCGAGCCGACGCCCGACGCCCCCTTCAGCGCCCGCGTGTGGCGCGTCAGTATTGATCCCTTCGTGGGCAAACTGGCGTATATCCGGGTCTACAGCGGCACCCTCAAGCCCGGCGACACCGTAGTCAATACCTCGCGTGACCATACCGAGCTGAAACCTGCCCACCTCTATCTGATCAACGGCAAGGAATTGACCGAGGTGCCGGAGCTGAGCGCTGGGATGATCGGCGTGCTGACCAAATTGACCGACTTGCACGCCGGGGACACGCTGGCCGATCCTGCCAACCCGATCCAGTACGACGCGCTGTGGCTGCCCGATCCGGCACACACCGTCGCTTTACATCCCGCCACACGTCAGGACGAGGACAAGCTGGGCGCGGCGCTGACCCGCCTGATGGAAGAAGACCCCACCCTGCACTTCCGGCGTGATCCGCAGACCGGGGAGCAACTGCTGAGCGGCATGGGCGACATGCACCTGACCATCGCCGCCGAGAAACTGGCCGCACAGGGCGTGACCGTGACCACCACCACGCCGCAGATTCCATACCGCGAGACCATCCACGCCGCTGCCGAGGCGCAGGGCAAGCACAAGAAACAGAGCGGCGGCCACGGACAGTACGGCGATTGCACCATTCGCATTGAACCCGGCGAGGATTTTGAATTCAGGAGTGCGGTGGTGGGCGGCGCGATTCCCGGCAAATACATCCCCAGCATAGAGAAGGGCGTGCAGGAGGCCATGATCAAGGGCAGTCTGGCGGGCTACCCGCTGCAAGACGTGCGGGTGACCGTACTGGACGGCAGCTATCACGATGTGGACAGTTCGGACATCGCCTTTCGCATGGCGGGCGGTCAGGCCCTCAAGAACGCGCTGGCGAACGCCCGGCCCGGCCTGCTAGAACCTGCCGTGCTGCTGAAAGTTCGTGCGCCAGCCTCTTTTACGGGCGACCTGATCAGCGACTTGCAAACGCGCCGCGCCCGCGTGCAGGGCATGGACACGGGCGGCACGGTGATTACTATCAGCGCCGTAGTGCCGCAGGCGGAGTTGCAGAATTACAGCGCCGATCTGCGCTCATTGACTGGGGACCGAGGGGCCTTTTCCGTCAAGCCGCACGGGTATCAGGACGTGCCGGACCATCTGGCTAAGAAGATTATTGAGGAAAGAAGGGCGGAGATGGCAGCAGGCTGAGCCGCGCTGGCGTACCATCCTCCCCATGTCCCACCCAATTGCCGATCTCCGCTCTGATACCGTCACCACGCCCACCCCCGAAATGCGCGCCGCGATGGCGTCGGCGGCGGTGGGCGACGACGTGTACGGCGAGGACCCTACTGTCAACGAGTTACAAGCCGAAGTTGCCCGCTTGACCGGACACGAGGCGGGCCTGTTCATGCCGTCCGGCAGCATGACCAATCAGGTGGCGATTGCCCTGCACACCCGCCGGGGTGAGGAAGTCGTCTGCGCCGAGGGCAGCCACATCTATGAGTGGGAACTGGGCATGATGGCGGCCTTTTCTGGCGTGGTGCCGCGCTTCGTGCCCGCACCGCTGGGCGTACCAGACCCCGAACAGGTGCGGCTGGCGGTGCGTCATAGCATCCACCAGTCGCCCACCGGCCTGATCAGTCTGGAAAACACCCACAACAAGGCGGGCGGAACTGTTATTCCCCTGAAGGTGATTGAACAGATTCGCGCGGTGGCCGATGCCGAGGGTCTTCCCCTGCATCTGGATGGCGCACGGGTCTTCAATGCGGCGGCGGCGCTGGACGTGCCGGTGTCCGAGATCACGAAGCACTTCCACACTGTTAGCGTGTGCCTGAGCAAAGGGCTGGGCGCACCCGTGGGCAGCGTGCTGGTGGGCAGTGCCGCCGCCATGCAACAGGCGCACCGCTACCGCAAGATGCTGGGCGGCGGGATGCGTCAAGCCGGGGTTCTGGCCGCAGCCGCCTTGGTGGCCCTGCGCGACGGCCCCGCACTTCTGAAGGAAGACCACCGCCGGACCCGCCAACTGGCCGATGCCCTGGCAAACGCGGGTTTTGATGTGAACCTCGCCGCCGTGCAGACCAACATCATTTACGCCACGCTGCCCAACGCTGCCGAACACGTGGCTAAATGGGCTGAACAGGGCGTGCTGACCAGTGCGTTGGGGCCGGACTCGGTGCGCTTCGTGTTGCACCACCAGACCGGGGATGAGGCGCTGGCGGGGGCGATTGGGGTTTTGACTGCGTAAAGCGAACTCCAGAATTTGCCAGTGACCCAGGCCCCAACCCTCAAGAAACCTCCCCCATTCAGCGGAGGCGTGTCCCGTGGGCGGCGCAGTACCCTCTGAACCATGACCGCGCCGGATTCTCCCACCACGCCCCAGCCCTGGCCCGACGAGACGCACGCACCCACACCTCCTGCGGGGATCCGGGCGGTGGACGGCAACCGCGCCGCACTGGGCCTGCTGATCATCCAGAACGTGGTCTCGGCGTTGCTGATCGCCCAGCGTGTCCCGCTGGGAACGGCGCTGCTCGGCTCGTTCGCGGTGGTGGTGGCGGCGGCGTTCATCTTCTTCCGGCCCACCGTGCGGGCGCTGGCCGCAGACACCCGCTGGCGCACGCCGCCGTCCTGGGGGCTGGCGCTGGCGGCCTTCGCGCTGGCATTTCTGGCCTCCCGCGCCTTTGCTCTGGCGTACCTCACCTTCTTCCCCAGCGCGGCAGATTCAGTGCCGCAGTTTCTGAGCAGCGGGCCGGACGTGTGGGCGCTGCTGCTGGCGGCGGGCCTGCTGATCCCCTTTGCCGAGGAAGTCGCTTTCCGGGGCCTGCTGATGCGCGGCCACGAACGGGCGGCGGGCTTCACGGTGGCGGCGCTGACCTCCACCTTCGCGTTCTCGGTGGCGCACGGCGTTCCGGCCAGTATTGCTGGGATTCTGCCGCTGGCCTACGTGCTGGCGCGGCTGGTGCAGCACAGCGGCAGCCTGTGGAACAGCGTGATCGTCCACGCGCTCAACAACACGCTCGCGGTGGGCCTGGGCGCGTTCCTGGCCGGAAAGAATCTGGGCGATCCCGCGCAGGCTGGCGAACTGCTGAGCAACCCGGCGCTGAAAATCCCACTGGGGCTAGGCGCGCTCTTCTTCGGTGGCGTGGTGATGGTGGTGTTACATCTGTGGCTGACGCCCAGGCCTGACGTGCAGGAGCGTAGCGCCCCCGGCCCGTGGCTCAGCCTTGCTTATGTAGTCATCGTGCTGTTTGGCATAGTGGCAGTGGCCCTGACCTTCCCGCAGGTCAGCCTGTGGTTTACCGATCTGAGGGGCGCGCTGTTCTGATCCCGCCTTCTGTCCCTGGCCCCAGCCGCTAGCATGGCGGGGTTTATGGCCTCTCCCCGCAAATCCAAGCCCAACAACTCCAACGCCAGTAAGACCGCCCCCCGGCTATCCCCGCCGCGCAAATCCGCCCCAGCTCCCCTGCCCGACCCGCCGACGCCCGCCACGCTGCTGGTCAGCCCGCGCAGTTTTGTGCGCCAGTTGCAGGAGGTTGACTTGGTGTGGTGGCGCTACATCTGGGTGGCGGGCGTGGCCGGGCTGCTGGGCGGACTGGCCTACACCCTGCTGGTGCGCCACGCAGCGGCTTTCGCGGCGGCCAACAGTGAGACGGCAGCCCCCAATTTCGCCACCTACGCGGTCAACGTGCTGGGCACCACCTTCCTGAGCATTTTCATCTTCGTACTGATGTGGGGCTTTGGCCGGGTGGGGGCCGGGTTCAAGGGCCGCGCCGCCGAGGTCTACGGGGCCAGCTTCGCGCTGATGGCCCCGCTGTACCTACTGGTGATCGTGGTCACGCTGCTGACCCCCGCCGCCACCTTTCTGCCCGACGCAGCCAGCATTGCTGGGCTGGGCAGCGATCCCCGCGTGCTGGAGCGGGCTGCCCTGGCCCAGACCTTCCAGACCTCCGCCGGATTTGCACTGGTGGTGGTCACGCTGCTGGGGACGGCGGCGCAGTTTGGCTTCGTATACGCCGCTATGCGCCAGTTGACCGACAAGCCCATTCAGGCGGTCATGGGCACGCTGCTGCCGCTGCTACCCGCCCTGATCATCCAGTTGATCGGGGTATCGCCTCTGCTGTTCGCGCGCTGAGGCTCATCTGGCAGGAGTTAGGAACCCGGCTGATGAACTGCCCTCAATCCTCCGAGTCCTGAATCCTGAATTCGTCTTTCAACGCGGCTAGCGCGGCGTGGTAGCCCGCCATGCCGTGAATGCCGCCGCCGGGTGGTGTGCTGCTGGAACACAGGTAAAAGCCCTTAACCGGGGTGCGGTAGGGGGTAGAAGTCAGCACCGGGCGGGCCAACAGCCCCCACAGATCACCCTTACCGCCGTTCACGTCGCCGCCACCAAAAACCGGGCTGTATGCCTGGAGCATGGGCGCGGTGGTGCGGTGGCGGGCCAGCACGAGGTCACGGAAGCCGGGGGCGTAACGCTCGATCTGGTCTTCCATGCGGTCCTGAACGTCCTCATCGCTGCCGTTGGGGACGTGCGAATAGGCCCAGAAGGTGTGCTGCCCGGCGGGGGCGCGGCTGGAGTCGAACAGGGTGTGCTGCGCGGCCAGCACGTAGGGACGCGGCGAGACGTGGGTGGGGGCGGCAGCTTCCGAGCGGGCCACCTCGTCCAGCGTGCCGCCCAGATGCACGGTGGCGGCGCGGGCCACGCGCGGGTCTGTCCAGGGCACCGGGCCACTCAGGGCATAGTCCAGCTTCTGGATGCCGGGGCCGTAGCGGTAGCGTTCCAGCGCGGCGCGGTAGGCGGCGGGGGCGCGGTCACCCAGCAGCTTCAGCAACATGCCGGGGCTGCTGTCCACCAGCGTCACGCGGGCGGGGGGCAGATCGGCGGCGGAATTGACCTGAACGCCCGTGAAGACTTCTCCACCCAGGAATTCCAGATACGCCCGCATGGCGTCGGGAATGGCCTGCGCCCCGCCGCGCGGGAAGGGCCAGCCCACCGCGTGGGCCAGCAGCGCCAGCACCAGCGTCATGGCCGAGGTGCCGGGGGCCGAGAACGGCAGTACGGTGTGCGCGGCCAACCCGCCCCACAACGCGCGGGCCTCCGGGGTGCGAAACAGCAGTTTGCCCAGCGCCCCGGCAGGCGGCAGCCCGCGAATGCCAAACTGCGCCAACGTGAAAAAATGCGACGGCACACGCGGCAGCGGGCGCAGGATGTCGTGCAGCAGGCCCTCCCAGTCGTTCAAGAGGGGTTGCATCAGGCGTGTCCAGGTGGGGCCGTCTGCGCCCAGTGCCTCGGCGGTGGCCTCCAGACTGCGCTCCAGCGTGACCGAGCCGACTCCCAGCGGATGAGCGACAGGCGCGCCGGGCTGCACCCAGTCCAGGCCAAAAGCGTGCAGCGGCCACCTGCGAAACGCGGGGCTGGCGGCGGCCAGCGGGTGAATGGCGCTGCCGTAATCGTGCACAAAGCCGGGCAGAGTCAGCGGCAGGCTCCGCATTCCGCCGCCCACCGTGTCGTGGGCTTCCAGCACCTGCACGCGCAGTCCGGCGCGGGCCAGCGTCAGGGCCGCCGAGAGGCCGTTGGGGCCAGCGCCGACGATCAGGGCGTCCAGGGTCATGGGCGCATGGTAGTGCCTGTACTGGGCCTGCGCCGTGCCTGCACTGCGGCAGGATTGCCGTCCAAATCAGCCGGACGCCGTGTCCTCTCCCGACTGTCTCCCCTCTGGAGACATCACACTCCCCTGACACCACACCTGCCGGGCAGGTATGCTTCGGGCGACCCAGAGCCGTTCCCTGTAGGCCACATTCCTGTAGCCCAAACCTCAATCCCCGGAGGATGTTCCCTTGCCTGTCCCGTCACGCCTGTCCACTGCCCTGCTGGAAAGTCGCCGCTCGCCCCTGATGGTCTTTTCCGGCCAGAGCAACCGCCCACTGGCGCTGGCCATCTGCGAACACCTGGGGGTGACGCTGGGCCACAGCATCACCGAGAAATTCACCAACGACAACCTGATCGTGCATTACGAGCAGTCGCTGCGCGAGGCGGACGTGTTCATCGTGCAGTCCTTCAGCAATCCGGTCAGCGACTCGATCATGGAATTGATGCTGATGATCGACGCCGCCAAGAGTGCCAGCGCGGGCCGTGTGACCGCCGTGATCCCGTATTACAGCTACGCCCGCAGCGATAAGAAAGACAGCCCCCGTATTTCCATCGCGGGCCGTCTGGTGGCCGATCTGATCCAGGCGGCGGGCGCGGACCGGGTGCTGACCATGACCCTGCACAGCCCGCAGGTCCACGGCTTTTTCAAGGTGCCCGTCGATCACCTTTCGGCGGACCTCGTGCTGTCCGAACACTTCCGGGGCTGCGTCGACAATGCCCACGACGGCGTGGTCCTGGCCCCCGACGCGGGCAGCATCAAGCGGGCCAGCAGCATTGCGCGCCTGCTGGACTGTGGGCTGGCGATGATCGACAAGGAGCGCGTGTCCGATACCGAGGTGGTGCCACGCGCCCTGATCGGTGAGGTGGACGGCAAGACCGTCTTCATCGTAGACGATGAGATCAGCACCGCTGGGAGTCTGGTGGAAACGGTCAACATCGCCCGCAGCATGGGGGCCAGGGACGTGTACGTGGCCGTCACGCATGGTGTCTACAGTGGCCCGGCCATCCAGCGCATCGCGGGCCTGGACGTGACCCAGGTGGCCAGTTGCAACACCGTGTACGTCTCGCCAGAAAAGATCGAGGCGGCGGGTGGCAAACTGGCCGTGCTGGACGTGGCCCCGCTGTTTGCCAGCGCGATTGCCAACATCCACACCGGGGCGAGTGTCAGCACGCTGTTCAGCTAGAAAAGACCCTTGAAAAAGCCCTCTCCCACGAACAATGGAGAGGGCTTTTTCATGTCTTCAAATCCCAGTGACCTGAGTTCGCGTGTCCTGAGTTCCGGCATCCTGATTTCCCGTGTCCTGAACATTGGGCAGCGTGAAATGCACGGCGGTCCCGCCGCCCGGCGCGGCCTCGATCCAGATGCGCCCGCCGTGCTTTTCCACGATACGGCGGCACACGGCCAGCCCGATGCCGTTGCCCCCGGTGGGCGTGCGCCCGTGCAGGCGCTGGAACATTCCAAAAACCTTGTCGGCGTACTCCGGCGCAATGCCGATGCCGTTGTCGCGCAGGGTGAGGTGAATCAGATCGCCGTCCGGTTCCCCATTCAATTCCACCCGCAACTGGCTCTCCGCGTGGAACTTCAGGGCGTTGCCCAGCAGGTTGCCCAGCAACTGGCGCATCTGGGGCGGGTTGGCCCACACGGGCGGGACTGCGGCCACCTGTAATTCGGCGTCCGGGGGCCAGTTCAGTTCGGCCTGCACATCGCGGCACAGTTCGCCCAGATCGGTGGCCTCACGGGGGGCTTCCTCGCTGACGGTGGACAGGGCCAGCACGTCGCGGACCAGCCTGCGGGCGCGCCCCACCTGCTCGGTGATGTGGCCCAGGTAGATGTCGGCGCGTTCGTCGAGCTGCTTGCCCCGGTAGCGCTGGCGCAGAATATCGGCGTAGGCCCCCAGCGTCCGCAGCGGTTCCTGCAAGTCGTGGCTGGCCACGTAGACGAACTGCGAGAGTTCCTCGTTGCGGTCCATCAGTTCGCCGTTCAGGCGTTGCAGGGCCGCCTCACTGGCTTCCAGCGCCTCGGTGCGCTCCTGGACCCGCCGTTCCAGCCCGGCGTTCAGCGCCGTGACCTCCAGCTCGGCCAGCTTGCGGCGGGTGATGTCCTCGTGGGCCACCAGCGCGTAGTGCGCGCCGTCCTGCGTGAACCGGGTCACGCGGGCCAAGTAATAACGCTGCTCAGTGGGCGTGTGGCAGGGATATTCCAGTTCAAACACCTGCTGCTCCCCGGCCATCACCGCGCGGATGCCCTGTGCGGTGGCGCGGGCGTCCTGACCGTCCTGGCCCTGCGCCCCGTCGCAGATGGACAGATAGTTGAGACCCACATCGTTGCCCATCCCGCCGTTGCTGCGCGCGAAGGCGGTCCAGGCGTGGTTGACGGCGACGATCACACCGTCCGCATCGACGATAGCGATATGGGCAAGCAAAGCATCAAAAGCCGCCACGGCAAAACGTTCGGGCGGCGATTCCGGCAACATGGCCTTCAGGGTAACACCCGCGCCGGGGTTACCCTTCTCCCATCTGATCTTAATTTTTTCTTTCTGGGACGCAGGATTGTCAACTGGATAACGATTGGCCCCTCATCCGATTATTAATCTATTTTCGTGAGTTCCCCACCCTTTCATCTGCTGCTGGTCGAGGACGAGCTGGCCGACGCCCTGCTCTTCCAGGACATGCTTTCCGAGCAGGATCAGGAAATCACGGTGCATCACGTCCAGAACGGCCGGGAAGCCCTCGACTACCTGTGCGAGCCAGCCCCCGGCCCCCGGCCCCATCTGATCGTGCTGGACCTGAACATGCCGATCATGAACGGTCACGAGTTTCTGGAGCGCGTCAAGTCCCTGCCTGAAGTGCGCTCCATTCCGGTGCTGGTCCTGTCCACCTCCGAGCATCCCAGCGACATCCACCGCGCCTACGAGGGGCAGGTCAGCGGGTACGTGGTCAAGCCGGGCAATTACCAGGAATACATGCATGTGCTGGAAACGATCCGGGCCTACTGGCGCGGGCTGGTGCGCCTGCCCAGCCTGGAAGAGGTGATGCAGGGCCGCATGGGTTTTTAGAAGCTGCGGAACCGGGACAGACCAGCCTCCACGTCAGATCGGGAGGCTTTTTTACTGTTTCATTCGCACGGGTTTCAGAGCTGTCGGCCTCTCCGCTTTCCGATAGCGCGGAACAGTTTTATTTGCTCCGCAATGTCGCCATCGAACGCAGATACCAGTGCGCCACCGCCCGCATCACTTCTTTGTTGTCGCCGTCACGGACGCTGACATCGATCACCAGACGCGCCTTGCCCTCTGTTTTATAGGCTTCCAGGGCAGCGGGCAGTTCCGCAGCGCGGGCCTCGGCTCTGGCGGTCAGACCGCCGCGTGCCCGGCCCACGTAATGGGTATCCAACCGTTCGATCAGGGGCACCGCGCTGGCAAAATGAGCGGCGAAGGCCCCACCAAACGCTGCCCCGCTGACGGCCTCGGCCAGCAGGAACTGCGCCCCGGCGTGGATGGTCCCCAGATGGTTCTGAAAAGGGGGCGTATCGGGGCACTCCCCGGTGGCCCAGCCCACACCGACATCGGTGATGGTCACGCCCACGGTGGCGTTCATGGGAATGTTGTGCAGGGCGGCCTTGACCGCCTGGACAGCTTGCGGGGGCAGGGGGGATTGCAGCGTGGGCTGGGTCATGGGTGAACCTCCGGGTTGGGGCGGGATTTTGAACTGAGTTCAAGTATAAGGGTCATGCAGCTACTGCCGCACGATCTCGACGGGTTCAAAGTGATTATTTTGTAGAGCATCATCGATCTTTCGCGCCTCGGTCCAGGCCAGATCAAATTGTGCCTGCGTGATCTTGCCATTCAGCAGGGCCGTCTCCAGCTCGTCCTGATCAATGATTTCCGTGTCCATCACGCGCCACCGTCCATCTGGCAGAACAGCGCAGTTGGCCGTGACATCCAAGTAAAGATCGTCAATCCACGGCAGCCCACCCTCGCCCACGCCGGTCCTCTCGCCCACATCGACATAAAGCTGAAGTGGACTCCCCGAAGTGTCCAACATCACCAGCAAGGCATGTTTGGTTCCCTCTGGAATATAAGAAATCCAGCGGTAACCAGTGTCCATCACCGTCAGCGATTGCCCCAGCAGCATGCCAATCAGAGGCGTGTTCATCTCCAGCACGCGAAAATCGACGATGGTGCCGCCGGGTAGGGCCGTAACTGTCTGCTCACTGTGGGCCACCTGATGCCAAGCTTGATGGTCTGTTCCCTTGCGTCTCACAGGGCAATAGTAGAGCGGCGCTCAAGTATACGGGTCTTCCACATAGCGCCGCAGCACGTCCACGGGGGCGTATGTTCCGGCCCGCAGTTCCGCCTCGATCTGGTGGGCATGGTCCCAGGTCCGCGCGGCCAGTTCCGGCGTGACCAGCCCAGCCTCTACCGCCTCGTCCAGTTCATCGGCGTCGATAATCTCGGTGGCGGCCACCGTCCAGCGCGCCGTTTCATTGGGATCACCCACCACGTCCAGGTACAGGTCATCGTGCCACGGCAGGCCGTCCTCGTCCACGCCCTCGCCGCCGTGGATATCCACGTAAAATTGCACGGGCTGGCCCGCCGCGTTCATCTGGACGGTCAGGGCCGCGCCCATGACACCTTCGCCCGCGCCAGTGGGATGACAGCGAATCCAGCGGTAGCCGTCGTCAAGGATCAGGTGGCGCAGGATTGATCCTGATCTGGACACTTCCAGCGGGCGAATCACGGTCTGGGCCGTGAAATCCACGATCACGTACCCTGGCACGGCCAGCGCCGTCTGGGTGGACTGCGTGACCCGCGCCCAGGGCCGGAGGTCAAAGGTTTTGCGCTTCACGCCCTCAACAGTAGCGGTTTCGTTAGGATGGGGGCGTGATCCGGTCTGTTCGCCGCCTGTGGCCCGCGTTGGTGTTGATGGTGCTATCGCTGGGGGCATTGTGGGCTGTTTCCGCCATCCGCGAGGCCGGGACCGAACGCCAGCGCCAGATTGCCGAAACATCGCGTCAGACCGAGGCACAGCGTCTGATGGCCTCTGATCCGGTGCGTTTCGAGGAATACGTGCGTCAGGTGGCCCTTGCCGCTGACGTGATCGGCGACGGCCAGCAGGACGCCAGCGGACCGTGCCGGAGCGTCAGCGGCTTCGAGAGCGGCGTGGGCGATCCGCCACCCGAAACCGCAAGCTGTGTCATCCATGATCCAGGAGAGGGGCCAGCCACCGTGAAGCTGATCCTGGGTGACGGGCGGGTTTTCCTGTGGCCCAGGGAGTGAGTACCGCCTTTGTAGAACAGAAAAAAACGGCGGAGGTCACGCCCCCACCGCGTCTTTAAACCCCATTTTCAGTTCATTCCGTTCGGTCCACCCTGGCTCTTGTTCTTCTCGTCAGCGCGGCGGCGCAGTTCGCTGGCCAGATCGGTGAAATCCTGGGCGTTGGGCAGCACCTTGCGGGACTGCTGCTTGGCCTCCTGAATCACCTTGACCTGTTCCCTGCGGCTGTCGGGCAGGCCCAGTTGTTTGCGCTCAAAGTAGCTCTGCGCCACCCGGCCCAGCGCGAATGTCCAGCCATAAACGGCGGGCGCAGTGATAATGCCGCCGATCACCGGCAGCGCCAGTTTCGCCAGACCGCGCATCAACTGACGCGCCGCCATGCCGTAAGCGATGGTCACGCCCAGCTCCCGCACGATCTCCAGCGCCCGCTCGGGAGAAATATCGAAGCCGTAGATCTTGCCGATGTGCAGCACCATCTTGGCCTGCACCGGGGTAATCACCAGAATGTCCGCGAAGGGAATCGGCTCGATGGCCACCGCGCCCGACAGCAGCGCCGCGCTCTTGATGACCTCATCCACATTCTCATCCCGGCTCAGCCCTGGATCGATGTCGAAGTTGAAATTATCGAGAACCTGCTTGACCAGCGGGGGCAACATAGGGCGAGTGTACTCCGGGAACGGCGCTGCGCGTGAGCCGAAAGGTGGGCGGGTGTTCACCTTCGCCGGGGCCTGCATCGCCAAGGTCTGCGCCAGCCTGACTGTCGGCACAGCACGGCAAAAAGTTAGGACACGCCGGGGGGGGTGACGTGTCCAAGGGAGGGAAGGATGAGGGGTGTGTTGCACCTCTCAGGATCAACTCTAGTTCCGCGCTCTCACATTTTCCTGACACGCGAATTCTAAAACTGGCGGAGAGACCTGCGAATTATGCCCTGCTGTTCAGCGCCGCCAGCGCGGGCCATCCTTGGTGTCCTCGACAGTCACGCCCACCTGGGTCAGCGTGTCGCGCAGCTCGTCGGATTCGGCGTACTGCTTGTTCAGGCGGTAATTCTGCCGGGCCTTCAGAACCAGCTCCATCAGCGTGCCGACCACCTCCGAGTTGTCCTCCTGCGCCGCGCTGCCCCCGGCAAACAGACCCAGCACGTCGCCGCCCAGTGTGCGGAAAGCGTCCCGTGCCCGCTCAAGCGTGACCCGCCCAACCCTGCCCACCGCCAGCGCGGAGTTCATGTCGCCGCTCAGACCGAAGAGTGCGGCCACCGCTTTGGGCGTGTTGAAGTCGTCGCGCATGGCGGCTTCAAACGCCTGCACATGCGTCTCAATTTTGCGGTCCAGCGCAGCGTCTCCCCCGTCCGGCGCGTCACCCAGACGGCGCTCTATCTCATGCAGGCTCTCGCTCAGGCGGCGGTAGCCATTCTTCGCGGATTCAAAGGCCGCGTCGGAAAATTCGGTGATGGAGCGGTAATGACTGGACACCAGCAGAAAGCGCACCACCATCGGGTCATGGCGCGAAAGGACGTCGGCAATGGTGGTGAAATTGCCCTTGCTCTTGCTCATCTTCTCGCCGCCGATGGTCAGCATGTTGTTGTGCATCCAGTAGCGCGCGAAGGCGTGACCCGCCGCCTCGGCCTGCGCGATCTCGGCCTCGTGGTGGGGGAATTCCAGGTCCAGGCCGCCGCCGTGGATGTCAAAGCCCTCGCCCAGATACTTGAGGCTCATGGCGCTGCATTCAATGTGCCAGCCGGGAAAACCGATGCCCCACGGCGAGGGCCAGCGCATCAGGTGGCCGCCCTCGGCGTTCTTCCACAGGGCGAAGTCGCGGGCGTCGTGCTTTTCGCCGCGCACGGCCTCGCGCGTGCCAACGTCTTGATCGTCCAGCTTGCGGCCCGACAGCTTGCCGTAGTCAGGCCAGCTCCGCACGTCGAAGTAGACGCTACCGCCGGATTCGTAGGCGTGGCCGCGTTCAATCAGTTCCTCGATCAGCGCGATCTGCTCGGTAATGTGCCCGGTGGCGCGCGGATTGATGCTGGGGCGCAGGATGTTCAGGGCGGCCATATCGTCCATGAAGGACCAGAAATACTTGTCGGCCACTTCCATCGGCTCCAGGCGTTCCAGCGCGGCGCGTTTGGCGATCTTGTCCTCGCCGTCGTCGCTGTCGTCTTGCAGGTGGCCCACGTCGGTGATGTTCGCCACGTAGCGCACCGCGTAGCCGAAGTGCATGAAGGCGCGGCGGATCACGTCGAAGGCCACTTCCTTCCTGGCATGGCCCAGGTGCGCGTCGCTGTAGACGGTGGGACCGCACAGGTACATGCCCACATGACCCGGCGTGGTAGGGACGAACGGGACTTTCTGGCGCTGCATGGTGTCGTACAGGATGATGTTCTGGTCAGGTTGGGGGTGGGCGGTCATAGAGAACTCCTTGAGGGTGGTGAAGGCAATAAAAAGCCGCGCCTCAACAGCAAAGTCGGGGCGCGGACGGCAGACGGAACGCTGCTTTACCGCAATCGGGGGCAACACACGGTCTTCATGGCAGGGAGTTTAGCAGATGGGAGGATGCCAAGGATGGGCGGAGGTCAGCTTTCAGGCCAGACCTGAATCACGTATCTCTGACCACTTTCAGGGTTTGGCTGTCCTGCAATCCGCAGGCGGACCCGGCCAGATGGTACAGGGACGCAAAGAGCTGGAGTTTCCATAAGCATGATGTCGCCAACAGCGAGGACGCCGGAGGCAACCGTCAGAGCAGCCTCAACGTGAAACGGCCATTCGCCCAGTGGTGGCGAGGGAGGACCTGGGAAGACCTCAATGCCGACGAATAATGTGACGGTCCAATCACGCTCATCCCAGCAAGAGACTGCGAGCTGGGTATTCCGAATACTCAGCAACCCGTTTTGCTCTGCGGGAGAATCCCAGAGCGGAGCCTCTTCAGGGTTAGGTGGGGCATGAGGGTCATAAAGCACAAACTGATCGTAGGAGGGCTGAAAGCTCACCTCGTAGGCCATAGATCAGTTTAGTGGCTCACCCCATCTCCAGATAAATCGCCTTCAAATACTCGGCTTCGGCAAACGTCGCGTGGTGGTCCGGGGCGTGACGGCTCGTGCCCAGCTCCTTCCATGTTCTGCCACTGGCCTGGGCCGCGCCGCGCACAGCGTCCCAGAATTCATCTGCGCTGACGTGGGCCGAACACGAGGCGCTGAGAAGGATGCCGCCGGGAGCCAATCGGGCCATGCCGTCGGCAGCCAGTTTGGCGTAGGCGCGAATGGCCCCGGTCCGCTCGGTTTCGCGGCGGGCCAGCGAGGGGGGGTCCAGAATAATCAGATCAAAAGTGCGGCGGGTTCTGGCAAGCCAGTCAAAAACATCCGCCTGCACAGTTTCATGCGGCGTGGTCAGTCCCGGATTCAAGGCGAAGTTATTTTCGGCCCCGGCCAATGCGTGGGCGCTGATATCCAGACTGACGACTTCGGTTGCGCCGCCCCGTGCTGCGTACAGCGAGAAGCCGCCCGAGAAGGAGAAGGCATTCAGCACCCGCCTGTCCTTCGCCAGCCCCTCCACCCGCCGCCGATTCTCGCGCTGGTCCAGGAAGAATCCGGTTTTCTGACCACGCAACACATCGGCTTCAAAGGCCAGACCGGATTCGTAGAAAACGACTGGATTTTCCGGCAAATCGCCCGTCAGGATCTGACCGTCAGACAGCCCCTCCTCTGCCGCGATGCTCTGAATATTGCGACTGAGGCGCAGAACCATTGCAGAGTCAGGGAAGCGTTCGGCCAGCAATCCCTGAATGCGGTCCAGATGCGGGAACCATGCCGCTGTGTAGATCTTGAGGACCAAGACCTGGGCGTAACGGTCCACCACCAGACCGCCGAAACCATCGGACTCGCCGTTGAGGACGCGGTAGCCGTCGGTGTCTGAGGCGTCGGCCAGCGCCCCACGCTTCTGCAAAGCCTGATCCAGATGGGCGGCCCACCATGCGTCGTCCAGCGTGACGGGCGGCCCGGCGTGCAGCACGCGCAGGCGCAGGGGCGAAAACGGGTCATACAGGCCAATCGCCAGAAAGCGGTCCCGGCGGTCATAGATCACCGCCAGTTCCCCGGCCTCGCCGTCTCGGTTCTGCTCACGCACGCTGGATTCGTAGACCCAGGGATGCCCGGCACGCACGTAACCTTCCGCCGCCAGGGTCACGCGCAGACGCAGGCGGGGAAGAACGGAAGCGGGAGAAGACATTTGCGGAGGGTAGCAGATGGCGGCGCGATCTTTCGGCCCGAGCGTCCATCCGGGCATCAAACGGCCTGCCTCCACCCACACGCCCCGGTCTGGAGCCGCTACAGTCCAGGGCGTGCAATTCCTGGCCCGTCTCGCGTCCCGACACCCCTGGGCGGTGCTGGCGGTGTGGATCATCGCCGCCGCACTGAGCCTGCCGCTGGCCGCCCGCGCCCCGGCAGCGTTGAATGCCGATCCGGCAGGGGGGCTGACCAATTCGGAGGCCAACACGGTTTCCGCGCTGCTGCGCGAACGCTTTGGCGAGCGGGACACCAACACCGCCATTCTGGTCACGCGCAGCAACCCGCCGCTGAATACGCCGGAAGGGCAGAAAAACTACGGGGCGTTCGTGGATGGTCTGGAAAAGGTAGCGGGCGTGTCGCGCGTCGTTCCGGCCACCACGGGCGGCCCCGTTCCCACACGGGCGGCGGACGGCGTGCTGGCCCTGACCGTGGCCCAGATTCCGTTGCAGGAGGGGGGCACCGAGGCGCTGTCGGCGGTGCGCCAGTACGTGCGCGGCGTCCAGAGCGAGGCGCTGAGCATCCGCGTGACGGGCGGGCAGGCGATTGCCGACGACTTCACCGAGTTCGCCGAGTCCGACACCAAGCGCAGCGAGTTCACGGCACTGCCCCTGATCGGCGGGCTGCTGCTGCTGGTGTTCGGGGCGCTGGTGGCCACTGGACTCCCGCTGGCGGTGGGCCTGCTGAGCATCTCCGTGGCGATGGCGGCGCTGTACGGCCTGACCTTCCTGATGCCCGTCAGCACCTTCGCCCAGAGCGTGATTACCATGCTGGGCCTGGGCGCGGGCATCGACTACGCCCTACTGATGGTCAACCGCTTCCGCGAAGAATTGAAGCGTGAGCCGGACAGCCGAACAGCCGCCGCCCGCACCGTGATGACGGCGGGCCGCAGCGTGGCCTTCAGCGGCATGACCGTGGGCATCGCGATGGCGGGGCTGATCCTGCCCCCGGTGGCCTTTGTCCGCAGCATCGGCATCGGCGGCGTGCTGGCAGTGATCCTGACCGTGCTGGCGAGCCTGACGGCGCTCCCCGCGTTGCTGGCGCTGCTGGGCGAACGGGTCAACAGCCCGCGCCTGCTGAAAGTGACCTGGGCGCAGAGTGGCGCGGCGTCGGCGGCGTGGACCGCGTTCGCCCGCCGCGTCACCGCCCGCCCCGTGCTGGGGGTACTGCTGACCACCGCCTTTCTGCTGACGCTGGCGATTCCTGCCCTGGGCCTGAAAACCGGCTACGCGGGCGCGTGGGGGCTGGTCCCCGGCGTGCCCAGCCGCGACGCCCTCGGGGACGTGCGCGAACTGGGCGCGGGCGGCTTGCTCAGCCAGTTTGAAGTGATTCTGGATTTGAAGGGGCAGAAGTACACCCCGGCAGACCGGGACAGGTTCCAGAAGGTGGTGAACGATCTGCGTGCCCTTCCAGACGTGAAGGCCGTCATCAGCCCCTTCCTGACCTCTGCCGATCTGGCCGGGGCAGGGACGGGCGGTCTGGAGGCGCTGAGCTTGCTGACCCGACGATCATTCAGCGCAGACCGCGAGTTGCTGCGGGTGACGGTGGTGCCGATGGATACCCTGCGTGCCCAGGACATCGCCGCCTTTGAAAAACGTGTGCGTCAGTCTCTGGACGCCAGCGGCTACGTCTATCTGCTGGGCGGCGCACCCGTGGGCGGCGAAGAGTTCAGCCGCGCAATCATCGGCACGTTGCCGGGGGTGATCGCGGTGGTCTTTACCGGCACCTTCCTGCTGCTGATGGTGGCCTTCCGCAGCCTGCTGATTCCCCTGAAAAGCATCGTGATGAATGCCCTGACGGTGGGCGCGGCGGTGGGTGTGGTCACGCTGATCGTGCAGGACGGCTTTCTGGCCGCGCCGCTGGGCATCCCCGCCGACGTGGGCGTGCTGGACGCCTCGCTGCCCGTGCTGCTGTTTGCCGTAATGTTCGGCCTGAGCATGGATTACGAGATCTTTTTGCTCTCGCGCGTGCAGGAGGAATACCTGAACGGGGCCAGCAACGACGAGGCCGTGGTGCTGGCCGTGGGCCACACCGCCCGCATCATCACCAGCGCCGCCGTGATCATGTTTATCGTGTTCGTGGCCTTCATGTTCGGGCGCGTGGTGGCCACCAAGAGCATCGGCCTGGGCCTGGCGGTGGCGGTGGCCCTGGACGCCACCCTGGTGCGCCTGATTCTGGTGCCCGCCTTCCTTAAGCTGGCTGGAAAGTGGAACTGGTGGCTGCCGGAGTGGCTGGACAAACGGCTCCCGCGCATCCGGCTGGAGCATTGAGCGGGGGGCCATCTTTTTCCAGGGCTGAAGAGGCTCAGGCCGTCAGAATCAACGGCTTGCCCCCAGTGATCATGACCGTATGTTCAAAATGCGCGGCCAGCCCGCCATCGGTGGTGCTGAGGGTCCAGCCGTCACGCAAAGTTTTGACCCGGTGGGAGCGGCCCGTGGACACCATCGGCTCAATGGCAATGACCAGACCCTCGTGCAGCTTCTTCCGGTCTGCCGGACGGTAATAGTTCGGCACGTTGGGTTCCTCGTGGATGGCGCGGCCCACCCCATGCCCGAACAGTTCCCGCAGCACCGTGAAGCCCCGGCGTTTCACCTCGTTTTCCACAGCCCGCCCGATGGCGTTGACCGGATGGCCCGCCTTCGCGGCGGACAGGGCCGCTTCAAGCGCGGCCTCGGTGCATTCGATCAGACGCATGGCAACAGGTGAAGCGGGGGGAACGGCCACCGTCACCGCAGCGTCCGCAATATAGCCATCCACGAACGGCGTGACATCAATGCTCACCACGTCCCCGGCGGCCAATGGGCGCGACGTGGGAAGGCCATGAACGATGTCGTCGTTGACGCTGATAAAGACATTGACAGGCGCGTCGTAGGTCATGCGCGGGGCAGAGCTGGCCCCGTACTGCCTGAAGACCTGTCCCGCCAGGGCATCAAGTTCGGCGGGGGTCACGCCGGGTTCAATGGCGGCTTTGAGCGTGCGGAGCGTCTCGGCCACCACGAATCCTGCGCGTTTCATGCCTTCCAGTTCGGCCTCGGTGGTAATGGTCATGGTTTATTTTAGGTCCTCGCAACAGGCCGCATGTACGGCTTCAATCTGCTTGAATGCCCACATGTTCACCATTCGCCACGCCCGGCCCAGTGACCACGACGCGCTGTACCGCATCTGCCTGGAAACGGCGGACAGCGGCGCGGATGCCACCCACATCTACCGCGATCCGATGCTGGTAGGCCACATCTATGCCGCGCCGTATCTGGCTTACGCACCCGCCTTCGCCTTCGTGCTGGAGGATGAGAAGGGCGTCTGCGGCTACGTCATCGGCGCACTCAACACGCGCGAGTTTGAGGCGACGCTGGAGCGCGAGTGGTGGCCGGACCTCCGCGCCCAGTACGCCGATCCCACCGACATTCCCGCTGCCAAGCGCACCCCGGACGAACGCCTCGCCCGCCTGATCCACCGCCCGAATACAGCCCCGCAGAGCATCTTGGACGCCTATCCCTCGCACCTGCACATCGATCTTCTGCCGCGCGGGCAAGGCGGCGGCAATGGGCGGCGCATGCTGGAACGGCTCTTTATGGCTCTCAGAGAAGCGGGTTCCCCCGGCGTCCATCTGGGCGTGGGCGGCAGCAACACGCGCGCCATCGGTTTCTACCGTCACCTGGGCTTTCAGGAACTGGCGCGGGAGGCCAGCGGTTCTCTACTCCTGGGGCTAAAGCTGTAGCGCTCCACTTTTACCGCTGCTGATCACGCACCGCCGCCAGCGTTTCCTCGAACTCGTCCAGGAATTCGTCTTCCAGCAGGCGGTCCCGGATCAATGCGTCCTGCTCGGTGGTGGCCTGCTCACGGGTCCAGCGCACGCGGGCCTGCCGCGCGCCGCTGACATTGCCCTTGCCTGCAATAAAACGCGCGGCGTGGCGCACGGCCTCGTGCGGATCGTCGGTGGGCGCGGTCACGCTCAGGTTTCGCAGGCCGCCGTGATCGTTGACCAGCGAGGACGTGACCTCCACCCGCATCCCTTTGCGCGCCAGGAACACCTGATCCACACGCCACATGCTGGTGGCGCGAATCGGCTCGGACGCGGCGGAACGGACGGGACGGCGGCGGGGCATAGGGCTTAAAGCTCCGGGGCCACGGCCTGTGGGTGCCGCCATTCGCGGGCCGCGTCCAGACCCAGCAACACGCGGCCTGCGCCCTCGGCCAGAGCTTCCACTTCCAGTTCGCCGGGAATGACCAGCACCGGAGCAATCCAGGCCACCCGGCGCTCGATGCGGTCTACCAGTTCGTCCCAGCGGGCAATGCCGCCCGTGATCACCAGCGCGTCGGGGCGGCCTGTCAGTGCGCCGGTCTGCTCGCCCAGCGCCTTGCACACCTGATGCACGAAGGCGGCGGCGGCGGCCTGCACGGCGGGATCGCTGACCAGCCGGGCCTCCAGATCCTTGAGGTTTGAACTGCCCGCCAGCGACAGGAATCCGCCCGCGCCGGACAATTGACGCAAGGCGGCTGCCTCGCCCTCCTCTCGGGCCAGTTTCAGTAGCATACGGGCGGGCAGCGGGCCACTTTGCACCGCGCCCAGCGGGCCGCCATCTGTGCCCGTCCCGGTGGTGTCCACCGCGCGGCCCTTCTCGAAAGCGGTCACGCTGGTGGTGGCCCCCAGATGCGCCACCACGATGCGGGCCTCCTGGAGTCTCTTGCCCACATCGTGGGCGGCGCGGCGGGCCACCACGCGCACGTTCAGGGCGTGAAACTGGGCGTGACGGCGCAGGCCCTTCACTCCGGTTTCACGCGCCTCTGGCAGCAGTTCGTCCACGCTCTGGGGGTCCACCACGAAAGCAGGCACGCCGTATTCCCCGGCCAGCGCCAGGGCCAGTGGGCCGCCCAGATTGGGCGGATAATACGCGCCCTCGCCCTGCACGGCAAATTCAGCCATCTCCGGTGTGACGCGGTAGGTCCCCGCCGCCACCCGCCCGATCAATCCGCCGCGCCCGACGATGGCGTCCGGGGCGGGCCAGCCAGCGGTCAGCTTCTGAATCTCCGACGACAGCATTGGCAAGTCTGCCGCCGCGGGCGGGGCGTCCAGTGTCAACTCGGCACGGGTCAGAGCCAACTGCAACTGCCCCGGCAGCGCAGAATTCAGACTCGGGGCGATGCTGGCACAGGCGAGCTTGATCCCGCTGGTTCCTGGATTGATCACATAGACGATCACAACGCCGCAGAATAGCAGAGGCCCAGCACAGAATGTCCCAATCGTGAGCAAGAAGTGAGGCCCAGGCAGCGGCCCGGACCCCAGCGCCAGTTTCAGTCAGCTTTCACAAAGTTCAGTTGCTCGGTTCGATCAGCCCGTAGTGCCCGTCCTTGCGGCGGTAGACCACCCCGGTCAGGCCAGAGGTCATGTTGGAAAACACGTAGAAGTCATGGCCCAGCGCTTCCATCTGCACCACAGCGTCCTCTGCGCTCATGGGGCGCAGGTCAAAACGCTTCTGGCGCACGATCTCGGGTTTGAATTCGCCCACATCGTCCATTCCGGCGTTCACGTCCGCCTCGGCAGGACCGGGGGCAGGCGTCGGTGCGGCCTCATGGCGCGCCTTCATATAACGGGTCTTGAATTTGCGGAGCTGACGCTCCAGCACGTCGCTGGCCTTGTCGATGGCGGCGTACATGTCGGCGTGGTGTTCCTCGGCACGGATGATGCCGTGGGGAACGTTGAGCTGCACCTCCACGCGGTTGCGGCGCGTGGAGTCCCGGACATCCCTTACTGTCAGCGTGACCCGCGCGTCGGTAATGGATTCGCTGTAGCGGTCCAGTCGCGTGAGCTTTTCCTCGACGTAGTCGCGCATGGCGTCCGTGACGTCGACGTTCCGGCCAGACAGTTTGTAGATATGCACAGCTTTCACCCATCCTTTGCCCGGAAGGGTGAAAAGTGGCCTTCCGGTCCTCCTCACTCTAGCCCGCCCCGCCCGGTGTTGTCCGGCGAAGTCTTCATAGCGCCTACACCCACGCTGGGGGTATGGTGGAGGGCGACAGTGGACCGAGCAGGAAAAGGGGAATACCCCAGCACAGTTAAGATCTGACCCGGGACAGAGCGGCTGACCAGACCATTCTGAAACCGCCTGGCGCAGTATCATTGCCCCATGAAGGTGGACCGACAGGAGCAGGACGAGGCCCGGCGTGACCGCATCGCCCGCGCCGCCTTCGAGCTGTTCGCCCGCAGCGGTCTGGAGGCCACCAGTGCCCAGGACATCGCCCGCGCGGCCTTTGTGAGCCGCACCAATCTGTACCGATACTTTCCCAGCAAAGTGCATATGCTGCTGGCCCACTTCGACAAGGCCGTGCAGGCCAGCCGTGACGACGCCCTGGAACGCCTGCATGCCGGGGCCAACCCGCAACTGGTCTGGGACAAGGTGATGGCCCGCATGGCCGATCTGGGCGTGCGCTACCGCCATCTGGTGGGCGCGGTGGGGCAGGCGGTGCTGGGCGCAGGGCCTCAATCGGGCGACACACAGCCGAAATCTCCGCTGTCGTTCCCGGCCCGCCTCGCTCCCGTCGACGGCCTCAAGACGGCATTGACGCTGGGCGCGCTGGTAGAACCCGTGCTGCTGGCCATGCAGGCCCAGGGCCGCCTGCGCCCGGACGTGAATGTCGCCACGCTGAGTGCCCTGCTGGTGGACGCCTGCCTGCTGGCCCTGCTGCACGGCGGCCACCGCGATCAGCGCGAGGTGCTGCGCGACTGGCAGGACCGGTTCAGCCTGCTGATGTACGGCGCACTGGCCCCCGGCGCGGTGATTGAGGGCGCGCGGGACTGACGAAGCTTCTGCCTGGAACAGCGCGCCGACTGCCTGTAGCCCTGCCTAGTTCCGTGAAAACCAGACCAGAATGAACACCCAACACACCACGCTCAGGCCCACGCTGAGCAGCAGATAGGTTCTGAGCCACGGGCGAGTCTCCACGAACTGCGGACTGACGACGGCGGCCAGCAGCACAAAGAGGGCGGGCGTGACCAGCAGGGCGGGCAGGGTGATCAGGCTGGGATAGATGAACCCGGCCCACAGCAGCGTGAAAATCAGCAGCGCCCCCGCCGCTGAGAGCAGGCGCAGTTGCAGGGCCAGCTCGAAGGACAGGCGGGCAGGTTTGCGGGACATGACCACAGTTTAATCGCCCGGCACGGCCCGCACCCGGTCAAGTCCGGTCAAGTCAAGCCCCACCCTGCCCCTTCCCCTCCGGCAGGGCGCGCTATGCTCCCTGCTGTTTATGTACTTGGTGATTGAAGGCCCCATCGGGGTGGGAAAAACGAGCCTGTCCCGGCGGCTCTCGGCACGCTACGGCGCGGAACTGAATCTGGAAGTGGTGGAGGAAAACCCCTTCCTGGCCCGCTTTTATGAGCAGCCGGACGCTTACGCTTTTCAGGTGCAGGTCTTCTTTTTGCTGTCGCGTTTCAAGCAGCTCTCGGCGCTGGCCCAGCCAGGGCTGTTCAGCGGCAACGTGGTCAGCGACTACCTGTTCGCCAAGGATTTCATCTTTGCGGCCATGAACCTCAAGGACGCCGAATTCGCGCTGTACAAGGACCTGTACTCGCACCTGTCGCCCAGATTGCCCACCCCTGATCTGGTGGTCTACCTGCGCGCCGACACGGATGAGCTGCTGCGCCGGATTGCCCGCCGGGGCCGTCCCTTCGAGCAGGACATGCAGGCCGGGTATCTGGCCGAGCTGACCGCCCGCTACGACGAGTATTTCCGCACTTATGATCACCCGCTGCTGACCGTGCAGGCCGGGGACATCGACTTCGTGGGCAACGCTGAACACGAGGAACTGATCCTGGCCCGCGTCCATGAGGCGCTGACGGCTGGGCAGGCGGCGGACTGATGCGCCGCACGCTGCGCTGGACACGGGGAGGGAGCTGATGTACCTGGCCGTCTCCGGCAACATCGGCAGCGGGAAAAGCACGCTGACGCGCATGCTCTCGGAGCGCTACGGGCTGCGGCCTGTCTACGAACCCTACGCCGACAACCCGTATCTGGAAGATTTTTACCGCGACATGCGGCGCTACTCGTTCCACTCGCAGATCTACTTTCTGTCGCGCCGACTGGAGCAGCACCTGAATCTGGTGACGGGGGCACGCTACGTCATCCAGGACCGCACCGTGTTCGAGGACGCCAGCATCTTTGCCCGCAACCTGTTCGAGAGCGGCCAGATGGAGGCGCGCGACTGGGCCACCTACTGCGGGCTGTACGAGGGGATTTTGCCCGCCCTGCGCGTGCCGGACCTGCTGATCCACATCGACGCGGGCCTGCCCACGCTGCGCCGCCGGATTGCCCTGCGCGGACGCAGTTACGAGCAGGACATCCCCGACGTCTATCTGGCGGGCCTGAACCGTCTGTACGACGCCTGGATCACGGAGTTCGACGCCTGCCCGGTGCTGCGCGTGCCGGGTGACGAACTGGATTTCGTGGCCGATCCGGGGGCCTTTGGGCGTGTCTGCGAGCGCGTCCAGGCGCACGGCTTCGGCCTGCCGCTGCTGCGCTGAAAAACCAGATTTGAAAGTCTGAGCAATTTTATCGATCAATTAATCCATCGTCCCAAACCATTCTTACATTGTCCCATAAATGCTCGTTATCAATTTGCAGATATTCTTCAAGAGTTCCAAATGCTCCAATAACATAATCCATGAATCGATCATCAAGTATATCATGTAATATATATGTTAATATATTTGATTTATTGCCATTCAGATCTCTAAACCTTGATCCCACTTTTATATCTTTCATTAAGTCTAAATCTTTTCCTAAATTAGAGTCTTTAATTCTACACATTAAAATAGCACACTCTTTTATAAACTCAAATGCCCTATCTTTTCCAGGATTAATACCATTATGTACACAATTATTCCTAATTTTAATAAATTTTTCGGGCAAAATAAATGGAGAAACACCTTCTAAAGCGCAGATGAGAACAAAGGCACCGATTCTTCGCTCCGATAACTTACTGATCGATTTGATATTAATAGAAAATTTCACTCCAGCATCTGTAAATTGCCGCTTTAAACCATAAGCTCGAATCACTTCGCCATACATATTCTCTAATGCCGCCTGCGCGTCAATTGTTGCTTCTCTGTAGAAGCCCTTCTCAAATGCTAGGAAGGCATAGCTTAGTGTTAATTGATAGTTGAACGAACTAGAAAGCACGACAACAGTGTGACCCCTTGAACATATCGCCAGGTCAGATTCAGTTCCCATATCATTTATTGCGACACTAAGGGTATTGTCCTGCTTAGGTCCGCCAAATTCTTCAAAACATTTAGGACAGAAAAACTTAGCTCGCATAAGGCTGGCCTGCCTCCTTCACAATTTTTTTACCCTACGAACTAAATAATCTCTAATCTCGGAAATTTTGCCACAAAACTAATGTTGTCAGGCTCTCCCCTATTTTCCCTTGCGAGTCAACTGGTACAACGTGTAACCGTTAAAAACGGCCAGCACCAGACTGACAATAGCCAGCGGCCAGTTGCTGGTGGTCACGAAACGAATGGTCAGGATGCCCCAGCCACACACCAGCGCCGTGACCAGCCAGACGCGCCAGACGGGAGCGTTCATGCTTGAAACCTCATGCACCCATCCTAGCGTTCAGGACGCGGGACATGGGTTGTCGGCCAACAGTCGCGGGGCATAGCGCTCTGTCTGTCCGCTTATTTGCCCAGGCTGGAGGCCAGTGCCTCCTGCACCGCCGCTGCCGCATTCAGCGTGCCGCTGCCACAGGTGCGGGCTGGGGCCGGGTCACAACGCCCGCCGGGAAACGGGGTGGCGGTGCGGATCAGCAGGGCGCGAAGCTGCGTGGGCGTCAGGCGGGGGCGCACGCTCAGGAGGAGACTGGCAACTCCAGCCACATGTGGGGCAGCCATGCTGGTGCCGTTTGGGCTGCGCTCGCCTCCCGGCCCACTCAGGCTGCTGACGGGAACGCCGTGGCCAGTCTCCCCTCCCGGCGCGGCGAGGGCGACACTGCGGCCCCAGTTGGCGTAATCGGGGCGCGTGCCCTGTTGCGTGGCGCTGGTCACGGTCAGCACGTTGCGGCAGCCCGCAGGCGAATAGCCGGAGGCGTCCGCACCGTCGTTGGCGGCCCCTACCACGATCAGCACGCCCTTTGCATTCACGGCGCTGACCGCATTCTGGATGCGCGCGTCGCAGCCGGTCAGCGGAATGAAGTCCGCGAACAGACTCAGGTTCAGCACTTTTGCTGGATTGGGATTGGCCGGAACGCCCGGCACTGGGATTCCCGCCGCCCAGCGCAGCCCATCGGCCAGATCCTGCGGATCGATCAGGCCGTCAGTGCCCGCCACCCGCACCTGCACGATGCGCGCCGCCGGGTTGATGCCCGCCATCCCCCGCCCGTCGTGCGCAGCGGCGATGATGTTGGCCACCACCTCGCCGTGATAGGCGAACTGGCCCACCCCGGAGGCGTCTATGTCACGCCCGTCGCCGTCCCCGGCCCGCGCGGGATCATGCACGAAATCGTAACCATTCACCACGCGCCCAGCCAATTCCGGCGAGCTAACGAATCCGGTGTCCAGCACGGCCACCGTAACGGAAATTGCTTTGGGTATACCGCCCTTCTGCACCACTTCTGGCAGCAGCGCCCACGCCTGCGGCATGCCAATCGTGGTCATGTCCCACTGCCGGGTGAACAGCGGGTCAGCGGGCCGGTAGACGGCGGGCGGAACTGGAACGGGTTTGGGTGGTGTGGGGATGGACGGAGGCGCACCCGGCAACGGCACCAGCGGAGGCGCGGTCTGCGAACGGGGCGGGGTTGTGGGCGCGATTTCCAGAAGCGGCTGGGGTGCTGGTGTCTGCACTGGCGGGGGCTTGACGGCTGGAGGCTTTGGGGCCAGAGGCCTGGGAACGGGTGCCGTCTGCCCCGGCGGCAGCGCAGGAATGTTGCCCGGTGCGGCGGCCTGCCCCCCCACACTCAGCAGGGCGGCGCACAGCAGCGGCAACGTCAGGAGGGACAGCTTCACGCCCACAGTCTGCCGCCTGTGCCTGATGCCCGGCTGAGGAACTGGTTTCGGTAAGGGCGCTAGCATCCGGTCCATGACTCCAAAATCCCCTTCCGAGCGCCGCGTGGTGGTCCTCACGGGCGCGTCCAGTGGCATCGGGCTGGCGACGGCCCGCGAACTGGCGGCGCGCGGGCACGCGCTGTTGCTGGCCGCCCGCCGCGAGGATCAACTGGCCGCCCTGGCCCGCAAACTCGATCCCAGCGGCTCACGCGTGATCGCCGTCCCCACCAACGTGACCGACGCCAATTCACGCAAAGCCCTGATCGCCGCCGCCCACGCGCACTTCGGGCGTATCGACGTGCTGATCAACAATGCCGGGGTCACGGTGGAGCAGGGCTGGTGGTGGGACGATCCCGATCCGCTGCGCGTGATCCGCGTGAATCTGGAAGCGCCCATTGAACTGGTGCGGCTGGTGCTACCGGAAATGCGCTCGCGGGGCAGCGGGCATATCGTCAACATCGGCTCGGTGGCAGGGCGGGCGGCCACCAACGGCATGTACAGTGCCAGCAAATTCGGGATACGCGGCTTCTCGCACGGCCTGCGGCGAGAGCTGCTGGGCAGTGGCGTGGACGTCAGCCTGATCTCGCCCGGCTTTGTGAAAAGTGAGATGACCGCCCGCGCCCGCCTGCCGATGCCGGGGCCGGAAGTGGTGGCCCGCGCCGTGGCTGGGGTGCTGGTGCGTCCGCGCCGCGAAGTAACCGTGCCGGGGATTTACCGCGCTGTGGCGCTGCTGGACAGCCTGCTACCGGGGCTGGCGGACCGCATCGTGCGGCGGGTAGTGATTGAGCGGCGGTACGGGAGCCGCTGAGTAGAACGTTGCGTCCATCCCACACCACGGCTGTCCTCTGGTGAGCAGGCATCAGAAAGCCCTCTTCAAAGCGAGAGGGCTTTCTGAGAAATCTCTTCAATCCTGAGTGTCTGGCTTCTCTTTCCGTTCTGCCGCCGCCTTCAGCCGCCCCGCTTCCCGCGCCGCCTGGGTCAGCAGATACTCGATCTGGGCGTTGACGCTTCGCAGGTCATCGGCGGCCCAGCGCTCCAGCGCTGCGTACAGTTCGGGGCTGATTCGCAGGGGGTAGTTCTTCCTTGCCATGCGTGCCTCCTCTGCCTACAGGGGCGCGCTAGTACAGGCTTCCGGCGTTCACGATAGGCTGCGTGCCGCGCTCGCTGGTCAGGACCACCAGCAGATTGCTGACCATCTGGGCCTTGCGTTCCTCGTCCAGTTCCACGATGTTCTGTTCGGCCAGCTCACGCAGGGCCATCTGCACCATGCCCACCGCGCCCTGCACGATCTGCGCTCTGGCGGCGATGATGGCGCTGGCCTGCTGGCGCTGGAGCATGGCCCCGGCGATTTCCGGCGAGTAAGCCAGATGCGACAGGCGGGCTTCCAGCACTTCCACCCCAGCGTGGCGCAGGCGGGCAGCCAGTTCGCGGCCCAGCGCCTCGGCCACCTCGTCGGCGTTGCCGCGCAGGCTCATCCCACTTTCCTCGTAGTTGTCGTAGGGATACTGCGAGGCCAGGTGGCGCAGGGCCGTCTCGGACTGGATGGCAACGAATTCGGCGTAGTCCTCGACATCAAAGGTGGCCCGCGCCGAATCCACCACGCGCCACACGATCACGGCGGCGATCTCGATGGGGTTGCCCGACAGATCGTTGACCTTCAGCCGCTCGGAGTTGAAGTTGCGGATTCGCAGCGACACGTTCTTGCGAATGGTGAGCGGATTGGTCCAGTACATGCCGTTGCGCCGCTCGGTGCCCACGTAGCGCCCGAACAGGGTCAGCACCTTGGCCTGGTTGGGCTGCACGATGAAAAACCCGATCACAGCGAAGAACAGCAGGACGCCCAGCACCACGCTCAGCAGGAATTGTCCCGCCACCAGCAGCCACACCGCCGCCGCCACCAGCGCCAGCCACAGCACAAAGATCGGCACGCCCGGCAAGCCGAAAGCGGCACGTTCCACGCTCGCCACGCCATTGCGTGTGGAGATTCCACCTTCCGGTCCAACAGCTTCGAGGGCTTTCTTCAGTTCACTCATACCGTTTCCCTCCTCTCAGGGTGATATCACTCTGATACGAGGGTGGGACTGGAAAGTTCCCGGTCAACTGAAGCGCGCAGGCCAGGACAACACGGGCAGCTTTCCCGCCGCCAGAAGCAGCAGAAAAGACGGGGCCGTCCAGCACCCCGTCTCCCCTGTTTCCATCTCTAGCGCCCGGTCTGTTGCAGCGTCCGCTTAAGCAGCGTGACCTTCACGTCCACGCTCTTCTTGTTGCGCCATACGCGCAGGGTCACGGTCTGGCCGGGGCGTTTGGTGGCCACCAGCCGGGTCACGTCAAAGGAGTTCGTCACGCGCACGCCGTCCACCGCCACGATGATGTCGCCCAGCGGGGCCAGCAACTGATCGCTGCTGTTGCGCAGGCTGCCGCGCAGGCCCGCGCGGGCGGCGGCGCTTCCGGCAGGCACATCCATCACCAGCGCGCCTTCCGAGCTGGAGAGGCCCGCGAGCTGGCGCAGGGCCGGGGGAAGGGTGTCCAGATTCACCAGCGTGGCCCCCAGCGTGCCGCGCTGCGGAACCCCGATCTTCTCCAGATCGTCCAGACTCTGCTTGACGATGTCACCGGGAATGGCGATGCCGATCACGCCGGGCACAAGGTTGTTGGGCGCGGCGTTGGCATCGGCCACGCCCACCACCAGCCCGCGCGAATCCAGGATCGGGCCGCCGCTGTTGCCCTGCTGGATGCTGGCCGTGGTCATCAGATACTCGCCGATCTCGCCGCCCAGGTTGTCGTTGCGCGGCACGTTGTCCGCGCTGGCCATCACGCTGAAGATGCCGGTGCTGACGAAGTTGGGAATCTTGAGGGGCGTGCCCATCGCGGTCAGCTTCTGCCCCGGAATCAGGCGGGCGCTATTGCCAAAGCTCAGGGTTTTGGGGGCGGTCACGCCGGTCACACGCAGGATGGCGATGTCGATGCCCGGATCGACGCCCTCGATCTTGGCGGACACCTTGCGCCCGTTGTACAGCGTGACACTCAGCGAGTCCTGAAACTCGATGACGTGGTAGTTGGTCACGATCAGGTCTTTCTTGTAAAAAAAGCCGGTGCCCGTCTCGATGGGATCGTCGCCAGGCTGCAACTGATCGCGCTGAAGGCGGTTGTCGATCCGTACCACCGCTTGCAGGGCGTTCTGCGTGACCTCCACCGTGTTGATCTCGTCTGGCGTGACCAGGGCGCGCTGGGCGCTGACCCGGCCCGAGACATACGCGCCCGCCACCGCCGCGCTCAGCAGCAGGGCAACGCCTATAGCGCGGGCGGCGTTCACCCCTCGCCGCCGCCCTTGCTCTTGCTTTCGCTCTTGCCGCCGCTCTCGGCTTTGGGCGCGGGCTTGCTCTCGCCGCCGCCGCTGCTCTCGGACTTCTCGCGGGGGCGCGAATCGTTGGCGTAAAAGCCGCTGCCCTTAAAGGCGATGCTGGGCCGCGCCAGCACACGCTTGACCGCCGCGCCCGTCTCGGGGTGCACGGTGTAGGCGTCGTCGCGCATGCTCTGGCGCAACTCGTAGATTTCTCCGGTGTCGATGTTCTTGTACAGGTAGGTGGGCATGGGCAGAGGTTCCTTGGGGCAGAGGTGGGCGAGATCGAAGGATCAGGGGTGCGCGGAGGGCATTGCTCAGCAGGCCCCAGATTTACGGGCACAGACTTACAGGCACAGCCTAGCAAGCGCAGCCGGGGACAAACGGCAGACTGTCTCACTCCCGACTCTGTTTCCCCTCCATTACCCACCCCCTAGCGTCATCTGAGCAACACACTCAGCAGAGGCGGCAGGCGGGTGTTATGATCTATCCGCAAACCCTTCTCATGCCGGGGGACTTTGTACCAACAGGGCAGCGCAAGGCCCACCCAGACTGTGCGGGTGGGAAACGAGGTGGAGGTCAGCGAGTGTTCTGCGGATGCCTCCAGGTGTGGGCGACACCTACCCGCCGTGTCTGTATCAAGCAGATGCGGGAAGTTCGGCGATAAACCCCAGCGGCAACGTGGGAATAAGGCCGAACACGCCACACAAAACCAAACAGGCATCCCCGTCTTTTGTGAAAGCAGGCGGGCAGGAGTTCTTATGTGTGGAATCGTGGGTTATATCGGCGGGCGTCAGGCCCAGGACGTGTTGATCTCGGGCCTCTCCAAGCTGGAATACCGGGGCTACGACAGCGCGGGCGTGGCGATTGGCGACGGCGGCTCTATCGCGGTCATGAAGAAGGCGGGCAAGCTGGCCAACCTGGAAGCGGAGTTAGAAGGCCACCCACTGAGCGGCACGCTGGGCATCGGGCACACGCGTTGGGCCACGCACGGGCTGCCCAACGACACCAACGCGCACCCGCACGCCACCGAGGACGGCAGGATCGTCATCATCCACAACGGCATCATCGAGAATTACCTGAAGCTGAAAGAGGCCCTGATGTCGCGCGGCCACGAGTTCAAGAGCGAGACCGACTCTGAGGTGCTGGCCCACCTGATCGAGGAAGCTTACAGCGGCGACCTGTACGAGGCGGTTCGCACGGCGCTGGGACAGGTGCGCGGCGCTTACGGCATCGTGGTCACGCACGTCGATCACCGCGAGATCGTCGCGGCCCGCACGGTCAGCCCCCTGGTGATGGGCGTCGGCGAGGGCGAGATGTTCCTGGCCTCGGACGTGCCTGCGCTGCTGGCCTACACCCGCAAGATGGTCTTCCTGCACGACGGCGACATGGTGGTCATGAACGACGACGGCTTCCGCATCACCGATCTGGAAGGCAACGAGCAGACGCGCGAGATCGAGCATATCGACTGGGACGCCGAGGCCGCCGAGAAGGGCGGGTACGACACCTACATGCTCAAGGAAATCTACGAGCAGCCCACCGCCCTGACCAACACCCTGATTGGCCGCCTGCACGACGACACGGGCGAGGTCAATCTGGACATCAACCTCGATCCTTCCTCGTTCAAGCGCATCAGCATCATCGCCTGCGGCACCGCCTTTTACGCCGGACTGGTGGGCGAGTACCTGATTGAGCAACTGGCGCGCATTCCGGTGGAAGTGGATGTGGCCAGCGAGTACCGTTACCGCAACCCACTGGTATCCGAGAACACGCTGGCGATTGTGGTCAGCCAGTCGGGCGAGACGATTGACACACTGGAAGCCCTGCGCGAGGCCAAGAAGCACGGCGCGAAAACGCTGGGCGTGATCAATGCCAAGGGCAGCAGCATGACCCGCGAGCTGGACGACACCTTGTACATCCACGCCGGGCCGGAAATCGGAGTGGCCAGCACCAAGGCGTACACCTCGATGGTCAGCGCCTTCGTGATGCTCGCACTCTGGCTGGGCCGGGCACGCGGCACTTTAAGCGAGGAACAGGGGGCGGAACTGCTCAAGGCCACCCGCGAACTGCCCCGGCTGGTGGAGGAAGCGCTGGCCCCGGAGCGCGTGGAGGCGATCAAGGCCGTGGCTGAGAAGTATGCTCACGCCCGCGACTATCTGTTCCTGGGGCGCGGCGTCAATAGCCCCACGGCCTATGAGGGCGCGCTGAAGCTCAAGGAAATCAGCTACATCCACGCCGAGGCGTATGCAGCCGGTGAAATGAAGCACGGCCCGATTGCGCTGATCGATTCCAACCTCCCCGTGGCCGTGATCGCCACCGAGAGCCGCCTGCTGGAAAAGACCATCAGCAACGTGCAGGAAGTGCGCGCCCGCGCCGGGAAGGTCATCCTGTTTCTGAGCGACGGAGACACCGAGAATGCCCGCCACGGCGACGACGTGATCTATGTGCCCCGCGCCCACGAGATGGTCAGTCCGGTGGTGAACGCCGTGGCAATGCAACTGCTGGCCTACTTCACGGCCACGGCGCTGGGCAAGGACGTGGATAAGCCACGCAACTTGGCGAAATCAGTGACAGTGGAGTAGTTCAAAAATTACGAGTGATGGAGGGGAGTGGCTTCGCAGGAATGTGCGGGGCCACTTCCTCAGCTAGGTTCAGTGCAGGGTTGGCACTTCAGGCGCGGCGAGTAGTTGACAGCGCAGACGCCCCCAGCGCCCGGTATTCAGGCTCACGTCTCCCGGCAGCGTCACCCCCGCCTCGGCGCGCGTTCCCTCCAGCACATCGGGCCTGCGCCGCCGTGCCAACTCGTAGACGCTCTTGCGCTCGGTGGCAATATGTAGCACCTCATCGGTGATCTGGAGCGCGTGCGCCACCGCCAGCGCAATCATCGGCGCAATGATATCCACGTAATCCTGCCCGGTGAACACGTCACTGTAGGCCACCGAGTACTGAAACTCGCGCGGGCGAAAGCTGGTGCGCAGGATCAGGTGGCGCTGTGCAGTGCGGGCGGCTTCCTCGGCCACCAGTTTGCTCAGGGCGTAGAAATTGACCACTGGGCCGGGCGTGTCGTCCTCACTATAATTCCCAGTTTCGCCGCTGAATACGTAATCTGTGCTGATCTGGACCAGCTTCGCGCCCGCAGCATTGGCTGAGTGCGCCATGTGGCGGGTGCCGCCGACGTTGACCGCCCAACACTGGTCCCGGTTGCGCTCTGCGCCGCCCACGTCGGTGTAGGCCGCCGCGTGGACAATCACATCAGGGCGCTCACGGCGTACCACGGCCACGACCTGTGTGATGTCGGTGATGTCCATTTCCGCAGAAGTGGGGGCCACGGTCTCGGCTCCCAGCTCGGGCAGCAGGGCGCGCAGTTCGGTGCCCAGCCGTCCCCCGCTCCCAGTCAGCAGCACTTTCATCCCCGATCCTCGGCCCACAACTCAGCCCCGAAGTGGTCCCAGGGCAGGCGGCCCTCGTTGGGATCATTCGCATTGAACTGCGCGTCCATCGTGTACAGCAATGTCGCGCCTGTCTCGCCTGCCTGGTAACCGTGCGCCACGCCGCTTGGAATATGCACCAGCATGGGCTGCTCGCCGCTGAGGACCAGCTTGCGCTTCACGCCCTGTGTGGAACTGCCCGCCCGGCAATCCACCAGCCAGATCACCAGTCGCCCGCTCAGCACACACCAGATTTCGTTCTGCTCCCCCTTGACGTGAATATGAAAAGCATTGATCCGTCCGGCGGCGGCCCACGACACGCTGATCTGGCGCGGGGTGAGCTGGCCGGGCAGGCCCTGAACACCCGCGTCATCCAGGCGCAGGTATTCCATGAATGCGCCGTTCTCGCTGCGGTTCTTTTTCAGGGCCTGGACCCACACACCATCAATCTGCGGCGCAGGCGGATAGGTCTCGAAGGTCAGGGCCGCCAGGGCGGACGCGGTCAGGGGAATGGTCAGCTCGGGGCGGTCAGGCAGGTCAGTCATGGGCGGCTCCGCGTTTCCTGGGCAAGCTTGAGGAGGTACTGACCATAGCGGTTCCTGGCGAGTTTGTGTGCCTGTTCCAGCAGCATCCCGGTGCTGAT
Organism: Deinococcus sp. AJ005; assembly: GCF_009017495.1. Classification (NCBI taxonomy): domain Bacteria; kingdom Thermotogati; phylum Deinococcota; class Deinococci; order Deinococcales; family Deinococcaceae; genus Deinococcus; species Deinococcus sp. AJ005. Next base: position 1,031,848 of record NZ_CP044990.1, on the reverse strand, counting down.
CCAGCCCGATCTCCAGGCGATTTCCTCGGGCGCGGCCACCTTGAGGCCCTGGCGGTGTTCGATGGTCTGGATAAACAGGCTGGCCTCCAGCATGCTCTCGTGCGTGCCCGTGTCCAGCCACGCGAAGCCCCGGCGCATCACCCGCACGTCCAGCAGCCCCTCTTGCAGGTAAAGGTTATTGATGTCCGTGATTTCCAGTTCACCGCGCGCCGAGGGCCGGATGCGCCGCGCCAGTTCCGTGACCCGCTCGTCATAGAAGTACAGCCCCGTCACCGCAAAGTCCGATTTGGGACGCTCGGGCTTTTCCTCGATGGACAGGGCGCGGCCCGCATCGTCGAATTCCACCACACCGTAGCGCTCCGGGTCACTGACCTGATAGGCGAACACCGTTGCCCCCTCAGTCTTCTGGCCCGCCGAGGTCATCAGGTCCGACAGGTCGTTGCCGTAAAAAATGTTGTCGCCCAGGATCAGGGCGCTGTCATGGCCGCGCACGAACTCCTCGCCGATCAGAAACGCCTGCGCCAGCCCGCCGGGTTCGGGCTGCACGGCATATTCAAGCCTCAGGCCCCACTGTGTGCCGTCGCCTAGCAACTGTTTGAAACGCGGGGTGTCCTCGGGCGTGCTGATCACCAGGATTTCACGGATGCCGCCCAGCATCAGGGTGGTCAGCGGGTAATAGATCATCGGCTTGTCGTAAATCGGCAGCAGTTGCTTGCTGACCGCCAGCGTCGCCGGATACAGCCGCGTGCCGCTGCCCCCGGCCAGGATGATGCCCCGCCGTTTAGATTCCGGGGCAGTCATGGTTCTAACCCGGCCAGCCGCTCGGCGTACTGCCTATCGTAATACTCGCGGAACTCACCGCTGCGGATGGGTTCCCACCAAGTCTGATTCTCGGCATACCACTTCGCCGCTTCGGCCACCGCTTCCTTCGGATCGTATTTTGGCTGCCAGCCCACAGCCTTCAGTTTGTCCACGTTCATGCTGTAACGCCGATCATGGCCAGGCCGATCCGTGACATGCCGGATCAGATCATGGCTCTTACCCAGCGTGTCCAGCACGATATCCACCATGTCCAGATTGGTCATCTCGCGTCCGGTCCCGATGTTGTAGACCTCACCGATCTGGCCGTGCAGCAAAACGGTTTCGATGCCCGTGCAGTGGTCATAGACATGGGCGTAATCCCGCATGTGCAACCCGTCACCGTAGACCGGAATCGGCTCGCCCAGAATGGCGTTGGTGGCAAACAGCGGCACGGCTTTTTCGGGGTACTGGTACGGCCCCACGTTGTTGGCCCCGCGCGTGATGGTCACGGGCAGGCCATAGGTGATGGCATACGCCCCCACCAGTTGATCGGCGGCGGCCTTGCTGGCAGCGTAAGGACTGCGTGGCAACAGGGGATCGGTCTCCATACTCTGATGATCGTCGCGGACGTGGCCGTAGACCTCATCGGTGCTGATGTGGTGCAGGCGCAGGCCCAGCTCGCGGGCCACTTCCAGCAAGACATGCGTGCCACGCACGTTGGTATCGGTGAAGACCAGCGGTCCCAGGATCGACTGATCCACATGGGTCTCGGCGGCAAAATTGACGACCAGATCAATCTTTTCCTGCTGGCAGGTGGACCGGACCAGATCCTGATCGCCGATGTCGCCCACCACCAGCAAGAGACGGGGATCGTCCCACAGGTCCGCCAGATTTTCCCGGCGGCCCGCATAGGTCAGTTTGTCGTAGACCACCACACGGCTTTCAGGATGCTGGCCCAGCCAGTAGCGCACGAAGTTGCTGCCGATAAAGCCGCAGCCTCCCGTAACCAGAAGCCTGCTGGAAAGGTTGTCAGTCGTCATGCTTCCGAGAGTAAGGCCAGGACCATCCGTTTGGGGCGAAGCGGCTGCCCCAGCTTCCCGAACAACCACACGCCTGGCCCAGACACACTGGCCCGGCACCTCCCCGCACGCTGGCAGATCAAGAATGCAGCAGAGAAAGACCGACGGTTTCCAGAGAACGCGGTGGCCAGGACCAGCCCTGCCGTGTTTTGCCTGAAGCAGTATCGATAAGGCGGGGGGCAGAGAGCCTTTCACTCTCTGCCCCCGTCCCAGGCCCCGCTCTATTGCAGGCTTTTCACATATGAGTGGATGGCCTCCACCTGCTCGTCGGTGGCTGTCTCGCCGCCAAAGCCCGACTCTGCAAAACGGGGCATCACCGGGGCCAGGGCACGGCCCCCCGGAGCCTGACCTTGCAGCACCGCTGCGGCAAATTCAGCGGGCGTCCAGGCGGCGGTCACGCCCAGCGCCGGGCCGATACCGCCCACCGCATTCGCACCGTGGCAGCCGACGCAGTTGCTGGCGTACAGCGACTGGCCGTTCACCGGGGCGCTGGCGACTGCCGCCGTCATCTCACCCGCACCTGCCCCACCCGACATGCCCATTCCAGTGTTGAAGGAGGTGAAGGCGATCACCCCGGCCAGCACCACGAACACTACAGCGGCGGTAATCTCGCGGCCTGAAAATCCACGCTCGTGTCCAATTTCATCGCTCATCAGTACAGCCTCCAGCCAGGAACGAGTTCGGCGTTGGCGAACAGGCGGGCAATCACCGGGCCGTACATCAGCAGCACCAGCAGCAGCGCCACGCCCCACAGCGCCAGCAGCGGTTCGGTGAAACGCACCAGGGCACTCGCTCCAGCCAGATTCTGTCCGGCGGGGCTGATGACCTCGCTGTAGGGAATCGGGGAGCTGACCTCACCGTCGTCCACACGCTTGGAGAGCAGCATGCGAAACAGCACGTAGAAATACATCACGGCGCTGACCAGCAGGATCACGCCGCTGATGGCCGTCAGCATCTGCGGAATCTGGATGGGCATGTCGCGGTACACGCTCTGGGCGGTGGCGCTGATCAGCGCGCGGCGCGGCACGCCGACCAGACCCTCCCAGTGCATCCCCAGCGCAAAGACCATCATGCCGATAAACCATGTCCAGACCGCCGCTGAGGCCAGACGAACACTGGGCATCCGCTTGCCGGTCAGGTGCGGAATCAGCCACAGCGAGATGCCCATGAAGGTCAGGGTGGTGGCCGTACCCACGGTGATGTGGAAGTGGCCGGGAATCCAGGCGGTGTTGTGGATGACGGGCGCAAACGTGGAACTGGCGTTGACGATGCCCCCTGCCCCGCCCAGGATGAACGAGACCATCGCCAGCACCGGGGCGCTGAAGGTGGGTTTGCCCCACGGCAGCTTCAGCATCCAGCCGAACAATCCGCGCCCACCCCGCGCCCGCGCCGCGTCTTCCAGCGAGGCCGCCACGCTGAAGGCAGTCAGCAGGCTGGGAATGGCGATCAGGAAGGTCAGGAACATGTGCATGGTCTTCCAGGTGGCCGAGATGTTGGGGTCCGCATACTGGTGGTGCAGCCCGACAGGCGTGGAGTTCAGCAGGAACATCACGAAGGTCAGTCGGACCAGCGGCTCCGAGACGATACGCCCCCCGGCGTGGTTGGGCAGGAAGGCATACCACGCGATGTAGGCGGGCAGCACCCAGAAATAGACGATGGCGTGCCCGGTCCACCAGAACAGCGTCTTGGAGATCAGTGGGTCCACCCCGGCCACCCAGCCCAGCGACCAGGGAATCAGCAGGAACACGACTTCAATGACCAGACCCAGCGAGGCCACCGCCCACATCATCCAGGTGGCAACAGACATGAAGGCCACCAGCGGGGTCACGCGGCCCGGATTGGCCCGTTTCCAGCGCATCCACATCTGCACGACCTGCCCCACCACCAGCAGGCTGGACCCCACCATGACTGCCGCGCCGATGTAGAACACCGGGCTGCCTTCCATCGGCGGGTAAAAGGTGTACAGCAGCGTGGCGTCGTTCATCAGCAGCGGCACGGCGGCGGTCAGCAGCCCCACCGTCATCAGGATGTACGTGAACCACGCGAACTTCATGTTGATCCGCATGCCCAGATCGCGCGCGGGCAGGTACAGCAGGAAGCCGCTGATGAAAAATTGCGTGAACACCAGCGCATTCAGGACGCCGTGCAGGCTCAGGCCCTGGTAATACGATTTGAGCAGTCCCTTGATGATGGGCATGTCATAGACGTTGATGCCGCCGTAGTTCAGTGCCTGGAGCGGCCCGATCAGCACGCCGATAAACAGGGCCAGAAACGCGGTGACGATGTAATACTGCGTGACTTTCTTGAGGCTCGCCAGATACGCCGCGTCCGAGATGACGGGCGTTTCGCGCGCGGCGTGAGGCGAAAGGATGGGTGAGGTCGTCACAGGTTGAGACTCCTTTAAATGGCACAGAGGATGGGCTTTCCAGCGGTTTGACGATTAGGACCTTTAGACGGTTTGACCCAGCGCCCTACGGCTCCTGAACCTCGACCTTCACGCCGTTGATCATGTTGTGGTGCCCGGTCCCGCAGTACTCGTTGCAGATCACGTTGAGGGTGCCGGGGCGGCGAAACGTGGTGGTGAAGCTGGACACCTGCCCTGGAATGGCGGTGGTGTTGATGTTGGTGCCCTCGATGAAATAGCCGTGCAGCACGTCCGCCGAGGTGACATGGATGGTGATGGGTTTGCCGACAGGCACTTTCAGCACGGCAGGCTCGAACTGGAAGGCTTTTGCCACCACGAAGGCTTCATACGTGCCGTCGGCGTTCTGGCGCAGGCCGGGGGTAGCAAACGGTGTGGCCGCAAAGTTTTTGGGGTTCAGCCGCCCATTCTTAACGCCCGTGATGTGGTGGCCGCCCTCTCCGGTCAAGGACGGATAGGTGCCACTGAAGAAGCTGGCCAGCACGGTCACGAACAGAAAAAGCGCCATGACGGTGGCGATACCGAACCAGATGTTCTCGTACTTTTCCAGCGTGTGGTGGTCCAGACGCTGATTCACCGGACGTGGGCCGGCTGGACGCGGAGCCGACACCTAGGCCCGCCCCTGCTGAATGCCCAGCACCAGCATCCACAGCCAGATGATCGACAGGACCACCACCGCCACCACGACCAGCGTGCCGATGGGGGCCGGGCCGCGCGTTTCCGGCTCCTGCGCGGGCAGGGCTTCTTCACGGACCTGGATCTTCACGACTTCGGGAGCCTGCTGCGTTGTGGGCCGCCGCGTCATGGTCTGGCCTCCGTGCCGTTCTGGGTCTGTGCCGGGCGGGCGTAGTCGCGCAGCACGTCGCTGACGGTCAGCAGGCCCACCACGGTCCCCGCGTCGTCGATCACGGGCAGCGCCCCGACGCGGTGGTGCAGCAGCGTGTGGGCGGCGTCGCGGGCGTCGGCATCGGGCGTGGTGGTCAGCACGCTGCGGCGCATCACGTCCTGCACGCTCACGGCGGCCAGACGGGTGGTGGCCTCCCACGGCGAGAGGCTGCTGACCTTGCTGGGCAGGGCCTCGCGCAGATCGCGGTCGGTGACGATGCCCACCAGCCGGGACCCGTCCACCACGGGAAGGCGGCGAATCCCGCGCGATTTCATCAGGTGCGCCGCGTCGGGCAGGGACAGCGAGGGCGGCGCGACGACGACTGGGGCGCTCATTAACTCATGGACCAGCATGTTGTTCCTCCATGCCCGCAAGAGTGAAGGAGCAGCATTACGGAGGCATTACGGCGCGGCCAGGACAGCAAACGTGAGAACGCAAAATCCGCATAAGCTCAGGACTTCGCCTCCTGGAGAGCGCCTCGCCGTGCTTTACTTCCCCCATGCAAATCGTGGATTCGCTGGAGCGCCCCGCCCTCTCGCTGACCTTCGCCGGGACGGGCGCGGACTGGCCCGAACGCCTGACCCGTGGCCTGGAAGCGGGCGAGGTCCGGCTGATCTCGCGCGGCGAAAATGGGGATACGGCCCTGGCCATTGCCCCCGCAGACGCGCAGGACGCCCGCGAACTGGGTGCAGCCCTGGCAAAACTGGCGCGTGAATTGAAGGCAGAGACGGTGAAGGTGGCTGCGACGGATCACGCCGCCGCGCTGGCCGCCGCAACGCTGGCCGCAGGCTGGCAGGACCGCCGGTACAAGGGTGGGGAAAATCAGCAAGAAGAGGTTCAGCTTCAGGTAGAGGGGCTGGAGGCCGCTGCCCTGGCACGTATCCAGGGCATGGCGGTAGGAGTGACCTTCGCCCGCGAACTGGTCAGCGCCCCGGCCAACCACCTGAACCCGGCAACGATGGCGCGTGAGGCACAGAAGCTTTCCGGGCATGGCGTCGAGGTGGAAGTCTGGGATGGCCCCACCATCGAGGCGCGGGGTATGGGCCTGCTGGCGGCGGTGGCGGCGGGCAGCGTGACGGGGCCACGGCTCATTCGCCTGACCCTGCCCGCGAAGGGCGAGGCCACCCGGATCATCGCGCTGGTGGGCAAGGGCATCACCTTCGATACGGGCGGGTACAGCCTCAAGTCGGGCGCGGGCATGTACGGCATGAAAAACGACATGGGCGGCGCAGGCGCAGTGCTGGGGGCCATGCGTGCCCTGGCCGAATTGCGCGCCAGCATCCCGGACGGCACCGAGGTCCGCGCCTACGTGGCCGCCGCCGAAAACATGGTTGGCCCCCACGCCATGCGCCCCGGCGACGTGTACCGCGCCGCCAACGGCAAAACGGTGGAAGTGACCAACACCGACGCCGAGGGCCGTCTGGTCCTGGCCGACGCCCTGGCCGTGGCCTGCGACGAGGGCGCAACCGAACTTGTCGATCTGGCCACCCTGACTGGCGTGAAAGTGGCGGCGCTGGGCAACGACATGGCTGCGCTGTTCAGCTCTGACCGTGCGTTGGCAGCGCGTTTGCAAGCAGGTGCAGAGGCCGCCGGGGAACTGCTGTGGGAGTTGCCGCTGCACCAGCCGTACCTGAAGTCTTACCGCAAAAACACCATCGCGGATCTGAAGAACAGCGACATGGTCCCCGCCGGGGGCAGCATCAAGGCCGCGCTGTTTTTGCAACAGTTCGTGACCCGTCCGTGGGCACATCTGGACATCGCCGGAAACGCCGCGAAGGAAGACGTGGCCACGGGCTGGGGCGTGGCCACGCTGGTGGAATACGTGCTGGCGGGCAAGGATTGACGGCTGTACCGCCGCTCACGCCAGCGCTGATCGAGCGCCTGGAGGCGGCAATTCGCCAGAAGGGCTGGGACGCACTGCGCCGGGCCTCCGATCTGGCCGGGAATCCCTATGGCATCACCCTGTTCGGGCGAGACGGGTTGTGGGCCTCGATGGTGCGCGCCCTGCCGGAGTTGCCCTGGTACAACACAGTCTCCAGGCTGACCGAGGACCGACTGACTGAGCTGAACGAGGTGCTGTCCGTATATCAGTCTGAACGGATTGCCCCTCGCCTCAGTGTCTGGGCGACGCACCTGACGCCGACTCTGGGGGCCGCGCTGTTTGACCGGGGATTCATACCCATCGGCGTGGGCGTGACGCTCTACGCAGCGGCAGAGGCTCCCCCGGCCCGGACCTTTGCAGGCATCCAGATCCGCGAACTGTCGCCGGACGAGGACACGGCGGCTTTCAATGCTATGCTGCTGGCAGGCTATGGATTCACGGACCCGGCACAGCAGGCTCTGGCGGTTCTCGAAAACGAGGAGCTAGACGTACGCCGTTACCTGGCCCTCGTGGACGGACAGCCCGCCGCCGTCGCCAGCCTGTGCGTGCGAGATGATGTGGCTTACCTTACTGGGGCCGCCACCCTGCCCCAGTTTCGTGGGCGGGGCGCTCAGGCCGCACTAATCCACCGTCGCCTGAGCGCCATAGCGGCAGACTGCGAACTCGCCACCGTCACGACGGCTTTTGCTTCAGGCAGTCAGCGCAATCTGGAGCGGCACGGTTTCCGGGTGGCCCAGCTCAAGACCTTCTGGAGCGAGCGCAAGAGCTTGCCGTAATTCGGGCCGACACATCATACGGATTCCGTCTGTTTCGTTAACAAACCGGGAAAGCGCCGGTCCGTTAACTCCACGCCCGGAACCCGTCCTTCTCCTCCTCGCGTCCGCTCGGATTTCCATCGTTTTTCAAACGATTCAATCGGAGTCCGTATCACATCGCCGAATCCAGCTTGCCCCGCAGCAGCAGTTGCATGCGCTGGCCCAGGCGTTTGTAGGCCGGGGGCGAGTGGCGTTTGCCGAAGTCGCGGGCGGCTTCCTCGCTGCCCACGTCATGGCCGTACTTCTGGGTCAGAAAGTACCTGTGGTCCATGGTCCATAGGTACAGGTCCGCCTCGGTGCGGCCCGGAAAACGGAACATGACGTGGTGCAGGTCCAGGTTGTCCACGATCCGCAGGTACAGTCGTTCATACCAACTGACCACCGCTTCCTCCCAGGTCACGGGCGGCAGTCCGGCGCGCTCCGGCTTGCGGTCCAGAAAATACTGGCGGGTGCGGATGTGTTCCAGCAGCTTGTCGTAGCGCCCCGGCGTGGTGAACAGAATCTCGCGGTGGCCCGGCACCAGCACGTCCAGACCCGTGGCCCGCAGAAACTGCGCGTACTCTCCCTTGATGATCAAGTCCGTCAGGGTGTCGCTTTCCTCCGGCGGCACGGTCACGTTCAGCTCAATCACATGCGCGTCAATGTACGCCTGCCCCTGACGGCGGGCCACCGAAACGCGGTGATTACCATCCTTGACGAAGTACAACTCTCCCACCTTGTACACCTGAATGGGCGGCAGTTCCTTGCCCTGAAGCTGCGCGCTGCGGACGCCGATCCAGCGCTCGTCCAGATGCTTTTCCTTGGGCAGATAATGGCGGTCAAATTCGCGGTACCGGTCCACCGAGCCGATGATGTGGGCCACCTCGATGGCCTGCACCCCCAGGCTGTGTTCGCCTTGCGGGGCCAGATGCTTGACCCACTCGAAGGGCAGCAGCTCGTTGGGCTGGCCGCGCAAAATGGCGACCAGATCGCGGACATCGCTCATCAATCGGGCGCGTTCCACCTCACCGCGCGCCGTGCTGCGGGTCGTGGACGTGGCCTGCGGTGAACTGGATTCTGGGGGAAACATAGGGCTGGCACTCTCCTGGCGCAGTGAAGCGCAAGTGGCCGGGGCCTTGAACCGAAGGGGAATAGAGGAACCCCGAAACGTATCCCCAGGATACCGCAGCCGGTGTGAGAGCGATACAGGCAGAATCGGAGGCACCCATCAGGGGATGCTTCCGGGTACCGCCTCCAGACGGATTCCCCGGTGACGCGCTAGAATAGGCGCATGACTGTTCTCCTTCCGCCGCCCTAGCGAGAGTCGAGGACACCCAGTTTGACCTCCCCTTCTCAGAACGAGCGGCGCTGTTTGACAAGCCCCCGCAGGAGCCACCCATGACCACCACCGAACCCAACCCGACGGAGACCCAGGCTGCCGCACCACAGCCCACCGAGGTCCATAATGCCGCGCTGGACGCCGAAATTGCCCGCCGCCGCACCTTTGCCATTATCTCTCACCCCGATGCAGGGAAAACCACCATTACCGAGAAGCTGCTCCTTTACGGCGGCGCGATTCTGGAAGCGGGGTCCGTGACCGCCAAGGAAGGCCGCGCGCACACCAAGTCCGACTGGATGAGCATCGAGCAGCAGCGCGGGATTTCCATTTCCAGCTCGGCGCTGACCTTTGAATACGAGGGGCGGCACATCAACCTGCTGGACACCCCCGGTCACCAGGATTTCAGTGAGGACACCTACCGCACCCTGACCGCCGCCGACAGCGCCCTGATGGTGCTGGACGCGGCGCGCGGCGTGCAGATCCAGACCGAGAAACTGTTCGCGGTGTGCCGCAACCGCCACACGCCGATCCTGACCTTCGTGAACAAGATGGACCGTCCGGCGCTGGACCCTTTTGACCTGCTTCAGCAACTGGAAAACGTCCTCCAGATCACGGCGGTTCCGCTGACGTGGCCTATCGGGGACGGCCCGGATTTCAAGGGCGTGTATGACCTCCAGACCGGGCAGGTGCTGGCCTTTGAGCGCACGTCCGGCGGCAAACACCGCGCCCCGATGCAGACGGCGGGCCTGGACGATCCGCGCCTGATCGGGCTGGTGGGCGCTGATCTGGCCGCCAAACTCAAGGAAGACGTGGAGCTGATTGAGGCGGCCATGCCCGAATTTGACGCGGCGGCCTTTCTGTCGGGCGAGCTGACCCCGGTGTTCTTCGGCAGCGCCATGAACAACTTTGGCGTGGAACATTTCCTGAGCAATTTCGTGGAACTTGCGCCCCCGCCCGGCCCCACCGAGACGACGCTGGGCGAGCGTGACCCCGAAGCGCCGTTTGCCGGATTCATCTTCAAGTTGCAGGCCAACATGAGCAAGCACCACCGGGACCGTACGGCCTTCATGCGCGTGATGAGCGGTCATTTCGTGCGCGGCATGGACGTGACCCACACCCGCAGCGGGCGCAAGCTGCGGCTTTCTCAGGCGCACACGCTGTTTGCCCAGGACCGCGAGAAGGTGGAGGAAGCGTTTCCCGGCGACATCGTGGGACTGGTTAACCCCGGCGTCTTTCAGATCGGGGATGTGATCAGCCTGGACGCCAAGGTGGCGCTGCCCAGCTTCCCGCGCTTCACGCCCGAAACGTTTGCCACGCTGGCGCTCAAGGACGTGGGCAAGCGCAAGGCGTTCATGAAGGGCCTGACCCAACTGGCCGAGGAAGGCGTGGTTCAGACCTTCTTTCCCACCGACGGCGCGCGTGATCCGTATCTGGGCGCGGTGGGTCCGCTGCAATTTGAGGTCTTTCAGGCCCGTTTGCAGGAGGAGTACGGCGTGGATGTGGAAATGAACATCACCGGCTATCAACTGGTGCGCTGGCTGGCCGGGGACGCCAGCAGCGTGGCGCGTTTCGCCCGCCATGTGGAGGACGATCAGGGCCGCCCGGTGATGCTGTTCCGCAGCAAATACGATCTGGAATACACCGCCGAACAGCACCCGGAAATTGAATTCCTGCCGCTGCCGAAGGATCTGACGCGGGTTTAGGTTGGGCCAGGTATTAACTCAGGGTCATCGGCTGTAGTCATAGATATATCCGATGTTCTGGAATCCGGCGGAAGCGTAGAGTCGGCACGCACCCACGTTCGATTCCGGCGTGCGAATGATGATTCGTTCGGCCCCGCGTTCGGCCAGCCGCCGATTGACCTCCTGAACGACCATGCGGCCCAGGCCCTGCCCCCGGTGATCAGGATGCGTGCCGACAGGTTCCATGACACCGGTGCGGGTCTTGGGATCAATCCAGCCCAGCGCGTAGGCAACGAGTTGCCCATCTGAACCCACCAGCGCCACGTCCAGTTCTAAATCGTAGGCGGGCGAGGCACGCAGATGTTCGTAAGCCGACGCCGTGACCTGCGAAGGATGCCACACGGCCCGGTGCAGCTTTACCCGTGCGGTTTTGAGTTGGGAACTATCTGAAATGGCAGTGAACGAGAAGCCCACTGGCAGTTTAGGAAGCTCTGGGAGGCCCTGCTGAGCGGACCGGTACTCGAATTGCACTGTCCGTTTATCGGTGCGGATGAAGCTGTGACGCTTCAGGGCAGCAATCAGAGATGCGTCGCCTTCAAATGTCCAGACCGTCAGCTCTGGGTCCCCAGCCCTTGCGCGTGAATGGGTCAACATGTCGTCTAGCAGGGCGTCAGAACTTCCGGGCGACGCCTGAATTACCGCCCAGGTGGGTGGATCGCTGAAGACGAAACCCAACACCCGGCCCACGCTGTCCTCAAAAATCTCAACACAATCCGGCGGATTCAGAACCTCATTTTGCCCCAGCCACCAGCCCAGGTCGCCCGGCTGGATATATCCGGCAGTGGGAGCCGCCGCGTTGCAGTCACTCAGAAAGGCCAGCAGCGCCAGGAAATCCTTTTCGTCACGGTACGGGCGGTGGGTCCATTCCATCGCTCAAGTTTGAGGGCTGACACGCCAACTGTCATCCGCCACTTGCCCTACTCCGGCCCGTACTTTCCCTCTTCCGGCAGCGCGCTTCCGTCATGCACGGCCTGGGCAAGCCGCGCCGCCTGCGGAAAGTCCACCGCCGCGAACCAGCCTTCCTCCAGCCCCTCCTGCGTCTGACGGTAGACGCACAGGCTGGGGCCATAGCTGCACGAACCCAGGCAACCGCTCTCGCTCAGGCGAATGCTGCCGCCCGTCTTGTAATAGGCCAGCGAGGCACTTTCCAGATGCTTCCACAGCGCCTTGTACAACAGCACCGAGCCACGTACCTGACAGTTCGGCCCCTGGCAGACCAGGATGTGACCGGAAGTTTTGAAATACTTTGGAGCCATAGTGTTTACCTCTCTCGGTTTAATCCTCCGGGATGACCAGCAGGCGGTCTGCATCCCGTACCACTCTTGCGCGGACGCCGTACGCGGCCAGCAGGTTCCCCGGCGTCAGCACGGTTTCGGGCGGTCCTGCCGCCAGCACTTCCCCCTGATGCAGCAGCAGCAGCCAGTCGGCCCGCGCCGCCAGATTCAGGTCATGCAGCACGGCCACCACGCCCAGACCGCCCGCCACCTCGCAGCGCAGGTAACGGATCACTTCCAGGGCGTAAGCGAGGTCCAGGTGGTTGGTGGGTTCATCCAGCAGCAGGAAACGCGGCTCTCCGGCCAGAGCGCGGGCCAGGGCCACCCGCTGCCGCTCTCCGCCGGAGAGTTCGGCCACCTTGCGGGCTTCAAAACGGCGGGTGTCGGTGCGGTCCAGGGCGCTGTCCACCGCCGCTTCGTCAGTATCGGTCCAGGGGCGGGTGGGCAGCAGGCCAAAGCGCCACTCGCCTGCGCCGCGCCCCAGCGCCACCACGTCACGGACCTTCGTGGAATCGGGCAATCCTTCCGTCTGGGCCAGATACGCCAGCGCCCGCGAGCGTTCGGGGCGGCTCCACTTTTGCAGCGGACGCCCGAACAGGCAGACCTCGCCAGATTGGGGTTTATTCAGACCCAGCAGTGCCCGCAACAGCGTGGATTTGCCCGCGCCGTTGGGACCGATGACCGCCGAGAAAGTGCTAGTATCAAAACGGGCATTCACGCCACGCACGGCGGGAAAGGTTCCGGCGTGGACGTGGAGGTTGTGTGCTTGGAGGGTGTTGGACAACCCAGCTAACTTGCTTGAGACTGGTGCCTGCTCGGTGGCCCCCTCACCCCCTTGCTTCGCAAGGCCCCTCTCCCATAAGGGTAGAGGGGACAAAAATTCTGGACCCCTCATATCTCCTTCTCCCGGCGCAGTAGCCACAGGAAAAACGGGCCGCCCAGCAGCGTGGTCACAATGCCCACCTGCGACAGCGGCGAGGTACGGGCCAGCAAGTCGGCATAGACCAGCAGCGCGCCACCCAGCAAAGCCGAAAGCGGCAGCAGAATGCGGTGGCTTGCGCCGAAAGCGAGGCGGACCATGTGTGGAACGATCAGTCCAATAAAACCGATGATGCCTACATAGGCCACCGCCCCTGCCGTGGCGACACTAGCGGCAATCACCACGATCAGGCGCAACCGTTCCACCGGCACGCCCAGCGAACGGGCGGTCAGGTCACCCAGTTGCAGGGTATCCAGCGCGCGGGCCAGCAGCAGCAGCACGCCGCAGCCCAGCGCCGCGTAAGGCAGCACGGTCAGCACGTCGCGCCAGCCGCTGAAGCCCAGATCGCCCAGGGTATAGGCCAGCACCTGCCGGGCGCGGTCCTCGCCGCGCAGGATCAGGGCTGTTGTCGCCGCACTCAGGACACTGCCCACCACCACCCCGGCCAGAATCAGACGGGTGGGGGGAAAGCGGCGGCCCTCGCGTGCCAGCGACAGGGTGACGGCCACGGACAGCAGCGCCACCACCAGCGCCGACACCGGAATCAGGGCGCGCGGCCAGTCCAGCACAATCGCCAGCGTCGCCCCCAGCGCCGAGCCGCTCGCCACACCCAGCAGGTATGGATCGGCCAGCGGGTTGCGGAAGACACCCTGAAACGCGCCCCCGCACACCGACAGGCTGGCCCCCACCAGCACGCCCATGACCACGCGCGGCAGGCGAATCTGCCACACGATCACATCGTTGCTGATCAGCTCCGCCCCAGTGAACTGACTGGCAAGCCCGCGCCACAGCGCCCCCAGCACCTCGCCCGGCGCAATGTTCACGCTGCCCAGCCCGGTGCCGAACACGATGGCTGACAGCAGCAGGAGCAGCAGCAGAAAGGTACGAGGCCAGACCCAGCGCGATTTCGCCACCGGGGCGGCGGGGGTCAGAGCCTCAGACTGCTGCACGTCGCTTCTCATACGAACTCCGATTGAATCGTTTGCAAAAACGATGAAATCCGAGCGGACGCGAGAAGGAGAAGAGCGGGTTCCGGGCGTGGAGTTGGCAAACTGGCGCTTTCCCGGTTTGTTAACGAAACAGACGGAATCCGTGTCACCTCAAAGCCTTACTTGAACAGTTCCGGATGGATGATCTTCGCCATCTGTGCCAGCGCCTGTGGCATGCGGGGGCCAGGGCGCGAGAAAATGGTGTCCAGCCCTTTAGGCAGCGCCAGAGCCTTGCCGGATTTGATGGCCGTCATGCTGCTCCAGCCGGGGCGGGCGGCGGCGGTTTTGGCGTCCACACCCAGGATGAACTGCGGGTTGGCCTTGACGATAAATTCCGGGTCCACCTTGGGAAAATCGCCCATGCTAGCGGGAATGATGTTGCGTGCGCCCGCTTTGGTCAGCAGCACGCCCATGAATGAGTTGGGGCCGATGCTGTACGGCGTGGGGTCCACCTCGTAGTAGGCGGTGGGCTTTTTGACCGCGTTCTTGGTCAGGATTTCAACTTTGGCGATGTCGCGCCGCATCTGCGTCACCAGATTCTTGGCCTGCGCCTCGCGGTTGACGATCTTGCCCAGCACCAGCGTTTTGGAGAAGACTTCTTCGTAAGTTTCGGGGTTCACGGCGATCACGGTGATTCCGGCCTGGGCCAGCGATTCCACGATCTTGCCGTACTTGCTGACCAGCACCAGATCGGGCCGCTGCCCCACGATGCTTTCAATCTTGGGATCGTACAGGCCGCCCATTTTCGGCAGTCTGGTCACCTGCTGCGGGTAGTCGCTGTAGTCGTCCACGCCCACCAGCTTGTCGCAGGCCCCGATGGCGCACAGCGTCTCGGAGTCGCTGGGCAACATGCTCACGATGCGTTGCGGCTCGGCCTTGAGGGTCACCTTGCGCCCCAGATCGTCGGTCAGGGTTAGCGGGTAAGTGGTGGCTCCAGCCAGGCTGGCGAGGGCAAGAGAAAGGGTCAGAATTGATTTCATGGTGGCTCCTTGACCGCCCCTAAGCACAGAAAAACCGCCCCGAAAATTGGGGCGGAAAGTAGAATCGTCCGCTGCGCTGGACCAGAAACAAAGGGGGCCACGCACGGGCGTTCCCTCCTTTCCGCGAGAGGTCAGCCGCACGCCTTCAGCTTGAAGGCATGGACAGGGCAGGTGTTCGGACTTTCCACCTCTTAAAGTGAATTACCGTTGCGCGACAGTGCCGGAATGTGCCCACTAAGCAGAGCAGTCACCGGCTTTCCCCACGCCCGTCGGCGGCAGTATAGGGCAGTCGGAAGAGGGGAATTGAGACACACCGGCGGCCCGGCACCCTTACCATGTCCAACATGTTCCGCCGCCGCCCGCCGCTCCCCCCCTTTCCCCCTGGTGGTCTGCTGGTGGGCGGCGCGGCGCGTGACTGGCTACGCGGCGTGGCCCCGAAGGATTACGACTGGGCGGTACCGGACCCGGCGCAGGCGGCGCGGGCGATGGCCGACACGCTGGGCGGCTCGGCCTTCCCGCTGGATGAGGAACGCGGGTACTGGCGGCTGCATCTGGACGGCGAAGCGCACCACGACTTCGTGCCGCTGCCCACCGACGTGAATGACGATCTGCTGCGGCGGGATTTCACCGTGAATGCGCTGGCAGTAACAGAGGCCAAAAAGGTCTTAGACCCGGCAGGTGGACAGGCCGATCTGAAGGCGCAACGGCTGCGAATGGTCAGTGCAGCCAACATGCGGGCCGATCCATTGCGGGCGTGGCGGGCGGCGCGACTGGAGCTGACGCTGGGTTTTAAGCTGGAGCCTGAGACTGAGGCGGTGGTACGGGAGGTGGCAACGGAGCTGACGAACGGCACGCTGAAGATACCCGCTGCCGAACGCATCCGCGACGAGTTGCACGCCCTGTTGCTGCACCCGGACGCCGCGCATGGCTTAAAACGCCTCGAAGACCTGGGACTGCTGGCCCTGACCCTCCCCGAATTGCGCGAGGGCATGGGGTTGACGCAGGGCGGCTTTCACCATCTGGACGTGTTCGAGCATGGGCTGGAGGCACTGCACCAGCTTCTGGCCCGCCTGCCGGACGCGCCGCTGCCTCTGCGCTGGGCCGCCCTGCTGCATGACGTGGGCAAACCCCGCTCCCACACAGTTAATCCTGAAACAGGACGCACCCATTTCTACGGTCACGACAAGCTGGGCGCGGCACTGACCACGCAGATGCTGACCCGCCTCAAGCTGCCCGCAGGCGACATCAAGCACATTGCAGGGTTGGTGGAGGCCCACATGGTCCCGCTGCCCGCCGGGGAAAAGGAGGCGCGGCGTTTCGTCCACCGCCGCCGCGATCTGCTGCCAGACCTGCTGTGGGTGATGCTGGCAGACCGCGAAGCTGCGCGTGGGCCGAGCAGTTCCGAGGCCAGCCGTCATGCCTACGCCATGGCGATGGGCCGGGTGCTGGAGGCGCTGGAAGTGCAACCTGCGCCTCCCAGGCCGCTGTTGACAGGCGCGGACGTGATGGCACTGCTGGGCATTCCACCCGGCCCCCGCATTGGCGAGGTGCTGCGGACGCTAAACGAGGCTGTGGCACTGGGCGAGGTTATGGATGAGGCCGAGGCGCGGGCGTTTGTGATCGGCACGACCAGTAAGGTCAGTGAGTAAGGAATAGAATCGCGGCATGACTTCCGTCACCGCCAAGATCACGAGCAAGGGACAGGTCACGTTGCCGCGTGAGATTCGGGAACGGCTGGGCGTGGGCAGCGGCGACAGGGTGCGCTTTGAACTGGAAAACGGCGTGGTGGTCCTGTATCCCCAGCTCAACACGCCCAGCTTCACGGAAATGATCGGCACTGCGCCGCTTGCAGCAGGTCAGACCGCCCGGAGCTTCGTGGAGGACATGCGACATGACGCCGCAGACCGCACCACTCTGGACGCTGGCCCGCCGCATCCCAACATCACGGTGTTGGAGAGCTTGCCGGAATCACATTGAGTACTGCTCTGGATACTAATATTCTTCTGGCCTTATGGAATAGCGAACCCGCCGCGCCCCAACTGGGGGCAGCGCTTGACCACTTAAAAACACAGGGGCGCGTGCTGATCTGCGGCGCAGTCTATGCCGAACTGTGTGGTTTGCGCCCTGATCTGGACGCCGTGCTGGAAACGTTCGGAATCCGCGTTGACCCGGAGATGTCCCTGATGGCCTGGAACCGGGCTGGTGTGGCCCACTCCGCTCATAGCAAACGCAGACAGGCAAGTGGCGGCGGCCTGCCCCGGCGCATCCTGACTGATTTTCTCGTGGGCGCACACGCCAGTATTGGCGGCCACTCGCTGCTCACCCTCAACACGGCTGACTTCGGCGACTTCCCGGAAGTGCCGCTCCTGACCGTGCTTTGAGCGGCTCTGGAGTTGAATGCCCCGACGCCTGACCTGTCCTCGTACTGAATGACCTTTGTCAGTCCTACTCCGCTATGCTGGCGCGCAGATGACCGCCGTGCTGACCGCCCCCGACACCGCCCATCCCACCACGCCCGAATGGGTCAAGGACGCCGTGTTCTACCAGATCTTCCCGGACCGCTTCGCCCGCAGCGGACGGGTGAACGGGCTGAATTTGCAGACCTGGGGCGACAAACCGGAGTTTAACCGCTATATGGGCGGTGACCTGTGGGGCGTCCTGGAGAAACTGGACTATATTCAGAGCCTGGGCGTGAACGCCATCTACTTCTGCCCGGTGTTCCAGTCGGCCAGCAACCACCGATATCACACCCACGACTACTTTCAGGTGGACCCCATGCTGGGCGGCAATGCGGCCTTACGCGCCCTGATCGACGAGGCCCACGGGCGCGGCATGCGGGTGGTGCTGGACGGCGTGTTCAACCACAGCAGCCGGGGCTTTTTTCAGTTCAACGACTTGTTAGAACAGGGCCAGGACAGCGCTTATCGCGACTGGTTTCATCCCGAAGGCTGGCCGCTGCACGCCTACAACGATGAAAAACCCGCCGGGTACGCGGCGTGGTGGGGCAACCGCGCGCTGCCCAAGTTCAACACCGACAATCCCGCCGTGCGCGACTTTCTGTGGGAGGTGGCCGAGTACTGGACCCAGTTCGGCATTGACGGCTGGCGGCTGGACGTGCCCAACGAGATCGACGACGACTCCTTCTGGCAGGAGTTCCGCCGCCGCGTCAAGGCGGTCAACCCGGAGGCTTACATCGTGGGTGAGATCTGGGGCGACGCCCACCGTTGGCTGCGCGGCGATCAGTTCGACGCCGTGATGAACTACCACTTCACCCGCCCCTGTCTGGCCTTTTTCGGCGCACGCACGCTGGACCACCCCATGAACGAGCGCAGCGGCACAGGCCGCGTGGATGCTATGGACGCTCCCGCCTTCGCCCACCGCATGACCGAAGTGGCCCGCATGTACCATCCCGAGATCGTCAGCGCCCAGCTCAACCTGCTGGACTCGCACGACACGGCCCGTTTTATTACGGCGGTGGGCGGCGACGCCACGGCCTACCGCCTCGCCACCATCTTCCAGATGACCTACCCCGGTGCGCCGTGCATCTATTATGGCGACGAAATTGGCCTGCATGGCGGCCCCGATCCCGACTGCCGCCGGGCCTTTCCCTGGAACGATTCAGAGTGGGACACCCAGACGCTGGAGCTGACGCGCAGGCTGACGGCGGCCCGCCACGCCAGCCGCCCGCTGCAACGCGGGGATTTTGAGGTTCTACACGCCGAGGGGGAATCGCTTCTGTACGCCCGCTGCCATGAGGGACGCTGCGCGTATGTGGCCCTGAATTGCGCCCACGAATCTGTCCTACTGCCCATGACTGGCGTGGAGGCCGGGACGTACCGCGATGTGCTGAGTGGACGCACTTATGAACTGGCAGACGGCGCGGAGCTGGAAGTGGGCGCGCGGGGCGCTGTGGTGCTGGTGTGGGAGAGCTGAAAAGGCGCGGGGAGGTTGGTTTCCCCGCGCTCGGTTTCGCCTTTCTCAAGTAGCAGACTCTAGTTGAATTCTGCCTTCTCCGGCTCTGGCAGGCGGTAAGCAATCAATGCGCTGGGAATCAGCAGGCTGATGCTGACCAGCGCTGCCGTGGTAGGCGTGGTGGCGTCGGCCAGCATCCCCACCAGAAAGATCAGCAGGCCCGCGAAGCCCCACGAAAAGCCCATCATGATGCTGCTGGCCACCGCCACATGCTCCGGGGCGTACTCCTGCGCGGTGACCACGCCCACCGGAATGCTGGCATTGACCGCTGCCCCCACCATGAAGGTCAGCGGATAAAACCACCATTGACTGGGATTGGACAGGATCAGCACCGCAAAAAACGGAATGGTGGTCAGGATGGCGGCGCGCAGAATCGGGGTGCGCCCGTAGCGGTCACTCAGCCGCCCGCCCACGATGCCGCCGATGGCGCTGGCAATAGCGTAGATCGCCAGGGTCACGCCCACCTCGCGCAGCCCGAACCCGCGCGCGTACAGCATGAAGGGCAGCATGGTGTTGTAGCCCATGCTGGCCAGCGAGCGCAGCACCGCCATGCCCCACAGCCACTGCATCGGGCCTCTGAAGATCTGGACGTACTCGCGCACTTTGATCTTGCGGGCCTTCTGCGTCCCCGGAGGCGTGACCGCAAACGTGATGGCCGCGAACACCACGCCGATCAGCGCAAACCACGGCAGGTTGGTCAGTCCTACCCCGGCAAAGACCGGCCCCAGCGCCATGCCCGCCGTGCCGCCCGCGCTGAAGATGCTGGCCCACAACCCGCGCTTATTGGGCGGGCTGTTCTGCGCCACGTAGGCCGCCCCCGCCGGGTGAAAGAAACCGCTGCCGAAGCCCGCCACCGCCACCAGCAGGATCAACGCGCCGAACCACGGCACGAAGCCCATCAGGGTCAGGCCCAGCCCGGTCATCAGCGGCCCCAGCGCGGCAGAGTAGCGGCGGTCCAGCCGCTCGCCCAGAATGCCCAGCAGGGGCTGCATCACGCTGCTGGTCAGGCTGTAGACGCTGGACAGCAACGTGACGGCGGCGATGCTCACGCCGTACTTGCTTTGCAGCGCGGGCATCAGCGGCGTGAGCATCGCGCCGTAGGCATCGTTGATGAAGTGGCCCGCAGTGACAGCCAGGGCAATGGCCGTGCCGTGCTGGATCACCGGAGTCGGGGTGCTGACACGGACCTGCATGGGACGCAGATTACCCTGCGCCGTGCTGAACTGGGCGCAGGCCGTCCGGGCAGACGGATCAGTCCCCTGGCCGTTCACGGTGCGGCTAGCCCCTATCCCCAGCGTGCCCCCGGCAGGACTCCAACTGAACAGCAACAGTCACTCTGAACAGAGTGCTTCCAAGACCAGAAAAAACCGCTAGGCTAGAGGCATGGCCCGACCACTTCTCGCTGTGATCACACGGGCATTGCCCAGCGAGACCCTGTTCGAGGACCGCCTGAGCGATCTGAGCCTGCGTGACCGCGCCGCCGTGCTGGACCACCTCGATCTGCTCGTGCCGGACTTCGATGTGGTGATCGCCCTGCCAGATGCCGAAAAGATGGCGCGTGGGCTGGCCCGGATGCGTGGCACACCCGTCGTCGTGGCCCAGCCCGACGGGACCGCGTTGCCCGAGACGGAACACGAACACCCCAGTGCGGAAAGTGCGGAACTGCCAGATGAGGAAGTGAACCACTGGTCCCTGCCCACACCGGACCCCCTGCCCGAAGACATTAGGACCGCTGTGATCCTGACCCGGCAGCTTCAGGACGGCCTGCCTGAACTGCTCGTCGCGCTGCTGGCCGCCAAGCGCGGCTGGACCGTGCGCGCGGTGGCCGCCGTGGTGGAGCGCACCAATTTCCGGGGGCGCACGCGCCTGGAATTGCAGGGCATGGCGGTCCACTCCGCCTTGCAGATCGCCGATACGCCCAGAGGGCTGGAACTGGAGAGGCGTTTTCCCAATCCCGAATAGCCAGGGCTGAGCCTATCTTCACTTCGGGTCAGGCCGGGTCAGGGCGTAGTGCGCCAGCGCCCGCTCCTCTGCCGGAATGCGGAGGAGGAGCAGCAGCGCAGCGTTCAGCAGCGTAAAGGCCAGAGCGGTGCGCCACGCCCCCACGGCGAGCGGCGCGGCGGCCAGTTCCAGCGCCACCACCGCGTAATTGGGGTGCTTCAGCAAGCGGAATGGACCGCCCGTGACGCGCTCTCCACCCGGCACGATCAGAATTCGGGTGTTCCAGTACCTTCCCAGCGTGCGAATGACCCAGTACCGCAGCGGCTGGGCCAGCAGAAAGAGCGCCAGCGCAGGCCAGTTCACCCGCTGACCGGACGCGCGGCCCTCTAAAAAGGTAGACAGCATCCAAGCCGGGTGCAGCACGAAAAACAGAGGGTAGTGTTCCCGTCCGTATTCCACAGCGCCGTGTTCGCGTGCCCAGCGCTCGTTGGCGCGGGCCAGCCGCAGCTCCAGCAGGCGCTGAACGCTGAGAAAGGCGAGGAGGACTGGGGCGAGGGAACTGGCGTTCACGCGTTCATGGCCCGCTCAGCAACTCATCCGCCGCTGCCTCGGCGTCCAGTTCACCGCGCGCCACGCGGGCGTACAGGTCACCGCCAGCGTTGCGGGCGCGGCGCAGCAGGCGCTCTTGCACCAGCGAGCGGACCTCGAATTCGGCGCGCAGGCGGCGGCGGTCCTGCAAACCCGCGTCTCCCAGATGGGCGCGGTGCTTGAGAACGGCCTCGACGACACTCTCGATACCCTCGCCTGCCGAGGCGATGGTCTTGCGGACTGGGGCCAGCCAGGTGTGTTCGTCGTGCCAGCCCAGCGCCTGCGCCGAGGTCAACTCGCGCACCGTACGGGACGAGCCGGGCAGGTCCGATTTGTTCACAGCGATCACGTCCGCGATTTCCATGATTCCGGCCTTGAACGCCTGCACGCCGTCGCCTCCCGCAGGGGTGACCACCAGCAGCGTGTGGTCACAGGCGGCGGCCACATCCACCTCGGACTGACCCACGCCCACGGTTTCCAGGATGATCCAGTCGAAGCCTCCACCCTCCAGCAGGGCCAGCACCGCCATCGTGCGGGCCGACAGACCGCCCAGCGCACCCCGGCTGGCCAGCGAACGCACGAACACCCCGGAATCGGCGTGATGGCGCAACATGCGGATGCGGTCCCCCAGAATCGCGCCGCCGGAATACGGACTGCTGGGGTCCACCGCCAGTACCGCCACCCGTTTGCCCTGCGCCCTCAACACAGAAATGAGCGCGTCGGTCAGCGTACTTTTGCCGCTGCCGGGGCTGCCCGTGATGCCCACCACCACCGAGCGGATTCCGCCCGAACGCGCGATCTTGAGCAGGGGCCGGGCGGCGGGGAGTCCGGCCTCGGCCAGCGTGACGGCGCGGGCCAGCGCGCGCAGATCGCCCGATTGGTAGCGGGCGGCGAGGTCCGTGGCCGGAACGGTCATTGCGTCTGCCCCAGCACGTCATCGGCCTCCGTCGCCTCGATCAGGTCTTCCAGATGCGCGTCGTCGTTGAAGCCCAGCAGGGTGCCGCTGTTCTCGCCCAGCAGGACGCGGGTGATGCTGGTGTTGGTGACGCTCAGGCGTGCCCAAGCGTTGGCCGGGACGCCGCCCAGGGCCAGACCGACAGCCACGCGGACCACGCCGCCGTGCGTGAAAACCAGCACGCGCCCCCCGGGATGCCGGGCGCGCAGGGTCTCGAACGCCGCCCCGCTGCGGGCGTACAGGTCTTCCATGCTCTCGCCGCCGGGCCGACGGGTGGCCCAGGGATCGGCCTTCAGGGCTTCCAGATACTCGGGGTACTGCTCCCGGATATCCGCGATCACCAGACCGGACAGCTCTCCCACGTCAATCTCGCGCAGGCCAGGGTCACGCTGGACCGGGGGCGGCCCATCCAGGCGCTCGGCCACCGCTTCCGCCGTCTGGGCCGCTCGCCGCAGATCACTGGTGTAGACGGCATCGAAGTGCTGTCCGGTCATCCGTTCCGAGAGACTGGCGGCCTGCAAGATGCCAATGTGACTGAGAGGTACGTCTGCCTGCCCCTGGTAGCGGCCCTCGGTATTCCAGGTGCTCTCGCCGTGACGAACCACCCAGAATTCGGTGGCGCTGCGGCGGTCCGGCGGCGTGAACCCAAAGGGGGCCAGCCTGCCCTTGTGGCTGCGGGGTCTGGTGGAAGATGTCAAGTCTTCTTACCGTCGAAGGCCACGCCGTCGCCCGCCACCATCTGCCCGATCACCCAGGGCTGCTCGCCAGCGCCGCGCAGGGCAGACAGGGCTGCCTCCGACTCGGCGGAGGGCACGATGAACAGGAAGCCCACGCCCATGTTCAGGGCGCGGAAGGCTTCGGAACGCTGTACCTGCGCCCGCTCCACGATCAACTCAAACAGCGGCGGCACAGCCCACGAGGAAGTGTCGATGCTCATGCCGACGCCCGGCGGAAAGACACGCGGCGGGTTGTCCACCAGACCGCCACCCGTGATGTGGGCCATGCCGCGCACGTCCACACCCGCTTCCATGAGCGCGTCGTGGGCCGATACATACGCGCGGTGCGGCACGGGCAGCAGATCGGCCAGCGTCTGCCCGTCCAGATCGGCGCGGTTCTCGTGCCAGTCCAGCCCGTCCAGAGCCAGCCGAGCCAGCGAGAAACCGTTGGTATGCAGGCCGACACTGGGCAGGGCGATGACGGTGTCGCCTGCGGTGATGCGTGAGCCGTCCACCAGCGCCCCCCGGTCCACCACCCCGACAATCGTGCCCACGATATCCAGTTCGCCGTCCACGTAGACGCCGGGCATCTCGGCGGTCTCGCCACCCAGCAGGGCCACGCCCAGCGCCTCACAAGCCTGCGCCGCGCCGGTCACGACAGCGGCCACGGTTTCGGGGGCCAGCTTGCCCATCGCCACGTAATCGAGGAAAAACAGCGGGCGCGCGCCTTGCACCAGAATGTCGTTGACACAGTGGTTGACGATGTCCGCGCCCAGACCGCCGGGCTGCCCCAGCCGCACGGCCACCTTGGTCTTGGTGCCCACGCCATCGGTAGAGGCCACCAGGACCGGGTCTTTTAAGCCTGCGAACGCCGAGGCGCTGAACAGGCCCCCGAAGCCGCCGATGCCGCCCAGCACGGCGGGGGTGTGGGTGCGGGCTACAGCGTCTTTCATCAGGGCCACGGCGCGCTGTCCGGCGTCGATGCTGACGCCTGCGCGTTCGTAGGCGGACGCGGCGGGCACGTCCTTATCGGTCTGAGTCATGGTCCTCCTGCCCCGCCTCATGGACGGGCATGGGACGCAGTTTACCCGAGCCGGGGCTTTAGATTCCGGGGGGATTCAGGCTCTGGGACAGTTCACGTTCTGGGCTGGGCGTCCTGAACCGGGTCCACCTCTGTCTGTCCCTTGGCCTGACCCTCCACACGGCTCGCCCGCCGCGCCAGCAACCAGCGCGCAAGCGCCACGCCGCCCACCACCAGCGACATGATCGCCAGCCCCCAGAACAGCCGCCGGGCCGACTCGCTGAGCCACACCACCAGCAACGTGACCGGCAGCACGCCCACAGCGGTGGCCAGCATAAATGGACGAAACCCCATACGGGCCGCCCCCGCCACCAGACTCAGAACCTCGGCGGGCAGGACCGGCATCAGGCGCACCAGCAGCACGCCCTGAGCGCCGTGTCTGTTCATGAAGGTATGCGCCTGCGTCCTGGCCCGTTCCCCAGCCAGCGCGCGGATTATGGGTTCGCCCAGCACCCGCCCCAGACCGTAGCCCGCCGCCGCCCCCAGCAGCGCCCCAGCAAGCACGATAAAAAAGCCCGCGACAAAACCGTAGGCCCGCACTGTCACCGCCGTCAGCACCAGCGAGGGCAGCACCGGAATCACTGCCTGGATCACGTAGGCCACCAGCAGGGCGACGGGTCCAGCCCAGCCCAGCGTGTCCACAAAACGGTGGGTGACTTCCGGGTCCGTGGAGGTCAGTGCCGCGTAGCCGCGTCCCATGAAGACGCGCACCTCCGGAATCAGCAGCGTGCCCAGCAGCAGCAGCAGCAGCCCGGCCATCAGGATCAGACGCAGGTGGCGCGGCGGGCGGCGGGCGGCGGTCATCCGGTCCAGTGTAGGCCCAGTGGACCGGGAGGTGCGCCCGACTATTGGATGACGCTGCGTAGTGAGGGGTTAAAGCCCACCCATCGTTCTGGTCTTCCTTTCTCCAAGCCGGAGCGTGCTTAAAAACGAGTCCCCTCTTGAGGTGGAGGAAGCGGGAGTCGGCGAGTGGCCCAACAACCCGTAACCAATCTTGAAGATATTCAAACCGTCAACACCAAGCCCAACACCCCCGCCAAAACGGCAACCGAAGGCCGTCGGGCGCGGAGCGCACGGGCCGCACGTCACTGAGCGGAGCAGGGCATCAGACCCGAAGACCGCCGCCCTCTCCCGCCACCCACATCCGAAAACTCGTGCCCAGTGCAACGTTAGCTCCCCCTGCCCCCCTGGGGTAGGGGGCTGGGGGGTGGGGCTGCCCGAACGACTTTCCCCGCAACCCCGCCTCACCTGCGCTATGCTTGCCCCCACAGCGGACGGCAACTGGCGCTGAACGTGGGCCAACCACGGGGAAGCCGCTCCGAATTCCATTTGATCGCGCGCCTGGGTCGGACGTTTGCCGCACACGCGGCGCGTCCGAAGTCTTTTCTTGGATCTTCCTCGGAGGCGGTAAACAATGGGCAGACAGGCACTCATTTCGGTCAGCGACAAGACGGGCGTGGTGGAATTTGGGCGGGCGTTGGCAGAGCGCGGCTGGACGCTCCTGAGTACGGGGGGCACCTTTGCGGCCTTGCAGGAGGCAGGCGTGCCAGTCACGGCAGTCAGCGACGTGACCGGCTTTCCCGAGATGCTGGACGGACGGGTCAAGACCCTGCACCCGGCCATCCACGGCGGCATCCTGGCCCGGCGCGAGGACGGGCATCTGTCCGAACTGGCGGCCCAGGGCTTTGGCACCATCGATCTGGTGTGCGTCAACCTGTACCCCTTCCGCGAAACGGTGGCGCGCGGCGCACCCTTTGCCGAGGTGATCGAGAACATCGACATCGGCGGCCCAGCCATGATCCGCTCGGCGGCCAAGAACCACGCGGGCGTGCTGGTGCTGGTGGACCCGGCGGATTACGAGCTGGCCCTTCAGGACGAGGTCAGCGGGACCGAACGCCGCCGCCTGGCCGCCAAGGCGTACCGCCACACCAGCGAATACGACGCCGCCATCACCGCCTATCTGGAGGGCGATTCGGACACGCTGCCCACCAAACTGCCGTCAGAATTGACGCTGAATCTGTCCAAAGTGGCCGAGGTCCGTTACGGCGAGAATCCCCATCAGCCCGGCGCGATCTACCGCTGGGGCGGCGCACACGGCCCGGTGATGGACGCCCGCGTGGTGGCTGGAAAACCCATGAGTTTCAACAACTACGCCGATGCGGACGCCGCCTGGGCGCTGTGTACGGAGCTTGGGCAGCAGGCAGTGCTGTCACAAGAGGGGGGCATGGTCTGCGTGGCCGTCAAGCACGGCAACCCCTGCGGCGTGGCGCGGGCCAACGACGTGCGCGCCGCCTGGGAACTGGCGCGGGACGCCGACACCCTCAGCGTCTTTGGAGGCGTGGTGGCGGTCAACGGCACTGTCGATCTGAACGCGGCCCAGGCCATGCGCGGCACCTTTCTGGAAGTGCTGATCGCCCCCGACGTGACCCCGGAAGCCGTGGAGTGGTTCGCCGCCAAAAAGCCCGATCTGCGCGTGCTGATCGCCGGGAAAGCCGAAGCGGTCAGCGTGCTGGACCTGCGCCCGCTGTCCGGCGGATTTGCCGTGCAGGAGCGCGACACCCGCCCGTGGGATGACCTGTGCCCCGAAGTGGTCACCACGCGGCAGCCCCGCGACGAGGAATGGAACGACTTGCGTTTCGCCTGGGCGGTGGTCAAGCACGCCCGCAGCAACGCGGTGGTGCTGGCGCGCGGCGGCGTCAGCGTGGGCCTGGGCGCGGGGGCAGTGAGCCGCATCTGGGCTGCCGAACGCGCCGTGTCGAACGCGGGCGAGCGGGCGCACGGTGCGTCCCTGGCCTCCGAGGCGTTCTTTCCCTTCGACGATGTGGTCCGGCTGGCGGCGGGCGCTGGAGTCACCGCCATTCTGCAACCGGGGGGCGCAAAACGTGACCCCGAGGTGATCGCCGCCGCCAACGAATTGGGCCTGAGCATGGTCTTCACAGGTTCGCGGCACTTCCGGCACTGATGAAGAAGGTTGATGGTTGATGGTTGACGGTGAAAAAAGCACATCTCCCCGTTCTCTCCTTGGCAAGCCACTGGCCGATGAGGTGATCCAGGGCGTTAAGGAAGCCCTGTCTGACTGGAACTTCCGCCCGCACATGGTCAGCGTCCTCGCTTCCGACGATGAGGCTTCGCGAGTCTATGTGGACAGCAAGGCGCGGCGGGCCGGGCGGCTGGGCGTGGACTTCAGCGTGCGGGAACTGGGAGCCGGGGCGTCTCAGCAGGAGCTGGAAGGGGCGTTACGCGAACTCTCGGCAGATGAAAATGTTCACGGCGTCGTGCTGGAGCTGCCGCTGGCCGCCGGGCTGGATGCGGATGCCGCCCTGCTGCACATCGCGCCGCGCAAGGATGTGGAGGGGCTGACCCCCGCCAACCTCGCCCTGATCGCGGCGGGGCGGGAATCTGAGGCGTTGCTGCCGCCCACGCCGCGCAGCGTGCGCTTTCTGCTGCGGCGCGTGCTGGGCGACGACCTGCGCGGCCTGCGGGTGGCCGTGATCGGGCCGGGGCGCACGGTGGGCCGCCCGCTGACCTTTATGCTGGGCAACCGGGGCGTGACTGTGACGCTGTGCAACGAATACACCCGCGAACTGGCCGGAGTGCTGGCCCCACTGGACGCCGTGGTGGTGGCCGTGGGCAGAGCCGGACTTTTGAAGCCTGAACACGTCCAATCCCATCATGTCGTGATCGACGCCGGAATCAACGTGCAGGACGGGGGCGAGATGGTGGGGGACGCTGTACCGAATCTCCCCGTGCGGGCGCAGACGCCCGTGCCCGGTGGCGTCGGCCCGCTAACCAGCGCCCTGATGTATCAGAATCTGGTGCGCGCGGTGAAATTGCAGCGCGGCGAGGCGGTGGAATAGGAGCCGGGTTCCCCACCCTCGCCCTTTCTCCTGACCGAAAAAAGCCCTCTCCAGAAGGAAGAGGGCCTTTCATCTCCTCCAACCTCTAATCGCTGCCCCGGCCCACGGTCAGCAGTTCGCCCGGCTGTCCCTCCCCTGGTTCGGTGTGGCCCGGCTCGGCGTGACGCAGGCTCTTGTCCCAGGTCACGCGGCCCATGAAGTAGTGGCGATAGGCCATCGGCAGGCTCAGGAACAGGGCAAACCCGTAGACGGGCAGGCTGGCGAGGGTGAAGGCGGTGCGGCCCAGCGACAGACGGTTCTCGCGCCTGTAACGGGCCACCCACTGCAACTGAATGATCAGGTTGATGACAGTGATGATCAGGCTGACTTTCGCGTCCAGCACCAGCCCCTGCGTGCCCATCGCCCAGCGCAGCGGCTGGGTCAGGAACGACAGCACGATGATGCCGCTGAGCCACGGCCCCAGAATGAAGTAACTCAGGTCCAGGCGGGCCAGCACGGGCACGGGCTTGCGCCATAACTGCGCCAGATACGGCAGACACTGCATGGTGCCCTGGGTCCAGCGGGCGCGCTGGCGCGAGAAACGGCGCAGATCGGGCAGGCCCTGCTGAGTGACCGCTTCCTCTAAAAAGACCAGTCGGTGGCGTGGGTTGACCAGCCGGGCCTCTACCGCGCTGCCAAAATCTTCGAGCAGCACGTCAGGCCAGGGCGTCTGCCCGGCGTCGAACATGGAGGCCACATAGCTGGCGCGCATAAATTGCCCGTTGCCGCACAGGGCGGCGCTGTGCCACCACGAACGCATCAGTTGAATGTGGCGGGTGATGAAGAATTCCAGGTCCTGCTGCTGCTCCAGCATGCGGCCCACCACGTTTTTCAGCCCCAGTTTGCCGGGAGACTGCCGGATTCGCACGCGGGCCTGCGCGGCCACCACGTCCGCGTGGGCCAGCACGCGCCGCGCCTCGGGCAGCAGGCCAGGGGTCACTCGCCCGTCGGCGTCCACCACCACGAAAACCTGTTTTTGCAGGTCCGCGCCCGCTGAGCGCAGGTCACGCAGCAGGATCAACACCGCCCAGTTCATGGCCTTGCCCTTACCCTGGCGGGCTTCCGGCGCGGTGCGGCGCAGCAGGATCACGCCCGCATCATTCCGCGCCAGCCGTTCCACCAGTTCCGCCGTGCGGTCATCACTGCCGTCGTCGATCACGGCCACGCGGGCGTCGGGGGCCGTTTCTCGCAGGTTGCGGACGGTGGCCTCGATCACCGCGTCCTCGTTCAGCGCGGGGACCACGAAGGTAAAACGCAATGCCTCGTCTGCCGGATACAGCCGCCGGGGCCGGGGCAGCGTGGCCGACAGCAGCATTTGTAGAAAGTACAGGCCCAGCATCAGCAGGCCCAGCAGATCGAGAATGGTCAGAAATCCATGCAGTGCGTCAGTCAAAAGCTCCCCCGGCGGCGTCAGGCGCTCGGCCCGGTTCACCCGACTTTGCAGTCTTCTTAACTATGCAACGTGGATTGTGGGCTTGAAAAGGGCCAAATGAGAA
Source organism: Deinococcus sp. AJ005 (assembly GCF_009017495.1). Classification (NCBI taxonomy): domain Bacteria; kingdom Thermotogati; phylum Deinococcota; class Deinococci; order Deinococcales; family Deinococcaceae; genus Deinococcus; species Deinococcus sp. AJ005. Next base: position 1,002,036 of record NZ_CP044990.1, on the reverse strand, counting down.
ACAGCCCCCACGCCACTGGGCGTTCTCTCTTCAATCTCTCTTCAATCGAAACTTTCGGGCGGGTAGACCTCGCGTCCCTGCGTGGTTTTTACATACGAACTGCGACCCAGGTACACCGCCGCCTCGCCCGTGAACAGCCGCCGGTCATCGTAGAAGGCAGGATCGTGGCGAACCTCCAGCACCTCGCCCACGAACAGGTCATGGTCCCCGGTGGGCACGGTCTGAACCACCCGGCAGCGGTAGTACAGGTAAGCGTCGGCCAGGGCCAGCGGCGCGTCTGGCAGGGTTTGCAGGCCCAGGCGGGCCAGCTTGTCCTTTTGGGGTAGGTCGTGCAGCGACAGCACACCCGTCCCCTGAATCGGTTTTGAGTGCGAGGCGGGTAGAAAGTTGATCCCGAACGTGCCGCTCCCCGCCACCAGCCCATGCGTGGCCCGCTCCCTGCCGATCAGCACGCCGTACATCGGGGGCTGGGCGCTCAGGGCGGTGTGCCAGCCCGCCGCCATCACGTTGCGGACCCGGCCATGTTCGGAAGTGGTGTGTTCGGCAGTGACCAGCGCCACCGTGCCGGGGTAATAGCCGAAAAACTGCGTGCCTGTCTCGCTGAGCATGGGGGCAGGATAGCGGGCGGGGTCAGCATCTGCCGCCGTACCTGACCCCGTCCTACTTGCGCGCCAGTTCCAGTTGCCCGCTGTTCAGTTCGGTGCGCTCCCACTGCCCGGACTTGCAGATGTCATGGTTCACGAAACCGGTGCCGCCCGCGCCGCTGTACTTGCTGACGTTGTAAAACGTGACCTGCACGCCGTAGCGCTCCGTGAACCCGCCGGGGCAGGCGCTGCCGCCCCCCAGATTGGAGGTGGCGTTGAGCGTGACCGGGCTGGCCTTATACACACTGCGGGTGCCAGTCAGGGTGTAGCTGTCGCCCGTCGCACGGCTCTTGACCGTGCCGGTGACCGCCAAGTCCTTTTCCACGATGATGATGTCCAGAACGGCGCTGTCGTTGTTCTGCCCCACCAGCCGCCCGGTGTAACTGCCGTTCACGTCAATATCCGCGTCGTTGGGAATGGGCGAGAAGGCGTTGCAGGAGGCCAGGACGCAAACGCTCAGGCCAGCAGTCAGCACGGGCAGCAACAGTCTCATAGAGCATCATAAACACACTTGAGGGACGCACAGGGGCGGACGCCTGCCCCATGCCCCGTATCCTGTGGCCCATGTCTTCCCTCCAGCCCAACACGCAGCCCACCGTGACCCGCGTCGCCCCCAGTCCCACCGGGGACCCGCATGTGGGCACCGCCTATATCGGCCTGTTCAACTCTGTTCTGGCGCGGCAGAGCGGCGGGAAATTCATCCTGCGGATCGAGGACACGGACCAGAACCGTTACGTGGCCGACAGCGAGAAGCGCATCTTTCAGATGATGCAGTGGCTGGGGCTGACCCCCGACGAATCCCCGCTTCAGGACGGCCCCAACGGCCCTTACCGCCAGTCCGAGCGCACCGAGCTGTACGGCCAGCATGCCCGGCAACTGGTGGAGGGCGGCCACGCCTATTACGCCTTCGAGACGCCCGACGAACTGACCGAACTGCGCGAGAAGGCGCAGGCCAGCGGCACGGTGATCGCCGTTCCCAGCCGCGATCTGAACCCCGAACAGGCCGCGCGGCGGGTGGCAGCGGGCGACGCGGCGGTGGTGCGCCTGAAGGTGCCGCACGACGGTGAAACCGTGGTCAACGATCTGCTGCGCGATCCAATCCACTTCCAGAACGCCGAGATCGACGACAAGGTGCTGCTCAAGGCCGACGGCTACCCCACCTACCATCTGGCGAACGTGGTGGACGATCACCTGATGGGCGTCACCGACGTGGTGCGCGCCGAGGAATGGATCACCAGCACCCCCATTCACGTCCTGCTGTACCGCGCTTTCGGCTGGGACGCCCCCAGATTCGCCCACATGCCGCTGCTGCGAAACGCCGACAAATCCAAGATCAGCAAGCGCAAGAACCCCACCAGCGTCGAGTGGTACATGGATCAGGGCTATCTGCCCGAAGCCATGCTGAATTTCCTGGCGACGATGGGCTGGACCCACCCGGACGGCACCGAAATCTTTGATCTGGACGAGTTTCAGCGCACTTTCCGGCTGGAGGACGTGACGCTGGGCGGCCCGGTTTTCGATCAGGACAAGCTGCGCTGGTACAACGGCAAGTATCTGCGCGAGGTACTAGGGGAGGAGGAGGTGACCAAGAGGTTGCACGACTACCTGCTGGCCCACAAATCCGAGCTGCCGCTGGACGACTACTTCCGCGCCGTGACCCGGCTGCTGATTCCGCGTATCGAAGTGTTCAGCGACTTTCTGGATAAAACGGGCTACTACTGGTCCGAGGACTACCCGGTGAACGAGAAGGCCCAGAAAGCCATCGACAACGCGCGGGAGCTGCTGCCGGAGCTGGCTGGCCGCCTCAAGAACCTGCCGAGTTTCGATGCGGAGAGCATCAGCGCCATGTTCCACGCCTTCGCCGAGGAAAAGGGACTGAAACTGGGCAAAGTGATGCCCCCGGTGCGCGCCGCTGTCGCCGGAACGCTGGAAAGCCCCGATCTGCCGCAGATGCTGGAAGCGTTGGGGCAGGAGCGCGTGGTGTCGCGCGTGGAACGGGCCGGACGCTGAAGCATTAGCAGGCATCGAAATCAGCGGGGCGGGGAGCAAGTTTGCCCCGCCTCTTTTTCGTGTTGTTGCCGCTTACTGTGGCCCTCGGGCAGAGGTAAAGGCAGAGCTTCATCTCGCATTCATTCCTCAAACTGAATAGTTGACTCAAGAGAACTGTTTACCTAGAATACAGAGATATCCTCTCCTCCTGTCTCTCCCCCACCATCTGCCCTGAGTACAGAGCAGGTGGGCCGTTTCATGGGCGCGCTGTGGCGTTTTGGGCGCTCGTTCCGACAGGAACTGGACGCGCTGCTGGTGGCGCAGGGCGATCTGGATTCGCCGCGCTTCAACGTCTTGCAGGGCATTCGCAGCGGTCACAGCTACCCCAAAGCGCTGGCCGCCGCCCTGCACATGCCGCCCACGCTGCTCAGCCGCTACCTGGACCAGTTATGCAAACAGGACCTGATCGAGCGCCAGATCGACGCAGTGGACTCGCGCCGCATTCACCTGACCCTGACGCCAGCAGGCGAACAGTTGACGGCGACGGTAATCCAGTCCTTTCTCGATCTGGCCGCCGAACGGCTGACCGACATTGATCCAGAGCAGTTGGAAGGCCTGACCGCCCTGCTCGAACAACTCGACGCCCCACCATCCCCTCAACCCTCCCAGGAGAACGCATGACCCAGGCCACCCTTCAACCATCTACTCAGCAATTCACCAAACAGGAGCGGCAGATCACGCTGATCGGCCTGCTGGTGGTCTTTTTGCTGGCGGCACTGAGCCAGACCATCGTCAGCACTGCCATGCCGCGCATCATCGAAGACCTCAAGGGCTTCAACCTCTACACCTGGGTCACCACCGCCTACCTGCTGGCCAGCACGGTGATGGTGCCGATTTACGGCAAACTCTCTGACCTGTACGGGCGCAAACCGATTCTGGTGTTCGGCATCGTGCTGTTCCTGTTCGGCTCGGCGCTGTCGGGATTGGCGGGCGAGCCGTTCCTGGGCAACTTCCTGGGCGGCGGCATGAACCAGTTGATCGCCTTCCGCGCGGTGGCCGGGCTGGGCGGCGCGGCGCTGTTCACGATTGCCTTCACCATTCTGGCCGACATGTTCGAGCCTGCTGAGCGTGCCAAATTCGGGGGCCTGTTCGGCGCGATCTTCGGCCTCGCCAGCGTGATCGGCCCCGCCGTGGGCGGCTTTCTGACCGACAACCTGAGCTGGCGCTGGGTCTTTTACGTCAATCTGCCGCTGGGCATCCTGGCGCTGTTTCTGATCATCGTCAAGATGCCCCGGCTGACGCACCGCATCGGCGGACGCATCGACTACTGGGGCGCGGCGCTGATCCTGCTGACCACCATTCCGCTGCTGCTGGCGCTGACCTGGGGCGGCACCACCTACCCGTGGGGCAGCACCCGCATCCTGGGCCTGTTCGCGCTCAGCATCGTAAGTCTGATCGCCTTTATTGCTGTGGAGTCGCGCACTCCTGACGCGATCATTCCACTGAGTCTGTTTAAAAATAAGATGTTCAGCCTGGGCAATCTGGCGTCGTTCATCATGGGCATGGCCTTCCTGGGCGTCATTCTGTTCCTGCCACTGTTCATGCAGACGGTGCTGGGCGTCTCTCCCACCAAGAGCGGTTTTTCCATTCTGCCGTTGATGGGCGGCCTGATCCTGTCGAGCATCGTGGCCGGCCAGCTCGTGGCCCGCAGCGGCCAGTACAAGCCCTGGATGATCGGCGGCAGCGTCGTGCTGATCGCTGGCATCTTCTTGCTGACGCAGATCACCGCGCAGACCACCCTGCTGGATCTGGGCTGGCGCATGTTCATCGTGGGGCTGGGGCTGGGGCCGTCGCAGAGCCTGTTTACCCTGGCGATTCAGAACGGAGTGTCCAAGGATCAACTGGGCATCGCCACCTCCAGCAGCCAGTTCTTCCGGCAGATCGGCTCCACCATCGGGGCCGCCATCTTCGGCACGCTGCTGCTGAACAACCTGCACACCGAGTTGCCACGCGCCCTGCCCGACGTACCCGGCGCACAGATCGACACCCAGAACTTCGACATCGGCGCATTGCGTTCCAGCGGCGGTGCGGACGGCCCCGCCGCGCAGATCAAGAAAGCCTACGACGCGCAGTACGTTCAGCTTGAACGTGCCCTGAACGGGGATACGGCGGCGGCACAGGCGCTGATCAGCAACCCGCAGGTCCCGGATGAATTGAAGGCGATTCTGGAGAAAGGCGGCCTTCAGGCCCAGGTTCGCCAGACCCTGGAAGCCCAGGCCAGCAATGTGGCTGCCCTGCTGAAGACCGGGGAGCCGGGCCGTCAGGCACTGCTCAAGAGCGAGTTGCCCGCTGACCTCAAGACGCAGCTCCGCTACCTGCCCACTCAGGCACTGAACACTCCGCAGGCCGCGCAGGCCACCGCCACGCAGGTTCAGCAGGGCATCCTGGCGCAGGAAGCCGCCGCCGTGCAGCAGACCCGCCAGACCGTGCTGACCGAACTCAGGAGCAGGCTGGACGAGCAGGCCACCACGTTGGGCGAACAGGTGACCACCGGCCTCAAGAACGGCTTCACCGCCAGCATGACCCGCATGTTCGGCACCAGTCTGTGGTTCATCGTGGCGGGCTTCCTGGTGGTGCTGTTCATTCCAGTGATTCCCATGCTGGGGGCCACGAACGTCATCAGGAAAAACAAGGCGGAGGGCAGCCCCACCGCCAGCGACTAAAATTCTTCAGGACAGGGCGGTCAGGCCGAGAAGGTCTGACCGCCCTTGTATCTGGCCTTCTCTGGCCCGCAGAGCAAGAAGCAAGCGGTTCTCCCCGTCATCTCGCCTCCCCGTATACTGACCGACACTGTGACTGGCTCTATAAACATTTCCGAGGCGGCGCTGGCCTCCCTGATCGGGCTGACGGCCCACGAGATTCCCGGCGTGGTGGGCATGGCCCCCGCCAATCTTAAGGAGGGCATCAGCCGCGTGCTGGGGCGGGCCAATGTCAGCGACGGCGTGGTGATCGGCAGGGAAAAGGGCAGCGACGCCTACACCGCAGACCTGTACATCGTGGCGGCCTACGGCGTCAGCATTCCCACGGTGGCCCGCAATATCGTCGAGCGCGTGGAACACGTCGTCAAGAATCTGGCCGGAATCGAGTTGAGCGCCACCCGCGTGCATGCGGTGGGGGTTCAGCGTGCCTGATTCCACCTCCAACCAGCACATCCAGACCCTGAAGCCTGCTGATCTGGCCCGCATGCTGCGCTACGCCACCGACTGGCTGGGCGTGTACCGCGAGGAAGTCAACGCCCTGAACGTCTATCCCGTGCCGGACGGCGACACCGGTACCAACATGCACCTGACCATGCAATCGGTGCGCCGTGAGCTGGACACCGCCGACGTGAGCAGCATGGCCGGGGTGGCCCGCGCCATCAGCTACGGCGCGCTGCTGGGCGCACGCGGCAACAGCGGCGTGATCCTCTCGCAACTGCTCAAGGGCTTTGCAGAAGTGATCAAGGATAAGCAGGAGGTGGACGCCCCCACGCTGATCCGCGCCTTCGACGCCGCCCAGAAAAGCGGCTACGGCGCGGTGATGAAGCCCGTGGAAGGCACGATCCTGACCGTGGCGCGTGGCATTGCGGAGGGCGCGAAGGGCGACAGCGTGGACATGGTGCTGGAAAATGCGCTGTTCAAGGGTCAGGAACTGCTGGACCAGACGCCCGAGATGCTCCCTGCGCTGAAGCAGGCCGGGGTCATCGACAGCGGCGGTCAGGGCTACCTGTACATCGTGCAGGGCATGCTGGCCGAGTTGCGCGGCGACGAGTTGCCCGAAGCGCCCGAAATTACCCAGTACGCCGCCCAGAGTTTCGAGAACGAGGAATTCGGCTTCTGTACCGAGTTCCTGATGTCCGAGTCCACCAAATCCATCGAGGACATCCGCGAGCTGGTCAGCCCCTTCGGCGACAGCCTGCTGGTGGTGGGCGCGGAGGGCTATGTCAAGGGCCACATCCACACCAACGAGCCAGATGGACTGCTGGCAACGGTGGGGCGCTACGGCAAGATGCTGAAGACCAAAGTGGAAGACATGTCCGAGCAGCACACCGAGATTCTGGGTATGGCCGGAGCCACCGCCCGCGCCGAGGAGGAGCTGCCGCCTTCCGGGCTGGTGGCGGTGGCGAACGGCTACGGGCTGGTTAAGCTGTTCCGCAGTCTGGGCGCTCGCATCGTGTCTGGCGGGCAGACCGCCAATCCCAGCGTGCAGGACATCGTGGACGCCGTCCGCAGCGTCAGCGCCGAGCGCGTGATCGTGCTGCCCAACAACAAGAACGTGCTGATGGCCGCCGAGAAGGCGATGGAACTGATGGAAGGCCGCGCCGTGGTGATCCCCACCCGCACGCTGGGGCAGGGCATGGGCGCGGCCCTCGCCTTCCAGCCCGACATTCCCGCCGACGAGCTGAAGGAAGCCATGACCGAAGCGTCCCAGGCCGTGACCACCTTTGAAGTCACCCGCGCCAGCCGCACCACCAACATCACCACCAAAAAGGGCGAGACGCTGGACATTGCCGAGGGCGACGTGATCGGGTTGCAGGACGATGAGCTGGTTCAGGCTGGGGGCAGTCCTGAAGACAGCGTGCTGAAGATGCTGGGCGACGCCTACGCCGGGCAGGAGATCATCACCGTATTCGGTGGCCCGCAGAAATCGCAGGCTGATCTGGACGCGCTGGCTGAACGCATCGGCAAGCAGTTTGATGGGGCGGAAGTGGAAGCGCACGCTGGCGGGCCGGATCTGTATGACTATCTGGTGACGCTGGAGTAAATGCTCAGGGAGGGCACCAGACGCCCTCCCCAATTTTCCAAAGCGTCCTGATCTACGCGGAACCAGGTCACCCATCCAGACTGGCAATTCCATGCTTGAGCGCGTACAGTGCCGCCTGCGTCCGGCTTTCCAGCTCCAGCTTGCTCAGCAGGCGGGAGACATGCGTTTTGACGGTGGCCTCGCTGACCCCCTGATCGGCGGCGATGTCGCGGTTGCTGTGGCCGCGCGCGATCAATTGCAGCACGATGGTTTCCTTGGGGGTCAGGGTCTCGCGCATCTCGGCGCTGCGGAAGTCGCGGACCAGTCGGCGGGCGGCTTCCGGGTGCAGCCGGACCTCTCCGCGTGCGGCGGCGTGAATGGCGTCGGCCAGCGTGTCACTGGAAGCGTCCTTGAGCATGTAGGAAATCGCCCCGGCCTCGATTGCGCCGTTGACCTTGTGTTCTTCCAGCGTGCTGGTCAGGGCAATGACCTCGGTATCGGGCAGGGCGCGGCGCAGAGCCTTTGTGGCCGTAATACCGTCCATCACGGGCATCATCAGGTCCATGACCACCACGTCGGGTTTCAGGCGCTGCGCCTCGGCCAGGGCTTCCTCGCCATTGCCTGCCTCGCCCACGACTTCGATGTCGGGGTCCAGGCCCAGAAACAGGCGCAGGCCCTGGCGCACGACGGCGTGGTCATCGACGAGCAGGACGCGGACGGCTGGGTTGGAGTTGGTTGGGGTGGACATGATGATTCTCCTTTGGGACGAGGGGTCAGGGCAGGGGTTCGAGGCTGAAGTTGTTCCCTGGTGCGTCGATAAACACGTCCAGATCGGGGGCGCTGGCAGGCGGCATGCTGGCGGGCAGACTGAGTGTTTCGCGGTCCGTGAAGCGCACGCGCAGTTTGAGGCCAGGGGCGGCGCGCAACACCACATCGCCGCTCTGGGTGCGGATGTCCAGGTTCCCGCGCGTACCCGCCAGGGCCGTGACCGCCACATCACCACTGGCCGTGGTGACCGTGCCGCGTGAGAAGGCAGCAGGCAGCGTCAGTTTCACGCCGCCGCTGCCCGTCCCAGCTCCCAGCGTGCCCGTTCTGACCCCGGACAGATTCAGCCTCAGATCGCCGCTGACCGTGTTGACACGCACCGCCTCGGGGGCCGCGACGCCGGGAACTGTGCCGCCGGGAGCCGTGACGGCAATATCGCCAGAAGTGCTGACCAGCGCGAACGGCCCGCCCGCCTGCGCCGGAAGCGTGACCACCTGATCGCCGCTGACGCTACGGACATTCAGCGCCCGCAGACGCAGGAATGAGAGGTTCAGGGCCTGATCCCCGCTGAGGGTGCGGGTACTCAGGGTCAGCGGAATGCTGCGGCTGGCCTTCAGGTCGATGACGTGCTGCACAGGTTCGGGAGAGGCGACGGTGACGCCGGGGCGGTCCAGCGACTGCACCCGCAGGGTCAGCCCGAAGTCCAGTTGCCCCCCTTCCCGGCTGGCCCGGAGTTGCACCGGATTGCGGGCGCGGTGGGTCACCTGTCCGCCCACCACCAGCGCGCTCCCGGCAGGCAGCGGTCCCAGGTTGAGGTTGGTGCGGTCCCCGTCGATCTTCAGGGTGGCTGTGCGCGCCAGATCACCCTGTAACGGCCCGTCCAGTGCCACGCTGACCGGAGTGGTCTCGGCCCCCATGCCCGGCGTGGGTTTAACGGTTATGCCCAGCCACGTCAGCAGCGCCCCCGCCCCGGCGATCAGCAGACCCAGCGCCATGCGCGACAGCACCGGGGGCAGGGGCCGGGTGCCGGGGCTGACGGTCATGCCCCCACCTCTGCGGGTTTGGAGAGAACCGGTTGAGCGGCGGGAAGGCGCAGCGTGACGGCGGTTCCCTCGCCCGCCGCACTCCTGACTTCCAGCGTACCGCCCGCCCCTGCCGCCCGCTCGCGCATGCTGCGCTGGCCCAGCGTGCCGCGCCCGGCAGCCGTGGGATCAAAGCCGCGCCCATCGTCGCGGATGCTGACGGTCACGGCTGGGCCGTCCTGAGACACAGCCAGCCAGACGTTCTGCGCGCGGGCATGTTTGACGACGTTGTGCAGCGCCTCCTGGGCCACGCGGTAGGCGGCGGCCTGGGCGTCGGGAGTCAGCGACGGCTCGTGGTCCAGGCGGGCGTGAACCGTCAGGCCGTGGCGGGCCTCCAGCGCGTGGGCGTGCTGCGACAGCGCGGCCACCAGCCCGCCTTCCTCCAGCGCGTCCGGGCGCAGGCTGAACAGCAGGGCCTTCATCTCCGAGACGCCGCCGTCGGCCAGCCGGATGGTGTAGTCCAGGCTGGCGCGGGTGCGTTCTGGATCGCGGTCCAGCGTGGCGCGGGCGGTCTTCGCGCCCAGCGAAATGCCGTACAGCGCCTGGGCCACGCTGTCGTGCAGCTCGCGGGCCAGCCGGGCACGTTCCTGCTCCCCGGCCCGCGCCCCGGCCCGTTCGATCAGTTGCGCGGCGTGCTGCGCGGTCCCGGCGTGGTCAGCGATGCTGAGGAGGAAGGCCAATTCATCCGCGCCGGGGCGCACGCCTGCCGGGTACAGGGCGCGCAAGGTTCCTCCCTCCAGGGCACCCGCCGAGGCAGACAGCGTGACGGGCAGGGTGGCCAGCGCACCGCCGCCCTGAACCAGGCGCACGTCCGCCTCACCCTGGGACGGCGAGCGGTCCAGCGGGCCAGATAGCCCCGGCCCCTGCGGGCCACTCAGCGCACGCAACGTGCCATCCGGCGCGGTCAGGGCCACCGAGAGCGCCGTGCTGGCGGCCCGCGCCTGTTCGGTCAGATCGGTCAGGGTGGCCTCCAGATCGTCGCCCAGGGCCACTCGGCCTGCCGCGCGTCGCAGGGCCACCACCTCGCGGCGGGCGGCCTCATAGCCGGGATCACGCGACAGCAAGGCCACCGCCAGCCGGGTCCACATCCGGCCCATCAGGTTCAGCACCCCTGCCGAGATCAGCAGGCCGCCCAGCCCCAGCGCCACCAACCCGGCGACAGCCAGCGGACTGGGCAGCAGCGTCTGCTCGCCCCAGACCACCGGGAACGTTTGCGGATACAGCGGCCACAGCGGCGACAGCAGCCCCAGTAGCGTCAGCGTCAGCAACACGGCCAGCACCGCCCAGCAGATCACGGCCAGCGGCAACTGCACCACATGGAACAGCAGCGTCCGGTACGTCATCGGGTCCGCCAGCGTGCCACGCAGCCACGCCAGCGTGCCCCGGTGTGGGGGCAGCAGGGGCGGCGGCGCGAAGGTTACACCTAGCACCCCCGCCAGCGCCCGCTGCACGTCACCCAGGCCGCCCACCAGCCACAGCGAACCCAGCAAAAAAGCCGCGCCCACCAGAAAGGCCAGGGTCAGCAGGCCGCCCACCACACCCCCCGTGATCAGGCCCGCCGTGAACGCGCCCATTGGCAGCGCCAGCAGGATGTACAGCGCCGCGCGGTAGGTGTGCGGGTCCAGCAGATCGGACAGCACGCCCCCGCGCCGCCTGTCCTGAATCTGTTCTGGCCTCATCCGCACTATCATGCGACGAAGGTACGGCAGGCGGTGTCAGGAAGGCGTCCGCCGAAAGGGGGAAGGAGGGTGAGGACCATAGCGGCGTGCCGTCGGTAGCGGGAATAAACACAGGTTGCCGGGGGCTTCAGGGCAACAGCAGGCGCGGATTCCATTCCTCCTGCCCACTAAACTTCACGCGCTGTTCAGGTTGCGGACCGCCGTCGCAGGGCGGAGTGGCCATCACCTTACGGACCAGCGGCCACACGCTGGCCATCGCACGGGCCGAGATGTCCTGCCCACGCACAGGGCCAAAAGCGCGGCTGTCCAGACTTCCGCCGGGGCTGCGGTTGTCGCCCATCACAAAGTAATGGTGGGGAGGCACCCTCACGCTGGACACGTCCATGCTTGTGGGCGAAGCCGCGACGCTGTTGGCGAGAGAGCTACTGGTGTCGGGGCAAAAGGTATTCCAGTACTCATGCGTTTCCGCCTCTGGCAGCGGCTGGCCGTTCACGCTGACCTGCCCGGCGCGAATGCTGACCGTGTCGCCCGGCACGCCCACCACACGCTTGACCAGATACGGGCGGTAGCGCCAGAGCAGCGGCATTCCCCGGTAATCGCCACGCCACTCGTACTTCGCCTCGGGCGGCGGCTTGAACACGACGATGTCGCCCCGGTGATATTCGCCCAGCCCCAGTCGGTGCGCCCAGCCCTCGGCAGTGGGCAGCAGCAGGCGTTCGCCGTGACGCAGCGCGGGCATCATGCTGGACCCGTCCACGCCCACCGAACTCGCGCCAAACTGCGTGAACAGCAGCGCGAAGACGACAGGGGCGGCCCAGTCACGCCACAGCCTCAGCAGACGGCTGCTCATGGCCGGGCCTCCTGCGCCGTGGGGACAGTGTGGACTTCTGCCCTAACCGCGTAGGCCGCCCCACCCAGCGCCAGTCCCACGAGGAACACGCGCAAACCCAGCCCCAGCGTATGCACTCGCGCCAGATTCAGGGCCAGCCACCACACCGAACCCTGCTGACACAGTGAAGCTGCCCAGGCATCGGCCTCTACCAGACCCCCCGTGCGAGCATCCAGCATGGTCTGGTAGAGGTTGGCGTGCAGTTCAGCCCGCACGTTCTGACGGATGTGGGGCGGCAACAGGCAGACGGCACGCTTCAGATAGGCCTCCACTGCGCCGGGAGACTTCACCACAGGCTCCGCAGCACACGGTCAAAAGCAGCGTATCCCTCGCGGCGGCGCAACAATTCAGTGCGGCCCAGTTCGGTCAGCAGGTAGGTCTTGACGGGCGGCCCACCGCGCGCATGCTGGGTCTGCAGAAATCCGGCGCGTTCCAGGCGGTGCAGGGCCGGATACAGGCTCCCAGCGTTCAGCCTGATCTGCCCGTCGGTCAGCGCATCCACGCGCTTGGCGATGTCCTGCCCGTAACCGCCCTCCCGCTCCAGCACACTCAGCAGGATCAGATCGAGATTACCCTTGAAAAGATTCACATCCATAGCTCTAGCCTCCATCCTCACTATCAGTGTCCGATATCAGGACGTGATAATGATGGGAAAAGGAAAAGCCGCCCCATCTCGGAGGCGGCCTCCTAACCCAGCGGTGCTCAGCCGGGAATCTTGATCTGGTCACCCACCTTGATCAGATCGGGGTTGCTGATGTTGTTGTAGTGGGCAATCTTCTTGTACTCGGCGGCGTTGCCGTAGTACTTCTGGGCAATTGCACCCAGCGTGTCGCCGGACTGCACGGTGTAGACCGTATCGCCGGTCTCCTGATCCTTTTCCTTGGTCAGTTCCTTGGCGCCCTCGGCCACGCGCAGGCCGCTGATGTCCACGCCTGACACGCCAGCCACTTCGCGGGCCAGCTTCTCGGCCAGACGCTGCTCGTGTTCACTGTCCACCACGCCGCGCAGGATTACGCTCTTGCCGCTTTGCAGCACGTCGATGGGATCGTCCTTCAGCTCGCCGTTGTTGCGGATGGCCTGATGCACGGCCTTGGCGATCTTGCTGCGGTCCTCCATCTCCTTGATCTCCGCGTCCATGCTGGAGGCGGCGGCTGGCTTGCTGCTGGAGGTAGGGGCAATTTCGGTCTGCACACTGGCTGGGCCAGAGGACACGGTATTGGCAGAGGCGCTGGGGCCTGCATCCTGGGGGGCTTCCGCCTGGGCCTGCTGGGGCACTTCCTGGGCGATCAGGCCACTGGTGTCCACCGACTTGACGCCGTTGATGCCCTCGGCCACCACCTTGACCACTGTTTCGTAGTGGCTGTTAGGAACCATCCCCATCACGGTGACGTTGCCACCCTTCTCCTGAACCTGCAAATCCAGATCCTTCAACATGGCTTGCTCTTTGAAGGCGTCTTTCACACGGTCCGCTGTATTTTTTCCGAATGGCCACATGCCCGAAGATTAGCGCAAGCCACAGTCTGAACGTGAGAAAATCTACGTTCGTAAAGGAATGCTCAGGATGTAAGTGTTCTGGATTCGTGTTGGCACGCCCAGGGTCTCAGCCGTCGCTGGGCGTGCGTTTCTTGGGCTTGCTTGCGGCAAACTTCGCCAGTCTGGCAATCAGGACAGGTGGCGTTCCGGTAAGCAGATCACGCGAGATGGGGCGGCGCTTCGCAAAGCTGTCCACCCGGTCAAGCATGGTGTCAAACACGTCACGGGGCATGTCCAGCGCGGGGGTTAGGCGCACGGTGCGCTTGCTGCTCAGGCTCAGGTTGGCCATCACGCCGGATTCGTGCAGCTCACGCAGGGCCAGCAGGGCCGTGGCCTCAAAGACCAGTTCCTTCAACACGCCGGGGAGCGGCACGCCCAGCATTGGCTGGAATTGCATCGCCAGCAACAGACCCTGACCGCGCACCTCTTGCAGCAAACGGGGATACTTGAGCTGGGTGGCCTGCAAGCGCTCCAGCCCCACGCGGCCCAGTTCCAGGCTGCGGGCGGGCAGATCGTTCTCAATCAAGTATTCCAGCGACTTCAGGCCCACCGCCATCGACAATGCGCCGCCGCCGAAGGTGTTGCTGTGGCGTTTGCTGCTCAGGCCGCCCAGCATTTTCTTGTAGATGTCGTGGCGGGCAATCGTCGCGCCCACCGCCGTCATCCCGCCGCCCAGCGGCTTGGCGAGGGTGATGATGTCGGGGTCCAGCCCCTGCGCCGCCGACTCGAACCAGTGACCGGTGCGCCCCAGCCCAGTCTGGATTTCATCGGCAATGACCACAATGCCGTGTTTGCGGCAATATTCGCCCAGGCCACTCAGAAAGCCGGGTGGGGGAATGTTGACGCCACCCTCGCCCTGAATAGGTTCGACGATCACGCAGGTGATCTTATCGGCCCCCACACGCCGGATCAGCGCCTTGAACGCATCCAGATCACCGTAAGGCACCGTCAATGCACCCGGTACCAGCGGGCGGAAGATGTCCTGATACTCAGGGTTGGGCGTCAGGCTCAGGCTGCCCAGGGTTTTGCCGTGGTAGGCACTGCCGAACGAGATCTGGAATTTGGAGGTGGGGCGAAACGCCTTGGCAAATTTCAGCGCGCCCTCCACCGCCTCGGTGCCGCTGGAGCAGAAGAACACCTGGGAGTCGGCGTGACTGGGCAGTTCGCGGGCCAGCAGGCGAATCAGATTGGCCTCCAGCGCCGCGCGCCACGGAGCGCTGGATTGCTGGGGCAGGCCCATTGAGCGGTTCTTATCCAGAAATTGATGTAGAAACTCAGTCAGCACCGGGGGCATCTCGCCAAAGGGGGTGGCGGCGTACCCGCTGGCGTTGATGCGGCGCACGCCGTCCTCATCTTCCAGTTCCCAGGGGGTCACGCGTGCGAACGGCCCGGCCACGCCCAGAATGCCCAGCCCGTACAGCAATTCCGCGTTGCCGTATTCCAGTTCCAGCCGCCGGGTCTCCGGGGCACTCAGGCGTTCGTGCAACACATCATCGGCGGAGATAAAGCCGGGGGGCAGTTTTTGAGGCCGGGCGGGAGTGGGAGCAGACATGGGGGTCAGTGTAGAGGGTCAGCCGACGCCGGACTTAACCGCTTCCCACTTCTCGCAGCAGGGCCGGAACCCCGCCCGGATAGGCAACGGCGTCCAGCCCATCGGACCGCAGATACTTCGCCGCCAGCCCGGAGCGCACGCCCCGTTCGCAGATCACCAGCAGCGACCCCGTCTGTGGAGTCAGACCATGCGCGCCGTCCTCGATCTGCTGCAAAGAAACAGCCAGAACGGGCAACGCGGTCAGCTTTTCCAGTGGCTGGGCAAAACGCAGTTCGGGGGGGCGCAGGTCGATCACGGTCACGCCTTCGGGCAGGGGCATAGGCGCAGGATAGGCCACAGCTTCTGGCGAGGGGCACATTCCGCCCAGAGGACTCGGTTATGCTGCTCCTTATGGAAGAAGTGACCCCACAAGAAGGACAGCAGCGCGTACAGAACGGCGCAATGCTCGTGGACGTGCGCGAGCAGAGCGAATACGATGAGGTTCACGCCCAGGGTGCGGCGCTGTTGCCCCTGAGTGAGCTGGAAAGCCGTTTCTCGGAACTGCCCAAGGACAAGGAACTGGTGATGATCTGCCGCAGCGGCGCACGCAGCAAGCAGGCGGGCGAGTACCTGATGCAGAACGGCTATAGCAAGGTGGTCAACCTGAGCGGCGGCACGATGGCCTGGGCCGAAGCGGGCCTGCCCACCGAAGGGGAGGCGAGCTGATGGAGAGCGAGACCGAACAGAACGTGACGGCCACCCCCGCCCCTTTGGGCGGCCTGCCCACCGAAGAGCAGGTCCGTGAGGCCCTGAAGATCGTCAAGGACCCCGAGATCCCCGTCAACGTGGTGGACCTGGGCCTGATCTACGGCGTGGACGTGCAGGAAGGCGGTCTGGTGGACATCACCATGACCCTGACCAGCGTGGGCTGCCCGGTGCAGGACCTGATCCGCGCCGACGCCGAGATGGCCGTGGCCCGCCTGGACGGCGTAACGAACGTGAACGTGGAATTCGTGTGGACGCCGCCGTGGGGACCGGACAAGATGACCGAGGACGGCAAACGCCAGATGCGGATGTTCGGCTTCAACGTCTAAGAAATCAAGCCAAGCAAAGAGGCGGCCCCGTTTGGAGGACGCCTCTATTTGTGCGTGGGTTGGTGCTACCGGCTGCGGGCAATCCCCAGGATGTTCAGGAATTGCACTAGGGCCATCGCGAATCCGGCCACATAGGTCAGGGCGGCGGCGGTCAGCACGTTCTTCGCTCCGTCCTGGCCTTCTACCGTGCCGTTCAGGCCCCGGCTGTCCAGGTAGACCAGCGCCCGGCGGCTGGCATCGAATTCCACGGGCAGCGTGACCACATGAAAGATCAGTGCCGCGCCGAACAGGATCACGCCCAGCCACAGCAGGCCCGACAGCTTCAGGAAGATGCCCGCCAAGAGCAGCCACGGGGCCAGATTCATGCCCAGGCTCAGGGGCACGGCCATCTTGCCGCGCAGCACCAACGCGGGCATCCGTACCTTGTCCTGCATGGCGTGGCCGACTTCGTGGGCGGCCACCGCCATCGCGCCGACGCTGGCGACGCCAAACACGCTCTCGCTGAGGTTGACAGTCTTCTTGCCAGGATCGTAGTGATCGGTCAGGTTGCCGGGAACGGCGATGATCTTCACGTCATGCAGGCCGCCGTCGTCCAGCATCATGCGGGCCACGTCCGCGCCGGTCAGGCCACGGGCATTGCGGACCTGTCCCCACTTTTTGTAGGTGCGGCTCAGGTAACCCTGAATCAGCAGGGATGCCACGAACACGATGATGATCGGGATGGTGTAGGGGCCAAGAAACATAGGGAACTTCCTCCGGGAAGTGGGGCGCGGCCCTGAAACGGGTCCGGCCAGTCATAAGTGAAAAAGAGAGCGAGCCTCAATCAGAGATTTCGCTCTCTATATCTTAGCGTACCCCACTCAGGTTTCATGAGAGCTGGGAGGCGCTGAATTTACGTGGAGCAGGCCCTACTTTGCGCCGGAGATGGGCAGTGGAACCGCCAGAGGTTGCGCCAGCACACTGAATTTCAGCGCGGTGCGTTCCTCGTGCTGCACGTCCAGCTTGACGAATTCCGGCTGGGCACACAGGTCCAGACCGTCGTTCACGAGGTAACCGCGCGCAATCGCCAGCGCCTTAACTGTCTGGTTGACGGCGGCGGGGCCGATAGCCTGAATTTCCACGCTGCCTTGGGACCGCAGCAGGGCCGCAATGGCTCCGGCGATGGCGTTGGGGCGGGAAGTGGCAGAGACGCGCAGGGTTTCCAAGGCTGGGGTTCCTCCAGGAACTGAATCACCCGGAGTCTAGGCGACGGCGGTCCAGTGGGCAATTCCCCCGGCGGGTGTCTCCTGCGCTGGCCTGCCAGTCTCCGCCTTTGGACGGACGCCGCAGCGGAGGGCGAGCGGATAGCGTGAAGCCCAACTGACAGGAGGTTTCAAACGTGGAAGAAGTTCTGGTTCCCCTATTTTTCTTTGGCAGCCTGTTTGCCTTTCCGCTGCTACGCCGCCAGATGATCCACCGCCACCGGCTGGAGCTTCTGCGTCTGGATGTCCTGGAGACCACTACGCCTGACACTTCACCCCCGGCTCCCGACAGCGCCGCCGAACTGGCCCTGCGCCTGCCCGAACCGCACCGCCTGTACGCGCTGGCGTTGCTGTGCCGCCTTCAGGACACGCCAGCCGAGGAACTGGACCCCCACAGCGCCTACCTGATCCGGCAGGCCCGCAACGAGTATCTGCCCGCCACCCTGCGCGCCTACCTGAACCTGACTCCCACCGCCCGTACCCGACTGAACGAGCGGGGCCAGGACGCCGAAGAACTGCTGCGCGAACAGTTGAAACTGATCAGCGACGGCGTGGCCGGGGCACTGGCCCAGCACCACGCCCCCGCAGACCGGATGCTGACGCAGGGGCATTTTCTGGGAGAGCGCTTCGAGGCTTTGGCTGTACGTGTGCGAACTTAAGCTGTTCTGGATGGCCCCGCCCGCCCGGCTGCGGCAGCACTGATTTCGCCAATAGACGCCATGATGTCCAGATTGCCCGGACGGGTGCTGGACTCGATAAATATGACATCCGGTCTTCCAACCCGCTGTAGAGGGTGGAAGGCACACTTCTGTCAAATCTAGCCGAGCTATTGTGAAGATGAACATTTGATGTAAAGTGAGGCCGCAAGCCGCAACGCAGTGACCAGGAGAGCCGAAATAGGGGCAGATCCTTCGTCGGAGTACATTTGTGGTTGTGTTTGGCCGAAACTCGTCGTCTTTTCGTCTTTCTTAATTACAGTCTGGTTTCTAGACAGGAGAATCCGTGAAATATACCCGTATTCTGGCCCTTCCATTGACGTTGTCGCTGCTTCTCGCCGCTTGCAGTGAGCAGAATTCGCCTGTTGTTACGGAACCTGAGAAGCCCCCGGTGGTCACCGAACCCTCCAAACCGCCCGTCACCACCGTGGCCACAAGCGACCTGCGGATCAGCGAGATCAGCACCAGTTATTTCAGCGACTCTGCCGCGTGGATGGAAGTCTACAACGGCACGGACAAGGCGATCAACCTGAAGAACTATCAGGTGCGGGCGTACAGCAGCCAGCGGGTGGCCCCCTACGACGACGAACTCAAGCCCCGCAGTTACCCGCTGCCGGACCTGATGATCGAACCGGGCGAGTACATCCTGATCGGCGGTCAGGGCGTCTCCACATTTGCCGACAACATTACCAAGGAAGCCAAGCAGATTTATGTCCACGATGGCGACTGGATTCCCAACTGGTTCGACAGCGGCTTCGTGGAACTGACCAGCCAGGGCGCGACGGTGGACATGGTGCGCTTCGGCGACAACACCGCCCAGCCGCTGACCCCAGGGGCCTGGAAGGGGGCCAATGCCCTGCCGCTCCAGATCGGGGAGAACAGGTATGGAAGGGCGCTGAGCCGCGCTCTGAATCTCGCCGATACCGACACCGCCTCCGACTGGACGGCGAACGACTGGCTGACGCCCTTCGGACCCAATAACATCGCGCCGCTGGCCGCCGACCTCGATCTGGACGGTATCCCGGACATGGCCGAAGCGCCGGGCATGAAGTATGGGGCGCTGGACGTCTACGCGCTGGGCGCGAGGGCGGGCGTGCGCGACCTGTTCCTGGAAATAGATTACATGCCCTCCCAGGACCAGGCCACCACGCCCCTTGAGGCGGCGCTGGACAAACTGGTCAAGGTGTTTGCCGCCCGCAACATTGCAGTGCATATCGATACCGGCACGCTGTACGGGAACAAATACAACCTTGGCGGCGGCAACGCAGTCGCGTTTCAGGCGTGTACGACAATCGAACCCACGAAGGAACAGGCCGCTGGCGGCTGCTCTGAAATCTACAGCATCAAGGCCAAGAACCAGAGCGCGCTGCGGCGCAACCTGTTTCACTATGTCCTGTTCGCCAACAGTCAGCAGGCAGACGGCAAGGCGGGCAGCAGCGGGTACGCCGAGATCAACGGCAACGACCTGATCGTGACGCTGGGGGACTTTGGCTTCGACGGCCTTGCCCTCGATGATCTGAGCCTCAACCGCCGGAACCTGCTGGTGAACTTTCAGGCCGCGACCCTGATGCATGAACTTGGACACAACCTGGGGCTGCGGCATGGCGGCTTTGAGAACGGCCCGAACTACAAGCCCAATTACCTCAGCATCATGAATTACGCCTACCAGCTCAACGGGCTGCCGCAGACTTTTAACCAGAAGGGCGCAGAGCTGCCGTGGGCTTACAACGCCGGGAAGGTGACTCGCGAAAAGCTGGGGGTATTCAACCGCTGTGACCTGCCGGGCGGGCCATGCTCGGACAACTTCAAGATGGACTACTCGGACGGCTCCAGCGCTGTCCTGAACGAGAATGCACTGGACGAGCGCGGCGGGCTGGGGCGCGGGGCCTTTGATGTCGATTGGAATTTCGACGGCGTGATCGACGCCAAGCCGGTGAAGTTCGACGTCACGTTCGACAGGGACAACAGCGGGAATCCCAAGCCGGTCTACTCCGCCCCGCTCCGCGATTGGGACGACTGGGGCAACCTGACCCTCTCCTTTACCCGTTACTGGAGCGGCAACAACAACGGCGTCACAACCCTGAACGCCACCCGGCCCACCTCGGCCCCGACAGCGCAACAGATGCATGACGATCACGCCGACGAGGTGGCTGTGCCGCTGTTCGACGCCCTCCAGAGTGACCGCCAGCAGACCGCCACCGAGCAGGCGCCCTCGGCAGAGTTGCTGGAATTCCTGCGGACGGTGCGCTGAAATTTTTTAAAGACTGACCTGTTGACCCCCGCGAGAAGTGGGGGTCAATTGCTGCTTGTGGGGGTGGCGGGCCGACGAATCATACGGACTCCGTTTGTTTCGTGCAGGAATCGGAACAGTGCCGTTCCCTCCACGCCCAGCACCCGTTTTTCTCCTTTTCGCTCAGCTCGGATTATGGGTTTTTCAACACCCTCTAATCGGAAGCCGTATCAGACATAGTCGAAATCAGGCACAGTCGGTGGCCGGGTCCGGCGTCAGCAGGCCCAGCGTGACGCGGTATCCCGTGATGACCGGTGGCGCACCCCGTTCTGAGAAATCGGCGCGGACGGGCATGATGGCGTATACCTGCACGCAGACCTTGCCTTGCGGGGACGTCAGGGTCACCCGATCCCCCGGACGCACCGTGCGCTGTTGTGCGGGCTGATCGGCACTCTGGAGGATCACGCTGCTGGCGGTGACCTTCTTGAACGAGAGACCCAGGCCCAGGGGATCGGCAGGACGCACACCCGCAAGCAGGGTCAACAGCGGACGGTCCTTGCCGCCCCGCGTGAGGGTCAGAGAGATGCTGCCGCCATCCGGCTCCCGCTCGGCGCTGACACGCAGCACGGCACCGGCAAGACGCCCGGCCTGAACGCCTGCAGGCCACTGGCCTACGCGCAGCGGCGGAAGTTGCTGGCCGCCGGGCACACCACGCAGTTGCAAGACCGTGACGCCCGCGTTCTGCTGCGCGGCAGTGACCTGGGCATAGATGCCCTCCTCGGCAGGAATGGAACTCAGGATGGTGGGCACCTTTGCTGCTATAGACAATCCTGCTGTAGACGGACCTGCCATGGCTTGCGGCGCAGCGCCCAGCAGCAGCGAGGTCAGCAAAATGGGCAGCAGGGTCAGGTGCATGTTCATAGTGTGAACCGGGCAGTTGATGACAGGCTGATACAGAACGGCTGCGTCACTGCTGCTGGGCCGTTCCATCCCTGCATCCTCCTGCCCGAACGGAGGCTGCGAACCTAAACCTGATCCGGCAACTCTTCCACCCGCACGCCCAGCAGGTGCGCCAGATCCAGAAGCTGGACGGGTTCGAGGGTCACACCCACCAGTTCGCGCAGCCCCAGCCGCACCCCCGCCAGCGCCGAGGCCCGCAGATCGGCCCCGTCCATCTCCGCGCCGTGAAACTCGGTCTTGCCCAGCACGCAATTTCTGAAGACTGCGCCGGGCAGTTTGGCGTCCATAAGGACGGCTTCGGTCAGATCGCAGTCCTCCAGCCACAGGTGCTTTGCCTCCACATCCGGCCACAGAGACAGCGGAGCCAGGGCGCGGGTCAGGCGGACGTGGCGCAGCACGGCCCCCGGCAGTTGCAGGCCCGTCAGGCGGCAATCGGTGAACTGCACGCGTTCCAGCGCCGCTTCGGTCCATTTCGCGCCGCTCAGGTCACAACCCTCGAAGCGCACATCTTTGAGGCGAATGAGGTTCCACGCCACGCCGCTCAGGTTGACCTCGCGGAAGACGACGCCCTCGAAAGACACGGTTTGCAGCGTGCCAGCGTCCAGCGAAAGACCCTCGATCACGCCGCCCCGATAGACCGATTCATCCTCTAAATCGGACGACGCGAGGGTCCGCAACCCGCCGCGCGGAAACTTTGGCGGGCTGGGAGGTTTGATGTTCAGAGGTTGCCGGGTCACAGGGTCAGGATTTCATGGCCCTTCGCCGTCACCACCAGCGTGTGTTCAAACTGGGCGCTGGGTTGCTTGTCGGCGGTGATCACGGTCCAGCCGTCGGCCAGCAGACGGGTCTCGGGGCGGCCCAGGTTGATCATCGGCTCGATGGTAAAGACCATGCCGGGCTGCAATTTGAGGCCGGTGTAGCGCGCCCCGTGGTGGTAGATGGTGGGTTCCTCGTGCAGCCGCTTGCCGATGCCGTGACCGGTGTACTCGCGCACCACGCCGTACCCCCGGCCTTCCGCCAGGGTCTGGATGGCGTGGCCGATATCGCCCGTGCGGGCATTCGGGCGCACCACTTCCAGGCCGGCATTCAGAGATTCACGGGTGGTATCCACCAGCGCCTGAACCTCTGGTGTGACGTTGCCCACCGTGTAGGTAAAGCAGGCATCTCCGTATACACCGCCCATCAGCACACCGATGTCCACGCCGATGATGTCGCCGTCCAGCAGCACGCGCCCATCGGGGATACCGTGGCAGATCACCTCGTTGACGCTGGCGCAGATGGTGGCCGGAAAAGGATTGTTGCGCGGGCCGTAGCCCAGGTAGGCGGGAATGGCCCCGGCCTTACGGATATGTTCCTCGGCGATACGGTCCAGTTCGGCCAGGGTGACGCCGGGTTTGACGAAAGGATCGAGAACGCGGAAGGTTTCGGCGACCAGCGCCCCCGCGCGGCGCATGGCCTCGATCTCGCGGGCGGATTTCAGGGAAACGCGGCTCATAAGGGCTGAGGCTAGCATGCCTCTTTTGATGGTTCGGGGACGCGGTTCACGGTGGGCGGGGTTGTGGGCTGTCGGTTGTGGGCGGTGGGAAAAGCCTGAATGGCCTGCTTTGCTCCCAGTACAGCATCAAGCGCTGAAGATGGAGTGGCTTCGGTCTTCCGAAAGCGAGTTCGCTGCTGAACTGCCCCCTTATGCCAGCACTCTGCTCAGTAGATCTGCGAGTCACCCACGAGCGGAAAGGGAGAAAAGCTCTGCAACGCCGTAATCAAAGAACGCTGGCCCCTTTTTTTCCGCATCCCGTGCGCCGCGTACCGCATCCTCTGTTCCCACAACCGACAACCCACACCCCGCAACCCCTCTACACTGCGCCACATGAGGCGACACCTGTGAAAGTGGTCATCAGCGTGGATATGGAAGGTGTGTGCGGGGTGGCGTCGTGGGTGCAGGTCAGCCCACCGGAATTTGGCGGGCTGGTCAACGGCACCGAGTATCAGGCGGCCCGCGAGCGCATGACGCGTGAGGCCGCCGCTGCCGCCGAGGGCGCGATCATGGGCGGCGCGACGGACGTGCTGATCAACGACAGCCACGACACCATGCGGAACCTGATCCCCGAGCTGCTGCCCCAGCAGGTGCGCTTTACCAGCGGCAACGACAAACCGCTGAGCATGGTGCAGGGCGTGCAGGAAGACGGCGTGGGCGCGCTGCTGTTCGTGGGTTACCACGCCCGCGCCGGAAGTCCGCTTGGCCCACTGGCACACACCTGGAACGGCTTTATCCGCAACGTGCGAATCGGCGGTATTGACACCGGGGAATACGGCATCAATGCGCTGCTGGCCGGGCATTACGACGTTCCAGTGGTTTTTGCCTGCGGCGACGACGTGGCGATGGCCGAGATCAGCGCCGAACTGGGCCAACAGGTGGTCACAGTGGCGGTCAAGGAGGGGCTGAGTACCTATGCCGCCATTCACCTGCACCCTGCCGAGGCCCAGAAACGCATCCGCGAGGGGGCCGAACAGGCCGTGCGTGCGGCCAAGAATGCCCAGCCCTACACCACCCGCTGGCCCGCGCCGTGCCAGATGGCGTTTGACCACCAGGCCCGCGCCGACGCCTGCGCCCGCATTCCCGACATCACGAGGGTAGACGCCGTGACGGTAGGCTGGAGCAGCGAGAATGCCTATCACCTGTTCCAGACCTTCCGCATGCTGGCAACGGTGGCAGGCGTGCGGCTGAACGGGTAGACGATCAGAGACAGGCCCACCGTGAGAACGGCGCGCTCCTCACACTCATTCCCACCCACTACCCTGACACCATGAATTCCCGTGTCCTGCTCATCGCCGCCGCACTCGCCTTTCCTTGCAGCGCCTCGGCAGCCACGGCCTGGGCCGGGGTGGACGCCACCACGAAGGGCTACGGCCTGCACGCAGGTCTTTCGGTGTTCCGGGTACCGATTGTGGGGACGCTGGGGGTGGAGGCGGCAGCAGAGAAAGCGTGGCGCAACACCAACGCCAACCGTTACGCGGTAGGCGCGACACTCCGGGACATCAACGTGCCGATCACGCGGGTGGACGCCTTCGCCACGGCGGGCGCGGAATACGTGAACCGCTTTGGCGTCTACGCTGAGGGTGGCCTGCGCGGGCCGCTGCTGGGGCCAGCCGGGTGGCGGGCTTTTGTGCGGACGGGCACGGCTTCGGGCTTTGGCGGGGGCGTGGGACTGGAACTACGCTTCTGAACGACAGTTCAACCACCTGACGCTCTACCCTCACCCAGTTCTGAACGCCCCCAGAGCCGCCTCCAGCGTGCCCAGCCGCGCCGCAATCAGGTGCTGCGGATCGCGGTTGTACCCTCCGGCCATGACCGTCACCAGGGGAATCCGGGCGCGGGCGGCCCAGTTCAGCACCCGTTCGTCCCGCTGGCGCACACCGCCGACGCTGAGGGCCAGCTTGCCCAACTGATCGCCCGCCAGCACGTCCGCCCCCGCCAGATAGAAGACGAAATCCGGGCGAAAGGCAGCCACGGTGGGGGCAACCTGAGAGTCCAGCACGGCCAGATACTCCGCGTCCCCGGTGCCGTCGGGCAGGGCGATATTCAGGCCCGCCGTCTCCTTGGTAAAGGGGTAATTGTTCGCGCCGTGCAGGCTGACTGTCAGTGCCCGCGCCTCCTGCGCCAGCATGGCTGCCGTGCCGTTGCCCTGATGCACGTCCAGATCGAGGATCAGGATGCGCGCGGCCTGCCCGGTATCAAGCAGCCACCGGGCGCTGATCACCACATCGTTGAGGAAGGAAAAGCCCTCGGCGTGATCGGCGTAGGCGTGGTGGGTGCCGCCGCCGAAATTAATGCCCAACCCCAGCTTCAGGGCGTCACGGGTGGCGGCCAGGGTTGCGCCGCTGCTGCCCAGACCGCGCTCCACCACGACAGGGGTCCAGGGAAACCCCAGCGCCCGTTCCTCGGCGCGCGTGACCTCTCCGTTTCGCCACCTTTCCAGATACGCCGGGTCATGCACCCGCTCGGCCAGCGCCCAGGGCAGGTCCGGGGCCTCTTCGAGTGGCAGCAGTTCACCCACCCTGGCCAGCATTTCCAGCATGGATTCGCGCCCCATGAACTGCCGCCGGGGCGCGGGCTGCCCGGCGTAGGCGGCGCGGCGGTAGGCGGTCAGGGCGCGGAAAGGATGGGGAAAGACGGACACGATGCTGGCAGGCTACAGTCTGGCCATGCCCACGCTCACACAGCGCCTCGGCCTCCGCCTGCCCATCGTCCTCGCGCCGATGGCGGGCGGGATCAGCATACCGGAACTGGTGTCCGCCGTCAGCACTGCGGGCGGGCTGGGCAGCCTGGGCGCAGCGTATCTGACGCCCGCGCAGATCACCGAAATGGGCGCAGCGGTGCGGCGGCTGACACAGGGGCCTTTCGCCGTAAATCTGTTCGCGCCGCAGCCGAACGTGCCACCGACTGCCTCAGAGGTGGCACGGGCCACCGCCGAACTCGTGCCCTTTCACGCCGATCTGGGCCTGCCCACACCCACGCTGACGGCGCAGGCGGACCCGGACTTCGGCTTACAGCTAGAGGCCGTGCTGGAGGTTTGCCCCGCCGTCCTCTCCTTCACCTTCGGGCGGCTGGAAGCGCGGCATCTGGAGGCGTTGAAATCGTCTGGGATTCTGACGATAGGTACAGCGACAGGGCTGGAAGAAGCGCGGCAGCTTGAAACAGACGGCGTGGACGCCATCGTGGTGCAGGGCGGCGCGGCGGGCGGCCACCGGGGCGGCTGGTCAGAGGATGAACTGGCCGACACGTTAGCGCTAACCCGTGCGACGGCGCAGAGCATTGGCGTTCCCGTGATCGCGGCGGGTGGCCTGATGACGGCGGCAGACGTGCGGGCCGTGCTGGACGCTGGGGCCAGCCTCGCGCAGTGTGGAACGGCGTTTCTGCGGGCAACGGAGGCCGGGACGTCCGCGCCGTATCGGGCCGCGCTGGCGGCAGCGAAAACGGGCGACACCGTATTGACCCGTGCCTTCAGCGGGCGAACGGCGCGGGGGCTGAGAAACGCCGTGACAGAAGGTATACAACAGCCTCTTCCCTACCCGTTCCAGAACGCCCTGACCCGCTCCATGCGTGCAGCGGGGGTAAAGACAGGCCGCGCGGACGTGCTGAGCCTGTGGGCCGGGGAGGGCGTGGCACACGGACGGGCAGGGACAGCGGCAGAGATTCTGGAATCGTTGTGGAACTGAGGCTGCGCCCCCTGCGTCCCGGCGACGAGGAAAGTGCTGTGCGCTGGGGCGCGGACGAGGAGTTCTGTCTCGCCATCGACTGGCCTGTGGGGTTGCCCGCCCCGCACATCCGTCAGCACTGGCAAGGGCTGCTGATGCTGACCCCGCCGGAACTGCTGCGCCACGGCATCACGGTAGACGGCGTGCTGGTGGGCTACACCGATCTGGCGGGATTCACCGACAGCAGCGCCGAATTCGGAATCGCCATCGGGGATCGGGCGCTGTGGGGCCACGGCCTGGGCCTGCGGGCCGGGCGGCTGACGCTGACGCACGCCTTTACCGAACTGGCACTCCAGACCGTGACCGCCGAGGCCCACGCCCCCAACGCGCGTTCGCGGGCGCTGCTGCTGCGGCTGGGCTTCACCGAAACTGGCCCCAGCGGTCTGGAGGAATACCGGGGCGAGCTGGTCTCCGTGGTGCGCTTCATGCTGAAATGCGAGAACTTTGGGGGTTGAACACGGCCTATGTGTTTCCGGGTGTCTGTTTCCGGGACAGGATTTCTGAAAAAGTGGAGACATGAACAACCCAAGAACGAACAGGCCCGCGCTGACCTGGGGCTTGATGTGCGCCCTCTCAGTGTCCTGTGCGGCGTGGGCCACCCAGCCGCTTTCCAGCGCGGCCCTCCCCATTCCGGCCACGCCACCCGACCCCCGCTGGACGCTGATCTGGCAGCATGAATTCAGTGGCGCAGCGGGCAGCCAACCAGAGGAGCGTACCTGGAATTACGATTACGGCAATGCCGACGCGAACGGCTGGGGCAACGAGGAACTCCAGTTCTACACGCGCGACGTGGCGAACGTGCGTCTGGACGGGCAGGGGCATCTGGAAATCCGGGCGCTGAAGAACACGGCAGACCTGCCCTGCTGGCACGGCGATCCGTGCGCTTACACCTCGGCGCGGCTGACCACCAAAAACAAGGTGACGTTCACGAATGGCAAGATCGAGGCGCGCATTCAGATGCCGCCCGGAGCCGGATACTGGCCTGCTTTCTGGAGTCTGGGCCAGAGTGGAAAGTGGCCGGACGGCGGCGAAATCGACATCATGGAGTGGCTGGGCCGCGAGCCGAACACGGTCTACGGCACCCTGCACGGTCCCGGCTATTCCGGCGCACAGGGCCTCAGCCAGAGCAAAACGCTGGGTAGGGCCGCCTCGGACGGCTATCACACCTTCGCCGTCATCAAACGGCCACGGGAAATCGTGTGGCTGCTGGACGGCGTGCCCTATCACCGCGTCACCCCAGATGATCTGCCAGCGGGCCGCACCTGGGTCTTTGAGCAGCCGTTCTATCTGCTGCTGAATCTGGCAGTGGGCGGTCAGTGGCCCGGCCCACCAAACGCCAGCACGGTCTTTCCCGGCGTGATGAAGGTGGATTACGTGCGCGTGTGGAAGGAGAACGCTACTCCCTGACCGTGTGCCCCGCCGCCCGTAACGCCTCTGCCGCATCATCTGCATTCGCTTCTGATACCAGCACGTAATCGGTGTCAAAGGTGGACAGGGCGAAAATGCCGATGCCCGCTACTTTGAGCGGTTCCAGCACACTTGCCAGGATGCCCGTCAGTGTGAACTCAAAGGGACCGTGCAGCCGCAGCACCGCCCAATCCTTTTCAGCCTTTACACCATCTGGAACGTTCGCTTCCAGGCATACCACCGACAATTCCCCCGCCGCACGAGTGACGCTCCAGAACTCGCCTTCAAAAGCCCAGGCAGGCGGCGCAGCGTCTGCGGGAAGCTGGCACACGGCGTAGGTATCGCGCAGGAAGGAAAGGGTCAGGGACATGCGGCAAAGCATAGCCGGATGCTGCCAGCCTCTTCGTCCATCAACTTTCAACCCCTCCCCATTCAGCCAGGGTCAGGCCCCCGTCATTCGCCCGGCGCGCATTTTTAGCCCGGAGCGCACCATATGGGCATGACGAACTTTACTGATTTATCGAACAATTTGGCGGACGCGGTTGAGGCCGTATCCATGAGCATCGTTTCTGTCCATGCCGGACGGCCCATCAGCGGCACGGTGATCGGCGATGGCCTGATCCTGACTGTGGCCCATGTGCTGCACGGCGACGAAGTCATGGTGGTTACACACGATGGGCGCGAACTGAGCGCTACCGTAGCTGGCCGCGACTCTTCCAGCGATCTGGCATTGCTGAAGGTGGAGGGGCTGAATCTGTCTGCCCTGAGCGCCAGCAATGGCGTGCGCGTGGGCGAATTGCTGCTGGCGGTGGGCAGGCCACAGCACGGCGTCCAGGCCACCCTGGGCATGATGGAACGGCAACCCACGGAGGATGGCCGCTCCAGGGGGTGGCTGCCCAGCGGCGCGGCCCCCTTCCGGGGCGTCAGCGGCGGGGCACTGGTGGATGCACGCGGCGGTCTGGTGGGCGTGCTGAACGCGGGCGTATCGCGCGGCGAGTTGCTGGCCGTGCCTGTGAAGCGTGCCCTGAAAGTGGCCGACCTACTGGGCAGCACCGGGCGCGTGCCACGCGGGTATCTGGGCATTGCCACCCAGCCCGTCATGTTTCCGCAGATACAGGGAGGGGAATCCGAGAGCGGGACCCCCACCCGTGGCCCACGCGGAGGCCGGAGCCGCGAAGGCTGGGGCGGTGGACGTGGACGCGGCGGCTGGCAACGTGAAGGCTGGGAACGCGGCCCTTGGGGCGGTCAGGGTCGCTGGGGTCAGGGGGGCAAGGTTGGCCTGACCATCGTGAGCGTTGAAGCTGAAAGTCCCGCCGCACAGGCCGGACTGCTGGTGGGCGACGTGCTGCTGTCGCTGGACGGGGAAGCCGTGCGCCGTCCACCAGAATTGCTGTGGCGCGTCCGCGAACGCACAGGCCAGAGCGTCAGCGCCCGCATCCTGCGCGGCGGCCAGGAACAGGACGTGACGCTGGTGGTCGGCGAGCGCTGAGCATGGGCAGGGGCACACAGCCCAGGGCAGACGGCAGCAAGGGGCCGCCTGCCCCCTTAGCATGGGGAATGACCGCGCCCCTGACCCTGCTGCCGAGCGTGAGAATCGCGGTGGCAAACGCGGTAATGGCCGCAGGACTGGCGGCGCTGTTAACCTCGGCAGGCTTCCCGGTCACGCCTGAGCCAGAGGAAGACGTGCTGCTCGTGGACGACTCCTGGCTGGCCGATCCCGAGGCACTGGCCGACGCACCTGCCGTGGTAGCGCTGGGTTCACCGGACTGGGCCGCGCTGCTCCTCGAAGTCGTATCTGGAGGCTGGGCTGCGTTGCCTGCCGACGCCACACCCGCCGAGTTGCTGGCGGGCGTACTGGGCGCGGCGGCGGGGCTGGCAGTGTTGCCGCCGGATCAGGTGGGCGTTCTCGAAAACCCCGATGATGCCGGGGAACCGCAGCCCCCGGACATCACCCTGACGCCGCGCGAACTGGACGTGCTGAACCTGCTGGCCCTGGGCCTGAGCAACAAGCGGGCCGCGCGTGATCTGGGCGTGTCCGAGAGTACGGTCAAGTTCCACATCGCCTCGCTGTACTCCAAGCTGGGCGTCCAGAGCCGCGCCGGGGCAGTGGCGCGGGGCATCGGGTTGGGTCTGGTCAGCGTATAAAGAATGCAGAGGGCGGAATGATACGGACTTCGATTGAAAGGTGTTGGAAACACCTGGAAATCCGAACGGGCGTCCAAGCGTCCTCATGGGCGCTGTTCTGGACAAGACAGTGAGTGGGAGGAAAACGGGTTCCGGGCATGGAGTGCAGGAATCGGCGCTGTCCCGATTTCTGCGCGAGATAGACGGAATCCGTATGACAGGGTGCAAATGGCCTCCTGCTCTCCTAGCTTCGCGGCTGCGCGTACCTTCCACCCGTCGCGACACCAGGCGGAAATGTAGCGTCAATGCGCGCCAGATCGTCCGGCATGAGTTTGATCTCCAGCGCGCCCAGATTTTCTTCCAGATACTTGACGCGCTTGGTACCGGGGATGGGGACGATATTCCGGCCCTGCGCCAGCACCCAGGCCAGCGCCAGTTGCGCGGGCGTGCAACCCTTGTCGCGCGCCATCTCCTGAACCTCGGCCACCAGATCGAGGTTTTTCTGGAAGTTCTCGCCCTGAAAGCGTGGGCTGGTGCTGCGGAAGTCGTCGGGGCCGAAGTCGTCGGGGGATTTGAGCTGCCCGGTCAGGAAACCACGTCCCAGTGGGCTGTACGGCACCAGACCCACGCCCAGGTCACGGCAGGCGGCCAGCACGCTCTCGCCAGATTCGCTGTCTTCCGGGTCACGTGTCCACAGCGAATACTCGCTTTGCAGGGCAGTGATCGGGTGGATGGCGTCGGCGCGGCGCAGGGTCTCGGCGTTCACCTCCGACAGTCCCAGATAGCGCACCAGGCCGCGTTCCACCAGCTCGCCCATCGCGCCCACGGTGTCCTCGATGGGCGTTTCGGGGTCCAGACGGTGCAGGTAGTACAGATCGACGTGATCGGTTTTAAGTCGTTTCAGGCTGGCCTCGATGGACTTGCGGACATACTCGGGCCGCCCGGACAGGCTGCGCTGCATCGGGTAGCCCGGCTCGCGCACGATGCCGAATTTGGTGGCCAGCACCACGCGGTCCCGCTTGCCTTTGCCCGTCAGCCAGCGCCCCAGCAGTTCCTCGTTGGTGTGGGGACCGTAGATGTCGGCAGTGTCGAAGAACGTGACGCCCAGATCCAGTGCGCGGTTCAGCGTACGGATGTTCTCGGCCTCGTCGGTGTCGCCGTAGAACTCGCTCATGCCCATGCAGCCCAGGCCCAGGGCGGACACGCTCAGGTCGCGGAGTTTGCGGGTGGGAAGGTCAGTGCTGGGGGTCATGGGTTCACTGTAGTCCTGCTGTGGCGTCACTGCATATGCTGCCCTTATGCGGCTGGCAATCTACGGCGACGTCCATGACAATCTCCCCGCGCTGGAAGCGGCGCTGGCCGACATGGACGTGCATTCCCCCGACGCGCTTATCTGTCTGGGAGACGTGACGGCGGGCGGTGCGTGGCCGCGTGAGTGCCTTCAGTTGGTGGCTGCACTGGGCTGCCCGGTGGTGCGTGGCAACGCGGACCGGGAAGCGCTTGAAGCGCCCCAGCCCCTCCAGGTACGCGGCCTGCCCGACGAGCAGGAAATCCACGATATCGGCCAGTGGGGCGCGGCCCAGTTGACCGGGACCGAGCGCGACATTCTCCGCAGCTTCGCCCCGACGGTGGCGCTGGACGATCTGCTGTGTTTCCACGGCAGCCCCGCAAAAGACGATGAGGTACTGGACGCTGGAACAAACCATAAGCGCCTCGAAGAATTACGCGAAGAATACGGTAAGCACGCTGTCTGGATCGGCGGCCACACGCATCAGCCTCTGCTGCGAAGTCTGGACGGCTGGCGACTGCTCAACCCCGGCAGCGTGGGTTTGCCTTTCCAGAAACGGGGTGGGAAATACGTCAATCTGGCCTACGCCGAATACCTTCTGCTGGACAGCATTTCAGGTGGATGGATGCCCACTTTCCGCCGCGTTCCCTATGATCTGGCGACACTCAAAAAGGGCATTCTCGCTTCTGGGATCCCCCACGCGCAGTGGCTGGCCGACGAGTGGGTGCCGGGTTAATCCCCCGTATCCAGCAGCAGCTTAGGCGTGAATTTCAGGCCGTCCGCCGCCACCAGATGCGCGGGAATACTGTTCACATGACGCATGGATTTTTCGACAGGCACGCCATGCAGGTGGCCGTAGGCGATCAGCTCGGGCCGCGCCGCCTCAATCACGGCAGTCAGCGGATTTGGCAGGTATGGAGCGGAGGCGGGCGGATAGTGCAGCATCATCAGGAAGTGATCGCCCGGCTGCCGCAGCTTCCCCGCCGCCTCCACGCTGAGGCTCAGGCGCTGCGCCTCGCGGTTCAGCAGACGCTCGTCCTCATCGCTCAGCGCCTGATACCCCGGCGTATTCCAGCCGCGTGTGCCACACACCACGACGTTCTCGACCCGCACAGCATCGTTGTGGACCGCCAGCATTCCAGCGGGCAGCGCCGCGCGCAGCTTTGAAGGCGTGGGCCACCAGTAGTCGTGATTGCCGCGCAGCAGGATTTTGGTGCCGGGCAGTTCCGCCACCTGCGCCAGATCGGTCATGGCGTCGGGCAGGCGCATGGCCCACGACAGGTCACCGGGCAGCAAAACCAGATCGCTGGGGCGCACGATCTCGCTCCAGCGGTCGTAGATGGCCCCTGGATGCCCGGCCCACTGCGGCCCGAACACCGTCATCGGTTTGGGGGTCACGTAGGCCAGATGCAGATCGGCGATGGCAAAGACGCGCATGGATGGCTCCAGAAGAAGGGGCGAGGTGGCAGGGTAAAAAGAAGACCTCCCGCAGTGGGGAGGTCACCTTCTTCGCGTGGTCGGGGCGAAAGGATTCGAACCTTCGACCCCGTCGTCCCGAACGACGTGCGCTACCAGGCTGCGCTACGCCCCGCCACGGCTCCTGTCGCGCTGGGGGTCACGGGGGACCGCACAGCATTTCAAGTGCGTCCGGCAGTTTATCCGCCGCCCTGTGGGGTGTCAAGGCAAAACGTCGCAGGCTGCGTCACTCCTCCCTATCAACTAGTTCCTGCTGTGCTGCCCGCTCGCTCAGTTCGCGGATGGCGGGCCAGATGGCTTCACCGCCGAAGCCCCGGCGGGCCAGGAAGGCGTAGGCACTGGCCCTCGGGTCTTTCTTGCGGCAAAGCGCAGGCCAGCGGCGCTCCAGGAGTTCCAGCGCCCCGGCACGCTCGTCGTCAGGATCACGGGCCTCCAGGGTCTCACTAATCAACTCCTCACTGACGCCCCGTCGTTTGAGGGTCTGGCGTACGCGAAAGCCGCCCACGCCTCGCCGCTTGCCCTCAGTCTGGGCCACCTGTTCATCGTCCTGATAGCCCAGCTCCTGCACGCGCTTCACAACCTCCTCGATCAGTTCGGGGCTGTCGCTGCGGCGTTCCAGCTTGCCGCGCAACTCGGCCTCGGTCAGTGCGCGGCCCCCCAGCGCCCGAAAGGCATAGGCCAGCAGGGCATCGCGCAGTTCCTCGGGCGTTTTGGGGCGCACCGGACGCGCGGGCTGATCGCCTTCGGGCGGGCGGGGGCGGCGGCTTCGCATCCACCCATTTTAAGGCTTGCCCAGCACTCCCAAAGCGCGTATAGTCACGAGGTTGTCTTTGCAAAGAGGCAACCCGGCGGCACGGTCCAGCGTGACCTCGCCCCGGTGCGTGCAGCAGGGTTAGACCCTCTGGACGCCACGAGTTCCCCAACGGGGGACCGCCCCGCACAGCGGGAGAACAAGGAGAACGAACATGGCTTTACGTCACAAATCTGCCCAGAAGCGCCACCGCCAGAGCCTCAAGCGCCGCATGATCAACCGCAGCCGCAAAAGCACCATCAAGACCTTTACCAAAAAGGCGATGGCTGCCATCACCAACGGTGAGGACCTGAACGCCGCCCAGAGCAAGGCCGAGAGCCTGATCGACAAGGCCGCCAAGGGCAGCACCATGCACAAGAACACCGCCGCGCGCAAGAAGAGCCGTCTGGCCAAGGCCATCAACAAGGCCAAAGCCGCACAGGAAGGCGCAGCGCAGAGCTAAGCCACACAACCCAGGATCGGCAGGCCAGTTAAACGGCCTGCCGATCCTTTTTTGTTCCGGCAGCTCTACTTGCGCGCTTCCTTGACGTCGATGGTGCCACTGAACTTCTCCAGATCGATGGTCAGCTCGTAGTTGCCTGCGTCGCCAGTGCCCAGCACATTCAGGCCCCAATTGCCCTGGGGGCAGACCTGTCCGGCGATCTGGGTGCCTTTCGGGTCTCTCAGGCGGAAGGTGGCCGTGCCGCTGCTGACCTTGCAGGAGCCGCGCACGCCGATTTGCTGATTCTGGTCATAGACGCGGAAGGCGTACCTGTTCTCGCCCGTGGCATTGAACATGTAGGTGGGGGTCAGGGTAACGTAACCCACCCGCAGCCCGAAGGTGAGGTACAACGCGGCCAGGGCCAGCAACAACACCACGACGAGCAAACGCATCGGCGCAGTCTAACGCGAACTCCCCCGCCTTTGAAAGGGAGGTCACACTCCGCCGGGGGAATCTGCTGGGGGGGGCGCTCAGATGGAGGCAGCCACCAGCCGGACGCCGCGCCGGATGTTGTCGGGCGGCAGGTGCGCGAAGGCCAGCAGCACGGCAGGCTGTCCGCCACTGGCCGAGAGGGGCGCGACGGCTGACAGCGCCACCCCGCGCAGCGCAGCCGCCGCCACGGCCTGCGTTTCGCTCATGCCAGCAGGGAGACGGACATGAACATGCAGCCCAGAGGCCACGCCCCGGACCTCCCAGTCAGGCAACCACTCGGCCAGGGCCGCCAGCAGAACCTCATGCCGGTGGGCGATCAGTTGCCGCGCCCGGCGCAGATGCCGCGCGTAAGCCCCAGAATCCAGCACGTCCGCCAGTGCCAGGGCGTCCAGCGTGCCGGGGGCGCGGTCCGTTAGGGGGCGCGTGCGGGCCAGCACGCGCAGGACCGGGGGCGGAGCCACCAGAAAACCGCTGCGGGTGGCGGGGGCCAGACTTTTGCTGAAGCTACCCAGCAGGATCACGCGGTCCGGGGCCAGCCCCTGCATCACGGGCAACGGGCGGCCTGTGTGGTGCAGGTCGGCGGCGTAGTCGTCTTCCAGAATAAAGGCATTGCCGTGCCGTGCCCAGAGGATCAGTTCGGCGCGGCGGGCAGCCCCCAGGGTCACTCCGGTGGGGTACTGGCAGCCGGGGGTCAGGTACAGCAATGTGGCCTGCGGGGGCAGATGCTGGGGCTGGAGTCCTCCTCCATCCACGGCCACCGGGACCACCGCCGCCCCAGTTGCGGCCAGCGCCGCACGTGCGCCCGGATAGGTGGGGTCTTCCACCACCGCCACCCGCCCCGGCTCCAGAAACACGCGGGCCAGGGCGTCCAGAGCGGACTGCGTACCGCCCGTGAGCATCACCATCTCGGGCGTGACCCGGGCGCCACGCGCCGCATTCAGGTAAGCGGACAGGGCGCGGCGGGTCTCCAGCGGTCCCAGCGGATCAGAGAGCCGCCCCTCCTGCGTCCGCCTGCCCAGTCGCCCCGCCTGACGGGCCAGCGCCGCCGTCCAGGCCGCCTCCGGGTACAGTTCCGGCACCGGCTGGCCCACACGGAAATCCACAGCGTAGTCGCCTCCCGCGTCGTCCACGCCGCCCGACAGCGCGCGGGTGGCCCAGGCGCTGAGCGGCAGGTCATCCAGGGGCTGCGTCCCTTCCGGGAAAGAGGCGGGCACGCACACCACCGTGCCGCTGCGGCCCTGCACCCGCAGATAGCCCTCGGCCTCCAGCCCCGCCAGCGCGTCCACCAGCGTATTGCGCGAGACCCCCAGCGCCCCGGCCAGACGGCGGTGACCGGGCAGTCGGGTGCCCCCCGGTAGCAGACCGCCCGTTATGGCGTCGCGCAGGGTGCGGGCCACGCGGGCGTGCAGGGCCTCACCGGGCAGTGGAGGGACCAGCATCAGTTCGCCCCCGCTCTCAGCCGCTCCCCGCCCGCCCAGTGCCTTTACATCCAGCGCCTTCACATTCAGCGCGAAAACTCCCGCTCCAGCCAGCGCCAATCCCCGCCCTCGGCCTCCAGCGCCTGCCCGGCCAGTGCCAGAAAACGGTCCCGCGCCGCCTGGGCTTCGGGCAGGGTCAGGCCGTGGGCCGCCGGATCGGCCAGCAGTTCGCGAATCAGCGGATACAGGGGCTGTTCGGGATACGCCTTGCCCTTCACGCTGAGTTCGGCGGGCCACTTGAGCAGGTAATCCAGCGCGTAGGGACCGGGTTCCAGCACGCAGCCGCCGGGGTAGGGGATGCGGCCTGGGGCGGGGAAGGTGACGGCGGGATCAGACATGGGCAAAGGGTAGCGCGGTGAGAGTGGGTTGGAAGGCGAACCCGTCCCCTACAGAGCTGTAAAGCTGCCCCGACAAGCGGTGCAAATAGCGAGCGGTGCAAACGGTACAGACGCCGATTCAAAGGTGTGGGCCTTACGCGAAACCCAGAAAAGATGTGGGCTATATTTTTCGGAAAGTGACGTTGAGGGAGGGGGACAAAAGGGCCTCCTGCCTCCCAGTGCGGCCTGAACGCGACAACAATCAGCCGCTGTCTGAAGCAAGTGCGGAGACGGAAGACTTGCCGCTTTACCCAGTCCCGCACCCAGCGCCCATAAGTGGTTCGGGCAGTTGAAAGGGTCCAGTGAGAGGAAAAGAAGCGCTGGAACTTTTCTTGCAGGTCAGGCATTTGAGCGTGACATTGGGCAGCATCGAGGGCGAGGCCAATGCACTCCTTAACATCGGGGCAACGTACATCAGCCTGGGGGCGGCGGTCTCGCAGTTGAATCCCGACACGTTGGCGGTCCAGGACGTGATGCAAAGCGCCGACGACGCGCTGTACGCTGCAAAGTACGCGGGCCGCAACCGGGTGGAGATCCGGCAGGTGAAGGCGTCCGCCGGGTAACGGGGCGTCCAGCTTAAATGAGGGGGGCTGTCCCAGCCTCAACTTTCCAGACCGTCCGCAGAGGATTCAAGACGGCTAGACCCCGCAGCCCGTTTCCAGCGGCGTATTCGTCAATCCGCGCGCAGGCGTCCACTCCTGCACGCTGTAGGACGATCCCTCGTAATAGGCCCCGAAAAGAACCAGTTCCATCTGGCCGTCGCCGTTCAGATCCGCGACCCCGGCCAGCCGGATCACAGTCGCCAGCGGACGGGTCTCGAAGGTGTCGTCGGGTTTCAAGGGCGTTTGCGGCGCAACGTCTGCGCCCAGCGTGAGGGTCAGCACCTGCCCGCGCACCACATGGCGCAGCAGCACGATGGAATAGTCGCCCGGCTGCCCAACAGACGGCGGAAAAATGCCGGAGCGTTCGATGTAATACGTCGCCTCGATGATCACTTCCTGCGTGCCGTCGCCGTCCAGATCAGCGCGGGTCAGGCCCACGAGCTGCACGTTCGGATTCCTGATGCCGCGTTTGATCAGCTCTGCGCGCACGATCTGGCGGTAGGTCTCGTTCCCCGTGGGCAGGGTATTGACGGGCCGGGGCCGCGCGTTCAGGGCCGCAGCGGTGAACAGTTGAAACTGATCAGAGGTCCGGGTGGGGTTGACCGATACGGCGTAGGCATCCGCGCACGGCTCACCGAAGGATTCGGGTTTGCCCCCCACGACAGGCACGGCAGGGCCGCCCAGACTGCGGCGCAGGTATTTTTCCTTTCCCTTCAGGCGCAGCAAGGTCTCTTTCACGGTCAGCCAGCGCCCGCTGGCCGCTGCGCCCAGCAGTTGCGCCTGATCGTCGCCGGGTGCCTGGATCAGCATCGGGGAAAAGCCAGCCAGGATCGGGGAGACGGGCGCCGTAGTCTGGCCTCCTGCCCCGGTCATCAGAAGTGCGCCGCCAAGCAGCAGGGTCCGCCGCAGAAAGTGGTTCATGCACCAGCGTACCCGTTTGGGCAGGCTTGCGCTTCGATTCGGCGGGGGTAGCGTGGGGCGGGCGAGAACAGCCGCAAGTGCCGTGACGTGCGGAGCAACTGCGCCTTAGCTTTACGTCCCGGCTTCCACAACGTACGGCTTCAAAACAGCCGAAGTTTCGCCCGACAACCCTGGAAAGCTGTAGATGCCCCCACTGAGCCAGGATTCGGAAGTCTGATAGGGCGTGACCCCATGAACAGCACCGACCAGTTCGTCATGCGGGGCCAGATACCACTGGTCCTGATCCTGAAACGCCAGCCAGTGATCCCCGCCCAGCATGTCTTTACGCAGCAGCAGACGACCGGAGACACGCACGCGAACTTCCTCACTGCCGCCCACGTGGCGCATGGAAAAGTGGGTGTATGTGTCGGGGTTCCATGCCGTGAGATATC
This sequence comes from Deinococcus sp. AJ005, assembly GCF_009017495.1. Classification (NCBI taxonomy): domain Bacteria; kingdom Thermotogati; phylum Deinococcota; class Deinococci; order Deinococcales; family Deinococcaceae; genus Deinococcus; species Deinococcus sp. AJ005. The sequence goes on along the minus strand of NZ_CP044990.1, from coordinate 963,817 downwards.
CGTACTCCCCGAGGATCGCCGCCAGCTCCTGATAGCGGAGTTGCTGCCTCTCTGGGGCGGAAACGCTGGCACGGTCCATTTTTTCGAACTTCAGGATCATGCCCAAAGCTAATGGGCAGTGAGTAACAACTTTCTGACGGGGCGAGGCGTGGCTTTCAGGCCGTCTGCCGCACCGTGATCTGGTTGCCCCAGGGATCGCGCAGGCCGAGAGTGTCGCCGCTGTCCTGCACGTCAATCTGGTCTTTGAGATGAAAGCGCAGCCCCGCCAGATCAGGGGTCAGGAATTCCACCTCGTCCAGCCCCAGTGCGGGTGTCTGCGGGGCCGTCTGCCCCCTTGTGTGCCATTCGTTCAGACCGACGTGGTGGTGATACCCGCCCCACGACATGAACACGGCGCTGCCCAGGTCCGCCATCAGGTCCAGCCCCAGCGTGTCGCAGTAGAACCGGGCAGCCTGTTCGGCGCTGCCGACTTTCAGGTGGACGTGGCCCAGCACGGTTCCAGCGGGCGCTCCGGCATAGGCGGGCGCGTCGGCCAAGGTGCCTGCATTTAATCCGGCGCTGCTCAGCACGGCTCCTGAATCCACCGCCACGGTATCCATCTGCACCTGCCCGTTCTCGAAGGTCCAGGTGTCGCGCGGGCGGTCCGCGTAGACCTCGATGCCGTTGCCGTCGGGATCGCTCAGGTAGAACGCCTCACTGACCAGATGATCGCCGCTGCCGATGCGTAGCCCCATCTGTGCGGCATGCGCCAGCCAGCGACCCAGATCGGCCCGCGTGGGCAGCAGGAATGCCGTGTGGTACAACCCCGGACGCGAGACGGAGGCAGGGGGTAAATCGGCGGCCCGCAGCCGCAGCAGCGGCGTGCCGTGCGCGCCCAGCGTGACCTCCTCAGCCGTTTCCGCCAGGACACCCAGACCCAGCAGGCTCCCGTAAAAAGTTTGCAGGCGCGGCAGATCGGCGGTCAGCAGCGTGACTGCACCGACACTGGTGATGGCGGGCAGGATCAGGGAAGGCGTGGTCATCCTCCCATTCTCCTCTGAATACTTTATAAAGTCAATCGATTTACAAATTTAGAACTGTGTTCAGTGTGGCGCGGGTGCGGCCCAGATATCCGCTTCCGAACATGTTGACGTGGGCCAGAAGGGGATACAGGTTCCATAAGTTGGCACGGTCCTGCCAGCCAGGTGCGGGCGGGAAGGCTTCGGCATAGGCGTCGAAAACCCGCTCAGGCACGCCGCCGAACAGCTTCATGGCCGCCAGATCAACCTCGCGGTGGCTGTAGGCGGCGGCTGGATCAATCAGGGCTGGCCCCGCCGCCGTGTACAGCAGATTGCCGTGCCACATATCGCCGTGGACGAGGCTGGGCGGCTCGGTGGGAATCAGGCCGGGCAGCCGCTGGCGTAGGGCCTCGAACCTGTCCGTGTCTTCCCCCGACAGATGCTCCTGCGCCAGCCGTAACTGGGGCTGCAAGCGGGCGTTCCAGAAGAAGTCGGCGGCGCTCTGAAAGGGCGGATTGAACTGCGGCAGCATTCCGAAATAGTTGTCCGCCGTGCCGCCGAATCCGGGGACCATGGCGCTGTGCAGGGCGGCCAGCCCCCGACCCAGCGCTTCCTGACTCTGTGCCTCATAACCTTGCGACGTTTCAGCCACTGGCGGCAGGTAACTTTGAAGCAGGTATTGCCAGCCCCCTGGCGCGTCGCCGTAAGCGATGACATCCGGCACGAGCAGTCCAGCCGGGCGGCGCAACGCGGCTTCCCGCAGCAGGCCCAGGTCCTGCGCCTCCGCAAAAAAGAGGTGCGGCAGGGCGCGGCGGCTGGCCTTCAGGACACAATCTCCCCGCCCGGTGCGGAGGCGGTACACGTCGCTGATGTCCCCACCGCTCAGGGGCGTGGCCTCCAGAATCGGGCCTCCCAGGTGGTGATGCAGCAGTGGCATCAGCGATGGAGCGATGGAGCGGGACATGGCCGCAGTCTGCCATGCACATGGGGAACGTATCCGAAGCGCATATTGATCTCTCTGCTTGATTTCTGTGCTTAATCTCTGTGCTTGATCGCTCTGCACCTAAAGATGGACGCCGCCAGGACCATTCACGCGGTATTTACTCAGATGAGTACACGCCATCCATTCATCCCTGTCTGTCGCCGGAGGTTTGCCTATGGTTCAGTCCGCCGTTCAATCGCTCAGAAATGCGTTGGAGGGAGTGCTGGGACTGGCCCTGCCCGCCGGAATCATGCTGGCGGCGCTGCTGCTGGCCCTGCTGTTGATCGGGCTGCTGGACCGCGCCCGCTTTCAGGCCGGGCTGGGCTGGGCGGCCTCGCACCTGGCCACGCTGGGGCGCTGGGCGCTGGCGGCGCTGGCGCTGGGAGCCGGGCTGCTGGCGCTGGACGTGGCCCGCCGCGCGGTGGATGTCCGGCTGGGCACCCAGCAGAATGCGCGCTACGCCAACGCCGCCGACCCGGACGGTGGGCAGACCGTCCAGAGCGCGCCCCGCGTGACCCTGCTTCAGGACACCACCTACACCCGCAGCCTGAGTCTGCCGCCGGAAGTCTTCGCGCGAATCAATGTGCAGGGCGGCCTGGAACCGCTGCTGCCGTACTTCGGTTCCCCCGATTCTGCCGGGGTCAGGGATTTCCGCGAGAATTTCGTGCGGCGCGGCAACACGCTGGTCTACACCCGCGAGGTCACCTTGCAGACCGAGCAGCCCGTCAACGTGGACACCACCGCCATCACCACGGACCTCAAATTCGTTGATCCGGCAGGGGGGCGCGGTTCTTATTACAACGCCGTCTTCAACGCGGATTACACCTTTACCAACCCGCTGAAGACGGCAGCCACCCTGCGCTTCGACTTTCCCCTGCCGGTGGGCAGCGGCACCCTCAGCAACTTCCGCCTGACGGTGGACGGTCAGGAATTCCGCGCGGGCGATCTGACCGAGGGCAGCCAGTGGCAGGGTGAGGTGGCGGCGGAGAAAACGGTGAAGGTGAACGTGACCTACCGCAACCAGGGGGCGCGGAGTTGGAGTTACGCGCTGGGCGGGCGGCGCGAGGCGATCAAGGCGTTCGACCTGAGCGTGAACGCGGACCGCCCCGCCAAATTTGGGCGCTACACGCTGTTTCCTACCTCTCAGGTGCGCGGCGTGCTGGGCGGACAGCAGACGCTGAAATGGCAGCTTCAGGACGTGATCACCGCGCAGGACGTACAGGTCATCTTCACGGGCGGCAACCTGCGCGAGACGCTGGGCAAGGTGGGCCACGCCGCGCCCGTCGCCGTGCTGCTGGCCGCCCTGCTCGCCCTGGCCTGGGCCGCCACCCGTCGCCTGCGCCTGTTGCCCCTGCCGCTGGCCGCCGCATTGATCGGCCTGAGCGTAGGTCTGGTGCTGGGCAGCGTGCTGACCGCCTATCTGCCCGTCTGGCTGGCCGAGATTTTAGGCGTTGTGGCTGGAGTCGCTCTGGGAACGCTGGCATTGGGCCGTCCCTTCGCGCTGCCACTGACCCTGGCAGGCGTGCTTCCGCTGGCCTTCCTGAGCGGCGGCAACGCGGGCCTGCTGCTGACCCTGCTGGCCGCGCTGACCCTGGTGCTGTTGCTGCGGCCTGGGCTGGAGCGGGGAGGCTGGCGTCCCAGGCGGCTTGCACCCTGAACGCTGCCCTTTCCGCAGGACCAGCGGCTGGCGTAGGCTGAAGCGATGTCTGTCACGCATTTGGATCATGTCGCCGTCGCCACCCCCGATCTGGACACCGGAAGCGCCCCGTATCTGGCGCTGGGCCTGCACCCCGAGGGGCCGGACGAGGACGTGCAGACCCAGGGCGTGCGTGTGCGTGCCTTTCAGGTGGGCGAGACCCTGATCGAGTTGCTGATGCCCACCCGCCCCGACAGCCCGATTGCCGCCTACCTTGAGAAACGTGGACCGGGCCTGCATCACACCGCCTACCGCGTGGCCGATCTGGACGCCGAGATGACCCGTCTACGCAGCGAGGGCGCACGCTTCCTGAGCGAAGCACCCACGCCAGGCCGGGCCGGAACGCGGGTGGCCTTTCTGCATCCCAAATGGGGCGCGGGAACGCTGATCGAACTGGTGGAACACCCCCGCGACCCGGACTGGGTTTGACGCCGCCCGCAACCTCTTCCCGCTTCCGGGCCGTGTGGTGGCTGATCTCTCTGGGCATCATGGGAACGATCTGGTGGCTGAGCAGCAGCGCCGACACGCCGGGACCACCGCTGGTGCATCCGCTGGACTGGATCGCCCACTTCACCGCGTATTTTGCGCTGGCATACACGCTGGGCCGGGCGACGGGGCGGCGGGACATCGCCCTGCTGATCGCGGTGTGGTGGGGCGCGTTGGACGAGGTACATCAGGCATTCGTGCCGGGCCGCGATGCGGGCGTCATCGACTGGCTGTTCGATCTGGCCGGGGCGTGGATCGGCTCGCGCTGGGCGACGCGGCGCAGGGGCACGCGGGAGGATGGAGAAGGGGACGCAGAGACGGTTCGCAATCAGACGTGGTAGTGCCCTAGAGAGCAGAGTCCCAGTGGACTGGCTGAGCTGGGTTGTCGAGGTCAGGGAGAGCCGTTAGTCCTCCCGTCTCCTCCGTCGCAGTTCTGTCAGACCCCGCCCGCTAGGCTGCATTCAGAATGATGCGCGCCGTGACCCCTGCCTCCCCGTCCCTCTCGCACGCAGAGACCTTAAAGGCCGCGCTGGCGCAGCTCGACGGCGTGATTCTGGGCAAGCCGGGGCAGATTCGGCTGGCGGTGGCCTGCCTGCTGGCGCGCGGGCACCTGCTGATCGAGGACCAGCCGGGGGTGGGCAAGACCACGCTGGCCGGGGCGCTGGCCCGCACCTTCGGGCTGGACTTCCGGCGCGTGCAGTTCACCGCCGATCTGCTGCCCGCCGATCTGACCGGCATCAGCGTGTGGGACGCGCCCAATTCGGCCTTCCGTTTTCATCAGGGGCCAGTCTTCAGCGAGGTCCTGCTGGCCGACGAGATCAACCGCGCCACCCCCCGCACCCAGGGCGCGCTGCTGGAAGCGATGGAGGAACGGCAGGTCAGCGAGGGCGGCGTGACCCGGCCCCTGCCTGATCCCTTCTTCGTGATCGCCACGCAGAACCCGGCGGCCTTCGTGGGCACCTCGCCGCTGCCCGAGGCGCAACTGGACCGTTTTCTGATGACCGTCACGCTGGGCTACCCGGACCCGCGTGCCGAGCGCACCCTGCTGGAAACCGGGGGCCGCAGCCAGAGCGTGCGTGATCTGGGGGCCGTTCTGGACGCCCCCACCCTGCTCCAGATGCAGCGTGAGGTGGACGATATTCACGCCGCCGCGCCGCTACTGGATTACCTGCAACTGCTGGCCCGCGCCACCCGCGAGCATCCGGGGCTGGGTGCCGGCCTCAGCCCGCGCGCGTTGCTGGCGCTGCTGGCTGCCGCCCGTGCCTGGGCCTACCTTGCAGGCCGCCCGATGGCCCTGCCCGAGGATGTGCAGGCCGTTTTTCCCGCGCTGGCCGCCCACCGTCTGCCCGTGCGCGGTCCGGGTGTAGATGTGGCGGGGTTGATCTCCCGGATGCTGGCGGACACGCCGATTCCGTGAGGCAGACAGCGCAAAAAGGCTCGCACCAGTCGGCTTTCTCCGTCCCATGACCGCAGATCAGACCCAGAAGGCAGAGCGCCCAGCAACTCCTCTCGCCTCTCCACGCACTTCAGGCCCGACGCTTTCTCTGCGGCCCACCCGCTTTGGCCTCGCGTTTCTGCTGCTGGTCACGCTGACCCTGGTGGGCTGCATCAACTACGGCCTGAGCCTGGGCTACGGCCTGACCTTTCTGCTGGGCGGCGTGTGGGTCATGGCCTCTACCGGGGTGGCCCGCGCCGCACGGCAGGTGCGCCTGAGCCTGAGCGCGCCCATTGAAGCCAGTGCTGGCGGTGAAGCGCTGTTCACCCTGTCGGTCACTTCAACGGTGGCGGGTGCAGTCACGGTCAATCTGAAAAGCAGCGCGGGCGATATCCGCACCGTGACCCTGCGCGTAGCAGCAGGAGAGGTCCGCACCCTGACTGTGCCGGTTCCCGCCCGCACACGCGGCCCGCTGACGCTGACGGCCTCTGCCCCTGCCGCGCTGGATTTTCTGGGCTTGTGGGCGGCGGGTCTGGCTGCGCCCTTGCCAGTCACGGTCAACGTCGCCCCGGCCCCGGAGACGAACGCGCCCCCCGCGCCCCCGCGCACGGTGCCGGGTCTGGAGGGCAGCCACAGCCGCACGCGCGGCGACGAGGAATTCGCTGGCCTGCGTCCCTACACCCCCGGCGACTCGCCCCGGCAGATTTCTTGGCGGCATGTGGCCCGCACCGGCAACCTGCTGACCCGAGAAACCGACGCCGCGCAGGGCCAGGTGCGTCTGCTGGACTGGGCGGATACTGGAGGTATTTCCGGGGGGGATACAGAGGCCCGCCTCTCCCGACTGGCCGCCTGGGTGAGGGAGATGGACCACGCGGGCCTGCCCTTCGCGCTCAAGCTGCCCGGTGCGGCGCTGGCAGCAGGCAGTGGCGAGACGCAACGGCTGGCCGCCCTGACGCTGCTGGCGGGTGTTTCCCCCTTCCCTCCAGCCACGCCTCCCGCCCGTCTCAAGCTGCTGGCGGCCACCGACACCGACGCCTTGCGGGTCACGCTGCTGGCGCTGGCGTTTACCCTCGTGCCGGGGGTGCTGCGGCAGCCGCTGTGGGATTCGGCACTGGTGGCGGGGCTGCTGACATACGGGGCATTTCGCACGCGCCGCCCACTGTCCATGCGCCCTTTGCCTGCCATTCCCACCTGGCTGCTGGGGGTGGTGGCCGGACTGGCCGCCGTGGGCCTGAACGCCACGTACGGCACGCTGCTGGGCAGTGCCGCTGGAACCGCGCTGCTGGGACTGCTGGTGGCCCTCAAGACCGCCGAGAGCCACGGCAGGCGCGACGGCCACCTGCTGGTGCTGCTGGGGCTGTTCGTCGCCAGCACGCACTTTTTCCACGGGCAGGGACCGCTGACCGCCCTGCACGCCGTTCTCAGCGCGGCGCTGTTGTTGGCAGCGGCCTCGCGTTGGACCGCGCCAACGCGCACTGATCTCAAGGAAAGCAGCCGGGAGAATGAGGCGGACCTGCCAGCCAACCTGATCCGCAGCGGCGGACTGCTGGCGCTGGCCGTGCCGCTGGCGCTGACGCTGTTCGTGCTGTTCCCCCGCCCAGAAAGCCCACTGTGGCAACTGCCAGTTCAGGGCGGGGCCAGCACCGGCCTGTCCAACGAGATTCGCGCCGGGGAGTACAGCAATCTGGCGCAGAACCGCGCGGTGGCCTTTCGTGCCGACTTCACGGGCGCATTGCCCCCCCCGGATCAGCGCTACTGGCGCGGCCCGGTCTATGAAGCCTATGACGGCCAGTCCTGGAAACAGGTGCGGATCGGCGGACCGTCTGCCAGCGTCGAACCGCTGGCGGGGAGGGCGGCCTGGAATTACACGCTGACGCTGGAACCGTCCGGCAATCCCTGGCTGCTGGCGCTGGACACCCCGCTGCAACTTCCCCAGGGCGCATTCCTGACCACTGCGTTTCAGGCCGTGACCCAGCGCCCGATCAGCGCCCGTCGCCGCGTGACCCTGGAAAGTCGCCCGGCCCGGCTGGGGGTCAGCGAGAACATACAGCGCCTGCAATTTGACCTGTCGCTGCCCGCCGGGCAGAGTCCACGCGCTGCCGTGCTGGGCGAAAGCTGGCGCGGTCTGCCGCCCCAGGGGCGCATCGAGGCGGGGCTGGATTACCTGCGCCAGGGCGGCTTCTCGTACACCCTCTCGCCGCCGCTGCTGCCCGCGCAGGACCGGGTGGACGCCTTCCTGTTCGGCACAAAACAGGGCTTTTGCGAACACTACGCGCAGTCCTTTGTTTTCCTGATGCGCGCCGCCGGACTGCCCGCCCGGATTGTCGGCGGCTACCTGGGCGGCGAGGTCAATCCCGATGGCGGCTACCTGATCGTGCGCCAGCAGGACGCCCACGCCTGGGCCGAGGTCTGGATGCAGGGCCAGGGCTGGCAGCGCGTGGACCCCACCGCCGTGGTGGCCCCCGCCCGCGTGAATGCCGGGCTGTCCACCGCCCTGACCCAGCCTCAGGCACAGGCCGCCGCCGCCGCCACTTCCCTGAGCCGTCTGGGCCTGCGGCTGGACGCCCTGCAAAACCGCTGGAACGATCTGGTCGTGGGTTATGACGGTGGGCAACAACAGGCGCTGCTCTCGCGGGTGGGCTTGGGCGGCGTCGGTTCGGCGGCGTATCTGGCAGTGTTGCCGCTGCTGCTGGGGCTGGCGCTGCTGCCCGCGCTGTGGTGGTTGCGGCAGGGCGCGCGCCCGCGTGATCCTGCTGCCCGCGCCCTGCATGACCTGACCGTGCGTCTGGGCCTGCCCCGCGCCCCCGGCGAAACCCCCAGCGCTTACGCTGCCCGTGCCGCCGCTGCCCGCCCCCATTTGGCCCCCGCTCTGGATGAGGTGGTCCGCGCCTATCAGGTGGCCCGCTACGCGCCGGGCGACGCGGCAGAGGCTCTAAAGACGCTGGCGCTAGCGCTGCGGAAGGTCAAACGGTAGTCGCCAATCCAGATGCAGGACGAGAAATCTTCCCCTAATGTCGGAGGATTCTTCATTCTGGCAATGATGGGGCGTCTACCCTGGCCAGCTTCGGGGTTTCCTCGTCCCGGAGAGCGCAGATCATATGGACTCCGATTGAAAGGTGGCGTTGCTCAGGCAGACGCTTTGGGCAGGGTAAAGCCGAAGGTGGCCCCCACCCCCAACTGACCTTCCGCCGTCATCATTCCGCCGTGCCGGGCCACGATGCGCCGCGCGTTGGCCAGACTGACCGCCGCTCCCTCGAAGTCCTCCTGACGGTGCAGCCGCTGGAACATGGTGAACAGCTTGTCGCCGTACTGCGGGTTGAAGCCCACGCCGTTGTCCCGCACCAGCACCGTCCAGCTCTGCCCACGGTCCTCCGCCCAGACTTCGATCACCGCCCTGTCCTGGCCACGGGTGTATTTCACCGCGTTGTCTACCAGGGCCGTCACCACCCGGCGCAGCAACCCCGCGTCCCCTGTGACGGTGGGCAGCGCACCCACCTGCCAGTCGATCTGGCGCTGCGGCAGGGCCACGCCCACCTCATGGCGCACGGCACTGAACACCCGGTCCAGTTCCACCTGTTCGGCCTTCAGCAACTGGCGTGAGGCACGCGAGACGTCCAGCATGCCGTCAATCAGCGTGTTCAGGTTGTCAGCAGCGGTGCTGATGATCCCCAGATACCGCTCTGCCCTGGCCTCCAGCGGCTCCGGCAGGGAACGGCGTAGCAGATCGCCAAAACTGGTGATATGCCGTACCGGGGTCCGCAGATCATGGGAAACCGAGTAGGTAAACGCCTCCAGCTCCTCGTTCGAGGCTTGCAGCAGGTCACGCTGGGCCACGAGCTGCCGGGCCTGCTCGGCGCGTTCCAACGCCAGCCCCAGGCTGTGGACCGTCGTCTTCAGGACCGCCTGATCGGCAGCGTTCCATGAGTGTGGCCCAAACAGGGGTACGGCGAAAATCCCAGTGACCTCGCCGCCCACCACCACGGGCAGGGTGGCCACGGTGGCGAGATGCTCCACGAGTTCCGGGGCGATGTCGCGTGTGGGATCGTAGTGGTTCTGGAACAGCGGCTCTCGGGTCTGGTGGGGCAGGTCCAGGCTGGGGGTCTGGCCCACCGGGAAACCCGCGTTCATGGCGGTCTGCAATTCCGGCTTGCCCACGTCGCCGATCAGCGAGGTGGCGTGCCACAGCTTGCCGCTGATCTGCCAGAAGGCGGCGTACCCCGGCGGCAGTAACGAGAGAACCAGGGTCATGGCCCGCTCGATCAGAACGCTGGCGTCCGTGGTCAGCCCCAGGTCATGCGTCAGGGCCGCGAAGCCTTCCAGGGCGCGCGTGCGGGCCAGCAGTTCGGCGTTCTGGGCGGCGAGTTGCCGGGCCGTCTCGGTGCGCTCCAGGGCCAGCCGGAGGCTGCGTCCCACCGAACGGAACACCGCCTGATGGTGCGCGGACCAGCGCGGGGCGTCCTTGATTCCCAGGGCGAACATCGCCTGGATGGTGCCGCCCACCATCAGCGGAAAAGTGGCGACACTCTGGTAGTCCTCGGTGTGGGCAAAATGTTCTTTCTTGGAGTCCCAGCCGTCAACGAAGACAGGCTGACCCGTCTGCATGGGCCGGGCGAAGACCGGGGTGTCCAGCGGCATGCCGGCCTTGATGCTGGCCAGAAGGTCCGGCTGGGCCTCCAGATCGCTGGTGTAGGCCCTGACGCGCCACTGACCGTCTTCCAGGCCGTAGTAGGCACTGGTGCAGCCGGGGAACAGCACGGTCAGGACGTCCATGGCCTGCTGGGCCAGGGCCACCACGTCGGTCTCGCCGTCCGCCGCCTCGGTGAAGCGCACGAAGGCTTCGAGTTCGGCGGTACGGTCCTGTATCTGCCTCTCCAGGTTGCTGGCAAGCCGGGCGCGGTCCAGGGCCAGGGCGCAGTGAACGGCCAGCGTTTGCAGAAAGTGCCGTTCATCCGGGGTGAAGTCGTGCGGCTCTTTGAAGTCCAGCACGATCACGCCCAGCGGGCGGCCATCTGCTGTCAGGGGCAGCACCGCGCTCGCCACGGCGGCCACACCGCCCGTGCGGGCCTCGAGGGCCGGGTAGGCGGCCACCAGCGTGCCAGCGTGTTCAAAGAACAGCGGCGTGTTCGTGCCCAGTGCGTCGATGCCGGGACCCGGCTCTCCAAGACTCCCGTCCTGCCAGACGCTGTCATCGGTCTGCCCCCGTCTCGCGGCGACGACCAGGTGTTCACCCTGGATCAACAGGACCGTCCCACCAAGACCTCCCAGGGCCTCCAGAACATCTCGCAGCACGATCTTGAAGATGGCGTCCGGCAGGCGAAGCGCGGCCAGATCCTGCGTCACACGCTGGAGATGGATAAGAAGCCGCGTTGCCTGCACCGCCGCTAAGGCAGGGAGGTTCGGTGGATGGGCGTCGGTCATGGATACCGGGCAGTGTAGGTGTTCAGGTGGCCCCGCGCGTGTCGGGGCTTCTCGTTCCAGGGTCCTGGATGGTGTTTGTGGGCAGCCAGGCCGAGGGGAGGGGAATCAGCGTGGCGCTGACCGTCTGAGACGACACCCAGGGCCGGGCCACGCAGAATGTCACAGCGGCCCGGCCCGTCTACCCACCCAAGCTGGAAGTGGGGTTCATTCAACGCCAAGAGGGTGGCACAGCCCGATAAACAGAGAGCGCCCAAAGAAATCTGAGCGAAGTCCGATTCAATCCATTCCCCGGATAATCGATACCTTTCGATACGCCGGAGAGCGCCACCCCCTCTGAGGTTCTGGACACCGTATTACTCACAAGGGCGCGAATTCTGCTGCACTGAAACGCAATTTCTTCATGAAGTCATGTTGTTTTTTACTTTGAATAATTTCACACGCCAGCGTGACGCACTCCTGCCCTGTGCTTCTCGCCGCTGTCCTCTGCGCCGCGCCCGGCTACACTGCGGGATAATGAGCGTCAAGCCCCTCTCCTCTCTACCCCCTGCGGCAACCCGCAATTTTTCGATCATCGCCCACGTCGATCACGGCAAGTCCACCCTGGCAGACCGCATTCTGGAGCGGCTGGGCGCGATGGGCGAGCGCGACAAGCGCAACCAGACCCTGGACACGCTGGAGCTGGAGCGTGAGCGCGGCATCACCATCAAATCCACCCCGATCCGGCTGGAATACACCCGCCCCATGCAGGAGGACGGCACGGGCGGCGAAACGTATGTGCTGAACCTGATCGACACGCCCGGCCATGTGGACTTCAATTACGAGGTCTCCCGTTCGCTGGCTGCCTGCGAGGGCGTGCTGCTGCTGGTGGACGCCTCGCAGGGGGTGGAGGCGCAGACCATCGTGAACGCGTATCTGGCCATCGACAACAACCTGGAAATCGTGCCAGTGATCAACAAGATCGACCTGCCCGCCGCCGACCCGGAAGGCGCGGCCAAAGAGCTGGAGGAAGTCATCGGCATTCCCGCCGAGGACGCCGTCTTCGCCTCGGCCAAGGCGGGCATCGGCATCGACGAGATTCTGGAAGCGGTGGTGGCCCGCATTCCGCCGCCCTCCGGCGATCCGGCGGCTCCCCTCAAGGCGCTGGTCTTCGACTCGTTTTATGACGCCTACCAGGGCGTGATCCTGTTCGTGCGCGTGCTGGAAGGCACCGTCACGGCCAAGGACCAGATCAGCCTGATGAACGCGGGCAAATCCTTCGAGGTAGACAAGGTGGGCACCTTTACCCCCGGTCTGGTGGTAGGCGAGGAGTTGCAGGCCGGAGCAGTGGGCTGGGTGGCTGCCGGGATCAAGGACATTGCCGACGCACAGGTGGGCGACACGCTGACGGGCCGGGAGCGCAAGACCCCCGAGGCATTCCCCGGCTTCAAGCCCGCGCAGCCCGTGGTCTTTTCCGGCCTTTACCCCACCGACACCGAGGACTACCGCAAGCTGCGCGACGCGCTGGAGAAGCTCAAGCTCAACGACGCGGCTTTCAGCTTCGATCCCGAAACCTCCGAGGCGTTGGGCTTTGGCTTCCGTTGCGGTTTCCTGGGATTGCTGCACGCTGAGATCATTCAGGAACGCCTGGAACGCGAGTACGATCTGGACCTGATCGCCACCGCCCCCGCCGTGGTCTACCGCATCAGCCTGACCAACGGTGAGGTCTTTGAAACCCAGAACCCGGCGCAATTCCCGACCCGTGACCGGATTGAAACCGTCGAGGAGCCGTATATCAAGCTCTCGGTGATGCTGCCCGAGGACTACGTGGGGCCGGTGATGGGCCTGCTGCAAGACCGGCGCGGCTCAATGGTCACCATGAATTACCTGGGCAAGCGTGTGGAACTGGTGTACGAGGTGCCGTTCGCAGAGATTCTGTACGACTTCCATGACCGCCTCAAGAGCATCTCGCGCGGCTACGCCAGCATGGACTACGAGCAACTGGGCTACCGCGACGGCGATCTGCGCAAGGTGGACATCATGGTCAACAACGAGATCGTGGACGCGCTGGCCGTGATCGTTCATGAGAGCCGGGCCTACGCGCTGGGCCGCAAGATCGTGGACAAGATGGCGGAAGTGATTCCGCGCCAGATGTTCCCCGTGCCGGTGCAGGCCACGATTGGCGCAAAAATTATTGCCCGCGCCACGGTCAAGGCGTACCGCAAGGACGTGCTGGCCAAGTGCTACGGCGGCGACATTTCGCGTAAGAAAAAGCTGCTGAACAAGCAGAAGAAGGGCCGTGCCCGCATGAAGCAGATCGGCACAGTGGAAGTGCCGCAGGAGGCGTTCCTGGCGGTGCTGAGTACTGACGAGTAAGATTAAAGAAAGAAGAGGGCTGACAGTGTAGTACCGTGAGAGACACCATTATGCTCCTCGGACTGCTGCTACTTGCTCAAAGTGCTGAAGCTACTAAAGCCACGCGCTCTAATATTTTGAATGTAAGTTTGCCTGTACCTGGAGAAGCACATCCGTGGGGTGGCAAAACAGGCTATGAGCGTACGCTTGTACAGAACAAGTATGCGTCTTCTATCAAGACCTATTTGGGCTTCACATGCGGTTCTATTGAAGGTTTCACCTTTGGAAATGATCGCTACGCTGTTGCATCATTTCTCAAATCAATCGATAAAAATTATGATGTCATCACAGTAAAGAATGTCAAAGAACCTAATAATAGCGGTGATTCAAATAACGGAGCTTATAAAATCTATACATATTATCGAATATATAAAGATCCAAATAAATCTCCGTTTGCTGGCATGGAAATTGGCATAACAAATTACCGAATTATGGGCCGAGACAATGTAAATATGTATGTCGTAATCTGTAAATTCTAAAAACCAATTCAATGAAATTTGATTCGCATAAATCTAGTTTAGTTTTTTGAAAATCTCAAGATATTTTGTTTGCACCATATCTCCTTCACCTTTCTGCCGCTCTCTCTCATTCCGAACTGTGCAGTCCCGCAGGGGTAGAGTAGAAACAAAAGAATTTACAAAACACTGTAATCAGACCGTGGCAACACTCGCGTTCCCCCCTCCCCTCTTTTCCCAACTCCCTATAACCTTCCGGTCTCCCCGCGCTAGCCTGACGCCCATGAAGAAGTCCGCCTCCGTCACTCTTGAGCCTGCCGCCGTCCGGCGCATCGCGGGCCGCTACCCCTTTGGACATTCCGGCGACATTGCCGACGCCGACGCCGGAATCGCGCCAGGCGAGGTTGTGGACGTGAAAGGCCCCGGCGGCAAGGTCATTGCGCGCGGCTATTTCAACCCAGACGGCGCGACGCCGTTGCGCCTGCTGACCTGGGAACGGGAGGAAGTGGATCTCAAGTTCTACCGCGCCCGCGTCAAGGCCGCCCTCAAACGCCGCGAGGGCCGCATCCTGAACACCAACGCCGTACGGGCTGTCTATGCCGAGGCCGATGGGCTGCCGGGAGTGGTGGCCGATAAGTTTGGCGATGTGCTGGCCGTGCAGCTCCGCAACGCGGGGGCCGAGCGTCACCGTGACCTGATCCTTAAGGCGCTCAAGGAGGTCACCGGGGCTGGCAGCGCCTACGAGCGCAGCGACACGGGCGAACGCCGCCGCGAGGGGCTGGGCATGGTGGCCGGGCCGCTGTGGGGTGAGGTGCCTGAGCGCGTGGAATTTCACGAGGATGACCTGACCCTGCACTTCGCGCCAATGGACGCGCAAAAGACCGGCTTCTTTCTGGACCAGCGCGACAACCGCCGCCTGATGCGCTCCCTGGTGCGGCCCGGCGCGGGCTTTCTGGACGTGTACTCGTACACCGGGGGCTTCAGCCTGCACGCGGCCAAAGCGGGTGCCAAAAGTGTGGCCGTGGACAAGGATCAGGTGGCCCTGGCCGCACTGGAAGGGGCGGCGCGCGGGAACGGCGTGAACGTCAATGTGAGTGTGCGCTGGGGCGACGCGCTGGAAGTGCTGGCTGCCCTGGAACGCGAGAAAC
The DNA here is from genome assembly GCF_009017495.1 of Deinococcus sp. AJ005. Classification (NCBI taxonomy): domain Bacteria; kingdom Thermotogati; phylum Deinococcota; class Deinococci; order Deinococcales; family Deinococcaceae; genus Deinococcus; species Deinococcus sp. AJ005. Next base: position 948,808 of record NZ_CP044990.1, on the reverse strand, counting down.
GCACCTTCGGGGCCGCCGTGCTGGACCCCCCCACCCTCGCCAAGCGCCGCGACGACGTGCCGCGTGCCAAACGCATCTTCACGGACGGCGCGGCCCACGCCCTGCGGATGCTGGAAAACGGCGGCCACCTGATGATCAGCACCTGCGCCCATTACATCCGGGTGGATGACCTGCTGGACGCCGCCCGCGTGGCCGCTGCCGAGGCCGACTGCGACGCCGAGGTGGTGGCCGTGACCTACCAGCCCGCCGATCACCCGCATCTGCTGAGCGTGCCCGAGAGCCTGTACCTCAAGAGCATCCTGCTGAGAAAGCAAGCGTGAGCGGCCCTTTTCCCGTATGCTGACCAGCACATGAGCGCCGTGATTCATCTGCAAGCGCTGGGCCTGACCGAGTACGAGGCCCGCGCGTATACCGCATTGCTGGCGCTGGGCCGCGCCGTCCCCGCCCGTGTGGCGCGGCAGGCCGGGATTCCCAGACCCAAGATCTACGAGACGCTGGAACGGCTGGAGGGCCGTGGACTGGCCGCCAAGATGGGCCAGAACCCGCTGGAATACGCGCCGTTGAGTGCCCGCGAGTATCTGGCCCGCGCGCGGCGCAGTTTCGATGACCGACTGGGCGCTCTGGACCGGGACCTGTCGCGCCTGGCCCCCGATCCGGCCCCGGAAGCCGTGTATCACCTGTACGGCGAGGCCGCTATCCGCAGCCTGTGCGAGGACCTGACCCTGAACGCCCGGCGCAGCCTGTTCATGGCCGGAGAAACCAGCTTCGCGCAGGACCTGGAACGCCTGACCCCACGCGGCGTGGAACTGCGCCGCACCCACCTGACGGGCCTGCCCAGCGTCGCCGCCGAGGGCCAGCGCGCCTTTCTGCTCGCCCGCGACGGCGAGGCCGCCCTGATCGCCCATTTCATCGATGAGGACGGCGTGGGACAGGCGCACGGCGTCCACACCCATAACCCGGTGATCATCCACCTGATCGAGGGGTACGTGAATCTGGCGTCCCGGCAAACGGCGTCCGGCTAGGGCATCTGGCAGGTCAGCGGCCCTGCCCGTTGACAAGCTGGAAAGGCGCTGTTAAGATTGCTGAGCCTTGAAAGAGGCGAGCAGAAAATTTCCAACAAGAGGGGCTGTGGCGCAGTTGGGAGCGCGTCTGAATGGCATTCAGAAGGTCAGCGGTTCGAACCCGCTCAGCTCCACCAAGAAGCCCCCGCCACTGTGCGGGGCTGCTTTTTTCCTGGATAAGTTTCTTGCACAATCCCCAGGCGATGTAGCTCAGCTGGTTAGAGCGAACGACTCATAATCGTTAGGTCCGCGGTTCAAGTCCGCGCATCGCCACCATAAACAAAAAAGCCTCGTCCAGTACGGGGCTTTTTTATTTTGGATCTGCTGCCTGGCCTGGGTGGGAGCTGACGAGTCGGCTGACCCGCGAAGCGCACGATTCACGGGTCTAACCAGCCACAGGGTTCCAGCATGGATCTCAACCGGTTCTGGCAACGTCACACCCATCACCCCAAGCTGCGTCGCTACTCATACACGCTGCTTGCAATCCTTGCACCCGCGTATGAATTCCCTTCCACGACAAGACCCGCCAGCAGACGAATCTGGAACTGACGGGTCTTGCTCGAAACGTATGCTGTGCTGACGCTAGAGACCGCGCCGCTTAGATGGCCAGTCCACGAAGGTCAGTTTTAGTTGTTCTCTTCTTCCAGGGCCGCCGTGTTGTAACGGTTCGACAGGATGAAAAACGTTGGTGCCCACAGGCCCACAAAGATGCCGAAGCGCTCGCCGTGCGACTTTTCCTCGTGGGTCTTGTCGGTGCCGCCCTGGGTGGCCCAGATGATGATCGAGGCGATGATGGACGCGAATCCTGCAACGCTGAGAAAGTTAGAGATGCTGCGGTTGGACATAGGTGTTCCCTCCTGGTGGGTGATGGGGTGTTTTGCCGGCCCGATGACTCCGGTTCCGGCTTCACTGTGACCCACTGCACCCTTAACATTTGCACGAAGACCGACAGAGGCGGGCAGGACTGGCCTTTACCAGAAGTTGACGCAAGGCGGCTTTTGCCCCAGCGCGGTAGGCCCGGGCGCGACAGCACAAAACGCTGAGTCTGGCGCGCTCAGGTTGCCTACGCGCGCCACTGTGAACTTGTGAGGCTACGGTCAGGTCAGGAGCGGTATACTTGCTCGTCATGTTCCGTGTCCTCAATAAACTATTCGATAACAACCAACGCGACGTGCAGCAGATCGTGAAAACCATCGTGCAGCCGGTCAACGCGCTGGAAGAAGAGATGATGGGGGTGGAAGATCTTCCCGCCGCCTTCGGTGAACTGCGCCGCCGCGTGCAGGAGGGAGGCGAGTCCCTGGACGATGTGATCATCCCCGCCTTCGCCCTGATCCGTGAGGCCGGACGCCGCTCCATCGGCAAGCGGCATTACGACGTGCAACTGATCGGCGGCTACGCCCTGCACAAGGGCCGCATTGCGGAGATGCGGACCGGCGAGGGCAAGACGCTGGTGGCGACGCTGGCGCTGGCGCTGAACTCGCTGGAAGGGCGCGGCTGCCATCTGGTCACGGTCAACGACTATCTGGCACGCGTGGGCGCGGACGAGATGGGACTGCTGTACCGCACCCTGGGCCTGACCGTGGGGCTGGCCAGCCGCGAACTGCAACCCGCGCAGAAGCAGGCCGCCTACGCCTGCGATATCACCTACGTGACCAACTCCGAGCTGGGCTTCGATTACCTGCGAGACAACATGGCCCAGAGCCGTGAGGCCCTGTCCCTGCGCGCCGAACACCCGCTGAACTTCGCCATCGTGGATGAGGTAGACAGCATTCTGATCGACGAGGCCCGTACGCCACTGATCATCTCGGGGGCAGCAGAAAAGGCCACCGACCTGTATTACGTGTACGCCAAGCTGATCCGGCGGCTCCAGAAGGGCGAGCCTGCCGTCCCCGGTGAACGTGCCGAGGCCACAGGCGATTACACCATCGACGAGAAGACCAAACAGGTCCACATGAACGAGAGCGGTATCGCCAAGATCGAGCGGCTGCTGAGCATCCCGGACCTGTTCAGCCCGGAAAATATGGACAAGGCACACATGATCACCCAGGCGGTGCGCGCCCACGAGCTGTACAAGCGCGAGAAGGATTACATCGTCAACGCCGAGGGCGAGGTCATCATCATTGACGAGTTCACCGGGCGCAGCATGCCAGGCCGCCGCTACGGCGAGGGCCTGCATCAAGCGATTGAGGCCAAGGAAGGCGTCAAGATCGAGAACGAGAACCAGACGCTGGCCACCATCACCTACCAGAATTTCTTTCGCCTGTACAACAAATTTTCCGGCATGACCGGCACCGCCAAGACCGAGGAAAAGGAATTCCTGGACATCTACGGCTCCGACGTGCTGGTGATCCCCACCAACCGCGACGTGATCCGCAAGGATTCGGAAGATCTGGTGTACCGCAGCAAACTGGGCAAGTACAACGCGGTGGTGGAAGAGGTCAAGGAGATGCACGCCACGGGCCGCCCAGTGCTGATCGGCACCGCCAGCATCGTGACCAGCGAGCAGCTCAGCGAACTGCTGACGGCGGCAGGCGTGAAGCACAGCGTCCTGAATGCCAAATTCGAGGCGCAGGAGGCCAGCATCATCGCGCAGGCCGGGCGCAGCAACACGGTCACGATTGCCACCAACATGGCTGGGCGCGGCACCGACATCAAGCTGGGCGGCGACGCCGAATCGATCATTGGGGCCAGCATTGAACAGAGTCTGGGTCTGGGCCGCTACGTGCCGGAAGTCGAGGCGTTCATCACGGCGCTGAGCCGCAAAGATCCCCAGATCGTGGAAATCGGCATGCGGATTCCTGGCATGACCGAGGAGTTTATAGGGCAGGCCCAGCAGCTCCATTCGGAAACGGTGGCAGACCACGAGCGCGTGCAGCAGGTGGGCGGCCTGCACATCATCGGCACCGAACGCCACGAGTCGCGCCGCATCGACAACCAGTTGCGTGGACGCGCCGGGCGACAGGGCGATCCTGGCAGCAGCCGCTTCTACGTGTCGTTCGAGGACGACCTGATGCGCCTGTTTGCCAACGAGCGCGTGGTGGCCATGATGGACCGCCTGGGTATGGACGACACCCAGCCCATCGAGGCCAAGATGGTCACGGGCGCAATCGAGAAGGCACAGGCCCGCGTGGAAGACCGCAACTTCAGCACGCGCAAGCAACTGCTGGAATTCGACAACGTGATGAGCAAGCAGCGCGACACCGTGTACGCCCAGCGCCGTGAAGTGCTGCTGGGGCCAGACGAGGCCGTCGAGGAATCCACCGAGGGCATGATCGCCGATTTCGTGGACATGCAGCTCGCCACCTACCTGCCCATTGAGGCCAATGCCGATTCCTGGGATATCGAGGGCTTGCAGGCCGCCATTCTGGACGCCGTGCCGCAGATGGAGGGCTTTGACTTCGAGGGTCTGCGCGCCATGTCCCCCGCCGACGCGCAGAACGCCCTGCTGAGCGCGGTGGCCGACAGATTCGACGCCCGCAAGGACGAGCTGAGTCCCACCATGCTCAACAGCCTGTCGCGCTACGTGCTGCTGCAAACGGTAGACCAGCACTGGAAGGAACATCTGCACGGCATGGATGTGCTGCGCCAGGGCATCGGCCTGCGCGGCTACGGCCAGCGCGATCCCTTCACCGAATACAAGTTCGAGGCCACCAATATGTTCAACGAGATGATTGACAACCTGAAAACGGACGTGACCAAGTTCGTGTTCAGGATGCAGTTCGGTCAGACCGGGTAAAGCAGACAGAGGCAACGCGGGAAGCAACTTTTCGCTGCTTCCCGCGTTGCTTTTGCTAACGGCCATCCAGAACGGGAGAGGGCAGCCGATTCAGGGCATCAGACGTTCGATCTGCCAGCCGTCGTCCTGCCTGCTGTAGCGGAAGCGGTCATGCATACGGTTGGGGCGGCCCTGCCAGAATTCCCACTCCTGCACGGTCACGCGGTAGCCGCCCCAGAAGTCCGGGCGAGGAACAGGCTGGCCTTCGGGGAAACGTTCGTTCAGGGCAGCAAATTTGGCCTCCAGCGCCTCACGGTTTTCAATCGGCGCACTCTGCGGATCGCTGGCGTGGGCGGCCAGTTGGCTGTCGCGTGGGCGGACGTGGAAATAATCATCGGCCTCGGCGTCCGGCACGCGGTCTATGGAGCCGTATGCGCGGACCTGCCGCTCCAGTTCGGCCCAGTAGAACAGCAGTTCGGCCTGCGGGTTGGCAGCCAGATCGTAGCCCTTGTGGGACTCGAAATTGGTATAGAAGGTCAACGCACCAGATTCCGCGCCGCGCAGTAATACCGTGCGGACGCTGGGCCGCCCCGAGGCGTCTGCCGTCGCCAGGGAGAGGGCGTAGGGTTCAGGCAACTCGGCCTGCTGTGCGGCATCGAACCAGCCTTTGAACTGCGTCAGAGGGTCAGGCTTCAGGTCAGCCCGCCGCAGCGCATCGCGGGTATAGGAGATTCGCAGGGAAGTGAGATCGGTCATGAAAGCTCCTTCAGCGCCCGGCGGCGCGTCCAAGGGTCTGAGAGTCCAGGAAAAGGCGGAAGAGACGGGGGTGGTTAGCCCTTAAACCCTTTGACACTCAGACCCGTAGACCGCTCTTTGAGCGTCTGGCACTTCGGGCAGAAATGCGTTCCACGCTGGGCCAGCACGATCTTTGCAATGTCGGTGCCGCAGCGGGGGCAGGGTTGACCGCCTTTGCCGTAGACGTGGTGTTCGAGCTGAAAGAGGCCGCTCACGCCGTCGTGCTGGCGGTAATTGCCCACGCCGTTGCCCAGGCTGCTGCCGCCCGCCTCCACCGCCTTTGCCATGACCTCGCGGATGGCCGTGTAGAGCTTCTTGCCCTCGGCAGAGGTCAGGCGCGTCTGGGCAGGGTGAATCTGGGCCTGCCACAGGCTTTCGTCGGCATAAATGTTGCCCACGCCGCTGACCGGCTTCTGGGACAGGAGCCACGGCTTGACCGCGCCCGCCTCACGCGCCAGCTTCACGAAATCGGCCTCGGTGAAATCGTCCGAGAGAGGTTCCGGTCCCATCGCGGCCAGGGTGGGCATCCCCGCGTATTCACCTGGGCGCACCACGGCCATTTTCCCGAAGCGGCGCGGGTCATTGAAGAACAGTTGCTCGCCGTCCTCGGTGGTCAGCGTGACGCGGGTGTGTGCCCCCGGCTCCAGCCGAAAGCCCCCAGTCATGCCCAGGTGGACGATGAATTCCAGATCGTGGGGGTCTGCCTCTGTTGCGTCAGCCGCCGCGAGTTGCAGCATCAGGTATTTGCCGCGCCGGGACAGCCCCTGCACCCGCCTTCCTACCGCCAGATGGGTGTCACGGTACTTGTGCGGCGCGTCGTGTTCGACATTCGCAATGACGCGCCCGCGCAACAGTGGCTCGATCTTGCGGCGCGTGGTCTCGACTTCCGGCAGCTCTGGCATATCGCCCAAGCATAGCGGCGCGGCTGCGGGGCGAAGGTAGCGAAGACTCCGAGAAAAACTCAGGCCACGTCTACCTCTTGCAGCACCGTCACCACCGGGGCTTCCTGAAACCAGTCCCCGGCCTTGGCACGATAAGCCCTGTAATGCGCCGAGTCGCGGTGGGCCTGCACGGCGTCCATGTCGCGGTAGCGCTCCTGCACATGCAGGCGCACGGTTCCGGCATCGTCCTGCCGCAGCAGGTCATAACGCAGGCAACCGGGTTCCTGGCGGCTGCCCTGGACCATGCCCAGCATCTCGCTCAGCACGTCTTCAACGTGTTCGGGTTTGGGGGTGATGACAGCATGGACGGCAATGATGGTCATGCGGCATTGTCTCTCAAAGTGTCCCCCAAGTGGCAGCCAGGGCCTATCATCCCGCTATGCCCACGTTGCTCCTGACCGGATTCGAGCCGTTCCACACGCATCCCGACAATCCCAGTGCGCGGGCGGCGGCAGCACTGGACGGGCTGGAGCTGGGGCACATGCGCGTCGTCTCGGCCCTGCTTCCAGTGGAACCGCACTCGGCGGGCAAGGCGCTGGAGGCGTTGCTGGAGCGGCATCAGCCCAGCGCGGTATTGCTGACCGGACTGGCGGCGGGCCGTCCCCAGGTCACGCTGGAACGGGTGGCGCTGAATGTCATGGACTTCAACATTCCAGACAACGCGGGCAACACCTACCGCGACGCGCCCGCCCATGCCCATGCGGACGCGCCACCGGCCTACCTGTCCACACTGCCCCTGCGCCCGATTCTCAGCGCGTGGCAGGCGGCGGGTATACCCGGCCACATCAGCAACACGGCGGGGCTGTACGTCTGCAATTTCGTGATGTACCACGCCCGGCACTGGCTGACGCAGAGGGGCCTAAGTGACGTGCCGTGTGGCTTTCTGCACCTGCCCGCCAACCCAGCCGTGGCCCTGGCGGTACCGGAAGACCGCCCACTCCTCCCCTATCTGCCGCAGGAGGAGATCACGCGGGCGGTGCGGGTGGCAGCGCAGGTTCTGGGAGAAGGTTCCCGCACTCAGAAGTAATCCAGCTCCATCGCTTCCCTCACGGCTTTCATCGTCCCAGCCGCCACTTCACGCCCCTTGCCCGTGCCTACACGGACCACCTCCTGCACATGCGGCATGTCGAGGGCAAAGTGGGCGCGGCGCTGGCGGATGGGGGCGAGTGCCGCCTCCAGCACATCAATTAAATGGCGTTTGACCTTCACGTCGCCCAGCCCACCCCGGCGGTAATGATCCTTCATGGCCTCCAGGCCCGCGTGATCGGTGTCGAAGGCGTCCAGATAGGCGAACACTGGGTTGCCCTCCACCCGTCCGGGGTCCTCAGCACGCAGGTGACCGGGATCGGTGTACATGCCACGCACTTTTTGGGCCACGATATCGGCGCTGTCAGACAGGAAGATGGCGTTGTTCAGCGACTTGCTCATCTTGCCGCCGCCGTCCAGACCGGGTAGCCGTGCGGCCTGACCCACCAGTGCCTGTGGCTCGATGAGCACGGGTGCGTACAGATGATTGAAGCGCCGCACGATCTCGCGGGTCTGCTCGATCATGGGCAACTGGTCCTCGCACACCGGGACCAGATGCGCGCCGAACGCGGTGATATCGGCGGCCTGCGACACCGGGTAGACGAAGAATCCGGCGGGCACCGATTCGCCGTACCCCTTCTGTGCGATCTCAGCCTTGACGGTGGGGTTCTGGCGCAGATGGGAGACGGTGACCAGATTCAGGTAAAAGACCGTCAGCTCGGCGATTTCGGGAAGCTGGGACTGGATCACGAAGGTGCAGATTTCTGGGTCCAGTCCCACGGCCAGATAATCCAGCGCCACCTCCAGCACGTTGTCGCGGACCTTCTGCGGGTTCTCGAAGTTATCGGTCAACGCCTGCACATCGGCCAGCAGCACGAAGGTTTCATAGTCGTGTTGCAGGGCCACGCGGTTACGGAGCGATCCGGCCAGGTGGCCGATGTGCAGCGGACCAGTAGGGCGGTCTCCGGTCAGGATGCGTTGTCTGGGCGTGTGTGGGTTCATGATCTATCCTCCAGAAAGAAAGTGAGCGACAAAAAAGCCGCGCCGGGATGTTCTCCGGGCGCGGCCTGTGGGTTACACGGCACAAAAGGAAGGGTCACCCGGTCAATTGCCGGGCCACCATACCTGCGTGCGTGCCTGTTTGAAGCTCATGGACGGAGGATAGCGCGTGGGCGGGGAGGCGAGTGTCATTCTGATCCTCTGTAGAAGCCTGGGAGAAAGTCATTCGACGGTGAAGGAGTTGCTTCCACGGTCAACCCCTCAGTCCGCTACGCGGCCAGCTCCCCTTAAAGGGAGCCAGGGAGATTTCTGTACCCAGTCAGCAAAAGGGATATCCCGCCCCATACCCAGCTCAGCCCTCCCAGTCCAGAATGACCTTCCCACTCTGGCCGCCCAGCATCGCGTCGAAGCCCTGCTGGAAGTCAGAAATGCCGAAGTGGTGGGTGATGACCGGGGTCAGATCGAGGCCGGACTGGATCAGGGCCACCATCTTGTACCAGGTCTCGAACATCTCGCGGCCATAGATGCCCTGCACCGTCAGCATCTTGAAGATCACGCTGTCCCAGTCGATGTCCACACGCCCGGCGGGGATGCCCAGCAGGGCGATCTTGCCACCGTGGTTCATCAACTTCACCATCTGGGCGAAGGCCGCACCAGAGCCGCTCATTTCCAGGCCCACGTCGAAGCCCTCGGTCATATGCAACTCGTTCTGCGCGACGGTCCACAGGTCCTCACGGGCCACGTTGACGGCGCGGGTCACGCCCATCTCGCGGGCCAGACCCAGACGGTACTCGTTGACATCGGTAATCACCACGTTCCGCGCCCCGACATGCCGGGCGACAGCGGCGGCCATCACGCCAATCGGCCCCGCGCCGGTGATCAGCACGTCCTCGCCCACCAGATCGAATTTCAGGGCGGTGTGAACGGCGTTGCCGAAGGGATCGAAGATGGCGGCCAGATCGTCGGAGATGTCGTCTGGGAGCTTAAAGGCGTTGAAGGCCGGCAGCACCAGATATTCAGCGAACGAGCCGGGACGCTGCACGCCCACGCCCTGGGTATTGCGGCACAGATGGCGGCGGCCCGCGCGGCAGTTGCGGCAATGCCCGCAGGTGATGTGCCCCTCGCCGCTGACCCGGTCACCAATCTGGAAGCCCCTCACCTCGGACCCCATTCCGGCCACCACACCCACGTATTCGTGGCCCACCACCATCGGCGTGGGCACCGTGCGCTGCGCCCAGTCGTCCCAGTTGTAGATATGCACGTCGGTGCCGCAGATACTGCTCTTTTTAATGCGGATCAATAGATCGTTGGGGCCAGGGACGGGCACGTTTGTCCGGGTCAGCCAGAGGCCGGGTTCAGGTTTCAGTTTGCTCAGGGCGCGCATGGTGGGAGAAGAAGAGGTCACGCCAGTCGTTTTACTCTCAGTCGGCGCTGTTCGCCGTGACCGCGTTCACCAGGACTGGACACCCGGTCTCAACACTCCCTAAGCCCCACCCGCTGACACCCGCCTCCTGTGGTGTCGTACCCTGAAGAATATGATCAAGTACCGCAAGCAAAATCCCCTGCAACCCGAAAAGGACTCCGAGGTCACCCTGAACGTCACGCCGCTGCTGTTCTTCGTGGTGGGCTATCTGGCCGTGCGGGCGCTGATCCGCACCGCGCGCACCTACAGCGAATAGACAATCCCAGCCAAGAGACAACCGGAAATGAACATGAGTCCGGCCCTCTGCGGGCAGCCAATCCGCTAGGCTAAGCGCATGACCGATGCCAGCAACCCCCAGCAGTTCAAGAGTGCCGCCAGCAACCGTTTTGTCGTCCCCGGCTGGACCAATCTGGTCGAGGGCATGCCCGACAGTGTGGAAGTTCAGCTCGATCTGGACCAGAACGACATCGGGCGGGAACAGGCCAGCCTCCTGGTCGAGTACTGGGCCACCAACGCCGACATGACCTTGCAAAGCATCCTGCCCGTGCGGGCCTTCACCACCACCCCCGAAGGCTGGTGCGTGTTCGTGCCCGCGCAGGGGCGGGTGCTGGTGCGCGCCGTGGACCCGCAGCCCACGCCCCCGGTGCTGGTCAGCCACTGGATCAACATCGATCCGGCCACCCCTGCCGGAACCACCGTGAACGTGAAGGTCAACTTTCCCGGCAATGTGGCCAACACCACCAGCGGCAAGCTCTCACTGAACAGCTAAAGTCCCCGGCGTTCCTCTTAAAATTCCAGCCAGACTTCCAGCGCCGCCGCCACGCCCTTTCGGGTGGCGGCGAGCGCCTGTGAAATCTGCCAGGAAGCGCGGTCACGGGGACCCACCGCGTTGCTCACGCCACGCACTTCCAGCACCGGCACCCCGGCCAGCAGGGCGGCGTGGGCGATGCCAGCGCCCTCCATGCCCTCGGTGAGTGCGCTGGGAAAGCGTTCTTCCAGAAAGGCAGCAGCCTCGACACTGCCCGTCACGCTGCTCAGGGTCAGCATCTGACCTAAATGTGCGCCCGTACGCCGCGCAACTTCAGGAGCGGCGGCCCAGGTTGAGAAGCGTCCGGTGTGCGGTGAGTCCGGCAGCACCGACAGTCCAAGTTCCTCGAAATCCAGAAACCGACTGTCATCCCATGCGCCCAGATCCGCCTGAACGATCCCGGAGGAGACGGCGAGGTCACCGGGCAACAGACCGGACGCTGGGTAGGCCCCACCGATACCCGCGCTGATGACCAGTCCAGCATTCTGCTGTGCCAGCGCCCGTGCCGTGGCCAGGGCAGCAGCCACCACGCCCACTCCAGAGACGATCACGCGGGCATTCAGGTCCAGCAGGCGTTCGGCCTCGGCATGGGTGGCGACGACGATCAGGGGAAGCATGAGAGACAGGGTAAGGGTTGACGGTGCGCAGCACCTCCCCTTCCCCACACCGCGCCGGGTGTAGCCTGCCCGCATGACGTTGTTTCGGCTGGATGGAAAACGCGCCCTGGTCACAGGTGGCAGCAAGGGCATCGGTCTGGCGGCGGCGCATAACCTGATCCGGCTAGGGGCGCGGGTGACACTTGCTGCGCGGCACGAGGACACGCTCAGGACCGCAGCAAACGCCATCGGGGCGCGCTGGGTAGTGGCCGATGTCAGTACCCCGGAGGGCATTTCGGCGGCGGTGCAGGAGGCGGGCGACATCGATATTCTGGTCAGCAATGCGGGTGGCCCGCCTCCCGGCAAGCCCAGCGAGGTCAGTGAGGCCGCGTGGCAGGCCGGGTACGACACCACCTTTCTCAGCACTGTGCGGCTGGCAAACGCGGTGCTGGCCGGAATGCGCGAGCGGAAGTGGGGGCGCATCATCGCCGTGACCAGCCTGACGGTGGGGCGGCCCTCGCCCACTCTGCCAGTCAGCAACGCCATGCGCGCTGCCGTGACCAACTACCTGCGGACGCTGGCGCTGGAGGTGGCGAGTGATGACGTGACCTGCAACACGGTTGCGCCGGGGTACACCGCCACGGACCGTCTGAAGGCTCTGAATAGCAGTCCTACCGACGCCGAGAAACTGACCGCCCGCATTCCCGCCCGCCGCTTCGGGCAGCCAAACGAGGTGGGGGCGGCGGTTGCCTTTCTGGCCACCAACGAGGCCGCCTACATCACCGGGCAGGAACTGCTAGTAGACGGCGGCTGGAGCATTTAAAGACAAACATCGGGAGGACGGATTGCACGTTAACCGTCACTCGCCGCCCCGCCATTAAGGTTTAATAGGCAATCCGCCCGGCCCGCAGCCGCATATCTACAGGACAGAGCGAGACCGCTTCACCGTCCGCCCCAGTGTTCACAGCAGTTCAGTTTCATGCACCACTCCATCCCCGGCATTTCATCCCCTTCAACCGCACAGGCACGCCCGGCCACGGCCCGGCGCGCAAAGGAGCAACACTTATGGGTCCCCTTGAAATCATTCTGATTGTCGTCGTGATCGCGCTGGTCTTCGGGGCCAGCAAATTGCCGCAACTGGGCAAGGGCCTGGGCCAGGGCATCAAGGAATTCAAGCGCGAGACTGGCAAGACCGACGCCGAGACCACCGTCGTCACGCCTATCACCGACGTGTCCTCGCGCCAGATCGATCCCGTGACCGGGGCGCCGATGCCCACCGAACGTGAACGCGAGAGCGCGGGCAACCGCCGCTAAGGGCAGGTCACGTCATGTCCCCCAAAACCGTTCCCAGCACAGATTTAAAAAGCGCCCCGCTGTTCGATCACCTGGATGAACTGCGTAAGCGTCTGGTCTTCAGCGTCATCTTTCTGGTCATCGGCGCGTCCATAGCGTTCATTTACCGCGTGCAACTGATCGACTGGGTCAAGGGGCCGCTCCAATACTCGCAACTGTATGTGGACGGCAAGGTGCAGGTCGTCACCTACACCCTGACCGAGCCGCTGCTGCTGAGTCTGAACCTGTCCCTCTGGGCCGGGCTGGGGCTGGCGCTGCCCTTCATTCTGGGACAGGTCTGGGGCTTTATCTCGCCGGGGCTGTATCCCAGCGAGCGGCGCTGGGCCGTACCGTTTATCGTCGGGGCGGGCCTGTCGTTTCTGGGCGGCGCGGCCTTCGGGTACAAGCTGGTGCTGCCCACGATGGTGCCGTTTCTGGTGGGCTTTCTGGCCGGAGCCGTCACACCCATTCTGGGGCTGGGCACGTACATCGGCACCGTGACCACCTTTCTGGTCGCTTTCGGGCTGGCCTTCGAGATGCCCATCCTGGCGATTATCCTGACGCGCATCGGCATCGTGAACCACGGAATGCTGCGCAAAGGCTGGCGCTTTGCGCTGGTGGGGATTATGATCGCTGCCGCCGTGATTACGCCCACACCGGACCCCACCAACATGATGCTGGTGGCCGTGCCGCTGTACGTACTGTACGAGCTGAGCGTTCTGCTCTCGCGCGCCTTCCGCCTGCCACCCCCCGAAGAGGACGAGTCGCCTGCGCTGGGGCTGTAGCTGAAGACACAATTGCGCCCACAAAGACCACTCAATGCACCCTCTCCACCCGGAGAGGGCTTTTTCATACCCCACAGCCGAGGACTTGCCTGCCCTGCTGGGGGCACGCTGGCGCGCATGGGCATTTCTCACCCGGTAAAAGGCTTAAACTAGCGCCGACTTATGAATCCAGTATTCCTTCAAATCGGTACCTTCACGATTGCCTGGTACGGCGTGCTGATCACGCTGGGCATCGTAATAGGCGCGTGGCTAGGCACACGCATGGCACGGCAACGCGGGCTGAACGTCAACCTCTTCAGCGACATGATCCTGTGGATGATCATCTGGGGGCTGGTCGGCGCGCGGCTGGTCTTCGTGCTGACCTCCTGGGGCCAGTTTGCAGACATCCCCTTCCCGCGCGTGATTCTGGACATCATCAACCTGCGGGCGGGCGGCATCTCGATCCACGGCGGCCTGATCGGCGGCATTCTGGTGCTGATCTACTACACCCGGCGCTACAAGCTCAATTTCTACCAGTACGCAGACCTGTGCGTGCCGGGGGTGGCCTTCGGCATTATCGGAGGGCGGCTGGGCAACATCATGAACGGCACCGACACAGTGGGCCGTGTGACGAACTGGGCTGTCGGCTACCGCTGGCCCGACAGCGCGCGGGCCTTTCACAACGGCATGTGCCAGCCCAATCCCAACCCCAACATGGACCTGTCCAAGTACTGTCAGGACATCGGCGGCCAGATGGTGATGACCGCCCCAGTGCATTTCACGCAGCTCTACGGCGTGATCATCGGCATCATCCTGGCCGTCGCCTCCTATTACTGGCTGCGCTCGCACAAGCCGGGCTGGACCTTCTGGCAGTTCTGGCTGTGGTACAGCATCCTGCGCGCCGGATGGGAAGAAACCTTCCGCCTGAACCCGCTGACCTTCAACAGCTACCTCAGCCAGGGTCTGGACAAGGCGGGCATCGGTCTGTTCACCGACACGCAGGTCATCAGCATTCCGCTGATCATCGTGTGCATCGTCATGCTGATTCGCCTCCGCAAGCAGCCAGACTCCCCGTTTCCGGCAGAGGTAAAAGTGGATTCCCCCACTGGCGGGCAGCCGCAGACGCGCTAGTTCAATCCAACGAGAGAGGGCGGCCCCGCGTGCATGGGCCGCCTTCTTCTTTTGCTTTCAGGGCTGGCGTCTTCAGGGAGCGACGAACTCAAAGACGTGCCCTTCCGGATCACGCACGGCCAGCCCCTTTTCATCCTGAACACAGGGCAGCCCGGCAGCCCTGACCAGTTCCGCCACCACGTCCACATTGGCGTAGAAGCGCACAAGGGCGTGATCGCCCCCTAGCATGTCGGCCAGACCCACCTGCGGGTCCCAGGCGTACAGCCAGCGCCGGGGCGTGCCGTTGCCGTCTGGCTCCGGCTGCGGCCCCAGCGTGAACTGGGCGAAGTCGCGGTCCTCCTGCTCCTTGGCAAAGGCAAATCCGTAAGCGCGGGGCAGGCGCTCCTTCATGGCGGCGTAGTCGCTGAAGGCCAGCGCCACCTCGCGCAATCCCATAACGGGCAGAGCGTGGGCGGGGCGCTGAACGGGTACGGGCGGAAAGTGCGGCTGGCGCGCATCAGCCCGGTCCACGGCGCGCAATTCCAGGCCGTGCCCGAAGGGATCGAAGAAGTACAGCGTCCAGTCCGGGCGGTCCTCGGTGCCCAGATTGATCTCCTCCCAGGCCAAACCGTGCGCGTCCAGCAGCCCCTTGCTTGGCTCCAGACCCTCCAGCTCGATCTGCCAGGCGTAGTGGATGTGGGAGGCTCCGCGCGGTTTCAGCGGGGCCAGCCGTGCATCATTGGCCTGCCGCGTGACCGGTTGCCACAGCGTCAGCGTCTGGTACAGGTTGACTGCGAATTCAGCTACGCCCGCCGCCTCATCGTGGCGGGTCAATTCCAGCCCCAAAACTTGCGAGTAGAAGCGCACGCCGCGCGCCAGATGGTTGACTTCCAGCGTCAGGCCCGCGAGATCGAGAATTGGGGAAGGGGTCATGTCCGCATTTGAGCGCGTGGAAGCTCATTTTGAGTCTCCGAGAGTTGAACGGTTCTTTAAGGCTTCTGGTCCGGGACCACCCAGGTCATCTTCAACACATTCAAACCGCCAGAGCAACGCTGAAACGCCAAACCGAAACAGCAACCGAAGGCCGTCGGGCGCGCAGCGCACGGGCCACACGCAGCGTGACGAAGCAGGACATCAGACCAGGATACCGTCGCCCATCTTCACCCAGAACACCCAATCCTTCTGCCCAGTGCAACGCTGGCTCCCCCTGCCCCTCTGGGGTAGGGGGATGGGAGGCGTGGCTGCCGAATAAAACCTCGATCCACCAGCAGCCAATCTCTACGCAATCTGCGCGTGCGCCGCGTCTACCAGCGCCTGCGCGCCCTGCCCCAGCGTGTCTGCGGCCAGTTCTGCACCCAGCTCGGCGCATTCGGCCACATCGCCGCTGGTGGTGGCCCGCAGAACCTGCGAACCGTCCAGCGCGGCCACCCAGCCTTCCAGGGTCAGGATGCCGCCCTTGACCGTGGCGTGCGCGCCCACCGGGGCCATGCAGCCCGCACCCAGCCCGGCCAGGAACTCGCGCTCAGCGGTGATCCGGTCATCGGTGGTGTGGTCATGGATGGCATAGGCGACTTCCACCGTCAGGTCGTCGTCGGCGCGGGTTTCCAGGGCCAGTGCGCCCTGACCGGGGGCGGGCAGCATGACATCCTGCTCAATGAATTCGTCAATGCGGTGACGCATCTCGGTGCGGATCAGTCCGGCGGCGGCCAGGATGATGGCGTCGTATTCGTCCCCGGCCAGCGCGGCCAGCCGGGTATCGATGTTGCCGCGCAGGCCCACGATCTGAAGGTCTGGGCGGAAGGCTTGCAGGAATGCCTTGCGCCGCACGCTGCTGGTGCCGACGCGTGCGCCGGGGGGCAGATCGGCCAGGCGTTTCATGCCCTCCTTGCCAATCAGCACATCACGGGCGTCCACCCGCTTGGGAATGGAGGCCACTTCCAGTTCCTCGGGCTGGCTGGTGGGCAGGTCCTTGAGAGAATGCACCGCAATGTCGATCCGCTTGGCGAGCAGGGCGTCCTCGATCTCCTTGATCCAGAAGCCCTTGTCGCCCTGCTGCGCCATCGAGATCAGGCTGGCGCGGTTGCGGTCTCCCTTGGTTGTGATGGTCTGAATACGGAAATCCGTTTCAGGCCACTCCTCTTTGAGCCGGGCCACCACCCAGTGGGTCTGTGCCAGCGCCAGCGTGCTGCCGCGCGTTCCTACCATCACCGTCCGCATAACCTAGGCAGTATAAGGGCTGGGGCGGTCACCGCCTATGCACTTTGTCCTTCATGCAGAAAAGTGGGGCCAGCATGCCCTGGGACATGGAACGGTCCTGCCTGCGGCTGGCTATGATGCCCGGCATGTTTAGCACCACAGCAACCGACGCGCTCCAGACTGAAACCCGGGCCACAGACCCCAACCCGCCGCCGCGCGCCCGCACCTACTCCTGGCAGGACCCGCTGATCGGCGCAGGGGCCGTTCCCGGCCTGAGCGGGCTGGAGTACCTGCGCGGCATGGTGCGGGGCGAGTACCCGCCGCCGCCCATCGGGCAGACGCTGGGCTTCAGCATTAGGAATGAAGAAGACGTGCAGGAGGGCCGGGTGACCTTCCGAATGCGCCCCGAGGAATTCCATTACAACCCGATTGGCAGCGTTCATGGCGGCGTGTACGCCACACTGCTGGATTCGGCGCTGGGCTGCGCCATTCACACCATGCTGCCCGCCGGGGTGGGCTACACCACCCTGGATCTGGCGGTGAAATACCTGCGTCCACTGCGGCTGGGGATGGGCGAGGTCCGCGCGGTGGCCGAGGTGATCAGCGTGTCGCGGCAGGTCGCCACCGCCAGCGCGCAGATCATCGACGATGCGGGCAAGGTCTACGCCACCGCCACCACCACCTGTCTGGTGATGCGGCCCACCCGCAGCTCTCATGCCGAACAGGCTCAGGAGAAACAACCATGACCGATCCACAGACCATGTCTCAACAGACCCCCTCCGATTTCATCCTCGAACAGCTCGGCGGCCAGCGTGGGCTGGTGGAACATCTGGGCATCACGTTTACAGAGGCCAGCGGCTCGAAAGTGGTGGCGCAGATGCCTGTGGAACCGCGCGTGCATCAGCCCTTCGGAATCCTGCACGGCGGCGCGAGCGTGGTGCTGGCCGAGAGCGTGGCCAGTACGGGCGCGTACCTGAGTGTGCGGGAACGCGGGATGATGGCCGTGGGCCTGGAGATCAATGCCAATCACCTGCGGAGTGCTGTGTCCGGGACAGTCACGGCCACCGGAACACCCATCTTTCAGGGCCGCACCACGGAAGTCTGGAACATCGAGATTACCGACGAGCGCGGCAAGATGGTCTGCATTTCGCGCTGCACGCTGGCGGTCATTCCGATGCCAGAGGGCGGAAAAGCAGGCTGACTTTGCCTAAACGTGCGGCGCAGCATCCGAGACAGGTTTGAGGACGGCGGAACTGGTCTCCGTGGGATGTGCGGGCAGGTCATCCTCAATGTCTTCCAGATTCATGGCGCGCAGTTCGGGGGCCAGATACGCCGTGACGCCCACCACGATCAGGGTGACGATGCCACCCAGCCATACGCTGCGGGCCGTGCCCAGCAGACTGGCCGCCACGCCGCTCTCAAAGGCCCCCAGCTCGTTGCTTGCGCCGATGAACATGCCGCTGACCGAATTCACGCGCCCGCGCATGTGATCCGGCGCTTTGAGTTGCAACGTGGCGCTGCGGATCACCATGCTGATGCCGTCGAACAGGCCGGTGGCGACCAGCGCGGCCACGCTGAGATAGAAGTTCTGCGACAACCCGAAAACCATGATGCTCACGCCGAAACCCGTCACGGCCACCAGTAGCGTGCGGCCCGCGCCCTTGCCAGGGGGGCGGCGCGTGGCGTACAGCATCACGCCCAGCGCCCCCACACTCGGGGCGGCCACCAGCACACTTAATCCCACCGGCCCCACCTTCAGGATGTCGGAGGCGAAGATCGGCAGCAGGGCCACCGCGCCGCCGAACAGCACGCTGAAGAGGTCCAGCGCCATGCTGCCCACCAGTACCTGCCGCTGCACCACAAAGGCCAGCCCCTCCTTGATGCTCTGCCAGATCGGCTCGCCGGGGATGAAGCGCGGCGTCGGTTTGGGCTTCACGTAAGCCACGCAGGCCAGCGACACCAGCAGCAGGGCACAGGCCACGCCGTAGGCCGCCCCCGCTCCCACCGACGCATACAACACCCCGCCCAGCGCCGGACCTGTAATGGCCGCCGCCTGCCCCGCGCTGGAACGCCACGCCGAGGCCCGCAGCAGCAGCTCGCGCGGCACCACCTGCGCCTGAAAGGCGGGCAGCGCCGGATCGGAAAAGCCGCGCGCAATGCCCAGCGTAAAGATCAGCGCCAGAATCGGGATGATGCCTCCCACGGTGGCGTGTGGCGCATACAGTGCAAACAGCAATGCACAGATCACTTCCACGCTGATGGTCATCAGCAGGATGCGGCGGCGGTCGTTGCGGTCCGCCACCACACCGCCGAACAGCGCCAGACTCAGGGCTGGAATCGCCTCCACCAGCCCCAGAATGCCCAGCGTCAGCGGATTTTTGGTGATCTGGTAAAGCTGATAGGCCACCGTCAGGGCCACGGCGCGGCTGGCCAGCGTGCTGGTCACGGCAGCCAGCAGCATGGCGCGGAACTCGGGCAGGCGCAGCACGTCCTGACTGGGCGTGGTCTGCAAATTGGGCGGGAGGCGCACCCGCGCAGTGTAGAACCGTGTAGGCGTGACTCCTGAAGTGACATGGCTACGGTCTTTCTTTAACTTTTTGGCGCAACTGATCCGGTGCAGTGCTTCTGCCGACTCTGATTTCAGTTCACCTAAAAAAGTGCAACGGGTGTTGCAATACATCTGACAACGGGTTGTCCCCTCAGAAACGAGGGCCAAGTGGGCTAGACCGTGGAAGCCAGTTCAGAGAACCTTCAGGCAAGCCTGTCCATCTCAGCCCAGGAACATTCTTTTTCGCCGCTATCCAGTATTCTTGAGGGATGCTGATTCTCGAAGGGAAATATATGGTGCAGCCGAACAAGAAACTGGCGATCTACGCCGAGGGCAAGACGCTGCCCGCCGGGACGCTGGAAAGTGATATCGAGGCGTTACAGAAGAAGTGTCAGGGCGAGGGCCGCTGCGATGTGCAGGTCAACACCCAGCACGGCATCATGCGCGGCACCCTGATCGAGAAAAAGCCCTACAAGTTCAGCGGCTGGCACTTCGAGGGCCATCTGGCCTTTCCACCTAAAGCCTGAGCCAACACATAGAAGTAGAAGTAATAGAAAGCGCCGCGCCATCTCCGATCTACACGGAATGGCGCGGCGCTTTTTTACGGACAGGAGGTTAGCTTGTGACTACCTCGCCCCATCTTCCCAGCACCAGATAGATGATCCAGCCAGTCACGGCCACGTACAGCCACACTGGCACGGTCCAGCGCACCCAGGCGCGGTGGCGGTTAAAGAACGGCAGGGCGGCGGGCGCCTCGATGTTGTCCAGATTCCCGGCACGCTTCAGGCCGTTCCAGGCATTCCACAGCGCCACCAGTGCCAATGGCACATTGGCTGCCGCCAGGATGATGTGGCTGATCAGCAGCGCGAAATACGCGGGTTTCCATGCAGGTGGCCCGGTGAAGACCTTCTCGTAGCCCAGGCCCAGACGGGTCAGGTACAGCACCAGAAACACGGTGGCCAGCGCGCTGGCCGTGAGCATGGCGCGCATGTGCAGCACGCGCCGGCCCGTGCGAATGAAGTACACGCCCGTACACAGGGCGATCCCGCTCAGAACGATCATGATGACCGCCCACTCGTTGATGATTGGTGCCATATCGTCAGGGAGTGTAGGGCCGGGGCGGGGGGCGATATGGCCCGGAGGAACAGGAGGACTAGGAACTGAGACTGGACTTCTGGAGCAGAAAGGTTGGGCCGGAAAGTTCTCCACGCGGGACACGTCCAAATTTTCTAGCGCCCATTCCCCACCGGGGGACAATCCGCCGCCCCGCCGCGCGGGTAGAATGCGCTCTGTTATTCGCCGTCCGGTTTCTGGCTGCTGTGTGCGGCAAAGCGCCCGGACGACAAGGGAAAGGTGAGGACTTGAGCAGAACGCTGACTGCCCCGCGCACGCTGCCGGGGGTGTGGTTGCCCCGGCTGGCCTGGGGGGCGCTGGCCTACAACGTACTGGTGATCCTGTGGGGCGCGGTGGTGCGCCTGACCGGGGCCGGGGCCGGGTGCGGGGACCACTGGCCGCTGTGCAACGGCGTGGTGGTGCCGCAAAGCCCCACGCTGCATACGGTGATCGAATTCAGCCACCGCCTGACCAGCGGGGCCAGCGGCCTGCTGGCGATTGCGCTGGTGGCGCTGGCCTACGCGGTCACGCGTCCCGGCCACCCGGCCCGCTTTGGGGCCGTACTGAGCCTGGGCCTGATCATTCTGGAAGGGTTGGTGGGCGGCGCACAGGTGCTCCTGGGCCTGACCGCGCAGAGTACCGATCCGGCGCGCGGCTTCGTGCAGGGCGTCCACCTTGCCAACACTTTCCTATTGCTGGGAGCGCTACTGCTGACGGCGCTGTGGGCTTCCGGCGGGCCGCGCCTGCGTTTGCGTGGACAGGGATTGGCCGGGCTGTGGAGCTTCACGGGTCTGGGGCTGGTGCTGGTGCTGGGCATGGCCGGAGCGGTCACAGCGCTGGGGGATCTTCTGTTCCTGCCCGCCGACGGCACGCCACTCGACACCGTGCGGCGTGACTTCGCGGCCAGCGCGGGCGTGATCGAGAACCTACGGATCGTCCACCCCATGCTGGCGGTCCTGACCGCAGCCTTCCTGGTGTGGCTGGGCCTGTTCCTGCGCCGTGAGCGGCCCTCGCCAGAGGTGGACCGCTGGAGCGTGCTGCTGTGGAGCGTGCTGGGCCTCCAGATGGTGGCCGGATTCGCCAACGTGGCGCTGAAAGCCCCCGCCTGGATGCAACTGGTGCATCTGCTGCTGGCCTGCGCCCTGTGGCTGGCCGCCGTGATGCTGAGTTACCGCGCCCTGACCGCGCTGCGGGCCTCACGCCCGGCCCCGTCAGGGGTGGCCGCATGACCACCACCGGACTGCGGGGGAGCGTAGCGCGGGCCACCTGGCGCGATTACCTGTCGCTGACCAAGCCCAAGGTGATCTCCTTGCTGCTGTGGACCACAGTCACGGCCATGTTCATGGCGGCGCGGGGCTGGCCGGGGCTGTGGCTGCTGATCGTGGTGGGCGTGGCCGGGTTCATGTCTGCCGGGTCGGCGGGCGTGTTCAACATGATTCTTGACCGCGACATCGACATCAAGATGGCCCGCACGGCCAAACGGCCCACCACCAGCGGCCTGATCAGCACCCGCGACGCGGCCATCTTCGGAACCACCTTGCAGGTGCTGTCGTTCGTCATGCTGTGGGTCTGGGGTTCACCGCTGGCCGCGTGGATGAGTCTGGCGGGCTTCGTGACCTACGTGGTCATCTACACCATGCTACTCAAGCGCACCACCTGGCACAACATCGTCATTGGTGGGGCCGCCGGATGTTTTCCGCCCCTGGTGGGCTGGGCCGCCGTCACAGGCGATCTGAACCTGTTCGCGTGGTTCCTCTTCGCCATCATCTTTTTCTGGACCCCGGTGCATTTCTGGGCGCTGGCGCTGATGATCAAAGACGAGTACCGCGAGGTGGGCATTCCCATGCTGCCCGTGGTCCACGGCGACAAACTGACTGTGGCGCAGATCGGCCTGTACGCCATCTATACGGTGGTGCTGTCGCTGATGCCGGTGCTGCTGCACGAGGTAGGTGTGATCTATTTCCTCAGTGCAGCGGCGCTGGGCGTGTGGCTGCTCATTCTCTCCTGGCGGCTGTACAAGCATGTGTTCGCGGGCAACAAGATCGAGCGCCGGGTGGCCGTGCCGCTGTACCTGTACTCGATGCTGTATCTGGCCATTCTGTTCGTGATGGGCGCGGTGGACCGGATCGTCTTCGCGCATCTGGGTTGAGGCCCGGATTGCGGGAAGGAAGAGTACGGGACACAGCGGGCGCGGCAACTCGCCCAGCGGCGCGGCAAAGGACACTTGCCCGCCCCCATTTCTGCTTAGATGGGACCAACGCTTGACCGTTCGGTAAGTCCCGCCTCTTTCGGGGAGACGGGAGCGTGGCAGAAATGGCCCAATCTGCCGCGTGAGGCGTTAAACTGCCAGGGATTCACACCCGAGGATTTGAAGGACAGGGGAACATGGGCCACAAGACTCACAGCGGCAGGACCCGGAGCATCAGGGCCGGAACACAGGATTCAGGGCACAGGATAAGGAGCGGAAGTTGAATACCATACACCGTCACAGCGGCCAGTCTCAGGGGACGCCCCCGCCACATGGGCGGCTCTCACATCACAAGCTGCGGCGCACGCTCGGGCCTGCCCTGGCGGCAGGGCTGGGCGTCACGCTCCTCAGCGGCTGTGGCTCGCAGCAGCTCATCACCTTCGGGGACATGGCGTCGGGTTACAACCGCGAAGTCGCCTTCATGAGCATCTTTGCCATCGCGCTGTCGATCATTATTTTCGTGGGCGTGTCCTACGCACTGTTCTTTACCGTGAACAAGTTCCGTGAGGACAAGCACACCGCAGAGCCGGCGCAGTTCCATGGCAACAACCGCCTGGAAATTATTCTGGTGGTGGTGCCGGTGATCATCGTGATGTTCCTGGCGATCCTGACCGTGCGCAGCATGGCGATCCTCAACCCCGTTGCCGAGACGTCCACCAAGATCGACGTGCTGGGCCGTCAGTTCTGGTGGAACTTCTCGTATCCCGAGACCAAGGCAGACGCGGGCGGCACGGTGGCCAACGGCAACGAGCTGATCATGCCCACCAAGCAGGACGTGGCGCTGACCATCACCAGCGGTGACGTGATCCACGGCTTCTGGGCACCCAACGTAGGCGGCCAGCGCGCGGCCATGCCCGCCACCCTCAAGACATGGAATGTGGACACCGACCGTGCGGGCGTGTATCAGGGCAACTGCTCGCAACTGTGCGGCGGCAGCCACGCCAACATGCGCTACAAGGTGGTGGCACTAGATCAGGAGCGGTACAACACCTTCCTGGCCGCTGCCAAGGCTTACAAAGCCCCCGAACCCGTCGCAGATAGCCCCGAAGCACGCGGCTACGAGATCTTTATAAAAGGCAAGCCTGCCACTGGCGCGCTGGCCTGCGCCGCCTGTCACCGTGTACAGGGCACCACCGCTGCCGGTGCGGCTGGCCCGGACCTGAGCTTCTTCGGGACCCGCCGCACCCTGGGCGCGGGCATGTGGGAAGCCATGACCCCGGAACACTGGGAAGCCCCCGACGCCAAGGCCGAGTTGCACGCCTGGATCAAGCACAGCCCCCTGGTCAAGCCCGGCAGCCTGATGCCCACCTACGACGGCAGCGAGTACCTGGCCGCTGGCAAGAAGGTCAAGGGCGGCGTGCTGACCGACGCCGAGATCGACGACGTGGCCGCTTACCTGCGCAGCCTGAAGCTGCCTGAAGAGGCCAACTACTGGAACGATACGCCCGTCTACGGTTCATCGGACGCGGCTCAGAATGCCCCTGCCCAGACTGCCAAGACCTCTAGTCCCACACCGGGAGGCAACCAGTGACCATTCAGGCCCCACAACAGGTTCCCAGTCACGCGCCCTCTGCCCGGCCCAGCGCCTGGGAAGTCCTCAAGGACTACATGATGACCACCGATCACAAAAAGATCGGCACGCTGTACATCCTCACCAGCCTGATCGGTTTCGCCATCGCGGGCTTTCTGGCCGTCGCCATCCGCATTCAACTGGCGGTGCCGGACAACACCTTCCTGGTGGGCAACACCTACAACCAAGTGCTGACCCTGCACGCCGCGCTGATGATCTTCTTCTTCCTGATCCCGATTGGCCTGTTCGGCTTCGGGAACTGGTTCCTGCCGCTGCAACTGGGCGTGCGGGACGTGGCGCTGCCACGCGTTAACACCTTCGCGGTGTGGCTGTTCATCTTCTCCCTGATTCTGGTCATCACGGGCCTCGCCAACGGCGGCGCACCCGGCGTCGGCTGGACCTTCTATTACCCGCTGAGCGTGGACGCCAACCAGACCGGCGTGGCCGTGCTGATGGTGGCCCTGACCCTCAACGGCATCGCCTCATTGCTGGGCAGTGCCAACTTCGCGGCCACGATTGTCAACATGCGTGCCCCCGGCATGAGCCTGTGGAAGATGCCCATCTTCGTGTGGGCCATCTTCTCCACCTCAATCCTCCAGCTCATCTCGCTGGGCGGTCTGACGGCGGCGGCACTGGTCACGTTCCTGGAACTCAAGCTGGGCCTGAGCATGTTCAACCCCGGCATCGGCGGCGTTCCGGTGATGTTCCAGCAGTTCTTCTGGTTCTACTCTCACCCCGCCGTCTACGTGATGCTGCTGCCTTACCTGGGCATCGGCGCGGAAGTCGCCTCGACGATGGCGCGCAAGCCGCTGTTCGGCTACCGCGTGATGGTCTACTCGCTGCTGGGCATCGTGCTGGTCTCGCTGCTGGTGTGGGCGCACCACATGTTCGCCGTGGGCCTGCCCGAATCGTGGCAGATCGCCTTCATGATCGCCACGCTGATCGTCGCCATTCCCACCGGGGTCAAGATCTTCAACCTGATCGGCACGCTGTACGGCGGGCGCATCATCATGAAGACCCCTACCTACTGGCTGATCGGCTTCATCTTCAACTTCCTGATCGGCGGCATCACCGGCGTGGCGCTGGGGATGATTCCCTTTGATTATCAGGTCACCATGTCGTACTTCGTGGTGGCGCACTTCCACAACGTGATGATGTTCGGCACGGCGTTCCTGGCGATGGCGGGCCTGTACTACTGGTGGCCCAAGATGACTGGGCGCTTCATGGACGAGAAGCTGGGTATGTGGCACTTCTGGCTGTTCATGATCGGCTCGTGGATGACCTTTTTGCCCCAGTACATCCTGGGTCTGCTGGGCATGCCCCGCCGCTACTACACCTACCCCGCAGGCAACTTCGCCTGGACCGAGCTGAACTTCATCTCCACGCTGGGCGCACTGACGCTGCTGGTCGGCGGCGCAGTGTGGTTCTGGAACATCTACATCACCTTCAAAAAGCCCATCACCGCATCGAACAACCCCTGGGGCGGCTACACGCTGGAATGGACCTCCTCCAGCCCGCCCGCCGCGTACAACTTCGCCCATGAGTTCCCCACCACCTTTCCCACCGAGCGCCCGCTGTACGACTGGGAGAAGAACGGCGACACCCTGACGCCCGTGGACCCCAAGACCATCCACCTGCCCCAGGACAGCATCTGGCCCTTCATTACTGCTGTAGGTATCCTCCTGATGGGCTACGGCCTGAGCTTCGGCTGGTTTACCAACTACACGCCCACCGGTGGCCTGCAACCCTTCTTTGAAGCCTCTGCTGGACACGTGTTTGCCAGTCTGGTGCTGTATGTCAGCTTCCCGGTGTTCCTGTACGGCCTGTTCAAGTGGGCCGGAACGCGCGAGTACGCCGTGCCTGTTGCCCACCACCACCTGACCAAGTACGACAACGGCTTCATGGGCATGGCGTGGTTCATCATCTCCGAAATCGGCCTGTTCGGCGTGCTGATCGCCGGATACGTGTACCTGCGTATCAGCGGCCACGCCGAGCCGCCCGCCCTGCGCCCCAACGTCTGGCTGGCCGCACTGAACACCCTGATCCTGGTGTCTTCCTCGTTCGTGCTGCACCGCGCCGAGCAGGACAACCACCACGGCAAGCTCACGCGCTTCCGCCTGGGCCTCTTCATCACCCTGATCATGGGCGCGGCATTCATGCTGTTCCAGATCTACGAATTCTCGCTGTTCGGTGCGGAAAGTGACTGGAAGCAGAACCTGTGGCAGGCGTGCTTCTTCATCATCGTGGGCCTACACGGTCTGCACATCATCATCGGCGGCATCGGCGTGGCCCTGCCCTACTACCAGGCCATGACTGGCAAGATGGACAAGTACAACCACGGTTCCATCACGCCCGCCAGCATGTACTGGCACCTGGTAGACGTGGTGTGGCTGCTGATCGTGGCGATCTTCTACGCCTGGTAGACGGGCTGGAGAGCAGCAGGAAAGAGAGAGGCGGGAACGGCAGAGATGCTTTCCCGCCTCTCTTTTGGTCATGGGGACACCCGCCCACCGCAAACCGCCTAGCCTGAACGCATGAAATGGTTGACGGGCGTTCTGCTGGTGGTTGCGGCGATTCTGGGTGGACTGCTCTTTGCGCGGCAGGCCAGCCCCAGCGTGACGGGCGGTGAGGCGCTGGACAATCCGGTGACGTTGCCCGCCCTGAGACTGGTGGATGACCAGGACACAGCAACGACGCTGGCCAAAGGCGACGGGCGAATGCGGCTGGTCTTCTACGGCTTCGTGCGCTGCCCGGATGTCTGCCCGGCCACGCTGGCGAGCCTCAAGAACAGCTATGAAACGCTGAAGCCAGAGCAGCAGAAAAAGCTCCAGATTCAGTTCATCACCGTGGACCCTGGTTTTGACACCCCGAAGGTGGTTCGTGCTTACCTAGACCGTTTCGATCCCGCCTTTACCGGGTTGACGGGTCAGGCCGATACCATCGACGAGGCGGCCAGAGACATGTTTGTGGCGAACGTCAAGCCGCAGCCGACGATGGTCATGGACCACAGTGCCCACACGGCGACTCCTGATGCAAAGGGCGCGGGCAACGCCGAGGCCGCTGGGGCCACAGCCACCGAGGCCGCCCGCATCCACGGCGATCAGGTCAGCGTGGTGAACTCTCAGGGCCAGTTCGTGCGCGTGTATACCAATTCGGAAGTGATCGGCGGCGAGTTGCAGCAGGACCTGCCAGGATTGCTTCGGATGTATGGCGGCGGGAAGTAAATAAAAGCGTCTTGGCGAATGATTTCGGAGCATCTGTCAGCAGAGTTGTCGTGCCGAGCGAAACCGGGGAGCAGAGCGAGACCTTTTGGCTGCGCTCTCCTGCGGACTTTCAGAGCTTGGTAACTCAGGACGACACTTCCACCTTTGCCAGTCTTTCCAACCACTCCTCCAGAAGCTGCCGCTCAGCCACAGAAAGGATATCTGGAGCTTCGGCCAGAACCGCCTGTAAGGCAACAGCGCGGGCAGCCACCCGCTGAGGGCCGGGCTGCTCTCCAGAACTGTCCACAGGGGCCTGAGCCGTAAGGACGGCGGACATCACGGCCTCGCGCATGGCGGTGGCAAGCTGGGGATCGCGCGCCTGGGGCGGCGTGGCGATCAGTTCCAGCGTCACGCCTTGCCCCGCTGCGGCAATGAGCTGTGTGGCGCGCGGCACACTGACCCGCAGCCGCCCCGCCTGGGCCACGCGGTTGATCAGCCCTTGCAGGATTTCCAGACCGTCGTGCGCCGCCTGTGTCGCAGGCAGGGCAGCTCGGTTCCCGTACATCAGGCCATAGACCGCCGGATTGGCAAGCCCGAAGGCGACATGGATATCCCAACCGCGCCGCAGGTCCTGGGCAGGATCGTCGGTGGGGTCAAAGGTGGCCTCTTCTGCAACATACCGGGCCAGGGTCTCGCGGGCCACCGCGTCCAGCAGCCCCTGCATATCCCCGAACTGCCGGTAAATGGTGGGGGCCTGCACCCCAGCGGCAGCGCTAACTGCCCGGCTGGACACCGCTTCACGCCCACCCTGGGCCAGAAGCTGAGCCGCCGCTTCCATGATCCTGCTCCGGGGACTCTCCATTGTGGCGGTGGTTAAGGACGGCATTGAGGCGACGATAACATATTGGCGTTATCACCGATTGCGCTACCGCTGGTTTTCTGTTAGCGTTTCCAGCGTTAACATTCACCCTGCGGGCCTGGGCCGCGTGGGGCGATTTGTGAAGGAGCAAAGCATGATCATCATTACCGGAGCCACCGGCCAACTGGGCCGCGCCATCGCCACGCAACTCGTCACCCGCATTCCTGCCGCTGGGATAGGTGCCAGCGTCCGCGATCCGCAGAAAGCCTCCGATCTGGAGGCGCTGGGCGTGCGTGTGCGCCAGGGGGATTTCAGTGACCCCGCCAGCCTGCCATACGCTTTTGAGGGCGCGACTCAGATTCTGCTGGTGTCCTCCAACGCGCGGGCACAGGGCGGCGATCCGCTGGCGCAGCACGCGGCGGTCATTGACGCGGCCCGCACGGTGGGCGCACGGCGCATCGTCTATACCAGTCAGATTGCCGCCAGCCCCACCTCTGCCTTCGGGCCTGCCGTGGATCATGCGGCCACCGAGAAAATGCTGGCCGCATCTGGTCTGGCCTGGACCGCCCTTCGCAATGGCTTCTACGCTTCCGTCGCCCTCACCATGATGGGCCTGGCGCTGGAAAGCGGTGTGATGGCAACCCCCGATGACGGCAAGATCGCGTGGGCGACGCACGGCGATCTGGCCGGGGCGGCGGCCACTATCCTGGCAAACGAGGGCCAGTACGACGGTCCTACGCCGCCGCTGACCGGCTCACAGGCGCTGGATTTCACCGATCTCACAGGCATCGCCTCGGCAGTGTTGAGCCGTTCCATCCGGCACGAAACCTTCCCTGATGATGAGTTGGCCGCCAAGCTGGGCATTCCGGCGGGCGCAGCAAAATTTATGCTGGGGATGTACCTTGCCAGCCGGGCGGGCGAATTTGGCCCCGTCAACCCGACACTGGAGGAGTTGCTAGGACGGCCCCAGGAGACCATGCGCGAACTGATGGCGGCAACGCTGAAAGGCTGACCCAAGACATCAAAAAACCGCCCCAGCCAGTGCCGGGGCGGTTCTTTTGATGCGACTCAGGTTTAGCTGCGGCTGCCGCTAAACAGGCGCAGGATGAACAGGAACATATTGATGAAGTCCAGATACAGACGCAGTGCTCCGTTGATGGCGGCGCGTTCGGCTTGCTCGCCCTCAATGCCGCTGAGGGCCATGTTGCGAAGCATCTGCGTGTCGTAGGCCGTCAGGCCCGCGAACAGCAGCACGCCGATGACGCTGATACCAAAGCTCAGGGCGCTGCTGGCGACGAAGATATTGACGATCAGGGCGATAATCAGGCCGATCAGGGCGAACATGAAAAAGCGGCCCATCGCGCTGAGGTCCTTTTTGATCACGTAACCCACCACGCTCATGGCTCCGAAGGTTCCGGCGGTGGTGGCAAAGGCGCTGATGACGGCAGTGGGGCTGTAGACGAACAGCAGGGCACTGAAGGTCAGGCCGGTCAGAGCTGCGTAGGCGATGAACAGCATTCCGGCTACCGAGCTGCTCAGGCGGTTGGCAAAGATGCTCAGACCGAACACCAGACCGAGTTGAACCAGCAGCAACGGCATCCGAATCTGCATGATCTGGTAGGCAAAGGCTTCGTTCTGGGCGGTTAGGTAAGCGATTCCGGCAGTCAGGGCCAGCCCGGCGGCCATCCACGAATACGTGCGGGCCATGAACGTGCGGACAATTTCTGCCGTTCGGGCCTGCGATTGGGGCATAGGATAGGTCTGCATACGTTCCATGATACGAGAGCAGAATGGGAAAAGTTCCCGCCCTGACCCTGCCGATCTTGAACGCCCCTTGACCCAGGTCATTGCCCTGCCCAGCGCCGTCTGCCACACTCCAGGCATGACCCATATCATCACCAGTCCCTGCATTGGCACCAAGGATCAGGCTTGCACCGAGGTCTGCCCGGTGGAGTGCATCTACGACGCCGGAGAGATGTACCTGATCCACCCCGACGAGTGTATCGACTGCGGCGCGTGCGTTCCCGCCTGCCCGGTCAGCGCGATTTTCCCCGAGGAGGACGTGCCCGCCGGAGAGGAGAGCTTCATCGCCCGTAACTACGAATTCTTCGGGGTCTGAGGCCATGACGCCGCTTTCCTGGTTGTCTGGCCTCAACATCCTGCTGGTGGGCCTGTGGGTGGGCATGTACCTGTTCACTACCTTCGTGGTCAGCCCCGCCTTCACCGAACTATTCCCGGATGCGGAGGTGCGCCGCAGCCACCGCCGACTGGTGGGGCGGCATTACGCGCGGGTCAACGGCCCGCTGACCGCCGTGCTGGGCGCGGTGGCGCTGGTCATGATCTTTACGGGTGGTGCGGTCCCAGTGTTGTGGGCCGAGTTACTGCTGCTGGCGCTGATCGGCGGGACGGTGGCGCTGCATGTCCGCCGGGCCTCGGTGGCGGGCGCAACCGTGCCCGGCTGGATCACGAACGTGACGCTGGGAGCCAGTGTGCTGCTGTGCGTCGCCGCCGTGGGGGCTGCGTGACCGCGTCTTCATCTGGGCCAATGCTGCTGACCGCCGATGGAGACACGCTGTTCTCGCGCATTGGCGAGGAACGTCTGCGGGCGCTGCTGTGGGGCTTTTACGCCGAAGTCGTAAAGGACGAACTACTGGGGCCAGTCTTCAGGCAGCGCGTCGGGCCGTTTCCGGGGGCTGGGTGGCCGGTACATATCGCCCGGCTGGAAGGCTTCTGGCGGGCGGTCACGGGCGGCCCCAGCGCTTACCGGGGGCAGCCCGGTCCGGCCCACAGCAATCTTGGCGCAGAAGCAGCCCACTTTGACCGCTGGCTGGCGCTGTGGGAAACGGCGCTGGCCGAACATCTCAACCCGCCGGAAGCACAGGCTCTACTGGTGATGGCGTCGCGCATGCGGGTGTCATTGCAGCGCTTTGCACTGGCTGGAGCCTCTTTACAAGGAGAAAAATCATGACCACCGAACCCACAGATATTCAACGCGCCGCACCCCCACAGGTCCTGACCGTCACCCCGCACGGGCGGTCACTGCTGTTCACGCTGGAGACCGGGCAGGGCATTCCGCCCCATCGCCACCCCAGTGCGCAGGCCATTCTGGCCGTCCTGTCGGGCGAGATCGAGGTCCGGGCGCAGACCACGCAGACCCTGAAGGCAGGCGAGGTGGCGGTCCATGACGGCAACGAATCCATCAGTCTGCTGGCCCTTCAGCCGGGGCAGGTGCTGGTGACGCTGTTAGGTGGCTGAAGCGTGGCAGCATAGACCCCTGTGACCCCTGAACGCGCCCTGGCCCTCCTGCGTCATGCCCCCATTTTTCAGGGCGCGCAGGAAGCCGATCTGTTGCCGCTGGCCGAACGGGGCCACTTCCTGGGGCTGACGCGTGGACAGCATCTGTTTCAGGCTGGGCAGCCCGTGGAGGCGCTGTATGTCGTCGCCAGTGGCAGTGTGCGGGTTTACCGGCTGGCGCGCGGCGGACGGCGCGAACTGACGTTGCATGTGGAGGGGCCGCGACAGTTGGTGGCAGGAATCGCCGCCTTCCAGAGTCGGGCGGTCTACCCGGCCCACGCGCAGGCCCTCCAGAGTCCCACCGAACTGCTGGCCCTGCCGGTGGACGCGGTGCGGCAGGCCGTGTTCAATACGCCAACACTGGCACAGGCGGTGATCGCCTACTTCGCGCGGCGGCAGGCCGAGTTGCTGGGACGGCTGGACAGTCTGGTCTTCAGCGAACTGGGCGAGCGGCTGGCCGCCTACCTGCTGGAACATGCGGCCACGCCACACGCCCTGCCCACCAATTCCGAGTTGGCCGCGCTGCTGGGCACCGTGCCAGAAATCGTTAGTCGCAAGCTGGGCGAGTTTTACCGGCTGGGCCTGATCGTGCTGGAACGGCGCACGGTGCGGGTCTGCGACGCGGCGGAACTGGCACGGCTGGCAGGCGGCACAGTCCCAGCGGGGGACGCGGTGACAGCGGGTGGTGCTGCGAGTCCAAAAGACACAGTGGACCCAAAAAACACAGCAAAGGAGGCGGGGCGCTAGGGTCTCCCCCACCGCCCCGCCGCTCTTCTCAACTTCTGTTTCTCAACCCCTGCGCTCAGTTGCCGCCCTGGCCGATCCGTTCGCTCTGGAGACGGCCCTTGCCCGCCGCGTCATCCAGCTTGATGGCCCCGTGCTGACGCATCAGGCTCAGGGCCTCGTCGGCGCGGGCCGTGCTGGGGTCACGGGCGATCACGATGACGTGGCCGTCGCTGATGCCCGCGTTGAAGCGCTCGGCCTGCACCGGGGGCACGCCCATGCGGCGCAGCAGCGTCACGTAGTCGCCACTGTCACTGCCCGACAGCGCGCCGAACAGGCCGCCCAGGGTCAGGCCGCCAATCGCGCCGTACATGATGCCCAGCAGCCCGCCTTCCTGATAGATGCGGGTTACCGGGAAGACCAGGATCAACAGCCAGATGGGCACCGTCAGGGCCAGACTCGCCAGCACCCCCATCAATCCGCCCCGGATGACGGCTGCCGATCCAGCAGGCGCGCCCTCCTCCGGGCTGACCCCCGTGGACTGCGCCAGCTCTTCCTCAGCCACGGCGTCGCTCAGGGCAAAGCCCAGATGATCGCGTTCAAAACCACGGGATTTCAGGGCTTCCAGTACAACCTTGGCCTGATCCGGCTCACGAAAGAGGGCAACAACGCTTTCCATACCTGCATTTTTACCACGTACAGGGAGAAAAAGGGAGGGACAGGGGGAAACAATCCTTTAGAGACAGAACGCGAGCAGGGCAGGTCTGGACCGTCCACCCTGCGCCTTCCGGTACGTTTTGTCCCCCCATCCGCTCATATACTGTGGGCCATGACCGGCGTGCTGGCCCTGAGCGTTCCCGATGCGACTTTCGAGACGCGTCTGAAAGCGGTGCTGCGTTCGCGCGTGGAATTTATCGAGCTGATCGGTGACGATCTGGTGGCGGCGGGGGGCAAGCGCATCCGGCCTCTGCTGGCGCTGCTCTCGGCGCAGATGCTGGGGGCCTCGCCCACCCGCCCCGGCTGGGACGCCGTGCTGGACCTGGCGGTGTGCGTGGAACTGCTGCACTCGGCCTCACTGCTACACGACGATCTGATCGACGACGCCGACACCCGACGCGGGCAGCAGTCGGCCTTCCGGCGCTTCGGCAACGTGGTCAGCGTGATGAGCGGCGATTTCATGCTGGCGCGCTTGCTGACCCTGCTCTCGGGCATGAGCGGCGGCCCGGCCCTGACCCGCGCCTTTGGCGAGACGGCAGGCGTGATCTGCGAGGGCGAGGTGCTGCAATTTCAGGTGGCGGCGTATCAGGAATACGATTTGCAGCATTACCTGACCGTGATCCACGGCAAGACGGCGGCACTGACCGAGCTGGCCGCCAGCGCCCCGGCCACGCTGCTGGGCGCTTCGGCAGGCGCCCACGAGGCGCTGTGCATCTTTGGGCGCGAGTACGGTCTGGCCTTTCAGATGCAGGACGACTTGCTGGACCTCGCCGGAACCGAGGAGATGATTGGCAAACCGGTGGGCGGGGACCTGCGCGAGGGCAAGGCCACCTATCCTTCGCTGCTGCTGCTGGACGGGCCACACGGGGCCGAGGTGCGCCGCATTCTGGAACGCCGCGCCGCGCGGGACGGCGATGTGGACCGCGTGCGTGAGCTGGCGCTGGAGACGGGTGCATTCACGCGCACCCGCGAGGAAATCCGCCGCCGCGCCGCGCTGGCCGTGGACGCCCTGCAAGCCTTTCCGGCATCAGAAGCGCGGCACGCACTGGAAGATCTGACCCGCCGCGAGATCGAGCGCGCGCGCTGATCCGCCCCACCGTCCTGCCTGAGCGGACAACCTAACGAGACTGACCTTTCAATCGACAGGTCTTCTGCGCCGTCTCCCCTGGTGTGGGAGCTGGAACCGCTTCAGCCCTTTTCTTTGTCCTGGTCTCATGTTTTCGGCTTGACGAGGCGGATGGGCAGCGTTAGAACAGAGGGCACAACATTTCCTGGGCCAGACCCACCGCACGAATCGGTCCTGTGATGACCGGGGCGTTGTCTAGGCGTTGTCTATGTGTGTATGCTCCAAAGCAGACCATCCGGGCGGTGTAAGCAGGGTCCAGACATCCGGTCTGGCACCTGCGTCTATGCTTCGGTTCCACCCCTGTTCACCGTTCACTTCATCGCACCGTTTACCCCACCCCACAAAGGAGAACCCCACATGCGGGCATCAGGACTCAACTGGCAGGGCCTCATGGAACAGCTTCAGCAGGCGCTGCCCCACTGCGACATCACCGCTCAGTCGCTGGCTTATTTCAAGTATCCCAAGCGCACCGTGAGCATGAATCTACCGGTGCAGATGGACGACGGTTCGGTCCGGGTCTTCAAGGGCTTCCGTACCGTCCACAGCACTGCGCGCGGTCCCAGCATGGGCGGCATGCGCCTCAAGGAGGGCCTGAACGCCCACGAATGCGAGGTGCTGGCCGCGATCATGACCCTCAAGGCGGCGGTGGCCGATCTGCCCCTCGGCGGCGCGAAGGGCGGCGTGGACGTGGACCCGGCCACCCTCAGCCCGCACGAGACCGAGGGACTGGTGCGCCGCTACACCTCCGAGATCGTGGAGCTGATCGGGCCGCGCAAGGACATCCTGGCCCCCGATGTGGGCAGCGACGCGCAGATGATGGCCTGGATCATGGACACCTACAACCAGAACACCGACACCACGGTCAATGGGATGGTGGTGGGCAAACCCCTGCCGCTGGGCGGCAGTTACGCCAGCAAGGACGCGCGGGGCCGCAGCGCTGCCCTGGTCACGGCCCGCGTGCTGAAAGAGGCCGGGCGCAGTCTGAACCGCGCTCCGTGCGCCGTTTACGGCTTTGGCGACGTGGGCCGCAAGGCCGCACAGACCCTGGCCGCCGAGGGCGCGATGGTGATCGCCGTCAGTGACCAGAGCGGCGCCACCTTTGCGAGTGGCGGCCTCGATCTGGAGGCCCTGTCGCAGCACCGCGAGCTGTTCGGCACCGTGCAGGGCTTCGCCACCGACATCACCGTGGAAGAGCTGCTGGAGCTGGACGTGGACGTGCTGATGCTGGCCTACGACTACGGGGCCATCAACGCCAGCAATGCCCACGCGGTGCGCGCCAACTATCTGGTGGAAGCCACCAACCGCGCCGTGCTGCCCGAAGCCGAGCGCTTTCTCAAGGAGCGCGGCGTGACCGTGCTGCCCGATCTGGTCGCCAGCCTGGGCGGCGCGGTGGTCAATTACCTGGAGTGGGTGCAGGACGCCAGCAACTTCTTCTGGACCGAAGAAGAGATCGAAGAAGCCATCGACGAGCGCGTGAACGCCGCTGTGGACACCGTGATGGAGTTCATGCGGACCCGCGACATCGATCTGCGGACCGCTGCCTACGCCGTGGCCCTGAACCGCCTACACGGCGCGACAGTGATGCGCGGGGTGTATCCATGAGCGGAGTGTCCATAAGCATGGCTCTCGCCTCCCATTTCCCTCTTTCACAGCCCGCAGCCCACAGCCCGCACCCCAAAAAAGGAGCCTCCGCATGACCGCCACCCAGGAACCCGAACACGTCAAACAGAAGAAATACGGCGCGCACGACATTCCCAGCTACCTCGATCCCAACCACATCGGGCCATACGAGATCTATCTGGAACAGGTGGAGCGGGTCACGCCGTACCTGGGCAAGCTGGCGTACTGGGTAGAAACCCTGAAGCGGCCCAAACGTATTCTGGTGGTGGACGTGCCGGTCCATCTGGACGACGGCACCGTGGCGCATTTCGAGGGCTACCGCGTGCAGCACAACACCTCGCGCGGCCCGGCCAAGGGCGGTATCCGCTTTCACCAGGACGTGACTTTAAGCGAAGTGATGGCGCTGTCGGCGTGGATGACCATCAAGAACGCCGCCGTCAACCTGCCCTACGGCGGCGGTAAGGGCGGCGTGAGAATTGATCCGCGCAAGTACAGCACCGGGGAAATCGAGCGTGTGACGCGCCGTTACGCCACCGAGATCGGGCTGATCATCGGGCCGGAGAAAGACATTCCCGCTCCCGACGTGAACACCAACCCGCAGACGATGGCATGGATCATGGACACCTACTCGATGAACGTGGGCCGCACTTCCACGGGCGTCGTGACCGGCAAGCCCATTGCGCTGGGCGGCTCGCTGGGCCGTGCGGACGCCACCGGGCGCGGCGTGTTCATCACCGGTGCGGAGGCCCTGAAGAAGCTGGGGCTGCCGCTGGAAGGTGCGCGAATCGCCATCCAGGGCTTTGGCAACGTGGGGGAAGCGGCCTCGCGCATCTTCCACGATCACGGCGCAAAGATCGTGGCGATTCAGGACGTGACCGGCACCATCCACAACGAGGCCGGGATTGACCCTGCCGCCGCGCTGGAGCACTTGCGCCGCACCGGCAAGATCACCGAACTACCCGGCAGCGAGGAAATCCAGAAAGACGAGTTCTGGAGCGTGGACTGCGACGTGCTGATCCCTGCCGCGCTGGAAAACCAGATCACGCTGGCCAATGCCGACAAGATCAAGGCCAGGCTGATCGTGGAGGGCGCGAACGGCCCCACCAACCCCGCCGCCGACGATCTGCTGACTGAGAAGGGCGTAACCATCGTGCCCGACGTGCTGGCAAACGCCGGGGGCGTGACGGTCAGTTACTTCGAGTGGGTGCAGGACTTCAGCTCGTTCTTCTGGACCGAGGAGGAGATCAACAAACGCCTGGACCGCATCATGTCTGAGGCGTTCCTGAGCCTGTGGGCCGTGAAGGAGCAGCACAATGTGACGTTGCGGACTGCCGTCTACATCGTGTCCTGCACGCGGGTGCTGGAAGCGCGGGCCTTGCGGGGGCTGTACCCTTAAATTACACCCTTAATTTCAGACGACGGAAAGCAGATGGCTGGGGAATTCCTCGCCATCTGTTTTGTGTGGTTCGGCGAGTGTGGGGGTCTTCAGCTTGTGCCAACGGACGGTGGGCGCCGGAACCCCTGCGGCGAAACGCCCACCCCACTCCGAAAAGCGCGGCTGAAGCTGAACACGTCGCGGTAGCCGAGGCGCTCCGCCACCTGACCGACAGGCAGCGAACTGAGTCGCAGCAGGCGCTGGGCTTCCAGCATCAGGCGCTGCTGAATGGCATTTTTGGCGCTGTGGCCCAGACTGACCCGCACCTCGCGGCTGAGTTGATCTGACGTGCAATGAAGCTGGGCGGCATAAAACGCCACTTCATGTTCGGTGCGGAAGTGATGTTCCAGGAGGGCTTGAAAACGGGCCAGCCTGGACGCTGCTCTGTCGGGTGCGGCAGGTATTTGTTCGCGTTCCAGGAGGCGCAGGGCCAGCGCCAGACTCTCGCGCAGGGCGTGGGGCAGATGCTGGGTGCTGCGGGCATATTCACTTCCCAGCACCTGCCAAATTGAGCGCCAGATGGCCCAATCCGCAGGCGCGTGGCTCAGGATCGGCGCGGCCCGCCACAGCTCCGGCTCCAAGCACAGCAGCGCCCCGTTGACTTCCTGAACATGGTGAAATTCATGCGTCTGCCCCGCCGTGATGACGCTCAAGGTCTGCGGGCTGAGTTCGACCCGCACGCCGTCCACGCTGTGCTGACCGAGACCGCTCTCAATCCACAGCACCTCGTGGTAAGCGTGACGGTGGGGCCGCGCCTGCGCTTCATGACCGAGCAAGGTGAAGCCCTCAAAGACTTCAAAAAACACGTCCTGCGCTCCGGCGAAACGCTGCAAGGTTACGGCTTCAGTCGGGAGTGTGATCATTCGCGGATTTTGCCATATTCTCGGCGGATTTGGAAATGGCTTAAAAAAGTAAATACATCTAGCCTGTTGACATGAAACAGGTTTGCTTGAGCGATACAGATAAACACCTCAACACGGGTTACGTCATATGAGCATGGAGCGGGTGCTGTTCCAGAGTCGGGGCGCTCAACTCGTCGGCCAGTTGCACTTGCCACAGACGGCTGGCCCGCATCCTGCCGTGGTGATTCTCGGCCCAGTGGCCTTCGTCAAGGAACAAGCGCCCACCCACTACGCGGCGAATCTGGCGCGGGCGGGCTACGCAGCATTGGTGTTTGATCCGCGTTTTCACGGCGAAAGTCAGGGAAGGCCAAGGCGCTTTGAGAACGGCGCAGCCAAGGTGGAAGACGTGCAGGCCGCGCTGGAGATGCTGGCAGCGCGAAGTGATGTTGACGCCGAGCGGCTGTCGTTGCTGGGCGTGTGTCAGGGCGTCAACTGGATGGTGCAGGCCGCCCAAGACCCCCGCGTGAGGGCGCTGGCCCTGGTGGCCGGACATTACCTGACGCCTGAAGTGGCGGCGCTCTATCTGGGCGGGCCAGAGCAGGTTGAGCAGCGGATTGAGAAGGGACGCACCGCCCGCCAAGCCTTTGAAAAAAGCGGCGAGGCCGAATACATCCCCGTCGTCAACGCACCCGACGCCCTGCTGCTGAGTCCGGCCATCGCCGCGTGGTATTTACCGTGGGAACACCGTGGCAGGCACGTGGCGCTGGCCTACAAAGGACTGTGGGAAAACCGCCTGACCGCCATGAGCGAGGAACTGATCTGGAGCCATGATGTGCGCCCTGACGCGGCTCAACTGACTTTGCCCACCCTGATGATTCACGCCAGTGGTGCGGCCAGCGGCCCCCAGATTCCGCGCCAGATTTTTGAAAATATCGCCAGCACGGATAAAAAACTTGTCTGGCTGGGCGATCAGGTGCAGTTTCAGTTTTACGACGATCCGATGACGATTGCCGCCGCCAGCACCGAGATCGCAGCATGGTTTGGAGCGCAAGGATGAGCGCCACACCACCAAACACTTGGCTGATCACTGGGGCATCTTCAGGCATCGGGGCCGCCACCGCCCGTCAAGTGGTGCAAGCGGGCCACCGGGTTGCCCTGATCGCCCGCAACACCGAGCGCCTGCTGAGCGTGGTGCAAGACCTTGATCCGCAGCAGGTGCTGTGTCTGGGAGCAGATGTCTCGGATTGGAACGAAATGAGCGCCGCCGTCACCGCCACCGTGCAGCATTTTGGCGCTCTGGATGTGGCTTTTGCCAACGCGGGACTGCTCAGCGGCTCAACGTCTCTGGTGACTAGCGACACCCCCGACGAGTGGCGCGAAATGGTGCTGACCAACGTACTGGGCGCGGCCTTCACGGCGCGGCTGTGTTTGCCGGAACTGATCAAATCACGCGGCCACTTGCTGCTCACGGGTTCGGTGCTGGGGCGGGTGGCGATGGCTGGCGAACTGTATTCAGCCACCAAATGGGCCGTGACCGGACTGGCCGAAGTCATTCGCCGCGAGCTGATCGGCAGCGGCGTGCGCGTGACCCTCGTGGAGCCGGGCCGAGTCGCCACCGGATTTTCGGACGCTGACCCCAACGCCGCGCCGAACCTTCAACCCGATGACGTGGCCCGCGCCGTGTTGTACGCCACGTCTCAGCCCGCCCATGTGGATGTGAACGAACTTTTGATTCGTCCAGTCGGCGCACCCGAATAACGCCGCTTTCAATGCCCTCTCTTCAACACTTTCTTTCTCAAGGGAGACCCATCATGACCACTCTCAAACAACTAGCTGCCCTGAGTCTGATGACCGTTCTGAGCTTTTCCGGCCTTGCTTCGGCGGGAGGCAGCGGCGCACCCACCGCGCCCAGCATTCACGCCGACTCCCGCGCCGCGCAGCAAAATGTGGTGCTGGCCCGTCAGTTTTATCTGCCGTTCAATACCGGAGATGTCAGCGTCTACAGCCGCATCCTGACCAAAGATTGGGTGGACGACGCCTTGCAACCCGGTCAGGCGCTCGGCCCTGCCGGATTCACGCCCGTGATTCACTATTTCCGCGCCACCATGCCGGATTTGCACGTTGAAAATATGGACATTACCGCTTCGGGAGACCGCGTGGTGGTTCGCAGCGTTATCAGTGGTACGCCAGTCAGCGACTTTTTGGGCGTGGCTCCCAATGGCAAAAAAATCAGCTTCCGGGCCATCGATATTCACCAGATCAAAAACGGGCAGATCGTCTATACCTGGCACCTGGAAGACCTGTTCTCGGCGGCGGCCCAGCTCAGCGCCAAATGATCCAGATCAGCGGGAAAGCCCTCATTCACACGCCGCTGGGCGAGGTCTACTGCATACGGCTGTTCAATGTGATGGCGCTGGGCCAGCTTCAGCACAAGTCCGAAGTCGCGGCTCAGGGTAAATAAACGCTCATCACCCAGACTGTGGCCCTCGTCTACCAGATGTTCAGCCCGCCCTGACTGATACGGACTCCGATTGAACCGGTTTGCAAAAACGGTGAACATTCGAGCAGGCGTCCAAGCGTCCTCTCTGCGAGCTGTACCAGTCATGGGCGCTGCTCTGGACAAGACAGAGAGAATGAGAGAGGCGGGTTCCGAGCGTGGAGTTGGCAAACTGGCGCTTTCCCGTTTTGTAAGCGTTACAGACAGAATCCGTATGACATCAGTTCAGCCGCAGCCAGTAATAATCGTGACGGCCCATGATGATGGTGTATGGTCCCTCAGTCACAGGCGGAAAGGGACTCGCGCCAGACAGCGTCACGGGCGTGCGGCCCACATGCTCGCTCAAATCAAGCGTGGTGGCCTGGGCATTGGCTCCGAAATTACACACGATCAACAGCGTCTCATTGTCGTGGCTGCGGGTAAAGGCCAGAATGGAGGCGTTGTCGGTGTCCACGAATTTCAGATCGCCGTGGGCAAAGGCCGGGTGCTGGCGGCGGACCTCCAACTGGCGGGAGGTCCACTGGAGCAGGCTGCCCGGATCGCGCTCCTGGGACTGCACGTTGACGCGCTGGTAGCCGTAGACCGGATCGCTGATCGGCGGGAAGAAGCAGTCGGACGGCCAGGCGGTGGAAAACCCGCCGCTGATGCCCGCGTTCCACTGCATCGGGGTCCGCACGCCGTTGCGGTCTGCCAGACCCAGATCGTCGCCCATGCCGATCTCGTCGCCGTAATACAGGATCGGGCTGCCGGGCAGGGCCAGCAACACGCTGTTGAGTAGCTCAATGCGGCGGCGCTCGTTGTTCAGCAGCGGGGCCAGGCGGCGGCGGATGCCCACGTTGATCCGCATGCGCGTGTCAGGCGAGTACGCCGCGTACATGAAGGCGCGTTCGTCGTCGTCCACCATCTCCAGCGTTAGCTCGTCATGGTTGCGCAAGAAGGTGGCCCACTGCCCAAACGACGGAATCTCCGGCAGACGGCCCATGATCTCGCGGATGCTGGTGGTGTCCTCCTTTTTGAGGCTCATGTACAGGCGGGGCATCACCGGGAAATTGAAGCACATGTGAAACTCGGGGTCTTCCTCGGTGCCGAAGTACTGCGCCACGTCCTCGGGCCACTGGTTAGCCTCGGCCAGCAGCAGGCGGCCAGGGTATTCGGCGTCCACCATGCGGCGCATCTTCTTCAGAATCTCGTGCGTCTCGGGCAGGTTCTCGCAGTTGGTGTCCTCGCGCTCGATCAGATACGGCACGGCGTCCACACGGAAACCGTCCAGACCCGTGTTGAGCCAGAAACGCCCGGCGTCCAGAATCTCCTCAATCACCTTTGGATTGTCGAAATTCAGGTCCGGCTGGTGTGAGAAGAAACGGTGCCAGTAGTAGCGCCCGCAGACCTCGTCGCGCGTCCAGTTGCTGGTCTCGGTATCGGTGAAGATGATGCGCGCCCCGGCGTACTCGGTGGCGGTGTCGCTCCAGACGTAGTAATCGTGGTATTCATTGGGGCTGCCGTCGGGCAGGGTGGGGCCGCGCCGCGCCGCCTGGAACCAGGGATGCGCGTCAGAGGTGTGGTTGGTCACCAGATCGGCGATCACGCGCAGCCCACGCGAATGCGCCTCGGCCAGGAAGAACTGGAAGTCCTCGATGGTTCCCAGGTCCGGGTGAATGCCCGTGTAATCGGCCACATCATAGCCGTCATCGCGCAGCGGACTGGGGTAAAAGGGCAGCAGCCACAGGCAATCGACGCCCAGGGTCCGCAGGTAATCCAGCTTGCCGGTCAAGCCGGGAAAATCGCCCTTGCCGTCGCCGTTGCCGTCCGCGAAAGTGCGAACGGACAGCTCGTAAAAGACGGCGCTCTTGTACCACTGCGGAGGAGTCTGCTGAGTCATTGCCCCCGAGTGTAATGGAAAGGCGCTTTGGAATCGCTGCCGAAAGCATTCATGCGGAAAGAAGGATGGAATTCCGGCGTACTGGTCAGTGTCAGGCACAACACCCGACAAGCCGACAAAGAAAAACCCCGCCAGAAGCGGGGGCTTTCAAATGATTCTGGTTGGGGCACAAGGACTCGAACCTTGATCGACAGTGTCAGAGACTGTTGTCCTGCCATTAGACGATGCCCCAGCACAAAAGCGGGAACGGCACTCCCATGTGGGAAGGCGTCAGGAAGTATAGCGGGCAGTTCAGGAAGCGTCAAGCGCCCAAGAGTGTCCGCGTGCTGGGAGGCCGTCTTCAGCGTTCCGTCAGAAATGAATGGACCGCGTTCAGAGCGTGCTTGCTGCCCGCACGCCGACTCTGGTACACTGATAGACGTTGCCGCGCCGTAGCGCCCGTGTCTCCCCCCGCTGAATTAAGTTTTCGGCGGAAGCAGGCCGAAGGACGCACGGCAGCAGTTTACAGAAGCTGGCTGTCAGACGAAGTTCTGCCAGCCCAGGAGGACAGGAGTTCATGGAAGACAACACCCAGACCCCCGTGACACAAAACGGGACTCAGCCCCAGGCGGGCAATGAGACGGCCACCGACACCCAGGCAGCAGACATCACCACTGCCGCCAGTGACGTGGAAACCACCAGCACCGAGACCCAGGCTCCTGAAGCGCAGGCTTCCGAGGCCCAGACCCCGGAACAG
Source organism: Deinococcus sp. AJ005 (assembly GCF_009017495.1). Classification (NCBI taxonomy): domain Bacteria; kingdom Thermotogati; phylum Deinococcota; class Deinococci; order Deinococcales; family Deinococcaceae; genus Deinococcus; species Deinococcus sp. AJ005. Next base: position 905,632 of record NZ_CP044990.1, on the reverse strand, counting down.
CAGGCCCCAGCAGCCCAGGCCCCAGCCGCTCAGGCCGCCCCCCAGCAGAGCAGCGTCCCCGTTGCTCCCGAGGAACGCGAATACCCGGCCATGACCATGGAGGACATCCTCGCCAGCGAGGCGCAGGAACCCCAGAGCGTCACGCGCGGGGACATCGTGGACGGCCAGATCGTGTTCATCGGCCAGGAAGGCATCGCCGTGGACATCGGCTCGAAGGTCGAGGGCATCATTCCCCTCAACCAGCTCGGCGATGAACCGATGACGCTGGAAGAGGCCCAGGCCATGTACAAGCCCGGCGAACAGATCGAGGCGTACGTGGTGCGCGTGGATATGGCCAACAGCCAGATCGTGCTGAGCAAGAAACGGGCCGATCAGGACAAGGGCTGGCGCGTGCTGGAAAAGATGCAGGAGGCCGACGAGGCCTTTGAAGTCCAGGTGCTGGAAAAGGTGCGCGGCGGTCTGGTGGCCCAGGTCGAGGGCATCCGTGCGTTCCTGCCCGCGTCTCAGGTCGATACCCGCCGGGTCAACGATCTGGATCCCTACGTGGAAAAGCCGCTGATGGTCAAGCTGATCGAGCTGAACCGCAAGCGCAACCGCGTGATCATCAGCCACCGCGCCATCATGGAAGCCCAGAAGGCCAAGGCCCGTGAAGAAACGGTCGGCCAACTGGAACCCGGCGCGCAGTTCGAGGGCGAAGTGGTCGAGATCACCGATTTCGGCGTATTCGTCAACCTCGGCGGCATCGATGGTCTGGTTCACCGCAGCGAGCTGACCTACGGGCGCTTCAATCATCCCCGCGACGTGGTCACGGTGGGCGACAAGGTCCAGGTTCAGGTCATCGACGTGGACGAGGGCCGTGAGCGTATCAACCTGTCCATGAAGTCGCTGACCCAGGATCCCTGGGAAGGTGCGATTGACCGCTACAGCGTCGGCCAGCGCGTCAAGGGCAAGATCACCAACCTCACCAACTTCGGGGCCTTCGTGGAACTGGAATCTGGTCTGGAAGGTCTGGTCCACGTCTCCGAGATGAGCTGGACCAAGCGCGTGCGTCATCCCAATGAGGTCATGAAGGAAGGCGACGAGGTTGAAGCCGTCATCCTGCGGATTGATCCCAAGGACCGCCGCATCAGCCTGGGCATTCGTCAGACCACCGACGATCCCTGGAGTGCCTTGCCTGACCGCTACCCACCCGGTACGCCAGTCAAGGGCAAGATCACTGGCATGACCGATTTCGGCGTGTTTATGGAGATTGAGGAAGGGATCGAGGGCCTGATTCACATCAGCGAACTCGATACCGCGCGCGTCAACAACCCGGCGGACCTGTTCAAGAAGGGCGACGAAATCGAAGCCATGATCCTGAACATCGATCCCGTCGAGCAGCGCGCCAGCCTGAGCCGTCGCCGCTTCCTGGGCGGAGGCGCACCCCCCGCTGCGGGCGGTGCTGGACAGCGTGATTACGTCAGCCAGGGCGGCGGGAGCCGCAGTGACCGTTACGGCGGCGCACCCGGCGGCGGACGTGCAGGCGGCGGTGGACGTGGTGGACGTGGCGGCGGTGCCGACTACAACTACAACGCCAAGGACGCCTCTCAGGGCGGTAAGATCAGCACCAAGCTGGGCGACGTGTACGCCGATCTGTTCGCGCAGTTCGGTCTGAGCAGCGACAAGAAGGACGACGTTGCCACGACGGAAACGGCCAACGCCGAATCCGCTGACACCAGCAACGACACCAAGACCGAGGACACCCAGGCTTAAGCCCCTGAAGTTCTGAAGTCGGATTGAGGAAGACCCGGATGCGTTAAGTGTCCGGGCCTTTTTCTGGTTTGAGAGTGCCTTGACAGCAGCGGGTTTAGGTTGACCCCTTTGCTTCTCAGCTCTGCGAGTCCACCCCTCAAGACGCAAAATTGCCCGGCCAGCAGCGCGTTCCCGGCTCCCTTGAGGGAAGCCATCTGATTGGCGCATATCCGAAGAAGAGGAGCTTTCGCGGGAGCGTGCCTGACCACCTCAATCCATCCTGTCCTCTGACCCGGACCGCCGGGTATCATGCGGGGCGTGACCGTCCCACTGCCCCCCGCCGCCGCCCCCACCCCAGAAACCACCCGCACCCGGATCGGGCAGGAGGCGGCGCGGCTGTTCGTGGCAAGCGGCTACCACGGCGTCTCCATGCGCGAGGTGGCCGAGGCGGTGGGCGTGACCAAACCCGCGCTGTACCACCACTACGCCGATAAGGAATCGCTGTTCCTGGCGATGCTGGACGGCGCGCTGGCCGGGCTGGCGCGGCTGATCGAACATGCCTCGGCCCAGAGTGGCCTGTCGGCGCAACTGGACACGCTGGTCAGCGAACTGGTAGACAGCGCCCCTGAACAGCGCGTGGGCCTGCAACTGGCCTCCGAGTTGCGGCATGTCTCGCCGGAACGCCGCAAAAGCTTTGAGAACGAGTACCGCCGGGTCTGGATGGGTGGCCTGAGCGCCCTGTTCGAGGGGGCCTCGGCACGCGGGGAACTGCGTACGGACATGCCGCCGCAGATGCTGACGCGGGCCTTTCTGGCCCTGATCTACCCGCTGGTCACGGGAACGCCGCCCGCCGATCCGCAGGGCACGGCACGGGCACTGTTATCCGTGTATCTGGACGGGGCCAGACCGCGCTGACCGTGGACTGAGCCTTTCCCCCTACCTCAATGAAGGGGCGGGGATTTTTCGTCGTCACCCCGAATCCCGCTCTCCACAGGCGGCTTTCTGACCCCGCCCGGTTCTGGCCAATTGGCCAGCGTCGCCCCCACCAGAATGACCCCAGCCATGCCCCACACACTGGCGGGCAGCCGCTCATGTAGCAGCGCGGCACTGAGGGTCAGGGCGATCACTGGGGCCAGTGCCTGCCACACGCTGGTGCGGGCCGCCCCCAGCACCTGCGCCCCACTCGCCCAGGCCAGATAAGCAACGACATTGGCCCCCAGCGCACTGAAGGCAATGCCCAGCCACGCCGCTGCTGGCACGCCTGTGCCTTTCAAGCCCGCGAATTGCAGATGGGGCAGGGCGTACAGCAGGTAGGGAATGCTGCCCAGCGCCAGACTGAAGGCCACGAAAGGCAGTGTACCCAGCCGCACTGACAGCGGACGGTTAAACAGCGTGTACAGCGCCCAGACCGCCCCGGCGGCCAGCAGCCACAACAATCCCGTGGGCGTGACCGACATCCCCGGTACGCGGGTCAGCGCCAGCAGGCCCAGCAGCCCGGCGAAAGCCACGGCCACGCCTGCCCCCTGACGGCGGGTAAAGCTCTGGCCCAGGAGCAATCCCAGCGGCAGCACCAGCACGGGCACCAGCCCGTTGACCAGCCCCGCCACACCCGCCGGGTTCATCTGGATTCCGGTCAGGAAGAACGCCTGAAACAGCGTGTTGCCCAGCAGCCCTACCCCCGCCACCGTCAGCCAGGTCCGGGCGTCCCAGCGCGGCCAGCCGTGGGCACGCACCGCCAGCGTAACCAGCACCGTCCCAGACGTCAGCACACGCGCGGTGTTGGTGGTCTCAGCGTTCAGGACCCCCAGCACGGCTTTCAGGGCCACCACGTTCGCGCCCCACAGAAACACGGTCAGCAGCACGCCCGCGAGGGCCAGTCGAATCTGCCGCTCGGAAGGGGGCGGGGGAAAATGAACCGTCACAGGAGCGAGCATACCCTCCATCCCCGCTCCAGCATTCTGCACGGCTCAGTCGAGAGGCAGTTCCCACTGGAGCCTTCCGGCCTTTAAATGTTCAAACTCCCAGACATCCTCACCTTGCCGCCTGCGCCGCCAGTGCTTGCAGAGCGGCCTCCAGCGTCACATCCCGGCCCTGTTCGGTCAGTGCCACGATGTCGCCGGGGGCCAGCACGTCGGGCGTGATGGTGTCGGGCAACGCCTCACCCTTCTCGTTGAAGGCACGCAGCACCGTCACCGAGACCACGCCGCCGTCGGGAAGCGGATCGAAGACCACGCCGCTGTTGCCCACACCGCGCGTCTTCTCACCCACGGCGATGGCCCCGGCCCGCTGCGCGTAGTAGGTAAAGACCTCGGCGCACGAGGCGGTATTCGGCCCCACCAGCACGGCCACTGGCCCCTTCCAGACGGCGCTGCCGGGCGGGATGGTCTTCATGTTCAGGAAATTGCCGCGTGTGCCGTTGACACCGGTAAAGCTGTAGGTGGACAGCCTGCCGTTGGAGCGGGTCTGGGATTTGTACTCCACCGGGGCAAAGACGCTGGCGGCGGCCACACACTCGGTCAGGCTGCCGCCGCCGTTGTAGCGCAGGTCCACGATCAGCTCACGCGCTCCCGCCGCCTGCGCTTCCTTCAACCGCGCCAGGAACAGTTGAGAGGCGTCGCTGGGCAGGAAAGAGGGATACGAGATCACCGCTACCTTGCCATCCACACCCGTCCAGGACAACGTGGGCACGTCGCGCGCAAGCAGGGGCTGGGTGCTGAGGCTGAGGGTCAGTTCCGGGCTGGCGGGCCGCCGGACGGTCACACGGATAGGCTCGGCTGCCCGCTCCAGCCGGATAAATTCATTGGGGCCAATGGGCGCGTTCTCGCCGCCGCGTTTGCCTGCCGCCTCGCCATTGACGGTGGTGACCAGATCGAAGACGCGCAGGCCATCGGCCTCGGCGGGGCTACCGGGGATGATCGAGACCACCAGCAGGCCGCCCTCGGCGCGTGCCAGCCGCGCTCCGGTGCGCTGGACTGCCAGATCCTGCGTGACCTCGCGCAGCCGCTCGGCCCCCTCCGGGTCACGGACGTTGGTGTGGGCGTCGCCAAATTCCTTGAACAGATCGGTCAGGACATCACGGCCCGTAGCATAGGAACACGCCTCACCCTGGTCCGAACACCGCACGCGCAGCAGGGCGTCATATTTCTCGCTCAGCGCCTTTAAATCCGCCGTGGACCAGCCGTAATACTCCCGCGTAACCTGCTGCGTGGCCGACTGGAACAGATCGGTGGCTGGGCTGGCCCCCGCCACGGACAGGGCGAGCAGCAACGCCGGAAACAGCGCACGCGGAAAGCGGTGAAAAGGCACACCCCAGCGTAAGCCCCCGCAGGTGGGAGGCGTGAGGGGCGCGGTTTCAATCTGCGGGCGGCGCAGCGCGGAAAGCCCTGAGCCGCGCCGTAAAATCAGATCGTCAGCAGACCCAGGAGATGTTCGATCTCACGGGAGAGACGGCCCAGGTGGAGATTCGCCCCCATCCCCTTCCAGCAACCACAGGGCGTCGCCGGGGCGCAGATGGGCCAGGGCTTCGGCGCGCGGGCCGTGCAGCGTATGAAGCAGAGGCCACGCGTCTCCTCCAGCTTCCAGCACCCGCCCCAGCGCCCGCCACACGCCCACGCGGAAGGGAGCCAGCGCCGGGTCCGCCAGCGCGGCGCGCAGCCAACGGATCGTCTGTGGGCCGTCACCGATGGTCAGGGCGGCTTCCAGCGTCAGCAGTTGCGCCTGCAAGCCAGGATCGGGCAGGTCGTCCAGTCCCGGTTGCACGCGGCGCAGCAGGGCGTGGGCGCGGTTCAGATCGGCCAGAGCCTCGGCAGGACGGCCCGCGCGCCACTGGACCTCGGCGCGCATGGCGCGGGCCTGGGCCTCCTCGTAGGGGTGGGCGGCCAGGGCCAGGGCGCGGGCCACGCAGTCCAGCGCCGCCGCCGGGTGGGGTTCGGCCAGCGCGCGGCTGAGGTGCATGTCGAACAGCAGGATGCTGTCGCGGTCACTTCCGGACGTGGCCTCCCCAATCAGGCCGTCCAGCAGCGTGCGGGCCTGCTGCAAATCAGGGTGATCCCGCAGCGGGCCGAGCAGAGGTTGCAGATATGCGCCGCCCAGCCCGCGCGTCAGGTATGCCAGGGCCACGCGGTAGTGGGTGCGGCGCTGACGGTACTGGACCTCTGCGGGCCGGGCGCTGCGGCCTGTCAGCAGGGCCAGCGCCTGGGCCGAGGCCGCCAGGGCGTCGTTCGGGCGACCCAGTGCCAGCAGCAGCGGAATCCCCTCCGAGAGCAGGCGGGCGCGGGGCACCCCATCGGCGTGGCGGCGCGGATCGGGGGGCAGCAGGGCCAGGGCGCGGTTCAGTGTGGCCTGGGCCTCTTGCACCAGCCCCAAGCGGCGCAGGGCGGTGGCACTGCGAGCCAGCACGCGGGCGCGTTCCTCCTGGGCGGCCCCCGCCGTTTCCAGCCTGATCACGGCGTCGCGCAGGGCCGCCAGTGCGGCAGCGGGCTGGCCCAGGCGCAGGCGCAGATCGCCTTCCTGATAGCGGGCACGCGCGGAGAGCAGCGGGCTGGAAGGCGGCACCGAGGCCAGCGCCGCCAGCGCCTCTTCCCAGCGTCCGGCATCCTTGGCGATCAATCCGCGCCACAGCCCCGCGCGGGGGCCACCCACTGCCGCACGCGGGTCCATGACGGCGCGGGTGGCAGTCTCCAGATCACCCGCCCAGCGGGCCAGGGCCGCCTGCACCAGCAGCGCGTCGGCGCAGGCCGTGACCGCCCAGGGGTCATGCACGGGCAGGGCGGAGGAAAGGAGGACGGACACCTCCGGGTGGGCCAGTTGCTCTGCCGCCGCCGCCATGTTCCCGGCTTCCAGGCTGCTCTCGGCCAGCTTGACCCGCGCCCAGGCCCGCACCGGGGGGCGTGTGGCCTCCAGCAGCGTGAACAGGGCGTCGCGCAGCCCCGAATCATGGTAGTCGCCCCGGCCCGCGTGGTGGCGGACCACCGCCCCTGCCAGATCGTCGCGGGTCTCCCCTGCCGCGCCGTGGCGGATGGACGGCCACAGCGGCGGCAGCCAGCGGGCGTCGTCGGGTTGCGCGTGAATGTGGGCCGCCAGCGCCGCCCAGTCCTTCAGGGCGGCCAGCGCGGCCAGTCGAACGGGACGCCCCCCTTCAAAGGTCAGCCCGGCCAGTCGGCGCAGCGCGGCGGTGCGGTCTTCCGCTTCCAGCACATTCCAGGCGGTGCGCAGGGCAGGGGTGGGGGTCCAGCCCAGCGCGTCCGAACCGGCCAGCAGGGCGCGGGCATGGGGCGGCCATTGCCGGAATTCAGTGCCCAGCGCGGCCCGCAGCAGTTCGGGTGGCCAGGGAAGGACGGAAGAATGGACTGAACTCAGATTGAGTGCCGCCGTCGCCCCAGCCAGCCGCCGGATGTCGGGGTCTGTCAGCAGGTCCGGCGCGTCCGCGTCCGTCTGGCCTCCGCGCAGGCGCACCAGCAGACTCAGGCGGTCCAGATGGCGTCCGGTTTCGGCCACCAGTGAATCGGCCTCCGCACGGGCAATGCCCAGACGGGCCATCAGGTAGCCGCGCGCCTCGGCGGGGGTAGGCGGATGCAGGGTGATGGTCTCGGGGAGCGGCAGGCCGAGACCATCGGCTGAAATCTTTTCCAGGGCCAGCAGCACGGCCAGCCCTGACGGTGCGGCACGCAGCAGGTGTTCGGCGGCCCAGCGTGCCGGGGACACCACCGAACCGTCGGCGCTGCGGGGCGGGCCACCCGCGAAGCGCAGATCATCGGTCACGCGCACCAGCAGCGTGCCGAACGCCGGAAGCTGACGGCGCGCGGCCTCCATCTGCGCCGCCGCGAGCTGCGAGTAGGCTGTGCCAGGCGCGACTTCAAGCCCCAGCAATTCGCTGGCCTCACCAGACAGAAACAGCCGCTTGACCGGAAGTCCGCCCTCACGTAAAGCCGCGTCCAGACTGTCCAGCAGCACGGTCTTGCCCGCTCCAGCCCGGCCAGTCACGATCAGTCGGGGCGCGCGGCCTGCCCACACCCCGGCCAGGAATTGGCGGTAGGCCCGCTTCTTGCTGCGGCCCAGCAGTTCCAGTTCAGCGGGTGGAGGGGAAGATAAGGAGACCAGCGGGGTTTCGGGCAATGGACGGCCCGTCTCAGCCGCCAGCTCAGTCAGGATGGCACGCAGGATTTCCCGGTCCGCCACGGTACCGATGTCGCGGTAGATGATGTTCCGCACCGCCGTGCCCCCGGCCCCACGCGCCCGCATCTGGGTTTCCAGCCAGCGCAGGCTGCCGCGCCGCACCGCCACACCCCCGCCGCCTGCTTCCGGGGGCAGGTGGGCGCGCAGATCAGCCAGCACCGCCTTGTAATCCACGATGGTTCCCAGGGTAGCACCCACGGGCGCAAAATAGACCCGGTGCAGAAAAGGGCCAGGGCAGCGTTCCTGACGCCTACATCAGCAACCCGGCACACGGCTGTGTATACTCGGCACAGCCTTCAATCCAATCCTCTTTCCGGCCATGAACATGGCCCCTTCTGGAGAACCCCTATGCGTAAACCCATGCTGACCCTCGCCCTGACCGCCGCCCTCGTGGCCCCCACCGCCTCTGCCCAGAACCAGGGAGCCGCCCAGGCCCTCTACGATTCGGGCAAATGGCAGGAAGCCGCCGCCTCTGCCGCCGCCCTGAACACCAGTGCGGGCCTGGCCCTGGCCGCCGAGGCCACCACCGCCGGGGCCGGAATGGTGCCCGATGCCCAGAAAAAAGCGCTGTTCCAGAAGGCGCAGGGTTATGCCAGCAGCGCCATTGCCAAGGACAAGAACAACGCCGACGCCTACTTCGAGCTGGCCCGCGCACAGGGCCGTCTGGCGCAGTTCTCGGGCATCCTGCAAAGCCTGGGGCTGGCCGGGGACATGAAGAAGAATCTGGATCAGGCCATTAAACTCAACCCCAAACTGGCCGGAGCCTATGTGGCGCTGGGCCTGTGGCACGCCAACCTGGATGAGAAGGGCTTTATCGCCCGCCGCGCCACCGGGGCCGACAAGAATCAGATTGCCCCCAACTTCGAGAAGGCGTTCGCGCTGGAGCCGAACGTGGCCGTCCACCACATCGAATACGCCAATGCCCTGATCCTCCAGAAGCGCAAGCCCGAGGCCGCCGCCGAACTGCAAAAGGCCATCGCCATGCCCGCCGACACCTTCTGGCAGAAGCGCGATCTGGATGACGCGAAAAAGACGCTGGCCAGCCTGAAGTAAGGGCTGGAGCAAGGAGGTGCGGTGCGCGGTGGGAAGGGCTTCCCAGGCGTGCCGCGCTTTTTTGTGACCCAGGGATCACGAAGAACAGAGCGTCCTCAACCCCATGCTGCCCAGGCCATTTGGCACCTATCTCCCTCTTTTCGTAGCCGGGCACGCTAAATTGATCCGCATGATCGCTTACAGCGAGGTCAGCGCCTTCACCAGCACGCCGGGCCAGGGCAACCGCGCGGGCGTGGTGCTGGACGCCGCCGGGCTGAGCGAGGCCGAGATGCGCGAACTGGCCGCCTTCCTGGGTGCGCCCGAAACCGTCTTCGTGACCCGCATGTCTGTGACCCACACGGGCCGCTCAGCCGTGCAGGTGCGCTACTTCACGCCCACGCAGGAGGTGGAGTTCTGCGGCCACGCCACGCTGGCGCTGGGGCTGATGCTGGCCCAGGCCGGACACTGGCGCGGCGGGGCGCTGGAGCTGGAAACCCTGGCGGGCCGCGTGCCCCTGCAACTGATCAGCGAGGCGGGCGTGCCCCATCAGGTCTGGATGCGCCAGCAGCGACACGAAATTCGCCCTGTGGCCACCCAACTGCGCGCCGAACTGGCCGAGGCGCTGGGCATCGACCCCCGCATGATCCACAGAGGTCTGCCGCTGGCCGCCGCCAGCACGGGCCTGTGGAGCGTTTTCGTGCCGTTACTGGACCCGGTGATTCTGGACGCGCTGGAACCCGATCTGGAGCGGATTGCCCTGCTCAGCGGGGCACTGGACGTGGGCAGCGTCTACGCCTACGCCCCGATGGGCGTCAACCGTTTCGCGGCGCGCGACTTTGCCCCGGCGCTGGGCATTCCTGAGGACCCGGTGACTGGCAGCGCGGGCGGCGCGTTGATGGCCCTGTTGGCACACGGGGGCCGCCTGCCCATGCGTGCCGGACGGGCCTGCGGCATCATCTATCAGGGCCACGCGCTGGGCACCCCCGGAGAGGTAGAAGTGGAAGTAGAAATGCATGGCGACGCGGTCATGGCCGTCCACGTCGGCGGCTGCGCGGTGCTGGAGCGCGAAGGGGTGTGGAGGAGAGAGGGGAGTTGAGGAGCGATTTTCGCGCTCAGAGCCGCTTCTTTTCAAGCATGTAAAACGAGTACAGCAAAAAGGGGAGCCAGAATTTCGGCTCCCCCTTCTGATTGCAACTGCTAAAGCTCAGTCGTGTGCGCCTGCCAGCTCCCGCACCCCGAACTGCTGGGCCTCGGTGCTTCCGGCCAGGGCGTTGGTGCTGCTCTGGCCCCCAGCGGCGGCGTTAGACACGGCGTCAAAATAACCTGTTCCCACCTCACGCTGGTGCTTGACTGCGGTGAAACCGCGTTCCTGGGCCGCAAATTCTTTCTCCTGCAACTCCACGAAGCTGACCATCTGGTTGCGGGCGTAACCGTGTGCCAGCTCGAACATCGCGTGGTTCAGGCTGTGGAACCCCGCCAGCGTGATGAACTGGAACTTGTAGCCCATCTTCCCCAGCTCCACCTGAAACTTGGCAATCGTCTCGTCGTCCAGATTCTTTTTCCAGTTGAACGAGGGCGAGCAGTTGTAGGCCAACAGCTTGCCGGGGAACTCGGCGTGGACTGCCTCTGCGAATTTGCGCGCGTCCTCCAGATTCGGCACGCTGGTCTCGCACCAGATCACGTCGGCATAGGGGGCGTAGGCCAGGGCGCGGGAAATGGCCTGCTCGATGCCGGGCTTGACGAAGTAAAAGCCTTCCGGGGTGCGCTCCCCGGTGCAGAACGGCCTGTCATTGTCGTCGATATCGCTGGTCAGCAGGTTGGCGGCGTCGGCGTCGGTGCGGGCGATCAGGACCGTGGGGACACCGCTCACGTCGGCGGCGAGTCGCGCGGCGTTCAACGTGCGGATGAACTGCGATGTGGGCACCAGCACCTTGCCGCCCAGATGCCCGCACTTCTTCTCGGAGGCCAGTTGGTCCTCGAAATGCACCCCTGCCGCCCCGGCCTCAATCATGGCCTTCATCAGCTCAAAGGCGTTCAGAGGACCACCAAACCCTGCTTCAGCGTCGGCCACGATGGGCGCGAAGTAGTCGATATCGCCTCTGCCCTCGCTGGTCTGAATCTGGTCGGCGCGGCGCAGGGTGTTGTTGATGCGCTTCACGACATCTGGCACGCTGGAGGCGGGGTACAGGCTCTGATCGGGGTACATCTGCCCGGCGTTGTTGGCGTCCCCGGCCACCTGCCAGCCGCTCAGATAGATCGCCTTGAGGCCCGCCTTGACCTGCTGCATGGCCTGATTCCCCGTCAATGCGCCCAGCGCGTTCACGAACGGCTCGTCCTTCATCATGCGCCACAGCTTGTTCGCGCCGTGCCGCGCCAGGGTGAACTCGATGGGCAGGCTGCCGCGCAACTTGACGACTTCCTCTGCCCCGTAATTACGCTTGATCCCCTTCCAGCGGTCCTCGGTCTGCCATGTTTTTTCCAGAATCTCGGCGGGCGTGCGCGGGCTGTGTGGCTGTCCATTCTGGGGCTGGGTCATGTCGGTTCTCCTGGGGGTATGGAAGGCGGTCCCCGTCCCATCTGGGAGAGGTGGCTGGGTGGGAAGAATGTGTTTCCTTGTGGTGCTGTGAAGACAGTGTGCGGGACGCAGGCACGCCAGAGAGGCGGTTTACCTGTGATGGGGTGGGGTAAACCACCCTGGCAGGTAAACCACTCGACTCAATGCGCCCACAGAGCCTGGAAACAGCTCAATCAACCCAGCGCAAAAAACCTCTCCATATGAACTTATGAAGCTCCACAGGAGAGGCGGGGAGAAAGGCCGGGCGTCAGCTTTGCGTCTCGCCCGACTTCAGCCAATGCGCCAGCTCACGCTCGAACGCCGCGTGCGCCTCGTGGTGGTACAGGATGCCGTGGAATCCAGCGGCGTTGGCGGCGTCAATGTTCTCCTGCACGTCGTCCACGAAGGCGGTCTGGGCAGCGGGCAATTCCATCGCCGCTTCCAGGGCCGCGAAAGCTTCGGGGGCAGGCTTCTTGTGGCCCAGCTCGTTGCTAAAGACCAGCGCATCGAAACGGGCAAACCGAGGATCGGCACGCAGATGGTCACTGACCACCGGATAGTTGTTGCTCAGCAGGCCCACGCGTACGCCTTCCGGCAGGGCGGCCAGAGTGGCGTACATCGGCGCGTGATCGGCAATGCTGCCCAGATACAGCGCCTCGAAGTCGGCGTAAGGCAGTATGACGCCAGTTTCTTCCTGCAACACAGACCAGAAGTGATCCAGGGTCCACGCGCCCACTTCCAGTTGCCGAACATGCCGAAAGTAACTGTCCCGAACACGCTCGACGGGCACGCCGCTGTGGTCCGCCACGTTCTGGGTGCTGCGCCCATCGAAGGTGCCGACGGTAAACACGCCTCCCCAATCGAAGGCGACATGGCGGGCGGGCAGAACAGATTCATTCACGTCTGCGATTGTGACGCACCCGGCGCACGGACAACCCCACTCTGTTCAGACCTGCACGCATCCCAATGGGTGAGAGGGGCGGTGCATGACCTGGCATTTGAAAATTCGCCTGGACTCACACAATCATTCTGGACCCTTCACACCCCGGATAATCGACAGAAACGCTATCCTCTACGGCTGGAACGATCTAGTCGAATTCATTTACCACCGTCCATGCAAAACACATGCGCTCAACATTTCTCTAATTTGGAGTCGTTATAGTCCAGGCGTGAAGATTTCTAATGGGGACAATCATCAGTATCAGCAGGAGGTCAGGCAAGTCGCGGCCCTGCTGCGCGCCCACGACGGGCCGGTGGTCGTTCTCTCGCATGAGAATCCAGACGGCGACGCCCTGGGCAGTCTGCTGGGCCTGACTCGGGCCTTACGGGATCTGGGCAAGACCGTGATCGCCCCGATGAACGTGCCGCGCTACCTGCGTTTCCTGCCTGAACCCGGAGAAACCAGCACGCCGCTCACAGACTGGCCGGAGGGTGCGCTGGCCGTGGTGGTGGACGTGGACAACAACGACCCGGACCGGGTGGCAGGCGCGGACCTGCGGCAGTTTTCCGGTCAGGTGGTCAACATTGATCACCACGGCACCAACCAGCGGCGAGCCACGGCGGGGCTGATCGATCCGGGCAAACCGGCGGCAGTGATGCTGGTGGCCGACGTGCTGGATGAACTGGACATCACCTGGACCGAGGGGATTGCCACGCCGCTGATGCTTGGCCTGATCACCGACACAGGCAGCTTCAAATTCGACAGCGTCACACCAGAAACCTTCGAGTGCGCCGCCCGACTGCTGGAACACGGCGCGCGGCTGGGCTGGATCAACGATTCCATGGGCCAGAACCCGCGCGCCTACTACCTGCTGCTGCGCGAGGTGCTGGACACCATGGAATTCACGCGTGATGGCCGGGTGGTGCTGGCCCGCGTGGACGACGCCATGCTGACGCGGGCCGGGGCCACCTGGGAAGACGTCGAGTCCTACGTGGGCCTGCTGCGCAACTCTGAGGGCGCGGACCTTGCGGTGATGATCAAGGACTTTGGGGAGCGGGTCAAACTGTCGATGCGCTCACGCGGTGGGGTCAGCGCGCAGAACATCGCGGTGGCACTGGGCGGCGGCGGCCACGTCATGGCGTCCGGGGCCAGCGCCAGCGAACCTTACCCGGCAGTGCGCCGCCTGCTGGACGCAGCCATCGACACTGAACTGGCACGGGTGGATGGCCTGGGCGCAGTGTCGGCAGTCGCCCACTGAACCAGGAAGACCAGAAAGTCGGCGCACGAAATCTGTCCAGCCAGCCGTCTCCCCAGGATTGCAGCCGGATTTCCCAACGGACCTGCCTGCACCAGTGTCGTTCAAGCTTCGGGGCGCTCAGAGGTGGGCGGTTCTGCGGCGCGCAGCAATTGCAGTTTGATCATGCCCAGGCGGCCCGGACTCAGAACGCCGCGCGCCAGCACCTGTTCGCCCAGGGCCAGCACGGGCACATCGTCACCATATTGCTGCCGCCATTCGGCGTTCGTGTCCACATCCAGCAACTGGACCCGGAACTCCAGCCGCGCCAGATTCTCCTCGGCCTGCTCGCACAGGTGGCAACCAGTTCGGATGTAGAGGGTCAGCAGCGGCAATGAGGACATGGGTGACTCAGATGCTAGAGCATCTCGCCAGAGAATTGCCCCGCCAGATGAGGCCACAAAGGTTACGGGATCGGCCCGGGAAGCCGCGCCTCTGACCAGTGTCCAGATCATCACTGTTCAGAGGCTGGCGGCAGCCTGAGGGCCGAGTTGCGCTGAGGTGGCCTTGTCTTCGCCGGGCTGAGCAGGGCTGAGCCTTTCAGCCACTGACTTGCCGGGCTGGGGCTGGCCTACGCCGGAGTGGGGGCGGTCCAGCAGCGTCATGGCCTGCACCGGGGCGTACATGTCGCGGCTGGAGATGGGATCGCCCGCACTGGAAATGGTCCGCAACACCTGCCCGCCCTGGCGCACGGCATAAATCTGGCCCTCCGGTCCCACACTGATCAGCCACGGGGCCTCGGTGGGTTCGCCCACCAGGGTGTCCAGCGAGAAGGTCACGCCGGGGGTGCCGTCGGCCTCGATCTTGCGCAGTTTGCGGGCCACGCCGTCCACGATGTACACCGCGCCGTGGCGGTCCACGCCCAAGCCCTCCAGCGTGCGCAGGCCCTCGCTGTGGCGGTCCAGCCGGAAGGCATAGCGGCTGAGGTACTCGCCCTGCGCGGTAAACTTCTGGACCTCGTTGTTGCCCGTGTCCAGCACGTACAGGTGCCCGTCCGGCGAGGCCACCATGCGGCGCGGCTTGTCGAAGCGGCCGAGACCCTGCCCACGCCCGCCGAAGCGGCGCACGAACTGTCCGGCAGTGTTGTACACGACGATATGGTGCGCCTCGCCGTCCAACACGTAGATGTGGCCCTGGGTAAAGGCGATGTCCAGCGGTTGCAGCAGTTCACCCTCGCCCAAGCCGTAGGGGCCGAAGGACAGCAGTTCCTGGCCCTGTGGGTCCAGCTTGCGGACCAGCGCGCCCGACTTGCCCTGGCGGTATTCCTGCAAGGTCACGTACAGGTTGCCTTCCGCGTCCCCAGCCAGGGCATTGGGCACGCTGGGCAGGCCCTGTGCCGTACTGCCGCCCTGATCGCACAGGCTGGCACGCAGCTTGCCGTGCAGGTCCAGCAGACGCACGGTGCCGCGTTTTTCTTGCACGCTCATGGCCAGGGCCAGCGGATCGCCGAAAACCTCATCACTTAGAACCCCTGCGTCAATGCGGGTGATCACCTCGTCCAGGGTGGGACGCTGCGCCGGGTCCTTCTCGATCATGTTCAGGATCAGGTCGTTCAGGCGGCCCGGCACTTCCAGCCGCACCTGCTTGGGCGGCTTGGGAGATTCGAAGACCTGCTGATGCACCACAGCCTCGTAACTGCCCCGAAAGGCGGTCTGGCCACTGACCATCTCGTAGGCCAGCAGGCCCAGGGAGTACACGTCGCTGCGGGCGTCCACGCGGTTGCCCTTGGCCTGTTCGGGGGCCATGTAGATCGGGGTACCCACCCGCGCGCCCGTCATGGTCAGGCGGGTCAGGACCTTGCCCACCGCGATACCGAAGTCCATCAGCTTGACGCCGCCTTCACGCAGTTGGCCGCCTTGAAAGGCGTTCTTGAGCATCATCACGTTGCCGGGTTTGATGTCGCGGTGAACCACGTTCTGCATGTGGATATGGCGCAGCGCGTCGGCCAGGGCACGGATCACCTGCACCGACTCGTTAAAGCCCAGGGTGCTGTCTTCCAGTAGGGCTTCCAGGCTGTCACCGTCCAGGAATTCCATGGCGATGTAATGCTCGGGGTCCTGCATGCGGTAGTCGTAGACCCGCACGATGTTGGGGTGGTTGAATCTCTTGAGAACTTCGGCCTCGCGGTAAAAGCGTTTGACGAATTTGGCGTCGGCCAGATACTTTTCCTGCGGCACTTTCAGGGCCACGATGCGCCCGTCGCTGTTGCGCCTGGCGCGGTACACACTGCCCATCCCGCCGATGCCGATACGGTCCATGACCTCGTAATCCTGGAATCTGAGGTCCGCCTTGGTGGCCGACAGCGTGCTGCGGCGCGTCAGGGTAGGGGCGCGCGAGACCCGCGTGGGCTTGCCGCTGGGCATCTTGATTTCCTTGCGGCGCGCGGGCTGCGCGGGCAGGGAGGAGGACTGACGGAGCGAAATCAGGCTGCCGCCCACGATCACGGCCAGCACGCCCAGTGCGCCCTGTGCCCGGTCCAGCGCGGCGGTCCAGGGACTGCCCTGCGCCGCGCCGCTATGTGCCAGCAACACCAGGGTCACCACCAGACCCAGTCCCAGCAAGGTGGCCAGGACGTTCAGGGCGCGCTCCGGGAAGCGGACCAGCAGCAGCAGGCCCACCACGAACAGAGCCGCCAGCAGCAGGGCAGTCACAGGTGCTGGCCTCGGCTGAGCAGGGGCAGGGGACAGGAGTGGGTCATCTCACCCCGTTATACCCCCCTGTTCCTTGCGCCACACTTACAAACAGGGTCTTGAGCCTCCTGGAGCGTGAAAAATCTTGCATCCCTCAAAAGCAGGCTGGAAAGGCGGATCCGTCAGAGAGAACAGCCCTGTGCTGGAGACGTTCTGACCCTGGCAGCGCGACTGTTTTCCCGCTTACCCCAGGCAGATTCTCCCCGGAACGTCAGGCCAACTCTCCCCCGTCCTGCCCGCCCAGCTCGTTGAGTTCCCGCTCGGCCCCGTTCTTGATGGGGTTGCGGCGGGTCAATGGCGTTTCAGCCTCCTTGCCCAGGACAGCCTCATCACTCTGGGTGGGGGCAGGCAACAGACGGGTTCCCAGCGCCAGCAGATCGGCGGTGAGCTGCGGGGCCAGGGCCTGGGCGTACCTGAGCAGTGCGGCAGAACCCCCCACCATTGCTTCGGCGTCGCCGCGCACCAGGGCGTCCACCATCCGCTGGGCAGCTTCACGGGCGTCCAGCGAGATCAGCGGGAAGTTGTCCACCGTGGCGAACAGCGCGTATTCCTTCTGGGCCTGCCCCTTGACCTCGGCCTGTCGCGGGCTGCCCGTTCGCATGACGGTGGGGCAGACGGTGGTCACGCCGATGCCGTCCCCGGCCAGTTCGGCGCGCAGGGCCTGCCCGATCCCCGTCAGGGCGAACTTGCTGACACTGTAGGGGGCCAGATGCGGCACCGCCACCTTGCCGCCCACCGAGGACACCAGCAGCACCCGCCCGCCCCGGCGGCGCAGTTCGGGCACGGCCAGCCGGGTCAGCAGCAGCGGCGCGAAGGCGTTGACCTCCATGCTCCGGCGGAAATCGGCCTCGGTCATGTTGGCCAGCGGTCCGCTCTGAATCAGGCCTGCGTTGTTGACCAGCACGTCCAGACCGCCGTGAAGGCGCGTGACCTCGGCCAGGACGCGGCGCTGATCGTCTTCACGGGTCACGTCGCCCGCCACGGTCTGCACCCGCCTGCCCCCGCCGAGTTGCTGGGCCGCACGCTCCAGCTCGGCAGGATCGCGCGCCATCAGCGTAAGAGTGGCCCCACGCTTCAGGAACTCGGCGGCCAGCGCCAGCCCCAGACCGCGCGAACCCCCGGTAATCAGGACACTCTTGCCAGTCAGATCGTAGGGTGGGATGAACTTGCGGCGCATGGCGATGGCCGTGACCGCCGCCGCCAGGATCAGTCGTCTGGGAATTCGCATTCCCGCATTGTGGAGTCTGGTCTGAACACGCGGGCAACGAGTCAAGACCCGCTCAAGACGCCGGGGCAGCGGTCTGACGCCTGTGACGAGAGCCGAAAGAACGGGTCAGTCTGAGGACTTCTCTTCCAGCGCCACGAAACGCAGATCCAGGTCAGGAAGATCGTGCAGGAAACCTTCCAGCAGAGCCACGGCCCCTTCCAGATCGCGGCTGTCCAGCACCTCGACAGGGCTGTGCGTGTAGCGGTTGACCACCGAAACGGCCCCAGTTGGCACGCCCTGACCCAGATATTGCAAGGCTCCGGCGTCGGTGCCGATCCCCTTGAGGACCTCGCGCTGCACGGCTATGCCCCGTTTGCGGGCCGCGCCGAGCAGACCCCGGCGAATGGCCGGATGCGCCTGGGTCGAGGCGTCCATCATCTTGACGGTGGGGCCAGCGCCCAGTTGCAGATGCGGGCCGGAGAACTCGGGCGTATCGTCGGCGGCGGTCATGTCTAGGGCCAGCGCCACGTCGGCCTGAAGGTGGCGGGCCAGCGCAGACACGCCGCGTAGGCCGACTTCCTCCTGCACCGAAAACACCAGGACCAGCGTGACTGGCGGCGGCGTCTCGTGGAAGCGTTCGAGCAGGGTCAGCAGCACGGCGCAGCCTGCCCGGTCATCCAGGGCATGTGCGGTGTAGCGCCCCGTCTGGCGGCCCAGTTCGGTCAGGCTGCCGACAAAGCCCACCGGATCACCGACGGCCACGCCCATGTCGAGGACTTCCTGCTGGCTGCGCGCACCAATGTCCACGTACAGGCTGGCGTAGGGAACGACGTTTGCGCGGTCAGCGTCACCCAGCAGATGGGCACTTTTGGTGCCGATGATGCCCAGCAAGCGCTCGCCGCTGTCGGTGCGAATCCAGACGCGCTGCGCTGGGAGAATCCGGTCATCCAGGCCACCGAGCTTTTCCAGGCGCAGGAACCCGTCCGCGCCGATCTTATAGACGCGGAAGCCCACCTCGTCCATATGCGCCGAGATGATGCAGCGCCGCGCACCAGCCTGAGCGGCGTGGCGCACGGCAATCACGTTGCCGAAAGCGTCCACATTGATGGTATCGGCGTGGGGACGGGCGGCCTTGACCACCAGTTGCACGACGTCTTCTTCGGACCCGCTGGGTCCAGTGGCTTCCACCAGCGCTTGCAGATGCTTCATCACAGAGGGAAGAACGGAATTCTGGGGGTTGGATTCGGTCATCAGGGTCTTCCTTGGCTGGCGCTCTTGAGGAGAGGGCGAGAGTGATGCGGCTCAGAGGCCGAGGGTGCCCCGGTGACGCAGACTTGCAGTTCAACCACCACGCGGCTCCCGCGCCGCCCGGATTCTACTGGTGTCGTCTCCCCGAGAGACGCAGGGTTCTCACCGCCCGGCGTTTCTCCTATGGCCCAGTCGGTAGGGGTTTGCTCTAACGCTCGCGAGTCCGGCTCCAGTGTGGTCTGAAGCCCCGGTAGGCCCTGCACCAGAATGCCCGCCCGCAGCCGCGCCCAGGCGTCTGCAGCGATAAAGCGTCTTTCGGCAGGATGTCTGGCAGCCTTCCCAATCCTGCCGGGATATCTGTGGGCCGCCATAGGTATACCGCCCCTTTACCTTCAGGCAGCACACTGGACGGTATGACTCCTCCCGCCACTCAAGACTCTGATCAGGACCTCCCATGCGCCTTCTGATCGTCGAGGATGACCCCCACATCGCCGAACTGCTGCGCGACGGTCTGGGCGAGGAAGGCTACGAGTGTGACCATGCGGCCAGCGCGCACGAGGGCGCGGAACTGGCCCGGCTCTTTCCCTACAGCCTGCTGATCCTGGATGTGATGCTGCCCGAGGGCATCGACGCAGGCTATGTGCTGAGCCGTCAGTTGCGCGAAGGCGGCCTGAACACCCCAATCCTCTACCTGACGGCGCGCGGCACCGTGGAAGACCGGGTGGAAGGGCTGGAGGCGGGCGGTGATGATTACCTGCTCAAGCCGTTTGCCTTCAAGGAACTGCGGGCACGGGTGCGCGCGTTATTGCGCCGGGCCAGCGGCAACGCGCAGAACACGCTGCCCTTGCCGGGCGGCTGGGTGATGGATCTGGGCGGACGGGAACTGTACCGTGCGGGCGTGCGCGCCGACCTGACCCGCCGGGAATTCGGACTGCTGGAACTGCTGGCCCTGAACGGCAACCGTGCCTTTACCCGCGATGAGATCATTGACCGGCTGTGGAGCGGCGAGACGGGCGTGGAGCCGAAGGTGATCGACGTGTATGTCAGCACCCTGCGCCGCAAAACCGGGGACGGACTGATCGAGACGCTGCGGGGCGTGGGTTACCGTCTGGGACGTGCCGATTGAGCCAGACCACACTCCTTCAGCCCACACCCATTCAGAAGGTGCTGGGCCGTCTGAGCCTGCGCCTCAAGCTGATGCTGGGGTACGCCATCGTGTTTGCCCTGACCGTGCTGCTGGGCGGGGCAGGGGTGTATTACGCCGCCGAGCGGGCGCTGACCGCCTCGCTGGACACCACCCTGCGCGAGACCGCCAGCGTGGCGCAGGCCAGCATTGATCAGCATGAAGACGAGGAGGGGAAAGGCAAAGCATTGGAGAAGGCGGATTTCAACTCCGAGTTGAAACCTTCCGGCGATCTCAGCATTGAACTCCTGGCGTCTACTGGAAACATCCTGGCGCGGGCAGGCAAGCTGGAAGACACCTCCGACAGTGTCTACCCGACCACACCCGGCTTCTCCACCGAGGACAGCCGGCGGGTGCTGACCTTGCGGGTGGATGACCTGTATCTGCGCGTGTCCCGGCCCACCGATACGCTCCTGGGCTTTCTGGAGACGCTGGCCCAGTTGCTGCTAGTGGGCAGCGTGTTCATGATTGCCGTGGCCTGTGGGGCCGGGTACTGGCTGGCCCACCGCGCCCTGAAACCTGTGGACGCTGTGGCCCGCACCGCCGAGAGCATCGCCGCGCGGGGCGATTATGCCGAACGCGTGCCTCAGACCCCCGGCACCGATGAGATGGCCCGGCTGACCCGCACGGTGAATCTGATGCTTGATGGTCTGGCCGGAACCATCGAGCGCGAGAAGGATTTTGCCCGCACGGCGGCCCACGAACTGCGGACACCCCTGACCGTGCTGCGGGGCCGCCTCGATCTGACTCTAGAGCGTCCGCGTGAGGCCGCCGAGTACCACAAGGCGCTGCTGGGCATGGTGGGCCGGGTGGAGGCGCTGACCGCACTGACCGAGGGGCTGCTGGCCCTGGCCCGCACCGACGCGCCCAATGAGCTGGAAGAGGTGGAACTGGCCGGAATTGCCGCCCAGGTGGCCGAGAGCTGCGAGGACATGGCGCGGGCAGGCGGCCAGCACATTCGCCTAAACCTGGAACCAACATGGGTACGGGCTGAGGGCGAGGGTGTGCAACGCGCCGTCCGCAACCTGCTAGAGAACGCCTTAAAATATGGCAGCGGGCAGGAAGTCGTTCTCAAAGTGTCTGCTCAAGAAATTCAAGTCATCAGCGGTGGACTCGGACCTGATCCGGCGCAGTGGCCCCGGCTGCTGCAACCCTTCGAGCGCGGCGCGGGCGTGCAGGGTGTCAGCGGCAGCGGCCTGGGGCTGGCCCTGGTCTCGGCGCTGGCCCGGCGCTGGGACGCCCGACTGGTGCCGGAGTGGGGGGAGGGAACATTCAGCGTGGCACTGGCATTTCCAATCGCTGACCCCCGGCCCGAATCGCTTCTGGTTTGCTAGCCCGCTATACCGTCCCTCAACTTCCGGCGTGCAGGCTGGCACCATGAACAGACTGGGCGCGTGGGTGATGGGGTTGACGCTGCTGGCCGGAGCTGGAGTCTGGAGCGTGAATCGCACCGAGTCGGATTGGGTACTGCGCCGAATTGACGAACCTGCCGAACTGCGTTTCACGGTTGCCCATCCTGTGACCGTGGCTGTCGTGGATACGGGCATCTTGCCCCAGGCTGCGCTGGATGGTCGCCGCCAGAGCGGCTACGATTTCGCCGCCGGGTCTGCCCACACCCCCCACCTGATCAATCCCCACGGAACAGCGGTGGCGGGCGTGGTCCACAGCGTTAATCCGGGGGCAAAGATTCTGGACGTGCGGCTCAGCGACACGGCGGGACAGACCACGCTGAGAAAGGCCATCGACGCCCTGCGCTGGGCGGCGGGACTAGAGGTTGCTGGCGTGCAGTCCAATCCCTTTCCGGCGCGGGTCATCAACGCCTCTTTCACCCTCAAGTCCGTGCCGCACACCGGCTGCGCTCCCACTATGCAAAGCGCAGTGAATGAGATTCTGGCGCACGGCACCGTCATCGTCGTGGCAGCGGGCAATACCAATGCCCCGGCGTGGCAGAACACGCCTGGGGGCTGCCGGGGCGTGATTACTGTGGCCGCGACGGATGACCAGGACCACCGCGCGCCGTATTCCGACTGGGGCGCTGCCGTGGCCCTGTCGGCTCCGGGCGGTACGGTGGCCGAGGGGGTGGACGTGTGGTGGGGCAAGCACCTCTCCGAGCGGCGTGGAAGCAGCTACGCCGCGCCGCTGGTGGCCGGGGCCGCCAGTTTGCTGCTGGCCCAGCATCCTGAGTTGAACCCAGCAGAGGTCAGAGGAATCCTTCAGCGCAGCGCCCGGCCCTTCGCGCAGGGAGGCTGTGACCCGCAGCACCGGGCCGGGTGCGGTGCGGGAGTCTTAGACGTGGCCGCCGCGTTGCGTTCCACTGAATTGCCACCCGTACTGGCAGGCACATACTGAGCTTCAGCGTGGCCCGGACCCACCCAGTCGCTCCCCCCGCAAGCGGTCACGCGGGTCCAGCAATGCGCGGTAGGCCAGCAACACCGCGCCCAGGCTGCCCAGCGCCGAACTGGCCGCGATCACGAACATAATCACGATCTGGTAGCGCACCGCCACGCCCGGCGACGCCCCCGCCAGGATCTGCCCGGTCATCATCCCAGGCAGGCTGACCAGCCCCATCACCGCCATGCTGTTCAGCGTCGGCACCATGCCCGTCCGCACGGCGGTCTGCACCGTGTCGTGCGCGGCCTCCCAGCGGGTTGCCCCCAGCGCCAGCCGTTCCTCCACGGCGCTGCGGTTGGCCTCCAGATCAGAGGTGAAACGGTCCTGTGCCAGCGACACACTGGTCAGGGTGTTACCCAGGACCATGCCCAGGATCGGCACCGCGTACTGTGCCTCAAACCACGGCCTGATCTGGAGGATGCCGCTCAGGGCCAGCCCGGTCAGGATAAAGGAGCTGCCGAAGATGGCGGCGAAGGCGTCCAGGAAGATGCCCGGATAACGCCCCTTCGTGCGGCCCACGGCGGCCTGCGCGGCCAGCACGGTCATGACCAGCCCGATGCCCAGGATCGGCCAGGGAGAACGCAGCGCAAACACCCAGCCCAGGATCAGGCCCACCAGCAGCAGTTGCACGGTCATCCGTGTTCCAGCGATCAGGATGTCGCGGCCCAAGCCGAGGCGCAGCCGCCAGGACAGCAGCACGCTCAGGCCCATCAGCGCTGCCGCCAGCACGACTTGAAACAGGGAGATGGGAACGCTCATGCAGGAACACCGGATAAATGCTGAATGCGGGTGGCAAAGCGTTCCTGCTGCGCGCGGTCATGGCTGACGAACACCAGCGCCCGCGCGGGGCCAGTGTCCAGCCAGTTTCTCAACACAGCCTCCACCCCCTCTGCCGTTTCCGCGTCCAGCGCCGAGGTCGCCTCATCCAGCAGCAGGACCGTGGGCGACAGCAGCAAGGCCCGCACCAGGGCCACCAGTTGCGCCTCGCCGCCGGACAGACGCGCGGCGTCCTGATCCAGAAAGGCGGGGGGGCGTCCCAGTTGTTGCAGCAAGTGGGACGCTTCTTCAGGGCAGTAGCTTTTGCCAGCGTGAATCTTGAAACCGAATGGTTCAGCCAGATGCGCGCCCACCGTGCCAGATGCGGGCGCAGGGCGTTGCAGCAGGTACATCACCTCGGCACGAAACCGGGGCATAGGCCACGCGGACTGGGGTTTGCCGCGCAACCAGACCTCTCCACCTTCCAGCGCGTCCAGACCCGCCAGCTCCCGCAGCAGCAGACTCTTGCCCACGCCCGACGGCCCGGAGACGGCCAGCCGCTCACCCGTCCTGACCTCCAGATCAACGCCCTGCCACAGACGCCGGGAGCCGACGCTGCGGCTCAGGCCACGCGCCGAGAGCAAGACCTCCTGATCTGGGACAACCTGACTTTGCACAGACCGTTCTACCGCATCACGCCTGTGGCGATCAGCAGCAGGATCAGTGCGCCCGCGATCACCCGGTACACTGCGAAGCCCCGGAAGTCGTGGGTGGAGACATACTTCAGGAGCCAGCCCACCGAGATCAGCGCCGTGACGAAGGCCACTGCCGTGCCCAGAATGAGGGCCAGACTGCCGCCCGGAATGCTGCCCAGCGCGTTTCTGGCTTTGTACAGGCTGTACAGCCCCGCGCCGCCCAGCACCGGAATGCCCATGAAGAACGAGAAGGCGGTGGCGGTCACGCGGTTCAGGCCCGTCAGCAACCCGCCCACGATACTTGCGCCGCTGCGAGACACACCGGGAATCACGGCCACGGCCTGAGCCACGCCGATAAGTGCGGCCTGACGCAAGGTCACGCTGTCCAGATCGGGTTCGGCCTTCACATCACTTGCGCCGTGCTGGACGGGTTCCCTGCGCGCCGCCTCTACAAACCACAGCACCACACCGCCCAGAATCAGGGTGATGGCAACCGTTAGCGGCGAGAACAGCGCGGCCTTGATCGCCTTCTCGAAGCCCAGGCCAATCACGGCAGCGGGGATGGAGGCCACCACCAGATTGAGCCAGAACCCCCTGGCCCGGCGGCTGCCCTGAAACAGCCGGGTGACCTGGCCCAGCAATTCGCGCCAGTAAAACCACACCACGGCCAGGATTGCGCCCAGTTGAATGACGATGGTAAAGACCTCGCCGGTGTCGCGGTAACCGATGAGCTGCTCGGCCACGATCAGGTGGCCAGTGGACGAAATCGGTAGAAATTCGGTCATTCCTTCAACGACGCCCAGCATCACGGCCTGCACTTCTGGATTCATGCGGGCAAGCTAGAGGGGACAGGTAAAGCGACGGTATACCGAAGGGCAAGTCAACGCTATACCGCTTCTATACCCTCCACACCTACGCTGCCTCTGCGCTGCACCAGCCCCCGCGCAGGAGGTTTTCCCGATGAATCAATGCACCTGCACCACGTCCGCCCTGTTCCACTTCTCTGCGCGTTCAGGTCAGGCATGACCGCCGCCGCCGCCACACAGGACAGCACCCTGCGGACCCTGATCAGCAAGGTGCCGGAAGTCACCGCCTTCTTCTGGATCATCAAGGTGCTGGCCACCACCGTGGGCGAGACCGCCGCCGATTACCTGAACACCACCCTCAACCTGGGCCTGACTGGTACCTCACTGATCATGGGCGCACTGTTGATTGCCGTGCTGATCGTCCAATTCCGGTTGAAGAAATACGTGCCGGGCGTGTACTGGCTCGCCATCGTGCTCATCAGCGTCGTGGGCACCCTGATCACCGATAACCTGACCGACAACTTCGGCGTCAGCCTCTGGACCAGCAGTGCCATCTTCGCCGCCGCGCTGGCCGCCACCTTTACCACGTGGTATCTGCGCGAGCGCACGCTGTCCATCCACAGCATCTTCACGGCCAAGCGCGAAGGCTTTTACTGGCTGGCGGTGCTGTTTACTTTCGCGCTGGGGACGGCGACAGGCGATCTGCTGGCCGAAAAATTGCAACTGGGCTACCTCAACTCGGTTCTGCTTTTCGCCGGAGTGATCACGGTGGCTGCCCTGGCACACGTTTATCTCAAACTGGGCAGCATCCTGACCTTCTGGATCGTGTACATCCTGACCCGTCCGCTGGGAGCGTCCATCGGGGACTTTCTTTCGCAGGCCAAAGTGGACGGCGGACTGGGTCTGGGAACCACCGTCACCAGCTTGATCTTCCTGGCCGCGATTCTGGCCATCGTGAGCTATCTAGGCGTCACCCGCCGCGATCAGGTGGCCCTGATTGACCCAGAGGTGAACACCGCATAAGTGTCTGAAAAAGTATCACTTCGTCCTCGTTTCCTCTGGCTGATCAGAGGAGACTCGGCTTCTTAAAAAGGCACCACAAGGGAGAAACGATGAAACACCTACAGGACCACTGGTTTGGCTTACTCCTCCTCGCTGGCATCGGCTGGATGCACTTCCGAGACATTCCCGACAAGCTGGGAGAAACCGCCTACCTGGGCTGGCTGTACATTCTGCTGGTGGCCGGATGCGCGGCGGCGGGGGCGTGGCTGCTGTCCAGTCACTGGAAAAACGGCTACACACTAGGCCTCTTGATTTCGGGCGGGGCCATCATCGCCTATACCCTGACCCGCACCGTGGGCTTACCCAACGCAAAGGGCGACATTGGCAACTGGGCCGAACCCGCCGGGATCATCTCGCTGATTCTGGAAGCGGCGTTCGTGGTATTGAGCATCGTGCAACTGCGCCGTTCCACCACAGCAGTTCAGGCGTCCGCCGCCGCCCTGCGCTGAGGCCCGCGTATACCGTCCCTATACCTTGGTTGCCTACGCTGCGGACATGTTTGATCTTCCGCACCTGATCCAGAGCGTGTCTTACCTGGGCATCTTTGGCATGATCTTCGCTGAATCCGGCTTGCTGGCCGGGTTTTTTCTGCCTGGTGACAGCCTGCTGATCACGGCAGGGATTCTCGCCAGATCGGGCAGCCTCAACCTGCCGGGAATTATGCTGGCTGTTTTTCTGGGCGCAGTGATCGGAGATAGCGTGGGCTACGCGATTGGCAGACGTTTTGGCCCCACCGTGTTCAGCCGCCCGGAAAGCCGCCTGCTGAAGCCCGAATACGTGGCGCGCACAGGCGCTTTCTTTGACAAATACGGTACTAAAGCCCTGATCATGGCCCGCTTCATTCCGGTGCTGCGTACGGTGGCCCCCACGATGGCCGGCGTGGGCGGCATGTCCTACCCGCGATTCGTGTCTTACAACGTGCTGGGCGGATTGCTGTGGGCGCTGAGCGTGCCGCTGCTGGGCTACTTGCTGGGCGGGCTGATTCCCAACCTGGACCGTTACATCCTGCTGGTGATCGGCGTGGTGATCGTACTGAGCTTTATTCCGGTGGCCGTGGAACTGCGCCGGGCGCGTATGGTGAGAGAATGAGGTCCCAACTGGCCGGACTGATGGCGGTGGTGTTGATGTCCTCCGCAACGGCGGCCCCCGCACCCTTCTCGCACGTTTTCGTGATCGTCATGGAGAACACCGGATACAAGGAAGCTATCGGCAATCCTAATCTGCCGACGCTCAACGCTCTGGCACAAAAGTATTCGCTGGCGACGAATTACACAGGCGTGGCGCATCCCAGCCTGCCCAATTACGTGGCGCTGCTGTTCGGTTCCACCTTCGGTAGCCACAACGACGATCCGCGCCAGAGCTTTAAGAGTGACAATCTGGCCCTGCAACTGGAAAGCGCCGGGCTGAGCTGGAAAGGCTACTTTCAGGGCCTGCCCAGCGTGGGCTGGGATGGCGGCGCGGCGGGCCATTACGGCAAGAAACACAACCCCTTCATGCTGTCCGCCGACATCGCCGCAAATCCTAAGCTCCGCCAGAATGTCGTGAAACTGGACGCCCTGAGCGCCGATCTGAACTCCGGCAAAGCGCCGAACTTCGCCCTGATCGTGCCGGACGTGTGCCACGACATGCACGGCGCACTGAACTGTCCGCGCGGGCCAGCCCTGCAACGCACAGGCAACGCTTTCATCAAGACCTGGACGGAGAAGATCATGGCATCCAGCGCCTGGACGGGCCGCTCAGCCATCGTCATTACCTTTGATGAATCGGAGGGCGGCGACAAAACCGGAGGTGGCGGCAAACTCGCCACGGTGGTCATCACCAAGAACGGACCGCGCAATGTCACCTCGGCGCAGCCCTACAACCACTACTCGCTGCTGCGGACGCTGGAGGACGGCTGGGGACTGCCTGCGTTGCGCGAGGCGGGGCAGGCTAGGCCAATGACGGATTTGTTCGGGCCATAGCCCTCCAGAAGACACCCTCGCTTGTTCACTGGACTCCCCCAGCGGTTGCGGGAGTCCATATCCTTTGTCATCTCTTGTGTATAAGCCGGATGTACCGTGCTATACGCGTTCTTTACCTCTGGCGAGCAAACTCTGGGACAGGTGAACGGCAGACCGCCTTCACGCTCAAACCCCCTCTCAAGGAGACCCACCATGAACAACAAGACCAGGACCATGCTGCTCACCATGACTGCCGCCGTTGCCGCCCTGCCCCTGGCCGGGTACGCCCTGGCCCAGAGCGCACCCAAGACCGCTCCTGTCATGACCCAGCCACTGGCCCAGACCCAGATGAAGAACGCTACCCAGGAACCCATGATCAAGGGCAGCATCCTGCTTCCCGCCGAGCAGAAGGGCGTGGAAATGACGGACGCCCAGGAATCGGCCCAGTACCTCAAGCTGGCGAAGATCACGCTGGACCAGGCCAGGGCCGCCGCGTTGGCCGCCGTTCCCGGCACCGTCACCAGCATCAAGCTGGACGAGGAAGACGGTTACCTGGTTTACGAGGTGGAGATCGGCACCCAGGAAGTGATCATCGACGCGGGCAACGGTAAGGTGCTGTATCAGGGTGCAGTGGACGCGGGCGAGAGCGGGGCAGAAAACGACAACGAGGCGGGTGAAACTGGCACCGACTGACCCCACATCCAACCCCTGACCTCCAGAAAGCCGCCCTCCGGGGTGGTTTTTTGCTGCATGCCTCCCGTCGGGTATACCACCGCTTTACCTTGGCGGTGCATGCTGGGCGGCATGCACCTGCCTCCTGCCCTGACCCGCCTGCGCCCAGTGGCCCTGATCCGCTTTCTGCTGGGCATCTTGCTGCCGCTGATCCTGATTGGCGTGATCGCCGAGGACGTGCTGGAGCGTCAGCGCTTCGCCTTCGAGCAGCCCGTGATGCTGTGGGTCCATGCCCACGCCACGCCCGCTCTGACGACCATCAGCCTGTTCCTGCACACTTTTGGCGGGCCGCTGCCAATGGGCGTGGTGTTTATCGTCATCGTGCTGGCCCTGTGGTTCACCCAGCGGCACTCCCTGGCGGTGTTCGCGCTGCTGGGGCTAGGCAGTTCGGTGGCCCTCGCCTTCGCCATGAAGCTCATCTTCGCCCGTGCCCGCCCGGAGTTGTGGCCCCGGCTGGTGACAGAGAACGGCGCGTCGTTTCCCAGCGGTCACACCACCGTGGCGGCGGCGCTGGCCACCTTCGCCGTGCTGCTGGCCTGGCACAGCCGCTGGCGCTGGCCCGTCCTGATCGTGTCGGCGGGCTACGCCTTTCTGATGGGCTATGGGCGCATTGTGCTGGGCGTCCACTATCCCAGCGACGTGCTGGCGGGCTGGCTGACTGGACTGGCCTGCGTGCTGGGCGCGTACAGCGTGCTGGGCAGCTCTCTGCGGCTACTGCGCTTAGACGAAAAGGTGGAGGTGAAAACCCATGCTTAAGGCAAAGTCGATTCCCCTGATAGTGGCCGCTTGCCTCTCGCTGGGCAGCGCCCAAACCCAATCAGGACCAACCCAGGGCAGTGCGGGCTGGAAGCTGGACCCCGATGGACGGCGTTCCCTGATCCTGCCCGATCCTGCGGGCGACTCGCAGTTGGTGGTGCCGCCCGTGTGCTGGCAGCGTAAATGCCCCGTGGTCATCGTCTCGCACGGACGCGGCGGGCAGGCCAGCGACGGCAGTATTCACAAGCCATTTGACGCGATGCTGGACGCCATTGACGTTCAGGGCTTCGTGTTGTTGCTAAGCAGCGATGGCGGACGCGAAACCTGGGGCAGCCCGGCGGCGCTGAACACGCTGCGCCGGGCCTACCAAGCGTCCCTTCCCCGATTTCAGCATGATGGGCGGGTCTATACCCTGGGCATTTCGATGGGGGGACTGCCTGCGACGCTCACCGCATACCGGCGCACGCTGGGAATGCCCATCAACGCTGTAGCACTGGTGGCGGGCCGCGTAAACCTGCATGACGCCGTGCAAACCTCCAAGAGCCGGGGCCGGAGTGTTGCGGCGGCATTCGCTGGAGCGTCCATACGGGGGTATGATCCCGTCAATGATTTCAGCAGGTTCGTGGGGACGAAAACACCCTTGCTGGTGGTGAGCAGTCCGCAGGATCAGGCCGTCAACGGCACCAGAAACGGCCTGTTATTGGCGGCGCTGGCCCGCAAGGTAGGCACTCAGACAAGAGAGATCGGAGTCATGGGGCCACACCTGAACCGCCAGTATGTGAACGCAGATATCGGGCGGCAGATCGGCGCATTTTTTGGGGCACACTGCTGAGCAAGGATTCGGACGCTTTTGAACAAGCCTGGCGCTGAGATTCTGTGTCTTCCTTCTGCCCCCACTAGACGCTGATATGGACTTCAGTTGAAATGGGATAAAAAGGTGGAGGTGAAGACCCACGTTTGAGCTGTGCCGGGCCGTGGCGCTCATGTTGACCGCCTGCCTTCTGCTGGGCTGCGATCAGAAATGGAGCGGGGCTGACTGGACGCTGACTCCTGATGGACGGCATTTGCTGATCCTGCCCGATGCTGCTGGAGACTCGCAATTGATCGTGCCGCCCGCGTGCTGGAAACGCGCCTGCCCCCTGGTGATCGTTTCGCACGGACGGGGCGGACAGGCCAGCGACGGCAGCTCCCACGAGCCTTTCAACGCCATGCTCAGCGCCCTCGACGTTCAGGGCTACGCCCTGCTCCTGAGCAGTGACGGCGGGGGTGACACCTGGGGCAGCCCGGCGGCACTCAATACGCTTAGGCGGGCCTACCGCGCCGCCCTGCCCCGCTTCCAGCACGATGGACTGGTCTATACCCTGGGTATCTCGATGGGTGGCCTGCCCGCAACGCTCACAGCCTACCGGCGCACGTTGGGGCTTTCCGTCGGTGCCGTGGCTGTGGTGGGAGGCTGGGTCAACCTGCGTAATGCAGTGCGGACGTCAAGGAGCCGAACCAGAGCCGTCGCGGCGGCTTACGGTCAGGCGTCCACGCGGGGGCATGATCCAGTCAATGATTTCAGCGGCTTCGTGGGCAATCGAACGCCGTTGCTGGTGGTCAGCAGCCCGCAGGACAGGATGGTGGCCGGTGAAAAGAACGGTCTGCTGCTGGCAGCGCTGGCCCGCAAGGCAGGCGCGCAGACCGAAATCATCGCGGTAACCGGGCCGCACCTGAACCGCCAGTATGTGAACGCAGATATCGGGCGGCAGATCGGCGCATTTTTTGGGGCACACCGCTGAGACATCCTTCAGATTCTTCTGGAGGCGATTGGCATTGGGATGCCTCGTCCCTCAGCATTGCAAGTCAGGCTGACAGACGCCAGCCTCACCATGTTTAGAACGGCGTTTCGTCTTCCACCACGGCCACAGGGGCAGGCCGCGCCGCCGCCACAGGCTGGGGCCGGGGCGCGGGTGGACGGGCGGCCTGTTGCGGTGCGCGCCCTCCTCCAGGCGTGGCGTAGCGGTCCTGGCGTTTTCCCCCCCGGAAGATCGCCAGCGTCACGTACTCGAATTCGCCGTCGGCCTTTTCGCGGACATGCTCGGGATCGGTGCCGCGTGCGCCCCGGCTGTACTTGACGGCGGCAGGCAGCTTCATCTTGCGGCTGTCCACAGCTTCCAGTTCGCGGCGACGGTAGGCCAGTCCCCTATGAATGACCATGTCCTCGCCTTCCGGGTTGGTCCATTTTCTGGCCCCGATTAAGGACCAATCGAAATCGGACTCGTTGTCCAGCGGAAACTGATAGCCGCCCCCTGGCACTGCGCCGCTGGTCCAGCCCAGACGGCCATATTGACGCTGCACGTCCAGCAGCTTATCGGCACTCTCCACATCCACGGTCACCTGCGCGCCTAGATCGGTGATAAATTCTATGTGTAACAATTGAGCCTCCCTTACGTAAATAACATAACACAGTTTAGACGTGGGTGTGTCAGCAGATGCCTGAATGTCTAACCGTCAAGACGCGGTGCATCCTGCGGTCAGGCGGTTTGAGGGTCTCTCGTCAGCACGTAATACACCCGCTCGCCATCGGCGGCCACATCCGTAACCACGTAGCCGCGCCCCATGTACTCGCCCAGCACCTCGCGCAACGCCAGCCGCCAGCCCAGACGCAGCGCCTCGTTCATCAGCTCCGCCTTGCGGGGAACCTCGGCCAGCACTTGCGGGTCATTCAGATTCAACCTCGGCGCGTCCGGTTCCTCGCCCTCCGGCACGGCGGCCAGCACCACCTCGCCGTCTGGGGCGGGGGGCGGGTGGGCGGCGCGGGGCTGAGATAGGTCCCATTCGATCATCAATCGGTCTGCGGGAAAGGCGGTGGCCGGATCGTCGCCCATCGCGTACCAGTCGGGATGGTAAGACACGGCCCGGGCGCCCAGCTTGCCCAGATTCAGGCGGGCATTGCGGGCGATCAGCGGATCAAAGGTCCAGGTCATGCGCTGTATGCCCTGCGCCAGCACCCGCTCCCGTTGCGCATACTTAAGAGCCACCGCCAGCCCACTGCCGCGCCAGTCCGGGTGGACCGCCAGCAGGTGCGAGTGGTGCCACAGTTGTCCACCCACCAGCGCCGGAAAGCCGTAGGCCAGCCCAAAGGGAAGCTGCGGACCGCCTTCAGGTGCGTCTGCCGCATACGCGCCCAGCACCACGCCACCGCACACCGAACTGATGCGGAACATGCTGCTGGGCAGCACCTCGCGGTCCGGGTAGCCCCAGGCGTCCACCTGCACACCCTCCAGGCCGCGCATGGCCCAGGGATCGGTCACGTCGCGGATTACGTAGGGGCGTTTAGGTAGCGGAGCTTCTGGAATAGGGCCGGAGACAGCGCTCAAGGGCGGTGTTCCTCCGTCAACTCGGCCACGCTCTCGATGAAGTCGCGGTTGAGGGTCACGCCAATTCCGGGACCTTCCGGCACAGGCATCAGGCCGTCCACGGCTTCCAACGGTTCGTTGATGATGTCGGTTTCCCAGTAGCGGCTGGCGCTGGAGGTATCCCCCGGCAGCGTGAAATTGGGCAGGGTGGACAGGTGGATGTTGTGCGCCCGACCCACACCGCCCTCCAGCATGCCGCCGCACCACACGGGCGCACCGAACGCCTGCGCCACGTCATGCACGCGGCGGGCTTCGGCCAGACCTCCCACGCGGGCCACCTTGAGGTTGATGACGCCGCCTGCGCCAATCGCCAGGGCTTTGCGGGCATCCGCCGCGCTGGCGATGCTCTCGTCCAGGCACAGCGGGGTCTGCATTCGGCTCTGCAACGTGGCATGGTCCACCAGATCGTCCCAGGCCAGCGGCTGCTCGATGTAGGTCATCTTGTACTGGTCCAGCGCCCGCAGGCGCACCGAGTCGGCCAGCGTGTAGGCGCTGTTGGCGTCCACCGTCAGGCGGATATCGGGGAAGGCCTCGCGGGTGGCGCGCACCGGAGCCTCGTCCCAGCCGGGCTTGATCTTCAGTTTAATCCGGCGGTAGCCCTGCTCGACATGGCGGCGCACGGCGTCCACGGTGGCGGCTTCGTCGGCCTGAATGCCCAGACTGACGCCCACCTCCACCTGGGTTTTGCGCCCGCCCAGCAGCGTGCCCAGCGGCACATTCAGCATTCTGGCCCACAGGTCCCAGGCGGCCATCTCCACCATCGCGCGGGCCATCTTGTTTCCCCGGAAGGCGCCCAGAGCGTCGTTCAGCTCTTCCGGGTTGGCGAAGGTCTTGCCCAGGATGCGTGGCAGGAAAATGTTTCGCACCAGATCCAGCGCCCCGGCCAGCGTTTCCTCGCGGTACATCGGGGCCACTTCCATCGTGCCCTCGGAAACGCCCTGTACGCCGTCACCGTGAAGCACCAGCAGCGGCACCGTGCGGGCGGTCTGCACGCCGAAACTGGTCTCGAACCGGAATTTCAGCGGCAGGCGGACGATCATGATTTCGGCGGCTTCTATTCGCAGCATGGCACACAGTATGGGGGCTGCGAACTAGAATGGGCTGGAAAACGGGTGAACGTGAGGCCAGAAAGACGGGACGATGGAACGGGTTCCGGCCTCATCCTGGCAGAACCTTGACCGCACTCCAGCCTGCACATTCACAGCCTCTGAGGGGGAAACATGAGCAAGTCAGACGTTAGCGCGGACCAGAAAGAGAGCGCGGATCAGTCGGCATCGCAACTCATCTCGGAGAAGATCGCTGGCCTGGACGACTGGCGCGGCGAAAGCCTGAGCAGAATGCGGGCGTTGATTCTGGAGGCCGACCCGGACGTGACCGAGACCTGGAAATGGGGCGGCACCCCCGTCTGGGAACATGACGGCGTCATCTGCACGGGCGAGACGTACAAGGGGGCCGTCAAACTGACCTTTGCGAAAGGTGCATCGCTGGACGATCCGGCCCGGATCTTCAACTCCAGCCTGGAGGGGAACACGCGCCGCGCCATCGACATCCATGAGGGCGAGGCGATAGATGGGGAGGCATTCAAAGCGCTGATTCAGCAGGCCGTGGCCCTGAACGGCGTGAAAAAGGCCAAGTCTCCGAAGAAAGCAAAAACCTGAACCCCCGCCGTTCCCACCCCAGTCACAACCCCTGGGCGCTATAACTACAGACACTATGGCGGACATCAAAGTTCCAGTTTTTTCCGAATCGGTCAGTGAGGGCACGCTGCTGACCTGGCACAAGCAACCTGGCGAGGCGGTCAAGCGCGGCGACGTGCTGGCCGAGATCGAGACCGACAAGGTGGTGCTGGAGGTCACGGCACAGGCCGACGGCGTCCTGCAAAGCGTCGCCAAGAACGAGGGCGATACCGTGCTGAGCGAGGAAGTGCTAGGCGTGATGGGCGACGCGGGCAGCGCGCCTGCCGCCCCAGCAGCGAAGGCCACTGAAGAGGAAACCAGCGGCCCCATTCCCGACGAAAAGAGTGCGGGCGGCACCGCCGTCCAGCCCGACAGCACCGGCACCCAGCCTGCGGCCCAGGGGGCAGAGCGGCGTGAAGACCTCTCCCCCGCCGTCCGCAAAGTCGTGACCGAGAACAATCTGGACGTGAGCCAGATTCCGGCCACGGGTCCGCGCGGCAACATCACCAAGCAGGACGCTGTTGTTGCTGCACAGGGCGGAAGCACCGATCAGGGACCGCAGAAGGCGGCAGCGCCAGCATCGGCAAAGCCTGCCCAGCCTGCACCCTCAGCCATCATTCCCAGCGGCCCACGCACCGAACAGCGCGTTCCGATGACCCGTATCCGCGCCCGCATTGCCGAACGCCTCAAGGAAGTGCAGAACAGCGCCGCGCTGCTGACCACCTTCAACGAGGTCAACATGCAGCCCAGCATGGACCTGCGCAAGAAGTACCAGGATCAGTTTGTCGCCAAGCACGGCGTCAAGCTGGGCTTCATGAGCCTGTTCGTGCGCGCCGCCACCGAGGCCCTCAAAGCCTTCCCGCTGGTCAATGCCAGCATCGACGGCAAAGACATCATCTACCACGGCTTCTACGACATCGGCATTGCGGTGGCCAGCGAGCGCGGTCTGGTGGTCCCGATCCTGCGCGATACCGACGGCATGGGGCTGGCGACGATTGAGAAAGAAATTGCGGGCTACGCGGCCAAGGCCCGCAGCGGCAAGCTGACCATGGAAGACATGAGCGGCGGCACCTTCTCGATCACCAACGGCGGAACGTTCGGCAGCATGATGAGTACCCCGATCATCAACGCGCCGCAGAGCGCCATTCTGGGCATGCACAACATCATCGAGCGGCCCATCGCGCAGAACGGTCAGGTGGTCATCGCGCCGATGATGTATCTGGCGCTGTCCTACGATCACCGCATCATCGACGGCAAGGAAGCCGTGCAGTTCCTGGTCATGATCAAGAACCTGCTGGAAGACCCGGCACGCATGTTGCTGGAGCTGTAAACACAGCTAGTCTGAGGCGGCTTCCAGGGTCTGGAGGCTGCCTCTTCGTATCTATTCAGGCATGATGCCCGCCTTCACCGCCCGCGCCGCCGTCCCCTGTGCCAGCTCCCATAGTTCTGGGAAATCCTCCAGTGCCGGACGCTTGAGCGCCAGCAAACGCCCCAGGGTCAATTCGGGGTGTGCCGCCGAGCCGATTCCGCCCGTCCCCCAGGTCAGGAGCATCGGCTGCAAGGCGTCCAGGGCACGCGCAAAGCGGGCTTCGGGACTCTGGCGGGCCTCGAACTCCTGCCAGGCTTGCCGGAACGTGTCGCATTGATCCGGCGGAAGCTGCCTGAACAGCCGCGCCGCCGCCTCTGCCTCATGTTGGGCCTGCTGCTTTTTGCTGGCTTCAGACTGATCGAAATGCATGTCTCCGGCGTAAACCTCCACCAGATCATGCACAACCAGCAGTTCCATCACCCGGTTCAGATTCGTACCGGGCGGCGCGTATTCGCCCAGTGTCAGGGCCATCAGCGCCAGATGCCAGGAATGCTCGGCGCTGTTCTCGGCCCGCTCGCCGCTGTGCAGCAGCGTGGTACGCGTCACGGCCTTGAGGCGGTCACAGGTCAGCAGGAACTCCACCTGCGCGTCTAATCGAAACATGCCGGGAAGCATACCCGCCGTCAGCCGTCAGGCTTTTGAGAGACCGCCGAGTTTAACATCCAGCCATGACGGTCATGCCGGCCACAGCCCCACAGACAGCGTTGCACGGACGCCTGGGCAACATCAGCGAGGGCCTGGACTTACACGCCACCTGGGACGGCCAGCGCGTGAGCGGGCGCGTCGGCAGCTTCACGGCGGGGCAGGACATCGTGGTTTCGTTGGCCGCCGATGGACTGGAGGGCCGGGTGGGCAGCTTCACACGCGGCTTTGACCTGCGCGCCGAGGTTCTGGCCGGGGAACTGCACCTGCATCTGGGCGGCGTCGTGGGCGGCATAGACGCCCGCCTGGAATTTACAGACGACGCAGCGGTGGGCCGTTACGGGCGCTTTACCGATGGCCTGGACCTTAATCTGCGCCACTATGCGGGCGAGGTGCGCGGGCGCTTCGGCGGGTACACGAGCGGCACGGACTTTCGGATGGACCTGGGCGACGTGCCGCTCCCACTGGCCGTGATCCTGGCGGTCAGCGCGCTGTCTCTGTGGCGTGAGGATGTGGCTCTGGCCGCGACGCCGGGTTAACCGCGAGCTGGCTTCGGGAACCGATGCTGTAGAAATTCTGGCGAGTACCGAACGAGGGAGAGCAGCGCAGCCACAGCTTTGGCCTGGGCAGAGAGCACCATCAACCGCCAGGAAACTGCGTGCCCCGCGCTATTCACGGTCCCCATACTGCGCCAGGAAGGCTGCCCGGCTCAGGATGCTCAGCCTCGGCTCGGCCACCTTCGGTGCGCCCGCAAAGCCCCAGCGCATCACACGCGCCCAGAGTTGCAGGCGGCGGGCGTCGGCGGCAGGCAGGTCATACGTCTCGAAGCCCATCACGGCCATGAGTGGCGACACGGCACTCAGGCAGAAGACGTACTGCGCGTCCCGCAGGTCCGGGCGGTGCAGCAGATCGTCGGCCACCAGCAGATAATCCCGCTGCGCCTGCCGGATGGCAGGACGGTTGATCCCCAGGTCCACCATCAGGGGATTGTTGACATGAAACTCCGCACACGGCGCACCCTTCGGCACCAGGGTGCCGTCGGCCAGCCTGATACCTTCCAGCGGAAAGGCCGAAGCGCCCGTGCGGAAGAGGTTGTCGGCCCGGCCCGCCGTGGGCTGAATGCGGCCCAGCCGATCAAACACGCCGTCCACAGCGATAAAAGCCCGCCGCCGTAGCGCCGCCGAACCGACGGGCGTCCCCCCCTCCAACCCAGAGACAGTTTTGAAGGTATAGCCGCGTGCCTTCCACTCCCGCAACAGGCCCGGCAGCATCGGCACCGTGTTCACCGCCCCTGGCCCGGCGTCGTGCAGGACGACGATAGAGCCGGGGCCAGCACGAAGGAGCAACCGCTCCCGCACCTGTTCCGGCGTCAAGTTGGGCTGCCAGTCCTGGCCTTCCACACTCCAGTGGACGCCGCGCACGCCCGCCGCACGCTGACCCAGCACAGTGGCCAGGGTGTACGCGCCGTGGGGGGGACGGTGGTATTGAACAGGCTGACCTGCTACTTTTGCCACCCGCCGCACCGCCCGCACCACATCCAGAAATCCACCCCAGGGCGTGCGAATCCAGGCATGGACATGTTTCTCGGCGTGGGCAGCCACTTCATGTCCCTCGGCTAGCATGCGGGCGATCAGTTGGGGATGCGACTCGGCCCGGCCCGCAATGACGAAGAAGGTGGCCCGCGCCCCAACATCTCGCAAGGCGTCCAGCACGGCAGGCGTGGTCAGTGGGTCCGGCCCGTCATCGAAGGTCAGCGCCAGTTCACGCTTTCTGCGGCTGCCCTCGCGCAGCAGGCCGATATTGGCGAATTGCACGGCCAGAGCGGGAAGAATCAGGTAGGCAGTCAGGGCGGCGAGGGGAAAGGAGTTCACACCTCTGTTCACCGTCCCAGTCTCTTCAACAGCGCCGCCGCCACCCGGTCCGCCGCGTCCGGCACGCTGATCATGCGGGCGCAGTGGCCCATGCGGGCGTTCTCGTCGCCGTCCAGGGCGCGCAGGACGGCGGGGCGCACCTCATGCAGTTTCCGCGCCCACAGGGCTGCGCCGTGGCGTTCCAGATAGTCGGCGTTGTGTTCCTCCTGTCCGGGAATCGGCTCGTGAATCACCTGGGGAATACCCAGCGTGGTGGACTCGGCCACCGTCAGGCCGCCCGCCTTGCCCACCACCAGATCGGAGGCGGCCAGCAGTTCAGGGAAATCGTCGGTATGGCCCAGTTGATGTACCGTGGCCCCGCCCACCCGCTGCACGCCCCGGCCCCTGGCCCCGGCCAGCACCAGCACCTGCACGCGCCGCCCCAGCCCAGATAGCTCGTTCAACACAGGTTTCAGGGCGCGGTAAGTTCCAGTGCCACCGCCAGAAATCAGGATCAGGGGCAGGGCAGGGTCCAGACCATGTTTGAGTCGTAATGCAGTCTTATCGGCCCCGATCAGTGTGCGGTATTCGGCGGCAATCGGAATGCCCGTGACCTCCACGCTGCCTGCCGGAATCTTCCAGCGGGCCATCTGCTCGCGGGCTTCCTCGGTGGCCACCAGCAGCAATTCGGCCTCGGGTCGCGCCCAGTGGTGGTGAACGCGGTAATCGGTGACGATCAGGGCATTCAGAAAGTCCACGCCCAGGCGCTTTCGGGCGGTGTTGGACAGCGCCACAGTGGTGGGATACGAGCCGACGACGACTTCGGGGGCCACCTCCTGCACGTCACGGGTCATGCCGCGCAGACCCAGCCAGCCGAAGGTTCCGGTCAACGCCTTCGGCTCGGTCTCGGAGTCGGTCCAGTCGTAGAACGCCTTGTACATGGCGGGGGCATGACGCAGCCACAGGTCATAGGTTCCGGCGGTCACGGCACGCTCGAAGGGATTCAGGTAGGCCAGAAAGTCGGCGTGGCGGGCACTCAGGTTCACGCCTGCCGCCCGCAGCGCCTGATCCAGCGCGTCGTTGGCCTGAAGATGTCCGCTGCCAAAGGAGGCCGACAGAATCAGCGCACGCAGCTCTCCCCTGTCTGTCACGTTCTTGTCGGTCACGTTCGCCTCAGAAGCCACAGACCGGCCCCGGCAAAGACGATATTTGCCAGCCAAGCGCCCAGTTCCGGCAGGGCAGGCATGGCCGCCGCCACGGTCAGGCCAACGAAAAACAACAGGTAATAGGCCACCGCGATCAGCAGGGCAATCCCCAGGCTGACCCCCAGCGTGCGCCCGAAGCGCAGGGCAAAGGGCAGGGCGGCCAACGCCAGCACCAGATTCCCGAAGGGCAGCGCCAGCTTGCGGTTCAGGTTCAACCGCGCCGCCTGCCGTTCGGCGGGCTTCATGCCGGGGGCCGTCAATGAGGTGATCAGTTCCGGCCACCCCTGCGCGTCTGCCCCGATGGCGTCGGCATAGGTGGCCAGGGTCTGCTTGCGCGACAGTCCGGTATCCACATTCAGCGTATCGCTGGTTTTTTCGGGGATCACCACGCTGGGAAACACGTTCTGTACCGCCGCGCGGAAGGCTGCCGGATCATTTTCCGGCACAGCGGAAAGTTGCGCCGCCGCCGCATAATCCACGGTGTAGACGCTGTAACCGCGTAGCGAGAGAACGTTGTTCTCGAACGTCCCCACATCGGCAAAGATCAGCGTGGCGCGGCGCTGGCCGTCTGGCAGCCACTTCTCTACCCGCACGCCCCTCAGCTCGCGGGAGGCAGTGTCGTACCCGGCCAACGACAGGGTCAGGCCCGCGCCCAGATCCACCGTCTTGCCCACCAGTTGCGACAGGCCCGCTCCAGTCAGGGCGTCCCAGTACAGGCCACGCGTCTCCACGTTGGCTCGCGGGGCCACCCACAGGCTCAGCCACACGGCCAGCGCCGTGACCAGCGCGGCCACCACCCAGGCAGGCCGCGCCACCCGCCCCAGGCTGATGCCCCCCGATTGCACCGCCACCAGCTCGCGCTCGGTACTCATGCGCCCAAAGGCCACCACGGTCATCAGCACCACGCCCATCGGGAAAACCTTGACCAGCGTGTCCGGCACTTGCAGGCCGATCCACTGTCCGATCAATCCCACAGGAACGCCCGTCAGCCACTGACTGGAGATGAAGAAATACCCGAAGCTCAGGACCGCCGTGAACAACAGTGTGCCGGCCAACAGCGGCGGAATCAGCTCGGCGGTGACGGCGCGGGTCAGGCGGGTCAATGGGCACTCCAGGCAGACGACACAGGACACAGAATGCCGGACACATTCATCAACTTATTGTGCGTCCCACGCGCCGCATCCTGCCTGCGGGTCACCCCTTGCCCACCGCGAACAGGATCGTGGCCTCTGCCGCCACCTGTCCGTCCACTTCCGCGCGGCAGGTGGTCTTGCCCAGGCCCCGGCGCATGAATTCCAGCTTGGCGTACAGGTGCAGGGTATCGCCGGGAATGACCTTGCGCTTGAAGCGTGCGCCGTCGATGCCCGCCAGATAGCCGATGGTGCCGGGTTCCAGAGCCTCGTGCATGCAGAAGAAACTGGCCTGCGCCAGCGCCTCGATGATCAGCACGCCGGGCATCACCGGTTCAGTGGGAAAGTGCCCCGTGAAGAACGGCTCGTTGACGCTCACGTTCTTGATGGCGTGGACCTCACCATTTTCGACGCTCAGCACGCGGTCCACCAGCAGGAAGGGAAAGCGGTGTGGGAGGGTCTTCATGACCTCCTGAATCATTATGGGTTGCATGGGGAACTCCTTGGGGGAGGCAGATGGTAGGCGGAA
The DNA here is from genome assembly GCF_009017495.1 of Deinococcus sp. AJ005. Taxonomy (NCBI): domain Bacteria; kingdom Thermotogati; phylum Deinococcota; class Deinococci; order Deinococcales; family Deinococcaceae; genus Deinococcus; species Deinococcus sp. AJ005. Next base: position 864,639 of record NZ_CP044990.1, on the reverse strand, counting down.
AAAGACTCTGAATTCTCTTTCCGCAAGTCTTACCGTTCTACTTAGCGGCGCAGGTAGTAGTCGCTGGAGACCAGACTGTCACCCAGCACCGAGAGCATATCCAGCGCCATGCCGGTGCCGACAGCCACAGCTTCCACGGCGTTCTCGGCCACGGAAACGGGAATGCCGGTGGTCTGGCGCAGCAGTTCGTCGAAGTTGCGCAGCAGGCTGCCGCCGCCCGTCATCACGATGCCCCGGTCGATGATGTCGCTGACCAGTTCGGGCGGGGTGATCTCCAGCACGCGCTTGACGCCCTCCACGATGCGGGTCACGGGTTCGGCCAGAGCCTCCACCACGTCGCGGCTGTCCAGACTAATGGTGCGGGGCAACCCGTTGATCAGATCCCGCCCACGCACCTCGGCCACCAGATTCTCGGCGTCGTTGAGCAGCATGGCCGCGCCCACCTTGACCTTGATTTCCTCGGCAGTGCGCTCACCGATCAAGACGTTTTCCTTGCGGCGCACGTAGCGGATAATGCTCTCGTCAAACTCGTTGCCCGCCACACGCATGGACTCGCTGACCACGATGCCGCCCAGCGAGATCACGGCCACGTCGCTGCTGCCGCCGCCGATGTCCACCACCAAGCTACCCAGCGGTTCGGTGATCTTGAGGCCCGCGCCGATGGCCGCCGCCAGCGGTTCCTCGATCAAAAAGGCGCGCTTGGCACCGGCGTTCAGGGCCGCCCGCAGCACCGCCCGGCGTTCAACATCGCTGACGCTGCTGGGCACGCCCACCATCATCTGCGGCTTGAAGCCGAACAGCCGCCCGGCGTTGCCCTGCACTTTCGCCAGGAACATGGTGATCATCTTCTCGGTCAGGCCCTCGTCGGCGATCACGCCGTCCTTGATGGGCCGCACCGCCACGATGCCGCCAGGGGTACGCCCGATCATGCGGTACGCTTCCTCGCCCACCGCACGGACCTGCTTGCTGTCGCGGGTCATGGCGATCACGCTGGGTTCCTGCAACACCAGGCCCCGGCTTTTCGTGTAGATCAGAAACGTCGCCGTTCCCAGATCGATTCCAATGTCTTCTGACAGCCTCACGCTCTACCCCTCCGCTTCACTCCGTCCTCCCGGGGTCTCCCCCAGTCAAAACGCACTGATCGTATCACGCGCTACAGGCGCTTCCCGGCAGGATTAGATGAGCGATTTTGCAGAGGACTGGACAGGGTTCTGGCTACCAGGGCTGCTCCGCTGTGCTACAGCCGCCGTTCCAGGTAATCGGCCATCAGGCGGTAACTGCGGGTCTTTCCGGCAATGTCGCCCGCGCCGTGACCCTCGTCACCAAACTCGACGTATTCAAAGTCCCGGCCTTCCTCGCGCCCGCTGGCCAGCAGCGCGTCGCGGAAACCACGGGCCTGGTTGATCGGGCAGCGCGGATCATTGGTGCCGTGCATCATGAACAGGTGCGCCTTCAGATCGGCGGCGTGTGTGATGGCGCTGCGGTCCCGCCACAGCGCGGCGTTCTCCACCGGATCGCCCATCATGGTGCGGAAGTAGTAGCCCAGTTGCGGCATCACGCGGCTGTTGTCCTCGTACAACTGATGCAGATCGGTGATGCCCACGATGGGCACGCCCACCTTGAACAGATCGGGTTGCTTGACCACCGCCATGTAACTCATGTACCCGCCGTAGCTGCCCCCAAAGATGCCCAGGCGTGCGCCATCCACCTCCGGCAACGATTTGAGGTATTCCGCCCCAGCGGCGATATCGGCCAGATCGCGCCCACCCCAGTCCAGCAGGTTGGCGTCGCGCCACGTCACGCCATAGCCGGTGCTGCCGCGCACGTTGGGACACAGCACCAGATAGCCCCGGTCCGCCAGAAACTGCGCCTGCGCGTCGAAGCCCCGGAAGAACTGCGCCGTGGGGCCGCCGTGCGCGTGGATCAGGACCGGGTAGGTTTTGCCGTCCTCCAGCTCACGCGGCTTGTAGAGGATGGCGGGCACTTGCAGTCCGTCCGCCGTGGGGTAGTGGACATACTCGCCCGGCACGAAGTCGGCAGGATCCACATCGCCGTAGTCGGCGTCCAGCAGCACTTCGGTGGTGTCGTCCGCGAGGTTGTAGAGCAAGACCTGTGGGCGGGTGGTGGCGGTCACGTAACTGAACAGCAGGTGGCTGCCGCCGCGCGCGAATTCGGTTCCCACGGCCAGCCCCGGCGGCAGCTTCAGCTCACGCGCCTCGCCCGTCGCCGTGTCGTACAGCACGGGGGTCAGGGTGCTGTCCACGTTGCGGATCACGCTCAGCCAGCGCCCGTCCGGCGAAAAGCTGCCGGGAGACTCCTCGATCCGCTCATCGGCGGGAGTGAGCCACTGCACCTCGCCCGAGTCCACGTTCAGCAGACCTACCCGCCTGTTTCCGTCCGCGTCGCTGCTGGCGGTCACACGCTTTCCGTCCGGGTGCCACTCGCCCACGCTGTCCTGGCTGCCCTCACGGACGCGCAGGACGCGCTTCAGGCCGGAGCCATCGGCATTCAGCACGTAGCCGTCGGTGTTGCGGAGATCTGCGCTCTCGTTGGTGGTCAACGTCAGCCGTGTGCCGTCGGGACTCCAGGCGGCGGCCTGGGTGGAGTTGGGCAATGCGGTCAGCGCGGTCCAGGCGTCCTCGCCCTCTTTCGACAGGTCATAGACATGCACGTTCATCTGCCCGCCGCGCGTGCTGTTGACCAGTAGCCGCCCGCCGTCCGGGTGCGCGTCCACGGTGTAATCCATGCTCTGAGCTTCGTGCTGCAAAGCGCTGACCGCGCCCGACTCCAGATTCAGACCAAACAGCGCCTGCCGCTCGTCGCCGTTGTGATCGCGGCTGAGGAAGATGCGCGAGTCGTCCGCCGCCCACACGAAGCCCGCCCGGATGGCTTTGGGGGCCTGCCCGTCCGTGATCTGACGGCGCTGGCGGGTCTCCAGATTCAGTGTGTACAGCTCGAAACGCCCGGTCCAGTCGGCGTAAAAGGCCACCTGATCGCCACCGTGAGAGACGTTCAGCGCCGCCACCGTGGGCAGGGCCGCCAGGGCTTCCAGAGAGATGCGTTGTGACATGGGAAGAAGTGTCTCACACTGGGCAGAGGCGGAATATGAAGACTGTGGGCTAAGCCAATCGGCCTAGCCTGCGGTCTGACGGCTTTTTCGGTATTGGCCCTTTCTCCCTGCGCTACGCTCTCGCCATGACTTCCAATTCAGCCAACGATACCCAGTGGGAAGACCTCAAGACCCGCTGGCAGGAACTGAGTGATCTGGGCGGCATCGGTTCGCTGCTGGGCTGGGACCAGAGTACCTATCTGCCCGCCGGGGCGTCGGCGGGCCGTTCGCGCCAGCAGTCGCTGCTCTCGCGCATGGCCCACGCCCGCGCCACCGACGCCGGGTATGGCAAGTTGCTGGACAACGCGCAGGGCCGCACGGACCTCTCGCCCGCGCAGACGCGCATGGTGGCACTGGCCCGCAAGAACTTCGAGGAAGCCACCCGCTTTCCCGCCGACTTCGTGGCCGCCTGGAGCCAGCACGGTGGCGACAGCTACAGCGCCTGGACGACGGCACGCCCCGCCAACGACTTTGCGCGCATGGTGCCGTATCTGGAAAAGTCGCGGGATTTCAGCCTGCAAGCGGCAAGCTACTTTCCCGAATTCAGCGATCCGATGGACTACTTTATCGATCAGTCCGACGAGGGCATGACGGCGCAGCAGGTGGGCGACGTGTTCAGCAAGTTGCGCGAGGCGCTGGTGCCGCTGGCCGACGCGGTCATCGGGGCCGGCACTCCGCGCACCGATTTCATGGGCCGCCATTACGACAGCACCACGCAACTTAAATTTGGCGAGTCGGTGATCCGCGACTACGGCTACGATTTCGAGCGGGGTCGCCAGGACCTGACCCACCACCCTTTCATGACCCGGCTGGGCGGCCAGGACGTGCGGATCACCACCCGCGTCAAGGAAAATGACCCCACAGAGGCGCTGTATTCCACCTTGCACGAAGCCGGACATGCGCTGTACGAGCAGGGCGTGAGTGAGGAATACCTGGATACCCCCCTCGGCGGCGGCGTCAGCTCTGGGGTGCATGAGAGTCAGTCGCGGCTGTGGGAAAACCAGGTGGGCCGCAGCCGCGCCTTCTGGGCCGCCTACTTCGGCAAATTCCGCGACGCCTTTCCCGATCAGCTCGCGGGCGTGTCCGAGGACGAGATGCACCGCGCCGTCAACACCGTGGCCCGTTCTCTTATCCGCACCGACGCCGATGAGCTGACCTACAACCTGCATGTGATCACCCGCTACGAGTTGGAGCGCCAGCTTCTGGGCGGTGGGCTGGCCGTGCGTGACCTGAACGACGCCTGGCACGCCGCCTACGAGCAGAATCTGGGCCTGCGCGCCCCCAGCGACGTGGACGGCGCCTTGCAGGATGTTCACTGGTATTTCGGCAGCATTGGTGGGGCCTTTCAGGGCTACACGCTGGGCAATGTCTTGAGCGCGCAATTCTACGCCGCCGCCGAGAATGCCAATCCGGGCCTGGAAGGCGACATCGCCCGCGCCGATTTCAGCCGCCTGCACGGCTGGCTCAAGGAAAACGTCTACGCGCCGGGCGGACTGTACAAACCCGCCGAACTGGTGGAGCGGGCCACCGGGCAGGCCATGACCGTGGAGCCGTATCTGAAATATCTGCGGGGCAAGTATGGGGAGCTGTACGGGGTGAGCTGAGGAGGCCAATTGGAAGGGGATATGGGCCGAAAGCCTCATTGCTGGAGTGGTGGAAAAAAGTTTGCCTGGTGGCCCCCTCTGCAAGCAGGTCTGCGACTCACCCTTCCATCGCTACGCGACTCCCTCCCTCTCCCTCAAGTGGAGAGGGGAAAAGGCCAAGCCATCTTGTTTGGAGACACGAACACAATGCCGAAGCGGCAACTGAAGGCCGTCGGGCGCGTAGCACACGGGCCGCACGCAGCGTCATGAAGAACAGCATCAGACCCGGAGGCCGCCGCCCACTCCCACCCAGAATGCCCAATCCTCCTGCCTGGCGCAGCGCTGCTCCCCCTGCCCATATGGGGGAGGGGGCTGGGGGGGTGGGGCTGCCTGAACAACATCTCAACCCAGCCTCCCCTCACCGTCACGGCTCCAGCAGAAACTCCGCTGGCACCCCATCCACCAGCCACACGCCGTTCTCCGACTTGTAAAACAGATGCCCCGCCGCGTCCATCCGGTCAGCCCGAATGGTCAGAACCACGGCTGGCCCACGCCGCGCTCCCACTCTACGGGCTGTCTCCGTATCCGGCGAGAGGTGGACGTGATGGCGGTTCATGGGCTTCAGGCCCTCGCGCCGGATGGCGGTCAGCGCGCCAGGAAACGTGCCGTGGTACAGCACGGCGGGTGGCGTCTGCGGCGTCAGCTCCAGATCAACTTGGACGCTGTGCCCCTGATTGGCCCGGATGCGTTCCCCATCCAGTGCAAACCTCTGCTTGTCGGAAGCCGTCACCACCCGCTCAACTTCCTCGCGCGTCACATGCAGATGCGCCAGCAGCGGCTTCAGCGGCACCCAGCCGCCGGGTTGCAGGGTCAGGCCCGCCTCGTGTGGCGCGTGCCTCAGCAGATAGGACAGGCGGTGCGAAAGTTGTTTCTCAGTCATGCGGGTATTGTTGGCGATGCAGCGGGCAGGCACATCGGCCACACGGACGCGGCGGCTAAGCCGTCTGGCGCTTGTCGGATGGCTGGGCGCGGCAACATGCTGGGCCATGACCCTGGCTACCGAACTCCACGCTGCACAGACCGCGAGGTGGCCGCAGACAGGCCGCCACATCCTGGCCCAACGCGGCGAACTGAAAGGCCAACCCACCATCGTCGTCTATCAGGCATACCGTCCAGCGATTGCCGATTACGCTGTCCAACACGGGCACTTCGGCGGCCCCTACAGCTTCTCGCGCATGAGTTGGGTCAAGCCCAACTTTCTATGGATGATGTATCGCTGCGGCTGGGCCACCAAATCCGATCAAGAGCGCGTGCTGGCGCTGACCGTGACCTGCGCCCGCTTCGACGGCTGGTTGGGGGACGCCGTACCGTCTGCCGTGACCGCTTCTAGCCTGTCCAAAGATGCTTGGCATGCTGCCGTGGCCGCCTCAAATGTGCGGTTGCAGTGGGATCCAGATCACGCCCCTGATGGCCGCCCGCTGGCCCGACGCGCGGTGCAACTGGGACTGCGGGGCCGTGCGCTGGCCGACTTTGGCCGCCCACCAGACGAGGGAGGCGCACTTCTACGAGTGGAGGACATCACTGGGTTTGTTCATCAGCAACGTGAAAATCTAAGCCAGCCCGAGCTTTTGCTCACGCCCCGCGAGGAGGTTTACCAACCGGCAGACGAGGAATTGGTGGCGCGGCTAGGTCTGGACTGAGCCTGTCCAAAGCAATAAAAAAATCACCGAAGACTTTCCCCGGTGACTTCTGCCTTCCAAGAGTTCCCGCCTACTTGTCCTCGCTCAGGGCAAAGCCCCGGCTAAACTGCTCCTGCAACAGCGTGAACACGATCAGCGGCGGCAGCATGGTGATGATCGCCCCGGCCATCACCGCGCCCCAGTCGGTCTGCCCGCCCACCTCAATCAGCTTGCGCAGACCCACCTGCACCACCTGTTTGTCGTCCTGCTGCACGATCACCAGCGGCCAGATGTACTGGTCCCAGGCGTACACGAACTGGATCACGGCCAGCGCGCCAATCGTGTTCCAGCTCATCGGAATCAGGATGCGGGTCAGGTAGCGCAGCGGCCCGCAACCGTCGATGCGCGCGGCATCGGCCAGACTGGTAGGGATGTTCAGGAAGTGCTGCCGGAACAGGAACGTTCCGGTGGCACTCGCCAGAAACGGCACGATGATGGCGGCAAAGGTGTTGGCCCATTTCAGATCGCGGCTGACGAAATCGAACAGCGCGATGATCAGCACCTCGGTGGGCAGCATCAGCGACAGCAGGACCAGCGTGAAGGCCGCGCCCTTAAGGGGAAAGCGGAAGTACACGAAGGCCAGCGCGGCCATCAGGGCCAGAATGGTTTTCCCGGTGGTCACGCTGAGCGCCACGATGGTGCTGTTGAGCATGTAACGCCCCAACTTGGCTTCCACCCAGATGCTGCTCAGGTTGTCCACGAAGGAGGTTCCGGGCAGCATGTTGGGGCTGATCACCTGACTGGACGCTTGCGTGGACTTGATCAGCGCGAAGATCAGCGGCGTGCTGATGATCAGGACTGCCACGATCAGCGCCAGATGGGTGGGCCAGCTCGGCCCCTGACGGCCCGGCCCGCGCTTGCCTGTTTTTCCCGTCTGAGGCGTCAGCGTATCTGTCTTAACCGCCATAGTGAACCCTCTTTTCCCCCACCTTGAACTGCATGAACGTGATAAACGCCACCAGCACCAGCATCAGCGCGGCCTGCGCGGCGGCCACCCCGCTCTTGAAATTCACGAAGCCGTCCTGATAAAGCTGATACACCAGGAACGTGGTGATGCCCGCGTTGTGGAAGTACGGCCCGCCGCGCGTCAAGATGTCGGTCAGTGCAAAGGAATCGAACAGCGCGGAGATGATGTTGGTGAACACCAGAAAGAAGGTGATGGGCGTCAGCAGCGGAAAGGCCACCCGCCAGAACACCTGCGCGGGCGTCGCACCGTCGATCTCGGCGGCCTGCATCACGTCGCCGGGCAGATTCTGGATGCTCGCCAGATAAAACACGATGTTGTACGCCAGCCCCTTCCAGATCGCAGCCACCACCACCAGACCAAAAGCCAGGATGGGATCGTCCAGCCAGCGCGGTTTGACATTAAACAGGCTGCCCAGGAGCTGATTGACCACGCCGATTTCTGGGTTGAACATGAACAGCCACAGCGTTCCGGCAATGGCCGGACTCAGGGCGTAGGGGTAGATCAGCAGCAGGCGGTAATACTTGGACCCACGCACAGGGCGGCTGGCCAGCCACGCCAGCCCCAGCGAGAACAGCAGCCCCAGACTGACGGTCAGCACCATGAAGATCAGCGTTTGCAGGGCCACCTGCCGGTAGGCCGGACTCAGCAGAAGCTCCGTGACGTTCTGAATCCCCACGAAACGCTCGGTGCCCAGAATCAGGTTGGCCTTGTAGGCGGCCAGCCGCAACGTTTGCAGCGCGGGCAGATAGATGAAGACCGCCAGGATCAGCAGACTGGGCAGCAGGAACAGCCAGGGCATGGCCGTTCCCTTGAAGACCGCGTTGGCCTCGGTGTTGGCGGTGGTGGATGCGGGCTTGAGCAAGGGTGGAACCTCCTTGGGTTCGTGTGAGAACACAGTCAAAACAGTGTCGGGGAGTGAGGGACCTAATTTAGACTGTTTTAGAGCGGAGATGTCACCCTGCGGTCTGCGGTCCCCTCCCCGCACCCCCAAAAAGCCGCCCACGCCACGGAAATGGGCGGGGCGGCTCAGGATCAGGGCGCGCTTATTTGAAGTTGGCGTTGTACTCGGCCAGTGCAGCGTCGGCCCGCGTCTTTGCTTCCTTCAGCGCGGCGTCCACGGAGGTGCCGTTCAGCACCTTCTGCCACGCCTCTTCCACAATCTTGCGGGTCTGCGGGCCAGCGCCAGTCAGCGCGCCTGCCGTGGCGGGGCTGGCAACGGTGTTGGTCTGCTGGTTAAAGGCCACCAGTTGCAGCGGTGCCTTGGTAAACCAGCCCTCGCCGCGCAGCAGTTTGATGCTGCTCTCGCGCACTGGGTAGTAGCCGGTCAGCTTGTGCCAGGACGCCATATTCTTGGTGTTGGTCATGTACAGCGCAAAGTCCAGCGCGCCCTCGGCCTTGGCCTTGGGAATGGCTTTGGCGATCCACAGGCTGGCCCCACCCAGAACGACACCGTTGCGCTTGGTACCGTTTGGGATGGGCAGCACGCCCACGCCCAGCTCAAACCCGGCCCGCTTCGCACCGTCGGAGTTGTTGCCGATCTTGGAGGTGGACGTGATGTGGAAGACGACTTTCTGATTGGTAAAAATCGCGTCCGAGCCGTCAAAATCCTCGATCTTGCCGGTGTAGCTGTAGTACTTATTGTCCTGCAAGGTTTTGAAGAAGGTGAAGATGTTCTTGGCTGCCTTGCTGTCCAGATTGGTGGCGGTGGCGCGTCCACTGCGCCCGTTGTCGTTGTTCAGGAAGGTCTGGCCCTGCTCGGCCATCCAGTTCTCCACGAACCAGCCGTTCACGCTCATGCCAAAGCACGTCGCGCCAATTTTGGCCGCCTCGATCTTCTTGCAATCCGCCAGCAGACCGTTAAAGGTGGTGGGCGGCTTCTTGGGGTCCAGCCCCGCCTTCTTCATCAGGTCCTTGTTGTAATACAGGACGGGCGAGGACGAGTTGAAGGGCAGACTGTTGACCTTGCCGCCAATCGTGTAGAAGTTGATGACGGGCTTGATGTAGTCGCTGAAATCCACGTTCTTGATGCCGCTGACCGGCTGAAACACGCCCGAATCCAAGGCAAGCTGCGAGCCGCCCTCGAAAATCTGTGAGATGGCCGGGGCATTGCCCTGCCGCGCCGAGAGGATGGTGGCCGAGATCAGGTCATTGTCGTTGCCCTTGTAGGCAGGCACCACTTTAATTCCGGGGTTGGCCTTGTTGAATTCGTCGGCGCGGTCCTGAATCCAGCCGCCGCGCTTGGGATCACCAAAAGTGTGCCAGAACTCCACGGTGGTCTGGGCCTGCGCGAGCTGAAATGCAGCCGGTCCCATCAGGGCCAGCAAAAGGGTTATTTTTCGCATGCCGGACAAGCTAGAGGCTGAGACTTGATTGGCCTGTAAGCGGGGCTAATGTGTGTGCCTTCGCTCAAGGACCGCTTTGCACGCAACCAAGACCTGTTCAGAAAAAGCCGAACCCACCGCCCGCCCCGAATTCGGGGTGGGCGGTGGATTCAGCGTTCAGAAGGGCGATGTGGCCCGGCTTTATTTGAAGTTGGCGTTGTACTCGGCCAGCGCAGCGTCTGCGCGGGTCTTGGCTTCCTTCAGGGCGGCGTCTACCGAGCTGCCACTCAGGACCTTCTGAACGCCTTCCTCGATGATCTTGCGGGTCTGGATGGCCGCACCGTTCAGGCCGCCAGCGGTGGCGGGGCTGGGGACGGTCTGGGTGAGCTGGTTAAAGGCCACCAGTTGCAGCGGCGTCTGGGTAAACCAGCCCTGCTTACGCAGCAGGTCGATGCTGCTCTGGCGCACCGGGTAGTAACCGGTCAACTTGTGCCAGTCGGCCATGTTCTTGGTGTTGGTCATGTACAGCGCGAAGTCCAGTGCACCCTCGGCCTGCGGCTTGGGAATGCCCTTGGGAATCCACACGCTGGCCCCACCGATCACCACGCCGTTGCGCTTGGTCCCTGACACGATGGGCAGCACGCCGATCCCCATCTGAAAGCCGGACTTCTTGGCAGCCTCACCGTTGTTGCCGATGTCGGCGGTGGAGGTGATGTGGAAGACGACCTTCTGGTTGGTGAAAATGGCGTCGCTGCCGTCCCAATCTTCCAGTTTGCCGGTGTAGGTGTAGTACTTGTTGTCCTGGAGGGTCTTGAAGAAGGTAAAGATCTTCTTGGCGGCGGCGCTGTCCAGGTTGGTGGCGGTGGCGCGGCCCTTGCGCCCGTTGTCGTTGTTCAGCAGCGTCGCGCCCTGCTCGGCCATCCACTGCTCGATAAACCAGCCGTTCAGGCTCATGCCGAAGCAGGTCACGCCCAGCTTGGCGGCCTCAATCTTCTTGCAGGCCGACAGCAGGCCGTCGAAGGTGGTGGGCGGCTTGCTGGGGTCCAGGCCCGCCTTCTTCATCAGGTCCTTGTTGTAGTACAAGACGGGAGAGGAGGAGTTGAAGGGCAAGCTGTTGACCTTGCCGTTGACGGTATAGTAGTTGATCACGGGCTTGATGTAATCGCTGAAATCCACGTTCTTGATGCCGCTGACGGGCTGGAACACGCCGCTGTCGAGGGCGAGCTGGCTGCCCACCTCGAAAATCTGCACCAGCGCGGGTGGCTTGCCCTGACGCGCGGCCAGAATGGTGGCCTGGAGACTGTCGTTGTAGCTGCCCTTGTAGGTGGGGACCACCTTGACGCCGGGGTTGGCCTTGTTGAACTCATCGGCGCGGGCCTGGATCCAGCCGGTGCGCTTGGCATCCCCGAACGAGTGCCAGAATTCCACGGTGGTCTGTGCCTGCGCGGTTTGCGCGATGGCTGGTCCCAGCAGGGCCAGCGTCAACATTATTTTTTTCATGTCGCTAGATTAGGCCCTTCTCATCATGTTCTTGTCAAGCGCAGACGATTGCCGAGGCCTGAAAAATGTTGTGTGACACGGGATAGAGGTGAATCTATCGCGCTGGGCAGATTTGCCGCTAATCACGCTACTCCGCCCGATCATTCATCTGCTCTCAGCGCGAGACGAGCAGCACCTCCGGCAGATCGCCGATCAGTGTCGATACGCCCAGGGCTTCCAACCGGATGACCTCGGCGGGGTTGTTGACGGTCCAGGTGTTGACCCGCCAGCCCCCGGCCCGCGCCTGTGCCATCAGCGCCGCGTCGATCATGCTGTGGTGCGGGTGCGAGGCGGCGGCCTTCAGCCCACGCAGCACCAGTGGCACGAGGTCCAGCGGGCCAAATTTGTAGCTGCGGTGGTACAGAAAGCCCCGCTCGATCTCTGGCGCATGTCTGCGGGCGGCGGCCAGCAGCAGGGGATTGAAGCTGCTGAGGATCACCCGCTTGCTCAGCCCGTGCGCGCGAATGGCGTCCAGCGTGCGGGCCACGCGGTCATCCGGCAGCGCCCGCTCGTATTTGATCTCCACATTCAGGTACGCACCTGTTCTTGCCGCCCACTCCAGCAGTTCTTCCAGCGTCGGCACGTCCTCGGGCAAATCGGCGGCCACCATCTGCGGCAGGGCACGCCCATCTTTGAGATGCTCATCGTGGTGAATGACCAGCGTACCGTCTCTCAGCCGCCGCACGTCCATTTCCACGCCGTCCAATCCAGCGTCCAGCGCGGCCTGAAAGCCCCGCATGGTGTTCTCCTGATGCAGTCGTGGCGTTCCCCGGTGACCTAAAAGCAGCGGCGTCATGCCGCACAGACTAGCCGCTTGGCCGCCCGTTTGACCTGACCCCTGGGGCAGCCCCCATGCTGGGGCCACCTCTAGAGGAGCCGCCATGACCCCCACCAACCCCACTGCTTCCATGACCATCAGCGCCTTTGCCGGGGCCAGCCGCCTGAGTCTCAAGGCCCTGCGTCTGTACGACGAACTGGGCCTGTTGCCGCCCGAATGGGTGGACCCGGACAACGGCTACCGACATTATTCCCACAAGCAGTTGCCCCAGGCTCGCTTGATCGGTCTGTTGCGCCAGCTCGGCCTGTCGCTCGGCAGCATCCGCGCCGTGCTGGACGCCCCAGCAGGACAGCAGCCGGACCTGATCCGGGGCCACTGGACGCAGGCTGAAATCCAGCACACCCAGCGGCGCGAACTGGCCCGCTACGTCCTGCGAACCCTCAAAGGAGAACCCCCCATGACCCAGCATTTCAACGTCCAGCAGCGCCACGTTCCTGCCCAACAGATCGCCACCCTGTCCCGCCGCCTGCGCGTGGACGAACTTCCCGGCTTCATCGAGCAGCAATTGAAGGCGTTACCCCAGCAGATCATGCAGGCAGGCGCAACCGTCGCGGGCATTCCCTTCGTCATCTACCACGGACAGGTCAACGCCGACAACGACGGACCGGTGGAGGTCTGCGTGCCGTACAGCGGTTCCCTGATACCCACGGGCGGCCTGACCCTGCGTGAGGCACCTGCCCACGCCGAGGCTTACGTCACCCTGAGCAAGGCGCAGTTCAGCTTTCCTAGCATTCTGGAGGCCTACGACGCCGTTGCCGATTACGCCTCAGCACACGGCGAGAACAGTTCTCTCAGCCCACGCGAGGTCTATCCACACGACTGGGCCGGTTTGAAGGACAGCGATCCGGCGGGGGACGTGGCGTGGCCGTTCGTACCACAGCAGGGCTGAGCTAAAGAAGGCCGCCTACGGAGTTTCCATGGGCGGCCTTCCCCTCTCTGCTTCCGGCGCTAGAAGCTGCTTGCGCCCCCCACCCGCACTCCCTCGTAATACGCGAAGGCCGCGCTGTAGCACGCTGGACGCTTGTACCAGCTCTTGGCGGCGCAGATGGCGTTCATGTTGGTGTGGAACGCCTCGTCTGTGGTTTTGCGGTTGGCGTCGGTGCGCTGGTAGACCTTGAGGTTGCGGTAACCGAAATCGTGGACATTGCACGCGGGCCGGAAATCCTCGCGGTAGCCCAGGCCCAGACCGTCGGGGGCGCTGCAACCGTCACGGCCCCAGTCCAGGCCCGCATAAGGGCGAGTCGTTCCCGCGTAGGCCGCGTACTGGTTGTTGTAATTGCCCACGCTGCCCCAGCCGGTGCGCTTGACATAGGCCAGCCGGTCACTCGCCAGATCAAGGCCAGTGATGGCGGGGGCGGCGGGCAGGCTGAGGTCTGTGGGCCGCTCGCCATACGCCTGCTGCAAAGCTTCCAGCAGGCCCGGATCATTGCCGTACTTCTCCAGAATCGCCTGACTGTCCGCGTCCTGGAGTTCCGGGCGCTGGGCGTAGGCGTTGGCAGCGTTGGGGGCGGCAACAGACGTCTGGGGCGTGGTCTGACCACAGGCCATCAGGGTCAAGGACAGCAGGGCGGCGGGCAGCAGCAATGAACGCATGGGCAACTCCTGGGAAAAGAGGGCGAGAACGGGGACAGACGCAGACCGCCGCCCCTGAAGCTCAATCAGGTTTTGAGTGGCCGTATGGTAATCATTCCAGCCGCTATTTGGAAGAGGTCAACCCGTGCCCCAGTCGCCCGAATGGGTGTATTCCCTTCCCTAGAGCGGATGCCGCGCCGAGGCGAAAATCTGCTGCGCGCTCTCATCGCCCGGCAGCTTCTCGTATTCGCCGTCCAGGCACAACTCCCAGGAGCCGCGCTGATCGGTCCATTCGGTCTTCAGGATGTCCAGAAATTGATCACGGTGGGCGTCGTCCAGCACCGGGGCAACGACCTCCACGCGGCGGTCCAGATTGCGGCTCATCAGGTCGGCACTGCCGAAATAGACCTCGGCGTTTCCGGCGTTGCCGAAAGCGTAGACGCGGGCATGTTCCAGATAGCGCCCCAGCAGACTGCGGACGCGGACGCTCTCCGACAGGCCGGGCACGCCGGGACGCAGGCAGCACACGCCCCGGATGATCAGGTCAATGCGGACTCCGGCGCTGGCCGCCCCATACATCGCCTCGATCATGGCCGGATCGGTCAGGGAATTGACCTTGATCCGTGCCCAGGCGTCATGGCCCGCGCGGGCATTGTCGGCCTCGCGCTCCAGCAGGGCCTCCAGGCCAGTGCGGGCGGTGTCGGGGGCCACCAGCAGGTGGGTGTAATCGGCCTCGGCGTAGCCGGTCAGGTGGTTGAACAGCTCGGCCACGTCCATACCGATCTCGGGATCGGCGGTCAGGAGGCTCAGATCGGTGTACAGGCGGGCGGTCTTGGGGTTGTAATTGCCTGTCCCAATGTGCGCGTATCGGCGCAGCCCTTCGGCTTCCCGGCGCACCACCAGCGTGACCTTGGCGTGGGTCTTGAGGCCCGCCATGCCGTACACCACATGCGCCCCGGCGCGTTCCAACTTGCGCGCCCAACTGATATTGCGCTGCTCGTCAAAGCGCGCTTTGAGTTCGATCAGGGCCACCACCTGCTTGCCGTTCTCGGCGGCGGTTCGCAGCGCGGCCAGCAGGCGTGGATCGTCCCCGGTGCGGTACAGCGTCTGCTTGATCGCCAGCACCTGCGGGTCCCGGCTGGCTTCCTCAATGAAGTTCAGGATGTTGGCAAAGCCGTCGTAGGGGTGATGCAGCAACACGTCGCCGCCGCGCAGGGTGTCGAAGATGCCGTTTTCCTCGTCGCCGTCCAGATCAGGCACGGCGGGGGCGAAAGCCTCAAAGGCCAGATCTGGACGGGTCACCGGCAGACCCATCAGATCGGCGGTGCCCAGCGGGCCTTCGAGCAGGAAGATGTCCTCGGCAGCCAGTCTCAGGCGCTCCTGAAGGAAGGTCACGAGTTTGATGGGCGTCTCGCGCACCACTTCCAGCCGCACGGCAGCACCAAAGCGGCGGCGGCGCAGCCCGTCCTCGATGGTGGCGAGCAGGTCCTCAGCCTCCTCTTCCTCGAACTCGTAATCGGTGTTGCGGGTCACGCGGAAGACATGCGCGGCCAGCACCTCACGGCCCTTGAACAGCTCACTGATGTGCGCGGCGATCACGTCCTCCAGCATCAGCAAGGCGTCACCAATCACCACCACGCGCGGCAGCACGCCCACGGGCACCTTCACGCGTGCAAAGTCGGTCTCGTCGCCAGAACCACCCCGCAGCAGCACCGCCAGATTCAGGCTGAGGTTGCTCAGGTACGGAAAGGGGTGGCTGGGGTCCACCACCAGCGGCGTCAGTACCGGCTGAATCTCGGCCAGATAGTGTTCGCGCAGGCTGGCGCGGGCGCGTTTGCCCAGATCGGCCACGCGCACCAGCTTGAGGCCCTCGTCCATCAGCAGCTTCAGCACCTTGCGCGTCGTCTTCTCGATCTCGCGCAGCATGCCCTGCGTGCGTTCGCGGACCAGCGCCAGCGTTTCACGCGGCGTGATACCGTCCAGACCGGGCGTGTTGACCCCCGCCGCGATCTGGCGGTGGATGCCCGCCACGCGCACCATGAAGAACTCGTCAAGGTTGCTGCCGCAGATGGCCGCGTACTTCAAACGTTCCAGCGGTGGGTTGCGAACGTCGCGCGCCTCAGCCAGCACCCGCTCGTTGAAGGCCAGCCAGGACAGCTCACGGTTCAGATAGCGGCTCTCGGTATTTGCCACTGTACTGTGCGTGCGCGTTTCGCCCAGACCTTCCGGCTCCGGCTTCTTGCGGTGGCGTTTGGCCCTGGCTGGAGCAGGTTCAGTCAGGACGGCGGACGTTTTGGCGCGGGACACAGGGATGACTCCTTTCGCTGGGGACGGGAATTCTAAGAACCCTAGGCTGATCTGAAAAAAGATAAACCGGGCCTATCAGGCGACTATCAGGGCATTAAAGCACCGATTGACGTGAGTGACCCGGTCTTCAGCTTGAGGATTTGTGGAGGGAAGGGGCGGCGGGGCGGATCAAACCGTCAAACTGCTCAACCGATCAGCCGCAAGAACCGCTGTATTTTTGAGCCGTTGGACTTCCAGACCATTCTGTTTGACGATCCTCACACCCGTTTGAACAGCAACGTCGCGTTCTGACCACCGAAAGCAAACGAGTTGCTCAGGACGTATTCCACCTGTTGCTCCCGTGCGCCCTCGGGGATGTAATCTAGGTCCAGTGCGGGATCGGGATCGGTCAGGTTGATGGTGGGGGGCAGGATGCCGTCTTTCAGCGCCTGCGCCACGGCAATCGCCTCGATGGCCCCCGCCGCGCCCAGCAGGTGTCCGGTCATGGACTTGGTAGAGCTGATCGCCAGCTTCTTGGCGTGATCGCCAAACACATGCTTGATGCCCTGCGTCTCGTACAGGTCATTGAAGTGCGTGCTGGTGCCGTGCGCGTTGACGTAACCCACCTGCTCGGGGTTGACCCCCGCCGTGTTCAGGGCCATCCGCATCGCCACCTGTGCCCCGCGTCCTTCCGGGGCGGGCATGGTGATGTGGTGGGCATCGGCGCTGGTGCCGTAGCCGACGACTTCGGCGTAGATGGTGGCCCCCCGCTTTTTGGCCTTCTCGTATTCTTCCAGAATCACGATACCCGCGCCCTCGCCCAGCACAAAGCCGTCGCGGGTGGCGCTGAAGGGGCGGCTGGCGGTTTCCGGCGAGTCGTTGCGGGTGGATAGCGCCTTCATATTGGAGAATCCGCCCACGGCGATGGCGGTCACGGCGGCCTCGGTACCGCCGGCGATCATCACGTCGGCCAGATCGAGTTGGATGTAGCGTGCGGCATCCCCGATGGATCCCGTGCCGGTGGCGCAGGCGGTGACCACGGTGCTGCTTGGCCCCGTCGCGCCGAACTTCATGGCGACGTGTCCGGTGGCCATATTGGCGATCATCATCGGAATGAACATCGGGCTGATACGCCCCGGCCCCCGCTCGTGCAGCACCCCGGCCTGATCCTCGAAGGTCTTGACCCCACCGATGCCGCTGCCCACCACCGTGCCGACGCGTTCGCCACTGAGTTCCTCAGGGGTCAGGCCACTGTCACGCGCGGCGAGTTCGGAGGCCACCAGCGCCAGTTGCACGTAGCGGTCTAATTTCCGGGCCTCGCGCGGATCGATGAATTCATCCAGGCTGCCCTTCACCTGACCCGCGATCTTGCTGGCGGTGTCGGTGGCGTCGAAGTGCGTGATCGGGCCGATGCCGCTTCTGCCCGCGCGCTGCGCCTCGGCGTAGGCTGCCGCCCCCATCCCGATGGGCGTCACCGGCCCCAGCCCCGTGATCACCACCCGTCTCAATCCTGAAACGCCCATACATCCCCTCCCTTTTCAATAGAAACCGGGGCGACGGTATAACCCGCGCCCCGCCCCCATTCACTGCCCCGGCTGCGCTCGACGCGTCGCCGGAACAGGCGCGTTTACTGCTTGCTCTCGATGTAATCGACGGCGGCCTGCACGGTGCGGATGTTCTCGGCATCCTCATCGCTGATGGTCACGCCGAACTTGTCTTCCAGGCCCATGATCAGCTCGACGGTTTCCAGGCTGTCTGCGCCCAGATCCTCCACGAAACGGGCCTCGGGGTTGATCTTATCCGCGTCCACACCCAGCTTGTCCACAATCACATCTTTCACGTCATCAAAAGTCGCCATAGTTTTTTCCTCCTGTCTTGAAGTGTCCTTGAAATCTGGCCCAGTCTACACGGGCAGGGTGTGGGAGGCTACGTTCCTGAACGGGGTGCAAACGAAGCGTGGGGAACATACCCATCAGAGTTGCTCAATGCGGATTCAAACCGCCATCCACGCCGATGGTCTGCCCGGTGATGTACCCGGCACCATCAGAGGCTAGAAACGCCACCAGTGCGGCGACTTCTTCCGGCTGACCAAGGCGGGCCAGAGGAATCCCCGCCAGATAACCGCTTTTCACGTCTTCCGCCAGCGTAGCCGTCATGTCGGATTCGATAAAACCGGGGGCCACGGCATTGACGGTAATACCGCGCCCGCCGTATTCCTTGGCCAGCGCCTTGGTCAGCCCGATCAACCCGGCCTTGCTGGCCACGTAGTTGGCCTGACCCGGATTGCCAGTCAATCCCACCACGCTGGCAATATTGACGATCCGCCCAGAGCGGGCACGCATCATGTGCTTGATGGCCGCCCGGCACGCCGAAAACGCGCTGGACAGGTTGGTCTGGATCACGGCGTCCCAGTCCTCGTCCTTCATGCGGATGGCGAGGCCGTCGCGGGTGATTCCGGCATTGTTGACCAGCACGTCCAGACCGCCCATCTTCCGGATCACGTCCTCGACGAGTTTTCCGGCGTTGGCTGGCGTGGCGAGATCAGCGCCGAACACCTCGGCACGGACGCCGTGGGCGCGAACTTCCTCCGCCACCTTCTCAGCTTCCGCAGCATTACGTCCGAAGTGGACGGCAAGATCAAAGCCGTCTGCGGCCAGTTTCAGGGCCATCGCCCGGCCCAGGCCCCGGCTGCTGCCAGTGACGAGGGCAACTTTGTTGGGTTGTGGTTCGGTCATGACGTTTCCCTCGTGAGATTGAACGATTTCGTGTTGTCTGGAAGGAAGCATTGCCAGAACCAAGAGCTTCCAGCCTCGTCGCCGCCGATGTCGTAACACCGCAGCTCCAGATCGGCCTTGCCTGTCCGCTGCAACGTCAATTGCGCCGTCTCTGGAGCGGGCGTGAGCTGCGGGCGCAGATAGCTGTGCAGCGAGCCGCCCGCCACACTCCCAGTCACACTCAGCGGCTCCTGATCCAAACTGCCTGTTCCGGTCACCCGGTAGCTGCTGGCGGTGTCGTAGGCGGCGGTCAGTTGCAGACGCAGTCTCTGCCCGGCGGTGGTATCGCCGCTCCACGGCCCCCGCAGGACGCTGGGGTGGTCAGCGAAGGAGATGGGCGTGGGCGTGAACCCGACTTCCCGGTTGCAGGACGTGGCCGCCGCAGCGACAAGGAACGCCAGAGCAAGTCTTTTCATAGTGGACCATTCTCGCTTGCCACAGGGAGCAAGGGCAAATCATCCAGCACCCTCACAGCCCGAACGCTTCCACATCCGCCGCCGTGCCCATCTGGAAGGTTTTTGCGCCTGGTACGATGCGGCCCACCAGCCCGCTCAGCACTTTGCCGGGGCCGAACTCGATAAAGGTGTCCACACCCATACCCGCCAGCGCCTCAATTGTCTCCACCCAGCGCACCGCGCCCGTGATCTGACGTTCCAGCAGCTCCGGCACGCGCTGGGGATCGTCATTCAATTCAGCCGTGACGTTCGCCAGCACCGGAAAGGCGAAGGGGCCGTAAGCCGCCGCCTGCAGATCGGGCGAGAGACCTGCCGCAGCGGGGGCCATCAGCGCACAGTGGAACGGAGCGCTGACTTTCAGGGGAATGGCTTTCAGGCCGCGTGACTTCAGTTCGGCGCTGGCCTCGGCCACCGCGCCAGCTTCACCGCTGATCACGGTCTGCGTGGGGGCGTTGAAGTTGGCGGGTTGCACGCCCGTGATCCCCTCGCAAACTTCCGCCACCACCGCCGGATCGCCCATGATGGCGCTCATGGCCCCGTCACCGGGAGCGACGGCCTGCTGCATCAGCGTGCCGCGCTTGCGCGTCAGGGTCAGAGCGTCAGCCAATGTCAGAACTCCGGCAGCCACCAGAGCGCTGTATTCGCCCAGCGAATGTCCGGCGGCCACCATCGGGGTCAGGCCCGTCTTTGCCTGCCATGCGCGGTATGCGGCAATACTGGCGGTCACTAGGGCGGGCTGCTGGTTGGCGGTCATCGTCAGGTCCTCAAGAGGTCCGGTTTCGATCAACGCGCGCAGACCCGGCAGTGTTTGCTCGGCCTCGGCATACACGGCTTCGGCAACCGGAAAAGCGGCGGCCAGATCAGCGCCCATCCCCACCGAATGCGAACCCTGACCAGGAAACAGGGCGGCAATTCTGTTGGTGCTGCTGGGGGGACTCAAGCGCCCACCTCGGCCAGCGCGGGGGCGGATGCCTTCAGGCTGGGTGCGCCGCCCCACCATTTCATCGTCCCGGCCACCCAGCTCAGGCCGCCGCCAAAGGCGATCAGCAGCAATTGCTGGCCGTCCTGCACGCGCCCGTCCTGCACCGCTTCGTGCAGTGCGAGCGGCACCGTAGCGCTGGAGGTGTTGCCATAGCGGTCCAGATTGACCACGGTTTTGCTCATGGGGATGCCGAAGCGCTCCACAGCGGCCTCGATGATCCGCACATTGGCCTGATGCGGAATCACCCAGTCCACATCCGCACTGGTCAGGCCGCTTTTTTGCAGGACCTTGGTGCCGCTGTCGCCCAGCACGCGCACGGCGAATTTGAAGACCTCGCGCCCGTTCATACCCACATACTGGCCCATTTGAAAACCGCCGGGCAATTGCGGGGCCGCGCATCGCAGGTACAGGCTGGACCCGCCTGCGCCGTCCGCGCCCATGATGAACTCCTGAAAGCCCAGCCCGGCGGGCACCGGCCCCACCACTGCCGCGCCCGCGCCGTCTCCGAACAGGATGGCCGTGCCCCGGTCCTGCTGGTCCACGATCTTGCTCAGGGCCTCGGCCCCCACCACCAGCACGCGCCGCGCCACACCGGACTGGATCAGGCCCGACGCCACGCTCAGGGCATATACGAAGCCGCTACAGGCAGTGGACAGATCGAAAGCGGCAGCCCCCGCCAGCCCCACCTGCATGGCGATCAATGCAGCGGTGGACGGCATCATCGCGTCCGGGCTGACCGTGGCGCAGATCACCGCGTCCACTTCCTTGAGGGCGTCCGGGTCACGCGAGAGCATGTCGCGTACCGCGCCCACGCCCACGTCGGAGGTGTACTCGTCGGGGGCCGCGAAACGCCGCTCGCGGATACCGGTGCGCGATTCGATCCAATCGGCGTTGGTGTCCATGTACGCCTCAAAATGCGCGTTGGGCACGATACGTTCGGGCGCGTAACTTCCCAGGGCGGTGATGCCGATGCTGGGGCGGACGGTGGGGGCACTCATATCCGCCACGGTAGCATTCTTTGAACGGACGTTCAATGAATTGAGTTCAGCGTTGAAGGACGGTATTCAGTTACGGTTGAGAAATAAAAAAGGGGCGCACCCCGCAGGACGCGCCCCTCTTTCGGTTCTGATTTACTCGGTCTTGTTCTCGCCTTCGCCCTCGGTCTGCTTGCCCTCAACCTGCTCGGTCTGGGGCTGCTCGGCTTCCGGCTGCGTTTCCTCGGTTTTGGCTTCCTGCGTTGCTTCAGGAGCAGCTTCTGCCGGAGCGGCCTCTTCCTGCTGGCCTTCCTGCTCACCCTGCGCGGGCTTGCTGAGCTGCGCCATCGCCTGCTGGAGACCCTTCTCGCGCATCAGGCTGGCGTAGTAGGTGTTGATGCCGTCCGGCCCCAGGTTCTTGCTCAGTTCCTGCGGGTTCATGCCGTTGGCCTGCGCCAGGGCGTTCATGGTCTGGTTGAACTCGGCGTCGCTGACCTGCACCTTCAGGTCCTCGGCCAGCTTTTCCAGGGCCAGATCGCGTTTGACCCGGCTCTCGGCGTTCTTGGACAGATCGGCCATGAACTCGTCGAGCTTGCCCTGCTCCTGCATGAAGCTCTCGTACTCGCCCCACTTGACGCCCTGGCGGCCCAGATCGTCCTTGATCTCTTCCAGCATGGCGTCGCGGCGGCGGTCCAGCAGCGCGGCGGGAATGTCCGCTTCCATGTTCTCGGTCAGGTGCGACACGAATTCCTCGCGGCGGGCGGTTTCGCCCTCCTGCGCGGCGCGGCGTTCCAGCTCGGCCTTCAGATCGGTCCGCAGACGCTCCAGGTTGTCGAAGTTCAAGCTCTTAGCGAAGTCGTCGTCCAGTGCCTGGGTCTTCTTGACCTTCACGTCCTTGATGACCACTGTGACGGCGTGTTCAGGATGCTCGTGATCGCCGTGCTGGTGCGCGGGGACCGTGATTTCCACGGTGTCGCCCTTGCTCTTGCCCAGCAGCGCCGCGCGAACATGCTCCTCGGCGACGTCCAGGTAGATGGGGTAGGTACCGCCGTCCTCGCCCTGTTCCTCCACGGTCACCTGATCGCTGGCCTCGATGGCACGCTCGGCTTCCTCGAAGGTGGCGTTGCGCTCCTGAAGATCGCCCAGGGTGCGCTCCATCACGTCGTCGGTGATCTCGGGCGACTCGGCGCTGAGGCTCAGGTTGCTCCAGTCGGCCAGCTTCACTTCAGGGTAGGTTTCACCCTTGACCGTGAACTCGAAGGCCTGTCCGCTGACCACTTCCTGGGGATCGATATTGGCGTCCACCAGACTCAGCTTCAGCTCCTGAGCGGCCTTGCTGTAGTTGGCCTGGAGCAGGCGGTCACGCACTTCCTGTTCCACGTAACCCTTGCCCACGCGGCCCTCAATGACCTTGCGGGGAGCCTTGCCGGGGCGGAAGCCGGGGACGCGCACGTCGCGCGCCAGCCCGGACCACACCTGGTCATATGCCCGGTTCACTTCGGAGGCGGGAACGGAAACCCTGAACTCCACCTTGTTGCCCTCTCTGCTGATCAGTTCTGCCACGTCATTTCTCCCGTTCGCTGTCCCACGCGGCCAGGGGTCCAGTGGGGACCACCGCCGGGGGCGCATTCCAGCTTTGATTTTTTGCCGTGTCGGTTGCGCTCCCTGCAAGTGCAGGACCAGCACGCACGCGACAAGCCGCCCAGCATCATAGTGCGTTTGGACCCTGTGCGTACACCCACCCCGGTTGCCCCTTCCCTCATCTGATGGCAGAGACAGCGGCGCGGCGGCCCTCCCGTGTGGGAAAAACCGCCGCGCCGCCTGTGTTGGTGGTGCGAGGAAAGGGACTTGAACCCTCACATCCTACGGATACTAGATCCTAAGTCTAGTGCGTCTACCAGTTCCGCCATCCCCGCATTGCTCAACCATCTTAAAAGAAAAATCCGGCCCTGACCCGTGAAGGCGGTGGGCCGGAAAAAATTGGGGTGGATTAGGGGACTTGAACCCCCGGCCTCCGCTGCCACAGAGCGGCGCTCTAACCAACTGAGCTAAACCCACCACACGTCCTGTCACCACGCTCACAGGCCCACACATCCTAAACGTGCGCGGGCGGGGTGTCAATGACCTCAGCCGATGCCGTGCCTTCATCCTCGCCGTGGGCGTGTTGCAGCTTGCGCCAGCGTTCTGCTACCCGCGCCTCCCAGCCCTCGCCCGTGGGATGGTACAGGCCAAGTTGAACGCCGTCTGGCAGGTAATTTTGCGCGAAGGAGCCGCCAGGATCGGCAAAATAGTAGGCATATCCCTTGCCGTAGCCCTGCTGCCGCATCAGGGCGGTGGGGGCGTTGCGAAGATGCAGGGGGACAGGCAGCGTTTCGCCTTCCCGCACGGCATCTAACGCACGTTTCCAGGCCATATACACGCTATTGCTTTTGGGGGCCAGAGCTAAATAAACGACGGCCTGCGCCAATGCCAGATCGCCTTCGGGGCTGCCCAGAAACTCGGCGGTGTCGCGGGCGGCGATGCACAGGCGCAGCGCCTGCGGGTCCGCCAATCCGATGTCCTCGGCGGCCATGCGGACAATGCGGCGGGCCACGTACAGCCCGTCTGCGCCGCCTTCCAGCATGCGCGCCAGCCAGTACAAGGCTCCATCCACATGCGAGGCCCGCACCGATTTATGCAGCGCGGAGATCAGGTTGTAAAAGTCCTCGCCGTTCTTGTCCATCTGCGGCAGGTGGCGGCCAAACGCCTCGGTCACGGATTCGGGGGTAACTGGGTTGGCGAGAGAACTGGCAACTTCCAGCGTACTCAGGGCGCGGCGGGCGTCCCCATCGGCCAAGCGGGAAAGGAGATCAAGCGCCTCGTCCATCGCCGTAATTCCCGGCAGCCCACGCGGGTCACTCAGCGCCCGCTCCAGCAACCCGCGCACTTCCTCCTGACTCAGCGCCTCCAGCACCAGCGTCCGCGCCCGTGAGCGCAGGGCCGGGTTGACCTCAAAGGATGGATTCTCAGTGGTTGCGCCGATCAGCGTGAGCAACCCGGATTCCACATGCGGCAGCAATGCGTCCTGCTGGGCCTTGTTAAAACGGTGAATCTCGTCCAGAAAGAGGATGGTCTTCTGACCGCGCCCGCGTAGGCGTTCGGCCTCGGCGGTGGCCTCGCGCACGTCCTTGACTCCGGCAGAGACGGCGGACAGGGGGATGAAGTGCGCGCCAACCTCTCCGGCCAGCAGCCGCGCCAGCGTCGTCTTGCCCACGCCGGGCGGCCCCCACAGAATTAAAGAACCCAGGCGGCCCGAGGCCAGCACGCGCGACAGCGGTTTGCCTGGTCCCAGCAGGTGCGTCTGGCCCACCACCTCGGCCACGGTGCGCGGGCGCAGGCGTTCGGCCAGCGGGGCGGGGGGGTCAAACAGGGTCATGGGGCCGAGAATAGTGGGTTGCGCCCCGCGCTTTGTGGACCGAAGCCCGATTTATGCTGTGCATATGGACTTTGCCAAGCAGGTTGAACTGGCCCGTTTTCCCGCCGGGGTGATGGTGACGGTGCGCCAGACCCCGGAAGGCCGCATCTTTCAGGCCGTGCAATCCGGGCGCGGGCTGGAACTCATGGTCACCACCGACGCCGTGAAGATGTATGGCGAGGGGCCAACAGTGCTGCTGGCGCTGGAGCGTCTGAAGAAAGCCGCAGAGACAGGGCTGCCCGCTGTCGGTGAAAACGGCACGTATCAGCGGGCGGTGTTCGTGGGGGACTGACAGGCGAGCGAACGGCTGATCGAGAGAATCCCACGCTTGACCCTCTATCTTTCGTTTTATGGACATCGCAGAGCGTTACATCCGGCTGGCCCACGCCATTGGCGTACATTCCGAGGGTTTCGTGGACGGCTACGGCGGCCCGCAGGAATGGGCAGACCTCACCCGGCGCGAACCCGCCGAGCTTCAGGCCGATGCTGAGGCGATGCTGAATGACGTGCAGGCCGTACCAGATGACGCCCGGCGCGAGTTCTTGCGCGTGCAAGTTTCGGCCATGCAGACCATGACCCGCATTATCGGCGGCGTGGCCATCCCCTACGAGGAGGAAGTGCGCGGGCTGTACGACATAGACCCGGTGCGTGCCGATCCAAATGAGCTGGAGGCCGCTCTGGACGCGCTGGAAATGGCAGTGCCGGGAAGTGGACCACTCTCCGAACGTATTGAAAAGTTGCGGCAGAAGGTCATTGTCCCTAAAGACGATCTATTGCGGCTGGCGGGGCCAATTCTGGCCGAACTCCGGCAGCGCACGCAGGAGCGCTTCGGCCTGCCGGACGGCGAGGATTTCAGCATCTCGCTGGTGTCGGACAAGCCGTGGGGCGGGTACAACTGGCCGCTGGGCAACCTGAAAAGCCGGATTGACATCAACACCGATCTGCCCGTGCCGCTGACCGGGCTGCCCGATCTGCTGGCCCACGAGGGCTATCCCGGCCACCACACCGAACACTCAACGAAGGAGTCTCTGCTGGTGCGCGGAAACGGCTGGCTGGAACACAGCCTCCAACTGATGAACGCCCCCGAATGCGCCGTCTCGGAAGGGATTGCCACCAACGCCCTGGACGCCGTGATGGATGAGGACGAGGCGCATAACTGGCTGTGCGGCGAACTGGCCACACTGGCAGGATTGGACGGCAAAGACGTACAGGTCTTTCTGGACGTGACCGGGGTGCAAAAAGGGCTGAAGAATGTGAGCGGCACGGCGGCGCTGATGCTGCACGGCGAGCAACGGCCTGAGGCCGAGGTACTGGACTTTCTGGGCCGATACGCCCTGGCCACCCCTGAGCGCGCCCGCCAGACGCTGCGGTTTATCGGGCAGCCGCAGTTCCGGGCGTACATCTTTACCTACGCCGTGGGCAGTGATCTGGTGCAGGGCTGGATGAAGAAACACGGCCCCGAGGGCTTTGCCCGTCTGCTGCGCGAGCCGCTGACGCCGGGGCAACTGGCGGCGGACTGATTTTTAGCGTTCAGACCTTTAGACCCTCAGCCCCCTTGACCCTCCCCCCCACACGCTAGACTGCCCCCGATATGCCACTGGAGGTAGGAACACGCCTGGCGGGCCGCTATGACCTGCGCTCCCCGCTGGGCGAGGGCGGCAGCGCGCTGGTGTTCCGGGCGCACGATTCGCTGCTGGACCGCGACGTGGCCGTCAAGATGATGCACGCCCATGTGCCGGAATCAGACAAACAGCGTTTTCTGCGCGAGGTCCGCACCCTGGCCCGCCTGACGCATCCCGGCGTGATCCCCGTGCTGGATCTGGGCCTTGATCCCAGTGACGGAAGGCCTTTTTTCACCATGCCGCTGATGACTGGCGGCCCGATCACCGTACTGGGGCCGCTGGAAGACGCGCCCACCTCGCTGGCCCGTTATCTGACGGCGGCGTCGTTTGCGTCGCGGGCGCTGCATTTCATCCACTCGCGCGGGATCATCCACCGTGATCTGACCCCTGGAAACGTTCTGCTGGACGAGGCGTGGCTACCGCGCATCATGGATTTCGGGCTGGTGGCGCTGTCGGAACACACCCGGCAACTCACCCGCAGCGGGCTGACGCTGGGAACCCCGGCCTACATGGCCCCGGAGCAGGCCAAGGGCATCGGCGTGGGGCCGCTCAGTGATCTGTACGCGCTGGGGGCGGTGCTGTACCGCGTGGCCTGCGGCAGTCCGCCCTTCGTGGGAGACAGCGATCAGAGCGTACTGTTCCAGCATGTCTACGAAAAGATCACCGATCCGCGTGAGCTGAATCCGGCCATTCCCGACGCGGTGGCGCGGGTGCTGCTGGCACTGCTGTCCAAAAAGCCGGATGACCGCCCCGAATCCGGCGAGGCGCTGGCCCACCTGTGGGCACTGGCCCGCCGCGACATCTGGACCGGGCACGCGCGCGGCCAGTACCGGGGCGGACGCACCCGCACGGGGGAGCATCCCGATGGCCCGGCCCGCGTTTCAAACCTGAAAGAAGTCTGGAGCGTGCCGCTGCCCGGCGAGGTCACCTGGCCCGCCGCCGTGGTGGGCGAGGGCGACTTGGTGGCGGTGGGCACGCGCGGGGGCCAACTGGTGCTGACCCACGCCTCCGGGCGGCCCTTCGCCACCTACGCGGCCCGCGACGAGGTGACGGCCCCGGCAGCCTTTCAGGGTGGACATATCTTTTTCGGCGCGTGGGACGGCACCCTGCGCCGGGTGGAACTCCAGGGCGGTGCGGAAGTCTGGCGGCATCAGGCCCGCGCCGAACTGACGGGCGCACCGACGCTGTGGGCCGGGCGGGTGCTGGCCTCCAGCCGCGACGGCCACCTGCACGCGCTGGACGCCCGCACAGGAGAGCTGGCCTGGGCCTACCGCACCGACGGCCCGGTGGCGGCCAGCCCGCTGGTGTGGGCTGGGGCAGCCCTAGTCTGCGACGAGAACGGCTGGCTGCACGCGCTGGACGCCCTGAGCGGCAGCCCGCTGTGGAAGGTGGAGGTGGGCACGGTCCACGGCACGCCCGCGCTGCTGCCGGGTACCTCCGGCGAGGCGACGCTGGTGGTGGCCACCTGGGAGGGCGAGGTCCACGCGCTGGCCCTCAGCGCCGCGTCGGGGCGGGTGGCACTGGCCGAGGACGAGGCGATCCTGTGGACCTACGATCTGGAGGACGAGGTCTGGGCCTCCCCTGCCGTGACCCACAGCGGAACCGGCGACTCTGGACTGGCGATCCTGGCGGGCTGGGACGGCACCGTGCGTGCCCTGCGCCTGCACGACGGTGAGGACGTGTGGGCGCACCGCATGTCGGGCCGCGTGACTGCCAGTCCAGTGATCAGCGCGGGGCTGGTCTTCCTGGCCTCCGAGAGTGGGCAGTTGTGCGCGCTGGACGTGCGCGACGGCACCGTGCGCTGGACCCAGCAGGAGACGACGGGCGTGCAGGCCACCCCACTGGCGGCTGGCGGCACGCTGTACGTGGCCTTCATGGACGGCACCCTGCGCGCCTACCGCCAGCACAACCCGGAGTCGCCAGGAAGCGCGTGATTCGCCCTGTTCAGCCCACCGATGCTGCCGTCATCGCCCACCATCAGAAGCAGCCGAGCAGCCCATCTACGCCGAATGGTTAGAGGAAACGATGCGGCGCGGACTTCATCTGGGATTCCTCGCACTGAACGGCCAGGAGGTTATCTCAGGCGCAGGCCTGGTTCTGCTGGAATGGGGGGACCCACACGCGGCGATCCCCAGCCCTGGCGGGGCCGCATTGTGAACGTCTGGACCCATCCCGATTATCGGCGGCAGGGGCTGGCGCGTGGGCTGGTGGAGCTTTGTCTGGACGCTGCCCGTGAACGTGGAATCACCCGCCTGAGCCTGGGCACCAGCGCTGAAGCCCGTCACCTGTACGAAACTCTGGGTTTTACGGCCAGCACGACAGAAATGACGATCACCCTTCGCTGAGCTACCCAGCCCAGACCCGCTAAAGTGGCCCATGTCCATCCTCTACGTCCACGGCGTCGCCATCCGCGAGGGCGATCAGCCGCAGTGGGAGACCCTCAAGCGCGTGACGCACGGGGCGCTGTGGGACGAGGTTCGGGCAGCCTTGCAAACCCACGTTGCGCCCAGCGTCCAACCCGCCGATCCGCAGGGCGTGGACATCAGTTGGGTGTACTGGGGCGATTTGGGGACCAACCCCATACCCGGAAACCACGCGCAGGCCGAATGGTCCCCGCCCGAGCATCCGCTGACACTGAACGCCGCCGCGCTAGCCGACGCTCTGGAACGTGGCCTGCGCCCAGAAGTCCCTGCAGACCGCTGGCCCGAACTGATTGACGCGTGCTGGGCAGCGGCGAAGGATACGGGCGTGCGGGCGGTGATCGGCAACGTCCCAGCCGCCGTTCAGTGGGCGGTAGCGCTGTCTGCCGTTCGCGCTCGCCTGGGTCTGGACGGCGCACACCTGCCGCAGCGTCTGCGACTGAGCCGCCACCAGAACGTGCGCCGCGCCATGCAGGACCTGCGCCGCCCGCTAGAGGGCTTTATTCCCTACTTTGTCGGGGACGCGCTGGAATACTTCACCCTGCGCGGCACGCCCCGGCAGCCCGGCCCCATTGCCGCCCGCGTACTGGACGCCTTAAAGACGTCCTGGCACCTCAGCCGGGAGCGGAACGAACCCCTGGTGATCGTGACGCACAGCATGGGCGGCCAACTGATCTACGATGCCCTGACCAGTTTTGTTCCCGCCGATCCTGAATTAACAGACCTGCGGGTGGCGCTTTGGTGCGCGGCAGCCAGTCAGGTGGGGCCATGCAAGGCGATGGGCCTGTTTCTGGATGATCAGAGCGGCGAGGGGACCGCACTGGCCGCCTCGCCGCATCTGGGCTACTTCTGGAATGTCTGGAGCGAGAACGATCTGCTCAGTTTCCCCGCTGAGGGCAGCGTGCCAGGGGCGCACGACACCGACTTCCCGCTGGGCAGACGCTCCCCGCACATGGCCTACCTCCAGCGCCCGGAGTTTTACCGCACGCTGGCAGCCAGGGTCCGCGTGCAGGTGGCGCGGGAGGCGGCTAAAGGGGAAAGCCTCAGCCCTTAGCTGGCGTTTCCTGCAATGCCTTCAAGAACACGCCCACAAATTCCTTGTCGCTCATGGGGTTCTGCCCCGTGATCAGTTCGCGGTCACGGACCACGTTGCTGGTCCATTTGTCGCCGTTCTGCACGGTCATGCCTGCGGCAGCCAGGGCGTCGGCGGGGTAGTAGAGCATGGGGGCTTCAAAGCCGCCCTCGGCGTCCTTTTCTTCCGGTGTGCTGAAGACGGTGACCTTGTAGCCGCTGTACGTGAAGTCCTCGGCTGTGGGCGTTTCCCCGGCTTCCAGCGCCCGCTGGTACGCTCCTGCGGCAGGCTGCGCGGCCAACAATGCGACAGGTGCATGGCAGATCAGCGCAGTGGGCAGCGAGCGCTCGTGGAAGTGCTTCAGCGCGTGGCCCAGATCGTGGTTGTGCATCAGTTCAATCATGGGGGCGTGGCCGCCGGGCAGGAACAGGGCGTCAAAGGCGTCCAGATTGGTCACGGCGTCGGCCAGCGGCACGATCTCACCGGACAGGGTTTCGTCCACGAACGCCTTGATCTGCTTGTACTCTGCCTCGTCCTTGAAGTAGTCCTTACTGTCGCTGCCCGCGTCCAGCGGGGGACGGTTGCCGCGCGGCGTGGCAATGGTCAGGTGATGGCCCGCCTCCACCAGTCGGTGCGCGGGAACGCCAAATTCATTGAGGTAAAAGCCGGTGGCGTGCGTCTTGCCATTCTGCAAAGGCAATTCGGAGTCGCTGGACATGATGACGAGGATTTTCTTGCTGGCGTCGGATGAGGTCATGCCGATTAACCTAGACCCAGTCCAGATCACGCTCTGTCAGGCGGATCACGCTGAAATTAGAAAAGAACGTGCCAGTGGAAAGAAAGAGGGATCTTGGCCGTTCGTTTATGACGGGGTATCTGGCAGAGTTGTGGCAAATCAGAGAACAGGACGCAGCCCCGAGTTCCAGAGCCGCATCCTGATTTTGAGTGCCTCCGTTTACTACAACGGCATATTTCCGTGCTTCCGGTACGGCCTGACCTCGGCCTTGTCGCGCAGCATGGCAAAGGTCAGAATCAGGCGCTGGCGGGTGTCTTCCATCGGAATTACGTCGTCTATGTAGCCCTTGCTGGCAGCCACATACGGGTTGTCAAACGCGTCCTTGTAGTCGGCGATTTTCTCGGCGCGGGTGGCTTCCGGGTTCTCGCTGGCGTTGATCTCGCGGCGGTAGACGATGTTGGCGGCCCCCTCCGCGCCCATCACGGCGACGGCGGCGGTGGGCCACGCATACACCACGTCCGCGCCCATGTCGCGGCTGTTCATGGCGAGGTACGCGCCGCCGTAACTTTTGCGCGTGATCAGGGTGATCTTGGGGACGGTGGCCTCGGCGTAGGCGTACAGCATCTTCGCGCCGTGGCGGATGATTCCGGCGTGTTCCTGCGCCACGCCCGGCAAAAATCCGGTCACGTCCACCAGGGTCAGAATGGGGACGTTGTAGCAGTCGCAGGTGCGGATAAAACGGGCGGCCTTGTCGCTGGCATCAATGTTCAGCGTCCCGGCCATCACGCGCGGATTGTTGGCGACGATGCCCACGCTCTGCCCGCCCAGCCGCGCGAAGCCCACCAGAATATTCTTGGCCCAGTTCGGCTGGATTTCCAGGAACGTGCCGTCGTCCACCAGTTCGTGAATGACCGCGTGCATGGCGTAGGGCTTGCGCTGATCGGGCAGCACGATGTCCAGCAGTTTGTCGTTGCGGCGGGTCACCGGATCGCCCGTCTGGCGCACTGGGGGCTGCTCGTGGGCGTTCTGGGGCAGGTAGCCCAGCAGGTCACGGATTCCCGCCAACACCGCCTCGTCGCCGTCGTATTCCAGGTGGGCCACGCCGCTCTTGCGGGTATGCACGTCCGCGCCGCCGAGCTGGTCAAGGGTCACATCCTCGCGCGTCACGCTCTTGATCACTTCCGGCCCGGTGATGAACATGTAACTGCTGCCGCCACTCATCAGGATGAAGTCGGTCAGCGCCGGGGAATACACCGCGCCACCCGCACAGGGGCCGAGGATGGCGCTGATCTGCGGCACCGCGCCCGAGTAAATCGCGTTGCGGTAGAAGATCTCGCCGTAACCGCTCAGCGAATCCACCCCTTCCTGAATCCGCGCCCCAGCCGAATCGTTCAGGCCAATTACCGGACAGCCGGTTTTGGCCGCCAGATCCATGATCTTGGTGACCTTGGCAGCGTTCATCTTGCCCAGGCTGCCGCCCAGTACGGTGAAATCCTGACTGAAGACGAAGACCTGCCGCCCATCAATGGTGCCGCTGCCAGTGACCACGCCGTCGCCCGGAGCTTCCACCCCCTGCATCAGGCGTCCACCCCGGTGTTCCACAAAGGTTCCCATTTCCAGAAAGCTGCCGGGGTCCAGCAGGGCATCTATGCGCTCACGGGCGGTCAGTTTGCCGCCGTCACGCTGCTTTTGCTGACGCGCTTTGCCGCCGCCCGCTTCCACCTTGCCGCGCCGCTGCTCCATCTCGGCGATCAGTTCCTGCAACTCCATACCGGGTTGTGTCATGGGGTGCATCCTATCCAAACGGGCGTTAGGCCGGGTGGATTCAAGTCTTCAGCCCACTCAGCGCGGCGGCAGATTCGCCAGCAGCGCTTTGGCTTTCTCGGCCACCTCGGCGTCGGCCACGATCACGTAGTGGTCGGCGCGCATCCCACCAATGGATGTGAAATCACGCCGCCCACCACTGAGGGCATATCCCACCACACCCCAGACCAGCCCAAAAATTGCGCCCAGCACCATGCCGTAGGCCACCGAGAACAGCAGATTGCCGCCGCCCAGCCCCAGAAGGTTAAAGATCAGGCCCACGAACAACCCGATAAACAGCCCCTGCCCAAAGCCCAGGCCCGCCGCGCGGCCCCAGTCCAGGCGGCCCGTGACCTGCTCGATGGTCTTGAGGCCCTCACCGATAATGGCGGTGCGCTCCACCGGGAA
This sequence comes from Deinococcus sp. AJ005, assembly GCF_009017495.1. Lineage (NCBI taxonomy): Bacteria > Thermotogati > Deinococcota > Deinococci > Deinococcales > Deinococcaceae > Deinococcus > Deinococcus sp. AJ005. Next base: position 831,985 of record NZ_CP044990.1, on the reverse strand, counting down.
TTTCTCGTCGCTCAGGTAATCCACGGCGCGCTGGGCCTCTGGATAGGTGCTGTAGGTTGCCACGTTGATGCGGGCACTCTGGTCTGGAATCAGGGCGGAGCGGGGATCAGGCTGGGTCATGGCGCCAGCTTAGGCAACCGCCTGACCGGGCGACTGAGCGCAGGGTTCAGGCGGCCTCATGCTTGCGCCGGTTCAGCGGCCCACCTCCACCTCGATCCCGTCCTGTTCGCTCATGCGGACGATGTTGGCGAGGGTATGGATCGGCACGCCCAGATCGGCCAGAAATTCGCGCCCAGATTCAAATTGCTTTTCCACCACGCAGCCCAGGCCCAGCAGGGTTGCGCCGCTGAGTTCGATCATCCCGGTCAGGGCGCGCAGGGTGCCGCCGGAGGCCAGAAAATCGTCGATGATGACCACGCGGTCCTGCGGCCCCAGGAATTCGCTGCTGATGAACAGGTCCACGTTTCCGCCCTTGGTGCGGCTGACCGACGACGCGGTAAAAGCAGGTTCCTTCATGGTCAGCGGCTTTTTCTTGCGGGCATAGACCATCGGCACGTTCAGTTCCATCGCGGCAGAGATTGCGGGGGCGATGCCGCTGACCTCGATGGTCAGGACCTTGTTGGGTTTCAGGGGCGCGAACAGTTCTGCGAAACGCACGCCCATCTCACGCGTCAGGCCCGGCAGGAGTTGATGGTTGACCAGACCGTCCACCTTGAGAAAACCGCCGGGCAGAATCACACCCTGTTCACGAATCGCGTCCACCAGTGATTGCATGCGGGAAAGTGTATCCGCCGGGTGGCCGCTGCGGCGCGGAGGGATTTAGACCAGACTGCGGGGGATGCCCGCCCTGCCTGACCTGACCCCTGCCGAACTCGCCGCCTTGTCGCAGAAGTATGGAGTGGAAGGTTGGCTGGAACGGCTGCCCAGCGTCGGTATCGTCAACCGGGTCTACCGCGCGGCCCTGAACGGCCAGCCCATAGTTCTCCGCATTCCCATGCCGGGCGATGCCAAAGACGCCCTGACCGAGAGCGTGGCCGCACCCGCCGCCTTTCACGCCGGGGTGAGGACGCCGGAACTGCTGATCTTCGACGATGACCGGGATGTGGTGGACGCGCCCGTCACCGTCTACGCCTTCGCACCGGGCCGCAGTCTGGAAAGTTACGGCTGGGCCGAGGGCGATCCGCGTCTGCTGCACGCCTACCGGGAGGCGGGGCGTGAGCTGGCCCAGCTTCACCGGAACGTGACCGCCGCACCCGATCCGCAAGGCAGGCTCAATCCTATCGCCCCGCCCAACCTGCCCCGCACCCTGGCCCGCGTGACCGACAGCAAAACGTTGGGGCTGACCGAGGCCAACTGGGCTACGGAAACGGTCTCCCGGCTGCTGGCTGCGGCCCCACCTCCCACCCCGGTCTTCCTGCACAACGATCTGCATGCGGGAAACCTGATGGTCACGGACACGGGCGCGGTTACGGCGCTGATCGACTGGGGAGACGCGGGCTGGGGTGACCCGGTGCTGGACCTGACCTACGCCGGGCCGCTGGCCGCCCCCGAACTGCTGAGCGGCTACCGCGAGGAAGCCGTGCTGGACGGTGGCGCGACGCTGCGTCTGCTCGCGTATCTGCTTGAGGACGCCACCCGCCGCCTCGCCTACGTTCCTGAGAGCCACGAGACAGACCTGTGGTACACCCGCCCCGGCACCGCGCTGATGCAGCTTTTACGCGCGTCGGTAAAGTTTCCAGAGTGGCAGGACTGGCTAGGCCATCAGGGCTGAGGGCCGCCAAACACGTACAACACCTGCATATCCCCATTGGCCTGCCGTGTGGTGTGCACTTCGATGCTCTGCGCGTCGCGGCTGAGGGTGGCGCGGGCGCTGCTGGCGTCGGGAAAGGTGCGTTCCCCGATGTCGAAGCCCTGGAGCTGAAGTTGGTTGGTGGCAAAGGCCAGGGCGCTGCGGGCGTCCAGTCCTTTTGGCAGCCGATAGGTCAGCAGAGCAGTTCTTTTTACCGCGTCGTAGCGCGTGCCCAGCACACTGGCCCCTGCTGGAACACTGACGCGCAGGCCCTGGCCTTCCTCCTGCAATCCAGCATTGGTCAATCCACCCGCGTAGATGCCCCAGCCCAGCCCGGAGGTAGTGCCACTCAACAGAGGCTTAGGCAGCGAGACAGGCGTCGTCTGCGCCAGGACCGGACTGGCAGACAGCGCCAGAACGGCGGCCAGCACGCCAGCTCTCCAGTTCAACCGCTCACCGTTGGTCATAGGAGCCATCCTAGCCGCAAAGCCCAGGCATCCCAAACCGAATCCACTCATCTGGCCCACCCCACTGCAAAAGGCAGCCGAAAGCCGTCGGGCGCGAAGCGGATGGCCCTCACGCAGCGTAACGGAGTCAGGCATCCGACCAGAAACGCCGCCAACAACTCCCGCCCATAACGCCCATAAACTCGTGCCCAGCACAACACCTGCTCCACTTGCCCCCCTGGGGTAGGAAGCTGGGGCTACCCCAGTAAACCCACCGCTCTAAAGCTCGTTCACTTCCGGCTTGAACCCCACTTCCCGGATGTACTTCAGATACTCGTCCTCACTCAGCGCCTCTTTCTTCCCACTCAGGGCCACGAAGAACGCTTCCAGCACGTTGGTAGCAAAGTTGCGGCTGCCCATGCGCGGCGTCGTGGTGATCAGCCGCGCCACCCCGCGCTCCTTCATCCAGTCCCGGTCTGCCTCGGTAATGGTCTGCGTCAGGATGGTCTTGCCCTCCAGATGTTTCGGGGCGTAACGCTTGGCATAGTGGGTGTCCCCGGCGATCACGTCGGCCCAGGCGTAATACTTGGTGCCCTTGCCCTCCACGCTGCTTTCTTGCTTCGCGCCCGTGGGGTAAAACCAGTCCTGCGGCAACTTGGTGATCACCGGCAGCACCAGCTTCGCCACGTTCCGCAAAGCCGCCAGCGAGCGCAACGGGCGGTCAATGCCCAGCCCGAACACCACGTCCCCGAACACGATGTCCGCGCCGTGCTGCGCCAGCGCCTCCGCCATGCCGAAACGGTCCACAGCAGAGACCATCAACACCTTCTGGGTGCGCCAGTTCAGTAGCGGGTCAAGCTGGGCAATCGCGTCGCGCTCCAGGGTGTTCTTGAGGCCGCTGCCGTCCAACACGGGGGTTTGTTTAGCGTTCGCTATCAGCTTTTTAACGTTGTTGAACAGGTAGCGCTTGCCGTCCGCGATGACATACAAATCCGCGCCGCCCAGCCCGAAGGCATCTATCTTGCCGTCCAGCGCTCCAAACAGCTCGGCGGCTTTTTTCGCGTCGGCGTCGGTGCCGATGCGTTCCAGAATGAACGGCTGACCCAGCAGGTGAACTTCCTCGCGGGCGTTACGCTTGCTGCTGCCCAGGCTGACGCTGACGACGTGTTTGTAGCCTGCGGGGGCCGGGGTCCAGCCGCTCAGAATGTCACTCATGAAGGGCATTGTAGGCGCGTGCAGGGCACGAAGGGCCAGAAAGCGGCAGGCCACACGTCTCCCCTGCTACCCTGCCCTCATGAAGCGCAGCCTGCCCGAACTTCAGACCTCGCCGCAACCGCTGGTGATGGTCACCGCCTACGACTACCCCGGCGGGAAACATGCCGAGGCCGCCGGGGTGGACCTGATCCTGGTGGGCGACAGTCTGGGCAACGTGGTACTGGGCTACGACTCCACCGCCCCGGTCACGCTGGCCGACATGATCCACCACGCCCGCGCCGTGCGGCGGGGTGCGCCGGATACGTTCATGGTGGTGGATTTGCCCTTCGGCACGTACCACACCGGGGTGCAGGACGCCATGCGAAACGCCGTGCGCGTCATTCAGGAAACCGGGGCGGACGCGATCAAGATGGAGGGAGCCTCGCCCGAAATTCTGGCTGTGGTGCAGACCCTGACCCGCAACGGCATCCCCGTGATGGGCCATGTGGGCCTGATGCCCCAGACCGCCACCGCGCAGGGCGGCCTGAAGGTGCAGGGCAAGGACGACGCCAGCGCCCGCGCCACCCTGGAAGGCGCGCAGGAACTGGAGGCGGCAGGGGCCTTTGCCCTGGTGCTGGAAGTGATTCCTGCCCGCCTCGCCAAACTGATCAGCGAGAAACTGACCATTCCCACCATCGGCATCGGCGCGGGCGTGGGGTGCGACGGGCAGGTGCTGGTCACCCACGACTTGCTGGGCGTCTACGAGGGCGAGGAGAAGAAGATTGCCAAACGCTACGCCGAGGTGGGCCAGATTTCCCGAGAAGCGATTGAGAAATACGCCGCCGAGGTCCGCGCCCGCGAATTCCCGGCGAAGGACAACAGCTTCGTGATGAAGGACGAGGTGCTGGACAAGCTGTACTGAGGGTTGAGGGCTGGACAGCCTGACTTCCCAAAACCCACTACCCTCTTCCCCATGAACTACGACGACTTCGCCGACCTGTATGACCACCAGTACGAGCTGTACCGCGACGACCTGCACTTTTACGCGGGCGTGGCCGAGCGGGCGGCGGGGCCGGTGCTGGAGGTGGGGGCCGGAACCGGGCGTGTGACCGCGTATCTGGCGCGGCGCGGCGTGGACGTGACCGGACTGGAACCCAGCGCGCGCATGATCGAGCGGGCGCAGGAGCGGGCGGCGGGTGGGCAGCCGCTGAAGCTGGTGCAGGGGAACATGCAGACCTTCCAGTTGGAGCAGAAATTCAGCCTGATCATCGCCCCTTTCAACGCGCTGATGCACCTGTACACCCCGAACGAGCAGCTCGGGGCACTGCAAAACCTGCACGCGCATCTGGAGCCGGGGGGCCAGTTCGCCTTTGATCTGTATCTACCGCGCTTCGGCAAGCCCAACACCGTGCGGCACGAGGGCGAAACGCTACACGCGCCGGACGGTGGCCGCACCGACATTTTTCTGGTGCAGCGCCACGACAAGTTGCGGCAGCACATCACCACCGAATATTCCGTGGACACCACGCATGACGGCGGGCGGCTGACCCGGCGGCATTACACGCTGACCCAGCGCTATTACACGCGCTACGAGGTGGAGTGGCTGCTGCGCTTCGCGGGCTTCGAGTCGCCGCGCGTGACGGGCAGTTTTCAGGGTGGCCCATTAGAAAAGGGCAGCGAGGTCATGGTCTTCCAGACGCGGGCGCTGTAGCGGCGGCAGAATGTCCACGGCAGAATTTATTAGCCTTGCCTAAACCCCTGTCGGCTGCCGTGCTATTGCCCGTACAGTCAGCCGCTAGAATTGCGCCTGATGCCTCTTGCTTACCTGGCGCGGATCGCGCAGACGCCTGCACCTACATTCGCGGAAGGACGACGGGCCGAGTTGATCGCGGAATTGTGGCGGGAACTGGGCTATCCCTGCGACATCGACGCGGTGGGCAACGTGCTGACCCGCATCGTGCCCCCCGGCACCGAGGGCCGCCCGGCGCTGCTGCTGGCCTCGCATCTGGACACCGTGTTCGAGGCCGGGACCGACGTGACCGTGCGCGAGGACGGCGGACGATTGATCGGGCCGGGAGTGGGCGACAACAGCGCCAGTCTGGCCGTGCTGACGGCGCTGCTGCGTGACCTGCGCGGACAGGTGGGCCTGCTGCGCCGTCCGCTGTGGCTGGCGGCCAACGTGGGAGAGGAAGGACTGGGGGACCTGCGCGGCAGCAAATACCTGATCTCTCAGCACCGCGAGCAGTTGGGGGCGTTTATCGCGGTGGACGGGTATCTGGGGATTGCGGTCACGCGTGGGGTAGGCGTGCGGCGCTACCGGGCCACCTTCCTGGGGCCGGGTGGGCATTCCTGGGGCGATCAGTCTCCCAGTGCCCTGCACGCACTCGGGCGGGCCATCAGTGCGCTGTATGCCCTGCCGTTGCCGCCCGCACCGCGCACCACCCTGAATGTGGGGGTGGCCTCGGGCGGCACCAGCGTCAATTCCATTGCGGCCAGCGCCGAGTTGCTCCTTGATCTGCGCTCGCTGGACCACGATGTCCTGGGCAAACTGGATCGCCGCGCGGTTTCGGCCCTGCATGCGGCGGCGCGCGAGGCAGGCGTGACCGTACGGATCGAGCAGGTGGGAGACCGTCCCGGCGGCGACCTGCACAGCGCGGCCCTGATGCCCCTGATCCGTGAGGCCGCCCGTGAAAACCGCACGGACCTGCGGACGGCGGCCAGCAGCACCGACGCCAACGCCGCCGCGCCGCACGGTCTGCCTGCTGTCGCCATTGGGGTGTACCGGGGCGGCAACGCCCACCGCCTGGACGAATGGGTGCAGACCAGCAGCTTGGAGCCGGGCCTGAAATTCCTGCGCCGCGTGGTAGAGCTGTACCAGCAGCAGCCCGTGGCGTAAATCGTCTGAGGGTGAGAGGCTGGCTCTGGTCATCCCCCCCAGCTCCCCCTAGCGCCACTGTAGCCATTCCCGCTTTTTAACGTGCCAGTGCGGGCTTTCGTGACTTTTACAGCAATTCTAGCCCACCATTTTCCCATCTGTTCGGAGCAGAATGGGGGTCAGTTATGAAACCAACCGCGCGCTCCTCCGCTCCGCGCCGTGTCACTCCCGGCAGCCTCCGATCTGGCCGCCCTCTTCTGGCACATGCGGGACGTGTGCTGATGCTGGGCAGCGCCCTGCTGCTGAGCGGCACCGGGGCGCAGACCGTGCCCTCTCCGGCGCAGACCGTCTTTAACCAGGTCAACTCTCTGCTGGAAGACAATTACGGCGGACTGTCCACGGTGGACCGCGTGGCGCTGGCCGCCGAGTACCAGAAACGGCTGGACGCCGTGTGCAGTTCCTCGCCCGCCAACTGCGCCGAGGCCAAGGCGTACCCGGTGATTCAGGCCGAGGTCACGGCGCTGGGCGACGAACACACCTTCTTTCAGACGCCCGAGGATTTCAAGGAGTTCTCGGCCAGCCAGAGCGGCGGCAACCGCCTGCAATTTGGCGTCAAACTGGCCCAGTTGGACGGCGAGAGCCGCGTGGTCACCGAAGTCGTGCCAGGTAGCGCCGCCGAGGAAGGCGGCTTACAACGCGGCGACCTGCTGCTGAGCATCGACAACGCGCCCTATACCTTCGCGGGCCTCAAGGCGGCCAAGGAAAAAGGCGTGCCCACCGCGCTGGGCCTGACCCGCCGGGGCGTGGGCCTGACCCTGACCCTGACCTCCCGCGAGAGCAGCACGCGCGATCTGCCGCGCATCGATTACGTGCCTGCCAGCACACCAGCAGGCGCGGCCAGCACCACCACCACTGGCACGTCGGGCGAGGTGGCCGTGCTGCGGATTCCCACCTTCCTATCGGGCGGCGGCGTGGCGCAAAAGATCCATGATCTGGTGGGGCAGGCAAAGCGGCGCGGGGCCTCGGGCATGCTCGTGGACCTGCGCGGCAACGGCGGCGGCAGCCTGTACGAGTGCGACAGCGGCGTCAGTGCCTTCGTGCCCAGCGTAACCCGTGTGGCCCGCAGCGTGGATGGCAACCGACGCACCCTGGTCAGCCGGGGAACCATTCTGGACGACGGACGCATTGCCTCCAGCGTTCAGAATCCGCAACTATGGACCGGGCCGCTGGCCGTGCTGGTGGACGGCGGCAGCGCCTCATGCAGTGAATTCTTCGCCTATGAAATCCAGTACGCCGGGCGCGGCCCGGTCATTGGCGACCCCACCGCCGGGGTGGGCAACACCGCTACACGCATCTTTGAAGCCGGCGACGGCGCGCTGCAACTGACCATCCTGAACTACGCCAAGCCCGACGGCACGCCGTACCCCACCCGCATCACCCCCGATCAGAACTTTGCTCAGGGCGAGCAGCAGATCCGTGATCTGACACAGGGCAAGGACGATCTGCTCGAAGTCGGCGTGAAAGCCGTGGCCGAAGCCCCGGTGCTGACCGTGGACCCGATGCGCGATCAGCCGTAATCGGACGCTAACGATTTCAAACTGGGTTCAGCAATTGAAAAGCACCCGCGCCAATGCGGGTGCTTTTCACCGTTTTGATCAGGCGATGCCGACCCTCACATGTCCATCCGCGTCTTCAAAAAGTTGGTCATGACCGCGCCGCGTTTGTAGAACGGGTTGTCCATGATCTTGATGTACAGCGGAATGGTGGTCTTCGGCCCCTGGATCACGGTTTCTTCCAGGGCGCGTTTCATGCGGGCAATTGCCTCGGCGCGGTTGTCGTGATGCACGATCAGCTTGCCGATCAGGCTGTCGTAGTGCGGCGGAATCACGTAGCCGGTGTAAACGTGGCTGTCCACACGCACGCCGGGGCCACCCGCGAAATGCACGTCGTCGATCTTGCCCGCTGCCGGACGGAAATCCTTGTCGGGGTCCTCGGCGTTCAGGCGGCACTCGATGGCGTGACCGCGCAGCACCACGTCCTCCTGCTTCATGTTCAGGCCATGCCCGCTGGCGATTTCCAGTTGCATCCGCACTAGATCTAGGCCGCTGATCATCTCGGAGACGCAGTGTTCCACCTGAATCCGGGTGTTCATCTCCATGAAGTAGTAGTTGCCGTCGCGGTCCACGATGAATTCCAGCGTGCCCGCCCCGGCGTAGTTGACGTGCTGCGCCAGACGCACGCCTGCCGCCAGAATTTCCTGCCGCAAGCTGTCGGGCAGGGTGCTGGGCGCTTCCTCAATCAGTTTCTGGTTGCGCCTCTGGATGGAACAGTCGCGCTCACCGATGTGGATGACGTGGCCGGTGCCGTCGCCCATGACCTGCACTTCCACATGCCGGAATTCTTCCAGAAACTTTTCCATGATCAGGTCGGGATCGCTGAAGTACAGACGCGCCTCTTCCTGCGCCTGCGCGAAGCCCTTCTTCAGCTCGTCCTGCGTGCGGATGACCTTCTGGCCGCGCCCGCCGCCGCCCGCGCTGGCCTTGAGCAAAACAGGGTAGCCGATCTGCTTGGCGGCCAGTACAGCCGCGTCCAGATCAGGCAGAATGCCGGTTCCAGGCACGACGGGGACGTTGGAGTTGGCGGCAATCTCGCGTCCGCCCGCCTTGCTGCCCAGCGCTCGCATACTCTCGGGCGTGGGGCCGATGAACACCAGCCCATGTTCGCGGCACATCTCGGCAAAATCGGGGTTCTCGGCCATGAAACCGTAGCCGGGGTGAATGCCCTCCGCGCCGGTCATGATGGCCGCCTGGAGAATGTTGGGGATATTCAGATAAGAGGCGTTGCTGGCAGGCGGCCCGACGCACACCGACTCGTCGGCCAGCAGCACGGGCAGGCTCTTCTCGTCGGCGGTGGAGTAGACCACCACGGTCTTGACGCCCAGTTCGCGGGCCGTGCGGATGATCCGCAGGGCGATCTCGCCCCGGTTGGCGATTAAAATTTTCTTGAACACGTCTCAACCCGCCTTTATTACTGGTTCTGACATCACTGGCTCACATCACTGACTCAAAATTCCGGGGAGCGAGGCAAAACGCAGCTCTGGCACGCCATGCCCGTTTCCCCCCTCCCAGCCTCCCCCACAAGGAGGGAGGAGCAAAAAACCAGAACCTCCTACTCGATCAGGAACAGGGTCTGGCCGTATTCCACCGGCTCGGCGTTCTTGACCAGAATCTCGCGCACCACGCCGCCCGCCTCGGCCTCGATCTCGTTCATCAGCTTCATGGCCTCGATGATGCACAGGATCTGCCCGGCAGTCACGGTGTCGCCCACCTTGACGTAGGGCGCGGCGTCCGGGCTGCTGCTGGCGTAGAAGGTGCCGACGATGGGCGCTTTGACTGGTGCGCCGCTGGCGGCAGCCAAGGCTGCTGGCGCGCTGGCAGCGGGCGCAGCCGGAGTGGCCTCTGACGCTGGGGCAGAAGTGGAGGCCGGGGCAGTCGGCGCACTGTCAAAAGCGGTTTCAAAAGTGGGCTGGGCCTGGGGAGCGCTGGGTGCGAAGGTGCCTCCACCTCCAGCCTGCGGGCCGCGCTTGAGGTCCAGCGAAAAGCTGCCGGTCTGAAGGCTGAATTCGCGGACATCGGCGGCTTTGAGGGCATCGAGCATCTGTTTCAGGTCGTCTGGGTTCATGGCCCCTCCTTATGATCGTGACAATCGGGTCTGCTGCGGCGGGTCTGCTGAAATGGATTGCGCCTGTTCATCGTGACGGGTCAGAAGTGAGGGGTGTTGCCCCTTCCCTAACGCCCGTTTGGCTGCCTGCCGAGTTTAGCGGCTTCCCTGCGGTTGTGGGCACAATTTGCGACCCGGTTCAGTCTTCAACCCGGTTCAGTCTCCCACTTACCCCCTCCCATTCAACCCAGGCCCTCGGCCTCGCGCACGATGTCCAGCACCCGCTCGCGCACGGTCCTTTCCTCGCGCAGGTAGCGTTCGGCGCTCATCTGCACGCCGATGGCCGCCACCAGCGCGCCTGCGTAGTGGTACGGCACGCCCAGGGTGCATTGCCCCGGAATCCATTCCTCGATGCTATAGGCATAGCCCAGACGCTGAACACGCGCCACCTCGGTATGCCACTCATCCAGCGTGGTGATGCTGCTCTGGGTGCAGGTGGCAAATGTTTTGGGTGTGATATCGGCATGGGCGTACAGGATCTTGCCGCTGGCCGTAGAGGTGGCGGGCAGGTAGATGTCCAGCGGCAGATCGATATCGGCGTCCGGGTGGCGTTCGCGGATGGCGGCCACCACTTCCTCACCTTCCAGAATGCACAGAAAGGCCACGCAGCGCACCTCCAGCGCCAGCCGGGTGATCAATGAGCGGGCATCGGGAAACCACGGCAAGGAGGCCGTAAGTTGCGCGCCCATCTCGGCCAGATGCCACGACAGGCGGTACTTGCCAGCAGGGGTGCGGCGCAGGAAGCCCGCCCCGGTCAGGCCCGCCAGATACGCGTGCGCCGTGGCGCGTGGAATGCCCAGATGCGCGGCCAGAGCGCGCACACCCCACTCGGGCTGCTCGGCGCTGAAGGCCGACAGGATGTTCGCCGCTTTTTGGAGGGACAGCACTCGTCCAGCTTACGCGGACGAATGGGGGAATGTAAATGTGCCTGTGGCTTCATTGCAGGTTGAGGAAGAGAGAGTTTGCTGACCCAGGTGTGGGGTGGCTGCTTGCGGTTTGACCCCTCCGTCCCTTCGGGCCACCTCCCCTCAGAAGGGAGGCAGGATATTTCTCGACCAACACGATCTTCTGCGCTCCTTGGCTCCCTTTTGACTGGTACAGCTCGTAGAGAGGGGAGCTGGCTGCAAAGCCGACTGAAGAGTTTTTTCTCTCTCAGCCGAACGCAAAGGCGCACAGCCGCTCTGGAAGCTGTTGCCGTTGCCATTCGAGTTCCGCCTCCACATCCGAAGCCGCAGCCCGCGCGTATCTAGCCGCGTGCGGCGCGTGCGTCACGACATGCGCGGTGGCAGCGGCATGTCCAGCGGCGCGGGCCGCCGAGGTAGCCGCAGGTGTCGGGGCATCACGTGCCGCCGCATGGGCGGCAAAGGCAGCAGCCCGCACCACGCTCACGCCCAGATCGCCCTGCACCCAGGTCCGCACAGCCTCCACCGCTTTCCGGGGGCGGTCGTCCTGCGGACGGTGGGCCTCGAAAATGTCCAGCACATGCTCCGCGCACACCGCTGCCCACAGCGCCAGCAGGCGGTGATCTTCCGGGTTCGGTTTTATTCTTCTCTTCCCAGATACGCCAGCATCAGCGCCGTCGTGTCGCGCAGGGCGTCGGTGTGCATCCGCTCGTAGGAGTGGCTGGCGTCCACGCCGGGGCCGATCAGCGCCACCGGGTAGTCGCCACCCGCCCGCCACGCCGCCGTGCCATCCGAGGAATAGAAGGGATACAAATCCACCCGCAGGTCCAGGTTCGCAGAGGCCGCCGCCGCCCGCAAACGGTTGCCCAGTGCGTGATCGTAGGGACCACCGCTGTCCGCCACGCACAACGTGACGCAGTGTTCGCTGCTGGTCTGGCCGCTTCCCACCGCCGCCATATCCACCGCGATCAGTTCATCGGTGTGGGGCGGGATGCCCGTGGCCGCGCCGTGGCCGACTTCCTCGTAGGTGGTGACGTGAAAGGCCACCGTTCTGGCAGGCGGAGTCTTGACCAGTTCCTTCGTGACGGCCAGGAAAATTGCCACCGCTGCCTTGTTGTCCAGGTGACGGGATTTGATGTACCCGGCGGCAGTCACGCGGGGCCGAGCGTCATAACTGACGAAATCACCCACGCCGATGCCCAGGGTGCGAGTCTCGGCCGCGCTCTCCGTACGCTCGTCCAGCCGGACTTCCATCACGGCGGCCTCGCGCTTCAGGTCACGCAGGGCCGCACCGTGGACGTGGGTACTCTGGCGGATGTTGACCACTGTTCCCGTAATCACGCGCCCGCTCTGGGTATGCACCCGCACGTCCTCACCTTCCACGGTGGCCCAGTCGTAGCCGCCCAGCATGGACAGCAGCAACCGCCCGTTGGGCTTGATGCCCTTGACCATCGCCCCCAGAGTGTCGGTGTGGCCGCTGAAGGTGACGTGTCCATCACCGCTGCCAGGAACTTCCCAGGTCAGTGCGCCCTTGCGGGTTCGCGTGGGCGTGAGTCTCAGCGCCGCCACTTCCTTTTCGATCAGCGCAACGGCAGCTTCCGTAAATCCGGTGGGGCTGGGAGTGTCCAGTAGGCGCACGAGGACGTCCAGCGTGTAGTCCAGATCAAAAGCAGGGTTCATGACCCCCAATATGGCGGATCAGCGCCTCTGTCTCCAGCCCAGAGACTCCAGCGCCGGGACGCGCCACCATCCGTTTTCGCCCGCAGTGATACGCTCAGGGGCGATATGGATTCCTATGATGTGTTGGTCATCGGCGGCGGCCCGGCGGGGTACGTGGCCGCCATTCGCGCCGCCCAGTTGGGCTTCAAGACCGCCTGCGTGGACGATTTTACGCGGGACGGCAAACCCAGTCTGGGCGGCACCTGCCTGAACGTGGGCTGCATTCCCAGCAAGGCCATGCTGGACAGCAGCGAGAAGTTCGAGATGATCGCGCATGACGTGGCCGATCACGGCATCATGGTGGACGGCCTGAAGATGGACCTGGGCAAGATGCTGTCGCGCAAGACGGGCGTGGTGGACAAGCTGACGGGCGGCATCGCCTACCTGTTCAAGAAGAACAAGATCACCTCGATTTCGGGCCTGGGCAAGCTGGTCCGCCCCGACGGCGACGAGTGGATCGTGGACGCCGCCGGAACCGAGGTCAAGGCCAAGAACGTGATCGTGGCGACGGGCAGCAGCCCCCGCGAACTGCCGCTGGCTCCCTTTGGCGGGCATGTGGTGGAGAACAGCGGCGCGCTGGCCTTTACCGAGGTTCCCCAGAAACTGGGCGTGATCGGCGCGGGCGTCATCGGCGTGGAGCTGGGCAGCGTGTGGCGTCGCTTGGGCGCGGAGGTCACCATTCTGGAAGCCCTGCCCGGTTTCCTGCTGGCCGCCGATGATGCGGTTGCCAAGGAATCCCTCAAACAGTTCAAGAAGCAGGGGCTGGACTTCCACTTCAGCGTCAACATCACCAAAGTGGAGCAGTCTGATATGGGCGTCAGCGTGACCTACACCGAAAAAGAGCAGGAAGTCACGGCGCAGTTCGACAAGTTGATCGTGTCCATTGGGCGCGTGCCACACACCTCGGGCCTGGGCGCGGACGCCGTGGGGCTGGGGCTGGACGAGCGCGGCTACGTCAAGGTGGACAGCCATTATCGCACCAACCTGAAGGGTATCTACGCCATCGGTGACGTGATCGGCGGCGCGATGCTGGCCCACAAGGCCGAGGAAGAGGGCGTGGCGCTGGCCGAGCAACTGGCGGGTCAGGCCGGACACGTCAATTACGACGTGATTCCCTGGGTGATCTATACCTCGCCCGAAATCGCCTGGGCGGGCCTGACCGAGAAAGCCGCAAAAGGCGCGGGCCACAACGTCAAGACCGGACAGTTCCCCTTCAGCGCCAACGGACGCGCGCTGGGCCACGGCGATCCGCGCGGATTTGTCAAAGTGGTGGCCGACGCCGACACCGACAAGCTGCTGGGCGTCCACATGGTAGGCCCTAACGTGTCGGAACTGATTGGCGAAACCGTGGCGATCATGGAATTCGGCGGCTCCTCCGAGGACCTGGCCCGCACCATCCACGCACACCCCACCCTCAGCGAAGTGGTCAAAGAAGCGGCGCTGGCGGCAGGCGGACGCGCGCTGCACATGTAAGTTGGGCAACATCAGAAGAGGGGCAGACCAGATCACGGTCTGCCCCTCTTCTATGATGTGGGCATGCCCCACACCCTCTCATCTCCCCTGCCGCTGGAATCCAAACTGGTTGAACGCGTGTGGGGCGGCACCCGGCTGATCCCGGAAGGCGGCGACCACAGCAAGCCCATTGGCGAGGCGTGGGTGATCGGCGAGGACAACCATGTGTCGGGCGGCCCCCACGCCGGGCAGACGCTAGCCGAACTGACGAAGCAGTTTCCGGCAGAGTTGCTGGGCACGCGCGCTTCCAGCACCCGCTTTCCGCTGCTGATCAAATTGCTGGACTGCGCCGACTGGCTGAGCGTGCAGGTCCACCCCGATGACGCACAGGCCCGCATGCTGGAAGGCGAGGGCCACTTGGGCAAAACCGAGGCGTGGCAGGTGCTGGAGGCAGACACGGGCGCGCAGATCATCGCGGGCATCAAGCCAGATACAACTCAGGACGACTTGAGTGAGGCGATTCTGGACGGGAAGGTCATGGACCACGTCGCCTACACCCCCGTTCAGGCCGGGAACACCTTCATGATTCCCGCCGGAACCGTGCATGCGCTGGGGCCAGGGGTCTTTCTGTACGAGGTCCAGCAGACCAGCGACCTGACCTACCGCATCTACGACTGGGACCGGCCCGCCGCCGCTGGCCGCACCCTGCACCTCGAAAAGAGCGCGGAAGTGTCCCGCCCCTGGCCCGCGCCCGCCGCTGCCCTCCCCCCCGCCGGGGACGCCGTTCAGGAGCTGACCCGCTGCGGCTACTTCTTGCTGGAGCGGCTGAACAGCAAAGGAAGCAAGCTGACGGGCGATACTGCCGGGCAGACTTTCCACGTTCTGACCGTCACTGTGGGCGAGGCGCAGGTGGAGGCCGGGGGAGAAACCCGGCGACTGGGCCAGTTCGAGTCGCTGCTGCTGCCCGCCGCTGTGGGCACATATCAGCTTTCCGGCAACTTTCAGATGCTGCGGTCCAGCCTGCCAGACTGAAAGTTCAGCCAGATTGATGTCCCGGATCGTACCCGTACACGCGCCGGGTGGCCTCATCCAGAATGGCGCGCAGATCGGCCTCGCTCTGGGCCTCAACATAAACGCGCACCACCGGCTCGGTGCCGGAAGCGCGGAACATGGCCGAGTCTCCGCCCGCCAGCGTCAGCTTCACGCCGTCGCGTGTGTTGACGCCCTCCACGGCATGGCCCGCCACTTCCTTAAAGTTCTGGGCAGCGGCCAGCAGCGCGGCCTTATCGAACTGGTCACTCAGGTGCAGATCGGCGCGGTCATAGTGATGCCGGAAGCCCACTTCCTTCTCAATATCGGCAAACAATTGGTGCAGACTTTTACCACTCGCCGCCATCGCCTCGATCATCAGCAGGCTGTTCAGCAGGCCGTCGCGCTCCGGGATGTGCCCGCGTGAGGACAGGCCGCCGGATTCCTCGCCGCCGATCAGCACGGCTTTCGATTCGTCGTCCTGCCCCTCCAGAAAAGCGTCGGTGATGTACTTGAAACCCACCGGGGTTTCCAGCACTTCCAGCCCCAGCTTCTGCGCCAGCAACTCGATCACGCGGCTGCCCGACACCGTTTTGACCACACGCCCGCGCAGACCGCGTACACGGTACAGATGCGCGGTCAGCACGGCGAAGATTTGATGGCTGTTGAAGAAGTGCCCCCCCGCTGTGACCGCACCCACCCGGTCCGCGTCGCCATCGGTCACCACGCCCAGCGTCGGCCCGGATTCTTCGGCCAGCAAGCCCATCAACTCGCCCAGACTCTGCGGCACGGGTTCCGGGTTGACGCCGTGAAACAGCGGATCGGGGCGTCCGTGTAGTTCCGTCAGATCGAGCTGCAATCCGGCGTGTTCGGCGTACCCGGTCAGCCAGCCACAGGCCGCGCCGCCCATCGGATCGTGAATGACGCGGCCCCGGTAGGCGCGCAGCACGTCCAGATCGAGTTGCCGGTCCAGTTGCTCGTAATACGCCTGCCGGATCTCCAGGGGACGCACCGTGCCGCGCGGGCCGCTGTAGGCTTCGGGCGCGTTCAGGGCGGCCTCCACCTGGGCCACGATGCTCGGGGTGGCGCTGCCGCCGTAGCTGCCCTTGAGCTTGTAGCCGCTGTAGGCAGGCGGGTTGTGGCTGGCCGTGACCATCACACCCCCTGCCGCAACGTGATGGACGACGGCAAAGGACAGGGCTGGGGTGGGCAGATACTCGGCAGCCAGCCACACGTCCAGCCCCTGTTCGGCCATCGTTTCGGCCACCACGCGGGCAAAATTCGCGCCCTGAAAACGGGTGTCGAAGCCCACAACCACCGAACTGCCGCCTGCCTGACTGAGAACCTGGGCATGGGCACGCGCCACATGCCGCACGTTGTCGTAGGTGAATTCATCGGCGATGATGTCGCGCCAGCCGTCCGTTCCGAATTTAATGGGCATGCAGGAGTCTCCGGTCCACAGCGTAGCAAGAAGCGTCTGACAGCACCCCGGCAAGGCCGGGGCAGACACGCGGTCTGGGCAACGGGTTTGACTTTGTCCTCCGCAGTCCCTAGCCTCACAGCAGCTTCGACAATCCAGCCCGGCCCCGATCACGCCTTTCCCTTTTTTCCAGCTTCAGGAGGCTTCTATGCGGCGTACCCTTTTTCTTTCCCTGGCCCTGCTGGGCGCAGCGTCTTACGGCACCTCGGCAAGCGCGGCCACCCTGGTCTACGGCGCGGGCGGCGAACCCGTCTCGCTGGATTCCGGCACCATCACCGACGGCAACTCGGCCACCCCACAGATGATGGTCTACGACGGCCTGGTGCGCTTCAAGAACGGCACCAGCGACATCTCGCCCAGTCTGGCCCTCAAGTGGACCACCAATGCCGATTCCACCGAGTGGACCTTTTACCTGCGGCCCGGAGTCAAGTTCACCGACGGCACGCCCTTCAATGCCGACGCGGTGGTGTACAACGTCAACCGCTGGTGGGACCCGGCAGCCCCCGGCGGCGCAAAGGAACTGGGCAAGTCCTTTACCTCCTGGCAGTTCATCTTCGGCGGCTTTAAAGGCGACGCCGGGACCATCCTGAAAAGCGTGCGGGCAGATGGACAGAGCAAGGTGATCTTCACCATGACGCGCGGCTATGCGCAGCTTCCCGAAACGATGGCAACCAGCTTCTTTGGCATTGCCAGCCCGGCGGCCATCAAGAAGGCCGGGACCAAATACGGCACGCCCGCCGCGCTGCCGGTGGGGACTGGGCCGTTCATCATGCAGGAGTGGAAGACCGGAGACCGCATCAACTTGATCCCAAACAAGGCGTACTGGGGAAACAAGGCCAAATACGACGCGCTGGTGCTGCGTTTCCTGAAAGACCCCAGCACCCGCCTGAACGAACTCAAGGCCGGAACGATTGACTTCACCACCGATCTGAACCCCGAACAACTCAGCTCGATCAAGGCCGACAAGAACCTGGCAGCGGTGCTGGTGCCGTCGTTCAACGTGGGCATGCTGAGCCTGAACCTGGGCAACAAGTACCTGAAAAACGACAAGGTGCGGCAGGCGATCAGCATGGCGATCAACAAAAAGGCCATCGTGGATGCGTTCTGGGGCGATTTGGGCGTGACCGATGCCAACTTCCTGCCCCCGGCACTGAAGTGGGCCAACAGCCCGTCCGTTCCCGCCGATTACAAATTTGACCCGGCAGCCGCCAAGAAACTGCTGGCCGACGCGGGCTACCCGAACGGCTTCACCCTGGACCTGTGGTATATGCCGGTGTCCCGCCCCTACTTCCCCACGCCCAAGCCGATTGCCGAGGCAATGGCCGCCGATCTGGCCGCCATTGGCATCAGGGCCACCCTGAAGACCGAGGACTGGGCCAAGTACCTGGATGACCGCAACAAGGCCCCCGGTTTTGACATGTACATGATCGGCTGGACGGGGCCATATGCCAGCCCGTATAACTTCTACAACACCTACTACGGCGAGGAAGCCACGGCGGACAACAATTACGGCAGCCAGAAGATCTTTGATCAGCTCCGCATTGCCGCCGCCGCCAGCACCCGCGCAGCCCAGGCCAAGGCCTATGCCCAGATTCACCAGATCACCTACGACGCCAACGTCCGGTTGCCCATCGTGCATTCACGCCCACTGGCGGCCATCCGCACCTACGTCAAGGGCTGGCAGCCGGGACCGTCCAGCCTGCTGCCCTTCGAGGACATCACGATTGACGGCAAGAAGTGAGGGGTCAAACGGTCTAACCGTCAAACCGCTAAAAAGCTCTGCCACCTAAAGTTCTGTGGGGTGACGCGAATGGTCTTTCACGTCACCCCTTCGCCTCTCAGAGTCACCCCACGAGGTTTTCCATGACCCAGAGCATCCGTCAGCCCACACAGGCCAGCATCGAGGATTACGCATTGCAGCAGCAGGTGATCCAGTGGCGTCGCTACCTGCACGAGAACCCGGAACTGTCGTTTCACGAGAACGAGACCGCCGATTTCGTGGAAGGCCAGCTCAGTAAACTCCCCAACCTGACGGTCACGCGGCCCACGCCCACCAGCGTGCTGGCGACGCTGAAAGGTGGGGCGGGGCCGGGGCGCACGGTCCTGCTGCGGGCCGACATGGACGCGCTGCCCATCACCGAGGAAACCGGGCTGCCGTTTGCCAGCAAGCGCGAGGGCGTCATGCACGCCTGCGGCCATGACGCGCACACGGCCATGCTGCTGGGCGCAGCCAAGGTGCTGTCGGGGCAGCCAGAGAAGCTCTGCGGCGAAGTGCGGTTCATCTTCCAGCACGCCGAGGAACATTTCCCAGGCGGCGCACAGCAGATCGTGGACAGCGGCGCGCTGGCGGGGGTGGACGTGGTGATGGGCGAACACGTCATGAGTCCCATTCCTGCCGGGGTGATCATGCTGCGCGAGGGGCCGCTGATGGCCTCGCCGGACGGCTTCGACATCGTGATTCAGGGCAAAGGGGGCCACGGCGCGCAGCCGCACCAGACGGTGGACCCGGTGGTGATCGCCGCGCAGATCGTGCTGGCCTTTCAGAGCGTGATCTCGCGCCAGCTCGATCCGATTGTGCCCGCCGTCCTGAGCGTCACCCAGATTCACTCTGGCACCGCCCACAACATCATTCCCGACACGGCCACGCTGAACGGCACGGTGCGGACCTTTGACCCCGAACTGCGAAAGCTGATGCCACAGCGCATGGAAAAGATCGTGCAGGGCATCACCGAGGCGTTCGGGGCCACCTACACCTTCAGCTATCAGAACGGCTACCGCGCCACCATCAACGACGCGGCCACCACCGCGATTCTGCGCGAGGTGGCCCAGGAAACGTTTGGCGACACGGTGACGGTCACCGAGGGCCAGCCATTGATGGGCAGCGAGGATTTCAGCGCCTACATGACGGTGGCCCCCGGAACCTTCGTGCTGATCGGCGCGGGCGGCCCGGATTATGCCCCGCACCACCACCCCAGATTCGACATCGACGAACGCGCGCTGGACCACGGCACACGGATGTATATCGGGGCGGCCCGGCGGCTGACACAGCCACTTTAAGGGCATGTTAGAGGGAGAAGGGGCGCGTGAATTTTCACTGCGCCCCTTCTTTTTTGCTCAATTCCGCTGGGTTTCTTTCGGCACCACTTTCTTCTCGGCGTCCCGTCCCCGTGCCACGTCCCGCACTCCCCGCCGCCCGAAGGCGTGCGCCAGATCGCGCTCCGAGAGGCGCAGGGTGGTGGGGCGTCCGTGGGGGCAGGCCCACGGGTGTTCGCAGTCGGCCAGAGCAGCCAGCACCAGCTCACCGCGCCCGTGATCCAGCATTCCGGCCTTGAGGGCAGGCGCACACGCCAGATTCGCCAGCACGTCGCGGCGCGGATCGGGGCCACCCCCCAGGGCACCCTCTACGATCTGCTCGTGCAGGCGGGGGATTTTCAGGGCGGCCAGCGCGGCGGGCAGGGTTCGCAATCTTGCCAGCCCCGCGCCGAAGTCCTCGATTTCCAGGCCCCAGCCGCGCAGTTCCTCGTGGCGTTCATCCAGCGCTGCCAACTGCTGAGCGGTCAGGTGCAGCAGTTCCGGCTCGGGCAGCTCCACGGGCGGGGCCGTCAGGAGTTCGCGCGTGAGCCGCTCGTACAGCGCGCGTTCGTGGGCGGCGTGGGCATCCACCACCCACAGGTCACCCTCGCCCTGGGCCAGCAGGTACAGCTCCTGATAGATGCCCACCAGCGTCAGTTCGGGGAAAGAGCCGTTTCGCGGCGATTCGGAGGGTTCGGGCGGGGCGATCAGGGCAGGCGCGGCGCGGGCCAGCGGGTGCTGTGCCAGGGCTGCCGCCACCGCTTCCCGCACCCGCGCGGCCACGCCGCTCAGATCGGCCAGGGCCACCACCTGCTTGGCGGGGTGGACATTGGGATTGTGATCCCCCGGCGCAACGGTGATGTCCAGCACGCAAAGCGGCGCGGCCCCGGCGGGCAGCAGCTCGGCATACCCGTCGATCACCGCCTTTTCCAGCTCTGGCGGCGCGAGGATGGGCCGCCCATTGACACTGAAGTGCATCCGGTCCCGCCGCACCCGCGTCAGCTCCGGGCGCGAGACGACGCCCAGGACACCCACCCCGTCCCCAGCCGATTCCACTTTCAGGACCCGGTTGGCATTCAGCGGGCCGTACACGCTCGCCACCGCGCCCCGGTGATCGGCAGGGGCGTGGGTGAGTTTGGGATCGCCGTCCACGCTCAGCCGCCAGTGCAGGCCCGAATGGTGCAGCACGTAACGGCCCACCAGCGCGGTGATCTCGCGCACCTCGGCGGCTGGGGCAGCCTGGGTCCGCAGGCGGGCAGGCAGGCGGGAAAAGAGGCCGCGCACCATGACCGTGGTGCCTGCCGGGGCAGCGGCGCGGCCCACCCGCACGTCCTCGCCCTGCGCCCAGACCTCCGAGGCCCCCACCTGACCCGCCGGGCGGGTGATCAGGTGCAGTTCCCCGGCCTGTGCCGCCGCCCACAGCGCCTCGCCCCGGAAGCCCAGCGTGGTCACGCGTTCCACCGCCCCGGCCACGGGTTCCAGCTTGCTGGTGGCGTGGCGCACTGCCGCCAGTTCCACGCTGTCCGCACCGATGCCGCCCCCGTTGTCACGCACCCGCACGAGCGAGAGGCCGCCGCCCTCCAGCTCGATCTCAATGCGGCTCGCCCCGGCGTCCAGCGCGTTGTCCACCAGTTCGCGCACCACGTCCAGCGGGCGCGAGACCACCTCGCCCGCCGCGATCAGCCGGGCGACTTCGGGGGGCAGGACGCGAATCATGTGGGCAAGCGTAGCGCACGCCCCGGAGGGCCATTGCGGCGCATTTCGCGCTTGCCCGTTTCTCTTTATTGCTATAACTGATACGGGTTCCGTCTATTTCGTGCAGAAATCGGGACAGCGCCGATTCCTTCACTCCATGCCCGGAACCCGTTTTTCTCCCACTCACTCCGTCCGGATTTCCAGGTGTTTCCAACACTTTTCAATCGGAGTCCGTATGACTCTTCTGCGAAACCGAGGCTGCCAGCCGCGTGAGCGCGTCGGTCAGGATCAGCACGGCGCGGTCATATTCGGCCAGATCCAGCCGTTCGTCGGGGGTGTGGTCCAGCGCGCTGTCACCGGGGCCGTAGGCCAGCGTGGGCACCGGCCAGTGGGCGGCCACCACGTTCATGTCGCTGGTGCCCGTCTTGACCTTGAAGACCGGGGTGCCGCCGTGGGCACGAATAGCCACACGCATGGCACGGGTCAGGGCATTGTCCTTGGGGTAGCGCACAGCGGTTTCATGGCCGACAAAGGTCACGGACACGCTGACAAGATCGCCCAGCAGCTCCAGAATCTGTGCCTGCGCGTCCTGTGGCGAGAGGCGCGGCGGCAGACGCAGGCCGAACGTCGCCTCGGCCCGCTGGGTCAGGCCGTCGCCCGCTGAGCCGATGCCCTGGATGGTGGCCTGCACGGAGTCGAAGATGCCCACGCCCCCGGCACCCTGATCACTGGCGCTGGCTGCGGCCCAGGCACGCACACGAAACCACGCCTCGGTCAGATCGTCGGCGGCGCTGCTGCCCTCTCCCGCCGTGTGGAAGTTGTCCTTTTCGGCGCGGACCTGCGCCACCAGTCGGCCCTTGTAGCCCAGCGTCAGGCCTTCCCAGCCGCTGGGTTCGCCGATCAGCACGGCGTCGGGGTGTAGCACCTCCCGGATGTGCCGCGCGCCCCGGCTGCTGGGGGCCTCTTCCTCGGTTGCGCCGATCACCACGAAACGGACGTGGTCCAGGGCCTGCGGAGGCAGCGCCGCCACCGCCGCCATGAAGGTACACAGCGAACCCTTGGCGTCCACGCTGCCGCGCCCATGCAGCACGCCGTCACCGTCCACCCGCACCGGAATGTCGCCCGGCACGGTGTCCATGTGGCCCAGCAAGGCCACGGTAAAGGGACCGTTGCCGCGCGCTCCCACGGCGTTGCCCGCCCCGTCCACCTGGGCCGCGAAGCCGCGCGCCTCCATCCAGTCGCGCAGAAATCCGGCCACCTCCGCTTCCTGCCCGGACAGGGACGCGATGGAGACGGCCCCGATCAGCAGTTCGCGGGCGTCCCGCTGGGCGTCGGTGTGGGGTCCGGTGCTGTGGGTCTCAGCCGTCATGGGCAGTGGTCCGCGCCGGGCCGGGCACGCGGG
Source organism: Deinococcus sp. AJ005 (assembly GCF_009017495.1). NCBI lineage: Bacteria > Thermotogati > Deinococcota > Deinococci > Deinococcales > Deinococcaceae > Deinococcus > Deinococcus sp. AJ005. The sequence goes on along the minus strand of NZ_CP044990.1, from coordinate 809,210 downwards.
CCATCAGCGCCAGCAGGGCCGACAGTTCACCCAGCGCCAATAGCGCAATAGCGCCCACGCCGCCCGACAGCAGGGTCCAGATTCCGGCCAGCGCCTGATCGCCCGTGAACTGGAAGAAGGCCAGCGCCAGCGCGGCCACGAACAGCACCGCGCCCAGCAGCTTCAGCCGCCCGGCCAGACCTTCCACGGTGCCCGCCTGCCGCGCCAGCGCCGTGGCTGCCGCCACCTTCGACAGGGCGGTCACGGGCGGCGCAGCGGTGGGCATGGGATCAGAAACGGCCTGAAGTTCAGGCTTCGGGCTGTCGGGGGCAGTGTTGCCGGGAACCGCCACAGCGCTGCGCGGAATGGGACGGTTGGGCAGCTCGATTCTGGAGGCAGCCTGGTCTGCTGGAATGTCAGAGAGAGGCGCGGCGGTCTGGCCCTTGCGGAGTTCTGGTTTGGACAGCTCGGCCTGAGGTGCGCCAACTCTGGATACATCGGCTTTGGATGTCTCGGGTTTGGCCGTACCGGGCTTGGTGATGTCAGACCTGACAGCTTCCACTTTTGCTGCAACCACTGCACCCAGCCCCGGCTTGCTGACATTCGGCGAGAAGCTCGACGACGAGATGACCACTGGATTCTCGGCGCTGCCGCCAGTCTTCGTGGATTCGGAGGACGCAGTTGGGGGAAGCGTAGGCGTGGCCGCGCCAGCCGTCGCGGGGCTAGCGCTCAGGGTAGATCCGGCAGCCGCTGGAGTCTGGGTCTTGCTGTCTTCTGGAGCCTTGTCCTGCTCGGGCGCTGCACCCTGCATGTCGGGGGAAGAACTGGCCGGGGCGCTGGCCTTCGCGGACTCCCCGGTCTGGGGGCCTGCATCCGGGCTGCCGGAAGCTGCGGGCATCCCGGCCATTTCTGGAACCGTGGCGTCTGAAACGGTGGCTGCGGAATCGGTGTGCGCCTGGGTGTTCTGGGCCTTGGCCTCACCATCTGCCACTGCCCCACCTGCAACTGCCCCATCTGCTACTGCGGGCGCGGACCCGAAAGTCTTGGCCCCGCCAGGGGTGGGCGTGGGCGAATCCGGCAGGTCCTTGGCGCGGGCGGTGGCGCTGCGCACGCCCTTGAAGAAGGTCTGGACCTGGGCCACGTCGAAGCCCAGCAGGCTGGCGGTCAGGGCCGTTCCGGCGGGGGTTTCCACCCGCAGCAGCCCAGCCTGATCGCTGTGGATACGGGTCAGGTCACGCAGGGTCACGCGCCGCGTGCCGCCGCCGTCCTGGTAGATCAGCAGATCGCCCGTCAGGACGAACAGCGCGTCCTCACGTTCCAGCGACATCAGGGGCACGTCGGTGATTCCACTGGTTTTCAGGGCCGTCTGGGCACGTTCACTCTGGGCACTCTGGGTCATGTTCTCTCCTCGGGGGTGGGGCGGTGGGTCCGGGCTGAACCGCCCTGTCTTGCAGGTTCTCGGCTATGTACTTGGCGCTCAGCATACCGACTTGGCGTGCCTGCCGTGGGTCGTGCGCTCTCGACACCCCAGCCAGCAGGGGGCAGGGCATCTGCGAAATCAGAGGCGTCTGCGGAAGCGGAGCAGATGAAGAACAGGTCACCTCCCACCTCACCCGCTGCGCTGGTCCGGCCCACAGACTGGCCGCATGACCGATTCCCCGGACCGCTACGGCAGCAAACCCCTGGGCAAAAGCGTGGAGGACATCGAGAGCGGGGAGAGCAACCACGTCAATTCCCCGGTGCCGGGCGAGCAGGTCCGCCATGAAGAGGAAACGGTGGCCGTGATTCCCGCCGTCTCTAAAAGCAATACCAGCACCAATCCCGGTGTGGTCAGCCCGGACACCCTGCTGACCGACAGCGTGATGGCGCAGGAACGCCGGGACCGCGCGCAGGCTGGCCCCGATGCCGGGCAAAGCAGCGAAAACAGCGAGAGCTGAGCAGGAGCGCCGGGCGTCAGGAAAACCAACATAAGGAAAGGTGCAGGCCCGCTTCACCCGGATGTTCCTGCACTCACCCAGACTGCGGGCATGACGGATAACCGATACGGCGACAAACCGCTGGGCAAGAGCGTCGAGGAAGTCGAGAGTGAGGAAGGTAACCGTGTCAACTCCCCGGTGCCGGGCGAGGCCAGACGTGATCTGGCAGACGAGGCTGACTTTATTCCTGTCGTCGTGAGCGGCGGAACAGGCGGCTCGGCTGGCTTTCCCGCCGTGATCAATCCCGAGGCTCTGATTGAGGAGGGCAGCGGTCCGGTGGACCCCACCGACGAGACCCGCGCGGGCGACGCTGGGCGCGGCGGCTTCGGACTGGCCGACGAGGATGACGTGAACACGCCCATGCCGGACCGGGACCGGGGCACCAGCGAGAGCTGAGCGCCTTGGATTCAAGCGCTCTGTGCCGAAACGCTCCGGGTTGAGCTGGAGGCCCATCAGGTCAGCTCGCGTGGCCTGTAGGTGACGGCCTCGGCCAGATGGGTCTCGCGCACGTCCGCCTCGCCGCCCAGGTCCGCCACCGTGCGGGCCACGCGCAGCACGCGGTCAAAGCCGCGCCCGGTCAGGCCCAGTTGCCGCGCCGCCGCACGGATGAAGTTTTCCGGGCCGGGGGCCAGCCGGGCAAATTTTCGCAGCGCCTGTCCGGCTAGATCGGCGTTGCGGCTTCCCTGGCGTTCCATCATCCTCCTGCGCGCCGCCATGATTCGTGCCCGAACTGGGGCCGATGCTTCTGGCTCCGGCGCACGCGTCAGTTCATCTACCGTCAAGCGAGGGACGCGGCAGACGATATCTAGGCGGTCCAGCAGCGGCCCGCTGATTCTGGCGGCGTAGCGCGTTCGCTCGGAGGCCGTGCAGGTGCAGCCTTTCTCTGGATCGCCAAGATGTCCACAAGGGCATGGATTCATGGCCGCGATCAGTTGAAAGCGCGCCGGATACTCCACCGTGGCCCGCGCCCGGCTGATCGTGACCGTGCCGTCTTCCAGCGGCTGGCGCAGGGTTTCCAGGGCCTTGCGGCTAAATTCGGGGAACTCGTCGAGAAATAAAATTCCCCTGTGGGCCAGACTGACCTCGCCGGGCCGGGGAATGCTGCCGCCGCCGATCAATCCCGCATCCGAAACGGTGTGGTGAGGCGCGCGGTACGGCGCACCCAGGCTCAGGCCACCGCGCAGGTTCAGGACGCCCGCCGCGGAATGGATGCGCGTGACCTCCAGCGCCTCGGCACGGGTCAGCGGGGGCAGCAGCCCCGGCGCGCGGCGGGCCAGCATGGTCTTGCCACTGCCCGGAGAGCCGACGAGCAGCAGGTTATGGCCGCCAGCCAGCGACACTTCCAGCGCCCGCCGCGCCGCCGCCTGCCCCTTCAGGTCCGCCAGATCGAGGTGCAGGCCGGAGTCGTCTTCCGCCTCCGGGGCAGACGTGACCGGGAGTTTGGCGCGTCCGCTCAGGTGGGCCACCGCCTCCAGCAGGGTCCGCGCGCCGTAGACGGTCAGGCCGTCAATGAGCGCCGCCTCGCGCGCGTTGCCTTCTGGCAGCAGGGCGGGCAGCTTCAGCGATGAGGCCAGCAGCGCCAGATTGACTGCCCCGGCGATGGGCCGCAGGCTGCCGTCCAGCGCCAGTTCTCCCGCACAGAGCAGGCCGTCCAGCGCCCGCGCGGGCAACAGGTCCTGGGCCGCCAGCACGCCCAGCGCAATGGGCAGGTCATACAGCGGTCCCTCTTTTCGCAGGTCCGCCGGGGCCAGATTGACTGTGATTCGGGCTGCTGGGAAAGGCAGTCCCGCGTTGCGAATCGCCGCCCGCACCCGCTCACGCGCCTCACTGACCGCCTGATCGGGCAGCCCCACCACCGTGAATGCGGGCAGACCCGGCGAGACATCCACCTCGACTTCCACGGCAACGGCGTCCACACCGATCAGGGCCACGCTGCGGGCGCGGGCCAGCATCAGGGCTGACCGATGAGAAACAGGGGAAATAGCACGGCGGTCAGCGTAGCAGAAATGACCGGAGGCCCAGCAAAAAAAGCCGCCCCTGAGGACGGCGAATTCTGGCGAAGGCAGTTCAGCCCTGCACAACTTCCTTCTCTTTGTCCAGATTGACCGCTGCCGTCACAGGTGCAGCGGTCACGGGTTCGGCCATGACCTCGGCGGCGGGCGCGGCAGCCTGGGCCTGCGGCGTCACGGCGGCGGCACTGACTGGGGCGGCGCTCACAGACTGGGCCGGAACCGAGGCGTGAATGGTCTGAATCGGGGCCGCCTGCGCGCCCTTGTCGTTCAGGCCGACATCCAGCTCGTCCTTGAGGCTCTGGGTACTCTTGCGGAACTCGCGCAGGCCCGCGCCCAGGCTCTTGCCCAGTTCAGGGAGTTTGCGGGGGCCAAAGACCACCAGGGCAACCAGTAAAATCACGATCAGTTCTGCGGGGCCGATGTTGGGCATGGAAAGTCTCCTTGTGGGGCGCGTGGGTGCGGAGCGGCGTCTTAGCACGTAGTCTAGCCCCGTATGTTAACGGGGAGTTAGACCCACAGGCACAGTCTGGCCAGGATGAAGGGCGTGTCAGACCGAGGCGCCATCCTCCCACGGCCTCTCCCCCACCCCAGCCACCGCCGCCGCCAGATCGTGGGCCACCGCCAGACCCAGCGTATCGGCGTGCGGGCCGCCCAGCAGCAGGTGAACGCCGTCCGTCAGCGTCTGGTGCAGGGGCAACCCGTCCGCCCGTCCACCCGGCAACGCCAGCCATGCGCCGGGAATGTCGCTGATGCTGCGGCCCAGGCCCAGCGCCTCCGTCCCCAGGGGTGGCAGGGCGTCCATGAGCGCCACCAGATCCTCCAGCGTTTCGCGGCGCAGGCCCGTGGGCACGCCCGTCAGGTGACCGCCCGTGGGCACGTAGCCGTGCGGATCGCGGTGGTGGACCGCCGGAATCAGGGTAAAGCCGCCATTCTGCGGACGCAGGGTCAGGCCAGCGGCGCGCAGGGTGGGCGTGTCGTCGGTGCTGGGGACATTCAGACGCGGCGTCTGGCGGTAGGCACGGGCGTGGGTGGTGTGGACGCCCAGATCGTGTTCCGCCGCGTGCGGGCCATCCGCACCCAGCGCCAGCACCAGCATTCCAGCGCGCAGGCGGTGGGTTTCGTGAACGACGATCTGGTGGGTGTTGGTCACGCTCAGGCGCTCGATGACAACCTCACCCTCTGAGACGGCGTGGGCGCGGGCATTGAGCATCAGGTCCGCACCCGCTTTCACGGCGGTCTGGGCGGCAGACAGGGCCAGCGCGCCGGGACGGTAGGTGGCGGCGTCCGCGTCCAAACGTGCAAAGGGCAGCGCGGTCACGCCCACCATCGCCAGCGCGTCCGGGTAGGGAGCTAGGGCCTTTGCGACAGGCATCCGCTCTGGCCCATCCTCCGCGAACAGTTCGATCAGCGGGCGGGGCTGAAAACTGATGTCGCCAAACGCCGTTGCCAGTTGCTCGCGGGTCCAGTCGGCCTCGGCTCTGCGGTCCTTCGGCACACCCCGCGCGGTCCACACGCCGGGGGCCAGCAGAGTCGCGCCGTCCTCGTTGGGCAGGCCCCCCTCCTCTAGCAGCAACAGGGAGAGGTGGGGCGCCAGCCCCCGCAGGTAAAAGGCGAAGGCCGATCCCATGCGGCCCGCGCCCAGCACCACCACGTCGTAGGGGCGGGGCGCGAACGGCTGACCGACGTGCGCCCAGACCTGACCCGGCTGATCTGGGGCAGAGGCCGGGACGGAAGAGGGAGAAACAGTGTACATATCCGCCATGATGCCGCGCGCCGCGCGCCCCTGAACTGGAGGCTTCTCACACCGTCCTGGCAGGGACGCACATACAGGGTGTTTATACTCGGCCTCAACGATGTCCAAGTCCTCCCTTCCTGTCCTGACCTCCTGGCTGGCTCAGCGTCAGACGGCCCAGCATGGGCTGCGGCCCGTGCTGCTGGGCGTGGGCGCGGCGCTGTCCCTTGGCGTCCTGAACTCCTGCGCCCCGGTTTACCGCGCTGCACCTACAGCGGCTGCGCCTGTACCTGCGCCTAGAGTTACTGCGCCTGCGGTTCCCCCTGTGCCTGTGCCAATGCCGATCACTCCAGCGCCAATCACCCCAGCACCTGTTGCTCCAGCGCCCGCCATCCCCGCACCCATTATGACGGCGCCCCACACTCCCGCACCCCCTCTTCCTGCGCCTGCTCCCGCTGCACCTATCGCAGTTGCACCCCGTGCGCCTGCACCTGTCAAACCTCCCACTCCCAGGGTCCCTGTGCCCTCTGCCCCTGCGCCCACGGTCCCTGCGCCTCCTCTCACTGCCCCCACCCCCGCTCCCGCGGTCCCTGCGCCCACCCCAGCCGCTGCCACCACCGTCGCTCCGGTTGTCCCTGTTTTCACGGCTCCTGCTCCCCTCACCTTGGCCCCCACTGCCGCTGCCCCAGTCACCGCGCTGAACGTGCGGGTGCTGGTGGCCGCCGCCCCGCAGTTGACGGTGCGCGTGACCCAGGCGGGGACCGGGCCGGACACTGGCACACCGCTGGGGCGTCCGGCACCTCTGTCACCAGTGGCGCCGTCGCCGGTCACCACCTGGACGGTGGGGGTGTCCGGCGGGCAGCTCACGCTGAACGGGCGGGGGGCGGGCAACCCAGTGCTGTATCTGCCGCCCAGCCCCGGCAGCGTGGTGGAGATTGCGGGCAAGCCCTACCGGGGCGGCGTGCTGCTGCGCGTACAGGACGGCGGCGTGCAGGGGGTGAATGTGGTGGGCATCGAGGATTACCTGCGCGCGGTGGTGCCTGCCGAGATGCCTGCCTCGTGGCCCGCCGCCGCGCTGGCCGCCCAGGCGGTCATTGCGCGGACCTATGTGGCCGCCCGCATCAACCCGGCGGCCCCCTACGACACCTGCGCCACCGAGAGCTGTCAGGTCTACCCCGGACTCAAAGCCGAGAAGGCCGCGACGGACACGGTCATTGCCATCACCCGCGCCCAGGTGATCGCCTTCTCTGGCAAGCCAGCCAGCACCTACTTCAGCAGCGACTCCGGGGGATTTACCGCCTCCAGCGCGGAGGTCTGGGGCACGGCGCTGCCGTACTTGCAGGCACAGGCTGATCCCTATTCGGCGGGAGGGCCGCGCGGCGGGTGGCGAATCGAGGCCACGGCGGCACAGGTGGGAACTGTTGCCGCCCGCTACGGCGCACGCGTCGGTAGCCTGAAAGCCGTGACCATCACCCGCCTGAGCAAGTCGGGCAGGCCGGAGGAAGTTACCGTCAGCGGGGATGGCGGCACAGCCCGCATCACGGGAGCCAACGCGGGCGGCTTCGTGCGCTCACTGGGCGCGCCGGGCACGCGGGTCAAACTGAGCGGCCTCAGCGGTGGACAGGGGCCACTGGTCCTGACAGGCAGCGGCGCGGGGCATGGCGTGGGCCTGTCGCAGTACGGCGCGCTGGGGCTGGCGCGGGCCGGGCAGAACCACCTGCATATCCTGGGCTTCTATTACCCCGGCACCAGCCTGAGCATCCTGGCCGACAAGCCGGGAACGGGAGGGTCAGTGCTGGCAAGCAGCTTCCGCCTGCCCTCGGCAGCACCCCTGGTGGCACAGACCCTGGCCCCTCAAGCCAGTGGGGCCGCCCAGTGAGCTTCGGGAGCCGGAAGGGACCAGAAAGGCCACGCCAGATTCCTAAAAACCAGACTCCCAGGAAGAAGAGCAGCCTTCACAAGCTGGCCCGCAACGCCGTCCTCACCCTGGGTCTCCTGGGAACCGCCGTGCTGGGCGGTGCAGAGGCCCGCACGGTCAAGATCATCTCGGCGGACACGCTGGAACTGCGGCAGGTGGATGGACAGGAACTGGTGGTCATCAGCGGCGCAAATGTGGAGCTGCGTGTGGACGACGACGTGGTGAAGGCCAAACGGGTGGAATACAACCGCACCCGCCGCACGCTGACCCTGGTGGGCGCGGCCAGTTACCAGAGCGCCAAGGACGGCCAGGACCTCAGCGGCGAGAATCTGGTGGTGGAACTGGGCGACGAGCAGGTGACCGGGCAGGACGTGCTGATCAGCGACGCCGATCTGGAAATCCGGGGGCAGGAAGTCGAGCGTATTCCGGGCCAACTGCGCGCCACCGGGGGCTATTTCACCACCTGCGCCAAGTGCGGGCGCACGCCCAACGATTACGCCTTCCGCGCCGAACGATTGATCGTGTATCCCGGTGACCGGCTGGTGGCCTACCGCGCACAACTGTTGCTGGCCGACGTGCCGGTGCTGTTCCTGCCCGTGATCGTGATCCCGCTGAACGATCCCGAACGCCAGCCCCGCCTGCTGATCGGGCAGGATTCGGTGGACGGCTACACGGTGGAGGCCGATCTGCCGTTCTCGATTGGCGGCAGCACGCTGGGCACCACTCTGCTGCGCTACTACCAGAACCGCAGCCCCAGCGTGGGCGCGGGCGTGGCCCTGCGTTCGTACGCGCCGCTGCCCTTTGTGGACCGGATCAACCTGTACACGCTGGCGGACCCCAAACCCCTGAACGCGGACGGCACCCCCAACTCCGGCTACGACATCGACATCAACTTTGGCGTGACGGGCCGGGTGCCGCTGTCGCTAGCCGTGCGCGATCTGGACTACCGCCTGAACGTGACCCGCCAGGACATCGGCCTGAGCGAGACGGCGGCTGAACGTGGCGTGACACGGGTGGATTTTGGGGCGAAGGTGGAATATCCGCTGTTCTCGGCGGAATTCTCTTACCTGAACCGCTTCGGGCCGGAGCCGACGGACGGCATCTATTCGCCGTACCGCAAGGCCGAGGTGGTGCTGGACCCCAAGCCCTACACCAACGGAACGTTCAGCGCCGACACGCGCCTGACGGCAGGCAGCTACAGCGCCCAGAGCAACCCGCTGTCGCCCAGCGCCACTGCACAGGGCAAGAACATCGCCACCACCCGGCTGGAGGAACAGCACGCCCTGGCCTACACCGCCCAGCCGTGGACGAATGCCGATCTGGCACTGGGCAACACCTTTACCGGGCGTTACTACGGCACCGGGGCCAGGACCGTGGACCTGAACCTGAACGCCCAGCTCACCCAGCGCTTCAACACCACCAACACTGTGACCTTCGGCGTGGGCTACCTGCGGCGCGAGGGCACCAGCCCCTTTTCCTTCGACGCCGTGAACGGACGCCTGCTGAGCGCCCCGCTGACCCTGAACCTGAGTACCGTGCCGGTCAAGGACGTGAGTTTCGGCGTGCTGCTCCAGCGCGACCTGTTCCTGGCCCCCGACTTGCAGGCCCCCGCCCTCTTTAGCGTCAACGTGAACCGCCTGCCGCTGAGCCTGAGCGCGCAACTGGGCTATCAGCCCTTTACCAAGGAGCTGGAAACCTTCTCGTACAACGCGACGGTGGGCGATTCGGGTTCCGGCACGCTGACCCCGGTGGATGCCCAGCCCGCCCGCGAGGCCACCGAGTACAGTCCCGCCGTCCCCGCCCGGCCCGCTTATCTGCGGCGCAGCAGCGCGTGGCCTGCGCCGGACCTGACCCTGACTGCCTCGGGCAGCTACTCGCGCATCAATGGGTACTCGCCCTTTACGCTGCGGGCCACCGTGACCGGGGCCACCCGCGCGGACTCGATCAGCGCTTACGCTACCCACGACATTCAGTTGCCCCAGATCGACGAGGTGGGGGCCACCATCAACGCCTCGGTGGGGCGTGACGCGGTTCTTAATCCCATCACTTTCTCGGCCAGCGAGACGCTGTACCCACCCACCGGGCGCGTCGTGGGCAACGCCAGCCTGACGTGGCGGGCGCGTTACAGGCTGTCTACCGCACATGACCTGCTCCTGAACCGCCCGGTGGACCCCAACCCGGTCCCCGGCAGCTCGCCGAACAGCGGCAACGTGAGTTTCAGCGTCGGCACGGTAAACGGCAGCGCCAACGACTGGCAATTGACCTACGGCGGCCCCTACGATCTGGTGCGCGGCGGCTTTACCCGGCCCGCCGCCACGGGCAGCCTGAGCGTGACCCGGCCCGGACAGCGGCTGGCGCTGTCGGCCACCGTCAACACCCCCGGCCTGGACCAGTTCCGCACCGAGCTGGCCCAGGCGCAACTGGACGCCAACATCCAGTTCGGCAGCCGCGCGGCGCTGTCGGGCAACGTGCAGTACTACCGCAACCGCAGCGGCCTTTATCCCGATGACATCGCCACCGATTACCTGAGCCTCAGTCCCCTGCGGGTCAGCCTGGGCATTGGCCGCAAGGGCGAAGCGCCCGGCGCATATGTCACCGCCAGCCTGCGGCAGACTTTTATCTGGCTCGATGGCGTGCCCCAGAATCCCACGCCGCTGTCTCCGGTGATCGGGCTGACCATCGACCGCTGCTGCTGGGCGATCCAGGCCGAGGCCGATCTGGGCCTGCGGCGTTACCGCCTGTCGGTGGGCCTGCCCGGTCAGACGCAGTACCCCCTGTTTGATCTGACGCCGGACGGGGCCAAAGTGCCGCTGCTGAACCCCAGCACGCCGTAGTCTGCTCAGTCTGGGAGGCAAGGAAAAGAAGAACCGCCTGCACCAGTTTTTCTGAGCCAGCGTCTTCCTCTTCACTTCACATGTCAGCGCGGCACTCCTGCAAACCAGAGGACAAATCCATGAAATCCCCGACTAAATTCCCCACTAGATCACTGGTCCGCCTGACCGCTCTGTGCCTGACCCCCGCCCTGCTGGTGGCCTGTACCGGCACCGAGGAACCGCAGGTGGCCCTGCGCGTGGCCCTGCTCACCGACGGCGGCGCGACGTTGCGGACCGTGACCCCCAACGCCGACAGCAGCTCCGCACCCGTCAACGCTGATAAAACCGTCCCGGTGATCGGCGGCGTGACTCTCAACTCGCTGCCCAGCGGTCAACGGCTGGCCCTGACGCTAAAAACCGGGATAGAGAGCCGCAGCAGCGATCTGGCTGATCCCCAGCCCTTCGTCACACCACCATTCACACCTGTCTGCCTGATCCAGACGGCCAGTAGCGCCGCGCGGGACCGCCTGCTGACCCTGAGCCAGTGCGATAACGGCCCGCAGCAACTGGCGCTGTACAGCGCGGGCGGCACCCTGATCTGGACCGCCCCGCTGCCCACCTTTCTGCCGCCCGCACCAGGGACCGATGTTCCACCCGTGCGGCTGGCCGTGAGCGGGGACGTGGGCGTGGTGGCCCGCCCGCGCCTGGGCGGCGGCAGCGAGGTTCTGCGCGCCGCGCTTCAGAACGTGGGCGACACGGTGGCCGTGGTCAGCGATCCCCTGCCCACGCCCGCCATCCGTGATCTGGTGGCCTACAACGCGGGTCTGCTGGCCGCCACGGATACCGGGGTGCAGAAGCTGTCGGCCACGGGTCTTCCAGACGGCGCAGCCCTGGCCGCCTTCGGTGCCCGACGCTTTGACCGCCTGTGGAGCGGCACCGCCGGAAGCCAGAATCTGCTGGCCGCGTGGCGCAGTAGCGTCCTGAGCAACCAGAACGCCCAGCCGCTGCTGATCTGGGACGGCAACGCCAGCCGGGCGGCCTCCACCGTGGCGTCCGTGGCCGACCTGCGCGACATTACCCTGGCCCCCGACGGCAACCTGTACACCCTGACCGCCACCAGCCTGACCCGCTACAACACGGCGCTGGGTCTGCAATCGGGCAACTTCACCCCCCGCGTGCTGCTAACGGGTCTGAACGACGCCCGCGCCGTGATCTGGCTGGTGCCTGCCGCAGTTCCCGCCGCGAACTGATTCTTAAAGGAAAACCGCAGCAAAAGCTCAGCCCAGTCTGGTCTGGTTCCAGGCTCTCCAGCAGCAACACTGGAGAGCCTGCTTCATTTGTCTCCAGACGCGGCCAGGGACCCTCGCCGCTGAGACCCCAGACAGAATTCATTCCCGACTCGGCGTCTTCAGAATCGGGCCAGAATTTCCATTCCTGCCAGACAGAATGCCAGAATTGGCCTCCACCTGACATCCGACAGGCCAAATGTATGCCGGGCGCGTTATAAACAACGTCCTGCATGAAAATGCACCCCACTGTATGGTGATTTCCATGAAGTCTCGCCCACAGCGGGTGGGCTGTCATTCCCAGAAACAGGAGCGTGCCTATGCCGAACAACACCGACCGGAACCTTCCGGGCCAGCCTCAACCTCAAACTTCCCCTCAGGGCGTGCCTCCTTCACGGCCCCCCTCCCGTGAAGAGATCGAGGCGGCGCGGCAGCACGGTCTGTACGCGGGCCGCGAACACGACGCCTGCGGGGTGGGTTTTGTCGCACACATCAAGGGTCTCAAGCACCACTCGATCATCGAGCAGGGTCTCAAGATTCTGGAAAACCTCGATCACCGGGGTGCGGTGGGCGCAGACGCGCTGATGGGCGACGGCGCGGGCCTGCTGATCCAGATTCCCGACGAGTTCTACCGCGCGCAGATGGCCTTGCAGAACGTGACGCTGCCCCCCGCTGGGGATTACGGCGTGGGCATGATCTTTTTGCCCAAGGAAATCGCCTCGCGCCGGGCCTGCGAGCAGGAACTGGAGCGGGCCGTTCTCGCCGAGGGCCAGTTGGTGCTGGGCTGGCGCGACGTGCCGGTGAACCGCGAGATGCCCATGAGTCCCACCGTGCGCGAAAAGGAACCGGTGATCCGCCAGATCTTTATCGGGGCCGGGCCAGACACCCTGGTGCCCGACGCGCTGGAGCGCAAGCTGTACGTGATCCGCCGCCGCGCCAGCAATGCCATCCGCGCGCTGAATTTCACACACGGGGCGGAATATTACGTGCCCAGCATGTCGTGCCGAACGGTGATTTATAAGGGCCTGCTGCTGGCGACGCAGGTGGGCGAGTATTACCTCGACTTGCAGGATCAGTCTGTGATTTCAGCGCTGGCCCTCGTCCACCAGCGGTTTTCTACCAACACCTTTCCCGAGTGGCAACTGGCGCACCCCTACCGCATGGTGGCCCACAACGGCGAGATCAACACCGTCAAGGGCAACTTCAACTGGATGCGCGCGCGTGAGGGCGTGATGTCCTCTCCCGTGCTGGGCGATGACCTCAAGAAGATCTACCCGGTGTCCTTCGAGGGCGAGTCCGACACCGCCACCTTCGACAACGCGCTGGAACTGCTGACGCTGGCGGGCTACCCGATGGCCCACGCCGCCATGATGATGATTCCCGAGGCGTGGGAGGACAACCCCCTGATCGATGACCGCCGCCGCGCCTTTTACGAGTACCACGCGGCTTTAATGGAACCCTGGGATGGCCCCGCCGCGATGGTCTTTACCGACGGGCGGCAGGTGGGCGCGATGCTCGACCGCAACGGCCTGCGCCCCGCGCGTTACATCCAGACCCGCGACGATCTGGTGATCCTGGCCTCCGAGTCCGGGGTGCTGCCGATTCCCGAAAGCCGCATTGTCAAGAAGTGGCGCTTGCAGCCTGGAAAAATGTTCATGGTGGACCTGGAAGCCGGGCGCATCGTCGAGGACGCCGAACTGAAGAACCAGTACGCTTCAGCCAAGCCGTACCGCCAGTGGGTGGACAACACCCGTGTCCCGCTGGCCGACGCCGAGGACACCGGCACCGTGGGTCAGTTCAGCGAGTCGCTGCTGGACCGACAGCAGGCGTTCGGCTACAGCCAGGAAGACCTCAAGTTCCTGATGGGGCCGATGGCGAAATCCGGCGAGGAGGGCCTGGGTTCGATGGGCAACGACTCGCCGCTGGCCGTGCTATCGGCGCGCAGCAAGCCGCTGTACTCGTACTTCCGGCAACTGTTCGCGCAGGTCACCAACCCCCCGATTGACCCGATCCGCGAATCGGTGGTCATGAGCCTGCGGTCCTTCGTCGGGCCGCGCCCCAACCTGCTGGACATCAACGCGGTCAACCCGCAGATGCGCCTGGAAGTCGCGCAGCCCATCCTGGATTTCGACGACATGGCGCGCGTCCGCTCCATCAGCGAACATACGCGCGGCAAGTTCAGCGCCTACGAGCTGGACATCACCTATCCCTCCGACTGGGGCGCACGCGGCATCGAGGCCAAGATCGCCACGATCAACGCGTGGGCGGTGGACGCCATCGAGGGCGGCCACAACATCATCATCATCAGTGACCGCCGGGTAGACAGGGAGCGCGTGGCGATTCCGTCGCTGCTGGCGCTCTCCAGCGTGCATCACCATCTGGTCAAGGCGGGCCTGCGGATGAAAGTCGGGCTGGTGGTGGAAACCGGGGACGCCCGCGAGGTGCATCACTTCGCCGCGCTGGCGGGCTATGGGGCGGAGGCCATCCACCCGTATCTGGCACTGGAAACGCTGATCAACCTGCATACCGAAATTCCCGGAATGCCTAACCTGAGCGACATTTCCCCGGCCAAGGCCATGCGGAATTACATCAAGGCCATCGGCAAGGGCCTGAGCAAGATCATGTCCAAGATGGGTGTCAGCACCTATATGTCGTACTGCGGCGCGCAGTTGTTCGAGGCAATGGGCCTGCAAACCGATTTCGTGGAGAAGTATTTCCGGGGCACGGCCACGCAGATCGGCGGCATCGGCATCTTCGAGGTGGCCGAGGAAGCCCTGCGGACCCACGCGGCAGCCTTCGGCGCAGACCCGCTGCTGGCGCGCGGGCTGGACGCGGGCGGCGAGTATGCGTGGCGCGTGCGCGGTGAGGAACACATGTGGACCCCGGACGCCATTGCCAAGCTGCAACACGCCACCCGCAGCGGTTCCGCGTCCACCTACGAGGAATACGCCCGGATTATTAACGATCAGAGCAAGCGCCACATGACCCTGCGCGGCCTGTTCGAATTCAAGACGGCAGAGGCGACGCCAGTGTCGATTGAGGAAGTCGAATCCGCCGCCGAGATCGTCAAACGCTTTGCCACCGGGGCGATGTCGCTGGGTTCCATCTCCACCGAGGCGCACACCACCCTGGCCGTCGCCATGAACCGGATTGGCGGCAAGTCCAACACCGGGGAGGGCGGCGAGGACCCGGCCCGCTACGAGCGCGAGTTGCGCGGCGAGGCGATTGGTGAGGGCGAGACGCTGGCCGGAATCCTGGGAGCCAGCCGCGTGGAGGTGGATTACCCGCTGGAACCCGGCGATTCGCTGCGTTCCAAGATCAAGCAGGTGGCCTCCGGGCGCTTCGGCGTCACCACGGGTTATCTGGGCAGCGCCGATCAAATCCAGATCAAGATGGCGCAGGGCGCGAAACCCGGTGAGGGCGGGCAGCTCCCCGGCGGCAAGGTCAGCGAGTACATCGGCTACCTGCGCCACAGCGTGCCCGGCGTGGGTCTGATCAGCCCGCCGCCGCACCACGACATCTATTCCATCGAGGACCTCAAGCAACTGATCCACGACCTGAAAAACGTCAATCCACGCGCCGACATCTCTGTGAAGCTGGTTTCGGAAGTCGGCGTCGGCACCGTGGCGGCAGGCGTCGCCAAGTGCAAGGCCGATCACATCGTCATCGCCGGGCATGACGGCGGCACGGGCGCATCTCCCTGGAGCAGCATCAAGCACGCTGGGACGCCCTGGGAAATGGGGCTGGCCGAGACGCAGCAGACCCTGGTGCTGAACCGCCTGCGGGACCGCGTGCGCGTGCAGACCGACGGACAGCTCAAGACCGGGCGCGACGTGGTGGTGGCCGCCCTGCTGGGTGCGGACGAGTTCGGCTTCGCCACCGCGCCGCTGGTAGTGCAGGGCTGCATCATGATGCGCAAGTGCCACCTGAACACCTGCCCGGTAGGGGTGGCGACGCAGGACCCGGTGCTGCGCGCCCGCTTCACCGGCAAGCCCGAACACGTCATCAACTACTTCTTCTTCGTGGCCGAGGAAGTGCGCGCCATCATGGCCTCGCTGGGCATCCGCAGCTTTGACGAGCTGATCGGGCGCTCTGACCTGCTGGACACCCGCGCCGGGATCGATCACTGGAAGGCGCAGGGCCTGGATTTCAGCCGCCTGTTCTTCCGCGCCGACTTGCCCGACGTGGGCCGCCGCCACACGGGGACGCAGGATCACGGGCTGGAGGGGGCGCTGGACCGCATCCTGATCGAGAAATGCCGCCCCGCCATCGAGAAGGGCGAGCGGGTGCATTTCCTTCAGGACGTGCGGAACGTCAACCGCTCGGTGGGCGCGATGCTCTCCGGCGAGCTGATCCGCGTGCGCCCGGAAGGACTGCCCGATCAGACGGTGTTCATCCAGATGGAAGGCACCGGTGGCCAGAGCTTCGGCGCGTTCCTGGCCCCTGGTCTCACGCTGTACCTGATCGGCGACGCCAACGACTATGCGGGCAAGGGCCTGAGCGGCGGGCGTGTGGTGGTGCGCCCCAGCATCGAATTCCGGGGCGACGCCCGCCAGAACATCATCACCGGCAACACCGCCCTGTACGGCGCAACCGCAGGCGAGGCGTTCCTGCGCGGCGTGGCTGGAGAGCGTTTCGCCGTGCGCCTCAGCGGGGCAAAAACCGTGGTGGAAGGCACCGGCGATCACGGCTGCGAGTACATGACGGGCGGCACGGTGGTTGTCCTCGGCCAGACCGGGCGCAACTTCGCAGCAGGCATGAGCGGCGGCGTCGCCTACGTCTATGACGAGGATGGCAGCTTCGAGAAGAAGTGCAACCACAGCATGGTCAGCCTGCACAAAGTTCAGCCCGCCGACGAACAGATGCAGAGTGCTGATCTCGCCAGCCTACACAGCGGTGAGGCCGACGAAACCCAGCTCCGCACCCTGATCGAGAGCCACCACCGCTGGACGGGTTCGGTGATCGCCAGCGACATCCTCGACGACTGGGACAACGCCCGCAAACGCTTTGTCAAGGTCTTCCCACTGGAATATCAGCGGGCGCTGAAGGAACGGGCCGCCGCGCAGAAAGAGGCCGGAACCGTTCAGGCCGCCGACACGACCAGCATGCAGGCCGGGCCGAGCCGCAAGGGCGGGCAGGGGACGCTGACGAAGTAGGGCGCGGGTTCGGTACCAAACGGTCCACTCCCCTAATGCTGCGTGACTCCACCTCTCCCACGAGGAAAAAGATCAGACCGTCCTCTTTCCATACGCTCCATAGCCCAGACCCTTTGGAGGGCATCCTAATGAGCAAAATCACCGGCTTTCTCGAACAGCCCCGCGTCAAAGAGAAGTACCAACCCATCGATGCCCGTCTCAAGAATTACGCCGAATTCGTACTGCCGCTGGCGGGCGACTCGGCCCAGAAACAGGCGGTGCGCTGCATGGACTGCGGCATCCCGTTCTGCAACAACGGCTGTCCGGTGGGCAACATCATTCCCGATTTCAACAATCTGGTGTACGAGAACGACTGGCTCTCGGCCATCGAAACGCTGCACAGCACCAATAACTTCCCGGAGTTCACAGGCCGCATCTGCCCCGCACCGTGTGAGGCCGCCTGCACGCTGAACATCAACGACGATCCGGTGGGCATCAAATCCATCGAGCTGGCGATCATCGAGCGCGCGTGGCAGGAAGGGTGGGTCAGGCCGCAGCCGCCGCAGGTCAAGACGGGCAAGACGGTGGCCGTGATCGGCAGCGGCCCGGCGGGACTGGCAGCGGCGCAGCAACTGGCCCGCGCCGGACATACCGTGACCGTCTTTGAGAAAAATGACCGTGTGGGCGGCCTGCTGCGCTACGGCATCCCCGACTTCAAGATGGAAAAGCACCACATTGACCGCCGCGTGGCCCAGATGGAGGCCGAGGGCGTGACCTTCAAAACGGGCGTGCTGGTGGGAGCCTGGGACAAGAAAAGCACCATCACCAACCTTGCCAAGTCCACTGTGACCCCCGACGAGCTGCGCGCCGAATTCGATGCCGTGCTGCTGTCGGGCGGCGCGGAGCAGCCCCGCGACTTGCCCGTGCCAGGGCGCGAGCTGGACGGCGTGCATTTTGCGATGGAATTCCTGCCGGGCCAGAACCGCGTCAATGCGGGCGACAAACTCAAGAAGCAACTGCGTGCAGACGGCAAACACGTCGTGGTGATCGGCGGCGGCGACACGGGCAGCGATTGCGTCGGCACCAGCAACCGCCACGGCGCGGCGGGCGTGACCCAGTTCGAGGTGATGCCCCAACCCCCCGAACACGAGAACAAGCCGCTGGTCTGGCCGTACTGGCCCCTCAAGCTGCGAACCAGCTCCAGCCACGAGGAGGGCGTCACGCGCGAATTTGCGATCGCCACCAAGGAATTTGTGGGCAAGGGCGGCAAGCTCACTGGGGTCAAAACGGTTCGCATCGAACTGGTGGACGGCCACCTCAAGGAAATTGAGGGCAGCGAGGAAATCCACCCGGCAGAGCTGGTGCTGCTGGCGATGGGTTTCATCAGTCCGATGGGCAGCGTAGTCGACGCTTTCGGCATCCACAAGGACACGCGCGGCAACGCGATGGCCGGAACTGAGGAAGAGGGCGGCTACGTCACCAACCTCCCCGGCGTGTTTGCTGCGGGGGACATGCGGCGCGGGCAGAGTCTGGTGGTCTGGGCCATCCGCGAGGGACGGCAGGCGGCGCGGTCTATCGATCAGTATTTGATGGGAACGAGCGTGCTGCCGAGGTAGCAGCAATAGATAGAACCGTGGGGGAGGAGAAGTGAGAGACGGCTTCTCCTCCCCCACCGTGCATATAGCCCTACGCTCCCTGCCAGTATGCAGGCGTCTCCAGTGTCCGGGCTGGATTTCCAAAAACGAAAAAACCCCGTACTGGACGGGGTTCTCTCTTCGCTGGTGCGGATGCCCAGACTTGAACTGGGGACCTCACGCTTATCAGGCGTGCGCTCTAACCAACTGAGCTACACCCGCACACCATTCATTTCCGCGCGTCCGTAACCGAACAGGCGGCAGTTAATCTAGCAAGGGCGCGGCGGGGTGTCAACGTGCGCCCGCAAAACCGCGATAGACAGCGTACATGCAAAGCAAAAACCCCCGCCGAGGCGGAGGCTCAAGTTGGTGACCCCAACGGGATTCGAACCCGTATCGCTACCTTGAAAGGGTAGTGTCCTAACCGTTAGACGATGGGGCCACACCTTCAGCATTCACTTTTTTCTAGTGTGTCCGCCGCCCTTTCAAGGGGTGCTTTTCAGCACGGCGAGAATCATAGCCCAGCACGGGGGCCACGTCAATGGGCAGAGGTTAGCCGTGTGCGCTTTAGCGAAAAGAGGCAGGGTATATCCGAAACGGGAAGAACCAGAATTCTTTTTCACGGACGCTGTAGCAGAAGCATTTTAGGCGTCCAAAACGGCACGCAGAGGCCATCGCCTCATAGATTTTCCTTGAAAAACGCCACGCTGCGGTCCAGGGCCAGCCGCAGATTGCCACTCAGGTTGTGGTTATCGCCAGGGTACTCGTAGGCCGTGAACCGCTGCCGGGCAGCCCGCAGATCAGCGGCGAAGTCTTTCTGAAAGCTGTAGGGCACCTCCCTGTCGGCGGTGCCCTGGTGAAGCTGAAGGGGCCGCCCGTCCAATTCCTGCAGGTAGGCGTTGGGACTCAGGGCGCGCAGATAACGGCGGTTAAGGGTGTCCAGCATCGGTTTCGGCTCGCCGCTGGGGGGATTCCAGTCGGTGGCCAGGATGTCGTAGCTGGCCATCACCCCTGCCCACAGCGAGGCGGCCTTCAGGTCCGGGTCCACCAACATGGCGCGCAGGCTCAGTTGGCCGCCCATGCTGTGCCCCCACAGGCCCATGCGCGCCCGGTTCACACGCTGGTCCGCCTTGAGGCTGGCGGCAGCGTTCAGCACGTCCACGGTGTAACCGGGATCGTTGTAGCCGCCCAGCGCCGTGCCCTCGGAGTCGCCGTGGCCCCGGTAATCGCTTTTGAGGGTGATGTACCCCGCCCGCGCGAAGGCGTCCTGGTAGGCCACGTAACGCTCGGTAGTACGGTACTCGTCCGGCGGAATGTAGCCGTGGTTGAACACGATGGCGGGCCAGCCCCCTTTTGGCGGCGTACCCGTGGGAACGGTCAGCAGAGCAAAGATCTTCAGGCCGTCGGATTGATAGGACACCACCTGACGGCTGTAGTTGCCCCCCGGATTGAGATTCCGCACCACGCTGAGTTTGCTGCCCAGATACTCGCGTGCCCGCAGTGCCGGAATGCTGATGGACTGGCGGGCCACGAGGGTCTCGATGGCCGCGTCGGTGACCCTTCCCAGGGGGCCAGTCTGCACGGTGGTATCGGAGGGCGGAAGGAACGCCTGTGGCAGAGTTGGGGCTGTCTGCGCCTGCCACGGCACCCTGAACGGCAGGTTCTCCGGCTGCGTCACGGCGATGTAGCCCGCGCCCAGCACCAGCAGCAGGACGGCAAAATTGATCAGTCGTCGCATGGCTTCAGAGGTTATCCTTGAAGAACTGCACGCTGCGGTTCAGGGCCGTTTGCAGGTTGCGGGACAGGTTGTGGTTGTCGCCCGGATAGACGTAACTCTGCACCGGCTTGCCGATCGCCTTGAGGTTCCTGCTCAGCGCCGTATGAAAGACCACCGGCACGTCCTCGTCCGCCGTGCCGATGTGAAGCTGGAGGGGGCCTTTCAGATCTTTGAGGTAGCTGTTGGCGCTGAGCGAATTCCAGAATTTGGGATTGCTGGCGGGCGTGCCGTACTTTGCCACCGCCGTCCTGCGGAGGTTCAGCACGCCCTGCGGGATGCTGGCGGGCACCGGACTGTTCCACTGGGTCATCATGGCGTTGTAATCGCCCACCACCCCGGCCCAAATCACCCCGGCCTTGATATCGCCCGGAGCGATCACCATCGCCCGCAGGGTCAGGAAACCGCCCATGCTGTGCCCCCACATGCCGATGCGCGCCGCATTGACCCGCCCGTCGCGCTTGAGGCTACCCAGCGCGTTCATCACGTCGTCGGTGTAGCCAGGGGAGTAATAGCCGCCAAGCGCCTCGCCCTGGCTGCTGCCGTGGCCCCGGTAATCGCTCTTGAGGGTCACGAAGCCCGCGCGGGCAAAAGCGTCCTGGTACGCCACATAGCGCTCGGTGGTGCGGTAGACGTTCGGCGGAACATAGCCGTGGTTAAACACGATGGCAGGCCAGCCCCCTTTTGGCGGTGTGCCCGTGGGAACAGTCAGCAGGGCGCGGATGCTCAGGCCGCCGGATTGATACGACACCACCTGCCGCGAGTAGTTGGCCCCCGCACGCAGATTGGTCAGCACCTTCAGGGCGCTGCCGGGATATTTCTTCTCGCGGGCCTTCTGGATGCCCATGTCGGCCACGTCCACCTTTGCCAGGGCGGCGGCGGACTGCGCCCCGGCCTGCGCGTTCAGAACAGCCGCGCCGAGCAGAAGTGGAAACAGGAGAGCGGGTGTTTTCATGCTCCCAAGCTAGACGCACACGGCCACGAGAAAAGCGTCAGGACCGACGTTGCGGCCCCGAAATCGTCTTCAGCAGCCGTCAGGCGGATCAGCGGCTGATGTCGTAGCCCGTGATCTTCGTGACGGCGCGCGGGTTGCCGTCTCCCAGTACTTGAGAACGGTCATACAGGTTCCAGCCGCGCGAGACGGTCATCTGGAGCAGCAGTTCGGTCCCACCGCCAGGCCAGTTGTCGGGCAGCTCGAAGGGGCCGAACGTACCACCCGCCGGGCTGAAGACCAGCCACAGGCGGTTGCGCGCCACCGTCTCGCCCAGGCTCAGGCGCGCGTCGTTGTTGGCGTCGTTATAGGCCACCACCTGATACACGCCCGCCACACCGGGAATGTTCGGCAGATCGAAGCCGTACTGCCAGGAGTTCGCCCCTGTGCCGACCACATTCTGGGCAATGGCGCTGTCGTTGGTCACGGCCACCGGTACGCCAGTTCCCACCAGCGCCAGCCGCAGCCGGGGAGACGCGCCCCAGTCGCCGCCGATGCTGCCGCTCAGGGCGTAGTCGGCAGGGGCCTTGACCCCCTGTTGCCCGCAGGCAGCCAGCGTCAGGGGAAGAAGAAGGAGACCGGGCAGGAGCTTACGCATGGTCCCAGGATAAGCGGCGTCCGGGTGAGAAGCAGCCCTATTATTCATGAACCCATCATTTCGCACGAGGGTTCGCCAAAGCTGGCATGCGTACAGTTTGCGTAAAATCAATTTTGCATTTGCCAGGGTCTCTCAGGGGACCAAAGATGAGACCATTGAAAGCGCTTGCTCACCTGAACGTCACGCGCTATCGTGCCTCCGTCCCATAAACAGCTTGATACAGATCATCAAGCGTCACAGTCTCATGCGAACGCCCCGCCGCGTTCATTGGCCTGTGTTCATTCTGCGCTGCCCACAGGCACCCACCTGACCACTCAAGCCGTCCAGAGACTGGTCTAAAGGAGATCACATGAAGCGATCCTCACCCCTCGCACTTCTGGCCCTCACCGGGTTACTGCTCACGGCCTGTGGAGGTTCGGAGACGCCTCAGCCCGGCGACACCACCAAGCCCACCGTCACCCTGACGGCCTCGCCCAGCAGTGTGCAGCCGGGCGGCACCGTCACCCTGACGGCCACCGCAAGCGACAATGTGGGGGTCTTCAAGGTCAGCTTCTACCGGGGCACCACCCTGATCAACGAGGACACCACGGCCCCCTACACTGCCACCGACACGGTAGACGGCGCAGCGAGCGGCACCCTGAGCTACCGCGCGGTAGCCAGCGACGCGGCGGGCAACAGCGCGGAAGCCAGCGCCACGGTCAGCGTGACCAGTGTGCCGTTGGGCAAAGGCGTGATCCAGGGCATCGTCGTCGATCAGAACATCGGCGCGCCGGTGGCGGGCAGCACCATCACCGTGATGTCTGGCGGCAAGACGTACAGCACGGTGACCAGCGGGGCCGACGGCACGTTCAATGCGCCGCAGTTGCCCGCCGGAACCTATGATCTCCAGGCACGCAAGGCGGGTCTGGCGGGATTCGATCTGCACGGTCTGGTGGTCACGGACGGGACCGTCAAGGTCCGCATGATCCAGCCACCAGCCTTCGAGACCAGCGCCACAACGGACGGGGCCAAGCTGGTGCTGACGCGCGCCGACGGCAAAACGCCGCTGGCAGACACCACCTTCACCGACACGGTGGACTTTAAAATTACCGGGGCCGCCGACTCCAACCATGTGGGACCGGTGCGCGTGATGTACGCCCAGTTGGGCCGCACGCCCGGCTCCGGCAGCGTGGCAGGATCGTCGCTGGACGGCAAATGGTTCTTCACTCCGCAGCAGGACCTGTTGACGCCGCCCACGTCCGGGGCCGTGACCCTGCCCAGCGCCGAAACCCCCAACTTCATCAAGGGCTTCGGCAGCGCCGCTGGCGAGAAGCTCAATCTGGAAGTTCTGGTCGTCGATTACAATTACAACTACTCGCTGTACCTCGTGCCGATCACCCTGAAAAACACGGCCAAGGAGGCTGCCGCAACCGTGACGGCCCCCAAGAACGCCGCCGCCATTGCCTATACCCTCAAACAGGAAGGTTCCTGGACCCAGCCGTACAGCCTGCCCGGCGCGGACGCGACTACGCCCATAGGCGACGCAGCCCCTAACGGATCGGGCGTCTTCGTAGAACTGCGCTGGTGCAATGCCGACGCCGCGCCCTTCGCCTTCGACATCGAGCGTTCGGCAGATGGCACCACCTTCAGCAAGGTGGGCACCGTGGCAGGCGGCACGAGCGCGTCATGCCCGGCCAACCAGCTCTCCCGTCCCTTCTTCTACCGTGACAACAGCGCCGATCTGAGCGTGGGCAAGACCTTTACCTACCGAGTCATGGCGCGCGGCGCCAACACCGCCGCCAGCAACACCACCCAGACCACCCCGCTGGCCGCGTTCATGCCCAAACTGCTGGCCCCCGGCGACGAGACGACGGGTGTGTCGCTAACCCCCACCTTCGTGATCGGCAGCCCGCAACTGGCGATTGGCGCGGACGGCGCGGGCTACAACCTGCAACTGCGCGACCTGTATAGCGGCAACGGCTACAACATGCCCGGCAATCCGGCAGTGGCCAATACCCTGGGCCTGTTCCGGGTGGAAGAGGGCACCGGAGACGCAGGCAACGGCGTTGCCGTGGGCCAGACCCTGGTCTACACCTCGGGCCTGACCAAGAACACCGTCTACACCGATACGGCTGGGGTCCTCGACAAGAGCAAGCCCAAGCGGCTCCCGGTGGACAGCGCTGCCCACAGCGTCAGCATCCCCCTCACCGAACTGGGGATTCCCGCCCTGCAATCGCTGCGCCCCTACAAGTGGCAGATGTACGCGGGCTACGCCTACAAGTACCTGCCCGCAGAGGGAAACCGCGTCAGCGCCTACTCGGTGTACGCCTGGCCCAGCAGCACCACCCAGCCCATTCCGGCCACCCGTCCCCTCAACCAGAACTTCGACTTCATCACGGGCCAGCAATAAGCGCCAGGGTGGCCAGCGCCGGGTGAACTAGGGCCGTGCCCACCGCAGGTTCACAACACCGGAGCTGACCACCAGAACCGCCCTCAGAACAGCGCTGAGGTGCGCCCCGCCTTCAGCGCATTCCTACTTCCGGCGCTTTCCCGCGCTTCCAAGGAGCATTCATGCACAAACCCTCCCGGCACAACCTCAACTGCACCCTCGGCATGGTGGCCCTCACTGCCCTTCTGGCTGCCTGCGGACAGCAGACCCCTGGAACCACCTCAGTGGCGGCCACCACGCCCAAGGCCGATCTCAGCGAACACGCCACGGTGGCCCAGAGCGGCAAGCTCAAGTACGTCCAGAACGAGCTAATGGTGGGCTACACCGACGACGCCAGCCTGAGCCGGGCCGCCTCCACCCTGAACGCCACCGTGGTGGCGACGATCCCCGAGATCCGGGTGGCCCTGCTGCGCGTCAGCGGCGACAGCCTGAAGGTCAGCTCGCAGGCTTTCCGCTTGCCCGGTCTGCGTTACGCCCAGCCCAACCAGATCGTGACGGGCGAAACACCGCCTGCCGTCCAGGGCGCAGCCAGCCTGAACGCCCAGGCCGCCTCTGCCGATCAGATCTTCGATGAACTGCCGCAGTACGCCCTGGACCCACGCCACCTGAACGCCAAGGCCGCCTGGGACGCCGGCTTGGACGGGACCGGCGTGGTGGTGGCCGTGCTGGACGATCCCGGCGACGTTTCTCAACCCGATCTGGCCGCCAACTGGGCGGGCAAGGCATACAACCCCTTACTGAACAAGGTGTACACGAACGCCGCCGAATGGGTCAAGGACTCCGCCAGCAACTTCGCCTCGCACGGCACCTTCGTGGCGTCCAGCATCGTGGCAGTCAAGGACGGCAAGGGCATCGTGGGCGTCGCGCCAGGGGCCAAGTGGATGCCCGTGGTGATCAACCCGGCAGCCACCACCGAAAACGAGTTCTACTCCTCGTTTTACATCGCGCTTGGGGCCGTGTGGGCCACCAACAACGGCGCGCGAGTGCTGAACAACTCCTGGGGCGGCGGCGTCACCTTCGGAGCGGTCAAGGACGCCTTTGACTATGCCATGAGTAACGGCACGTCCGTGGTGGCCTCGATGGGCAACAGCTACTACGACGAGTTCCAGTACCCCGCCGCCCTGCCCGGCGTGATTGCCTCGGGCGCGCTGGACGGCAGCAACCGCAGGACCACCTTCTCGACCATGGGCCGTCACATCTCGTCCTCGGCCCCCGGTCAGGACACCATGCTGGCCAACCCCACCTGGCTGGGCGGCGGGCACGAACTGATCTCCGGCACCTCGTTCTCCAGCCCGTACACCGCCGGGGTGGCCGCGCTGGTCTACCAGAAATGCCCGGCAGCCACGCCTTACCAGGTGCGCCGCATGCTGGAAACGACAGCCAACAACACCATCGGCTCCAACCCCACCGGCTTTGACCGCGACACCGGCTGGGGCGCACTGAACGCCGGAAACATCGCCAAGACCCTGACGACCTGCGACAAACTGCCCGCCAAGGGAGCCAATGTCAAGATCAACGTGACCTACGCCGACAGCGGCGGTCAGAAACCCGGCGTGCTAGGTGACGTGATCCTGCGCGGCAAGGGCATGCGCGCCGGGGCCACCGATGACCCCACTCCACTGTACCTGTCCACCACCGACGCACAGGGGAACGCCACCTTCGCAGAGATCGCGCCGGGTGAGTACGACCTGTACGTGGCTGGAGCAGACCTGAACATCACCGGCGGCTTGCAAGACGACCGTGGAACCTATGTCGGGAGCCTGACCGCAACCTCCGGCTCCACGCGGGTCAATCCAGATATGAAGGACGTGACCCTGACGGCCGCTTCTCCGGACTTCAATCCAGCGGACCCCTACGAGCCTAACGACTCGCTGGACACCGCCAAGGCCATCGCCTACGGTCAGACCACCCAGACCGCCTATATCTACGGCACGCCCAACGACTTTGACGTCTTCAAGTTCACCGCCGCCGCTGGCGACCAGATCAAGGCCGACGTCCTGGCTGCCGGTCAACTAGGTGGATCGCTCGACTCCTACCTCTTCCTGCTCGGCCCGGACGGCAAGACGCTGGCCGACAACGATGACCGGGGCGACCCCCGGATCGACTCCGACTCCGAGGTGACCTTTACGATCAAGGCGGCAGGCACCTACTATCTGGCCGTGACCAGCTACAACATTGCCACCGCCACGGGCGATGACGGCGGCCCCTTCAACAAGTATCAGTTGAAACTCGCCAAAACCAACTGAGCTTTTCATAAAGCCCCTCTCCTGAAGGCTTCTTCCTTCTGAAAGCGCGCCCGAACCCCTGTGTCATTCAGGTTCGGGCGCGTTTGCGTAATTCCGGGCAGGATGATCGGCACCGTGAGCATGCTCCTGGCAGACTTTTCCGTGAGACCCGAATGATGAGAGCCTGAGCAGGGGTTGCTCACCTGGAAACCACGCGCTATCTTGCCCCCGTCCTACAAACAGCTTGATCTCGGTTCAAGCCCTCAGACCCAGGAGAAAGCCCCCAGGGGCCTGCCCGGTTGCCGCCTTGACCTGACGCTTATCAGCCTTTCACCTGACGGACCCCACGCGTTGGAGTCCAGCTTCAAGGAGATCATATGAAGAGGACCTCACCCCTCGCACTTCTGGCCCTGACCGGGTTGCTGCTCACGGCCTGCGGAGGCTCGGAGACGCCTCAGTCCGGCGACACCACCAAACCCACCGTCACCCTGACGGCGTCTCCCAGCAACGTGCAGCCCGGCGGCACCGTGACCCTGACGGCCACCGCAAGCGACAATGTGGGCGTCTTCAAAGTCAGCTTCTACCGGGGCACCACTCTGGTCAATGAGGACACAACGGCCCCCTATACGGTCACCGACACGGTGCCTGGCACGGCCTCTAGCACATTGACCTACCGTGCGGTGGCCAGTGACGCGGCGGGCAACAGTGCAGAAGCCACCGCGACTGTGAAAGTTGATATCGACCCCAATGAACCCAACGACAGCGTGGCGGCGTCCACCCTCCTGAACATCGGTACGCCGATCAACGGCTTCATCGGCGGTCAGGACCGCGACATGGACTACTTCAAGTTCACGGCCACGGCGGGCGACATGCTCAAGCTAACGGTCAAGAGTACCAGCATCGATCCCAAGAGTACGCTGGACCCCTACGTGGAAATTCTGCTGGCCGACGGCAAGACGGTGCTGGAAAAAGACGATGACGGGGGCGCAGACCTGGAATCCGAGATCCGCTTCAACGTGCCCACCACAGGCACCTATTACGTGGCCCTGACCAGTTTCGACATCCACGACGATCCCAAGGCCAAGGACGACAAGCCCACCAACACCTACCAGATCGCGCTGACGCGCCGCTGAACGCCTGCCGATGCCAAGGAGTACCACTGTGAGTAAAGTCAACACGACCAACAGGACCTTCAAGACCATCGCCTTCCTCAGCCTGTCGCTGGTTCTCGGGGCCTGCGGACAGAGCGCCACCACGACGCCCAGCATGGGCAGCGGCCGGCAGGGCATCAAGATGCCGTCCAGCCTGCGGAACACCAGCCAGACTCCAGGAAAATGGTTCGTCGAACTCGCGGGCGACCCGACTGGCCTGACCGCGCAGAGCGTGAGCGGTCAGCAGACTGGCTTCCGGGCGCAGGCCGTGGCCCAGGGCATCAAGTACACCGAGGTGCAGAGCTACGACACGCTGTTCAACGGCTTCAGCGTGGAGGCCACCGGGGCGGAGATCAACCGCATTTCCCGCATGCCCGGTGTGACCGGCGTCTATCCGGTTCGCCGTGTCGATGCTCCCCGGACGACGGTCAGCCCGAACAGTCTGGCAGCCCCCGAGATGTACTACGCCAAGGGCATGACCGGCGCGGACATCGCGCAGAATGAGCTGGGCCTGACCGGCAAGGGTGTCAAGGTCGGCGTGATCGACACCGGGATCGACGTGGATCACCCCGCGTTCAAAGGCCGGATTGTGGCTGGTTACGATTTTGTGGGCGACGACTACGGCAAGAACGGCAAATACGTCCCAGTCCCCGACAACAATCCCGACGACTGTGCGGGCCACGGCACGCATGTGGCCGGGATCGTCGGCGGCAATGTCGCCTCCAACGGCTTCAAGGGCGTGGCTCCCGAAGTCAGCTTTGGTGCATACCGCGTCTTCGGATGCGAGGGCAGTTCCTATGACGACGTGATCCTGGAGGCCATGGAGCGTTCCGTCAAGGACGGCATGCAGGTCGTGAACATGAGCCTGGGTTCGGCTTTCGACGACTGGGCCGAGACGCCCCTGGCCAAGGCGGGCAACCGCATGATCAAGAAGGGTGTCATTCTGGTCGCTTCTGCCGGGAATAGCGGCGGGGACGGCCAGTACAGCATGGGCGGCCCCACCATGGGCGACAGCGTGATCTCGGTGGCATCGGTGGATAATGTCAAGGTCGACCTGGCTGCCTTCACCCTGTCGGATGGCAGCAAGATAGGTTATTACCCTGCCACAGGCGCGCCCGCACCGAAGAAAGGCACGACGCTGCCCATCACCAAGGGACCAAAAGGCAGCCCTACCGTTGCCAACGACGGCTGCGATCCCTATGCGGCCAACAGCCTGACTGGCAAGGCCGTGCTGATCCGCCGGGGAACTTGCAGCTTTTACATCAAGGCCACCAACGCCCAGAAGGCCGGAGCCAGCGCCATGGTCCTGTACAACAACGCCGCCGGGTACATCAGTCCCACGGTTGAGGGCGACCCACCCATTACCATCCCAGTGGTCTCTGTCAGCGATATCGATGGGGTAAAGATCGATGAATTGATCGCTGGAGGGGTCAGCATGACGTTCGACGGTGGTCAATTGACCATCGCCAATCCCACAGCCAATGCCAGCAGCAGCTTCAGCTCATACGGGATGTCCGCTGAGCTGGAACTCAAGCCTGATATCGGCGCGCCTGGTGGGAACATCTACAGCACCTACCCCCTGAATGCGGGCGATGGCAGCGGATACGCGGTTCTCAGCGGCACAAGCATGGCGTCGCCGCACGTTGCTGGCGCGGTGGCCCTGATTCTCCAGGCTTACCCCAAGACCCAGCCCAAGGACATGCGCGGCTTGCTGATGAACACGGCCTCATTGCGCTGGTACCTGAACAACGGCACACTCCTGACCGGTCTGCCTGACTACGTACAGCGTCAGGGTGCGGGTATGGTGAACATCGTCGGCGCGTACAGCAACACGGTTAGCGCCACCCCCAGCAAGCTCAGCCTGGGCGAGAGTGCCGCCTTCACCACCCGCAACAAGGTGATCGTGCTGAAGAATACTGGCGCGCGCCGCGAGGTCTACACCGCTTTTAACTATCCGGCCCTGACCGTGGCAGGAACCACCCTGGCCCCCACACCCAATCAGACTTACGCCACCATGACCATCAATGGCAAGAGCGCGGACGCCGATGCTGGCGTGGAAGTTGTTGTGCCGCCCTTCAGCGAGGTGGAACTGAACGTGGTGGTCAGCCCGCCTGCCGCTGCGCCCGACAAGGCCCAGTACGGCGGCTACGTCAATCTGGTCAGCACCACCAGCCCGAGTCTGGTTGTCCCTTACGCGGGCTTCAAGGGCGATTATCAGAGCTTGCAGTCGTTGGGTGACCTGATTATCGGCGGCACGAAATACAATGCGCCCCTGCTTGTCGACGACGGTGACGACGCCCTTTACCCCGAAGGTGCCGCTGCCCCCACGATGCCGGACTACACCTTCAAGCCGGTAGAAGTGACCTACAGTAACGGCAGCAAGGACACGGTCATGGACGCCCCCTATCTGGCTGCTAACTTCGCACATCAGGTCCGCACCCTGACCTTCGAGCTGCTTGATGGGAACGGTGCAGTCGTCGATACCCTTGCAAAGGAAGACTACCTGGCCCGCAACTGCACCAACGACCTCTCCAAGCAAAGCGCCTCCTGTGACGCCCTGACCACCTTCAACTGGGACGGCAAGCTCACAGGCGGCAAGGACGCTCCGGCTGGCGTCTACAGCCTGCGTCTGAGCGCCCTCAAACCTCTGGGAGACACGAGCAACCCCGCCCACACCGAGGTCTACACCAGCCAGAAATTCAAGGTCCTACGCTAAGCCTGAGTTGACACGTCGGACAAAAGAGGGGGGGAGGCCGGGTGGCTTCCCTCCCTTTCGGTTGCCTCTCGGCAGAGGTGTGCCGTGCGCTTCCGGTCTTCGCTCACCCTGGCGGTTCATCCCACGCCTTTACAATCAGCGCCATGTCCCTCAAGACCACCCCTCCCCTGCTACTGGCCCTGAGCGCCGCGCTGGCGGCCTGCGGCCCAGGTCAGGGCATGCCGCCGGGTCTGGCCACCGGGCCAGGTTTCAAACTCTCCTCCACGGCAGCCAGCGCCAAAACAGCATGGTTCATCGAGCTGGTGGACGATCCCACAGGTCTGAACGCCCAGAGCCTGGGCGCGCAGCAGACTGGCTTCCGGGCACAGGCCAGCGCCAGCGGGGTTCAGTACAGGGAAACGGCCAGCTACCACACGCTGTTCAACGGTTTTGCGGTGGAGGCCAGCCCGGCGGAACTGGGCCGCCTGTCACGCCTGCCAGGGGTGATCGGCGTATACCCGGTGAGGCAGATCAGCCCGCCCAGAACCTCGAAACCAGGGCTGAACGCCCAGGCCCTCAGCCCCGACGTGCAGAGCGCTCTGGCAATGACGGGCGCGGACCTCGCCCAGTCGCAACTGGGGCTGAGTGGCAGGGGCGTGCGGGTGGGCATCATCGACACCGGACTGGACCTGGGTCATCCGGCCTTTCAGGGCCGCGTCGTTGCCGGGTATGACTTCGTGGGCGACAATTACGACGCCTCGCAACCCGGTTCGAAGCCTGTTCCAGACGCCAGCCCACACGACTGCCAGGGCAACGGGACGAACGTGGCGGGCATCCTGGGCGGGAGCGATCCGGCGGGCGGCTTTGCGGGCGTGGCCCCCGCCGTCAGCCTGGGCATCTACAAGGTGTTCGGATGCCAGGGCACCACCGACAGCGCCACCCTGCTTTCAGCGATGGAACGCGCCCAGGCCGACGGGATGGGGGTGCTGAACATTAGCCTGGGCGTGCCGTTCCAGTGGCCGCAGTACCCCACCGCGCGGGCCGCCAGCCGATTGGTCAAGCGCGGCATGGTGGTCAGTGCCGCCGCCGGGGACAGCGGCAAAGGCGGCCCTTACAGCGTCGGCGCACCCGCACTGGGCGAGAACGTGCTGGCGGTGGCATCGGTGGAAAACACGCGAGTGCGACTGGGCAACTTCACGCTGAGTACAGGGGGTGCTGTCATCGGCTACCGTCCTGTCAGCGGCTCGCCCACCGCGCCCATGGGGCTGAATCTGCCCCTGGGCAAACTGCCGTCTAGCACGCCCATCACCGACAACGACGGCTGCTCCATCGACGGCCTGAATCCTTACAAGGCGGGCAGCCTGAACGGGCAGGCCACCCTGATCCGCCTGGGCAACTGCGCGGCCCGCGAGAAGATCATCAACGCCCAGAACGCCGGGGCGCAGGCCATCGTGCTTTACAACAGCCAGCCCGGCTTTGCCTCCGTGACGGCTGCCCCGGCCACTCCCAGCGACAGCAGGCCCATCGACATCCCCGTCGTCTCGGTGCTGGCTGCCGCTGGCGCACGGATCGACGCCGCAATTGCGGGGGGCGCGCGGCTGACCTTCAATACAGACCCGCAGACCTTCGACAATCCCAGCGGCAATACCCTCAGCGCGTTCTCGGCTTTCGGCGTTTCGCCGGATCTGGAACTGAAACCCGATCTGGCCGCGCCGGGAGGCTGGGTCCGCACCACCACACCTTTAAAGTCGGGTTCCGGTGGATACGCGGTCCTCAGCGGTACGGGACTGGCTGCGCCGCAGGTGGCGGGCATTGCCGCGCTGCTGCTGGAGGCGCGGCCCGGCATCCAATCGAAGGACATGGCGGCGCTGCTGATGAACAACTCGGCCTTCCGCACCACCCCGGACGGGAGCGGGCCTGCCCCCGTACAGCAGCAGGGCGCGGGGCTGGTCAACGTGCTGGCGGCCTCCAGCAATCCGGTGACGGCCAATCCCGCCAAACTGAGCCTGGGGGCCAGCCAGACCTTCGGCCCCCGCAGCAAGGTGATCGTGCTGCGAAATAGCGGCACACAGGTGGAAACGTTCACGGCAACGAATATTGCGGCGCAGAGTCTGGACCGTCTGGGCAACATCATGCCCCCCCAGCCCATCGGCATGACCATCAACGGCCAAGCCGTGGACGGCGGCGGCGTCCGCATCACTGTCCCGGCAGGCGGAGAAACAGAATTGAATGTGCTGATCACGCCTCCGTCCCGTCCCGTGCTGGGGCAATACGGCGGTGCCATCGCCCTGAGCAGCGCCAGCGGACGCCGCATGGTCATTCCCTACAGCGGGTTGGTGGGCAACTATCAGGCCCTGACGGTGCTGGGCGACGTGAGTTTCGACGGGGGCCGGACCTTCAAAAACTTCCCGGCGCTGTACGATCCCAGGACCTTCGAGTTCTACCCGGAAGGGCTGAACCTCGCCAATCCGCTCGCCTACACCCTCAAAGACGTGCAGGTCTTCGACGATAACGGGCAGAAGATTACGGTGCTGGACGCGCCGCAACTGCTGGTCCACTTCGGTCATCAGGCCCGCCGCCTGATGCTGGAGGTGCTGGACGGGGGCGGCACAAGCCTGGGCACGGTCTTCACACAGGAATACATCGGGCGCAGCGCCACCAACATTTACACGGACCCGAACAGCGACGCCTTCAGTTTCGTGGGCTGGGACGGCACGCTGGCGGGTGGGCAACTGGCCCCCGCCGGAGCGTACCAACTGCGATTAAAGGTGCTGAAGGCGCTGGGGAATCCTGACGTTGCCGCTGACACTGAGACGTATCTGAGTCAGAAGTTCACAGTGGTGCTGGAGTAGGCGGAGAGGGCCATTGGCCCCAGCTCCTACGGGTTGCGTTAAATTCCAGAACATCCAGGAAAGCGCCGTATGTTCTTCCATACCACGCAACCCGTATTTTTTGCTTCTCCTTTCAGTCGGGTTGAAGTTAGGACTTCAACCGCAATCGGTATCACAGCACTGCCACCGCATTTTCCCAGCGCAGGGTCAGGCCGCGCAGGCTGTCGCCCTGCGGATACAACGGGGGGCCGAAGCGCACCTGCCAGCGCCCACCGGGCAGGCCGCGCGGCAGCCACTTCGGGCGCTCGTGCCACACGCGCACGGGGACGATGGGCACCTTCGCCTTGAGGGCCAGCAGCGCCGCGCCACCGTGCAGGCCCTGGCCGTTGCGGGTGCCCTGCGGGAAAATGCCCACCATGCCGCCGCGCCCCAGCACCCGCAACGACTGCCGCAGCGCGCGGGTGTCGCGCCCGCTGCGGTCCACGGGAAAGGCCCCGGTGGCGCGCAATATCGGCCCGATGGCATGGGGGCCGATGATCTTCCACTCGAAGGCATCGCGCTTGGTCATGAATTGCAGGCGGTGCAGTTTCGGCGGAATCGCATAGCCGATGGTAAAGGGGTCCAGCGCCATCGCGTGGGTTCCCGCCACGATGACCCCGCCCGCTGGCCCACCGTGCGGCAGATGTTGCAGCCCGCTGACGCGCACGCCGCCGCCGTAAGCCACGACACGCCCCACGAACCAGTGGATCACCGGATACAGCCAGGGATGCGGCGTGGGGATGGGTCCAGGCTTCACGGGTCCGGGCATGGGTTAAGCGGAGGTCACTTGCTCGGGCAACTGCGCCAGAATCGTCTGAATCACGCCGTCCAGGGTCAGCGGGCCGGTGTCGATGACCACGGCGTCGGGGGCAGGCGCACTCTGCACGCGGTCCAGCTCGTCGCGGCGGATCAGGGCGGCCTCAATGGCGGGAACATCCTCCGGGCGTTCCTGGGCACGGCGCACGGCGCGGATGTGGGGGCTGGCCGTCAGGTAGAACTTGGCCCCGGCGTGAGGGAAAACGTTCGTTCCCATATCCCGGCCCTCGGCCACGAAGGGGGACGGCAGGGCACGGAGCTGGGCGTCCACCCAGGCCCGCACCTCGGGCAGCACGGCCACCACGCTGACGCCCCGGTCCACGCGGGTGGAGTGCAGTTCATCGGTCAACTCGCGCCCGTCCTGCCACACGCGGTTGCCCTCGGCCAGCGGTTCCAGACGCAACGGATGGGTTCGCAAATGGGCCAGCAACGCGGGGGCGTCATGCAGGTCCAGCCCGGCCTCCAGGCCCAGCAAAGTCGCAGCGCGGTACAGGAGGCCGCTGCTGACATACGGCACGCCCAGCGCCCGCGCCACGCCCCCCGACACGCTGGATTTGCCGCTGGCCGCCACGCCGTCAATGGTCACGATCATCAACTGGGCAGTGTACAGGAGGCGGGCTGACACTGGGGGCAGGACTTCAGGACAACCTGCCGCAAGAAAAGTCTGCCAGAGCGGGACAGCAGCGCGGCACACGGCACACTTCCCGCGTCCACCACACCGCCGCCGCCAGCCAATGCCCTAGAATCAAAACAAACGCCCGTTAGGAGGCCCGTATGGACCACAACAATGAAGAAATGTCAGACCGCCGGATACGGGTGCTGATCGCCAAGCCGGGCATGGACGGCCATGACCGGGGCGCGAAAGTGGTGGCCCGCGCCCTGCGCGACGCCGGGATGGAAGTGATCTACACGGGGCTGCGCCAGACCGCCGAGATGATCGTCAACGCTGCCGTGCAGGAGGACGTGGACGCGATTGGCCTCAGTGTGCTTTCGGGGGCGCACATGCACTACTTCCGCGACGTGATGGCGCTGCTCAAGGAGAAGGACGCCACCGACATCATCGTCTTCGGCGGCGGCATTATCCCCGATCAGGACCTGCCCACGTTGAAGGAACTGGGCGTGGGACGGGTCTTCACACCCGGCGCGAATACCGGCGACGCCGCCACCTACCTTCAGGAAGCCGTAGGCGAGCGCTGGCGGGCACAGGGGGAGGGATGACCATAGCTCCTTCCTCTCTGTGTAGCTCTCGTCATGAGTAAAGCTGCCCCCGCACCCCAGCAAATATCCCGCATTGAACTGGGCCGTCTGGTGCCGCTGTACGCCGCACAGGCGCTGGCGACGGGGGCCACGACGGTCAGCACCATCCTGGCGAGCATCATCATGGGCACGCTGGGCTTCGGCAGCCTGTCGGGCCTGCCCAGCACGCTGATCAGCGTGTCGGCGGCGCTATCGGCAGGCTTTTTTGGTGCGCTGATGCTGCGCTCCGGGCGCAGGTTAGGGCTGGGATTGGCCTTCGCGCTGGGGACGCTGGGCGCGGTGCTGGGCTTTTTTGGTGGCAAGTTGGGCCTCACGCCGCTGTTTCTGGTGGGCGCGTCCATGATGGGCGCGGCGCAGGGCGGCTACCAGCAGGCCCGTTACGCCGCGGCCGAGAGCGTGCCCGACAACCGGCGCGGCACGGCCCTGGGCGCGCTGATGCTGATGAGCGTGCTGGGATCGTTCCTGATGACCGGCTTCTCTCACCCCATCGAGCGGCTGGCCATCACCTTCGGTACCACGCCCGAAATCGTGGGCTGGCTGGTGGGCGGCAGCCTGCTGGGCGTGGCCGCGCTGCTGATGCTGTTCTGGACCCCGGTGCGCGAACCCGTCGCGGCAACCGGGGCCGGGGCCACGCGCAAGACGCCAAGTTTCTCGGAGGCGTTCCGCACGCCGGGCGTTCGCAGCACCGCGCTGGCCCTGGCCACCGCACAGGGTCTGATGGTCACACTGATGAGCCTCACGCCACTGCGGGCGCACAACATGGGCATGGACCACACCAGTATTGCCGCGCTGATCAGCGGTCATATTCTGGGCATGTTCGGCTTCGGCTGGCTGACTGGGCCGCTGATTGACCGCCTGGGCGTGCGCGTGGGCTACGTGGGCGGCGCGGTGCTGCTGTGCGCGGCAGCCCTGACCGCCGCGCAGCCGGGCGCAGGGGCGTTGGGCCTGAGCATGTTCCTGCTGGGGCTGGGCTGGAATCTGGCCTTCGTGTCGGGCAGCAAGGCGCTGACCCACTTTCCCGCCGTGCAGGGCGTCACCGATGGCCTGGGCTACATCACGGCGGGCGCGGGCACGCTGCTGGGCGGTTTCCTGATCGCCCGCGCAGGCTTCCCGGCGCTGGCCTACACCTGCGCTGTGCTGGCCGTGCTGCCGCTGTTCAGCGCGTGGCGGGCCGGGAAGTCGGCTGCACCTTCTGGTAAACCCGCATGAACGCCGCCGAGACCCGCACCCTGCTGGACGCACTGAACGCCGCCACCGCCAGAGGCCAGCGCGCCGCTATCGCCACCGTCGTGGGCGTGCAGGGCAGCGCCTACCGCCGCGAAGGCACGCGGATGCTGGTGCTGGACGACGGCGCGCAGGTCTGCATGCTCTCGGGCGGCTGCCTGGAGGCGGAGGTGGTGGAGGTGGCGCTGGAAGTGATCCGCAGCGGTACGCCGGCCATCACCCATTACGATCTGTCGGAGGACGCCACCTGGGGGCTGGGCATCGGCTGCGGCGGCAGCGTGGACGTGCGCGTGGAGCGGGTGGATGGAGATGACCCGGTGATGGGCGCGTGGCTCCGGGCACTGGAAAAGGGTGAACTGGCCGCGCTGGTTGTGCCGCTGAAAGGCGAGGGCCGCCTCCTGATCAAGCCAGATGGAGAAGCGATGGGAGACCTCTCCCCCGCCCCGCTGCGGGACTTTGCCGTTCAGGCTGCGCGGGAACGGCTGAATCAATTGGAACCTCGCGCCGTCACGCTGGCCGCACCAGACGGCATGCCTCTCTTCATTGACATCAGCACGCCGCCGCCCGTGCTGGTGCTGTACGGTGCGGGCCACGACGCCATGCCGCTGGCGCGTGGGGCGCACGATCTGGGCTACGAGGTCCATGTGATCGACCCGCGCGGCGCGTATCTGACGCCGGGGCGTTTTCCGGGGGCCATCCTGCATGACCTCGCACCGGAGGAATTGGGGCAGTTCACGCCGCCCGCCCGCGCCAGCCTGCTGATCATGAACCACCATCTGGACCGGGACCGCATCTGCTTGCAGCACGCGCTGAACTCCGGCGCACCTTACGTGGGCGTCCTGGGACCGCTGAGCCGCGCCCAGGGTCTGCTGGACGAGCTGGAGGCCGAAGGCGTGACCTTCAGCGATGCCGAACTGGCCCGCCTGCGTGCGCCCGTGGGCCTGCGCCTGGGTGCGGAGGCCCCAGAGGAAGTGGCCATGAGCATCCTGGCCGAACTGATGGCGTGGCGGCGCGGCTACGACGGCGGCTTCCTGAGCGGCCACGACGGGCGCATCCACTATGCCCACACCCACGCGGCCAGTCCGGCGCTGGGGGCGTCCCCGGAACAGTAACCACCTTTGCGCCTGCTCAACGGGTTCAATACAGCATGACCCCCTTCACCCCCACCTCTGACCTGTGCGATGCACACCCAGAAGCACAGGTCTTCGCACCTCTGTTTCAGAATTTTGGAGGGCAGGCGCGGTTCAGCGGTCCCGCCTTCACCCTGCGCGTGTACGAGAACAACACGCCCGTGCGCGCCACGCTGGAAACGCCGGGTGAGGGCCGCGTGCTGGTGGTGGACGGCGGCGGCAGCCTGAACTGCGCGCTGGTGGGCGATCAACTGGCCGGGCTGGGCGTGGAGAATGGCTGGGCAGGCATCCTCATCCACGGCTGCGTGCGCGACACGGCGCAGTTGGCAACCATGCCCATCGGCATCCGGGCACTGGCCGCCCATCCCCGCCGCAGCGGCAAGGCAAATGTAGGCGAGCAGGATGTAGTGCTGACCTTCGCGGGTGTAACGGTGCGGCCCGGCGACGTCGTTCACGCTGATGAGGACGGGGTTTGCGTGCTGCCCCCAGCAGCGGACAGGTAAAACAGCAGATTCCACCCATCTTACGAGCGACGGGTGGAATCTGCTGGTGGCTCAGGTCAGTTCAGCCTGAACCAGGGGTTTACGTCTGGGCCAGCCCCCGCAACGCTTCCCGCATAATTTCCAGTCCGGTCTCCGCGTCCTCGCGGGTCAGGATCAGCGGAGGGCTGACGCGGATCACGGCTTCGCCGCAGTCCAGGTTCAGCAAGCCGCGCTCGAAAATGGCGGTGCTGGCACGGTCCCGCAACTTGCCGTCGGGGCTGCCGTCAGGCTTGACAAATTCCAGGCCGATGAACAGACCCTCGCCGCGCACGTCGCCCAGAAAGGGGAACTCGGACTGCATGGCCTTCAGTTCGGACAGCAGATAAGCGCCCACGTCGGCGGCATTCTTCATCAGGCTCTCGCCGCAGCCGGGGTGCTTGACCACGCCTTCAATCAGGTCCAGGGTGGCGTGGGCCGCCGCCGCCGCCACCGGGTTCCCGCCGTAAGTGCTGCCGTGAGAACCGACAGGCCAGGTCATGACCGATTCCTTCGCCATCAGCGCGGAAATGGGCATCCCCGAAGCAATTCCCTTCGCCACCGTGATCATGTCGGGCTGCACCTCGCCGTAAATGCCAAAGTGCTGGTACGAGAACATCTTCCCAGTGCGGCCCATTCCGGCCTGAACCTCGTCGTAAATGAGCATGATGCCGTGTTCGTCGCACAGCGCCCGCAAACCGGGCAGGAAATCGGCAGGCGGCACGATGTATCCGCCCTCGCCCTGCATGGGTTCCACGATAATCGCGGCCACTTCATCGGCAGGAATGACGCCCACGAACAGTTCACGGATGTGGTTCAGCACGGCCTGACCGCAGGCTTCGGGGGTGGACCCCAGCGGCGGGCGGAAGGGGTTGGGATACGGCACATGTGACACGCCGGGCAGCAGCGGGCCGAAGCCGCGCTTGTACTTGGTCTTGCTGCCGGTCAGCGTGATCGCGCCGTAAGTCCGCCCGTGGAAGCTGCCCATCGTGGAGATGATGTGGCTGCGTCCGGTGTGGTTGCGGGCCAGTTTGACGGCGGCCTCCACAGCCTCTGCGCCGGAGTTGCCAAAGAAGACGCGCCACTTTTCGCCCGGACGCTCCACATGCTTGACCAGCCGCTCGGCGAGGCTGGTGGTGATTTCCTGCGGGTAGTCGCTCAGGCAGACGTGAGTGAACTTGGTGACCTGCTCCTGCACGGCCTTGACCACATGCGGGTGGGCGTGGCCGGTAGTGGATACGGCGATGCCCGCGAAGAAATCCAGCATGGTATTCCCGTCGGGATCACTGAGCCACACGCCCTCGCCGTGGTCCGGCACGAAGGCGTAGGGGCGCACGTAAGACGTGGACAGGTGCTGGGCGTCGCGGTCCATGATGGCTTTTGTTTTGGGGCCGGGGAGGGCGGTTTTGAGGATGGGTTGGCGGGGTTTGGTGGCGGTGGTCATTATTCCTGCTCCTTCTCGTAATCAAAGATCGGAAACTCTGGCTTTTGGTAATCAAAGACATGAAATTGTGATCTTGCGGGACGTATCTCAATGATGTTGTATGGTTTGGAAAAACTGTATTTCGCCTTGTTTGGTCCAACACATACAAGCCGTCCACCATCTACGAAAATTACGGCATGATCTTCTGCCCAATCACACACCGGGCATTCCTCACCACAGGCATCCAGAGCGATTAAGCCAGGATTTGGTTTTCCCCGCTGATTGCCACCCCAAATAATTTCAGCGCCGATATGGTACTCGTATAAATTACATTCGCCGTATTTGAATTGGAATCGCTGGTTGACCGTGTTGCCGCAGTTTGGGCAGGGGCCAATAGGGTTGTAAACATTAAAAGCTCCCATACCGCTATTCTGCCCTCAATCCCCGCTATGCACCGGAATCGGCACATTCACTTTGCCGTCTGGCGAGGTGTCGCTGACGCTGGCGGGGTTCGGTGCGCCCACGCCATACGCCGTCCACTTGTCCTCGCGGCTGTTCAGGCGGTGGCTGACCCCGCCGGGGCGGTGGTGCGTGTCGCTGAATCCGGCGGGTTCAATGGAGATGCGCTCGCCCTGCATCAAGCCATAAATGCCGCTCTGACCGGGTTCTTTGCGCTCCCAGTCGTCGGGAACCATCATGTCCGGCCCGGTGTAATCGGTGGGTTCGGTGTACGCGGCGATGTAGCCCTCAAAGTTCCGCAGAATCAGCTTGTCGGGACTGTGGCTCAGCACGTAATTGGGCGCAACCGGAATCTTGCCGCCGCCGCCAGGGGCGTCCACCACATACGTGGGAATGCTGTAGCCGGAGGTGTGCCCGCGCAGGCTTTCCATGATCTCCAGCCCCTTGCTGACGGTGGTGCGCAGGTGGCCCGCCCCGTGAACGAGGTCACACTGATAGATGTAGTACGGGCGCACGCGAATCTTGACCAGCTCGCGCAGCAGCTTCTGCATGATGACCGGATGGTCATTGATGCCGCGCAGCAGCACGCTCTGGTTGCCCAGCGGGATGCCCGCACGGGTCAGGCGATCACAGGCGTCGGCCACCTCGGGGGTGATTTCCTTGGGGTGGTTGACGTGAATGTTCATCCACAGCGGGTGATTCTCGGCCAGCACGTCGCACAGTTCCTCGGTCACGCGCATGGGCATGAACACCGGAACGCGCGTGCCGATGCGGATGATCTCGATATGCTCGATCTTGCGGAGTTCGGCCAGCAGGCGGCCCAGCACCTTGGGCGCGAGGGTCAGCGGATCGCCGCCCGACAGCAATACGTCGCGTACCTGGGGCGTGTTCCGCAGGTAGTTCAGTTGCGCCTCGTACTCGGCGGGATTGAACGTTTCGGTGGGATCGCCCACGATGCGGCTGCGGGTGCAGTAGCGGCAATAGCTGGCGCACTGCGTCGTCACCAGCATCAGCACGCGGTCCGGGTAGCGGTGGACGAGGCCGGGCACGGGGCTGTGCTTGTCCTCGGCCAGCGAGTCTTCCATCATGGACATGAACGGCTCTAACTCGTGGTGCGTGGGAATCACCTGACGGCGCACCGGGCAGGTGGGATCGTCGGCGTCCATGAGGGAGGCGAAATACGGCGTGATGTCCAGCCGGAAGATGCCCTCAGCACTGGCCCCGGCGTGTTCGCTCTCGGTCAGGCGGATGACCTCTTCCAGTTCGGAAACGGAGTTGATGCGGTTCTTGAGCTGCCATTTCCAGTCAAACCACTTTTCGTCGGGAACATCGGCCCATTTGGGGGCACGGTGACCACGGGGCAGCATCTGCTGGCTGCGGACCGTGGCCTGCGGGTGTAGGGGGGCGTGGGACATTGAAGCCTCCTGGGAGAGAGAAACGTGAGTTGCTAGACCTCCATTCTTCATGTTTTGCCCCCACCATTGGAAGGCGCGCAGGCCAGCAGATTGGTGGGGTCAGGTGGCCGTTTCTCTGGCAAATGACACGCCTGACCTTGCATATGCCAACTGCGGTGCTAAACTCTGGTTATGCGACAGATGGGCGGCTCTCTCGATTCGCTGGATCACCGGATCTTGCAAGAACTCCAGACCGATTCGCGGCTCTCGATGCGCGAACTGGGCCGCCGGGTGGGACTCTCGGCCCCCGCCGTGACCGAGCGCGTGCGGCGGCTGGAGGACGCGGGCGTGATCCTCGGCTACGGCGTGCGCGTTGCCAGCAAACCGCTGGGGCGTACCATTACCGCGTTTATCGGCGTGCAGGACAGTGGGCGCAACGATCCCACCCTGGTGCGCTGGGCCACGGCGCACGACGGCGTGCTGGAGTGCCACAGCGTCACGGGCGACAACTCCTGCATCCTGAAGGTGGCCGTGCCGGACGTGGGGGCGCTGGAAACCATGCTGGGCGACCTGATCGGCATGGGCTTTACCTGCGATACCAGCATCGTGCTGAGTACGCCGCTGGAAGGAAAATTGCTGCTGCCGCCGAAGGAAAGGGCGATGGGCCGAGCGGAGCCATGACCCCGGCTCCCGCCTATCTGGTGGTGCATAAGCTGGCGCAGTTCACCGACGAGTGGTATCACGACTACACGGTCACGCTGGAAGGCGTCAATCCCGCCGGACTGTACGCCACGCGGGAACAGGCCGAGTTCGCCATCCGCGCCCTGACCCGCCGGGCCATGCGCGGCGCGACGTTTGACGATCTGCAACTGGATGAGGAAACCGACTACAGGCTGGCCGAGTTGCTGGAGCGGCCTGACACCCTTGACCCCGTGCTGCGGTCCAGCCTGCCCGGATTCGTGAGCCGCGCAAAACCGCTGCCCACCAACCTGAGCGACGCGCAACTGGACACGCTGATTGAACGTGGTGGCCTGCGGCTGTACCACATCCTGGAAACAGAGCTGGACGACGGGACGCGGCAGGTGGCCCAGGCCGCGCTGATTCTGACCCCGCAACGGCCCTTTATTGGCCTGGAATTGTGTTACGAAGAGGAGGATGAGGACGGCGAGCATCCCCAGCAGACCATTCAGGAAAGTGACGATCCGGTGGTGGCGCGGCTCAACCGGGTGACGCAGTTGTTTGGGAGGCGGTATGCCAACCACCTGCCCATCTAGGCGCTCGGTTTTTAGGAGATAAGGCTGTGGCCCACGCCTGGCACCACGCCCGCAGCAGCGCCCGCCGATTTGGGGGCGTGCCGGACGACTATCTGGCCGTCCACGGCTGGTTTGACCAGACCAAGGGCCACTGGGCCGACG
Organism: Deinococcus sp. AJ005; assembly: GCF_009017495.1. Lineage (NCBI taxonomy): Bacteria > Thermotogati > Deinococcota > Deinococci > Deinococcales > Deinococcaceae > Deinococcus > Deinococcus sp. AJ005. Next base: position 766,357 of record NZ_CP044990.1, on the reverse strand, counting down.
CCCGACACCGCGCCATATTGCACAGCAGTTTTGGCATCTTTCTGTGCGAGCAGTTCTTCGGTCCTACCTTCAAACGCGCCAGCGACGACCAGCATGTTCCCACCCGGCTGGTGGGCGAACAACATGTGCTGGAAGACCTGGGGCGCATTCCCAGCGTGCAGGACTGGCTGGGCGATTTGCCCCTTCAGGCCTGGATGCTTCAGAACGCCGCCCCGCTGAGCCGCCTGAATGTGGACGCCGCCGGGCCACTGGAAGATAAAGTGCCAGGAGACGGGGAGCGGCCCGGCTAATCCTCGGAATCCCGTCTGCCCGCCAGTAGCAGCTCCAACAATTCGTTGACATTGCGGTGCGCGTCCAGCGGATGCCGCAGCGGGCGGTTGGCCTCGATCTGGTAGGTGTTGCGGCGGCCCACGCGCTGGCGGATCAATATTCCGGCGTCCTCCAGATCACGGACGATGCGCTGCACGGCACGTTCGGTAATGCCCACGTCAGCGGCCACCTGACGCAGCGTGGCGTCCGGCTGGCGTTTCAGGCACAGCAGCACGCGGCTGTGGTTCGACAGGAATGTCCACGAGGGTTCATGCGGGGGCGGGGGCTGGGTCATGGCGTGTTGAGCCGAGTGTAACCGAGACAGTGAAGCAGACATGGCTAGACCTCCAGACGGCGAGGGCGGCGGGATGCTTGCATTCCCGATATGCGAACCCTAATATACGAAATGTAGTTCGTATATTAACCCATCAACCCCAGGAGATTGCCATGACTGCCCTCAAAGAGCCTGCCCAGACTGCCGACACCCAGACCACCAATACCCAGACTGCCCTCGTTCCCGTTTCTGTCGTGTACGGCGATGGCATCGGCCCGGAGATCATGGGGGCCACCCTGCGGATTCTGGCGGCAGCGGGCGCACGCATTGCCCCGCAGGAAGTCCGCATGGGCGAGGCGCTGTATAAGGCGGGCCACACCTCCGGCTTCGCGCCCGACGCCTGGGACAGCCTGCGGCAGACCGGCATCATGCTCAAAGCGCCCATTACCACGCCGCAGGGCGGGGGGTATAAGAGCCTGAACGTCACCCTCCGTAAGACGCTGGGCCTATACGCCAACGTGCGCCCCTGCCGCGCCTACGCGCCGTATGTACCGACGCACCACCCCAAAATGAATCTGGTCATCATCCGCGAGAACGAGGAAGACCTGTACGCGGGCATCGAACACCGCCAGACCCGCGAGGTGATGCAGTGCCTGAAGCTGATCACCCGCCCCGGCTGCGAGAAAATCGTGCGCTACGCCTTTGAATACGCCCGCGCCAATGGCCGCAAAAAGGTCACGGCGCTGACTAAAGACAACATTATGAAGATGTGCGACGGGCTGTTCCACACCGTCTTCGACGAGATCAGCGCCGAATACCCCGACATCCTGGCCGAACACCAGATCATCGACATCGGCACGGCGCGGGTGGCGGCGCGGCCCGAGGCATACGACGTGATCGTGACCCTCAACCTGTACGGCGACATCATCTCGGACGTGGCGGCAGAAGTGGCCGGTTCGGTGGGGCTGGCGGGCAGCGCCAACATCGGCGATACGTTTGCCATGTTCGAGGCCATCCACGGCTCGGCCCCCGATCTGGCCGAGCAGGACGCGGCCAACCCCGGCGGACTGATATCAGCGGCGGCGTTGATGCTGGGGCATCTGGGCCAGCACGAGGTGGCCGCGAAGATTCAGAACGCCCTGCTGTGCGCGCTGGAGGACGGCATGCACACCCAAGACATCGCCGGGCCGCATACGAAGGAGGTGCTGGGAACCCAGGCTTTTGCTGACGCCGTAATTGAGCGGTTGGGCAACATGCCGCAGCATCTGCCCGCCGTTACCGCCGACGCACAGGCCAAGGAAATGCCCGTCCGGCAGCCCACGACACCGGCCTACATTGACAAGCAGCTCGTCGGCACTGACGTCTTTTTTGAGTGGACCGACTCCGGGCGTGACCCAGAGGTGCTGGCCGCCATCTTGCAGGAAGCGCAACTGCGCAACATTCCGCTGAAGATGATCACCAACCGGGGCGTCAAGGTCTGGCCAAATGGGCTGCCCGAGACCTTCAAATCCGATCACTGGCGCTGCCGCTTCCAGTCGGACACCCCGGTCAAGCACGGCGATCTGCTGGCCCTGCTGATCCGCGTTCACGACAAAGGGCTGGATTTCATCAAAACCGAACACCTGTACACCTTTGACGGCGAGCCGGGCTACTCGTTGGGACAGGGACAGTAAGGGACCCCTCTCATACCGAGCTGTACCAGCCACCCCCAAGCTTTCGCAAGGCCCCTCTTCCGCAAGGGTAGAGGGGATTTTCGGCTACCGCGTCAGCGCCGCGTACTTCTGCAACACGTCCCAACCCAGGCCCGCATTCATGACCTCGCGGGCCTGGGCCACGCCCTCGCGGATGCTGTTCACGCGGCCTGCCGTCCGCAGCGCCGCCCCGGAATTGAGGGCCACGATATCGCGCTGAGCCTCCGTGCCACCGCCCGTCAGCAGGGCGCGGGTGATCTCGGCGTTCTCGGCAGGCGTGCCCCCCACCAGCGATTCGCGCGGATGCAGGGCCAGCCCCACCTCTTCCGGGTGGAGGGTCCGGTCAATGATCTCGCCGCCCCGCAGGCCGGAGACGGTATTGACGCCGCAGACGGTGAATTCGTCCAGACCGTCGCCGTAGACCACGGTGGCCCCCTTCGCCCCCAGCAGCCGCAGCACTTCGGCCAGCGTGCGCGTCAGCTCGGGCTTGAACACGCCCACTACCAGGTGTGTGGCCCCGGCGGGGTTGCTCAGCGGCCCCAGGATGTTGAAGACCGTGCGGGCCGCCAGATCCGAGCGGACAGGGGCGGCGTGGCGCAGCGCCGGGTGGTAATTGCGGGCGAACATAAAGCCCACGCCCAGCGTGTTCACGGCGTTTTCAATCACTTCGGGGGGGGCGTCCAGATTGACACCCAATGCCTCCAGCACGTCCGCACTTCCGGCGCGGCTGCTGGCGGCGCGGTTGCCGTGCTTGGCGACAGGCACACCCGCCCCAGCCACCACAAACGCCGTCGTGGTGCTGATATTGAAGGTGTGCGCCCCATCGCCCCCTGTGCCCACCACGTCCAGCAAGACCTCGCGCGGGCGGACATTGACGCGCACGGCGTTCTCGCGCATGGCCTGGGCAAATCCGGCGATCTCGTCCGCCGTCTCGCCGCGCACACGCAACGCGGCCAGCGCCGCCGCCATCCGCACACCACTCATCTCCCCGGCCATCACCTCGCGCATGAAGGCCGCCGCTTCCGACTGAGACAGGATTTCACCGTTCATCAACCGGGCGTGAATGGGAGGGGTCACGCACTCTCCCGCACAGCCTGACTCTCGCGCACCAAGGCCACGAAATTGCGAATCATCGTTTTGCCGTCCTCAGTAGCAATGCTTTCGGGGTGAAATTGCACGCCGAAAACCGGGTAGTCGCGGTGGCGCAGGGCCATGAGGGCGCGGTATTCGCCCGCTGGAGTTTGATCTGTTGTCCAAGCTATAGCCACGAGTTCCGGCGGCAGGTCCTCCACGATCAGGCTGTGGTAGCGGGTCACGCTGGCGTCTCCCACAATTCCGGCAAACAGGTCCTGGCCGTCATGGGCGACTTTGCTGGTCTTGCCATGCACCGGAATCGGCGCACGCTTAACGGTGGCCCCAAACGCCTCACCGATGCTCTGGTGGCCTAGGCACACGCCTAAGATTGGATATTTCGGCGCGAAGGCTTTGATCACATCTACGCTCAAACCCGCTTCCAATGGCGTACAGGGACCTGGGGAAACCACGATGGCATCGGGATTGAGTTTCTCCACATCCTCAAGCGTGAAGGCGTCGTTGCGCCAGACGGTCAATTCACAGCCCAGTTCACCGAAGTATTGGACAAGATTGTAAGTGAAAGAATCGTAGTTATCTATTAAAAGGATGTGGGTCATGACTGATCTCCAGGCGTATTGGATTGAGAAAAAGCTCTGACAAGTTGCGTCCGGTTGTTATCCCACATCATCCGACTCTGACAGCCCCTCACAATCCCGCCGCCGCCCGTTCCGCCGCCCGCATCAGCGCCGCCGCTTTGTTGCGCGTTTCCTCTTCTTCCGCCACCGGATCAGAGTCGGCCACGATGCCAGCCCCCGCCTGAATGTGAATCCTGCCGCCCGCGATCACCATCGTCCGCAGGGTCAGGGCCATGTCCAGGCTGCCGTCGAAAGCGATATAGCCGAAGCTGCCGCCATACGGCCCGCGCCGCACGGGTTCCACTTCATCGATGATTTCCATCGCGCGGATTTTGGGTGCGCCGGATACGGTTCCCATCGGGAGCGCACTGGCGAGGGCGTGCAAAGGGGTCTGCCCCCCGCGCAACTTGCCGCGCACGCCGCTGACGATGTGCATGACGTGGCTGTAGCGCTCAATGGTGAAGGCGTCCTCCACCGTCACGCTGCCGTATTCGGCCACCCGCCCGATGTCGTTGCGGCCCAGGTCCACCAGCATCAGGTGTTCGGCGCGTTCCTTCTCGTCGGCCAGCAGTTCGGCGGCCAGCGCATTGTCCTCGGCGGGAGTCTTGCCACGCGGGCGCGTTCCAGCAATCGGGCGGGTCACGATGCTGACGCCGTCGCTCCGCAGCAGGCTTTCGGGGCTGCTCGCCACCAGCGTCACCTCGCCCAGATTCAGGAAACCCAGATACGGGCTGGGATTGATGCCGCGCAGCGCCCGGTACAGCGCGAACGGCTCCACCGTCAGATCCGCCGAGAAGCGCTGGGACGGCACCACCTGAAAGACATCTCCAGCATGGATGTATTCAATGCAGCGGCTGACGGCGGCCTGATAGCCCTGGGGCGTGAAGTTGCTGGAAAAGGTCATTGGCTCGGCCTTCTCGCGCCCCGGTACATCCGGCAAAGGCCCGCGCAAGTCGGCTTCCAGCGCGGCCACAATGCGCTCGGCCTCCGCCTGCGTTTCAGAGATAGCCACCGCATACAGCTTGTGCCGCAGATGGTCAAAAATAACGATGCCCTCGGGGACGATGAACAGCGCGTCGGGGATGTTCAGTTCGTCGGGGTTGTTGTCGGGCAACTTCTCGTACACGCGGATGATGTCGTAGGCGGCGTAACCCACCGCGCCGCCGAAGAAGGGGGGCAGACCATTGAATTTCTCGGCGGGCAATTCAACGGGGCGCAACACGCGGCTGTACAGCACGTCCAGCGGATCGTCGGTTTGCAGCGTCTCTGCCCCCGACGTACGGCTCAACACGCCGCTCAGGGTGGCAGTGCGTCCGCGCAGCGTAAAGCGCCCCACCTCGCCCACGCCGATGAACGAGTAGCGGGCCTGACGCTCGCCGCCCTCCACGCTTTCCAGCAGGAAACTCAGTTTCTTCGCGCCGTCTGTGACTTTCAGGTAAGCGCTGACGGGCGTGTCCAGATCGGCGTTCAACTCCTGCACGGCCACGGCGGTCATCGGTTTTGGGTGAGCAGTCTGGGTCATGGAACTCCTGTCCTTGAGATGGAAGGCCAAAAAAAGCGCCCGGCGGTCTAAAAACCACCTGGGCGCGTCGGACACGGCAAAAACAGAGCAGCAGCGCGTTAGACCCAGGCGAAACTGGGCCACCACCACGCGCGGTTAACGGTCATGGGCAAAAGCATAGCGCGGGAGGCAGGGATGGGGGAAGAGTGCCTGCCCTTTTCCTTCATCCCTTCACACTCCCCGCCAAAAGCCCGCGCACGAAATACCGCCCCAGCACGATGTACACGAGCAGGGTGGGCAGCGCCGCCAGAATCGCCCCGGCCATCGGCAGGTTCCACGACACCGCCTGACCGCCCGCCAGTTGCGACAGCGCGTAGGTCACGGGCTGGCTCCCCGTGTTGGTGAGGGTGGCCGCGAACAGGAACTCGTTCCAGACCTGCGTGAACTGCCAGATGATGACCACCACGAAGCCGGGAATGCTGATCGGGAAGATGACGCGGGCATAGATTTCCCAGAAGCCTGCGCCGTCAATCGTGGCGGCCTCCACCAGTGCATCGGGCACGTCGGCGTAAAAGTTGCGGAAGATCAGCGTGGTGATGGGAATGCCGTACACCACATGCGCCAGGATCAGGCCCCAGATGCTGCCGTACAACCCCAGCGCCTTGATGAACTGGAACAGTGGAATCAGCACGGCCTGATACGGGATGAACATGCCGAACAGCATCAGCGCAAACAGGGTATTTGCGCCCCGGAAGCGCCATTTGCTCAGCGCGTAGCCGTTCAGGCTGCCCAGCAGCGCACTGAGGATGGTGGCGGTCACGGCCAGGAACAGGCTGTTGAGCATGTTGCCGCCCACCTTGTCCCAAGCCTCTGAAAAGCTGGCCCAGTTGAGCTGCGCGGGCCAGTGCCATGCCGTGGCCAGCACAATAGAGTCCGGCGTTTTGAGCGCGGTGGCGAACACCAGATAGATGGGAATGAGGAAAAAGAAGGCGGCGACGACGAGCAGGAGATACGTGACCGCGCGGCCTATGCCACCTGCCCGGCGCGCCTGGGCAGCAGAAACGGTGGACTGGGGAACGGCGGTCATGGGTGCCTCCGAAGCAGGGGTAGAGAGGGCACGAGACCCAGGCGTGCGCTCACGAGTGTCCTTCCTCAGTCTTAAATTGATTCGCCAGATACGGCACGATCACGAAGGCCACCAGAATCAGCAAAATGGTGCCAATCGCTGCGCCCAGCGCGAACTGGTTTTGCCTGAAGCTGGTCAGGTACATGTTCAGCGCCGGAACACTGGCGGCGATATTGTCCGGCCCTGCCATCGCGTACACCAGATCAAAGATCTTGAGGCTGATGTGGCCCAGGATAATCATGGCGCTGAGGGTAATGGGCGACAGCAGCGGGAAGATGACGAAGCGGTACATCTGGGCGTCCTGCGCGCCGTCCACCTTGGCGGCCTCACGCAGTTCCTCGGGAATGCCGCGCAGTCCGGCCAGATACAGCGCCATCGTGTAGCCGCTCATCTGCCACACGGCGGCGATGATGATGCCGATCATGGCGAAATTGAAGCCGTGCAATTCGGGGGCGGCCAGCAGCCTGACGCGCGGGCCGATGAACACCGCCCACAGGATCAGCAGTGCGGCGCAGGCGGCGGCCACCAGCGTGCGGGTGCGCTGGCCCTCGCGGGCGGCACGCACGGCCACCACGATCAGCACTGCCCCCACCACGGCGGCGGTGATCAGCGGCAGATTGTTCCAGTCAAATTTCAGCACCGAATCATTGCTGCTCAGCCACGCGAAGCTGGAGGGCTGACCGCCCAGCAGCGTGGGGGCCTGATTCACGCCGCCCTGCGGTTGCAGCATCCAGCGCCAGATGGTGCCCGTCACGATAAACGACAGGCTCATGGGAAACAGGAAGATGGTACGCCACAGCCCCTCGCCCTTGGGGTTGCGGTCCAGGATCAGCGCTAGCCCCAGGCCCACGCCCAGGCAGCCCACGATAAAAAACACGGTGAAGAACAGCGTGTTGACCAGTTCCTGCCGGAAGCGGCCTTGCAGAAAGCCGGTGAACAGTTCGGTGTAGTTTTGCAGGCCCACCCAGCGAATAATCGGGTTCAGGGCCAGCGCCTGCGCCGGATCGTTGCCCCAGTCGGTCAGGCTGACATAAATGGTGCGCCCGATGAAGTAGTACACGAAAATGCCGATCAGAATGATGCTGGGCGTTAATACGGCAATGGCCCACAGGCGGTCTTTGCTCAGGGATTTCACAGGGAAGGGCCTCCTTTTTTGGGTTGTGGGGTGCGGGGAAAATGAAAAGATGAAACGCAGATCATCATGGAACCTGATCCGCGTTTCATCCCTGCCAGCAAGGGGGTGTCGGCGTTCCTACACCCTACAAACCATAGTTTTTACTTGCTTTACTTGCCGAAGCCTGCGCGGACGGCCAGCGCCTGCGCGGCGGCAGCGGCCCCGGCGCTGTTCTTGCTGGAGACGAACTGATCAATCACGGCCCCGAAGGCGCTGGTAAAGCTTTCGGGCGCCACTGCGCCGTGGGTCATGGACCCGACGATCTTGCTGTTCTTCCAGTCGGTGGCCGCGCTCTTGGAATAGGTGTTGTACTTGCTCAGGTCACTATCGGTGCGGGCAGCGATGCTGCCCTTGAGCGGGTTGAAGGTGTCCTGGCCTGCCTTACTGCCCAGCAGCTTGAGCCAGTTCATGGCCTCGGCGCGGTCCTTGACGCCCTTGGGCAGCCCGAAAGAATCGGCCAGCATCACGAAGGTCTTGGAGGTGCCAGGGGCAGTGGCCCAGCCGAAGCCAGTGCCGGGGGCCAGTTTCTTGGTGGTGGTGAAGTACCCGGCGGCCCAGTCGCCCATGATGTTGAACGCACTCTGCCCGCTGACGATCCGGTCACTGGCCTGCTGCCAGCTCAGGCCGCTGGCGTCCTTGTTGGCGCAGTCCATGACCTTGCCGAAGGTGGTAAAGGCCCCCACGACTTTGGGATCGGTGAACTTGGTCTTGCCTGCCCACAGGTTTTCCCAACCCTGTGCGCCCAGCGTACCGATCATCACGTTCTCCCACAGGTGCTGCTGGGTCCAGTTCTCGCCCACCACAAGGGGCGCGGCCACACCCTTCTTCTTGAGGGTGGCGCAGGTGGTGATGAACTCAGGCCAGGTTTTGGGAACGGTGACGCCCCACTCCTTGAGCTTAGTAGGGTTGTACCACATCACATTGCTGCGGTGAACGTTGACGGGCACGCTCCAGATGCCGTCCTTGGTGCTGATCAGTTTCAGCACATCGGCGGGGAACGCCTTGCTCCAGCCCTCGGATTTAAACAGGCTGCTCAGGTCTTCCATGCGCCCAGCCACCACCCAGGTGCCGATCAGTTCCTGTCCGGCGTGAACCTGGAAGGAGTCGGGGGGGGTGCCGCCCAGCATGCGGGTCTTGAGGACCGCCCGCGCGTTGGTTCCGGCTCCGCCCGAGACCGTGGCATTGTCCACGGCCACGGTGGGGTACTTTTCCTTGTACAGCTTGACCAGGGCCTCCAGCGCAGGACCCTCATCACCGGACCACCATGAGAAGATTTCCAGTTTTCCGGCAGCCAGGGCGCTGCTGGCGGTGGCGAGGGCGGCGGCGATCAACAAAGCTCTCTTGATAGGTGTTTTGCTCATGTGTTCCTCCGGGGAAGATGGGGCCAAGAAAAAAAGGAGGCGGCGGCGCAGGTCTGATGCGGGGGCCTCGTGAACGAATGGTGGGATTGTCTGCAAAACAGGTACGCCCGTCATGCTGCTCCAAACATGAAGGGTTTGTCAATTGACCGGGCTTCTTCTTCACCGCAATGAGAGGAATCCAGACACCGAACTGGAGAAGGAAGGAAAGTTCAGTGCATGAGAAAGGCTAGCCCAGGGACACACCCGGACTGGCCCCAGTCAACAGGATTTAAGTTTCTGCCTCGGCCTCACCCGGCTGCCCTTCGGGGCGCAGCAGCGGGAACAGCAGCACGTCACGGATGCTGTCGGAGTCGGTCAGCAGCATGGCCAGCCGATCCATGCCCATGCCCATGCCTGCGGCGGGCGGCATGCCGTACTCCAGCGCCAGCAGAAAGTCCTCGTCCTGCTCGTGGGCCTCGTCGTCCCCGGCGTCGCGGCGGGCACTCTGGGATTCAAAACGGGCGCGTTGCTCCAAGGCGTCGTTCAGCTCGGAATAGATGGGGGCCAGCTCAAATCCGGCCACGAACAGATCGGCGCGTTCGGCCAGATCGGGGCGGCTGCGGTGCGCCTTGACCAGCGGACTGATCGCCAGCGGCACGTCGGTCACGAAGGTGGGTTGGATCAGGTTGTCTTCCACGTACTCGCCGAACAGCTTGTCCAGCAACTTGTAATCCGGCACCTTGCGGAGTTCGGGATGCTTCGCGTCGGTCCACTCGCGCAGCTTCGCGAGGTCTGTGGGTTCAAAGTCCATGCCCGCCGCTTCCTTCAGCGCGGTCACAAAATCCAGCCGCTTGAAGGGCAGCGCGAAGCTGATTTCTTTGCCCCCGTACGTGAGCTTCTCGGAACCCGTGACCTCCTGCACCAGCCCGGAGACCATCTCCTCTACCAGCCGCATCATGTCCTGGTAGTCGCCGTAAGCGAAGTAGGCTTCCAGCATGGTGAATTCGGGGTTGTGGGTGCGGTCGATACCCTCGTTGCGGTAGTTGCGGCCAATCTCGTAGACGCGCTCGAAGCCGCCCACCAGCAGCCGCTTGAGGTACAGCTCCAGGCTAATGCGCAGGCTGAAATCGTGCGACAGGGCGTTGTGGTGGGTCTTGAACGGCTTGGCCTCGGTGCCGCCCGCCACGACTTGCAGGGTGGGTCCCTCCACCTCCATGAACTCGCGCGTGTCCAGAAAGTTGCGGATGTAGCGGATGGCGCGCGAGCGGGTGCGGAAGGCCGCGCGGCGCTCCGGGTTGATCATCAGGTCGAGGTAGCGGCGGCGGGCGCGCAATTCCTCGTCCTGAAGGCCGTGAAACTTGCTGGGCAGCGGGTGCAGGCTCTTGACCAGGGGCTGCCACGAGGTCACGCGCAGGGTCAGTTGCCCGGTGCGGGTCACGAAGGGCACGCCGCACACGCCGATGATGTCGCCCAGATCGATCTTCTTGGTGGGATCGAAGTTCTCGGTTTCCTGCTTCGACAGGTGCAGTTGCAGGCTGCCGTGTTCGTCGGTCAGATCGGCAAAAGCCGCCTTACCCATGTGCCGCAGCAGCGTGACGCGCCCAGCCAGCGCGTAGGTTTCCTCGGGCCATTCCTGCCCGGCTTCCAGCTTGCCTTCAGCGTCGGCGGGGGCGGGATGCGCGGCCAGCACGTCGCGGGTGCTGTGGGTGCGCGGGTACGAGTACGGCGACGCCTCGAAGCCCGCCGCCACCTGAGCGTCCAGATTGTTCAGGCGGCTGACAGTCTGCTCGTGCAGGTTGTCGGGGCGGGGCGGGCCTTGCGGGGCGGGTGAGGCGGGAACATCAGACATACGGGCGAGTATAAACGCCGCTCTAGATGGAACAGAGTTTGTGGCCTCGCATTCATCTCCAGTCCCAGACGTGGGCCAATACTCCGCCCATGAAATTAAACGATGACCTGCTGATCCTGGAACTGACCGCCGACTTCGGCACTGGCCCCAACATCCTCAACGCCGCCGTCATTCTGGATTCTCAGGCCGGGCATACTCTGGTAGACACCGGAATGCCCGGCATGGAGGACGCGATTGAGACGGCGTTGGCCGAAGTCGGCGCGTCCCTCAAGGACATCAGGCAAATCATCATCACCCACCACGATCTGGACCACATCGGCAGCCTGGAAGCCGTCGTGAAGGCCAGCGGCGCGCAGGTCTGGGCCTCGGCGCGCGAAACTCCGTTTATTCAGGGCGAGGAATGGCCTCAGAAAATGCCGCCGCCGGAAGCCGTCGCAGAGATGCTGGCCGATCCTGAAACGCCGCCTCAGATGCGCGCCCGCCTGAGCCTGCCGCGCGTGGCCGTCAAAGTTGACCGCGCCTTGCAAGGCGGCGAAGTGCTGCCGCTGGCCGGGGGCGTGCACGTGGTCATGACGCCGGGCCACACCCCCGGCCACCTGAGCCTGTATCTGGAACGCACAAAGACGCTGATCACCGGGGACGCGCTGGTGTCAGACGACGGACAGCTTCACCCGCCCAGAGCGCAGGTGACGCCGGACATGGTTGCGGCAGGCCAGTCCGTCAGCAGCATGGCCGCACTGGACGTGCAGACCGTCGTGACTTACCACGGCGGCGTCGTAGGCGAGGATGCAAATGGGCAACTGGATCGGGTGGCGGCGGGGATGGCAGAGAGCTGAGGAACAGTGGCGGAGGGCAGAGGGCTTAATCGTGCGCCATCTGCCCTCTGTCCTTGCCCTCAGTACTCGATGCTCTTGACCTTGTATTTCATCTGCTTGCCGTTGTCCAGATTGACCACGAACGCCTCGCCCTTCTTGCGGCCCATCAGTTCCTTGCCCACCGGGCTGTCCTCGCTGACGCGGGGCAAGCTGCCCCCGGTCACGGCGGCCTCGGGCGCGCTGACCACCATCACCTTGGTTTCCTTCTTGCTGGTCTCGTTGTTCAGGACCACGATGGCCCCCAGTTCCACACGCCCGGCGTTCTCGTGGTCCTCGATGACGGTGGCCTGACTCAGCGTGTCTTCCAGCTCGTCGATGCGCGCCTCGATGTTCATCTTCTCGCGCTTGGCGTCTTCCAGGCCAGTGTCTTCACTGTCAGCGCTGGTTTCCATCTGCTCTTGCAGGATGCGGGTGGCCTCGGCCAGGCGGGCCTGCTCCTGATCCAGGGCGCGTTGCAGCCGTTCATAGCCTTCGCGGGTCAATCTGACGGTCTTGGTTGATTGGGTCATTGTGAAGCCTCCGTTACGCCGCTGGCCTGGACCGGCGGGACTGGGTGCAGATCGGGGATGGACGCATGTGTGAGAAGTAGCGCGCATTGTGCCATATGGCCCCGCCCCTGGCAATCGACACGGCGGTTCAGAGAACCCCACGCGTCATGCGACGGAGGCCGGGGCTGCTGCCGGACGCGTGACACGCAGGGTTCCCCAGACCACCACCACCAGCGTGGCGGCCAGCGCCGCGAGGGCCAGCGGGATCACGTCAGGGCCAGAACGCGCGGCCAGCACGCCCAGCAGGAAGGGGGCCACGATGCCGCCCACGCTTCCAGAGGTCAGCAGAAACGGCACCAGACGGGCGGGTAGGCTGCGGGTGGTCCACACCAATGTGGTGCCGAACACTGGCCCCAGCGCCAGCCCGGCCAGAATGTACGCGGCGGGAGCCAACGCGGCCTGCGTGGCGGCCAGCCCACACAGCACAGTCAGGCCAGCGCAGGCCAGCACCAGCCGCTCCGGGCGCACCCGCGCGCCGAAGATGCCGGTCAGGATGCGGGCCACGGTCATGCCACCCCAGTACCCAGCCACAATCACGGCAAACGACGCGTAACCCAGGCTTTGCAGGTGACGGCCTGCCCACGCACCGAAGCCCACCTCTAACCCCACGTAACACGCGATGAGCACCAGAAACAGGGCCACCTGCACCCCAGCCCGCGCCCGCCCCGACGGGACGGAAAAAGGCTGCTCCTGCATGGCCGGGAACCCCCAGATGCGGGCGCTGAGGAGGGTCAGACCGCCCAACACGGCGACGATCAGGAAGGGAGCAGATAGCTTGTCCCCCGCTCCGGCCACCAGCAGCGGCGACAGGATGCTGCCCAGGCCGAAGACCGCATTGACCAGATTCACGGCCCGCGTACCGATGCTGGCGTAGGCCGCGTTCAGGCCACCGCTGACGCCACCCGCGCCAAAGCCCCCCAGCAGCGCCCCGGCAATCGCCAGTGGCCAGATGGGGGCCAGCGCCACCAACGTTGCACCCAGCGCCAGCGTCAGCAGCGCGGCCACCACCACCCGGCGCAGGCTGAAGCGGATCAGCAGGATGCCCACCAGCGGCGGGGCCAGCGCGGACCCCACAAAATGCGCGCTGGCGATGATGCCCACCCCCGCCGTCGAGATACCGAAGCGTTCCTGGAACAGCGTGAAGGCGGGGCCATACATGGCCTGAAGAACGCCCAACGTGAAAAACGCCGCCGTGCCTGCCGCCAGCAGGGTCATGGTTAGCGGCGGCGGGACAGGGGGACTATGCGCGGTCATGAAAGGGTCACAGGGCCATCACGGCGCAGAAGGTAGCACGCCAGAGCCGGGCAGGAGGTATGGGTTTTCGACGTGCCCGGTGGCCTCCTCTTCCCCGCCCTTTTCGCGGCGCTCCTCCGCAGGCGGCTGGACCCGTTCCGCACAGATGGAGAAGGGGAAAACCAGCCTCCTCCATTCAGACCTTGACGTTCACCACGGTCACCCCATGCCCGCCCTGGTTGGGTTCGGCGTCGTGGTAGGACTCCACCTTCTTGTCGTTCTTGAGGTACTCGCGCAGCAGGCGGCGCAGCACGCCCTGGCCCTTGCCGTGAACCACCCGCAGCGGCGTTTCCTTGAGGGCAGAGGCTTCCAGAATGGCGGTCCGCAGTTCCTCGACGGCTTCCTCCACGCCCAGCCCGCGCAATTGCAGTTCGGAGGCGAAGTTGCTGGGCGTGGTTCCCGCAAAGCCCGAGCGCAGGCCCCTGCTCTTGGGGGCCTTCTCCTTGACCTCGGGGCGCAGTCTCACGTCGCGCCTCTTGACGCCCACCTTCATGACGCCCAGTTGCACCACCAGATTGTCGCCGCGCAACTCCAGCACCTGACCGCCCGCGTTGTAGGCGGGCACGTCCACCACATTGCCCACCCGGATCGGATCGCCACGTTCCTCGCGCACCACCGGGGCGGGGCGGGATTTCTGAGCGGCCACACGCAGTTCGCGCAGCTCCTGCATCACGCGGGGGCGGGCGCTGTCCTCCTGCGCACGGGCGCGGAGGGTGCGGACGCGCTCCACGGCGTCGGCGTACAGCGATTCGGCTTTCTGCGACGCCTCGGCCAGCATTTCATTGCGGCGCATGTCCAGAGATTCGCGCTCCTGCCGCACGCGGCTCAGTTCGGCCTCGGCCTCGCGGCGGGCGGTGGCGGTGCTGTCCAGTTGAGAAACCAGCTCAGCACGCTCGCGCTCCAGCCCTTCCAGCATCCGTTCCATGATTCCGGCGTCCTCTCCCAGCAACGTGGTGGCCCGCTCCAGCACATCTTCGGGCAGGCCCATGCGCTGGGCAATCGCCAGCGCGTAACTGCGGCCCGGCTGCCCCACTTGCAGAGCGTAGGTGGGGGCCAGTGTTTCCAGATCGAAGCCCATGCTGGCGTTCTTGAGGCCGGGGGTTTCCAGCGCAAACAGCTTCAGGGGCGATAGATGAGAGGTCACGATGCCGCGCGCGTCCTGCGCCAGCAGCGTTTCGATGATGCTCTGCGACAGGGCCGCACCCTCATTGGGATCGGTGCCGCTGCCCAGCTCGTCCACCAGCACCAGCGTGTCCGGTGAGGCGAAGCGCAGCACGTAGCGCAGGTGCTTGAGGTGGGAGGCGAAAGTACTCAGGCTGGCCTCGATGCTCTGCTCGTCCCCGATGTCCACCAGCACGTCCGACACGATGGGCAGTTTGGCGCTGGCCGCCGCCACGTAAAGCCCACACTGGTGCATCAGAACGGCCAACCCCAGCGTTTTGAGGGTGGCCGTCTTGCCCCCCATGTTGGGGCCAGTGATGAGAAGAACTTTGGTGTCGCCCAGTTGAATGTCGTTGGGAACGGGATTGTCGATCAGGGGATGCCGTGCTTCTCGTAGATCATAGGTGCCGTCGGTCACGGCTTCGGGGCGATTCAGTCGCCAGTCGCGGGCCAGCCGGGCGCGGGAGGCGATCAGATCCAGCTCACCTATGGTGGTCAGGGTCATCGGCACATCGGCGTCGGCGGCCAGCAGGCCCGACAGCTCGATCAGAATGCGGCGAACCTCGGCCTCTTCATCCAGAATCAGGCGTGTGAGTTCGTTGTTCAGTTGCGTGACGGCTGCCGGTTCCACGAAATAGGTCTGCCCCGTCGCCGAGGCGTCCACGATGATGCCCTGCACCTGCCCCACGCGACTGGCCTGCACCGGAAGCACGTAACGGTCGCGGCGAATGGTCACAATGTTTTCCTGGAGGATGTCGGCCCATTTTTCCAGCGTGGCGGCCAGCTTCTCGCGGATGCGCCCCCGCAACGGCTCTATGCGTTTGCGCAGATCGCGTAGACGGTGGCTGGCCTCATCTCGCACGCCGCCCTCACGGTCCAGCGCTGACAGCACGCGCCGGATCAGCTCCGAGTGTTCGCCCAGACCCAGTGCCACCTCACGCAGCGGCCCGCGTGAATTGGCGTTGATGGCGCGCTTGACGGTCATCGCGCCGTCCAGGGAATAGGCGGCGGTCAGCAGTTCCTGGCCGCTCAGCACGCGTCCGTCCTGAGTACGGGCGTGCAACTCGCGGATGTCCTGAATGCCGCCCAAGGAGAGGCTGACGCCAAAGAGGGCGTCTTCCACCTCGTCCAGTTCGCGGGCAATTCGGCCCGGATCATTGGAGGGCGACAGACTCCGCGCCCGCTCTGCGCCCAGCGAGGTGCTGCTGCGCTCGGCGAGGGCGTCGCGAATACGGGGAAAATCCAGGGCGGTCAGGGCGCGGGCATCAAACGGCATTTCAAGGCTGAGCATAACAACGCGGAGGGCAAGAAATCGTGCGCCTTGTGGCTTAGCGGGGCGACGGGCGCTTTAGCATGCCGTCATGAAACTGGCCGAGGCCCTGATTGACCGTGCAGATTTACAGAAACGCGCCGCCCAGCTTGAGGAACGCATCGTCAGGAACATGCTGGTGCAGGAGCGGGAAAAACCCAGCGAAGACCCGCAACAACTGCTCAAGGAGTTCATGGAAGTCACGGAGGCGTTGGAACTGCTGATCCCCCGCATCCACCGCGCCAACCTGAGTGCCACACTGCCGGACGGAATGAGCCTGACCGCCGCCCTGACCCGCCGCGACATGCTGGACCTGCGCCTGCAAGTGTTGCGCCGCGCCGCCGCCACCGCCTCCGAGCGCCAGACCCGCTACAGCAACAGCGAGGTTCGCATCCAGTCCGTCATGCCTGCCCGCGACCTGCAAAAACAAGTGGACGTGCTAGCCAAAACGCGGCGAGAACTGGAAACTGGGATTCAGCAGCTCAACTGGTTGACCGAACTGCCCGCGTAGGCGCACAGTGGAGGCGGGGACGCGTCCGTGCGGGCGGAAACCTACCTCGCAGCGGGGATAAGGCTGCACTACTCGCTCCGGCGAGTCAGGGACGCTGGGGCGGCGTCAACCCCTTCACCGGGTACGCCCAGCACGCCTCACCGCTGACACCGCACATTTCACCCTTCATTTCCACGGTTTCGACGCATGCCGCGCCCCCACCACACGCCACTTCCTCGGAGGTGGCGTTGTGGTTGTTTAGCCCTTCAATCGCTCCACCAGACTGAATTCCCCTTTCCTGATTTCCATTGCCCCAGGCGCACGCCCCAGCAACAGCAGTTCTTCAAATGCAGCGAGGTCTTTATCCATGCCCATGCCGCTGGCAGCCACCGCCTGACCGTCTTTGAAGGCGAATTCAATGAACTTCAGCTCGTCCGGGTTGCCCCAGATATGGGTGTCGTCCAGATTCTCCGCGTGGCCCACGTAGCGCAGGCTCTTGCCGTACTGCTGCGTCCAGAAAAACGGTACACGCCTATCCATCGGCTCCAGATCAGATGATTTCAGGATGCTCTGCGCGGCGGTCATGCCTTCCTGCAAAGCCACGCGCCAGTGTTCCACACGCATCTCGCCCAGCACGGTGGGGGCCAGGGCGATATCGCCCACAGCGTAGACGTTCGGCGCAGCTAGCAAATGGGTGTTCACAGGGACGGCTCCCTTCTCGTTGGCGAGGTCAGCCAGCAAGTCGGAATTGGGTTTCACGCCGATGCCCAGCACGATCAGAGCAGCCTCAATACGCTCACCGCTCTTCAGGCGCACGGCCTCGGCTTTCCCGGAACCTTCAATGGCCTCTACCTCGGCCTTCAGATGAAACTTCACTCCCTTATCCTCATGCAGCTTGCGAATGGCGCGGCCCACTTTGGGCGTCAGGGCGCGGCTCATAATCTCGGCATCCTGTCCGATAACCGTAACCGACGCGGCCCCTTCAATCAGGCTGGACGCCGCTTCCAGACCAATGAAGCTAGAGCCGATAATGACAATATTCTTGCCCTGTGCCGCCTCTTTCAACTTCTCAGCGTCGCCGAAAGAGCGGAGTTGATACTGGCCGTCCAGTTCAGCGCCGGGGATGCTCAGGGTGTTGGGCGTTGCGCCAGTGGCGACGATGACAGCATCAAAACCGAGTGTGTCGCCGTTCACGTGGACTTCGTGGGCTTCCCGGTCCAGTTTCGTGATCTTCACGCCCTCGCGCAGATCAATCTTGTTTTCCTTCGCCCAGTCGGCCCCACCCAGCGCCAGCTTGTCGGTTGGTTTCTTGCCGCTCAGGTATGCCTTGCTCAACGCGGTGCGGTCATAGGGGGCGCGGTTCTCGGCAGTGAGCATGGTGATTTTGCCCGCGTAGCCGCCGAGCCGAAGCGTCTGCGCCGCCATGAAACCCGACGCACCGCCGCCGATGATGACGGTGTGGTGATCCTCGTGGCTGGGTTCTGGGGTCTGAGGCTTGATTTCCTCGTCCAGATCAACACTCAGGCTTTCGCCATCGCGCTTCACACTGTACTGCTTCAACCCTTCCAGCGCGGGCGGCTCTATCAGCGAACCATTGCCTGCATGGAATGTCGCGTGGTGCCACGGGCAGACGATGCGGGAGCCGCAGCGCACGCCCTGGCCCAGATCGGCCCCGGCGTGCGGGCAGAGGGCATCAAAGGCGTGAAAATCATCGCCATCACGCGTCACGAGAACTTTCTGATCGCCCACTTCAAAGGTGTGCATGCCGCCGTCGGTCAAGTCGCTGGCTTTAAAATTCAGGGTCATCTTCTCTCCTTTGCCGCGAGCAGCGTCACAACCGCCTGCGGGTCTTCCAGTGGAATCAGGTGGCCGCTGCCGTGAATGACAACCGGTTTGGCCTGGAAGAAACGCCCCAGCACTTCCGAGCGGATGGTGTCGGGCGAAATAGCGGGATCATCTTCCGAGAAAAGGACGGTGATGGGTAAGTTCAACCCGTCCAGTTGGCTGGAAATATCCTCGCGGCTGCCCACGTCCGGCCAGGCAGTCCAGGCGTCACGGCTGGCGCACAGACCGTCCTGCACCAGTTGCGCGAAATCCTGTTGGGGGATGGGCTGAACGGTGATGTCGTGGTACTGGGCGTTCAGGGCGTCGCGGTCCCCGTGGGCAGCACGCAGCTTGGCGCGGCCTTCCGGGTCCATTGGCTCAGGCGTGGGAGGCGAGGGGGCAATTAAAAACAGTTCGGAGACAAGTCCGGGATTTCGGGCGGCCACCAGCAGGGCCACTTTCCCACCCATTGAATGCGCTGCAACGCGGTACGGCCCATCGCCCGCCTCACGCAGCCTGTCCGCTAAAGCCTGCGCCATGTCCTCCACCGTCTGCCCGGCCCGGCCCTGAGCCACCGCGTCGCCAAAGCCGATCAGATCAATGGCTAGCGCCTCCACGTCCTCCAGAACCCGCCGCCAGATGTGGCGCGAGGTGCCGAAGCCGTGAACCAGAACGAGAGGCGTCATTTCAGGCCCGCTCGGCAAAGTCCTGATTGGGCGGGGAACCTCGGAAGGCGTCCTTCTTCTCTATCTTTTCCAGCTTGACGGGCTGGCCCTCACGCGCCGACTGGTAGATGGCGGCCATGATTTTCTGGTCCTGCAAGCCTTCCTCGCCAGGGGTGAACGGCTCGCGGTCTTCCTCAATACAGGCCGAGAAGTGGTCAATTTCCAGCGCGAACTGGTCCATTTCGGGCAACAGATGTTCAGTGACGGTTTCCGGGGTCTGCACCTTCAGGCGCAAATCGGTGTAGTCGAAGGCGGGGTCCAGTGTCAGGCGGGCGTCCGTGCCGAACACGTCCAGCGAACGGGTGTGGGACGCGCCGTAGGAGCAGATGCACTGGGCGATCACGCCGCTGGGGAAGGTCATCTGCCACGCCACGGTTTCCTCCACCTCCCCGAAACGCTCATCATCCGGCGTGCTGAAGGTCTGAGCGTAAACCTCGGACGGCTCCTCGGCCAGCAGGAAACGGATGGTGTTCAGACAGTACAGGCCCACGTCCAGCAACGAACCGCCGCCCGCCAGCTTGTCCTTGAGCCGCCACTGGTCCGGGTCTGTTTCCAGTTGCACGTTGACCGAGTGGATCAGCTTCACTTTGCCCAACTCGCCGTTCTGGATCAGATCCCGCGCCCGCCAGTGGTGGGGGGTGTACTGGCAGCGGTAAGCGGTCATCAGCTTGACGCCGTGTTCGGCGCAGACCCTGACCATCGCCTCAGCGTCCTCCAGATTCCCGGCCAGCGGTTTCTCGCTCAGCACATGCTTGCCGATTTTCGCGGCCCGCTCGGTGTACTCGCGGTGCAGGGTATTGGGCAACACGATATAGACGGCGTGAACATCGGCACGGCTCTGGAGTTCCTCAAAGCGGTCATAGTCGTAGGCGTCGGCCTCAGTCAGACCGTAAGCGAGAGCAGTTGCCACGGCTTTCTCGTGGTCATCGCTGACGACGGCGGCCAATTTGGAACGCTGGCCCACGGCGAAGGCGGGCAGCAATTCGTCGATGGTCAGCGCGCCGATGCCCAGCACGGCGTAGCCAACCTGCTCTTTCTTGGGTTTGGGCAGGGGCTGAAGGTCTTTACGTTCGGCGGTGTTTTTGGTGTTCTGATTGGTCATGGGGACTCCTTTGTAGAAAGTTATTCGAGTACCGCTGGGAAGGCGTTTGCGGTTCCCCCTCCCAACCTCCCCCACAAGGAGGGAGGGGCTAAAAGCCAACTACAGACTTTGCTGAATCACGCCTGCTTCAAACCCTCAACCAACGCGTCCGCCGTTCGCAGGCTCAGGGCCATCTGGGTCAGGGCGGGATTGACGCTTAGAGAACTAGTGAAGGTGGAGTTGTCGCAGATCCACAGGTTTTCAATGTCGTGCGTGCGGCCAAAGGGATTAACGACGCTGGTTTCGGGGTCTGCACCCATCCGTGCCGTTCCCAGCGTGTGCGCGGCGCGAGGCAGCGCCCACACGTCCCGCGCGCCGATCCGGCCCCACAAGTCACGCATCAATGCCTCGGCGTGGGCATTCATCTTCTTCTCGTTCTCACCGAAGGAGAAGTGAATACGCGGCTTGGGCAGCCCGCGCCCGTCCAGCTCATCGGAGAGTTCCAGATAATTATGTTCGTAGGGCAGGCACTCGCCCAGCACGTTGATTCCGGCGACGTGGTTGTAGCCCCGCAGGTGCTGCACCAGCTCTGGCCCCCACTTCAGCGTGCCGCGCGCGTACTGGGTGGCGTAGGTCACGGGCATCACGCCCAGCGATTGCAGCAGGTAGCCGCCGATCAGGCCAGGAACGCGGTGGGTGTCCTCGCTGATCAGGCCGCCGGGAATGCCCTTGTAGGGGCGCAGATCATCGTCTACCTGCCCCCAGACCTGCATCCCCACATGCGCCATGAAGTTGCGGCCCACCTGCCCGCTGCTGTTGGCGAGGCCGTTCATCAGCAGCAGGCGCGGCGTTTCCACCGCTCCGGCGGCGAGGATGACGGTCTTGGCGGAGAGATGCTCAAGCTCCTGTCCACGCATGAATTCAGCGCCCGTCACGCGCCCGTCTTTCATGGTCAGGGCCGTCACCTGCGCGCCATCCACGATCTGCGCGCCCAGCGATTCGGCCAGTGCCAGGAAGGTCACGTCCATGCTGGCCTTCGCGCCAATGGAACAGCCCGCCTGACAGAAGCCCCGGTTGGTGCAGGTGTGGCGCGTGCCGTAGCCCTCCTGCTCCTGCGGGCGGCTGAGGGCGGCGTTGGCGGCGGGCGAGGTCTTCATGCCGATCTCGGCGCAGGCTTTCTGCATCAATCGGGCGGCCCCGTTCAGCGGCAACGGCGGGTGACGGTAGGAGCTTTTGCGCTGCGGCCCCCACGGATAATTCTCAGGGCCGGAGACGCCCAGGAAATACTCCAGCTCATCGTAATACGGCTCCAGCTCAGAGAATTCCAGCGGCCAGTCCTCGCCCTGCCCGAACTCAGTTCGCAGTTTTAAGTCGTCTGGCTGGGCGCGCGGTGTGTAGGCGGTGTAATGCAGGGTGCTGCCGCCCACGCCGCGCCCGCTGTTGTTGCGCCCGAAGCCTACCGGATCATTACCTGCCGACAGCCGCTCATCCGTCCAGAACAGCCCCAACTGCGCCACTTCGTCGGTGGCGATGCCTTCGGGGGGATGACGCACGCCTGCTTCCAGCGCGGCCACCTTCAGGCCAGCCTGCGCCAGCCGCGCCAGCAGCGGCGCGCCCCCCGCACCTGTACCGATCACCAGCACGTCCAGATCGGTGGGCAATGCGTTAGCGGGGGCCATACGCTTCCTCCCTCGGCTCAAGCTCGTTAGGGCCGACGTGGGGCCACTCGGGCGCGTCCGCGAAGCCCGCGTAGCCGAAGCGGTACTGGGTCACCGGGTGGGCCATGAACGCCTCAGTCAATTCCGCCAGCAGGTCTTCAAAGGCGTGCGGGTGGGAGGACTGAACAGCGGGGATGGCGGCATCCTGAGCATCGCCATTCAGAGTCTCAAACCCTTCAGGCAACGCGGCCAGCAGTTCCCGGTACGCCTCCCCATCTGGCAGAGCGTCGGCATAACGCCAGCCGTCACCGATGCCCACGATCAGACGATGGTCCACTGTTCCTGCCAGATCCATCTCGGCAGGGTCATGGGGCACGAGGCGCACGGCCAGCGCTCGCAACCGCCCGAACTCCACCTCATCAAAAAACTCATGCCCATACCGGGCATTCAGCCGTTCTAGCAGCGCCCGCCGCGTCGGCTCCGTGACGTGCGCCGAATTCAGCATGGCGAGGATGGCCTCTCTCTCCTTTGTCGTCACAAGCGAATCCCTTGACCTTCACTCAAATTGGGCATGCCGTCCAGTCTAGGGACAGGCCACCGCCCCTCCTGCGTGAACGCCTACGGCGAGGCTTTAGACAGTGTCAACAATCTGACCAAAGAAAACCCCCTCTCCGCATGGGACAGGGGGAAGTGAGAAGAACGTCTAGCGCCCAGCTAAAAACTGCCAGATCGCCGGATTGGCCACCCAGCTATACCAGACGTTCGGCAGGATGCCCAGCACGGTGATGCCCGCCACGCCCAGCCCCACGGTAAAGGTGGTAGGGAAGCGCTGGCCGTGCAGGTATTCCCGCGCCGGGGTGCGGTCTGGCATGAACATCAGCATGGCGGGACGCAGGTAATAGATCAGGGCGGCCACACTGGTGATCGCGGCCAGCACGCTGATCCACACGTAGCCGTTCTGGAACGCAGCCTGGAAGGCCAGATACTTGCCAAAGAATCCCGCGAAGGGGGGCAGACCCGCCAGCGACGCCAGACACACCGAGAGCGCGATGGCGTAGCCGGGATGGCGGTAGTACAGCCCGCGCATGTCACTGATCTCAAATCCAGCCTCGGTGCGCTGGAGGGCGGCCAGGACGGCCAGGGCAGCGCCCGTCATCAGGGTGTAGACCAGCAGGTAGTAGCCCAGCGCCGCGCCGCCCAGTTCGGGGGTGCCCAGCAGGCACATCGCCAGGAAACCAGTGTGGGCCACGGCGGAATACGCCAGCATGCGCTTGAAATTGACCTGGAGCAGCGCCGCCGTGTTCCCGATGATCAGCGTGGCCGCCGTCAGCACCTGCAAGACGCTGGTCCAGCCGGGCGCATCGTGCAGCGCGCCACCAAAGACGCGCAGCATTCCGGCGAAGGCGGCCACCTTGATCACGGTACTCAGGAAGAGGAAGGTGGTGGTGGACGTGCCGCTGTACACATCGGGCGTCCACTGGTGAAAGGGAACCAGGGCGATCTTGAAGCCGAAGCCCGCCAGCAGCAACAGACTGCCGCCCACCAGAATGCCCGCGTTGTCGGGCGTCAGGTTGCTCACGCTGCCCACCTTGGCGGCAATGGCGGCGTAGTTGAGGCTGCCAGTTGCGCCGTACACGAAGGCAATGCCGTAAATGAGGGTGGCGCTGCCCACCGCGCCCAGCAGGAAGTACTTCAGGCCCGATTCCTCGGCGCGGCGCGAACCCTGGAAGGTGGCGAGGACATAGCCCGCCAGACTCATGATCTCCAGCCCGATCAGCATGATGATCAGATCACCGGAAAAGACGATCAGCAGGCAGCCGGTCACGGCGTACATCATCATGGCGTCGAATTCGGGAAAGGACACCCGCTCGCGCCACGCGGTATCCAGCGACACCAGCAGGGTCATCAGGGTGCCCACCAGAATGGTCAGGCCCAGCAGAACGGCGGCGTTGTCGGCCTGCAAGCTTCCGGCAAAGGAAGTCAGGCCCCGGTTCCACAGGTACATCATGCTCGCGCCGGACAGGATCACGGTGACAATGTTGATAGCGGTCAGCGTGCGGCGGCTGACCCAGAAACCCAGCAAAGTGCTGATGAGCGCGCCAGCCAGCACCAGCAAAATGGGCAGCATGGGCAGAAAGGCGACATCCGGTGGGACGAGTTGAGGCATATCAGTTGCCTCCCAGGGCAGCGAGAACAGATTTCACGGCGGGTTGCATCAGGTTCAGGGCCGGGGCGCTGTAGACGCCGAAGAAGATGGCGACGGCCAGCGGCAGCCCCAGGATTAGCCACTCGGTATGCACGAGGTCACGTACAACCACCCCACCCAGTGGACGCGATTGCCAGAAGGTGGTCTGAAAGGCGGTGAGGGCGTAGGCGGCGGCGGCAATAACAGTCAGGCCCGCCACGAAGGCCAGCCACGGCGACACCTGATACGCGCCCAGCAGCACCGAAAACTCACCAATGAATCCGGCAAAGCCCGGCACCGCAATGGAGGCGAACCACAGAGCCATCGTCATGCCGCCCAAAGCTCCGGCCCCGGTCATCAATCCGCCCACGCGGGTGTCCAGGCTGCCGATGCGCTCCTGCACCATGCCCACGCTCAGGAACAGCGCTCCGGTGTACAGGTTCTGGAAGGCCAGCAGGTACATCGCGCCGATCACGGCGGTTTCATTCAGACTGAACACGCCCAGCGCCACGAAGCCCATGTGCGAGAGGCCCGCGTAGGCCAGCAGGCGTTTCCAGTCCTTCTGCCCGAAGGCGATCCAGGCGGAATACAGCGCCGTGAAGGCGGCCAGTCCCATCAGGATCGGGCGCAGTTCCAGCGAGGCGTCGGGGAACAGCGGAATGGCGAAGGTGAACAGGCCGTAGCCACCCACCTTGTACAGCGTGCCCATCACGTCGGGAATCCCGCTGTCGTGGTTCTGCTCGTGAAAGTCGGGCAGCCACGCGTGCAGCGGCCACAGCGGCAGCTTGACCGCCATCGCCGTCAGGAAGCCGATGTAGAGCCACGTCTGCGCCGGACCTGTCACCAGATGCTGCTTGAGATCTACCAGGGCGAATGTCGGGCTACCACCCAGATAGCGCACGCCGATGATTGAAACGAGCATCAGCAGGCTGCCGAACAGCGTGTAAGCGGCGAACTTGACCAGTGCCCGCATCCGGTGCGCCTTGCCGTAAATCGCCAGCATCAGGAGCGAGGGCAGCAGCGCGTCTTCAAAGAAGACGTAGAACAGGATCAGGTCACGGGCGGCAAAGATGCCCAGCAGACCCGTTTCCATCGCCAGAATCAGCGCCAGCATCGTTCCTGGATTGGGGATGCGCCGCGCCGCATATAGGACGGCGATAAACGACATGAACGCTGTGACCATCGCCAGCGCCAGACTGACGCCCGACAGTTCCACGCTGTAGGTGATGCCGAGAGAAGGAATCCAGTTCAGGCTCAGCAGCCCGGAGCCGCCCGCGTACCAGATCATCATGCCCAGGCCCAGGGTGACGGCAGCCATGAACCCGGCCACCTCGTCGCGCCAGCGGTTGGGCGTGATCAAGATCAGCAGGCTGCCCAGGAGGGGCAGGAAAATCATGATGGTGGGAAGCCATTGGGGATCAAACATGGGGGGCCTCCGGGGTGAGTGAGAAGAGAGACAGGCCGGAGGAAGAGATCAGTTGACAGCCTTGGGTCAAGGCGAAAGACGTAGTGATGCTCACGCGCCGCTCCCCACCATCTTCAGTGCCCAGTAGCCGATGATCCCCGCCGTACCCAGCAACATGCTGACCGCGTAGGCGCGCACGAAGCCGCTCTGCCACATCGTGAACAGTGCGCCGGGAGCCGCCGCGTTGCTGGCAATGCTGCCGATCAGGCCGTCCGTGCCCCGGTCCACCGTGTCCAGCGCCCCGGCAATGGCCTTGCTGGGCGCGGCCACCAGACCGTCATACACGTTGTCCAGATACAGGGCACTGGCGCTGAACTGACCCAGCGGACCATTGTCCAGCTTGCTGGCCCGGTGCGCGGCATAGGCCCAGGCCAGACCAGCCACGCCGACGACGACGGCCAGCACCGTCAATGTCCATTCGGTAGAGGCAGAAATCTCATGCGCTTCCTGCGGGATGGCGCGGCCCAGATAGGTGTCGAAGGCGTGACCGCCACCCAGGAAAGTGGGAATGTTCAGAAAGCCGATCAGGGTTGCGCCCGCCGCCAGGATGCCCAGCGGAATCTTGGTAATCGTGTCGGCCTCGTGCGGGTGCACGACGCCCGTGGCCTCGGCCCCACGGTACTCGCCGCGCCACACCAGGAAATACCAGCGGCCCATGTAGAAGGCGGTCAGCAGCGCCACGATCAGGCCGATGGCGTACAGCGCGGGCTGCGTTTCAAAGGCGGCGGCCAGAATCGCGTCCTTACTGAAGAAGCCGCTCCATATCGGAATACCACTGATGGCGAGAACGCCAATGGCTGAAACAATGTGAGTGAATGGCATGAACTTCCGCATGCCGCCCATGCGCCGCACGTCCTGTTCGTCGTGCAGGGCGTGAATTACCGCGCCCGCCGCCAGGAACAGCAACGCCTTGAAGAAGGCGTGGCTCAGCAGATGGAACACGCCCGCCGAGTACGCGCCCACACCCACCGCCAGGAACATGTACCCCAGTTGCGAGACGGTGGAGAAGGCCAGAATCTTCTTGATGTCGTGCTGGTTCAGGGCCGCCAGTGCGCCGTACAGCGCGGTCAGGCCACCCACCCAGGCCACCCACAGCGAGGCGTTGGGGGCCAGTTCGTACAGGAAGTGGCTGCGGGTGATCAGGTACACGCCCGCCGTGACCATCGTGGCGGCGTGGATCAGCGCGGAGACGGGGGTGGGACCCGCCATCGCGTCGGGCAGCCAGGTGGTGAGCGGCAACTGACCGCTCTTGCCAATCGCGCCCACCAGCAGGAACAGGCAGGCCAGCTCCACCCCGGCGGTGGCGACGCTCACGCCTTCCACCCTCGTCGCCAGTTCGGGAATGCTGAGGGTGCCGTACAGCTTGTACAGCAGGAACATCCCCAGCATGAAGCCCAGATCCCCGATGCGGTTCATGATGAACGCCTTGCGGGCCGCATTGGAGTTGTTGACGCCTTCCTTCTCGCCTACTGCACGCAGATCTTTATCGCTGGACTCGCTGCCGCGCCCGCTGAACCAGAAGCCGATCAGCAGGTAAGAGGCCATGCCCACGCCTTCCCAGCCCACGAACATCAGTGGGTAGGAGTCGGCCAGCACCAGAATCAGCATCATGGCGACGAAGAAATTCAGGAAAGCGAAGAAGCGCGTGAACTTGGGATCATGCGACATGTAGCTAATGGAATACAGGTGAATCAGGAAGCCGATACCCGTGATGATCAGGGCCATCAGCGCGCTGAGTTGATCCAGATAGAAGCCGACGCTGAGGTTGGCATTCAGCGCCATGTTGGGCAGCCACGTCCACAGCGTTTCCTGCGCGGGCGTGTCGGTCTGACCCAGGTAGCGGACAACGGCAATCACGAAGGCGGTGCCGATAAAAGCAGTCGCCACCCAGCCGCCCGACTTCTCAGGGAACAGGCGCGGGAAGAGCATCAGCAGGGCAAAGCCCATCAGGGGCAGCAGGGGCAGCAGAAACAGAAGGGGCAACATGCTCGCCACTCAGCCTTTCATCGCCGCGAGATCGTCCACGTTGGTGGTCTCGCGCTTGCGGAAGATGGCGACGATGATGGCGAGGCCGATGGCAACTTCTGCGGCGGCCAGGGTCATCACGATAAACACGGCGGTCTGTCCGGTCAGGTCACCCCAGGAACGGGCAAAGGCCACCAGCGCGATGTTGGAGGCATTCAGCATCAATTCCACGCTCAGGAAAACCATGATGGCGGTGCGGCGGGTCAGCACGCCGATCATGCCCAGGGCAAAAAGAATGCCCGACAGGGCGATGTAATAACTGGTTGGAACCATCAGGCGCGCACCTCCCCTTCGTCGTTGCGGTGTTGCAGGGCGGGCTGGTTGCCACCCCTGGAAATTGCGGAACCCACAGGTGGGGCCAGCAGTTCCGGCTCGCTGTCTGGCACATCGTCCGGCTGCGGCACGGGCCGCTGCACCAGCGCCACTGCGCCCACGATGGCGACGAGCAGCAGAATGCTGACCGCCTCAAACGGCAGCAGGAAGCGGGTCAGCAGGGTCTCCCCTACCACCGACGCCGAGCCTCCGCCCAGCGCCGTCGTGGCCTCGGCCAGCGGGCGCGGGTCCTTGTAGGACACGGCCAGAATGACGAAAGACCCCGCCAGCACCACGCCGCCCAGCCCCGCCAGTTCGCGCACGAAGGGAATCGGATCGCGCCCGGTGATCGGCGCGTTGGCGTTCAGCAGCATGATCACGAACAGAAACAGCACCATGATCGCCCCGGCGTACACGATCACCTGCGTGGCGGCCAGAAACGAGGCGTTCAGGGTGGCGAACAGCCCGGCCACGCTGATCAGCGTCCCGACAAGTCCCAGCGCCGCATGCACCGCGTTCTTCGCCGCGATGGTGATGACGCCGCCGACGAGGGTAAGTGCGCCGAGGAGAATGAAGGCGATCATCATTGGGGGCCGCCTTCGGCAGCCTGTCTAACCGTCAAACCATCTAAAGGTCTAACCTCAAAAGAGAGTGCAGGAGCGGTTTGACCGTTTGACCGTTTGACCGTTTGACCATTGCGTAAGCAACTCACTTGTACTCCACCCCCTCCAGTTCGGCGCGTGGCGGGCCGTCCAGTTGGAAACCCAGGCGGACGGGCTTGCCACTCTTTGCAGCCTCGCGGCGCTGGGGGATTGATCCAGTCACGCCCACCAGCATGTCTTCCTTGGCATACACGAAGTCGCCGTAGCGGTAATCGGCCATTTCAAACTCGTTGCCCATGACCACAGCGCCGGTGGGGCAGGCTTCCTCGCACATGCCGCAGAAGATGCAGCGCAGCATGTTGATCTCGTAGACCTTGGCGTAGCGCTCGCCGGGGCTGTGCGGTGAGGCCGGATCGTTCTCGGCGGCTTCCACGTAGATGGCGTAGGCCGGGCAGGCGGCGGCGCACAGCGAGCAGCCGATGCACTTTTCCAGGCCGGTGCCGGGGTGCCGGGTCAGGATGTGCCGCCCCCGGAAACGCGGTTGCAGGGTGGCCCGCTCTTCGGGATAACTGACAGTCACGGGCTTCTGGAACAGCTTGCCCAGTGTCAGGCCCATGCCCTTGGCAATGTCAAGAACGCCCATATGAAACTCCTTCGGTGGGTGAATGTGCCGAGATCAAGAGAGATTGAGAAATGAAGGGTGCGCTCACAAGGCCATCCACCTCAATCGCCTCCCACGGGCCGCGTCGTCTTGACTGGCACCTTGGGCACGGCGGGCGCACTCCACAGTCCCCGCACGCGGTCCCCCATGACGAACAGGCCCAGCAGCGCAGCGAGACTCAGCAGGCCCAGGAACCACAGGCCCAGGCCGGAGGGCCGCAGGAACGCCAGGTAAAAGGCCACCAGCATGGTGTTGCCCAGCGCCAGCGGCAGCAGCAGCTTCCAGCCGAAGCGCATCAGTTGGTCATAGCGCAGACGGGGCAGCGTGGCCCGCACCCAGATGAACAGGAACAGGAAGAACCCGATCTTGACCACCAGCCAGATGATCGGCCAACTGCTGATGCCGGGAATCAGGCCGTCCAGGAACACCGGCCCCCGGTAGCCGCCGAAAAACAGCGTCGCCATCAGCGCAGAGGCGGTCATCATGTTGACGTACTCGGCCATCTGGAACAGCGCCCACTTAATGGCGGTGTACTCGGTCAGGTAGCCCGCCACGATTTCCTGCTCGGCTTCGGGCAGGTCAAAGGGGGTGCGGTTGACCTCGGCAAAGGAGCTGACCAGGAACAGGGCAAAGGCGAAGACCTGAAACAGAATCGTCCAGCCCTGGAGGGCCTGCCACTCCACGATCACGCGGAAGTTGGTGCTGCCGATCAGCATCAGCGTTCCCAGCACGCTCAGGCCCATGCCCAGCTCGTAGCTGATCATCTGGGCGCTGGAACGCAGGCCGCCCAGAATCGGGTATTTGCTGCCCGACGCCCAGCCGCCCAGGAAGATGCCGTACACACCCATAGAGGTCAGGGCCAGCAGCGCCAGGATTCCGGCGTCCAGGTTGTAGACCCAGGGATCAGCGCCGAACAGACTTCCGGCAGGGCCAGCAGGAATGCCCCCAAACGCGGTCAGCGCCATGCCAATCGCCAGAATCGGCGCGAGGGTGTAGACCAGCTTGTCGGCCATCGTGACCTGAAGGTCTTCCTTGAAGATGCTTTTAATAGCGTCGGCCAGCGGTTGCAGCAGGCCCATCGGCCCCACACGGTTCGGCCCCCAGCGAATCTGCATGCGGGCCAGCAGGCGGCGTTCCACCAGGGTCATGTAAGCGAAAGCCGTCAGCAGCGCCAGGGCCACCAGCACGGCTTTGAGCAGGGTAATCAGGGCGGCGATCAGCCAGTCGGGCATCAGTCATCCCCTCCCACGGGGGCCGCGCCCAGCATCGGGAGCGGCTGGAGGTTGGCGGGAATCAGGGTCTGGATGGAGGGCTGCATACGTTCGGTCCACAGCTTCGGAACGTGCGTCTGTTCGGTGGGGGCGACGTGCGAGGTGCGGAAAGCGTGAATGACGCCGCGCTCTGGCAACTCGCCCAGCTTGATCCCCAGCTTCTGCGCCGCCAGTTCCCGCGCCGACTTCAAGCCGCGCACCGGGGCGCGCACGCCCAGCGCCTCGGACACGGCGGTCAGGGTGCGGATCAGATCGGCGGCCTCGCCCGAGCTGAGGGCAGCCTGTTCCAGCTCCAGCAGGCGGCCTTCCAGGTTGACGGTGGTGCCGCGCTTCTCGTAATTGGTCACGGCGGGCAACACCACGTCCGCCAGCCTTGCAGTGGCGGTCAGGTGCGAGTCGTGAACGATGGTCAGTCCACGCGCCCGCACCCCTGGATCAAGGCGGCTGATAAAGACGGCGGGAGCGTCGGCCACGCGGGCAAACGGCAGGCCACCTTCTCGCGGAACTAGATTCAGTGCCGCCAAGCCCTTGCTGTTGGCCCCGGCAGGAATCGCCATGATCTTCGCACCCGTGCGCGTTGCCAGTTCGGATAACTGCGCTGCGAACGAGCCGGAAGCGCCGTTCAGCACGTCCGCCCCCAGCACGATGATCGCCTTTTCGCTGTCGGTGAGCAGCTTCAATGCCGCCTGAAGCTCAGTGGTATCCGGGCGGCTCAGGCGTTCCAGCGCGTTGTGTCCGTTGGAGGACGCACGGATTCCAGCGTGCGCCCACAACCGCGACTCCTTCCCAATAACGGCCAGCTTTTCCGGCTTGCGGGCCGGGCGTTCCACCAGCCGTAAGTCGGCAATCGCCGTCCCGTGCGCGTACTCCGGCGGGAGGATGCCGCCACGCAGCATTTCCAGAATGCGGAGTTCCAGAATCGGGGCTTCCTCGCCCAGATCAGCGCCGATGACCACCACGGCGTCGGCGGTGGCCACGTCGCTCAGGGTGGCCGCACCGTTTGGCATGGCGTCCAGCGACACCTCGTAGCGGGGCCAGTGATCCACATGCACGCTGCCCACGGCGTCGGCCAGCGCTTCCAGCGCCACGCCTTCTTCCAGGGTGCTATCGGCGTTCAGGTACAGGGCTAGATCGGCAACGCTGTGATGGGCCATGCCCGCGCGGATGGCGGCAATGGCCACGTCCCAGCTCGCCTCCTGCAATTCGCCGTCCACCCGCACCAGCGGCACGGTCAGCCGTCGCTCGGAGGCGAAGGCATGACCGAAACGGCCCGCGTCGCAGATCCACGCCTCATTGACCTCACGGTTCTCGCGGGCCACGATGCGTTCCAGACGGCCATTGCGGGCGTCCACAGTAATAGAGCAGCCCACTGGGCAGAGGGTGCAGGTGGTAGGCGTGTGGTCATACTCCCAGTTGCGCCCCCGGAAGCGGGCCACGTTGTCCAACAGCGCCCCCACCGGGCAGATGTCGGTGATGTTGCCCTGGAATCCAGTGGGCAGCCCGCCTTCCTCGGTGTCAATAAAGGTGTGTCCGCCGCGCTCTATGAAGTCCAGTACTTCCTGCCCTGGTACTTCTTCAAAGTAACGCACGCAGCGTTTGCAGTGAATGCAGCGTTCCTGATCCAGAATCACGAAATCAGACAATGGATAGTGCTTATCGGCATGGCGGCGGTCAAAGCCGAAACGGGACGCGCCGTAACCGTACTCAAAGGCCCGGTCCTGCAATTCGCACGCGCCACCCTTGTCACAGGTGGGGCAGTCCAGCGGGTGATTGAGCAGGGTGAATTCCATCATCCCGGCCTGCGCCTTGGCGACGACTTCGCTGCTGCGGGCGGTCTTGATGTGCATGCCCTCGGTGGCCTGCATGGTGCAGGAGGCCATCGGCTTGGGGAACCAGAAGATTTTGGGCTGACCCGTGGCGTCGTCCAGCACGAACGAGCCGTCTTTTTCCTTGCGCGGCGAACCCGTTTCCACCAGGCACATGCGGCACGCGCCCACCGGACTCAGGTACTTGTGGGCGCAGAAATACGGCACGTCCCCGCCCGCCTCAAACACCGCGTCAATGGCAGACGTTCCGGCGGCAAGTTCAATTTCTATGCCGTCTACTTGGACTTTCAAGAGGAACCTCCCATCATGCCGACTCGTGGGCAGCCCAGAGTCGGGGATATTTTTCTGCAAGTTCGTCTTCATCCCAGGCGTCTCCACGGGTTTCACTGGACAGTTGCGAGATGCCGAGATGACGGCCAGTCTTTTGCTCAAAGACGCGGGCGGGAAGGTAGAGGACGTCTTCCCACTCGGCTTCCTCAAAGCGAGCGCCCTCGTAGGTGGCGAGCGATTCAATATTGGCTAAAACAGCGTTAAATACCTCTTCGCCCTGCATCACCAGCCAGCCCCGGAAATAGTCAAACCCATCATCGGAAGCGCCGCCGTTGATGATGTACGCCGCCGCCCAGACCTCCCAGGTATTGGCCTTATCCATTTCAACGTCCAGCAAGTGTTGGAAAGCCTCAATCTGTGCGGGCGACAATTCTGCGAGTTGCCGTTCAAGAAGTTCGGTTTGACGGGCAAGGTTGCCACCTGCTTCAAGCCGCGCGGAATCCATGAGAGGCCAGAATTCAGCGGCCTGATCCACAGCTCCTGCTGTCATACGTCCTTCCACCGATTCCGCGCCGGATAAGTCGGCGTCTGAAACTGAGCCAGCGAGTCGTACTCCTCGCGGAACAGTTCAATGCTGCTCAGCACCGGCCCCAGGCAGGCGTCGGCCAGCGCACAGAAGCTGCGGCCCCCGATGTTCTCGGACATATCCAGGATCAGTTGCACGTCGCCGGGCTGGCCGTGGCCGCGCACCAGCTTCTCGTACATGCGGGTCATCCAGCTTGAAATCCCCTCGCGACAGGGCGTGCATTTGCCACAGGACTCGTGGCCGTAAAAGCGCACCATGTTCCAGGTGGCGTTCACGATGCAGTCGGCCTTGGGGATGACCGTAACGCCGCCCGTACCAAGCATGGAACCCGCACCCGCGATACTCTCGTAATCCATCGGCGTGTCCAGCGTCTTGTCGTCCCAGCGCAGCATCGGGCAACTGGAGCCGCCGGGGATGATGGCTTTCATTTCCTCCAGCGGGCCGCCCGCCCAGTCGTAGATCAGCTCGCGGAAGGTGGTGCCCAGTGGCAACTCGTACACGCCGGGCCGCGCCACCGGACCGGACACCTGAAACAGCTTCATGCCCTTGCTCTTCTCCGTGCCCATGCCCGCGTGCCACTCCGCGCCGAACTTGAGGATCTGGGTGGCCGCGCAGAAGGTCTCCACGTTGTTGATGGTGGTGGGCAGCCCGTACAGACCAGCGGCGGCGGGAAACGGCGGCTTGAGGCGGGGATTGGCCCGCAGCCCTTCCAGGCTGTTCATCAGCGCGGTTTCCTCGCCGCAGATGTACGCGCCCGCGCCCCGGTGAAGGTGGAGCTGGAAGTCAAAGCCACTGTTCATGACGTTCTGGCCCAGTAGTCCAGCGTCCCGCGCCTCTTCAATCGCGGCGTTGATGCGCTCGGCGGCGTGGACGTACTCGCCCCGGATGTAGATGTAGCCCACGCTGGCGCGCATGGCATAGCCCGCGATGATCATGCCCTCAATCAGTTGGTGCGGGTCTTCCGAGAGCAGGTAGCGGTCCTTGAAGCTGCCCGGCTCCGACTCGTCCGCGTTGCAGATGATGTAGTGCGGTTTGCCGTCGTTCAGGGGCATGAAAGACCACTTCAGGCCGGTGGCAAAACCCGCGCCGCCGCGTCCGCGCAGGCCGGATTTCTTGACCTCGTCAATCACGGCGTCCGCACCCATGCCAAAAGCGCGTTTCACCGCTTCATAGCCACCATTGCGGCGGTAATAGCCCAGCGTCCAACTGTCCGGCTGCCCGACATGGGCGTACAGGGTGGGCGCGAAACGCGGGTCCTTACCACTTGTAATCGGCTTGGGAGGATTTGGAGCAACGGCGGTCATGCTTCACCTCCTGGGAAAATGGGCGGGAGCTGGCTCAGGCCGGTGATGCTAGCCCCGACGACTTCGCCGTTTGCTAGTGTCTGCCGTCCCTCAGCGTTGACGGTCACGGGCACCGGGTTGTCAGGCAGCGGCTGAAGATCGGCGCGCAGGGAGTCCAGAATGCGGGCACATTTGCTGGGCGTCACGCTCTCGTAGTAGCCGTCGTCATTGATCTGCATTAGCGGCGCGGTGCCGCACGAGCCGAGGCATTCCACCTTTTGCAAGCTGAACCGGCCATCGGGGGATACCTCGCCCGGCTGCACGTCCAATGTGTCTACCAGATGGTCCCACAGCTCGTCGGACCCGGCCAGCGAACACATCACCGTGCTGCACACCTGAAGGTGGTACTTACCCGTAGGCAGCGTGTGGTACGTGGAATAGAAGCTCATGACGCTGCGGACCTCGGTGGCGGTGGTGCCGCACAGGGCCGCGATCTCGTCCAAATGCGTCCCGTTCACGAAGCCCTCGGCGTCCTGCACTTCACGGATCAGGGGCATCAGCGCCGAGCGGCGGCCCTGCGGCGAATCGGGATAGCGGCTGAAAATATCGGCCACGAGGGGTTGTTTATCGGCGAAGTAACTCATTGTACGGGCCTCTTGAAATAAATCGCCATAGAATGGGTCTTCTCCACCACTTCATATGTTTCAGACACACTTATCATTTCCCACCCGCTACTTCCCATGTCGTTCAAAAAGATGTCAAGTCCCGCTTCATTTTTATTCGGACGCCTTCCTCCGATCTCTACAATTAAGCCGCTCATGGATTCAGAACTTACAGTGGATTCCGGGAGATATAACGTACAGTGATTTAAAATATTTTCATTTCCAATCATGCTCACGTATCGCGCGTATTCCCAACGAACTCGGCGATCATTATTTAAAATTGAATCGCTCACCGATCCACGTCCCCCAGCACCGGGTCAATCGTCGCCAGAATGGTAATCAAATCCGCGAACTGCGCGCCCACGCAGGCGTATTCCAGGGCTTGCAGGTTCACGAAACTGGGGGCGCGAATCTTGACGCGGTACGGCATGGAACCGCCGTCGCTGACGATGTAATACCCCACTTCGCCACGCGCCGATTCGGTGGGCACGTAGACCTCACCGATGGGCGGGTGAAAGCCCTCGGTGACCAGTTTGAAGTGGTGGATGACCGCTTCCATGCTGGTTTCCAGCTCCTGGCGGGGCGGCAGAGAAATCTTGCGGTTGGGGTCCTTGACTGGGCCGGGCCGCAAGCGCTCCAGCGCCTGCCGGATGATTTTGATGCTCTCTCCGAACTCCCACAGGCGCATGTTGAAACGGGCCAGGCTGTCGCCGTCAGTGCTGGTCACGACGTTGAAATCGTAGGTTTCGTAGCCGCAGTACGGGTTGTCCTTGCGGTTGTCCAGCGGCACACCGGAGGCCCGCAGGTTTGGCCCAGTCAGACCCAGATCCAGCGCCACGTCGGGCGGAATGATGCCCACCCCACGCGCCCGGTCCTGAAAGATCGGGTTGTTGGCAAACAGCGTGGTGTACTCCTGCACGCCTTTTTCCATCTGGACCAGAAAGCGCGAAACCATCGCGGGCCAGCCATCGGGAATATCGCGGTACAGGCCGCCCACGCGGAAGTAGCCCTGGTTCATGCGGTAGCCGCAGACCGCTTCAAACAGGTCCTGACAGCTCTCCTTCTCGCGGAAGGCGTAGAAGAACGGCGTCAGTGCACCCAGGTCCAGCAGCCCCGTGCCCACGAACACCAGATGACTGTGGATGCGTCCCAGCTCATGCAGGATCACGCGGATGGTGGTGGCGCGCTCGGGAACCTCGGCCTGAAGCAGTTTTTCCACGCTCAGGACGTAGGACAGCTCGTGGCTGAAGCTGTGCAGGTAGTCGGTGCGCGGGGCGTAGGTCACACCCTGCTGGTAGGTGCGGTTCTCAAAGGTCTTTTCAAACCCGGTATGCAGATAACCCATGTGCGGCGTGACCTTCACCACGTACTCGCCGTCCATGTCCACCACGAGGCGCAACACACCGTGCGTGCTGGGATGCTGCGGCCCCACGTTCAGCGACATCATCTCGGTGTGCAGCAGCGCCCCGGTGCGCCCGTGCAGCCGCTCGTCAATGGTGGATTCCTGATGGTCCGGTTCCATCTGGCGGCGCGGCAGCGTGCCGGAAGCGGGGTCCTGCCGCAAGTCACGCAGCGTTTCGCGCTCCTTGACGGTGGCGCGGTCCTTGTCTTTAAGGGTCATGCAAAACCTCCTTGACGGCAGCAAGAGGCAGAAAGCAGAAGCTCAAACATCACTTCGGTCCCCCCTCCGGCATCATGGGCGGCAGACGGTCTTCCCCGCGCCCGCGCCGCAGTTCGCCCCGGTAGCCCGTCAGGCCCGACTGCTGCCCGGTCACCCCCGCGCGGAAGGCGGCAGGATCAAGGAAACGCCCGTCGCGGAACAGCGTGGGGGTCTCGCCCAGCGGAAAGTCTTTTCGCAGAGGGTGACCTTCCAGATCGTCCGGCGTCAGCACCTTACGCATATCGGGATGCCCGATGAAGTCCACGCCCATCAGGTCATAGACCTCGCGCTCCAGGTAGTTGGCGGCCTTCCAGACCGGGTACAGGCTGTCCAGCACCTCACCGTCGTCCAGCCACACCCGCAGAAACAGGCGGCGGTGGTCATAGGGGTGATAGATATTGTGCAGCACAGCAAACCGCTTGGGCCGGGGCTGGGTGTAGGTCAGGTAATCCAGGCCCACGGTGTCCATCAGCATAAAGCCGCGTTCCTTGAGAGACTCGGCCACCTCGCGCAACCGTTCGGACGGAACGAGGGCGGTGGGTTCGGCAGTATCGTCCTCGGTCAAGCCGAGTTCGGCGATCAGTCCGGTCACGTCGCGCGGGTCTGCGGGCTGCGCGGGCGCAGGTGGAGGTGTCCGGCCCACTGCCGCACCGCTGGCCGTGACTTCCACCTCTACAGGCGGGGCTGGACTCGGCGTGACGATGATGGCGGGTGGGTCAGCGCGAACAACGGTAGAGGGCGGTTTGGCCTGGGCCTGAGACTGGGAAGACTGCATTCCTCCACCGCGCCCGGTCAGGCGCTCAGCCTCTGGCGTGACCTTCTTTTCGTCGTCTCTGCCCGTCACCGGGTCCACGCGTCCACCATCGGCAATTGGTGGCCCAACTGGTCAAAAGCCTCGCCGCGCACCTTTTTCTGGAGCTGCATCACGGCGTAGATCAGCGCTTCGGGGCGGGGCGGGCATCCCGGCACGAAGATGTCCACTGGCACCACGCTGTCCACGTTCTGCACGATGGCGTAGTTGTTGAACATGCCGCCACTGCTGGCGCACGCGCCCATGCTGATCACCCATTTGGGATCGGGCATCTGGTCATACACGCGGCGCATGATCGGGGCCATCTT
Source organism: Deinococcus sp. AJ005 (assembly GCF_009017495.1). Classification (NCBI taxonomy): domain Bacteria; kingdom Thermotogati; phylum Deinococcota; class Deinococci; order Deinococcales; family Deinococcaceae; genus Deinococcus; species Deinococcus sp. AJ005. The sequence continues at coordinate 728,493 of NZ_CP044990.1, read as the reverse complement.
CTTGCTCAGGCGTCCGGCCACGATCATCACGTCGGCCTGCCGGGGCGAAGCGCGGAACACTTCCGAGCCGAAGCGGGCCATGTCGTTGCGCCCGTTGGTGCTGCTCATCATTTCAATGGCGCAGCAGGCCAGCCCGAAGGTGGCGGGCCACAGGCTGTTGCTGCGGCCCCAGGCCACCAGTTTTTCCAGGCTGGAAAACAGAATGCCTTCGGATTCTAGTTCCTGCCAGTCGCGGTCAATCAGTTCTTTCAGGGGCATGGGGAAACCTCCATCTCATAGCGGTGAACATTCAGCGTGGGGCGAGAGAGAACAGATGAAGCCCTCTGGTTCATCAGGCCCATTCCAGCACCCGCTTTTTCAGCACGTACACGTAGCCCACCAGCAGCAGCAGTACAAAGGTCAGGGCCTCGAAGAAGGCGAAGGGAATCAGTTTCTGGTAGGCCACGGCCAGCGGGTAGAAGAAGGCCGTTTCGATGTCGAAGACGATAAACAGCATCGCCACCAGATAGAAATGCACCGGGAAACGCTGGCCGGTGCCGACGCCGCCCTCGGGATCGTTGCCCGATTCATAGGGCATCAGCTTGGCGCGGGTACTTTTCTTTGGCCCCAGGATGGCGCTGACAATGACGGCCAGCACGCCAATGCCCACAGCCACCAGCAACATGATCACGAAGTTGAGGTATTCGATAACGATGCTCCTTTTCCACCTTGGCTCTCTTCGTATCCTGAACTACTCGTGAAAAACGGCACGAGTAGCATCAAAAAAAGAGAGGTGGACGAATGAAACGTTGGGTTATGTTACCCCTCTGTTTTACCACGTTTACGCTTGCCGGGCGCAGTTCCTGGCCGTCTCTGTGGCCGCTGGATTCTGTCTTGCCAGGGTAAAGAGAAAACGGTAAAGAGAAAACGGCATGAACCCGAGCAGACAAAAACCAGCAGGTCTATCTGGGGCGCAGGACCGGGGTTGAACTGAGGATGTCTGCCCGTTCCTGTTAACTAACACGGAACCGGACTGCTGCGGGCTTGTCTGGCATGGGGAAGCGCCGCCTACAGTTGCGAAAGGGGCAAGGCAGCACAAAGGCAGGAAGTCGAGACCGTCAGACGCTCAGTTCAACAATTCCACGAAATCGTCGTCATCGGCGTCGTGAGCCAGGGGCAGCGAGAAGGTGAAAGTCGCCCCGTGGCCGCGCTCAGACTGCACACCGATATGGCCGCCGTGTTCCTCGACGGCCAGTTTGCAGAAGGCCAGACCCATGCCAGTGTCGAAGCGTCCGTGCAGGGTCAGGCGCGACTGCTCGAAGGCGGCGAACAGGTTGGGAATGTCATCAGCGGGAATGCCTTCACCGTCGTCCTGCACGCCGATCTGTACAGCGTCCTTGACCGAACGCACTGTGATGGCGATGTGGCCCCCACCCGTGGTGTGCTTCATGGCATTGCTGATCAGGTTGGCCATGACCCGGCGCAGGATTTCCGGGTCGGCGCTGGCCGGACTGAGGTTGCTTTCTACGTCTGTACGCATCACGCGGTCACGCAGGCCGCTGCCCACGTCTCCGCAGGCCAGGGCCATGACCTCCTGGAACATCGGCGAGAACATCAACTCGCGGCGCAGATTCATCTTGCCCGCCTGAATCTTGCGGATATCGAGCATGTTGACCGCCAGATGCAGCAGGTGCTGGGTCTCGTCGCGGGCCACCTTCAGCAGTTCGCGCGAGTCATCGGGCACGCGGGCATCGTCCTGCACGATTTCCAGCAGGCCCATCACGGCGGCAATCGGGTTTTTCAGGTCATGCACCAGCATGTGGATCAACTGGTCCCGCACTTTTTCCTCGTGTTCCCAGTCGTCGCTGCGGCGTTGCAGGGCGGCCACCCGGCCATGCAGATCGTGATGCTGCCGCGCACGGGCCAGCATGTTGCCCACCTGTAAGGCCAGCGCGTCCGGGGCGGTGCTGTCGCTGATTAAAGCGTCGGCCCCGGCAGACAGCAGCGCGCCCAGGCCACGGGTGCCCACCGCCAGCCACTGGGTTCCCGCCAGTTCGGCGCGCTGGCGCAGCATCGGCAGCACCTGCGACAGCGGCACGCCCGGCAGATCGGTGTACAGCAGCGCCACGGCGGGCGGCTGGACATGGGCCTCGCGCAGCAACGTTTCGGCGTCGGCGACATGCACCACCGAAGCCCGCTTCAGCAATGGCGCAAGCTGCGAGGCGCGGGCACGGTCGGCGGAGACCACAAAGACAATCTGGGTATCGGGGCTGGACATGATCTGATGAGAAGTGTACCCCGTGGGCCACTTTTTTCGGGAGCAACGGCTACAGCCTCACGGGCACATGCCTGAAGTAAAGAAAGTCGGCAACCGGGTCAGGGCGCCATGAGCTGACGGGCCGCCGTCTCCAGATCACCGCTGCCCGCCAGACTGCTGCCCACCAGCACGGCGTCGGCCAGTCCACGAACCTGCGCGATCTCCTGCGGGGTGCGGTAACCGCTTTCCGCCACCAGCACGCCCGCAAAGCCGCGCTGCCGGGCCAGCCGGATCAGGCGCGGGCTGACAGCCAGATCGATTGCCAGCGTCTTCAGATCGCGGTTGTTCACGCCGATGATGCGCGCCCCGGCCTGCATTGCCACTTCCAGCTCGGCCTCGTCGTGGACTTCCACCAGCGCGTCCAGACCCAGGTGGTGGGTCATCTCCAGGTACGCGCCCGTGGCCTTGCCCAGCACGCTGACCATCAGCAGCGCCGCCGAGGCATTCCACTCGGCGGCCTCGCGCAGCATGGCGGGGTGGACCACGAAATCCTTTCGCAGCACGGGCAACCCCACCGCGCCAATAACATCGTGCAGCGCCTGTGGATTGCCGTCGAAATGGCGGGGTTCGGTCAGGACGCTGATGGCCGCCGCGCCGCCTGTCTCGTAGGCCCGCGCCGCTTCTGCTGGGTCAAGTGGAGCAATCGCGCCCTGGCTGGGGCTGGCGCGTTTGACCTCGGCAATCAACGCCAACCCTGAGACGCTCAGAGCCGCTTCAAAACGGCGGGCGGCGGGGCGCGTGGAGCCGAGGTCCGGGCTGGCCTCCCGGTAGTCCCCGGCCCGCTCCTGCACGATGCGGCCAAGAACGCCGGGCACGCGGCTCAGATCAAGAAGTGGCAGGCCATTCACGCGCTGGAGTATACGGGGAGCGGGCCGCCCACGGGGCCGGGCGCGTGTTAGCCTGACGCCCATATGAGTGCTGCTTCCGGCTCCCCCTCCCCTTCCAGCCTCGCTCCTGGCCCCGGCCCGGTGCAGATCACGAGTGAGCAGATTCAGGCCCGCGTCACCGAGCTGGCCGCCCGCATCCGCCAGGACTACGCGGGCCGCGAACCGCACCTGATCTGCGTCCTGAACGGCGCGTTCATGTTCCACGCCGATCTGGTCCGCGCGCTGGACATGCCCTGCACCATGGACTTCTTGCAGGCCAGCAGCTACGGCAACGCCAAGCAGAGCAGCGGCGAGGTCCGGCTGGTCAAGGACTTGCAATTCCCGATCAGTGACCGCCACGTCATTCTGGTAGAAGACATCGTGGACACCGGCATCACCATGAATTACCTGCTGCACTATCTGGAAGGACGTGGCCCCGCCACCATCAAGATCGCCGCCCTGCTGAGCAAACCCAGCCGCCGCAAGGTGGAGGTTCCGGTGGAATACCTGGGCTTCACCATCCCCGACGCCTTCGTGTACGGCTATGGTCTGGACAGGTCGCAATATGACCGCAACCTGCCGTTTATTACCAGTCAGGAGTAGGGCTGGAGAGGTGTGTGCAGGCGGTTCTGGGGTTGCCATGCCCGCTTGACCCCTCTGCTTCGCAGCTCTACGAGTCCGGCCCTTCGGGCCACCTCCCCTTAGAAGGGAGGCAAGAGTCGCGGCATTGCCCGGCCAGTCGCGTTTCTCGGCTCCTCTCAAGGGGAGCTGGCTGCGAAGCAGACTGAGGGGTTGCTTTTGCTCTCGCCATTCAACAGACCACTCCACTTCCCTGTCTGAGCCTCCCAGCGTGTTGACCTGACGGCAGCGCTACCCTGTGGGTATGACCGACACCGCCAAGAAGGCCAAGCTCAACTGGAACTCTCACCATGTCACGCAGGGCGACGAGCGCGCCCCCAACCGGGCCATGCTGCGGGCGGTGGGCTTTACCGACGGCGATTTCGAGAAGCCGATCATCGGTGTGGCGCACGCGCAGAGCAACATCACGCCGTGCAACAACGGGCTGGGCGAACTGGCCGGGCATATCACCGACGCCATTACGGAGGGCGGCGGCATGCCCCAGGTCTACGGCACCATCACCGTGTCGGACGGCATCAGCATGGGCACCGAGGGCATGAAGTGCAGTCTGGTCAGCCGGGAGGTGATCGCCGACAGCATCGAAACCGTCTCTCGTGGGCAGTCGCACGACGGCGTAATCGTGGTGGGCGGCTGCGACAAGAACATGCCAGGGGCCATGATCGGCATCGCGCGGCTGAACATCCCGGCCATCTTCGTGTACGGCGGCACCATCAAGCCCGGCCATTACAACGGCCAGGACCTCACGATTGTCAGCGTGTTCGAGGCCGTGGGTGCCTTCGGTGCAGGCAAGATCAGCCGTGAGGAGTTCACGCAGATCGAGAAGAAAGCCTGCCCCGGCAACGGCTCGTGCGGCGGCATGTATACCGCCAACACCATGAGCAGCGCCTTTGAAGCGATGGGCATGAGCCTGCCGTTCTCCAGCACCATGAGCGCGGTGGACGCCGAGAAGGCCACCTCCAGCGCCGACAGCGCCCGCGCCCTGCTGAAGCTGATCGAAAACGATATTCGCCCGCTGGACATCCTGACCAAGCAGGCTTTCGAGAACGCTATTACCGTGATCATGGCCGTGGGCGGCAGCACCAACGCCGTGCTGCACCTGATGGCGATTGCCCACGCCTGCGACATCGACCTGACGCTGGCCGATTTCGAGCGTATCCGCGAACGTACCCCTGTCTTCTGTGACCTGAAACCCAGTGGCAAATATGTCGCCACCGATCTGCACGAGGTCGGCGGCATTCCGCGCGTGATGAAGATGCTGCTCAAAGAGGGCCTGCTGCATGGCGACTGCCTGACCGTGACGGGAAAAACGATTGCCGAGAATCTGGCTGATGAAAGCGACACCCCCAATGCCGGACAAGACGTGATCCGCCCCTACGCCGAGCCGCTGTACACGCAGGGCCACCTCGCCATCCTGCGCGGCAACCTGGCCCCAGAAGGCAGTGTCGCCAAGATCAGTGGCCTGAAAAGTATCAAGATCACGGGTCCGGCGCGCGTCTTCGAGTCCGAGGAAGAATCGATGCACGCGATCATGGCCGATCAGATCAACCCCGGCGACGTGCTGGTGATCCGCTATGAGGGGCCAAAGGGCGGTCCCGGCATGCGCGAGATGCTCTCCCCTACTTCCGCCATCATCGGCAAGGGCCTGGGCGACAGCGTGGGCCTGATCACCGACGGGCGTTTCTCGGGTGGCACCTTTGGACTGGTGGTGGGCCATGTCGCCCCCGAAGCCTACGTGGGCGGCCCGATTGCCCTGATTCACGAGGGCGACACGATTGAGCTGAACGCCGAAACCTGCGAGTTGACGCTGCATGTGGATGACGCCGAGATTGAGCGCCGCCGGGGCGCGTGGGTGCAGCCGGAACCCCGCTATAAGCGCGGCGTGCTGGCGAAGTACGCCAAGCTGGTGAGCAGCGCGGCGGTGGGGGCTTACACGGACTGATTGAGGAAAGTTCAGAATTGAGCCGTCTCCCGTTGGGGTAGGCGGCTCTTTTTGTTCGGCTAAAGTTGGCTATGACCGTTACCGATTACCAGACATTGATGCGCCCCTTGCTGGAGAGCCTGCAAGACGGTCAGACCCATTCAATGCAGGAAGTATCGGCAGCACTCGCGGAGCAATTTCAGCTCACCGAAGTTGATCTTCAGGAAATGCTTCCCAGCGGCAGACAGGCCACTTTTGCCAATCGGGTCGGCTGGGCAAAAACCTACCTCGCAAAAGCGCAGGTGGTGGAAACGGTGGTTCGCGGGACGGTGAGGCTCACAGCGCGAGGGCGCGAACTTCTGGGCCGCGTGCCGGGCCGAATCACACAGAACGATCTCAAGGTTTACCCGGAGTTTCAGGCATTCAAAGAAACCCGCCGCAGTGGGCCAACCGCCCAGCCCCAATCAAATGCTGCCGACATTCAGCACACCGACATTTCGCCGGATGAACAACTGGACACCCTGTATGCCGAACTCAGCGCCGCCCTGGCCGACGAACTACTCACCCAGGTGCGCGCCCTGACACCGCAGCAATTTGAGATTCTGGTGGTGCAACTGCTGGTGGCGATGGGCTACGGCGGCAGCGTGCGCGACGCCGGGCAAGCGCTGGGGCGCAGTGGCGACAACGGGATTGACGGCGTGGTCAAGCAAGACCCACTGGGACTGGACAAGGTCTATGTTCAGGCCAAACAGTGGACCAACAACGTGGGCAGCCAGGAAGTGCGGAACTTCTCCGGCAGCCTGACCTATCACAAGGCGTCCAAGGGCGTATTGATCACCACCGCAGGCTTCAGCTCAAGCGCCACGGATACGGCCCGGCAAATCGGCAACATCATCCTGATCGGCGGCGACACCCTGGCCGAGTTGATGATCCAGTACGGCGTCGGCGTGATTACCCGCAGCACCTATCTGGTCAAGAAAATCGACAGCGACTTCTTTGAAGGGATTTGACGTTGCTCCACTCTGCTCCCCCATCGCACCGATGATCTGACAGCATGCATGGAGTTGTGGCAGGACCGGGCAGCCACGCGCCATACGTCGGGCAAACCGCTGCGCCAGCAAGACATGTGGAGGCGGCTCTTTGCCTCTAGAATCCGCCACCCAGCGCCTGACCGTTAATCGTGGCCTCGCCCCCGCCGAAAGCCAGATTGCTGACCAGATTGTTGCCCTGACGTTTCAGATAGCCCACCTCGATCAGAGACTCAAGCCCGGCGGCGGCGGCGGGGGACAGCTCACCCAGCAACTCGCGCAGCGCAGGCTCGGCGGCCTTGAGTTGCGCCTGCACCCTGACCATGCCCAGCGCCATCGCGGGGCTGGACGCCAGCATCTGGGCGGTTTCGGCGTCCAGTTCACTGGCTCCAGGCAGTTCAGCCTTGCCCGTCAGCACGATGTCGCCGCCCGTCTGCGTGAGGCTCAGGCGATCAATGGCAAAAATCGGCCCGGCCCGCAGCAGGGCCAGTGCGTCCTCGGTCAGGGCCTTTTTCTGCGCCTCGGTCAGGTCCGCCGCGTCGGGATCGTCCTGGAGTTGCTGGCCCAGGGTTTGCAGGGTGGTCACCATACGGGCCAGCGGTTCCTGGCTCAGATGGCCCAGGCTCAGATGGAGCTGCACGTTCTTCAGGTTCTGTGTCCCGCTTCCCAGCCCTGAGAAGCCAAGCTGCCCGATGTTGTACTGAACGCCGCCACTGTAAAAACCGTCGCTCAGGGTGCTGACGCTGCTGACCTTGAGGTCTTTGAGGTCCAACCCATCCTGCGCCCCACCAGGCGTACCGCCGTAAGTCGCGGACGCCAGGGTCAGAATCTGCTCGCCCACGCCCAGCGGATCGTCCGCGTTCTGCTTGACGGCGTTGCCGTTCAGGGCCATGCCGCTGATGGTCAGCACCCCGTCCTCCGAGGCGAGTTTGAATTCGGGCCAGCTCAACTGCGTGCTGGACTTCAGGCCACCGTTCTCGATGTCGCCAGTCATGGCCTGCCAGCTCAACGTGGAACTTCCCACGTCGCCCTCCTCAAGCAGCGTGCCAGCCGGAATGTCGAGGTGGGTGGAGGTGCCACCGCCCAGCCCCACGACGGTGCGGATGGTGGGTTTCTGGTTCCCGAACGCCTTCTCGACCTTGGCTTGAAGCGCCGGGTCAGCAAAGCGGACCTCGGTATCGACGATGGCATTGCCCACCGCCTGGAAACCCGGAAATGGCCCGTGCTGAATGTGATTGATCACGATCAGGGCCACGTCCTCCATTCCCTTGCCCAGCGTCACGTTCATGGTCTGGGTGCTGTTCAGCAAGCCGCGCTGATAGGTGGAAGATTTGACTTTGGCATAGCCCGTGGCCTCCAGTTGCGCCTCAAGCGTCTGGGCCAGGGTCTGCTGGGTCTGGGCGGTCTGGCTGCTGGTGTACGCCGTGGCTCCAGCCAGCGCGCCGACGACCAGCAGGGCACCCACACCCAGCGCGGGCAGGCGGGAACGACGGGCCGGAGAACGGAGGGATGTCATACCATCAAGCTTAGTAGAAAGCGGTTCAGCAGGAGGGCGCAACTCTGTTCTTCTGGTCCGAAATCTCTAAACGGAGTACAAAAAGACAGCCAGTTCAAACCTGCGAAACGCCCTGCATCTACTTAGATTGCACTTCTACGCTGCTAGCGCCCCCGCACCCGCTGCTCCTGCCGCCGCATGGGCATGGTATCCACCAGCGCGGCCACCGTATTCAGGGCCGGAAAGGTCTGGTAGCGCGCTTTGATGCCCGTATCCTTGCCAATCAGTGCGGCGGGGCCATACTGCGCGCCCTGCTGGCCACCCGGATCGGCCAGCAGGGTCAGCATGAGCGTCTGCGGGCCGTTCAGGCGGGCGTCACCTGGGGGCAGCAGCGCCACCACGCGCAGGTCCCGCACCTGCAATTCAGCGTCCTGCCGCCGCGCCTCGGCCAGATAGGCGGCGGGCGGATTGCTGACGATCAGGATGCGTTCCTTGCCCAGCACCCCGGCCAGGGACCATGGCTGACCCTGCGCGGTCTGGAGGGTAAACCCCAGTGCCAGCGCCACCAGCATCAGCCCTCCAGCTCCGCGAAGATGGCCCGGCTGATCACCAATTGCTGAATTTCAGAGGTACCCTCATAGATCTCGGTGACCTTGGCGTCGCGGTACAGGCGTTCCACCGGGTAATCGCGGCTGTAGCCGTTGCCGCCAAAGATCTGGATGGCGTCCCGCGCACAGTCCACCGCCGCCTCAGAGGCCAGCAGTTTGGCCATGCTGGCCTCCTTGCCGTAGGGCTGGCCCTGATCCTTGAGCCAAGCGGCTTTTAGGGCCACCAGCCGCGCACTCTCGATGCGGGCAGCCATGCGGGCGATCTTGAAGGACACACCCTCAAACTCGCGCAGCTTCTTGCCAAACTGCTCGCGCTCATTGGCATATTTGCTGGCATGTTCCAGCGCCGCGCGGGCAATCCCGATGGCCTGCATGGCAATCCCGATCCGCCCGGCGTCCAGACTGGCGAGGGCCACGATCAGCCCCTGGCCCTCCTCACCCACCATGTTCTCGTGCGGCACGCGCACGCCGTCGAAGGTGACGGTGGTGGTGTGGGCAGCGTGCATGCCCAGCTTTTCCTCGGGCTTGCCGAAGCTCAGGCCGTCCATGTCCTTCTCAACGATAAAGCAACTCACGCCGCGTGCGCCGGGGCCGCCTGTGCGGGCCATCACCAGATATGTTTCAGCCTGACCGCCGCTGGTGATCCAGGCTTTTGCACCGTCCAGCACCCAGTCGTCTCCGTCACGGGTGGCCTTGAGGCGCAGGCTTGCGGCGTCGCTGCCCGCGCTGGCTTCCGTCAGGCAGAACGCACCGATCTTCTCTCCGCTGGCGAGAGGTCTGAGGTACTTCTCGCGCTGGGCATCGGTGCCGTACTTGAAGATCATCTGCTCGGGCAGGCCGTTCTGCACGCTGACGATCACGCCCACACTGGCATCCGCCGCGCAGATCTCTTCCAGACACAGGGCGTAGGTCACACTGTCCAGGGCCGCGCCGCCCCACGCTTCCGGCACGGTGGCCCCCAGCAGGCCCATCTCAGCCAGCCCGCGCAACTGCTGGTGCGGGAACTCGCCGCTGCGGTCATACTCGGCGGCGAGAGGGGCGATCTCGGCGCGGCAGAAATCACGGACGTGTTGCAGGATCATGCGGCTATCGTCATTCAGAGCAAACCCCATACCACTGGTCATCCCGCTCTGAGTCATTTCGCCTTGGGCAGGAACGGGCGCGTCAGTCACAGTCATGCTCCAGTTTAACAAGCGGAAGCCGGGCCAAACGCCCGTTAGGCTGGCGGCGGCGTCATCAGACATTCACCAAATATTTGTGCTCCCAGACGCGTTCAGCAAGTTGTCAGTGTTTTGTATTAACCAACCTCTTACCTTATGCACATGTCCTACACCCTCCTGAGACCCACCGCAAATGGCATGGAAAACGTCGGATGCTTTGAAACCTACCGTGCCATCCGCGCGGCCTCTCAGGAGGGCTACAGGTATACGGTGGCCGAAATCTCAGATGACCATGTCGAGATCGAAGATGACCGGGGCCGCATGTTATATCTGATCACCTGGACGCGCGACGACAACTGATTTCCTGGTCTGAAAACAATTTCACTTATATCAGTGTGTCACTTGTAACCATAAACATAGATCCACATCATTCGATTACAGGTGAATCTCTGCCTCCATACGACAGCTCTGGAGGCAGATGCTTTTTTTGTCGGCACGGATTTTTTAGACTTCGGCATTGATGGGATCAATGCCGCACCACAGCATCACTACGATTCGCAGACCGTCAATGGACAGCAGTCTCATCACCGTCAAAACCATTGTCGTTGCCGCCTCACATTCCGAGGGATTGGGGTGAAGAGCGTTACGCTTCAATGTCAGCAACGTCACTTCCAGCGCCGTGCGCTTCTTACCGTCGCTGAACCCGTGGTTATGGGCCAGCGTGGAGCCAATCGCCGCCGCTTTGGAGAAGAAGGTGAGGTAAGCATCTTCACCGAAAGCGCTGTCTACAGCTTTTCAAGCCGCACTCTCAAACACGCCTGGATGCGGTCGTGCGCGGCATGGATAAAGCTGGGGGTTGGAAAGTCCCAGCCACGATGATGGTGAAAATATCCCTCCGAAAAGGCCACCGTTAAAGTTCAGCCAGCAGGTCCAGGGTGCGCTTATCTGTCTGAATCTCGTGGGTCATCCACGCCAGAATTTCCTCGTCGGTCTGTTCTGGACGCGGTTCCCGCTTGACTTCCTTAAGAGTGACGAATATGCGCGTGTCCTCGTAGCTCCTCTCTTCAGCTTTGCTCATGCATGGCTTCCGCTCCCCCAGCGTAGCGCGGCAGCTCCGCCCTCAACGTGTCTCCACTCCCCGGACTGTGCCCATCCTTGCCCCACAACCTAACGAGCGTTTGTTAGACTGTCCGGCACAGATGACCGATACCGACACCAGCGCCCCGGCGCAGTCTGCCGCCAGCTCCAGCCCGGCCAATACCGCCTGGGCTGATGCGCTGACACGTCTCGAAGCCGATCAGAGCAAGGTCCACGCGGGCGGCGGCGCAAAGGCACAGGCCCGCCAGCACGACAAGAACCGTCTGACCGCCCGCGAACGCATCGCCCGCCTGACCGACGACAACACCCCCTTCGACGAGCTGATGACCTTCGCCGGTTGGGAGATGTACACCGATGTCGGCGGTTGCCCCAGCGGCGGCGTGGTCACCGGCATTGGCACCGTGGCAGGCCGCCCGTGGATGGTCATTGCCAACGACGCCACCGTCAAGGCGGGCGCATTCTTTCCCATCACGGCCAAGAAGGTGATCCGGGCGCAGACCATCGCGCTGGAAAACCACCTGCCGCTGATTTATCTGGTGGACAGTGCGGGCGTCTACCTGCCCATGCAGGACGAGATTTTCCCCGATCAGGATGACTTCGGACGCGTCTTTTACCTGAACGCCCGCATGAGCGCGCGCGGCATTCCGCAGATCGCCGCCATCATGGGTAACTGCGTGGCCGGGGGCGCGTACCTGCCGGTGATGTGCGACACCCTGATCATGACCGAGGGTTCGGGCCTGTATCTGGCCGGACCTGCCCTCGTGCGCGCTGCGATTGGTCAGGTGGTGGACTCCGAGGAACTGGGCGGAGCCGACATGCACGCCGCCATTGCCGGAACCGTGGATTATAAGGAGCCGGACGACGACGCGGCGCTGCGGCGGGTGCGGGCACTGGCCGACTTGTACGCACAGGGCGACGTTGCACCGTGGGCCAGACGCCGCGCGGAAGTGCGGGAAGCTTCAGGGCGTGACCTGAGCGAGATTGTCGGCTTTGAGAGCGGCAAGACCTACGACGTGCGCGATCTGATCACTTCCATCACCGACGGCGGCGAGTTCCATGAATTCAAGCCGGAATACGGCGAAACCATCGTCTGCGGCTTCTCGCGGGTGGGCGGCTACCCGGTGGCCTTTGTCGCCAACCAGCGCACCGTGATCAAGAAGAAGCTCAAATCGGGCGGCGAGCCGGGTTTGCGGACACGGATTGAGGTTGGAGGCGTGATCTACGGCGACTCTGCCGACAAGGCTGCTCGCTTCATTCTGGACGCCAATCAGGCCGGGGTTCCCCTCGTCTTCCTGTCCGATGTGACCGGCTTCATGGTGGGCCGCGACTCCGAGCAGGAAGGCATTATCCGCCGGGGCGCGAAGCTGGTGAACGCCGTGAGCAACAGCGTGGTTCCCAAGATCACGATCATCACGGGCGGCAGCTTTGGCGCGGGCAATTACGCCATGAACGGCAAGGCCTTCGGCCCACGTTTTATCTTCGCGTGGCCCAGCGCCAAATACGCTGTCATGAGCGGCAACGCGGCGGCCAAGACGCTGATGGACATCCAACTCGCGGCCCTCAAACGCGCTGGACATGAACCAGATGACGAGGAACTGAAACGCCTCTACGACGAGGTCAAGTCCAAGTACGACACCGAACTCGATCCCCGTTACGCCGCCGCCCGCCTGTGGGTGGACGAGATCATTCCGCCCAACGACACCCGTGACCGCCTGATCCGCGCGCTGGACGCCTGTGCAGGCAATCCGCATCAGGACGAATTGCGGGTGGGCGTGTTTCAGGTATGAGGGAAATCAGTGTTCAAAGCTTAATAACAGCAACCAGCATTTAAACCCGTCAACCGCAACCGGAGGTACCACCCATGACCAGCACCCTTGAACGCACCACCGCCGCCATCAGCCCCAACGTCCAGCCCATGAACGACGATCAGCGCACCATCGTGAGCGCTCTGAAGTCCTTCCTCAAGAACAAAGTGGAGCCGGGGGCTGCCGAGCGGGACCAGACCAGCGAATTCCCCATGCAGATCGTCAAGGAACTGGGCGAGATGGGCATCATGGGCGCGCAGACGCCCGAGGAATACGGCGGCTCGGCGCTGGACACCGCCACCTTCGCCATGATCATCGAGGAAATCGCGGCGGTGGACGGTTCGCTGTGCCTGACCGTTGCCAGCCACAATTCGCTGTGTCAGGGCCACATCCTGATCGGTGGGACTGAGGAGCAAAAGCAGAAGTTCCTGCCGGACCTCGCCGGCGCCAAGAAGCTGGGCGCATGGGGACTGACCGAGCCGGGCAGCGGCAGCGACAGCGGCGGGCTTCAGACCAAGGCGGTAGAGCAGACGGACGGCTCGTGGATACTGAACGGCTCCAAGAACTTCATCACGCAGGGCAGCGTGGGCGGCACCTACGTCATCCTGGCCCGCACCGACGCCGCCCGCGAGGGCAAGGGCAAGAACGACGGCATCAGCGCCTTCGTGTTCAACCGGGATGAGGTTCAGGGCTTCAGCATTGGACGCAAGGAAGACAAGCTGGGCCTCCGAAGCAGCGACACCGCCCAACTGATTTTCGAGGACATTCACCTGCCCGCCGACGCCCTGCTGGGCGAGCGCGGCAACGCCTTCAAGGACGTGATGAAGGTGCTGGACGGCGGGCGCGTGGGCATCGCCGCGATGGGCCTGGGTCTGGGCCGCGCCGCCTTCGAGTTCGCTGCCAAGTACACGCTGGGGCGCGAACAGTTCGGCAAGCCGATTGCGTACAACCAGGACATTTCCTTCCGCCTGGCGAACATGGACACCAAGTTGGAAGCCGCCCGCCTGCTGATTCGCAAGGCCGCCGATCTGAAGGACGCGGGCGAAAACTTCACCACGCCCGTGGCCCGCGCCAAGCTGTTTGCCACCACCGTGGGCGTGGAAGCCTGCGACGAGGCCATTCAGATGCTGGGCGGCTACGGCTACGTCAAGGAATACCCCGTAGAACGCTTCTGGCGCGACAACCGCCTGACCCGCATTGGCGAGGGCACGGATGAGGTTCAGCGTCTGGTGATCAGCCGGGACGTGCTGAAGCGGTTCGCGGACTGAACCAAATAAGCTGAAAGAGGGGCGGGAGGCTTGTGCTTCCCGCCTTTTTCAATCTTCTTCTAACTCTTCCATAAACTCGTCGTAGAGCCACTGGAGTTGATCAGAAAAGCCGTAGCCAAAGCCGTCGCCATCCTTAACCAATGCGGCGAGGCGTTTGTGCGGCACCGCGTCTGTGTCCAGCGTGCGCGCCCGCTTCAGTGCAGATGCGAAGACCTTTTCCATGCTGCTGTAATTGTTTTCCGGCCAGTCGCCGTAGGCGTTCAGGCAGCGAATCCCGGCCTCCACGTAGCGCAGTTCCGCGTCCAGCGCCTGCATGGGCGAAGCGACTTTCACATACGCAGCAAGGGCTTTTTTTGCTCCGCCGACTTTCATGGTGGGCATTCGGCCCTCGTCCCGGAAGGCCTTGAGCAATTCGCTATCCAGCTTGGCGAGCAGGTCGCTGCTGTCGCCTTCCAGCAGGGCCGTCAGCAGGCGTTTGTTGGTGATGTTGGCCTTGAACAGCGCCTCGATCAGGCCGCGTAATTCGGGGGCGTCCATCTCGGCAACTGTTTTTCGCAACTGGGGCAGCGTCAGGGGCATAGCTGTATTTTGCCCAGAATGAACGTCACTCTGGAAGCGGCAGAGAAAAAGGAAGGCGGGCTGCACTAAACTGCCCCTGTGGCTGACCTGACCCGCAAATCCCTTGTCCACGCCCTGAATTCCACCGCCGACCTGCTGGATTTACTGGGCGAGGAAGCCTTCCGTGCGCAGGCGTACCGCAGCGCGGCCCGCAGTCTGGAGGGGCTGGAGGCCGAGGCGTCCGAGCTGGCGGCAAAGGATTTTACGGGCATTCCCAAGGTGGGCAAGAACATCGCCGCCGAGCTGGGCGCGTACATGCAGACCGGCACCTTCGGCCCGCTGGAGGACGCCGCCAGCCAGATTCCCCCCAGTGTGCTGGGATTGTTCCGGGTGCGAGGGCTGGGGCCAAAGAAGATTCGCGCCCTGTGGGACGCCGGATTCGACTCGCTGGAACGACTGCGCGAGGGCGCACAGAGCGGCGGCGTGGCGGGGACCAAGGGGTTCGGGGCAAAAAGCGCGACCACCATTCTGGAGGCAGTGGATTTCGCTTTGGCCTCTCAGGAACGCCAGAGCCTTAGCACTGGGCTGGACATTTCAGGGGCGCTGGCGGCGCGGCTGAACGATCTGGACGGACATATCTCCGGCGACGCGCGGCGCGGCCTGGACACCGTGCGGGTGGCCCGCGTGACGGTGACGGGCACGGCTGAGGAGGTGTCGGCGCGGCTGGCGGGCGTGGTGGAAGACCTGGTCCCGGTGGAAAAAAAGCCGGTACTGGCGGGCCGGGTGGACGGCGTACCAGTGGAAATCGCCTACGCGCCAGCCGGGGCACGCGGCGCGCTCGATCTGATGATGGGCGGACCGGCGAAGTACCGCGAGGAACTGCGGGCAGACGCGAAGGCGAAGGGCTTCGATCTCAGCGGACGTGGGTTGAAGAAAGGTGGCACCCTGATTTCCACGCCGACGGAACAGGACGTGACCGACACCCTGGGCTTGCCGCTGCGCCCCGCCGAATACCGCGAACCGGAACACGACGGGGTCTGGCAGACGCTGCCGCCGCCGGAGCAACTGGTCACGGTGGGCGATCTGCGCGGCATGCTGCACACCCACTCGGTCTGGTCCGACGGCGCGGCGACGGTGCGCGACATGGTGGAAGCGACGGTGAAGCTGGGTCATGCCTTTCTGGGAACCGGGGACCATTCACGCGCCGCGCACTACGCCAACGGCCTGAGCATCGAGCGTCTGCACGCCTACATCGCCGAAATCCGGGCTTTGCAGGCCAAGGGGCTGCCCGTGCTGGCCGGGGCCGAGGTCGACATTCTGGACGACGGCTCGCTGGACTACCCGGATGACGTGCTGCTGGAACTGGATTACGTCGTCGCCAGCGTCCATAGCCTGTTCACGCTGGACCCGGCGAGGCAGACCGAACGGCTGGTGCGGGCCGCCTCACATCCACTCATTACCATTCTGGGCCACCCCACAGGCCGCCTGCTGCTGCGCCGCCCCGGCTACGCGCTAGACCTGGAAGCCGTGCTGGCCGCCTGCGAGGCCAACGGGACGGTGGTGGAAATCAACGCCAACGCCGCCCGTCTGGATCTGGACTGGCGCGACGCCCTGCGCTGGCGTCAGCGCCTGACCTTCGCCATCAACACCGACGCCCACGTTCCCGGCGGCCTGTCGGATACCCGTTTCGGCGTGGCGGTGGCGCGCAAGGCGGGGCTGCGGCCAGATCAGATTATCAACACGCTGGGGCAGGCAGAGTTTCTGGCGTTCGTGGCGCGGCAGCGGGCAGCGCGGGGCTGAGTTGACGGGAAATCTCGCTGACGCTCAGCGCGTGCCGAAATCCTGCACCCAGTAGGCGCTGTACTCGCCACCCGTGCTGGGGGCGTAACCGAAGCCCACTTCCTTAAGAGCTGGGTCCATCAGGGTTTCGCAGTGGCCTGTCTTACTGGCCAGCCAGGCGGTCATCGCCTCCGGGACCTGGATGTCGCTGAAGCCCGCCGCGATGTTCTCGCCCAGATTCTTCCAGTCGGTGTAACCGGCGGCCTCGACACGCATCTGCATGGTCCTGCCATCCGGTGAAACATGGTCAAAGTAGTTGCGGGCCGCCATGTCCTGCGCGTGGGCGCGGGCAGCCTTGCCCAGCAGGCCATTCCAGGCCAGGGCAGGAGCCGCCGCAAAATCCTTGCCCTGGCATTTGCGCGCGGTGGCGCGGGCCGTGTTCACGGCCTGGAGCATCTGGGCCTCTGCGGGGCTGGGGTCCGGTCCCCCGCCCTGACCGCCCTGCTTGTCCGGGGCAGGCGTTCCTCCACCGCCGCAGGCCGTCAGAAGCAGGGTACAGGTCAGCAGCAGGCCGCCCAGGAAACGGGGAGAGGAGAGGATGTTCTGCATCAGAAAGCTCCTTTTGAAGGGTCCGGGGAATGAATCTTGAACTCTCCACAGGCTAGGACGGCTGACCTTGCCAGGAGATGACAGCGAAAAAGATGAAGGGGGAATGTGGAACGCAATGATAGCAAACAACATGCTCCAGCCCATGCCAGAGGCCCATCCCGTGCCAGAAGAAGGGAGCCACATGCACACGGCACTGGCTCCCCCTTTAAGACTGACGCTCTAGCGCACGCGGGCCAGACCGTCCTGCGCGGCCTTGTAAGCCGGGCTGAGTTGCAGGGCGCGCTCATAGTTGTCGCGGGCCTTCAGGCGGTCCGGGGCCACCGCGCCCGCGCCGCGCTCGTAACTGAGACCCAGGTAATACAGGTATTCGGGGGTGCGGCTGCCCAGCGTGGCGGCGCGGGTCAACGAGTCGCGCGCACCCTTAAGATCGCCGACATCCAGGCTCAGGCGACCCAGATAGTAGTAGAACTCGGGGTTACGCAGCGGGTCCAGGGTCACGGCCTGGGTGAGCTGGGTCTTGGCGGTGGCGCGGTCTCCAGCCAGATAGCTGACCACGCCGTACTGCCCCACCGCGTAGGCGTTGGTGGGGGCCAGACGGGCAGCCTGGGCGGCCTCGGACTTGGCCGCGCCCGCGTCGCCGTTCAGGGCCAGCAGTTTGGCATAGTACGCGCGGTTGTAGGGATCGCGCGGATCGGCGATGACCGCCTGTTGCAGGTAGTCCAGCGCCGCCTTGAGGTCCCCGGTGGCGTAGTACATGTCCCCCAGGTTAAACAGCAGCACGCTGTTGTCGGGGTTCAGCGTGTTGGCCTGCTTGAAGGCCTCGATGGCCTTGCCCACGTCGCCCTGCAATTTGTACACGTAGCCCCGGTCGTTGTAGATCCGGCTGAGGCTGACCTCGCCCGGCTTGCCCGTCTGCGCTCTGGCAATGGTTTCGGCGCTGTCCAGTACCTTCAGCGCCTCGGGCAGATTGCCCACGAAAGCCTGCGGATCACCCGAGCCGATGTACTGCTGCACGTACGCCTGCGACAGATAGATGTAGGCATTCAGGTTGACCGCGTCCAGCTCCAGTGCGTTCTTGAGCGTGTCCAGCGCCGGGCCAAACAGACGCAGCTTGACCTGAGAACGCCCCAGCCCCAGCAGGGCGTCCACATTTTTGGGGTCCAGCTCGGAAGCGGCGCGGAAGGCCACATACGCCTCGTCATACTTGCCCTGCTCGTAATTGAACACGCCCTGCGCCACGTAATTGGCCGCCGGAATGGTGCGCGCTGGCGTGGTGGGGGCAGGAGCGGGCGTAACTGGGGCGGGTGTCGTTGGCGAGGGCACCACAGGTGCAGGCGTGACAGGCGTGGTCTGCGCGGGCGGTGTCTGGACCGGGGTGGGTGGCTGCGCCGTCTGGTTCTGGGCCAGCGCGTGGCCCGGTGCGGCCAGAAGTGCAGCGGCCAGGAACAGCGGGCCAGAAATACTCTTGCGTCGATTCACTTGAAAAACCTCCGTGGGTTGGTGGTGGTGAGGTAAGTTCCACAGATCATACTGTGCCGATCCCTCCTGGCCATCCGAAACCACGTCCTGATCGTCATGGGACACGCCCGGCATGATACGGGAGTGCCGGGCGCGCGGGGGTGAAGTGCCAGTGAGAGTGCCTGGAGCCAGGGGAGCAACAGGGAAAGCAGCAGAAAGGCGGTGTAGAACGCGCGGGGACTTCATCTGGCCGCAGTGTCCGCCATCCATTTGACGCGGGGCTGATGGGCCGCCTGCTCCCCCCTCCCCCGTGGGATCACCTCGTCTCAGCCACAGTCATATAGTCACGGCCATGACCGATTCAGCCTCCCCCCCTCCCCCACCCCGCCGTCTGGGCCTGACGGGTAGCATCGGCGCGGGCAAAAGCACCGTGGCGGCGCTGCTGCGCGCACGCGGCCTGACCGTGCTGGACGCCGACGCCCAGGCCCGGCTGGCCACGGAGGAACCCGAAACGCTAGAGCGGATCGAGGCCGCCTTTCCCGGCACGGTCAGGGGCGGTGTGCTGGACCGCCCGGCCCTGTCCGCCGTCGCCTTTGCCGATCCGGCCCGGCTGGCCGAGTTGAACGCGATTGTCCACCCCCGCGTGCGCGCCCGCATGACTGTGCTGGAACAGCAGGCTGTGGCGGACGGCGCACGGTGGACCGTGCAAGACGTGCCGCTACTGTTCGAGGGCGGTCTGGAAGCCAGCATGGACGCCGTGCTGGTGGTGGACGCCCCGCTGGATCTGCGCGTGGCGCGCGTGATGGAGCGCAGCCAGTTCTCGCGTGAGGAGGTGCTGACCAGAGACGCCCGCCAGACCCCCGCCGCTGAGAAGCGGCAAAAGGCTGACTTTGTGATCGAGAATGACGCGGGCCTGCCAGAACTGGAAGCGCAGGTGGATGCGGCGCTTCAGGCGCTGGGCATCGGCTGACTTTCCGACTCTGCGCTCGGGCGGCCAGACCGTTCGGCATCCTGCCGTTCCAGCGCCGCCGCCACGAATCCCGCGAATGGTGGGCTGGGGCGCATGGGACGGCTCTTGAATTCGGGGTGGGCCTGCAAGGCCACGAAGAACGGATGCCCCGGAATCTCGATGCTTTCTACCAGCCCCGCGCCCCGGCCCGCCACCCCCGGCGTCACGCCACTGATGGTCAGGCCCGCGTCCTGCAACCGCTGCGTGTAGGCGGGATTAACCTCGAAGCGGTGGCGGTGGCGTTCGCGCACCGTGCCGCCGTCCGGGATGCCGTAAAGACTGGCAATCTTCGTGCCAGCTTTCAGATCCATCGGCCAGTCGCCCAGCCGCATGGTGCCCCCCAGCCCAGCGATCTCCACCTGTTCGGGCATCAGGTCGATGACCTTGTGCGGGGCATACCCGTCGAACTCGGTGCTGTTGGCCCCCTGGAGTCCGGCCACGTTGCGGACGTACTCGATCACGGCGATCTGCATGCCCAGGCAGATACCCAGGTACGGCACCCCGTTCGTGCGCGCGTACTGCGCGGCGTGAATCTTGCCCTCGATGCCCCGGATGCCGAAGCCGCCGGGAACCAGAATGCCGTCCACGTCACCCAGTTGCGCTTCCAGGCCGCCCTCTTCCTCACTGGAATTATCTAACTCCTCGGCGTTGATCCACTTGATGTTCACGCGGGCGTCGTTGGCGATTCCAGCGTGCGTCAGCGATTCCAGCAGACTCAGGTAGGCGTCGGGCATCGCCGTGTACTTGCCTGCCAGCGCAATGGTCACGGCGCGTGTGGGCTGCTTGATGGTCCGCACGGCATTCGACCACACGCCCAGATTGGGATGCACCCGCTCCAGCTTCAGCAAATCCTCCACCGCCTTGCCCAGCCCCTGTTCCTCCAGCGCCAGCGGCACCTCGTAGACGTGCGACACGTCGAAGCTGCTAAAGACGCGGTTCTCACGCACCGAGGTAAACAGCGCAATCTTGCGCGTGATCTCGCTGGGCAGTTTTTCCTTGCTGCGGACCATCACGATGTCGGGGCTGATGCCCACCGAGCGCAGGGTGGCGACGCTGTGCTGCGTGGGCTTGGTCTTGAATTCATTGGACGTGCCCAGGTACGGCACCAGGGTCAGGTGCAGGTACAGCACGTTCTCGTCACCCTCGTCGAAACGGAACTGCCGGATGGCCTCCAGGAAGGGTAACGATTCTATGTCGCCCACCGTACCGCCCACCTCAATCAGCACGATCTCCGCGCCCGCGTTCTCCCCGGCCACTTTAATGCGCCTCTTAATCTCGTCGGTGATATGCGGGATGACCTGCACGGTCTGCGACAGATAATCCCCGGCGCGCTCCTTGCGGATGACCTCCTGGTAAACCTGTCCGGTGGTGATGTTGCTACCCGGCGGAATATCCAGATCTAAAAAGCGCTCGTAGTTGCCGATGTCCAGATCAGTTTCCGCGCCGGAAGCGGTCACGAAGACCTCGCCGTGTTCGTAGGGGCGCATGGTGCCCGCGTCGATGTTGATGTACGGATCGATCTTGACCGCTGTGACCCGGTACCCGCGCGCCCGCAAGAGTGCGCCCAGGCTGGCACTTGCCACGCCTTTTCCTAGAGAGCTAACCACGCCGCCCGTGACAAAGATATATTTCATGCCCAAATCTCCAAGCGCTTTGCCCCCCGAACGCGGTCTGTACACATTCTGTAGCGGGGCCAAAAAAGAAAAACCGGGGCGCTTGGCCTCCGGGATTTCATGGTATCACGCGCCAGCCTGGGTATTCAGGGCGACAGATTGCCCACGTTGCGCGGCGTGACCACCAGCGGCGTCACGCTCTGCGGCCCAGTGGTTGTGGCGTTGCGCGGCGGCACCGTGACCGCCCGCCCGCGCGTCTGCCGCGACACGGCCAGATTGATGGTGACAGAGGTGTTGCCAGGGGCCTGAAGCGTCCCCGCAGGCGGTGTGATGACCTCGAACAGGGGTGGGGTATTCGCGAGAGCCAGGGCTTGGGGTTGGACGTAATCGAGGAGGAGGCGGCCCGAACTTCCGCTGGCTGCACTGTAGCCTGAAACATTCAGGCTGGAGAGTGCGGGTGCCGAGGCATAATTGCTGCGATATTCCACCAAGACCCAGCGGTCTGTGTTGCTGGTGTCAATACCTGGATTGTTCAGGGAAGTCGCCCCACCTGAGCCAGTCCAGACGCTCCGCCGCACCGGGTAATACGCAAAGAACTGGTAACAGTATTTGACATCGCTGGCGCAGGTGTTTGCGCCTGCGGGCAGCAGTTGAGGCGGGCGAACAAACGCCACAATCGGCGCATCGGCTTGGCCGACCACCCAGGTTCCATTGCTCGTGACTGGATTCTTGAAGGTATATCCCGTCGCTCCCAGCGTGATCGTCGTCCCTGCTGGAAACACGTAGACTGCTTCCCGAATCTGCGCGGCCATGTAGTTCTGGGCGATCTGGCTTTCCTCCAGCAGTTCGCTGCGGCCCTGCACGTCGGTGGCACTGCGGGACGAGGAAATCAGCAGGTTGGTGGCGGCCAGCAGAACAAGCAGCCCCAGCGCGATGGCCACCAGCAGTTCGATCAGGGTCAGGCCCTGTGTTGTAGCGCGGCGCTTCATCGGCGGTCCACTTCCACAATCAGCTCGGCCAGCAGCTTATTGCTGTTCTGAGGGTCCACCTGAGTAATCCGCACACGCTTGAGCGGTGGCTGACTGATGACCGCCCCACAGGTGCCAGGTCTCCCCAGGGTGCCCGTGGGCTGGTTATCTACATCCAGAGCTGTAATCTCGATCTTCAGACCATCCAGAACCGCCGGATTCGTCAGGCAATTCTTATCGTAATTGCTCTGACTCAGCCAGTCGCCGCGCAGGGCTTCCATCGCGCGCTGGGCCGCCTGGGTGGCGCTGACCTGCTGGTTGCTTTTGCGGGTCAGGCCAAAAAAGCCAGTCAGGGGGGTCAGAACCACTAGCACGATCACGCTCAGCAGGGCGATGCTGACCAGCACCTCAATGATGGTCAGGCCCGCCGCCACACCAGACTCAGTTCTGCGTTGCACTGACCATCACCTTCCCCGTAATGCCGATGGCCTTGACCCACAGATTCAGGTTGGGATTGGAAGGACTGGTGAGCCTCCACGAGACGCCCGTGGTGTCCAGGGTGCCGAAGGGCGGTTGATAGTTCAGGATGATTGTGGTGTCCACTGGAGCAACCTTGACACCGTGCGGCAACGTGCGGACCTGACCAGTCCCTCCCGCCACAATCAAAAAATACTCGGAGGTATTGGAGGTGATCGCCACAGCGTTGATCACCCCCGATTTCTGCGCCCCAGTTCGCGCTCGGCGCAGGTCACCTACCAGTTGATAGGCCGCGTCGCGCAGTTCGCTCTGGCGCAGGCTGCGGATCAGGTACAGGCTGAATGCCCCCGCGATGATGCCCAGAATAGCGATGACCACCAGCAGTTCTAGCAGGGTAAATCCGGCCTGAGAGTGCCCAGTGCGCGTCCGCATCACTGGCCTCACTTGCCCGCACTCACGGCGTCGCCCTGAAGGCGGATGCCCAGGCCAGTGTTCTTCTGGAGGTCCTGATCAGTCGCCTTGAGCCGCAGCACCACGGTCCAGTCTTTCTGCGTGGGAAAGGACGGGGGGCTGAACCCGTCGTAGGTCCGCTGATCGTAGACGAAATTGCGGCCATAGCCGTGGCCATCGGTCTGGCCGAACGCGCCGTAATAGTCCTCAATGATCCCGCCGATCAGGTTGACCTTGCCCAGTGAGTTATCGGCTGAACCCTGGTTGTAACCCTGGACCTGCACCGCTCCCTGGCTGGCCATCAGGACCGCATGAATTTGCGGGTTGACGCCGATATTGGGGCAGTTGCCGATGCCGTCCGGGCAGCTTTTGGGGCTGATCAGGTTGATGTTGCCCGGAGTCACCACGTTCCCTTCTTTCTTGCCACTGGAGTAGATGCCAAGGATGTTCTGGGCGTTTTGCTGGTCACAGCGCGCGGCGGCGGTCTCGGTATTCTCACCGCCGCAAGGCGGCACGGTGTATTTGAGGCTGCTGGTGATGTTCACGTCCCCGGTGGCCGCCACCGTGACCCCGGCGAAACTGGCGATGCTGGCCCCCGCCGGGCCGCTCTGGGCCACATTGGGACCGCCGTTAAGGTTGGCAATCTTGCCGCCGTCCACCGAGATCACGCCGTTGAAGGGCTTGACCGTGGCGAAGGGGCCGCCCGCAGGCCCAACAGTTCCGGCGGCATCACGTCCGGCAGGAACCCACGCCCCATTGTTCTCAATGAACAGGGTGCCGTCCTGGCCATACGACAGTTCGACCGTTGCGCCGTTTTGCGTGTAACTGATGCGCTGCCGCTCCTGCCCGCCGATCTCATCGCGCCAGAGCCGCATTTGATCCACGTCGCCGCTAAGGGCCAGCCCAGCAGTGGGCAGTGGGATGGCCTGGCCACTCAGCGGATCGAGGTCATAGCCCAGGGCGGCGGCCCGCTGGTTCTGGGAGTTGGTGGGCAGCGGAATAAAGTCGGCGTCCCATTTGACCGACGACTTGAACTGCGGCTGAGTCTCGCCGACCCTGGGGGCATCTGCTGTGGAAAGGTTATCGGGGGGACCTCGTCCAGCCATCTGCGACGGGGTCAGGAATTGCGACGGCGCGATGCCAAAGCGCGCGCCCGGCTCGGCGGGGACCAAGCAATTCAGCTTTCCCGCCACCTCACCGATCAGCCCCGGTCCCGGCGGGCAACCTGCCGAGGTGACCTCGCCCCAGAAAGTGGGCGTCTTGTAGAACGTGAAGCGTCCATTGGTATGCACGGGGCCGCTGAACAGCGTGCGTTCAGTGAAGGTGATCAGCGTATCGTCGGCCTCCGCCTGTGGACTCTGGAACTGGCGGTTGGTGAACAGGCCGAACTTGGCGAACGGCTCGCGGCTGATCAGCAGGTAATATTCCCCCTTGCCGCCATTGGTGGCGCGGGCGCTGAGCCGCTGGGTGGTGGACCCGGTCACGCCCTGCGACTGCGCCGAGGGAACTTCAAAGTACAGTCGGTACTGGCCCTGCTGACGGTCCAGCCGGGTGGGCACCAGGCCAAACTGAACGCCGTAGCTGCCGTTCTGGCCTGCTGGACCGGCGTACTGCATGCCTGCCGTGCCGGAAAACATCTCTCCCCAGAACTTTGCGCGCGCCTGATCACCAGTGGCCCTGAAACCCTCTTTGGCAAAGTCGGCGGCCTTGACTGCGTTGGTGAGCAGAGTAACCCGCCCTCCGCCCGCATCCCGCAGGCCGTCCGCCGGAAACGTGCAGACGGTGGAAACCGGATTGGCCGGCGTAGGCAGCGGCTGAGGCGGCAGAACCGCCAGCCCGCACAGCGCGGCGATCTGGCTCTCGACCACCGAATTCCGGGTGATCGCCGGGATGGTGGCGTCGTCCAGCAAAGCCTTCATCACCTTCAGCCGCGCCTGCACCCGTGCCACGCCGGATTCGGCGGCGTAGCGCGCGCTCAGCAGCGCCTGCTGGTCCACGCTGGAGCGCCGCGACGACAGCGTGACCTGCGCCGTGACCGACATGATCACCGCCAGCAGCAGCATCACGAACAGCAACGACACGATCAACGTGGCTCCCTCGGTGGTTCGGGCGGGGGAACGGGGCGTAATGGACATGAAGTCAGTATGAAGGAAAAATGCCGAAAACTTCACCCCAGATTGGGGGAAGTCAGAACTCTGTCAGTCTTAATGCAAGGGCCGCAAGGAGATCAGCGCGCCCGTACCCGCTCCAGCAGCGCCGTATTCCGCGTTTCGCGCTGCCGCCCTGCCGCCTTCTGCCACGCCGAGGCCGAGCCGACGGCAAAGAAACGCTCGCGGGCGCGGGTCAGGGCGGTGTAGGCCAGATTGCGCGACAGCATGGGCATGTGCGCCTCGTGCAGCACGGTCAGGACGCTGTGCCACTCGCTGCCCTGCGCGCGGTGAACGGTCAGCGCGTAGCCCAGCTGCACGTTGAACAGTTCTGCGCCCGCCAGTTCCACGATGTTGTTGTCGAAATCCACCGTCAGGCGGTTGTTCTCGGCCTTCAGCACGGTTCCCAGCGTGCCGTTGAAGACTTCATTGGTGTAGTCGTTCTTGGTCTGCACCACGATGTCCCCGGCCCGAGCCTCGCCGTCCGCGATTTTGATGCCGCCCTCACCCGGATTGAACAGGCCCTGGAGATGATAATTCAGGTGTTCCATGCCCAGCGGTCCCCGGCGCATGGGCGTCAGCACCTGCACCTGCGTCGGCCCGCCCAGATCGCGCACCAGCAGCGCCACCCGCCGCGCCCCGCCGTCTGGATCAGCCTCGGTCAGATTCAAACGGGGATCGCCCCATGTCGGCGCGGAGCCGTGCAGCAGATCATGGGCGGCGCGGATGATCGGGTTCTGAGCGGCCTGACGGTAGACCGTTTCCAGCCGCACGGTGGGCGCGGTCTGCGTCAGCGCGAGCAGGGGCAATCCCGCGTCCACCGGGGGCAACTGATCGGTGTCGCCCACCAGCAGCACCCGCGCGCCCGCGCCCACTGCCGAGAGCAGCGAGAGCATCAGGCCGTCGCCGCACATGCTGACCTCATCCACGATCAGCAGGTCATAGGGCGCGGGTTCCAGATGGTTGTGCCGGAAGCCAGCGGGGCCGAAGCCCAGCAGACGGTGAATGGTGCTGGCACTGCGCCCGGTGACCTCGCCCAGCCGCCGCGCCGCCTTGCCGGTGGGGGCGCACAGGCCGACTTCCAGACCCATCCCCTCAGCCAGATCGGCCACGGCGCGGGTCGCCGTGCTTTTGCCGGTGCCGGGGCCGCCCGTCAACACCACCAGACGGTGTTCGGCCAGCAGCTCCAGCACCTGCGCCTGTTCATCCGATAAATCCTGCGCCGCGCCTGCTGGCACGGTCCATTCATCCCCACCCGGCGGCGTCGCCAGCAGCGTGCGGATCAGGGAGGCCAGCTTCTTCTCGGCGCGTAACGTGGGCGGGAGGTAAATGCGGCTCTCGTTGCGGTGCTCCGAGTTCATTTCCTCGGCAAACAGCGGAGCTTCATCGTCCGACAGACGGCCCAGTTCCACCGCCGTCTCCACCGCCAGTTTTGCCTGGGCCGCCGAAACGCGGGTGTAATGCGCCACGCCGCGCTCGGCCCGGTGACGCTGCAGGAAGGAGTGCCCCCCCTGCTGCGCCGCTTGCTGGAGGGCATACACGGCGGCGGCGGTCAAGCGGCGCGGATCGTCCTGCAAGCCGCCCTGCGCGGCCCACAGCTTGTCGGCGGTCAGAAAACCGATGCCCTCCACCTCGGTCAACGCGAAGAGATCGGCGGTCAGGCGTTCCAGCGCCGCCTCCCCGAAGTGTTTGACGGCCCGCTGTGCCTGCGAAATGCTCAGGCCCAGACCCTGCAAACCCGCCAGCAACCGCCGCTCCAGCCCCTGCTGGGACCAACTGCTGACCATCTTGTGCAGCGTGGACGCCGTGACGCCCGGCACCTGTAACAGCCTATTCGGATCGTTCTCCAGCACGTCGAAGGTGGCGGGGCCGAACATCCCGGCAATTCTCTTGGCAAGCACCTTGCCCACGCCACCCACGCGGGCCTCCAGATAGGCGGCCACCCCAGCCTCTGTCAGGTCAGCGGGCGCGGCTTCCAACACCATGTTCAGCACGCGGTACTGGTAACCGTATTCGCGGTGTTCCTCCATCAGCACGTCGGCGCTGAAGGTGTCCCCGGCATCCAGCGGGGGCATCATGCCGATCACGGTGGCGTCGGGGTCCTCGCCCTCGTCGTTGACGATGCGGGCGGTCATGACGGTAAAGCCCGACTCGGCGCGGTAACGCACACGGTTGACCCCGCCCGTCACGCGGAAGGCTTCGGTAGGGGGCGAAAAAGCAGTCACGGATTTAGTCTAGCGCCCGGGTGGGGGTTGGGACTGCAACGGCAGCACGCCGTCGTAAATCTCGTCCAGCGTGATGACGGTGTTCAGGCAAGCCAGGAGTTCAACGCGCTGCACGATCCTGAAGATGATCTGGGTGTGTACTTCAACTGCTTCCTGGCTGCGAAATGGGCTGGGGCAATCCACCCTACTCGTGATAGATTTTTCTGCAATGCGCGTACTTCACACCGCTGATTTCCATGCGGGCCGCAACCTGCGTGGTTATGACCGCACCCCCGAAATCCACGAGGCGTTGACCGAAATTGCCGCACTGGCCCGCAGCGAGAAGGCCGACGCCGTGCTGGTCTCCGGTGATCTGTTCGACACCGGCAACCCCTCGGCAGACGCCGAGGCCGCCGTGTTCGACTTCTTTCTGCGCCTACGTGACGCCGGGATTCCGGGTATCGTCATCGCTGGCAACCACGACAGCTCCGCGCGGCTGGAATCGGTGACCGGGCTGCTGGGCTGGGTGGGCATTCAGGCGGTGGCGCAGCCCACGGCCAACCCGCTGGACATGGTGCGAAGTATTGAAACGAAGGGCGGCGAGACCCTGACCGTGGGCGCGCTGCCGTACCTGTCTGAGCGGAGGCTGGTGAAGGCCGCCGACCTGATGGGCGGCGACACGGGGGCGTGGCGGCAGAAATACCGCGAGGGCATGGGCTTCTTTCTGCGCCGCCTGGGCGAAGGCTTCCGCGCGGACAGCGTGAACATGCTGATGGCCCACGCCACGATGGACGGCGCGGTGCCCAGCGGCTCCGAGCGCACGCTGCAATTTGACCTGACCAACCAGTACACCCTGTCGGGCCTGCAACTGCCTGCGGGCGCGCAGTACGTGGCGCTGGGCCACATTCACAAGCCTCAGCAGATCTCGGAGGCCCCACTGGCGTGCTATCCCGGTAGCATCATCCAGCTCGATTTTGGCGAGGGCGGCGAGAAAAAGCAGGTCAACTTAGTGGAGGTGGAGGCTGGACGCCCCGCCCGCGTTCACGCCCTGCCGCTGGCAAGTGGACGCGAGCTGAAAACCATTCGCGCTGACCTGGACAACGTGGAGGCGCGCATTAAAGCCTTGGGCGACTTTAACGGCCTGTTAAAAGTGGTGGTGCGCGCCCCCGCCGGAACCGCCCTGCCCGGCCTGAAAGACCGCGTGCTGAAGCTGGCCCCCAACACCCTGGCGGTGGACCTGGAGGCCAATCAGGAAGACCTCGCCCTGCCCGAATTGAAACGCGAGGGCCTGAGCCTGACCCAGCTCTACGAGCAGTATTACCGTGAGCGGCGCGGCGAATTGCCCGACGATCTGCGCGCCGCCTTCAAGGAAGCGGACGAGGCGGCGCGGGCGGAGGAAGTGGCGTGACTCGCGTTGCTCGTGGTCTAAAGGTCGAGCGGTCTAACTGTCTAACCGCTAAAACGTGGGGCGACTTGACTTTCGACGGCCATCTGCCCATCAAAAGTTGCTCAGAACGGGCTTTTCTCTCTCTCCCCCTGCGGGAGAGGGCTGGGGTGAGGGAGCAGGTCAGCAGCGAACTCGCCCAATCCAACTCCACCGCATTCGGACTCTTAAACCTTCAGACCCTCAGACCCCCGCAGGGCCGCCCATGAAACCCATCCGTCTTGAAGTCCAGGGCTTCACCGCCTTCCGCCAGTTCACCGAGCTGGACTTTGGCGATCTGGAACTGTTCGCGCTGGTGGGGCCGACGGGCAGCGGGAAATCCAGCCTGCTGGACGCCATGACCTTTGCGTTGTACGGCTACACCGAGCGACTGGGCGGCTCCGGGCTGGACGCACTGATCTCGCAGGGCGAACGCGGCATGAGCGTGGGCCTGACCTTCGAGACCGGCGGCGTGACGTACCGTGCCTCGCGCACCAAGGGCCGCAAGCAGGCCGAGAACGAGGTGCGTTTCGAGCGCAAGGATGCAGACGGGCGCTGGGCCAATCTCAGCGACGGCGGCGTCAAGGGGGTCAACGAGCGCATTCAGACGGTGCTGGGCCTGACCTTCAAGAACTTCACACGCAGCGTGATGCTGCCGCAGGGCGAGTTTGCCCGCCTGCTGCACGGCACAGGCAAAGAGCGGCAGGCCATTCTGGGCGAGCTGACCGGGCTGGAACACGTCGCCGCCATGCAGCGCGTCGCCTCTGACAAGGCCAAAGAGCTGAAGCACCGCGCGGGCAGCCTGAACAGCGTGCTGGAGAACGAATACGCGGACGTGACAGCCGAGGCCGTGGCAAATCTGCGCGCCGAACGCGAACGCACCGATGCCGATGCCGAGACGCTGCATGACCGCCGTGAAGCCTTGCAGAACAGTCAGGCCCGGTTGCGCGAGACCGAGAAGGTCTGGAAGGCACGCGAGGACACCAGTCGCCGTCTGGTCGCGCTGGACGCCCGCGCCGCCGGGGTGCAGGCCGGGGCCGTGCAAGCAGTGCAGGCCCGCCGGGTGGCCGGAGTGCTGCCGCTGCTGGACGCCGCCGAACGTGCCCGGATTGCCGCCGAACGTGAGGCCCGCGCGCTGGCCGGAGCGCAGGGGGCCGCCACCCAGGCCAGCCGCGCCGCCGAGGCCGCCCAGACCAATCTGGACTCCGCGCAGGAGGCCGAGGCAGGTATCCCCGATCTGGAAGCCCGCGCCGACAAACTGCGTGAGGCCGAGGCCGACGCCGCCCGCCTCAAGCGTTCCGGCGGCACGCCCCAGACCACCCACGCACAGCCGCTGGAGTGGGATGAGGACGCCTTTCTGGTGGCCCGCGCCGGGGCCGAAAAGGCCGAGAAGAACCGGCAGGAGCGCGTCAAGATCGAGGCCGAGCGACTGGGCCTGAATTCAGCGCTGACCCGCTTCAAGGCCGAGGAAACGGCACAAGCGCAGGAAAAGGCAGAGCTGGAACGCGTCAAACGCGACGGTCAGACGGCCAAGGCCGATCTGGAAGCCGCGCAAAAGGCGCTGGAGGAAGCCCGCCTCACCTCCGGGCTGGCCTCCTACCGCACGCACCTGCATGTGGGCGAGGACTGCCCGCTGTGTTTGCAGGAAGTGCGCGAACTGCCCGACGCCCCACATGCCGATCTGGGCGCGGCGCAGGACCGTGTGAAGGTATTGAGCGCCACGCTGGATGAGCGCCGCACCCGCTTCAGCGATCTGCGCGCCGCCCTGAAGGCCCGCGAGACATGGCTGGCCGACAAGGAGGCCGAGAACCGCAACTGGCAGGAGGCCACCGGACAGCGCGAGGCCGATCTGCGCGCGGCTGAGGCGCTGGTCACGGGCGATCCTCAGACGGAAGCCCTGCGCCTGCTGGCTGGACTGGCGGGACGGGTGCGCGCGGCAGGCACGGACCCCGCCGGGAAACGTCGTCAACTCCTCAACGACGTGATCGCTATCCGCAAGCGTGTACAGGAGGCAGGGGCGGCCCTGTCCCGTGCAGCGGGCGATCTGGCGGCGGCCAATGCCACGCTGGCGGCGGCGCAAAATGCCTCGGCGGGCCGGGAGGCGGACGCCACGGAGGCCCAGGCAGCACTGGATTCTGCCCTTTCCAGTCTGGGCATGGACGCTGCACAGGCCAGAGCCGCCGCATTACCTGAAAACGACATCGCCGCGCTGGAGGAGGCTGCCCGCACCCAGGCTGCCCAGCGGGCGCAACTGGCCGAGAGCTTGGCCGAACTGGAACGCCAGTTGGGAGCTGCCCCCTTCGATCCGGCAGAGCTGTCACAGGTGGGCCGTGACCTGACCGCCACCGACGCCGCCCTGTCTGCCACCCGCGAGCGCGCCGGGAGTCTGGCCGAGCAGGAACGGGCCGGACGCGAACGCCTGAAGCGCAAGGCCGAGATCGAGGCCCAGGCCGCCGACGCCGCCCGCAGCCTGGACACCTGGCAGACGCTGACCAACTCGCTGAAGGCCAATGAATTCCAGCAATTCCTGCTGGCCGAAGTCGAGGCCCAACTGCTGACCCGCGCGGGCCTGCTGCTGCACGAGATCAGCGATGGGCGCTACCGTCTGGCCCTGGAAAAAGGCGAGTACATGGTGCAGGACCTGTGGAATGCGGGCGAGGCACGCGGCGTCAAGACCCTCTCCGGGGGCGAGACATTCCTGGCCTCCCTGTCGCTGGCGATTGCCCTGAGCGACTATCTGGCCGGGAACAAGATTCTGGGCGCACTGTTTCTGGACGAGGGCTTCGGCACGCTGGACCCACAGGCGCTGGAAGCGGTGGCAAACGCCCTGGAAAGCCTCCGCACCCAGGGCCGCATGGTGGGCATCGTCACCCATGTCGAAAGCCTGTCCGAGCGGTTGCCCAGCCGCCTGCTGGTGACCAAGAGCGTGGCGGGAAGCAGCGTGCAGCGGATGGATATGTAGAGAGCTGTCAAAGGGTCAAACCGTCTAACTGCTAAAGAACTGTGGGCCTTCTTTTGGCAGTTGGACGGTTTGAATTTTAGACTTTTGGACTGTTTGACGGCGCGCAGCGCCTACACCACCTCTTCCCGCTCCAGCTTGGCGAAGATCATGCGGCCCACGTTGGTCTGCACATTGTTCACCACCTGCACGCGGGTCTGCTTGCCCCGGAATTTCAGGCCGTCCTCCACCACCACCATCGTGCCGTCTTCCAGGTAGCCGACGCCCTGGCCGGACTGCTGGCCGCCCTTGGTGATGGTCACGGCCAGCAGATCGCCTGCCTGTACCTGCGGCTTGAGGGCCACCGCCGCCTCGTTGATGCTCAGGACCGTGACGCCGTGCAGCTTGGCGATCTTGCCCAGATTGCCGTCGTTGGTCACGATCTGGCCACCGGTTTCGCGGGCCAGCCGGATCAGCTTGTCGTCCACGCTCTTCAGGGCCGCGTCGTCCCAGTCCTCGATGCGGATGGGCTTCAGCTCACGCAGTTCTTCCAGCAGCCCCAGACCGCGCTTGCCGCGCGTGCGCTTCTGGGCGTCGCCGCTGTCCGAGAGCAGTTGCAGTTCGCGCAGGATGAAACCCGGCACCACCAGTTCGCCGTCCAGAAACCCAGCACGCACCAGTTCCAGAATGCGCCCATCGATGATTACATTGCTGTCCAGCAGCTTGCTGCCACTGCGGCGGCGCACCTGTGGAAAGGCCAGCATCCCAAACGCCTCCGCATGGCCCACCGCAAAATTGACGAAGAACACGGCCAGAATCACCGTGACCAGCAGGTTCCAGAACCAGTTGAAAAAGGGCAGGCTCTGAAACAGGCTGCTTAAGAGGACGCTGAGGAGCAGGGCCACGATCAGGCCGAAGGTTGCCGCCGCCACTGTGCGCGGCGACAGACCCGCATACCAGCGCGAGAAGCGGCCCACACTGCCAGTCAGCAGTTTCTCGGCGCGCGGGGCGAACAGCAGCGCGATCAGGCTGCCCGCCAGCATCAGACTGAGGGTATTGACCCGGTTGAGGTCCGTGGGCTGCGCCGAGGCCAGCGCCTGCCCAGCCAGCCACCCCAGCAACAATCCCAGCCCCATGACAAACAGACGAACAGCCAGCACGCCCCATAGTGTAGCGGCTGAGATGGTGTGAAAGGGTTCAGAGGGTGGGGTTGAGGACAGGTCACCCGCCCGGCTGCCCTCAACCGCCGAATCCACCTTCCTGCGCCGTCTCCGTCACCACTTTCGGGCCGTCCTCCACCCGCCGGATCACCGGATTGAACAGTTGCGCCGCCGTCACCCCGGCCAGCAACAGGCCCGCGACGATGGCAACGTGGCCCCCCGCATAGCGCGCGGCCAGCAGTCCGGCCAGCGCGGTGCTGAGGGGCGAGGTGAACTGCGCGATCAGGCGGCGCACGCTGAACACGCGCCCCTGCATGGCGGGCGGCACCTGCGACTGCCAGATGCTCTGCGAATGCGCGTTCATGGCCGGATAGGTCAGGCCCAGGACAAAGAGCGCCGCACTGGCCCCCAGCACCGTGGAGCTGAAGCCGAAAGCCGCCAGCGCCAGCCCAGACACGATCATCGGCAGCAGGACGCCCAACACCCGCTGCGTTTTCAGGCCGCCCCAGACGCTGATCAGGACGCCGCCCAGCACACCGCCCACACTCTGGGTGATGGTCAGGGTGGCCAGCGCGGCGGTCAGGGTGCTGCCCCGACTCTGCCAGTCGGCGGCCAGCCCGAACTTGACGATCAGCGGCTCCAGCACGCCCAGTCCGCTGCCGCACAGGTTGGCGACGGCGAACGTAAGAAGCAATGCCAGCAGCGGCTTTCGGCTGCCGATGAACTTCCAGCCGAAGGCCATGTCCTCCTTGAAGGAACGCGGCTGGCTGCGGTCCGTGACCTCTTTCGGGGACGGAACATGCAGGCGCGAGAGGATCAGCGCGGCCAGCACGAAGCTCAGGCCGTCCACAGCGTAGGCGAAGGGCACGCCGTTTTGTAGGCCCGAGAGCCAACCGGGCAAGGCGTCAGACTTTCGCAGCAGCGCGGGTACGCCGATCAGCAACGCGGCCACCGCCGGACCCACCAGCCCGGCCAGACTCCAGATGGTCTGCATCATGCCGTTGGCGCGCGGCAGGCGATCCTTGGGCACCAGCGTGGTGTAACTGGCGTCGAAGGCCGAACCGTGGAAGGTTCCTACCAATCCCATCAGGCCGGAGACGAGAACCAGCGCCCACAGCGGCGCGGCGGGCAGCAGCAGCAGGCCCAGAATGCTGAAAGTGAGCAGCGCGCCCAGCAGGTCTGCGGCCAGCATGATGCGGCGGCGGTCATGGCGGTCCGTCCACGTTCCGGCCAGCGGCGCGCTGAGGGTGGCGGCCAGTCCCCAGGCCAGCGCCGTGGCCGACAGCGCCAGCGCCAGTTGCGGCTTCTGCTCGGCCAGCGGAAAACGCGTGACCGTCAGGTAGATGTTGAAAGCGAAGCCCGCCACCGCCGATCCCAGCACGCTCAGGGCCTGAGAACTCCACAGCCACACGAAGGTGCGCCAGCCGTCGGGGGCGGGTTGGGGTGCAGAGGTCATCTGAGTTCAATTTACGGCGCGGCGGAGGCCAGGGAACATAGGCCATCTGGCGGGGTAGCCCTCCGCTCAGCGCGGCTTCAGCGTCGCCTCAAGGCGCTCAGAATCCCCGCCGCAATTTCCTCCACGCTGGTGCTGGTGGTGTCGCGCACCGGCAGGCCCACGCGCTGGAACAGGCGTTCAGCACGGCGGACCTCGAATTCGCACTGCTCGGGGCTGGCGTAGCGGCTGCCCGCCTTGCGCTGGGTGCGAATGGCGTGCAGGCGGCGCGGATCGATGGTCAGGCCATACAGCTTGTCGCGGTGCTTTTCCAGCGGAACGGGCAGAGTCTCGCGCTCGAAATCGTCCTCGGCCAGCGGGTAATTGCTGGCGCGAATGCCATGCTGCAACGCCAGAAACAGGCTGGTGGGGGTCTTACCCACCCGGCTGACGCCCACCAGGATCACGTCGGCCAGCCCGTACTGCCGGTCACCGATACCGTCGTCAGTGGCCAGGGCAAAATCCAGCGCCTCCATGCGGCCCAGGTACGCGCCCGAGTCGTGCATGTCGTGGTAGTTGCCCACCGTGCGCGCCGCCGTCTGCGCCAGCTCTACCTCCAGATCGTTGATACCGGGGGTTAGCAGATCGAACAGGCGGGCAGGGGCGGCCTGCAACTCGGCCAGGACTTCGGGCTGGGTCACGGTGGTAAAGAGGATCGGGCGCTCACCCGCCGCGCTCAGGGCCGCCACTTCCTGCGCCACCGCCCGCGCCGCCGCCACATCCGCCGTGAAGGGCCGGGCGATATAGCGCAGCGGCTGCCCCGGAAAATGCGCCAGCAGCGCGCGGGCAATGTTGTCGGCGGTCAGGCCAGTGTGGTCGCTGACGATCAGGACCGGACGGGCGGGCGGTGGGTCCGAGGTCATGCCTCCAGGGTGACAGATCGGCCCGTTGGCTGTGGGGCAATGGGGGTGTCCCTGCCCCCGACACACTCTACGCCCGCCCAAACCCGTTAAACTGTGGGGGTATCCAACACTAACCCAGATGTTTTTCGCTCTTTCTATCCCACAGCAACGGAGAAACACATGCAGATGACCAGCGCGTTCCAGACACTAAGGATGACCGACGTGGACACCGTGGGCGGCAAGAACGCCTCCATCGGCGAGATGATTCATGGGCTGGCCGGGGCCGGAGTACGCGTGCCAGGAGGCTTTGCCACCACCGCCGACGCCTTCCGGTTGTTTCTGACTGAGAACAGGATCGAGGAAAAGATCAACGCTCGCCTGAGCGCGCTGGACGTGAACGACGTGGTGGCTCTGGCGGCTGCGGGCAAGGAAATTCGCGGCTGGGTGGAGGGCGCAGCCCTACCAAAACAGTTGGAAGACGCGATTCGCGCCGACTACGAGGGTATGGCCCACGAGTCCGGTGTCACCGATCCCGACGTGGCCGTGCGCTCCAGCGCCACCGCCGAGGACCTGCCCGAGGCCAGCTTTGCCGGGCAGCAGGAAACCTTCCTGAACGTGCGTGGAATAGACAGCGTGCTTCACCACATCCGCCTCGTCTTCGCCTCTCTCTACAATGACCGCGCCATCAGTTACCGGGTTCACCAGAATTTTGCACACGCGGAAGTGGCGCTGTCCGCCGGGATTCAGCGCATGGTCCGCACCGATCTGGGCGTGTCCGGGGTGGCCTTCACCCTCGACACCGAGAGCGGTTACCGCGACGCCGTGCTGGTCACCGCCGCGTATGGCCTGGGCGAACTGGTCGTGCAGGGCGCAATCAACCCCGACGAGTTCTTCGTGTACAAGCCCGCCTTGAAAGCAGGCAAACAGGCCGTGCTGCGCCGCACCCTGGGCAGCAAGGCCCGCAAGATGATCTACGCGGACGGCGGCGGGGTGGACAGCGTGGATGTATCCGCAGAGGAGGCGCAAAGCTTCTGCCTGAACGACGCCGATCTGACCGAACTGGCGCGGCAATGCGTTGCCATTGAGGACCACTACGGGCGTCCGATGGACATCGAATGGGGCAAGGACGGGCGCGACGGCCTGATCTACATTCTCCAGGCCCGCCCCGAAACCGTGCAGAGCCGCAGCGGACGCACGCTGGAGCGCTTCGAGATGAGTGGCGGCGCGGGCACCGTGCTGGTGGAAGGCCGCGCCGTGGGCAACCGCATCGGCAGCGGCACCGTGCGCGTGGTCAGCGACATCTCGCAGATGGGTTCCGTGCAGGACGGCGATGTGCTGGTGGCCGACATGACGGACCCCGACTGGGAACCGGTGATGAAACGCGCCAGCGCCATCGTCACCAACCGGGGCGGGCGCACCTGCCACGCGGCGATCATTGCCCGCGAGCTGGGTATTCCCGCCGTGGTGGGCAGCGGCAACGCCACGCGCGAGCTGAAAAGCGGGCAGACCGTCACGGTGTCCTGCGCCGAGGGCGACACCGGCTACGTGTACGAGGGCAAACGCGACTTCAAGGTTCACCGCATTGAGCTGGACGCCATGCCCGACGTGCCCATGAAGATCATGATGAACGTGGCCTCGCCGGACCGCGCCTTCTCGTTTGCCGCGCTGCCCAACGAGGGCGTGGGGCTGGCCCGCGTGGAATTCATCTGCTCCAACGTGATCGGCGTCCACCCGCGCGCCCTGCTGGACTACCCGGACGTGCCGGAGGACGTGAAGGCCGCCATTGACGAGCGCATCCAGGGCTACGCCTCGCCGCGCGATTTCTTCCGCGACAAGCTGATGGAAGGGGTGGCCAACATTG
This sequence comes from Deinococcus sp. AJ005, assembly GCF_009017495.1. NCBI lineage: Bacteria > Thermotogati > Deinococcota > Deinococci > Deinococcales > Deinococcaceae > Deinococcus > Deinococcus sp. AJ005. Next base: position 691,324 of record NZ_CP044990.1, on the reverse strand, counting down.
CCGCCGCCTTTGCCCCCAAGCCCGTGATCGTGCGCCTGAGCGACTTCAAGAGCAACGAGTACGCCCACCTGATCGGCGGCGCGGCCTACGAGCCGCACGAGGAAAACCCGATGATCGGCTTCCGGGGGGCCAGCCGCTACCGCAGCCCCGACTTCGCCGCCGCCTTCGCGCTGGAGTGCGACGCCATGCGGGCCGTGCGCGACGACATGGGCCTAACCAATGTGCAGATCATGATTCCCTTCGTCCGCACGGTGGGCGAGGCGAGAACCGTGCTGGAGATTCTGGAGAAGAACGGCCTGAAACGCGGCGTGAACGACTTGAAGATCATCATGATGTGCGAGATTCCCAGCAACGCGATTCTGGCCGAACAGTTTCTGGAACTGTTCGACGGCTTTTCCATTGGCAGCAATGACCTGACCCAACTGACGCTGGCACTGGACCGCGACTCGGGACTGGTAGCTGACCTGTTCGACGAGCAGGACCCGGCGGTGCTGGCGCTGATGGCGCAGGCGATTTCCGCCGCCAAAAAAGCGGGCAAGTACATCGGCATCTGTGGACAGGGGCCGAGCGATCACCCGGCGCTGGCCCAGTGGTTGATGGATCAGGGCATCGACTCGGTGAGCCTGAATCCGGATTCGGTGCTGAGTACCTGGCTGCTTCTGGCGGGGCAAACGGAGGCGCAGGCGACGGCCTGAGCGAGATCAGAAGGTTTGGGGCAGACCCCTTTATGACTTGACCGGGGAGGGGCGAGAGCCGTTTACACCAAGCGTTTCCGCCCCGCATACGTCACAACCTGTCCGCCCACCCCTGCAATCAACGCCGCCGCATCCCCAAACCGGTAGCCCACTTCCCCTGGCTGGTGCGCGTCGCTGCCCAGCACAAAGGGGATACCGCGCTTGACAGCCTCACCCACCAAGTCCGGCGAGGGATACGCCTCGGCCACGGGCTTGCGCCAGCCTGCCGTGTTGAAATCGAGGGCCAGTCCTGCCTCCGCAATTGCCTCCAGCGCCCGCAACACCGCCGCGCCGCCGAGGTCACGGTGGCCGAATTTCTTGGGCAAGTCCAGATGACCGATGCTGTCGAACAGGCCGGAGCGGGCCGCGCCTTCTATCAGCGCGTAGTAATCGCCATACAGACCCGCCAGATCACGCGCCTCGTATTCGGCCACAAATTCCGGGTTGTCGAAGCCCCACGCGCCGATGTAATGCACGCTGCCGATCACGTAATCCCAGTCGTGCGCGCTCAGTAGCCCTTCCACGAAACGCTCGGTGCCGGGGTGAAAATCGGCCTCCAAGCCCAGCCGCACGTCCAGGCGTCCGGCGAAGTCAGCCTGCACGGCGCGGACCTCATCCACGTATTCCTGCAACTGATCCAGGCGCATCCGCCACGGCGCGTCATACCACGCGGGCATCGGGCAGTGATCGGTGAAGCACAGGCCCGCTAAACCCGCGTCCAGGGCGGCCTGCGCGTATTCGCGGGGCGTGCCCGTGGCGTGGCCGCACAGCGGCGTATGCAGGTGGCTGTCGAACAGTTGAGGGGAGCAGGGGGACATGGAGACAGGGTAGCCGAGCGGCTTAGACTGGGCGCTGTGCGAACGGATCGGCGGGGTGGTCATCTGGGCGTCCTGGCCTCATTCCTGCTGCTGCACGCCGCGCTGCTGCTGGGTATGCAACGGCAGATTCCTCTGCCGCAGCGCATGGCGGAGTACCCGGCGCAACTGCTGGGCATTTTCAGGCCGGACGTACTGGCAACGGTGCTGCCTCTGGCACTGCTGAGCGGCACCTATCTGCTGGGCGGGTTATTGCTGGCATGGGTGCTGGCGGCCCTGCTGGGACGTTTTGCGCGGCCCGTGCTGTGGGTATTAGAGGGCCTTCCACCCTTTCTGCTGCTGGTGGCCGGGGTGGGCGCGGGGCTGGCCGTGACCTTGCCGCGCGGCTGGGATTTTCCGCTGACCGCGTGGTCCCCGCTGATGCTGACGCTGATCGTCGCCTCGCTGGCCCTGCCCGCCGCCACTCGCGCCGCACTTGCCACACAGCACGCCACCGGAGAAGCGCTGGCCGCCGATCACAGCCGCGTGGCCCGCGCAATGGGCCTGAGCGAGCGCGCCGTGTTGCGCCGGGCCGCCCGCGTGGCCCTGCCTGGGCGCGCGGCGGGGCTGGCCGGGGACGTGCTGGGGCTGGCCCTGTCGCTGGCGGTGATCGAGGGGCTGCTGCAATTCCCCGGCGTGGGCAATGAGGTCTATGTGGCCTTGCAGGGCACCTTCGCGGGCGCGGACGGTCAGCCCTTTCAGGCACAGACGCTCTCGGCGTCACTGGCCGCGTTGCTGGGTCTGGCACTGCTGTTTGCCGCTGTGGGCCGCGCGCTGGCTGCCCACCTGGATCCGCGCCCGCGCGCTGGGGCCGATAAGGAAACGGGCGGATGAGGTGGCTGCTGCTTCCCCTGCTGCTGCTGGCGCTGCTGGCCCCGCGCACCGAATGCCCGTTGCGTCCGATCATTCGGGGACCAGTCACGAGTGCCAACGCCACGCCGGAGCTGCTGATTCCGCCGCTGCGGGTGGGCAGCCGCCTGGCCCCGCTGGGCACAGACCGCGCGGGCCGCGACAGCGTGTGCCTGTTTCAGCGCGGGCTGGCGCGTTCGCTGCTGGTGTCGCTGAGCGTGCTGGCGCTGGGGCTGCTGCCGGGGCTGGCACTGGGGCTGTGGCTGGCGTGGCGGCCCCGCATCACCCTGCCCGGCGAGGCGATGGTGCTGCTGGCGCTGGTCCTACTGCTGGGCCGCGACTCCTTCCGGCTGGTGCTGGCGCTGGGTGTGGCCCTACTGACGGCGCGGCTGGTGGCGGTGCGCGCCGGGGCGGTGCTGCGCGAGCCGTTTGTGGAGGGCGCTCTGGCACTGGGCGGCACTTCAGCCCATATCCTGACCCGGCACCTGTGGCCGCACCTGCGCCCCGGCCTGCCCGCCATCCTCGCCACCGTGTTAAGCAGCGTCTTCGTGTGGCTGATGGAACTGGGCGCGCTGGGCTTTCACGATCAACCCATGCTGAGCGTGGGCTTTACAGACAGCTATGACCGCACGCCAGATCTGCTGGCGCTGCCGCTGAACGCCGATCTGGGGCAACTGATCAGCTTTTTCCGCTGGACGTGGCTGGACACGCCCGAACAACTGGTCTGGCCCGTTCTGCTGCTGACCACGCTGACGCTGGCCTTCAAGGATGTGGCGCGGCGGACTTTGCCCGATTGACCGGCCACACCCGCCGCCCAAACACATGCAGCAGCAGCCCCACGGCGATCAGCGCCGCGCCCACCACCTTGCCGGGCGGAAAGACCTCGTGGTAGACGATGGCGCTGGAAATCAACCCGAACACGGGGACCAATAGTGACAGCGGCGCGACACGCCCGGCCCCGTGGCGCTGGATCAGCAGGGACCACACGCCGAAGCCCAGCACGGTGTTGGCCAGCCCCATATACAGCACGGCGGCCCACAGCTCCCAGCCGCCGTGAAACAGCGCGCGGGCCACCGCATCCCAGCCGCTGACCACGCCCGACATGACGGTCAGCGGAACCGGGGCGATCAGGCTGCTCCAGATCACCAGCGAGAAGACGTTCGCGCCGCCCGAGGCCCGCACCAGCAGGTTGCTGACCGCCCAGCCCAGCGCGGCCACCAGCGTCAGCCCCAACCCCAGAAGGCTGACCTCCCCGCCCGACAGAAGCCCAATCACCGCCATGCCCCCAAAGGCCAGCGTGATGCCCGCCGCCTGCCACGGCTGAATACGTTCGCCCAGAAAGGCGGCGGCCAGCAGCGCCGTAAAGAACGCCTGAATCTGCATCAGCAACGAGGCCAGCCCGGCGTTCAGGCCCAGCGCAATCGCCAGATACAGCAGCCCGAACTGCACCACCCCCACCGCCACCCCGTAGCCCCACAAAATTCGGGCGGGGACGGCGGGAGGCCTGACGAAAAACACCGCCGGAACCGCCGCCACCGCGAAACGCAGGGCGGCCACCAGCAGCGGCGGGGCGTCGTCCACGGACCACTTGATCACCACGAAATTCAGGCCCCAGATCAACGTGATCAGCAGCGCCAGCAGCAGGCCGCGCGTCCCCAAAGGCTGGGTTGCGGGCACGGGGGCAGAAGCGGTCATGTGGGCAAAAGTGTAACGCCGCGCCGGAAAAGGCCGTCCCCCTTCGCTGGATGCATGATTAAACGTTCTCTGCGTATACTCCTTGCCTATGACGAAGGCCACCAAGTCCGCAAAAAAGGCACTGAAGCCTGAGAAGACGAAAGCACCATCTGTATCACAGGTGAATAAAAACACGCTGCTGACCCCGGAGACCCTGCCCACTCCGGTGATGGCAGGGCGCGACTTCCTGAGCAATCTGGACATGTCGGCCTCTGAACTGCGCGCCGTGATGGACACCGCCCACTCTATGAAGCGCGGCGAGTGGCGCGGCGTCAAACCACTGTCGGGCCTGAGTCTGGCGCTGGTGTTCGAGAAGTCCAGCCTGCGGACCCGCACCACCTTCGACGTGGGCATGTACCAACTGGGCGGCCACGCCATTACCCTCAGCAACACCGAGATCGGCCTGGGCACCCGCGAACGTGTGTCCGACGTGGCGCGCAACCTGGAACGCTGGGTGGACGGCGTGATGGGCCGGGTCTACCTTCAGCAAACCTTGCACGAGCTGGCCGATCACGCCGCCATTCCGGTCATCAACGGCCTGAGCGACATGCTGCACCCCGCGCAACTGCTGGCCGACTACCAGACCATCGAGGAAGAATTCGGCACCGACTTGCGTGGCAAACGGGTGGTCTATATCGGGGATGGCAACAACCTCGCCAACAGCCACATCCACATGGGCATCCTGACCGGCAGCGACGTGACCATCGTGACCCCGGTGGGCTACGAACCCAACGCGGGCGTGCTGATGGACGCTGTGCAGCAGGGCACCCGCATTACCCTGACGCACGATCTGGCCGCCATTGAGGGCGCGGACGTGCTGTACACCGACGTATGGATCAGCATGGGCATGGAAGCCGAGGCCGACATCCGCCGCCGCGCCTTCCAGGGATATCAGGTCACGCCGGGCATGCTGGATACCCTGGCCCCAGACGGCATTTTCCTGCACTGCCTCCCCGCCCATTACGGCGAGGAAACCGTGCCGGAAGCCACCGAACACCCCAAGAGCCGCGTCTTCGATCAGGCCGAGAACCGCCTGCACGCGCAAAAGGCGCTGCTGTACCACCTGATGGGCGACATGAAACCACGGTGGTGAGCGTTCGACGCTAGGGTGTGAACATGCAAGCGGGAATCGTCACAGTGGACGCTGAAGGGGCCATCACGCTTCCGGCGGAGGCGGTGCAAGCGCTGGGAATCGCGGAGGACGACGTGTGCTGTTTCGTTACAGACGAGCAGGGCCGCATCACCCTCCAACTCCTGCGCAAGACCCTGATGAGTGAACAGGATGAATGGCTCGATCTGGTCAACCGTCACGATCAGGTCATCGGCCAGATCACGCGGGAAAATGCCTGGGCCAAGCGTCAGCCCGTGCGCGTTATCAACGCCTTTCTGACCAACTCGCGCGGCGAATTGTGGATTCCACGCCGCACCGCCTCCAAACGGATGTTTCCGAACTGTCTGGATATGAGCGTGGGCGGCCATGTGGAACGCGGCGAGGACTATCTCAGCGCCTTTAAGCGCGAGACGCTGGAAGAACTGAGTCTGGATGTGGACGCACTGGACTGGCGAGAAATTGCCGTTCTCTCCCCATTTGAAACCGGACTGAGCGCCTTCATGCGCGTCTACGAAATCAGGACTGATAGCGCGCCTGACTTCAACCCCGCCGATTTCAGCGAGGCATGGTGGTTGACGCCTGCCGAACTGCTGGCCCGCATTGCTGCGGGAGAACCGGCCAAGAGCGATCTAGCCGAACTGGTGCGGCGGTGCTATCCATGACCCCCCACCGCGTCGTTCTCCGCCACCTGCGCCCCGAGGACGCCCCCGCCTTCACGGCCTACCGCAATGATCCAGAAATCGCGTGTTTCCAGGGCTGGGCTTTGCCCTACACGCTGGCCCAGACTGAGGCATTGATCGAGGAAATGTACACGCGCACGCCAGAACAACCGGGCTGGACGCAACTGGCCCTGGTGGATGCCAGTAGCGGGGAACTGCTTGGAGATTTCGCGGTCAATCGGGCCATCCCTGATAACGGCGCACAGGCCGAGATCGGCTTCACGCTGGCCCGCCACGCCCAGGGACGCGGGCTGGCGTCCGAGGGGCTGGGGCTATTGCTGGCGCAACTGTTCGGCCCACACGCCCTGCACCGTGTTTACGCCCACATCGACCCGCGCAACGCCCCCGCCGCCGCGCTGCTGAACCGCGCAGGCTTTCGCCACGAGGGCACAGCGCTGGAAAGCTACTGGCACCGGGAAGCATGGACGGACGACGCGCTGTACGGGCTGCTGGCGCGGGAGTGGCAGGCGGGACGAAAGGAGAAGACTCAAGATGGCTAAACCCAAAATATTCATCGACGGCGAGGCCGGAACCACGGGCCTGCAAATCCGCACCCGCCTCCAGAACAGAATCGATATCGAGTTGCTGAGCATTGACCCGGCACGGCGCAAGGACGCGGGGGCGCGGGCCGAGTTGCTGAACGCGGCAGACCTGAGCGTTCTGTGCCTGCACGACGACGCGGCGCGCGAGGCGCTGACCTTGACCACCAATCCGGCTGCACGACTGCTGGACGCCAGCACCGCCCACCGTACCGATCCGGCCTGGGTCTTCGGCTTTCCCGAATTGAACACCACTCAGCCGGAGCACATCCGCACGGCGCGGCTGGTGTCCAATCCGGGCTGCTACAGCACCGGGGCGATTGCGCTGCTGGCCCCATTGACGGCGGCGGGCCTGCTTCCCGGCGATTTTCCCCTGACCATCCAGGGCTACAGCGGCTACAGCGGCGGCGGACGCGCGCTGGTGGACGCCCACGAGAAAGGCGAGGCCCACCCCATGCGCGGCGATTTCATCAGCTACGGCCTGACGCTGGACCACAAGCATGTGCCCGAGATCATGCACTACGGCGGGTTGTCGCGCACGCCCATCTTCACGCCGCATGTGGGCGGCTGGGCGCAGGGCATGACCGTGAATATTCCGCTGCATCTGGGCGAATTGGGTGTGACGGCAGATGCGCTTCGGGACGCACTGGCGGCCCACTACGCCGGGCAAAAATTTGTGCGCGTCTTTTCTGAAGCTGAGAATCCCGCCGTCATCGATCCGCAGTCCCTGAACGGCAGCAACGCTCTGGAACTGTTCGTCTACAGCTCAAAAAATGGGGCAGCGAATGGGGCCTCGGTAGATGGACAGCGCGTGGTGCTGGCGGCGCGGCTGGACAATCTGGGCAAGGGGGCCAGCGGCGCGGCGGTACAGAATCTGGAGCTGATGCTGGGGCTGAATCTTTAGGGCTACTTCACTGGACAGGCCACGCGCCGGTAAGTGGTCTCGCGCCCACCACGCAGATACAGGTCCTTGAACATGGAGTTAATACCCAGTTGCTTGGCCTCGGCGCAGTTCAGCAACTTCTGCTTATACTCCACGTTCAGGGCAGGCTTACCGCGCTGGACATACTCGGCCAGCGGCGCACACTCGTCAAATTCGTGGCAGCTCTCGTTCAGGATGCCGTCGAACTTGTCGGCCAGCCGCCGCCCGGTTCGGTCTTTCAGCAGCACCTTATCGGGGCCGTTTTTCTGGAAGATCGCCAGCCCCAGCGCGTGCGCCTCGTCGGCCAGCCAGCCGGAGAAATCCACCTGATCCTGAAGAGAGATCACGCCCCCCGGCACGTTCTCGTCGTTCTGGAGGTTGTCCGGCTCAATGGCCTGGAAGCCTTTTTTGCGGCACATCTGCAGCCTTTCGCGCAGAACATCGGCCAGGACGGACTTTGGCCGGAAGACGTCGCGCACATCCACGAACGCCTCGTCCTGCCAGTTGGGGTCCACGCCCAGTTTCAGCCGGGCCGGATAGCGCGCAGAATCCGGGCGGTACGGCTCGTAACTTCCGGCGTTGATGTAGCACACCACGTACAGGCCCTGTTTTCTAAGCTGGGCCACCTGCGCCGCCGTGGTCTCGAAGCCGTCCAGATCGATCAGTTTGAGGCCCGACGGAACGCGGACCTGGGCCGCCGTCTGCGCGCCGATCTGCCAGTCCCAGCCGTACAGACCAGCGGGCGGCGGTTGAACCGCTGGACCAGAGAGACCCAGCCCCGACTCGCCCAGCAAACTGCACACCGTCAAGACGCCCAGAGCCAGCCCCGCCTTTCTCATGCTTTTACCCTATCCCCAGAGCAGACCCTGCTGCTGATCATGACCTGATGTACAGTAAACAGACCGACAATTCACCCCCCTGGAGGAATCCCTATGGCAGCGAAATTCGTGTTGAAGATGTCCGGCGATCAGTTCATGTTCAATCTGGTGTCTGGCAACGGCCAGACCGTGCTGACCAGCGAGCGCTACACCACCAGGGCGGCGGCCACAAATGGCATCGCCTCGGTCAAGAAGAACGCCGCCAACGACAAGATGTACGAGATGACCGCCAGCGGCAAGCGGTTTAACCTCAAGGCAGGCAATGGTCAGGTAATTGGCGGCAGCCAGAACTACGCCAGCGAGGACAGCGCAAAAGCAGGCATGGAAGCGGTCAAGGGTGCGGCGGCAGAAGCGCTGGTGGACGATCAGACTGCGGAAACCTGAGCAGACTCTGTCGCTTCAGCGTTCGCCGACGACCAACTTCGCCAGGGGTTGAGCCTCCGTGCCGTCCTCGTCCAGTCTGCGGGTCTGGACGGGGGTAGGCTCAGGAAACTGCGGATTGGCCTTGCGGTCCGGCGTGCGGGGGTAGCTGCGGGAATCCACGCCAGCGCTACCGATCTCGCCGGATTCCCGCAACTTCAACCGGGTGGTGCGGGCGGGCAGGCCCATCGCGATGCCGTGCGGCTCGATGTCGCCGCGCAGCAGGGCGTGGGTGGCCAGCAGGGCGTCGTCGCTGACCACGCTTCCGGCCAGCACCGTACTGTGATAGGTGATGCGCGCGCCGCGCCCGATCACGGTACGGCGCAGGGTCACGTCCGGGCCGTCCAGCACGCTGTGGGTGTGGCTGTAGATATTGACGTAATCGCTGATGCTGGCGTTGTCGTGCAGTTCGATGCCGCCGATGTCGTCCAGCAGCACATGGCGGTGGACCACCACGTCGTTGCCGACCTCCATGTTGTAGCCCACGCTGAATTCCACGTTCTGCCAGCATTTGAAGTCGCGGCCCACCCGTTTGAAGATGCGCCCAGCCAGGATGCGCCGCAGCGGAATGGCGATCACCGGATTCTGACCCACGGGGGTCAGGTCCAGATTTTTCCAGAGCCACAGCAGCGGCTTGACCACCGCGAACTTCTCGGTGTCGGTGGCCAGGTAAGACTCGGCCTCGAAGGTCACGTTGCGGGCATCCAGGTTCAGGGCGGCCAGCGGGGCGTCGCTGAGCAGGTCGGCGTAACTGCGCCCGTACATGGCCTGCGACAGCACCTCGCGCGCCAGGGCGTATCGGTCACAGCCAGGATCGCTCAGGCGGGCGTCCAGATCGCCCAGAAAGGTGGTGTACGCAGCCTGGGCGTCCCCTGCAATGTCTACTGGTTTGAGCCAAGTCACGCCCGACACTTTACCCGTCTACTGTGAAAAGTAAAGTGGGTTTGTGCGAATGTGTTGTGTAGATAAATGACTATCGCCGCGACCCTCTGCCTACCCGATTAGTTTTTCAGGCCGAGCAGCGGTTTCTGGGGGCCGACCAGCATCTTTGCGGCGCGCAATTTACCCTGCCACAGCGCCAGCTCCGCGCGTTCGGTGTCCCCATCGACGGCGCTGGCCCGGTTGTTGCGGCAGACGCTGCGCGTGGCGCTGGTGCAACTGGGGGTCCAGAGGTTGTTGTACCAGCTCTTGCCGTCGCCATGAAAGCGCGTCCAGCCGATCAGGTTGTCCTGAACGGAATTGCCGAAGAAGGTGGGTGGGGACTGGCGTGCGCCGCCCTGGATGTCCCACATGTAGATGCCGACATTCGCGGTGGGAATGATCTCGCCGCCCGGCAGGCGGCCCGTGGACAGGATTCGGTTCTGCCAGACGTGCTGATCGTGTCCGCCCGCGATGGCCACGCCCTGATTGGACGTGTTGATGATCTGGTTGCGGTAGACCTCAATGTAACCGCCCACCACCGACAGGTCCTTCTCGCTGCCATCGCCCAGCATGATGCCGCCGCCGGAATAGGCCTTGTCTTTCAGCGGATCGACGGCGTAGGCCCCGTGGATATAATTGTTGTGAATCCGAATGGGGCTGCTGGCCGTGCCACTGCTCTCGTACAGATTGATGTTTTCCTCGGGCGCACTCTTGCCGGGCTGGTTGACCATCGCGTTCCAGGCAATTTCGATGTTGGGCACGCCAACGACGTGATTGAGCTGGACCGCCTGCACGTTGTATCGGCTGCCCGTCGGGCGTCCCGTGCCGTCCACGTAGCGGCCATCGACATCCTGCACCTTGTTGCGCAGGATCTTGATGGTCTGACCCCTGGCCGCGTCCCCCTGAAAGGTGTTGATGTACATCCCGGAAGTGCCTTGCAGGTAATTGTTCTCGGCCCGCAGGTTAGAGATGAATTCGACGGCCAGGAAGCGCCCCGGATAGGCTCCATCCGCCTGGGGGTTCAGGCCGTAGCCGTGGGTGTTTCGCACGGTCAGATCGACGTTGAAGCCGCGAATCAGGTCCCCGCGCCCCCGCAAATAAGAATCCTCGATGATGACCGGCTCGCGCGTGGCGATGGTGATCACAGGAATTTTAGGGTTCAGGCTCTGCCAGTTGCCCCGGTACGTGCCCCCCTTGCGGATGACCACGGGACCGCTGTAGTCCAGGGCCGGGCCAGGAAGTGAAGTCATGTTCACTGGGGTCAGGGAAAGGGCGCTCAGTCCCAGTCCCATCACCAGTGCCGCTGCCAGGGCAGCCCGGATAGACGCGTGATTCAAACCTGTTTACCTCCGGTTCATCTTAACCGCACAGAAGACTGTTTGGGATGAGCTTTTTCCCAGTTTTCACACTTCAGGGGGGTGAGGGTAGCGGCAGAGCGATCTACCACTCCACGCCGCGCCACTCTCCACGGTGAAGATGACGCCCCAGAAATAGCGTCGCGAACCACGCACAGGTGCGTCCAGCGGATGCCGAATGGGCTGCGAGACTGATACGGATTCCACTTCATTCCTTAAACCCTCGGGAAAGCGCCCAAGATTTAATCCATACGCAGAACCCGACTTCTTTTCTCCTCGCGTCCGCTCGGATTTCACAGAAGGCATTTTCAGAGTTTTCTGGCCTTCAGAGAAGCCGGCGGCCCGCCAAAACACTCTCCAATGGCCCGCCAGTCGGCGCAAAAACAGGGAACTGAAAAAACCCCGCACTGGGCGAGGCTTTCTGGTGGTGGATCGTGTAGGAATCGAACCTACAACCCGCTGATTAAGAGTCAGCTGCTCTACCAATTGAGCTAACGATCCAGAGCAGAGCGGAGTATAGCAAGTTCTCAGCGCCTGTCAACTCAGAGCCTGTCAACTCAGAGCCTGTCAAGCCGCCCCCGCACGTCCGCCGCCAGATACAGGCTGCCCGCCACCAGCAACGTGCCACCCACCGGGGTCAGCGCCAGCGCGTGAGCCAGCGCCTCGGCAGGATCAGGCAGGGCAGCGCCGCCAAAACGATCAGCCAGTTCCTGCGGTGGCGTGGCCAGATCGCCCGTGGCCGTGAAGACCCGCACCTCCGTCAGCGGCAGCAACGGCGCAAGCGTGGCCGGGGTGTCCTTGCGGGCCAGATTGCCGAACAGCAGGACGTCGGCATGGGGCACGGCCCTGGCCAGGGCGCGGGTGGCGTGTGGGTTGTGTGCGCCGTCCAACAACACAGTTTTGCCGTCCACGCTCAGGCGTTCCAGGCGCACGGGATGCCGGGCGTTCAGCGCCGCCTCTATGCCGTCGCCGTGGCCCAGCGTCCGCAGGGTAGCGGCGGCCAGGGCCGCGTTGAGGTGCTGATGCGCGCCTTCCAGCCAGGGCGCGTGGGGCAGGACAAAGAGTTCAGAATGGGTCCGGGGGGTCAGCAGCGGTGCGCCGATCTCGCCCGCCACCTCCCGCACCACGTCCAGTGCCTCGCCAACAGCCGTGGTCAGCAAAGGAACGCCAGGGAGGGCCGCCCCCGCCTTGTCACGGGCGATCTCGGCCACGGTGGACCCCAGCACCCCCGTGTGATCGAGGTCCGCATTGGTCAGCGCCACCGCCACGACATTGCCCAGCGTCTGGGTGGCGTCGCTCCTGCCGCCCACGCCCGCTTCCATCACGGCCACCTCTATCCCATCTTCGGCAAAGACCTGACAGGCCAGCGCCAGGGTCAGATCGAAGAAGGCGGCGTCCGAGGCATGGATTTTGGCCCACTCGATAAAGTCGCGTGTTCGGTCAGGGGCCAGGTTGACACCGTTCACGCGGATGCGTTCCTCGTAGGCGTGCAGGTGCGGGCTGGTGAAGCGGCCCACGCGCAGCCCGGCGGCCAGCAGTCCCGCCTCCAGCATGGCGCAGGTGCTGCCCTTGCCGTTGGTACCGATCACGCGGATGGACTGGAAGCGGGTGTCGGGCGAACCGAGCGCGTCCAGTAGCGTCCGTGCGCCCCCCGGCCCCCGTGCCCGGCCAGCGCGCGTGCGCGAGAACAGCCAGCCGTAATCGGGCAGAACAGTATCGGGCAGAGCAGTACCAGGGAAAGCAGTGTCGGGCAGCCGGGTCACAGGCCCCAAAGTAGCGCACTGGCCTGAACGCACAGGCCAGCGCGTCCGGGTAGCATGCGGGGCGTGAGCCAGACATCGTTCCCGAGGCAGGCACCGTCCGCAACTGAAATGACGCCGCGCGTGGGCGTGGTGATGGGCAGCCGCAGCGATTTTCCCACGATGGAGGCAGCGCTGGAGGTTCTGGTCCAGTTCCAGATTCCCTACGAGGTCCGGGTGCTGTCGGCCCACCGCACGCCGGACCTGCTGTCCAGTTATGCGGCGCGGGCGGAGAGATTGAACCTGAGCTGCATCATCGCCGGAGCGGGCGGGGCGGCACACCTGCCAGGAATGCTGGCGGCCTTTACGCGCGTGCCAGTGCTGGGCGTTCCGGTCCAATCGCGCGCCCTGAGCGGCAACGACAGCCTACTGAGCATCGTGCAGATGCCCGGCGGTGTGTCCGTCGCCACCTTCGCCATCGGGACGGCAGGGGCAAAAAATGCCGCGCTGTTCGCCGCCGCCATCCTCGCCACCACCGATGAAGAAGTTCGGAATCGACTAGATACCTTCCGGGCGCAGCAGACGCAGGCCGTGCTGGACGATCCTTTTTTTGAAGGCCACCCCGAAGCAGGCGCGGAATGAGCGCCGACTCTCCACATCTGGGCATCCTCGGCGGCGGGCAACTGGCGCAGATGCTGGCGCTGGCCGCCCTGCCGCTGGGCGTGCGCATAACCGTGCTGGAGCCGGACACGCACGCCCCAGCACGCCTGTGCGCCACCCACCTGCACGCGCCGTACACCGACGCGGCAGGGCTGGACGCGCTGGCCGGGTGCGACGCCGTGACGCTGGAATTTGAGAACGTCCCGGTGGAGGCGTTGACCGCGCTGGAAGGCCGCGTGCCCGTGCGTCCGGGCCGGGGGCTGCTGGAGCGCAGCAAGCACCGCGCCCGTGAAAAAGAGGCGCTCCAGGAGGCGGGGGCGCGGACTGCACCGTTCGTGGTCATCGAGACCGGAACCGATCTGGACGGCGCACTGGAGCGGGTCGGCGGGCAGGGCATCCTCAAGACCTCCGAGCTGGGCTACGACGGCAAGGGGCAGGCACGCGTATCGGATACGGCGGGATTGCAGTCAGCGTGGGACGAACTGGGGCGCGTTCCCTGCGTGCTTGAAGGACTGGTGCAATTCGGGCGCGAGGTCAGTCTGGCGGTGGCGCGCGGCCCGGACGGTGCGCTGGCCTTCGGACCACTGACCCAGAATGTCCACAGAGACGGCATTCTGCGGACCAGCCTGTTTCTGGAGGGTGACGCGCATGAGGCCCAGGCCCGCGAGATCGCCGGGCGGGTGGCGCAGGCGTGGGCGCTGGAAGGGCTGATGACGCTGGAATTCTTTCAGCTCCCCAGCGGCGAACTGCTGGTCAACGAGGTGGCCCCACGCGTCCACAACAGCGGCCACCTGACCCAGGACGGCGGCGGCGTCAGCCAGTTTGAAGCGCAGGTGCGCGCCGTGCTGGGGCTGCCGCTGGCCGACTGGCGACCCCTGCACCCCTGCGCGATGGTCAATATCATCGGGGTGGAGGGTCCAGATGGGCAGAGTCTGGGGCCAGACTGGGCGGGCATCGATGCGCTGCCCGGCACGCGGCGGCATCTGTACCACAAGGCGTGGCGGGCGGGGCGCAAGCTGGGGCATGTCAACCTCGTGGCCGCAGATGAAGCGACCCTGCGGGAGCGGCTGGCCATCGTGGAGGAGTTCATTCCATGACCGCGCCACAGACCTCCAGCCCACACATCCCCAGCGAACTCCGCACGCCCCGGCTGTTGCTGCGCGATCCCCGGCCAGAGGACGCGGCGGCGCTCCATGCGGCAGTTCAGGTCTCACTGCCCGAACTCCAGAAATGGATGGTCTGGGCGCAGGACCCGGCTGATCTGGCTGAGACTGCCGAGAATCTGCGCGGGGCCGCCGAGCGCTACGCCACCCGCGAGGAACTTCGCCTGCTGGTCTGGAACGCGGCGGGCACGGAGTTGATCGGCAGCAGCGGTTTTCACGCCCTGGACTGGCGCGTGCCGAAGGGCGAGATCGGCTACTGGATTTCAAGCGCCCACACTGGCCTGGGTTACGCGCAGGAGGTGGCCGGGGCACTCACCACCTTCGGCCTGAAGACGCTGGGCCTGCGCCGAATCGAGATCCGCTGCGACAGCGCCAACGAACGCAGCGCCCGCATTCCCCGCAAGCTGGAATACACCCTGGACGCCACCCTCAGAAACAACGCGGTGGCGGCGAACGAACCGGGCAGGCTACGCGACACCCTGATTTTCAGCGTGGTCCGTTAGAGCCTGCCCCATCGGGACAGCTCATACGGATTACGTTAAATTCCAGAACATCCAGGAAAGCGCCGTATGTTCTTCCAGACCACGCAACCCGTATTTTTTGCTTCTCCTTTCAGTCGAGTTGAACTGAGGACTTCAACCGCAATCAGTGTCAGGGGGTGATGCGCGTGCCCGCCTCACCCCGCACTGCGGCGGCCAGCACCCCCGCCGTCATCCCGCTGGCAATGGTGGCGAACGGTGCGCCGCGTTCCAGGGCGTCCAGCGCGGCACGGACCTTGGGAATCATGCCCCCGGCGATCCAGCCTGCCGCCACGCCTGCCTCGACTTCGGCACGGGTCAGGTGCGGGGCCAGACTGGCAGGATCGGGATAGGCGCGGTAAACGCCATCCACATCGGTCAAAAAAACGACGCCCTGGCCCAGTGCCCCGGCCACCGCCCCGGCTGCCGTATCGGCGTTGATGTTCAGGGCCTCGCCGTCTGGACCTACAGCGACGCAGCCCAGCACCGGGGTGATTCCAGCGCCCAGCAGGGTTCGCAGGAGATCGGCATTCACCCCCATCACGCGCCCCACCCGGCCCAACTCGGGATCGAGAACCTCGGCCCGCAGCAATTCGCTGTCGCGGCCCATCAGCCCCACCGCCTGCCCCACCTCCTGACTCAGACGCTTGTTCAGCGCACACAGCGCCATTTCCACCACGTCCATCAGTTCGGGGGGCGTGACGCGCAGCCCACCTTTGAAGGTGCTGCTCAGGCCGCGCGCACTCAGCTCCCGCTCGATAAAGGGACCGCCGCCGTGAACCACCACCGGCAGGGATTGGGCGCGCAGGGCCGCGATCTCGGCGGCCACCGCCCGGCGCAGTTGGGGGTTTTTCATGGCGTTGCCGCCGTACTTGATGATCATGGGAGCAGTTTAGGGGAGGGGTGTCAAACCCATCTGAATTCCCTGTTCAAACGGTTTGACGATTCCCGTCAGCCTCCCTACGCGTACTGATGCTGCATCAGCAGAATCTTCAGCTCATGCGGGCTGGTGGCTGAGGCCATCGCGTCCTCGACGGTCATGTGGTTGTCCTGCACCAGAACGGCGAGATGCTGATCGAAGGTCTGCATGCCGCGTGCGCCGCCTTCCAGCAGGGCCTGCTTGATTTCCTCGGTGCGTTCAGGGTCTTTAATGCACTCGCGGACGGTGGGCGTGCCCAGCAAAATTTCCATGCCCAGCACCCGGCCCCCGCCCTGGCGCGGCAACAGGCGCTGGCTGACGATGCCCACGATGCTCTCCGAGAGGCTGTGACGCACCTGAAGGCGCTCATGCGGGGCAAAGAAATCGATGATGCGGTTGACCGTGCGAACGGCATCCTGGGTGTGCAGCGTGCTGAAAACCAGATGCCCGGTCTGCGCGGCGCTCAGGGCTGCCTCCACCGTTTCTTTGTCGCGCATCTCGCCGATCAGGATCACGTCGGGGTCCTGGCGCATGCTGGCGCGCAGCCCTGCCGAGAAGCTCAGGGTGTCCATCCCCAGTTCGCGCTGGCTGATCATGGCCGCGCGGTCCCGGTGCAGCACCTCGATGGGGTCTTCCAGGGTCACGATGTTGACCGGTTGGTGGGTATTGATGTAATCGATCATGCTGGCCAGCGTGGTGGTCTTGCCCGACCCGGTGGGACCGGTCACCAGTACCAGACCGCGCTCGTGCTGCGTCAGTTCGGTGAAGGTGCCCTGCGGCAGCCCCAGTTGCTCGAAGGTGGGAATGGCCTTGTCCTCGATCACGCGCATGATCAGGCCCACCGTGCCGCGCTGGTAATAGGCATTGACCCGGAAACGGGCCAACCCAGCGATCCCGTAAGCGAAATCGGCCTCGCGGCGGGCCTCGAACTGCTCCCACATGGTCCCCGGCATCATCTCGCGGGCAAAATCGGCGACGTGTTCGGGGGTCAGGCGGCCCTCGCCATAGCGTTTGATCAGGCCGTTGACCCGTCCCGCCGGGGCACTGCCTGCACGCAGATGAATGTCGCTGGCCCGGTCTTTCACGATGGCCGTCAGTATGGAATTGAGAACACTCACTTGGACACCATCATCTGAGTCTCAGATTAGAGGGCGGAGTCTTACAGTTTTCTGCGTGGCCGGGCAACCAGATTCAACCTTCAACAGACGCTCCATCCGGCGGAAGAATCGGCGGATTGAAAAACACCACCCAGGACAAAGCAGGTAGACCGGCGTCCCGGAGGCTATTTTCCGCCTCTGGCCCGCTGTCTTGCCCATGCGGTCAGAACGGTGTTTTGCCCGGCTGTTCCCGTTTCAGGACGGCGCGGCTTCCGGCATGACCTCGTCCTGCGGGCGGGCCGTGTCCTTCTCGCCGCGCAGTCTGCGGCTTTCCAGGTCCGCGTGCTGGGTCAGGTAGCGCAGCCACGCCTTGGCGGTCAGGGGTCCCAGGCCGTTGTGGTTCACGGTTGCGCCGTCTTCCGGCGGATTCGCGTGGAGTTGCCGCGCCAGATCGACGGTGCCGGAGCGGGTCTGGGACAGCAGATTTCGCAGTTCGCCCAGCGTCACGTCCTGCGCGGGGCGGTAGGCGTGGTAACTGTCGGACTCGTGTAAACGCTGCCCCAGCGCCATCCGCAGGCGGTTCTGGCCCCAGCACTCAATGCCGATGATGTGAGACAGCACCTCGCGGTTCGCCGGGGTGTCGGCGGCCCGCGCGGCGCGTCCGGCCAGCGCGATGCCGCCGCGCTCCAGACCCTGGCCCAGATCGGTGTAACTGCTGCGTCCGGCGGGAGCTTCCAGCACGCGCGACACCACGAATTCCTTGACTTCTCCCTTGCGCTGGCGGGCCAGATACGCGGCCCCGGCGGCCAGCCCCACCCCGGCCACCGTAATGAGCGCCGGAACGAGGGTCTTGTTGTTGCTCGACTTGGTCATGGTGCAGTGTACGGGGCCAGGGACAGAGAGGTTCCCGTCAGGAGGTCTGAAAACCTAAAGGGTTGAAGGCTCCAGCACCCCGTCCAGCGTACCGATCAGGGCCACGCGCGAGTCGGCGGCACAGGGCAGCGCCCCACTCAGCATCAGCGGGTGGGCCAGGGTCAGTTCGGGGAGGCCCAGGCCCAGGCCACGCGCCCCCCAGCCGAAGCCCTTGCCCAGCCGCGCGCCGTCGCTCCCCACGGCGACGCTGCCCAGAACGGCGGCCTGCGCGTCTTCCAGCCCGGATTTACCCGGCACGTACAGCACCGGCTCGCCCACCTTCGGCATGGCGCTCAGGCGTGCGCCCGCCGGGTCACTCAGCCGCCAGTACCAGACCTGACCCCGCTGGGCTGGCTTCTTCTGATGGGGCACGTACAGGGTGATACCCGCCTCCAGCGCCAGCTTTCGCAGCGGGGCCAGCACGCGGTCCGGACCGACAATCAACGTGTGCAGCCCCGACACCTGCGGATGGGCCAGCAGGTGTCGGCCCGCCTGCCGCGCCCGCGTGAAGTTGGGGTGGTGGCCGTGCGGCGGCAGCGGGTAGGCGCAGGCCCGCGCCCGCATCAGGGCCGACCAGACGTGTTCGCGGTGGGTGCCGGGCAGCACGGGATCAGGCAGGCCGGGGCTGGGCGTGGTGGGGGCATCCATTCTCGGCTTCAAGGTAGCGCCCGCCCCCAGCGGGGGATAGCGGCAGACCAGTTTAAGCCTAAGATGAGAACCAGAACACGTCCTGATCCTTGTGGAGGCTGGTATGAAAAGACCACTGCTCGTCGCTGCCGCGCTGTATCTCGCCGTCTCCGGGGGGGCGCTGGCCAACCATCAGGCCGCGAACCTGAAACCCTTCAAGACGGTCTGCATCACTGGAGACTTCGAGGATCAGGACGAGGAGAATACCGAGGTCCTGGACGAGCTGCTGGGCAATATGGTCAGCGTGCTGGACGACGCGGGTATCAGCGTGGCCGACAATTGCAGAACGGAAAATGGCGTGGGCGGCAAAACCCAGCTCAACCTGTACTTCACCTTCTCCACCACCAAGTCGGGCACGGTCTTTAGCGCTGCGCTGGAAGGCTGGCTGGACAAGGACGGCCCGTACACCGACGTGACCCTCTGGCGCGACTCCTATTTCGGCTCCATTGAAGCGGGCCAGAGCGCTGACGCAGCGGCTGAAGAGCTGGAGTACCTGCTCGAAGACTTTGTCGAGGAGTGGGACAGCGTGCATTGAAGGTGCGTCGCGGACCCGGAGACGGCCTGCGGTTAAACTCTGCCCATGACAGTGGTGCGGGTGGCGGCGGCGGCTTACGGGGTGGACTTTCTGCCGGACTGGGCGGCTTACGAGGCAAAAATCGGCGGCTGGGTGGCGGGGGCGGCGGACGCGGGCGCAGAGCTGCTGGTCTTTCCCGAATACGCCGCGCTGGAACTGGTGGCATTGCTCCCACCAGAACTGCACCATGACGTGCTGGGCATGCGGCCCGCGCTTCAGGCGTTTCTGCCCGGTTTCCTGGCCCTGCACGCCCGGCTGGCGCGGCAGTACGGCGTGTGCATCGTGGCAGGCAGCTTTCCAACTGAACACGCTGGCGGCTTCGTCAACCGCGCCCACGTCTTCGCGCCGGACGGCAGCCATGCGTGGCAGGACAAACTGCTGATGACCCGTTTCGAGGCCGAGGAATGGCAGATTTCCCCCGGCGAGGGAGTGCGTGTCTTCGCGCTGGAACTGCGGGGCGGCGAGGCCCTGCGCTTCGGCGTCGCCACCTGCTACGACAGCGAATTCCCCGCCCCCGCCAGGCAGATGGCCGAGGGCGGCGCAGAACTGCTCCTGGTGCCGTCCTTCACGGGCAGCCGCGCCGGATTTACCCGCGTGCGGGTGGGGAGCATGGCCCGCGCCCTGGAGGGCCAGTGCTACGCCGTCCATGCCCCGCTGATCGCCGACGCCCCGTGGTCCTACGCCCTGGAGGACGCCGTGGGCCGCGCCGCCATCTATGCCCCCGCCGACGACGGCCTGCCCGAGGACGGCATCGTGGCCGAGCGCGGCTGGAATGAAAGTGGCTGGCTGATCCATGACCTCGATCTGGCCCTGATCCGCAATGTGCGCGCCGATGGCCATGTGCTGAACTGGCGGGACCGGACGGCGGCTGGGGAGCGGTCCACCCCCACCGACGTCGTGAGCCTGGGGGCGGGCGTTGGTGTCTGAGCCGCATATCCGCCTGCTGACCGGGGCGGACGCCGCCGTCTACCGCGAGGTGAGGCTGGCCGCCCTCCGCAGTGACCCGAACGCCTTTATCACCACGGCTGCCGAGTTCGAGAGCCGAACTTTGGAATCCATCACCGCGCAACTCACGCCACAGCCGACGTTCGTGACTTTCGGCGCGTTCGTGGGCAACGAACTGGTGGGTCTACTGAGTCTGGGACGCGAGGAACGGCCCCGGCTGAAACACCGGGCCAACATCTTCGGCGTGTCCGTTTCGCCAGCAGCACGCGGTCAGGGCTGCGCGGACGCGCTGATGCGGGCGGGACTGGCACACGCGCGGGGCTGGGACGGCGTGACCTCCATCCATCTCTCCGTGACTGAAACCCAGACCGCCGCGCGCTGCCTGTACGAACGCTACGGCTTTCAAGTCTGGGGCACGCAGCCCGACGCTGTGCAGGACGACGAAGGCCACGCCCTGACAGAGCATCACCTGTGCCTGCTGCTGGACGGCAAAACCACCTCACAGTACAAAGGCCAGCGCCGGACCCTCAAGGAGAATCCGGCGCTGACCTTTGAAAATGTTGGTGCTCGGGATGGGACTTGAACCCACACAGCTAAGCTACACGCACCTCAAGCGTGCGCGTCTACCAATTCCGCCACCCGAGCGCAGATGAAACGAGGCAACGCAATCTTAGGGGTGGCCTGTGCCGATGTCAACCCAGAGACCGTCCGGTTATGGTATCGTCCGCTTTGCCGCCGCGAGCGGTCCAGCCCGACTTCTGAAGAGTGAAGCCGGATTTTGCTGGGGCTGCTGCGCGCGAGACTTCAACAAAGAAAAGAGAGGCAACACCCATGATCGACAAGAAAGCCACCATCCAGGCCCACGCCAAGAGCGACAAAGACACCGGCAGCACCGCCGTTCAGGTGGCCCTGCTGAGCGCCCGCATCAACAACCTGGGCGCGCACCTGGCCGAGAACAAGAAGGACAAGCACGGCCAGCGCGGCCTCCAGCTCATGAACGGCCAGCGCCGCCGCCTGCTGAAGTACCTGGAGCGCACCAACTATGACGAGTACATCGCCCTGACGGATCAGCTCAAGATTCGCCGTGGCCAGCGCATCGTCCGCTAAAGTTCCGCATTTACGAAAGCCGCCGCCCGGAAGATGGGGCGGCGGTTTTCTGTGGCCTGGGCTTTGAGGTGAAGCGTGTTTTCATCAGTGGCCCGCTTCTCCGCATGGGCTGGTTGCGGGGCGATTTCGAGTTGCAGTGGCTTTCGGGCAGCCCCACCCCCCAGCCCCCTCCCCCAGGGCAGCCCCCTCCCCCAGGGGGCAGGGGGAGCCAGCGTTGCACGGGGCACGAGTTTATGGGTATTGGCGGCGGGGGAGGGCGGCGATATCCGGGTGTAATGCCCTGCTCTGTCATGCCGAATGCGGCCCGTCCGCTTCGCGCCCGACGGCCTTCGGTTGCCGTTTCGGTAGGGGTGATGGGCGCTGTTTTCAGGTTCCTGTTTTGAAGGGGGCTTTCCTGATCTCGATCTTCAGCGGTCACTCTCGCTGCTGCGGGTGCGGTCCGGGATAGCGGTCCAGTCACCGCCCGGCACGGGGAGGACGCCAGGGCGGTTCAGGCGCTCGGCCACGGCGTAGAGGTAGACCCAGGCAGGCACCTCTTGTCCACCATCCAGCGTCAGCACTACCTGCTGGCGGGTGTAGAGGGGGGGCGTCTCATCAATGCCCTCCAGCTCGTCCAGAAAGGGCAGGGCCAGCGGCCAGTCGGCAGGGGCATAGGTCAGGGCGAATCCGCGCACGACGTCTCCCCCATCCCCCGGAACCACAGCGGGATACGCCTCCGGCCACAGGTGCAGCAGGCGGTAACCCTTCAGACTGGCGGGGCGGGTGCGGAAGCTGCCACCCTGAGTGGCGATGTGGGCGTTGCGCTCGCCGGGCATCAGGGTGCCATAGACGAAAACGGTGGTCAGGGGCGACTCGGACACGGGTAAAACTCTAGCGCCCAGTCCCTGCAACCGCACGCCCCCTACAACCGCACGCCGCGCGGCTGGTGAAAGTACACCCGGCCCACCACCGTGACCTCCTCCGGCTTCACGGGCGGGTGATCGGGGTTGTCACTGGTCAGCCACAGCGCGCCCCCATACCGTCTGAGCCGCTTGACGGTCAGCCCCAGCCCCGAGATGTGCAGCACGTAGACCAGTCCCTCGCGCAGGTCCAGATCGCCAGGATCGACGTAGATGCGGTCACCCGGGCGAATGCCGCCCCCGGCAGCGGTGGTCATGGACTCGCCGCCCACCTCCAGCACCAGCATGCCGGGGCGGTGATCACGCACGGGCACCAGTTCATGGTCAATGACACTGGCGTGGTCTTCAGTCACGGGCAGCCCGGCGCTGGCGAGGGCGCGCACCGGCACACGTACCAGTTCCAGCACCTCCAGAGCGTCGTCGCCCGGGGCCGCCTGGAGCAGCGGCAGCCCGGTGCGGGCCACCCACTCGCCCGCCGGGATCTCCAGCGCGCGGCGCAGGGCGTCCTGACGCGCGGGGGTGAGCGCTTCCAGCGGACGGGTGCCGCGTTCCAGACGGCTCAGGTACGGCTGGGTCACGCGCCCGGCCTGCCCGCCGTGGTCCAGCGTGCGGGCGCTGACCTGCCCCTGCTGCAAATTCAGCGCCGCACGCCGCGCACCCAGCCAGGCAGCCAGTTCAAGTGGGGGCAGATCAAGTGAAGGCAGCTCACGCAAAGACGGTTCGCCAGTCATGCACCGAGTCTAATGACCCGTGGACCTGCAACTGGAATCCATCCCACTTGATATATGTCCGCAGACATATTACACTCCGGACCTGGATACGCCTCCAGCAGAATCAGGCGTCCGTGTTCGTCTTCAGCCGCAGCACCACCAGCCGTGCCACCGGAGGTCATCATGTCCGACAGCTCTCCCATTCCCCCCTCCCTGTTGACCCTGGCCCCGCTGCTGGGGGCGGCCTTCGTGGCCGGGGGCATCACGCAACTGGCGCGGCTGCTGGGGCAGGATCAGACGCCGCGTGCCCGCACCGTGGCGGCACTGGCCGTGGCCGCCGGAATCGCCGCGCTGACGGTGGTGGCCCTGATGACCGTGACGCTGCGCCCCGATCCGGCCCCAGCCCTGCTGCTGGCCGCCGCCTGCGTGACCGGCTGGAGCGGCCCCGGCATCCTGGCCCGGCTGGGCGCGCTGATCGAGCGACGCCTGGGACTGTCCCCCTCCCCTGCCCTGTTCGCCCCGGACCCAGCGCCAGCCGAGGCGGAAGGGCGCGGGCAGGGCTGAGACTGGGCGGCAGGGTCAGAAAGCACCTGCCCGCCGCCTTTTAAATCATGCTGATGGCAAGCGATCAGACGTTCTGGGGGGCAGATGAGACCAGATGGAAAGTCCCAACACAGACCCACCGCCCTGGCGCACGCACAATGAACCATGACCGCCGAGACTGACCGTCTCCCGCGCCGGGATGTCCGGGGCCGGGACTCCAACCTTCGCCGCCTGCTGCTGTCGGGCCTGCTGCTGGGTGGGCTGGCCCTCTCTGGCGGTCAGGCGCAGGACCTGCCCCTGACCGCCCAGAAGTTCGCCCAGACCCAGAACCTCCAGACCCAGAAGCCTGCCCAGACCAGCGCCATCAACGCCCCCAAACCGCTGACGGACGCCGAGAAACAGACCCTCAAGACGTTGTTCTCCAAGGTCCGGCCTGCCACGCTGCGGATCGAGCAGTGCGACAACACGGTGCCGGGAGCCTGCGACGAACCCGACGGGATCGGTTCTGCCGTGCTGATCTCGGCGGATGGGCTGGCCCTGACCGCCTACCATGTGGTGGAAGGGGCCAGCAAGCTGAGCGCGCAGACGGTGGACAAGAAGCGTTACGCAGTAGAGGTAGTGGGCTACGACGATCAGGACGATCTGGCACTGCTGCGGGTCTCGGTGCCCGGGGCCACGCCGTTCGTGCCGCTGTCCAGCGCCCGCCCCGGCGTGGGCGACGCGGTGCTGGCGGTGGGCAACGGCGGCGGCACCTTCCTGCAACCCAAAACAGGTCGTCTGACTGGTCTGGAGGCCGACGCTGGACCCGGCGGCGCCACCTTCCCGCCCGGCACCCTCCAGATGAGCGCCCCGCTGATCCCCGGCGACAGCGGCGGCCCGATCCTGAACGTCAGGGGCGAATTGACCGGGATCGTCAGTTACATCAGCGTCAGCCGCGAGAAGGGACCGGCCTCGTTCGCGGTGCCAGTCACGGCCAGCGATGCCAGGCTGGCCGAGCTTCGCGCCGGGAAAAAGCTGGACGCGCCGATCATCGGCATCAGCCTGAACGGGCCGTACACCGCGCTGCTGACCATCGACGCCACGGACTTCAAGCGCGCCAGCGCGCTGCTTAAACTGGGGGACACGCCGGGCGCGTTCTTCACTGGCGTCAATCCGGGCAGCCCCGCAGAGAAGGCGGGCCTTCAGCCGCTGAAACTCAACGACAAGGACCAGCGCGTTTCCGGCGACATCGTGACCGAGGTGAACGGCAAGCGCATCATCAATTTCGATGAATTTCAGTATGCCGTGCGGACGTACCGGCCCGGCGACACCATTACCCTGACGGTCCTCCGGGGCAACAAGCCGCTGATGGTCAAGGTCACGCTGATCGGACGCAGCCAGGCCCAGCGCTAATCCGCGAACCTTGAAGGGGGAGGCATGTCCGCCTCTCCCCTTTTTATTGTCTGGCAGGGAATTCCGATGCCTTTTCACCCAGCGCCTTATAAATACCACTTGACATTTACGCTTAAAACATAATAATGGGCCTATGGATACCCTCAAGAAAGCAGGGGCGATGCTGGCCCACCTCGACCTCTTCCACCAGATGCTGGACCTGCGCGGGCTGCTGCAACTGGCGGCCCACATGGAGGAGCGCGGTGACCGCGTGACCCTGATCAGCGGCGAGACCATCACCCTGATCGGCGCGGAGATGCTCAGCGACGCCGGGGTGACCACCGGCAAGGGGGCCAGGATCGAGGCCGCCACCGCCTACCGCGTCTTGCAGGCGCTGAAGGGCCATGACGCCCCCGAATACGCCGTGACCCGCGAGGAGCTGGGCGCGCTGAACGCCCGCGCGGTGGCCGAACTGGAGGGCGGCGACGCGCTGAAAGCCTTCGGCGACACGCTGGCCCGCATCGGCGCGGCTCCGGCGGCAGCCCCTGTGCATCCTCCTGCACCTGCCCAGGCCCCTCAGCCGGAAGCCTCAGCCCCCGCTGAACGTCCAGGCCGGGGCCGCCGCGCCGCCGAGACCGAGGAAACCGCAACCGAACAGCCCGCCGCATAATCGCCTCACCGCGCACCACCACTTGCCCAGTCGGGTGAGGGTGGGGCGCGATTTTTGAGGTGTGGCGGGCCTGCGCCCTGTAGGGATTCCGGCTGTTTCGTTAACAAATCGGAAAAGCTCTAGTTTGTTAACTCCACGCCCGGAACCCGTCCTTCTCTTTCTCGCATCCGCTTGGATTGAAGCGTTTTGCAAACGATTCAATCGGAGTTTGTATTACCCTTCCAGATTCAGGTTGAACGGCTCTTTTAACCCTGCCTCCGCTGTGGCGATGGCGATGGCAGGAGCGTGGTTCAGGGCCAGCACGGCGCGGTAGGTGCGCGTGGCCAGTTCACGGTCTCCCTGGGCGTCGCGCACCTGCCCAAGTCGGGCCAGCGTCAGGCCGGTCAGGCTGCGGGGCAGATCGTCGGTCAGGGCGTGGGCGGCGCGCTCCAGCAACTCGCGGGCGGCCACCAGATCGCCCACCGCCAGATAGATTCCAGCGGCGGCAGCGGACAGTTCGGCTCCCGGCGTGACGCGGTCCCCGGTTTCGCGGTCCAGCGCGGCCAGCAGCGCGTTCAGATCGTCGTCCTCGCGCAGTTGCCACGCGCGGTCTGCCAGGGCACGCAGGCGGCTCGTTTCGCCGGGGGCAAAGCCCGTCAGGTCTGGCACGCGTGAATCCGGCAGCAGGTCCAGCAGCCCCGGCACATCATCCAGCGGAACGATCACGACGCCCGTCTGCCCGGCCAGTTTCGCCGCCAGTTCCGTCAGGCGTTTCTCGCGCCAGTGCGTTCCCGGCCCCTCGTCCAGCGCGGCGCGGGTGGCCGCGTGGTAGGCGCGGGCAGCGTCCAGCACCTCCGCGCCCACCACCTGCGCCGGAAGCATCGGCACCGTCACCAGCGCGGCGAACTCACGCTCGGCCCCCGCCGCCCCACGCAGGCGTTCGCGGCCCTGCGGGTACTGGCTCAGGAAGCCCTGGAGCTGGCCGTGTTCGGCGTCGGCCCACGCCCAGTCCGCCGTGAAGCCGTCCTGAATCCGTAGTCGGGCAGCGGGCAACGCGTCGCGCAACGGGTGATCGGGGTCCGTATCGCTGGCCCACAGCACTTCCGATGCGCCCAGATGCCGGATGATTTCCACC
Source organism: Deinococcus sp. AJ005 (assembly GCF_009017495.1). Taxonomy (NCBI): domain Bacteria; kingdom Thermotogati; phylum Deinococcota; class Deinococci; order Deinococcales; family Deinococcaceae; genus Deinococcus; species Deinococcus sp. AJ005. The sequence goes on along the minus strand of NZ_CP044990.1, from coordinate 664,660 downwards.
ACGGTCCCGGCGTTGTACTGCGGGTGCAGCCTCAGCAGATCGCCCAGGTCCGGCAGAAGCGTGAGGGTCATGCGGCCAACCCTACCCCGCGCCGTGCCAGCTCGGCCAGAAAGGCGGCTGGATCGACAGGGGTCAGGAAGTAGTCGGCGTCGGCGGAATGCAGCAGCACGCCACCCTGGCTGGCGGAAGCGGCGGCCAGCACGCGACTGACCCCCTGCCCATCGTCCGACAGCGTGAAGTGCCCCGTCAGATACCCCGGCATCCCGGTCCCGAAAGTGCGGAAGCCCAGCACGCCAGAGGTCCGGCGGGCGCTCAGACCGGCATAGGGCAACCGGGTCTGATTCAGCACGCGTTGAATCACCACGGCGTCGGGGGTCAGGGTGTAGGCCAGACGGCGCCGGGCGAGCTGGAACAGGGCAAAGAGACACAGCGCCAGTGTGGTCATCAGAACCCGCAAAAACGGTGTGTTTTCCCTATCGGGAATCAGCGCCACGGCGAGGATGAGCGCAGGCACACCCCACGTCACGCTGCGGAACAGTGGCGAGGCGGACGCCGCCGCCAGGGGAATATCCAGCACCCGCGCGCCGCTCACGCGCTGGCCCCGCTGCTCTTGCGCCCGCGCGCGGCGTTGCGGCCCAGCCGCACGATGTCGCTCACGCCCGCCACCCTGGCAATCGCGGCGCGCACCTGCTCCAGGTCCGTGTTGCCGCGCACGCCCAGCCGCAGCAGAATGTGCGCCACGTTGTCCAGGTCCACGTTGGCCTCCACCTTCAGCGGGCTGCGTTTCTCGGCGCTCAGCGCGCCCAGCACGTCGGCCAGCAGGCCGTGACGGTCCGGGGCCACCACGTCCAGGTCCACCAGGGTCAGGCCCGGCATGCCCACATCCCAGCTCGCGGCCACGCAGCGTTCGGGTTCGACTTTCAGCAGCCGGATCATGTTGGGGCAGTCGATGCGGTGGATGCTGACGCCGCGTCCGCGCGTCAGGTAACCCATGATCTGATCGCCCCGGATCGGGGAACAGCAGTTGCTGAGCTTGGTGGCGGTGGTAAAGCCCTCCACGTACACGCCGCCGGTCTCGGGCGCGCGGGGCTTGGGACCGCGTTTGGTGGGAGCTGTGCCCTGCTCGCTGGCCAGACTGGGCGACAGGACCCGGCCCACCGCCGAGGGCGTCAGCTTGCCCGCGCTGATGGCGAAATACAAGTCATCCGGGTTGCGGGTGCTGAGCAGCTTCTGGGCGGCGTCCTCGAGCAGTTTGGTCCGCATCAGTTGACGCACCGGGAGCTGGCGTTTGCGCAGATGGCGCTCCAGCATGTCGTGGCCGCGTTGCCGGGCATCGTCGCGTTCCAGTTGCCGGAAATGGTGCCTGATCTTGGCGCGGGCGCTGCGGGTCACGGCAAAATTGAGCCAGTCCTTGCTGGGGTGGCCGTTCTTGCTGGTCACGATCTCCACCATGTCGCCGTTGCCCAGGCGGTGCGCCAGCGGCACGATGCTGCCGTTGACCCGCGCGCCCACGGTGGTCTCGCCGATGCGGCTGTGGATGTGGTACGCGAAATCGATGGTCGTGCTGCCCGACGGCAGGCTGACCGCCAGCCCGCGCGGCGTGAACACCCGCACCCGCTGGCCCAGGATGTCGGACTTGACCGCGTCCATGTAATCGCTGGCGTCGTTGATCTCGTCCTGCAATTCGCGGAGCTGGGAGATCCAGTTCTCGCGGTCCTTCTGCGCCAGTTGCGATCCCTGCTTGTACATCCAGTGGGCCGCCACGCCGAACTCGGCCACCTCGTGCATGCGGCGCGAACGGATCTGCACCTCTATGGGCTGGCCGCTCTGGCTGATCACGGTGGTGTGCAGCGACTGGTAGCCGTTGGGCTTGGGCACGGCGATGTAGTCCTTGAAGCGGCCCGGCAGCGGGGTCCACATGCTGTGCACGATGGACACCGTGTGGTAGCAGATGCGCTTTTCGCGGGTGGCCTCGGCCTTCTCACGGCGCTTGTCGTCGGTGCCCTCGGGCACGATCAGGTCACGCGGGGTCACGATCACGCGGATCGCCAGCAGATCGAAAATCTGCTCCAGGCCCTTGCCCTCGCGCTGCATCTTGCAGTGAACGCTCCACAGGTGCTTGCTGCGCCCGGAGATGTCGATGTCGGCCACCCATTCGGGCAGTTCCAGATCGTCGGCCAGCGCCTCGTCCAGTTGCGTGACCGCCTCGCCGATCAGCGCGTCGCGCTCGTCCTGGCGGCTTTGCAGGCGGCTTTGCAGGTAGGCGAAGTCGTCGGGGTACAGGTAGCGGAAGCTCAGGTCTTCCAGCTCCCACTTGATCTGCCCGATGCCCAGGCGGTGCGCCAGCGGGGCAAAGATATCCATCGTTTCACGGGCGATGCGCTGCTGCTTGTCGGGCCGCATGGAGGCCAGCGTGCGCATGTTGTGCAGCCGGTCCGCCAACTTGACCACGATGATACGGATGTCGTCGGTCATGGCGATCAGCATCTGGCGCAGGTTCTCGGCTTGCAAATCTCGCCCGGCGTCACTAACAGTTGCCGACTGCGATCCCTGCTTGCTCAGCTTGCTGACCTTGGTCTCGCCCTCCACGATGCGGGCCACGTCGCGCCCGAACAGGGTCTCGATCTGCTCGAAAGTCACGCCGTCCACGTCTTCCACCGTGTCGTGCAGCAGCCCGGCCATGATGCTGTCACTGTCCATGCCCAGCCGCGCCAGAATGACCGCCACCGCCACCGGATGCGTGATGTACGGCTCGCCGCTCTTGCGGTTGACCCCGGCGTGGGCGTCCCGTGAGAAGACGTAGGCCCGCTCGATGCCCTGCACTTCCGGGACCGGGCGACCTGTCACCAGCGCCCGGAGTTCCCCCATTCCATGTTCTTCCATTGCCTGTTCGGCGCGCTGCGGCACGCTCAGCATGGTAGCGCGGCCAAAGCCCGGATGACCGGAGTGTGTGTAGCTTTTGGACCGCCCCGGCGCGCCAGCACCGATGGCACAAAAAACACCCGCCGGAACAGGCAGGTGTGGAGGTTGGTGGGTGGAGAGGGTGCTGTCAGCGGTCGCGCACGCGAACAGGGATGGGGACTGGCTGGGGTTGAGGCGCGCCCCCCAGGATTTCCCGGAGCCAGTCGACAAATTCTTTCAGGCCCTTCATGACCGTATTTTAGCCACTTCGGGGTGGGACAGATGGCGCGCAGCTTACGATGAGTTAACCCAGCCGGGGGTGGTTAACCCTGTGTAAATCAGCAAATGACACAATGCCCCCCATGCCTGTCACGCCCACCCCTGCCCAGCCCATCATCCTGGACGGCGATCCCGGCCACGACGACGCCATCAACTTCCTGCTGGCGCTGATCAGTCCAGAGTTTCAGGTGCTGGGCCTGACCACCGTGTTCGGCAACGTGGGCCTGGACCACACCACCCGCAACGCCCTGATCGTGCGCGAACTGAGCGGTAAGGACGTGCCCATTTTTGCCGGAGCAGACCGCCCGCTGGTCCGGGGGCGCATCAGCGCCGAGTCGGTACACGGAGACAGCGGCATGGACGGCCCCGATTTGCCCACGCCGACGCGCGGGGCGGAGGCCGGGCACGCCGCTCAGTTCATTATCGACACCGTGCGCGCCCGCCCCGGCGAGGTCACGCTGGTGCCCACCGGGCCGCTGACCAATCTGGCGCTGGCCTTTCGCCTCGCGCCGGACATCGTGCCCCTGGTCAAGGGGGTGGTCTGGATGGGCGGCAGCACCGACACCGGCAACTGGACCCCCGCCGCCGAATTCAATGCGCTGGCCGATCCCCACGCAGCGCAGATCGTGTTCACGTCCGGCGTGCCGCTGACGATGTTCGGCCTGAACGTCACGCATCAGGCCATCGCGCACCCGGCCCGCGTGGCAGCCTTCCGGACGCTGGGCACGCGGGTGGGCGAATTCGCGGCGGTGCTGCTGGAATTCTTTGCCGAACACCACCGCGAGCGCTACGGCTGGGACGGCGGCGCGCTGCACGATCCGATGACCGTGGCGTGGCTGCTGCGCCCGGAACTGTTTACCTCCCGGCCCATGCACGTCGAGATGGACCTGACCGCTGGCCCCAGCGCGGGCCGCACGGTGGCCGACATGTGGAACGTGACCGGGCAACCGAAGAATGTGGAGGTGGTGACCGGAGTGGACGCAGACGGCTTTTTTGCCCTGCTGGTGGAGCGGTTGGGACGCTACCCATGAGCGCAGACTGGTACGGGTTCCGTTTGTTCCGTGCAGGAATCGGAACAGCGCCGATTCTTCCACTCCACGTCCGGAACCCGTTTTTCTCCTGCTCGCTCTCGTCATGAACAGGTGCCCATGAGGACGCTCTTCCTCTGCGTCGCAGCTCTGCGACTCCCGCTCGGATTTCCAGGTGTTTTCAACAACTTCCAATCAGAGTTTGCATAATTGAGGTAAATCCGGCAGCGTGAAAGGGTTTTGTGACAGAACTGTGGGCCAGACTCACGTAAGCTCAGGTCATGCGGTTCCCCGCGTTCTCCAGACTTTCAGATTCGGCGCGCGTCCGGCGCCCGCGCCCGAGGACCGGGGTGAGCATGGCGGCCGGGGAAACAGGCGACGTCACCCATGAACCTGGCGCGGAACTCAGGCACACCCTGCATCAGGGTCTGGCCCTGACCGCGCTGATCTGCGGTGTGCCCGTCCTGCTGATCCTGTGGGGACTGGAGGCGTCCAGTGCCGATCCCAGAGTGCCCATGCTGGGGGTGTACGCGGTCATGGCGCTGGTGTGCCTGTGGGCCGGCTACCGGATCGTCAGCGGCAAGTCGCTGGAAGGTGCGCTGAAGATCACCATCGCCTTCAATGCGCTGTTCGTGCTGTTTCAGGCGTATTACGGCGTGGTGGGAGGGCAGGTCAGCCTCAACATGTTCCTGATGCTGATCACCAACGCGGTCTTCAGGTATCTGGTGTTCGGCACCCGCAGCGCCGGGCTGCTGAATCTGGGCATGTTCGGCGCTGCCCTGGCGCTGGTGCTGCTGCGCGCGGTGCAGGGCGATCTGAAGCTGTCCTTCTTCGACCTCCAGCTCTTTCTATCCACCGGCACGGTGCTGATGCTGCTACACGCGCTGGCATGGTACAAGAACAGCTTCATCGCGCTGGCCCAAAAGCAGTTGCGGCTGGAACACGAGGCCTGGACCGATGCCCTGACCGGCCTGCCCAACCGCCGCCGCCTGTACCAGCAGCTCGAACTGCTGCTGGACCCGGCCCACCCGGACGCGGCTTTTCCAGACATGACAGTCCCTGGTAAGAGGACAGTCCCCGGTCAGGGCGGCAGCGTGATCATGCTGGACATCGATCATTTCAAGCTGGTCAACGATACGCACGGCCATCTGGCCGGAGACAGCGCACTGACACATATCGCCGGGCTGCTACGGCAGGAAGCGCAGGACGGTGAAACGCCGGGGCGCTGGGGTGGCGAGGAATTCATGCTGATCCTCCCTGGTGCAACCGGGGCCGGGGCCACCTGCCGGGCCGAGGCGCTGCGGCAACGGCTGCTGGCCTCGCCCCACCCGCAGGTCGGCCTGCTGACCGCCAGCTTCGGCGTCAGTGCCTGCCACGCGGGCGACGACCTGACCCGGCTGGTGGCGCGGGTGGACAACGCGCTGTATGGGGCCAAGGCTGCGGGCCGGGACCGGATTCATACGGCGGAGGCGGAGACGGCTTCGCCCGACTTTGACGGTGACACGGCGACTATGGCTGCGAGGGTGGTGTGAAGCTGTCCAAAGCCCAGTTTTGTTGACAGCCTGCCCTCCCCGCCGCCGCGCAGCTCCGCTCACAAACAGAAAGAGCGAGATCGAGGGACATCCCGTCACGTCTCCAGACCTCCGGGGACGCTCCCGCTAGCCCTCCAACGTGGTCAGGTCGCCGGGGTCTTCGCCCAGCGCCTGGGCACGTAGCACGCGGCGCATGATCTTACCGCTGCGGGTCTTGGGCAGGGCGGCGACGATTTCCACCCGGCCCAGCGTGGCAATCGGCCCCAGTTCGCGCCGCACATGCTCACCGATGCTGGCGCGCAGGCCAGGGCTGTCTGCCTGTGCGCTGTGGGAGGCCAGCAGGATCACGTAGGCGACGATGCTCTGGCCCTTCAGCTCGTCGGGAATGCCGATCACGGCAGCCTCGGCCACGGCAGGGTGAGAGACCAGGGCGTCCTCCACGTCCGAGCTGCCAATGCGGTGCCCGGCCACGCTCAGCACGTCGTCGGCGCGGCCCAGGATCGAGAAGCAGCCGTCCGCGTCCCGCAGGGCCAGATCGCCGGACAGGTAGCCCGCCGGGTTCTCGCTCCAGACCTGGGCGTACTTTTCCGGGTTGCCGTGGATGCCGCGCATCATGGACGGAAAGGGGCGGCGGATGACCAACTGGCCCTGCACGTTGTCGGGCAAGCTGTTGCCTGCCTCGTCCACCACGTCGGCCACCACCCCGGCCAGGGGGCGGCCCACAAAGCCGGGGCGCGCGTCCCAGCGCGGGTGGCTGCCCAGCGTGGGCGCACCCAGTTCGGTCTGCCACCAGTGATCGATGACGATGGCGTGCGCGCCTTCCCCCAGTCCCCCGCCCAGATGCTGCTGCGCCCAGCGCCACGCCTGCGGGTTCAGCGCCTCGCCCGCGCAGGCGATCACGCGCAGGCGGCTCAGGTCATAGGGTTCTAGCACCTCGGCCCCCAGCTTCATGAACAGGCGCAGGGTGGTGGGCGCGGTGAACAGCACGTCCACGCCATATTTCTCGACGCTGCGCCACAGGATACCGGGATCCGGGAAATCCGGCGCACCCTCGCGGAACAGCACGGTGGCCCCGGCTACCAGCGGGCCGTAGACGATATAGCCGTGGCCCACGATCCAGCCGATGTCGCTGGTGCAGAAGAACACGTCGCTCTCGGTGACATCGAACAGCGCCCCCAGATGGTAGGCGGTGCCCACGACGTAGCCCCCGTGCGTGTGGACCACGCCCTTGGGCTTGCCCGTGCTGCCGGAGGTGTAGAGGATGTACAGCGGATGCTCGGCCCCCACGGGTACGGCGGCGGCCCGCCCATGCGTGAACAGGCTTTCCCAGGCCACCGTGCGCGGGTCATGTTCGCGCGAGAAGGTCTTGATGCGCTCCCACAACACCAGATGCTGCACCTGCGGCAGATCGGCCACGGCCTCGGCCGCCACCGAGTACAGGTCCACCAGTTTGCCGCGCCGATACCCCACATCCGCCGTGATCACCACCCGCGCGCCCGCGTCAGTGATGCGGTCCCGCAGCGCGCCCACGCCCAGGCCCGCGTAGACCACCGAATGCACCGCCCCCAGCCGCGCGCAGGCCAGCATGGCAATGCAGCCTTCCGGGGTCAGCGGCATGTAGATCACCACCCGCTCGCCCAGGCCCACGCCCAGCGCCCGCAGTCCGGCGGCGGCGCGTTCCACCCGCTCATGCAGCATGCCGTAAGTCAGCACCTGTTCCTCACCCGTTTCCGAGAGCCAGATGAACGCCGCGCGGGTCCGCGCCTCGCCGCGCGCGTGGCGGTCCAGCGCGCTGAGGGTCACGTTGGTCTCACCGTCGGCAAACCACTGGAAATTCGGGGCCTGCCCGCTGAGGCCCTGGGTGGGTTCTCGGGTCCATTCCAGCTTGCGCGCCTGCGCCAGCCAGAAGGCGTCCGGGTCCGCCGCCGCCGCATCGATGTCTGCCTGCGGGTCGGAACGCAGGCGGGCCAGGACGCTCTGGGGGACGGGAAAGCGCTCGGCGGAAGGGGCAATGGGCGTGACCTGATCGGGTTCGGACATGGGGCAAACCTCCAGAAGTGGGTGTTTGGAGCGTGGAGAAGCTCGGTGTTGGGGGAATGGCGTTGTGCGTTCAGTCTAGTCGCGCTTACGGAGAAGGGGCGGTGAACTGCATGATCGAATTCCCAGTCTGTTTCCTCAGAGGACACCAGGAGGCACAGCCAAACGGGCCGCGCGGACATCCCGTCGCCTCCCTCCGGGGGCCGGACTTGCGAAGCTGCGAAGAAGAGGGGAAGAAGGGGTCTGGCACATCCTGGAACGCCCCTTCCAGCCCCTCTAAGCCATCCTCTGTAATTATGCTTATTACATAATTTATGCTATAATCTATGTATGCAAAACGCCCCGCTGACCCTCGAATTCGGCACCGTCCGGCTGCCCATCAGCGCCGACGGATTCCTCCTCGCTTCCTCTGCCCTGACGCAACTGGGGCTGACCCCTGCCGACTGGAACGCGCTGGCCGCCGAACATGATCTGACCTCACCCGCCCGCGACTTTGGCGCTGGGCCGGAGGCCACTCTGAGTCTGGCTGAATTCTCCCGGCTGGCCTTTGTGGTGGACACCGTGCAGGCGCGGCGCTGGCGCAAGCGGGCGCAGGACCTGCTGACCCGCGCGATGGGCGGCGACGTGAAACTGGCCGCGCAGATCGCCGAACGCAGCGCCGATCCAGGGGCGCGGCGCTGGCTGGCCTCCCGCCTGGAAAGCACCGACGCCCGCCGAGAGCTGATGGCGACGGTGGCCCGCCACGGCGGCGAGGGCAACGTGTACGGCCAACTGGGCAGCATCAGCAACCGCAGCGTGGTGGGCCTGGACAGCGCTGGTATTCGCCGCGAGCGCGGGGTGAAGGCCACCCGCGACGGCCTGAGCAGCACCGAACTGCTGCGGCTGGCCTACCTGGACGCCGCCACGGCCCGCGCCATCACCGAACGCGGCGCACACGGCAACGCCGCCATCCTGCACCTGCACGAGCGGCTGGCCCGCCACGAGCGCAAAGGGTGGGCCGGGGAAGGAGCCGGGGCACCACAGGCGGGATAGGGCAGTCCTCTCGTTCAGCCCTCTCCGCATGGAGGGGGCTTTCTTTTGTTGGAGGTGGGATTGTGGGGTGGCCGTTTGCGGTTTAACCCCTCCGCCCCTCCGGGGCACCTCCCCTTAGAAGGGAGGCAAGGGTTGCGGAATTGCTCGTCCAGCAGCGCTCTCTTGGCACTTCTTGAGGGGAGCTGGCTGCGTAGCAGACTGGCTGGCACAGCTCCGCAGGAGAGGGGTCAAACCATGTGGGCAGGCCAGAACCATTACCAAGCAATAGGCTCCCCTCCCCTACCCACCACCCCCACTAAACCCGCATTCCGCCCCCTTTTCCTCATGCTGGGCCGCTAGAATCCTGGCCGTGCCCATCCTGACCCGAACCGTACTCGGCGAGATCGCCCGCTGGTATCTGGCGGGCGTGGCGCTGTTTCTGACCCTGCTGATGACCGACGCCCTGAGCAGCACGGTAGGCAAGCTGCTGATCTACCACCCGCCTGTGTTCAAGGCGGTGGCGGCCTTTCTGTCGATCCTGCCGCAGAACCTGAACAAGACGCTGGTGCTGGCGGTGCCGTTCTCGATCCTCCTGGCCTTCTCGCGGATGCAGCGCGATAACGAGCTGAAGGCGATCCTGGCCAGCGGCATCCGCCCGCTGAGTCTGGTGTGGCCGCTGGCCATTCCCTTTGCGCTGGTGGGCGTGCTGGCGTACTTCAATGCAGGCACCCTGGTTCCAGCAGGGCTGGCGAACTGGGACCGCTCGTGGTACAGCATTTACGACATGGCCCCGCCGCCGCCCCAGCAGGAAAAATACACCTACGCCCCGCCCGACGCGCTGTATTACGCGGGCCGCGTGAACAATGACAGTGGCGGCGGTCAGGTGGCCCGGCTCGACGGCGTGATGGTCCAGCGCGGCGACGAGATCCTGACCGCACAGTTCGGCATCTGGGATTCGGGCAAGCAGACCTGGACGCTGAGCAACCCGTGGATCACGCGCCCCGGCCAGAACCCGCAGCGCTCCCCCACCGACGTGGTGGTGCCGCAGACCGATACCCTGCGCCCGCCGCCGCCCGCCGCCCAGCAGGTCAGCAACGCCGAGTTGCGTGCCGCCCTGGCGGGCAATACACTGAGCCGCAAGGGCGTGCGCGACTACACCTTTCAACTGGCGGCCCGCGTCGCAGACCCCGCCACGCCCATCGTTTTTGCCCTGGCCGCCGGGATGCTGGGCCTGCTGATCCGCAACCGCGCCGCCGCCTTTGCCGCCGTGCTGGTCTTTATCGTGTGCTTTTACGTGCTGTGGACCACCATGCCGGGGCTGGCCGGGGCCGGGGCGCTGAACCCCACCCTGGCCGCCTGGATTCCCAACCTGGCCTTCCTGCTGCTGGCGGGCGGACTGGCCTGGAGACTGCGCTGATGGTCATACCGGGTAGATCGCCGCGTCTTCCGGCAGGAGGGCAGGCTGCGCCTGTCACTTCCCACCCCGCCACCTTCACAAAGAAGCTAAAAGCGCCAGCACTCCAGTCTCAGCCTCCTCGATCCTCACAGGGTCAGCCATGAAACTCTTTGAACGCTACGTCCTGTCCGAGATTCTGCCCCTCCTGCTGGGGGCACTGGCCGCCGTGATCGTGCTGCTGGTGCTGGCGGCCTTGCAGGAGGTCATTGCGCCGCTGCTGGCCAAGGGGGCCAATCCAGTGCTGGTGGCGCGGGTGCTGGCGCTGAACGTGCCAGAGGCTGCCGCCCGCGCCCTGCCGATTGCGCTGATGTTCGCCACGCTGCTGGGGCTGTCGCGCCTGAGCAGCGATTCGGAGCTGAAGGGCGCATTGGCCGCTGGGATTCCGGCCACCCGGCTGCTGTGGCCGGTGCTGGCGCTGGGCCTGGGCGTGACCGTGCTGGCCTTTGCGCTGGGCGAGGGGCTGGTGCCGCGCGCCAAGGTGCAGGAGCGCAAGGTCAAGCAGGAGATCGTCTTCGACAACCCGCGCGTGATCGGTCTGGACGGAACAGGGGCAGACGGCCAGCGCATCGTACTGCGCGACGCCCTGAACCGCGCCATCAGCGTGGGCAGGATCGGCCCCGGCGGCACGCTGGAAGACCTGCGGATCGTGACCATGCAGGACGGATTGCCCCCCCGCGAGGTCATCACCGCCCGCTCAGGGCGCCTGCCGCCGGGCAGCAATGTGCTGGAACTGCGCGACGGCCAGCGCGTGACCTACCAGGACGCGCGCCCCGTGACGGTCCTGACCTTCAAGACGGGTAGCCTGCCGGTTCAGGACGTGCAGGCCGATCTGGACGCAGGCGGCGGCGAGCTGAAGCCCATTTACACGCCGCTGCGGGAGTTGTGGGCCAAAACCAATCTGTACCGCCAGCAAAACATCCGGTCCCCCGCCGACTTCACGGCGCTGCATCGCAAGTTTGCCGAGCCGCTGGCTGCCTTGGCGCTGGCCTTTTTTGCGGTCAGTCTGGCGGTCTTCACCTTCCGCAGCGGGCGTGACCTGGGGCTGGTGTGGGCGCTGCTGCTGACGTTCGCGTATTACGCCACCTGGAGCGTGTTCCGGGTGATGGGCGAGAACGGGGCAGTGTCCGGCGTGGTGGCCGCCTACGCCCCGGACCTGATCGCCGTGGTGGCTGGGGCGGCGCTGCTGTGGCTGACAGGGCGACGGTGAGGAACAGAGCGGGCTGTGCAGCTATGAAGCCACTGCTACGGGCGCTGGCACTTGGGGTGGGGCCGCTGCTAATTGCGGCGGGTGTTAGAAGCGTGTTAATTCTACCTATACCATCCAAGAATCTAATGTTCGCGCCCACTCAGGTCGAGAACTGCACTCAGCCACCAGTATTTAGCCTCTGGTATGAAAGCGGCAATAATTATGTACTTCCCAGAGATAGAGGCTTCAAGTTTTCTGGCAACGCATGGTTGAAAACCCGGCTGTGTTCTGGAGGCTTAATTAAAATTACTGCTGATGGTGAATTGGCTGGTTCTGAACATCCACGACTTATCGTTGCCTTTGACAACAATGTGATCTTAAATTCAGCTTTCGATCAACAGCGAACTATACAGCTACTTATTCCTAGGGCAGGTTATTTATATATAGCATATTTTAACGACTACTACTTAGCAGATATACGCATAGTAAACTTAGCTAAAATTCAGCTAAAAGCACCAAATTGCCGAGGGTTTCAGAATGTTAGTATTCCAAAGGAGAGTGGAGGTACTTGGTTTCCAAAAATTCACGCTGCCTCTCTCGTAAAGCCGCCTCCAATGATTTTAACGCCATGTGACGCGGGAGAACTAACCTTGAAAGTGCGAGGGCAAGAGGCAAATGCAATCTTCCCAGTTTTAGTAATTAAACAAAATGAGAAGGTAATCAAAACGATTTTCACTGGGTCAGGCTGGGAGGATCTTAATTTACAAGTGGCAGCTACACCTATTACAATCGCCGTAAGTAACCCATATAACGAAACTCTGGCAGACCGCAACCTGAACGTGCGCCGTATCGAGTTCATTCCCCGCCAGCCCTGAGTTCAGGCGTCTGCGCGCGTCGCTTCCCGCACCACCTCTTCCACCACATCCGCCACCGCACCCATATCGGCCTCAGTCAGCGTGGGATGCACCAAGAACATCAGCGAGGTCTCGCCCAGCTCCTGGGCCACAGGCAGCCGTTCCTTTGGCCCCAGCCCAACATCCGTGAACGCCTTTTCCAGATAGATCTCGGAGCAGGTGCCGGTGTAGCACGGTGCGCCACGCGCCACCACTTCAGCCATGATCCGGTCACGGCTCCAGCCCGCGCGCAGGTTTCCCGGCTGCACATACACATAAAACTTGTACTGGGCATGTTCCGAGCCTTCCGGCACCACGGGCACGCGCAGAGCAGGCAAATTCGCAAAGCGGTCGGCCAGCACCGCCGCATTGCTCTGGCGCTGCCCAGTCCACCCCGGCAGCTTCTGCAATTGCAGGCGGCCAATCGCAGCCTGGACTTCCAACATGCGCCAGTTGGTACCAAAGGACTCGTGGAGCCAGCGAAAGCCCAGTGGGTGTTCCTTGTTGTACACGGCGTCGTAGCTCTTGCCGTGATCCTTGAAGGCCCAGGCTTTGCTCCACAGCGCTTCGTCATGCATAACCAGCAGACCACCCTCGCCACCGGTACTCATGATCTTGTCCTGGCAGAACGAGAAGCAGCCCATGTGCCCGATGGTGCCCACATGCTGCCCGGCGTACTTTGCGCCGTGGGCCTGGGCGCAGTCCTCGATGACAAACAGGTTATGTTCGCGGGCAAGTTCCATGATCGGGGCCATGTCCGCAGGCCACCCGGCCAGATGCACCACGATGATCGCCCGTGTGCGTGGGGTCAGCACGGCGCGGATGGTCTCGGCGGTGATGTTGCCGCTGCTGCGGTCAATGTCGGCCATCACGGGCACGGCCCCACGCATCACGGCGGCGCTGGCCGAGGCGATAAAGGTGCGCGGCGTGGTAATCACCTCGTCGCCCGCGCGCACACCTAGGGCGTACAGCGCCAACTCCAGCGCCTGCGTGCCGTTGTGCAGCGCGATGGCATAAGGCACGCCCAGCACGGTGGCGTATTCCTTCTCAAACTCGCGGCCCTCGGTGCCCGTCCAGTAGTTGACCTTGCCTGAGCGCAGCACTTCGGTCACGGCCTCGATCTCATCAGATTCAAAGACGGGCCAGGGGGCAAGGGTACGGTCCAGTTGCTTGGGGGCGGTGTGAGTCATGTCTGTATTCTCTCCTCTTTTGGCCGGGCCGGTATACCCACCGCCACAGTGTTGGCAGGCAGATTCCGAACCACCACGCCGCCAGCGCCTACCGTTGTCCAGTGTCCTACCGTCACACTGGGCACAACCGCGCAGCCAACGCCTAAAAATACGCCTTCTTCTAGGTGAACCGCGCCCGCCAGATGCGCGCCGGGAGCCACATGCACGTAGTCCATCAACACGCAGTCATGATCTACCGTCGCGCCCGTGTTGACGATAACGTGACTTCCCAGCATGGTATCCGGCTGGATCACCGCGCCCGCGAATATGACAGTTCCCAGCCCTATCTGCACACTGCCATGCACGGTGGCCGCCGGGTGGACAACCGAGACCCACACCACATTCGGAAACCGGGCAACAATGTTATGCCGCGCCGCGTTGCTACCGATGGCGAGGACGGCGCGGCCTAGCGTACTTTCCAGGCGTTCCAGACCGCCCAGCACCGGGTAGCCCAGCACCGATCTGCCCCAGGACTCAGCGCGGTCATCCAGCACCCCGACCACGTCCATTCCCGCCGCGTGCAGGGTGGCAATCACCACCTTGGCATGGCCGCCCGCACCCACCACCAGAATGCCGCTCATGTTTCGCTGCTGGGGCGACCCTCGAATCTGGGCATAGTGGCCTCGCCCACCGCACTGATGCCCTCGCGCTTGAAAACCTTCTGTACAGTCATCCACAGGATTTTCATGTCCAGTGCAAAACTGCGGTTGTCCACATACCACACGTCCAATTTAAATTTCTCTTCCCAGGAAATGGCGTTGCGCCCGTTGACCTGTGCCCAGCCGGTAATGCCGGGCCTGACCTCGTGACGCCTAGCCTGCGTGGGCGTGTAGCGTTCCAGGTATTCCATCAGCAGAGGACGCGGCCCCACCAAGCTCATGTCGCCGCGCAGCACATTGAACAGTCCTGGCAACTCATCTAGCGAGGACGCACGCAGAAAGCGGCCCAGTGGGGTCAGACGTTCGCTGTCAGGCAGGGGCTGGCAGTTGCTGTCTGTCGCGTCGCGCATGGTGCGGAACTTGTACATGGTGAAGGACTGACCGCGCAGGCCGGGGCGCTGCTGGCTGAACAGGATGGGGGAACCGAGCTTGAGGCGAACGATTAGCCCAAGCGCCAGCATGGGAATGGATAAAACGGCCAGCCCCGCTGCCGAAGCAGCTACATCGACAGACCGCTTGAGCCGCTGACCTTTTCGGGCCTGCGCTTCGGCCAGAAGTTCTTGATACAACTCGTCCAGAGCTTCCCAGATCCGCTGGGATTGAAAGTCGCGCAGCACGCGCTCCTGTCCAGCCTGTCCAAATTGTCTTGCCAGCGCCTTGTCTTCCAGCAGACGCCGCAGGGCATCTGCCAGCGCCCCAGTATCGCCCACGGGAACCGTGAATCCAGTCACGCCATCCACAACGGCATCCACCGCGCCTGTCGCATTGGTTGCGACCACAGGCTTTGCAGCGGCAGCGGCTTCCAAGGGGGCAGTGGGAAATCCCTCGCGGTAGGTGGGCAGCGCCAGCACATCCATGAGTTGGTAATAGGGTGCAGTATCGGGAACGAACCCAGCACGCACGATGCCTGGATGGGTTTCGATGGTGTGACGAACATCGGCGGCCACCGGGTCGCCCTGTTCATAATCACCAACCAGAAGCAGACGTGTCCTGGGATTGGCCTCGTGAAGCCGCCCGAAAGCCTGCAACAGTTCCGCAATACCCTTGTCTTTCACAAAGCGTCCGACGAAACCTATGACAGGTGCATTTGCAGGGAGCGCAAGATCATTTTTCAATGTGAGTAACTGCTCTGTGGATGTGAATTCTGGGAGGAAACGCTGTGCATTGATGCCATTGCAGGTGCCGGATGCTAGGACTAAAGCCTTGACTGGGGATACCAGCTTGAGTTCAATCGCTCGATCTCTTAGGCTGGGACTAACGCAAATTACCCGATGGGCGCAAACACAGGCCAAGCGCTCCATCCAGGTTAATAGGATGCGCTTGGGTCCATTAGTGGTGTCGAGTCGTAGGCCGTGAAGTGTGTATACCCTAACTGGTATGCTTAACAGGGCCGCTGCAACGCTGCCAATCAACCCTGCCTTGGGTGTTCCTGAGTTGACAATTTCTGGGCGCAACTGTTTCATTAGATGTAACATTCTTACGAGCGATGCTGCATCTTTAAATAGAGATATCTCACGTTGCATACGGATAGAATGTGCATTTATGCCCTCTTGATGGGCAATCTGTTCGATAGCTTTGCTTGCGGAAGGCGATGTTGCGAGATGGACATCATAATTTTTATTTCTAAAGTAGGATAGTTGTCCTTGCAGGAATACCTTAGCACTTAGTGGTATAGTAACTATGTAGATTATCTTCATATGTACCTCTCTTCATCTTTTAACGTATGCACCTACTAATTTAACAATATGTTACGTTCTAATAAATGGTCTTTTCGTTACAATCTGTAAAGATTTCGACTAGGTATATCACCTTATAATTATTAAATTGCCAATTCATCATCAAATACATAGCCTTCGCGCCTTCTATAAATAGATATTGAAGACGCCGCTGCTGCCCATACAATATATAGCGGTTTTCTTGCTTCCCAATTTAGTGTCAGCGCTCCAATCATGACACAAGCAATGGCTATAGTTAAAGATATGGACAGATTTGGACGAGTTTTATAAATACGAATGGCATAAATAATATGAGCAATCCAGGCGATCAACCATAATGTGCCTCCGATTAATCCTAATTCTGAAAATGAAGAAATAAAAGTGTTATGTGCCTGAGTATCTGAAACAGTATTAGAAGAAGTTGTATTCGCACCTATCCCTATTAGCCAATGATTATTCCAGAGTGTGTAGGATTCTTGCCATATACTTGCGCGACTATCATCCGCACTTGAGACTATCTGGTTAGAGAAGCGCTCCAGCGCTTCGGGAGGGATGAAATATTGAGTCAAAAAATATAAACTATATATCGCCATTAACATGAGTATCATATTTTTAATTATTAATTTGCTATTCTTTAATATGTTGATTCTGAGAAACAGCATATATAATGATACTATTGCACCACAGATAATTGCTCCTCTCGAGCCTGTCGACAATGCTAAAGATAAACAAAATATGTAGTAGGCCCATGAATACCACAGGCTATTTGGCTTCGATGTTTGAATTAAGTAATCAAACAAAGGTACAGAACTCATTATGAAAATGCCAAAGTTATTTGGATCATAGCCAATTGCACTGAACCTGTTGTAAAGTCCCTCGTACCGTACTCCGTTTATTATATTAAATACTGCCGTCAAAGCTAAAATGATGGCACCGATGCAATATGAATATAAGAATCTATGCAATGCGGCAACTGATCTGACTAGATCAATGATGATCAGATAGACTAATACTATAGGTATTAAAGACATAATTCGAGATATAGTTTTGTCTTGATCGGTAGACCAAAAGAACGACGCTATGGTCCAGAAGGATAGTGCAAATAAAACTATAGAAGAATGAGTTATAAATAATCTTCTATCTCTCAAAGTTTCAATTATCCATAGAAATACAAGCAAAGCAACTACGAATAAATTTCCTATTGGAAAAGAATCATTTGAAAAACCTTCTGTAATCGGATATAAAATTAAAAACATATATAGCAAATATCTTGACCATTCTTTACCAATAGAAGATTTATTATATCGAGCCTGCGAGGATTTTACTTGAGTTTTTAAGTACATCTACAATAACCTCCTCTGTTCTACTAGCACGAGCATCCCAAGAATGAGATGCTAGAACACCGTGAAGACCTCTGGCTCCCATTTGATTGGTCAACTCTGGATTTTCAGCCATTATCTTCACTGCCTCTGCCAAAGCATTAGCATTATCCGGCTCTATAACTATCCCACAATCGAGTTCCCTGACAAAATCTGCCATACCCGGAAAGTCAGATACGATTATCGGAGTGGCGCAAGCAAGAGATTCATAAACTTTTAGAGGCGATAGACCAGTTTTTGCTCTGTCGCCAGTATTATTTTGCACACTAATTGACAGTATTGCACCTGAAATCAAATCAGGAAGAGTTTCATATTTCTGCCTATTTAAATAGACTAGCCTATTACTATCTTTAGCTGCGTCGCTAACTTTGCTAGAGAGTTCTCCGTCACCAATTATCACCATTTTTGTATCATCTGGCCAAGCAGGTAGCCTGGTAGCAGCGATTATAGTATCAATCCCTTGCCAGCTGGCCAAAGTACCAAAGAATACCGCGTATTTATCAGAATAGTTTGTCTCAATTGTTCTGCGAAAAATATCAGTATTAGCACCGTTCGGTATTACCGATACACGCTGATGATGTGCAATTGAAGAGGCCCATATAGCGAGCTGAGGGGTAACAGCAATAATATAAGTGGATTGTTTAAGCTGATATTCCATTATATAAATTAAAAATTTACGGAATTTCTTAGCTAAAGGCCAAGCGATAAAGACATCTTCAAAGGGACCATTTATCTCGAATATAATTGGAATCTTCATTATCTTCGCTCTCATAAGAATTACAATAGTCAGGAAATGAAATCTTACATAGTATATATCTGGTGAATTTTTTGGAAAGTATACGGCCTGCTGCATAATCGAGTCAATAATTTTTTTGACCACGGCTAGTTTGCTGATTGTCTTTGAAGAGGAAGTCGAAGTGTTATGACCTGGAGAGGACTGGATTAGATCGACTTTCCATCCTCTTTTTTTTAAACCTTTGATTATTTCAAAAACGTGTGCATGAGCTGCCTGCCCTTGTTCGAGAGTCTGCATACACACATATGTAATATTTCTTCTCATATCGCCTCTATAATTCACAAGTCTACTATAAAGTAGAAACTATGCTTATGTTTTTTCACTATAACTAGGTTGCAATGCGATAGTGGTTCTAAGAAAGCGTAGACCCAAGACAGTTTTTAGAATTCCATCTATGGCGTACGATATACTAGTTGCTAAAGCTGCACCTCCCAAACCAAAATTGCGCGTCAAATTTAAGCTAAGTGCTATATTCACAAATAGAAGCAGAATTGCCACCCATAAGTTTATCTTTACTTCGCCATATGCTGCCATCACATTGCTGAAAATTTTACTTAGGCTGCCAAGAATAATTCCAGGTAATAAGATCATAACTGGAATTGAGGCACGATCATAACTATTACCAAAGATGTTGCTCAAATATTTTACAGAAACAAAGGCAACAACACATGCCAAGATAAATGTAAGCCCTAAAGAAATACTAGCAAGCCTAATAGCCAAACGCTTTGCATCTTCGCTTCTGGGACCACTCGCAAGCTTTGGTAACATAACATAACTTATCGACTGCGCAACTATCCACAAGCGTTCAACAATCTGCACAGCAAGAAAATATATACCTGCTGCTGCTGGACCAAGAATGGATATTACGATATAAAAGTCTGCTCGATAATTTAAGTAAGTAACTACATTGCTTGCGTGTGCAATAGTGCTGTATTTCGCTACATCTCTAATATAAGAAATTATTTGTCCAATTGAGAATATTTCATCTAAATTTAGACTCAGCTTATATTTTATTAGATAAGTAATTGCAATCGATACAATTAATTGCGCAAATATATAACATGCAAGCGCACTAGTTATATTTATGTGGACAAAAATAGCTACAATCACCAGAGATAATAAATTAATTATAATAGGTAATAGGGTCACTAGATTTAAATATTTAAAATTTTCGGTTGCTTGGAAAATTCCCAGCATTATATTATTGAATAACAATATAGGAAAAGCAATTATACTAATATAAAGCAACTGAATTGGTATGTCTGGAAAAATACGGTTAGATGATAAAAAAACTACAAAAAATGCAATTATACAACCAATAATCGATAAACTAAACCAAGACAACAAAGAGGATTTAAAAGCGAGCGGAAGAATAGATCTCTGCCGCGAAATAAAATAAACGTTTGATGATGTCAGGCCGAAGTTCAGAAAAGTAGCTAAAATAGTAATAAATATAATTACTGTACCATAAACACCATTTCCCTCAGGACCAAGTGTTCGGGCAATAATTGTAAGTAGTGCAAAACCGAGTCCGATTCCTATGATTTGTCTAAAGATAGTCTGAATAATATTAGATTTGAATGTTATCATTCAAGTAACCAAAGATACAATATCGTGATAGAAGTCTTCATAGTTATTTGCCGCGTCATAATGACTTGCCCACATGGCGAAACTGCCACGACGTAAATTATCCATTAAAAAACTATCAGAAGAGATCTTGATAAAATTTTGGACTGCTTCTTCGATCTCAAAATCAATGTCGAGAAGAAAGCCGTTATTTTCATCTACTATTTCTGATACGCCGCCAACATTTGTGGCCATGACTGGAATACCAAAGGCCTGCGCCTCCATAATACTTACAGGTATACCTTCGGATGAGCTAGTATTAATAAAAATATCGACAGGATTTTCGGTATAGAATTTTAACACTTCAGCATTTTTTACATTTCCAGTAAATACGCACTCAATCTGGTTTGTGAATAGCCTATTAGCCAATGAAACCAATTCATCATGCAAAGGACCATCACCGAAATGTGTCCATATAATTTTTTTAGAAAATTCTCGACGCTGAGACAGTTGAGATATAATGCGGATAATTATCTCAATGCGTTTAAGCGTGATCATACTTGAACATGATACAATACGGAAAACGCCGTCATCTGATCTTTTTGTCAGATGCCGGGACTTCGCTACACCTAGTCGCGCAACCTTGATTTTATCGGGTAAAACGAAATTTCGTTCACATATATAGTTTAAGCCGGCTTGAGAAATTGGATATATCCTATCCGCTGAATCAAAGATCAGCGATCTAAATGGTAAATACGGCGGGTTGTGAATATGAGAATAGACATCCCAACCGTGACCTCTAGTTATAAAACTTAATTTAGGTTCACTTTTTTTTGCCCAAGCAACACCTATCGCAGCATGTGACATCCAATATGAATAAAAATACGCCGAATTGACTATTTCTGGAGATAGCCTGCCAATCCATCGCTGTATTCTCTTACCATACACCGTAAAATTAAATAATCTATAAGCACCTTTGGGAGAAGAAACGGCTTTCCAATGTTTTACGGCTTCAAGAATAAAATTTTTATCGAAAATTGCAGACAATATCTCATATAAGCTTAGGCGAGGCGAGAATGATGATATGAAAACATTCTGAGGTAATTTTCTTACATTACCAGAGGCAATTCTAGGAACAAGAATTATTTTTTCGAATTTATTAGCTAAATACTCAATCTCTAATTCTAAAAATTGCTCTCCACCATAATAAGGGAATCTCTCCGTGAAAATTACTAAATTCCTAATTGACATAAAACTTTTTGATGGTTGAAATTACATAATGCAATTGTTTTGCGGAATTATCAGTCTCTACGGGAAAGATAGGCAGGCTCAATACTTCCTTCGCCGCCAAACTACTATGTTCATACGCCGGATACTGGCCGTTATAAATCGGCAGTTCGTCTTGGGGAATCGGATAATAGATCATCGTCCCGATACCATGCTCGGCCAGCTTCCGCTGAACCTCGGCGCGCCTACCGTGCTGTACCCGAATGGTGTACTGGTGGAAAGCATGGCCGTCCGTCAGTTCAGGTGTCACGATACCCTCAATCCCTTTCAAGCCCTCATTATACTGCCGGGCCACTTCATAGCGGTGGGCGTTCCACTTCTCCAGGTGCGGCAGCTTCACGCGGAGAATAGCGGCCTGGATGGTGTCTAGGCGGCTGTTGTACCCCACGGTTTCGTTGTGGTATTTCTTGCGGCTGCCATGAACACGCAGCATCCGGGCGGTGTCGGCCAGCGCATCGTCATTGGTGGCCAGCAGCCCGCCGTCGCCGTAAGCCCCCAGGTTCTTGCTGGGAAAGAAGGAATACGCACCGAACTCTCCGATGGTGCCAGTCTGTGTACCGCGCCAGCGTGCGCCGAAGCTCTGGGCGCAGTCCTCCACCACTTTCAGGCCGTGCTTGTGGGCAATCTCCATAATCCGGGTCATATCTACCGGGTTGCCGTATAGATGAACAGGCATGATCGCGCGGGTGTTGGGCGTGATAGCCGCCTCAATCAGCTCCGGGTTCAGGTTCAGCGTGGCCGGATCGATGTCCACAAACACGGGCTTTGCACCCACCATGCTGATGCTCTCAGCGGTGGCAAAGAAGGTAAACGGCGTGGTGATCACCTCATCGCCGGGACCGATGCCCAGGGCACGCAGGGCAATCACCAGCGCGTCGGTGCCGCTGTTGACGCCGATGGCATGTTTGACGCCCAGGTACGCGGCGACTTCCTGCTCAAACAGTTGGACGTCCTCGCCCATGATGAAGTCGGTGCGGTCCAGTACGCG
This sequence comes from Deinococcus sp. AJ005, assembly GCF_009017495.1. Lineage (NCBI taxonomy): Bacteria > Thermotogati > Deinococcota > Deinococci > Deinococcales > Deinococcaceae > Deinococcus > Deinococcus sp. AJ005. The sequence continues at coordinate 642,718 of NZ_CP044990.1, read as the reverse complement.
CCCTATGGCCGCCATGATCTCGGGGCGCAGCTCGTCGATCTCAGGCTTCAGGTCAAGAATGGGGATGTGTGGTGTTGCGGTGGCAGTCATGAAAGCCTCCTGACTTCAGTCTCGCTGAGTTGCTGGTAAGTATGCCCCGCCGAGTCGGTCACGGTGTCGCCCTGAGCAAAATCCAGCCGATCCCCGCTGGCGCTCATATAGCCGATGGCCCGCGCAGGCACTCCGGCCACGATGGTAAACGCCGGAACATCGCGCGTGACGACTGCGCCCGCCGCGACAAACGCCCCTTCGTGCAGCGTGACGCCCGTAACAACAGTGGCGTTCGCGCCGATGCTGGCCCCGCGTCCTACCCGCGTAATGGTGTAGTCGGCGCTGCTGTTGCGCGGAAACTCGCTGCGCGGCGTGCGGACATTGGTAAAGACCATGCTGGGTCCGCAGAAGACATAATCCTCCAGAACCACGCCCTCGTACACGCTGACATTGTTCTGGATTTTTACCCCCTTGCCGATGGTCACATTGTTTGCCACGTAGACGTTCTGCCCCAAAGAGCAGCCCTCACCGATCACCGCGCCGCCCATCACATGACTGAAGTGCCAGATCTTTGTGCCGTCGCCGATCTGCGCGCCGTCGTCCACGTAAGCGCTGTCATGTTTCCACCAGGATTTCGATTGGGCGTTCTCTCGGGTCATCTCAGCCCCTCAAAAAGCGGTGCCGCGTATCCGCCCCGGCACTCACGATGTCCTGCTTGCGAATCTTAGCCACCGTGGCAATCGCCTGATAGGTGTCGTCCAAGCTGAAGCCCTGCCCGGCCAGCGTGCGGCGGTAGACCTCGGTGTGCAGGTCCGTAAAGCCCTCGCTGAACTCGACTTCCTGGCCGTCGATGGTAATGGAGCGGTAGGTGCGCTGCCCTTTGGCAATCTGCTCGGCGGGCAGGTAGCTGGGGTCAATCGACAGGAACCAGCGCACGCGTGCGCGTTCCAGTTCCATGTATCCGGCGCACACAGTCTCGCTGCGCTGATGCACTTCCACGCGCTCGATATCGCCAAACATCCATGCCAGCATGTCAAAGAAATGCACGCCGATGTTGGTCGCCAGCCCGCCGCTCTCATCCACGCGGCCCTTCCAGCTCCGCAGATACCACGTTCCCCGGCTGGTCATGTACGACAGGTCCACATCGTACTTGTCGCCGCTGCTGGGGTTCAACTCGGCTTTGACCTTTTCCAGCGCCGCATGGGAACGCAGTTGCAGGATGGTCCAGACCCGCCGCCCAGTTTCTTCCTCGACCTCTTTGAGGGCCGTGATGTCTTCTGGGTTCAGCACGATGGGCTTCTCACACAAGGCGTCGGCCCCCGCCCGCAGCGCCATGCGGATATGCGCGTCATGCAGGTAGTTGGGGCTGCAAATGCCGACATAATCCACGCCTTTACCCAGGCGGCGCGCGTCGTACAGGTAGCGCTCGAAGATCTCTGGCTGCGTGAAGAACTCGGCGTCAGGAAAGTACGAGTCCATGATGCCCACCGAGTCGAAAGGATCGAGGGCCACGCTCAACACGTTCCCGGTGTCCTTGATGGCCTTGAGGTGCCGGGGCGCGATGTACCCAGACACCCCGGTCAGGCCGAAGCGTTTCTGGTCAGAAGTCTGGGAGGTCACAGCAACGTCACCTTCTCGCTGGTCATGCCGCGCGTGGCGTAACGGGTATCCAGAATCGCCTGCGACTGCTCGATCACGTTGGCGTAATCCACGTCGCTGTGCTTGGTGGTGATGATCACCAGATCGGCGTCCTGCAACACCTTGTCGGTCAGGGCGATGCCACTGGCTTTCACACCATGCTCGTCCACTTCGGGGGTCCAAGAATCGTGAAAGGACACGTCCGCGCCGGACAGTTTCAGCAGGCGGTAGACCTCCAGCGCCGGGGACTCACGGTAATCGTCCAGATCACTCTTGTAGGCCATGCCCAACAGCAGCACCTTCGAGCCGTTCAGCGATTTGCGTGCCCCATTCAATACGCGGGCAGCCTTATCCACCACGAATTCGGGCATCTTGCGGTTGGTCTCGCCTGCCAGCGCGATGAAGTGCGTCTGAAAGTTGTACTCGCGTGCCTTCCACTCCAGGTAGTGCGGGTCCAGCGGGATGCAGTGGCCACCCACGCCGGGGCCAGGGTAAAAGGGCATGATGCCGAAGGGCTTGGTAAAGGCGGCGTCCAGCACCTCCCATACGGAAATGCCCATGCGGTCGCACAGCAGCGCGATCTCGTTGGCCAGGGCGATGTTCACGGCGCGGAAGGTGTTCTCGTAGACCTTGACCATCTCGGCAGCCTTGGCGCTGCTGACTGCCACCACATGCTCGATGGTCTGGCGGTAAAAGGCCAGCGCGACTTCCAGGCTGGCTGGGTCATTGCCGCCCACCACTTTATTGGTGTTCTTGGTGGTGTAGCGCGCGTTACCCGGATCGACGCGTTCCGGGGAATGCGCCAGGAAAAAGTCCACGCCTGCTGTCAATCCGCCCGCCTCCAGAATGGGCTTCATAACTTCCTCGGTGGTGCCAGGATAGGTGGTGCTTTCCAGGCTGATCAGTTGGCCGGGGCGCAAGCGTTTGGCAATTTCATGCGTCACGCTGCGGATATAGCTCAGGTCCGGTGTCAGGTTGCGGTCTAGCGGCGTGGGCACGCAGATGACGATCACGTCCAGGTCTGGCACCCCTTCAAAGTTGGTGGCCGTGGTCACCAGCCCCCGCTCCACGATCTCCTTCAGATCTTCATCACGCACGTCGCCAATGTAATTCTCGCCGCGTGCCACCATTCCGGCACGTACGGCGCTCAGGTCGATGCCCACCACGTTAAAGCCCACCTTGGCCTTCTCGACGAGAAAGGGCAGGCCCACGTACCCCAGTCCCACCACACCTACCCGCGCCTCGCGAGACTGTATTTTCTCCACTAGAGTGGATACTGCATCCGTCTTAATCACGCCCCGCATCATAGCGGGCGACAATTAAGAAAGCGTGACGAGTTGCAGACGTGTCCCGAAATATAGAATTTAGTGTTCCCGCCTGTGTCTGATAAAGCTTACCGTGTCGTTTCAGTCCTTTCTACATCAGTGTCCAGCCGCCCGGCCCGTACCGCTTCCCACGCGAAGGCCGATTGCATCGCCTCAGCCACGTCAAGTTGCGCGGTCCAGCCCAGATAGTCCCGCGCCCGCGTGGTATCGGCACAGGCTCCCGCGCTGTCGCCGGGGCGGCGTGGGGCGTCCTCCACATGAACCGGTGTGGGCGAGGCATCCTGAAAGGCTGTGACCAGCTCGCGCACCGTCACGCCGTTCCCGGTCCCGACGTTGATCGGGATGAAGGCGACGCCCGGCCCCAGATTGTGGGCCGCACGCCCAAAGGCCCGGTCAAAGCCCTCCAGGGCCGCCACATGGGCCAGTGCCAGATCCCACACATGGATGTAATCGCGCAGTCCTGTTCCGTCGCGGGTGGCGTAATCGGTGCCCGTGATCTGAAATCTGTCTGCCCTTCCCTGGGCAGCGGCCATCAGACGGCCCAGGATGTGGGTGGGGTCCGAGATGTACGGCCCGCTGCGAAGAGCAGGATCAGCTCCCACCGGATTGAAATAGCGCAGGGCAATGGCCCGCATCGGCTGCGCGGTGGCCTGAGAGGCAGCACACAGATCTTCCAGCATCTCTTCGGTCATGCGCTTGCTGCGGGCGTAGGGGCTGAGGGGCTTCAGAGGGCTGTTCTCATCCACCCGCAGATCGGCAGGGCTGTCATAGACGGCGGCGCTGGAGCTGAAGATGACCCGCCCCTGTCCCAGCGCGTTCAGCGTCTCGAACAGCGTCAGGCTACCCACCACGTTCTCGCGGTAATACAGGGCAGGTAGGGCCACCGACTCTGACACCACAATGCGCGCGGCGAAATGGATGGTGGCGTCGATGTCGGGATGCTCCGCGAAGATGCGCTGGATCAGGGCAGCATCCGCGATGTCTCCCTGGTAGAAGATGCGCCCACGCGTAAATGCTGGGGGACCACTCACCAGCGAATCCAGCACCACGGGCGTGTGCCCGGCGTCTTCCAGAGCCGAACAGGTCGTACTCCCTATAAATCCTGCCCCACCTGTCACCAAGACCTTCATCACTTGGCAGTATACGGAAGGACCCAGTTAAGCTTTCTCTCCTTCCGTTGCATCCACGGCCCGCGCTGCCAGCCGCCCCACCGTCAGCCCCTGCACGATGATGCTGAACACCACCACCACGTAGGTCATGACCAGAAACAGGTCACGCTCCGGCCCGGCGGGCACCGTGAAGGCCAGCGCCACGCTGATCGCCCCGCGCAGCCCGCCCCAGATCATCAGGCGGCGGGTGTACGGGTTGAAGTCGCGCCGCCGACCCAGCACCAGCACCGGCAGATACACGCTAATGGTGCGAACCAGCAACACCAGTGGAATGGCGATCAGCCCCAGCAGCAGCGACTGCCCGCTGAAGCGCACCACCACCACCTCCAGCGCCAGCAGCGCGAACAGGAAGATGTTCAGCAGCTCGTCGGCCAGGTGCCAGAAGCCCTCGAAGCGCTCACGCGAGGATAGCCCGGCAGGGCGGCGTTCGGCCAGCGACCCAATCAGCAGTCCGGCAGCCACGGCAGCCAGCGGCGCGGACACATGCAGGTTGGCGGCAATCGCGGTGCAGGCCAGCACCACGCTCAGGGTAACCAGCACCTCGACCACGAAATCGCTGACCGATCTAAGTGCCAGCCAGCCCACCCAGCCCAGGAAGAGGCCCAGCGCCAGCCCGCCCAGCGCCTCCTGCGCGAAGAAGAGGGCAACTCCGCCTGCGCTCATGGCGGGGCCGTGGGCTTCACCGCCGCCGCCGCCCGCCGCTGCGATTCCGGCCAGCACCGCGAAGGCCACCACGCCCACGCCGTCGTTGAACAGGCTCTCGCCTGCCACCAGCGTTTCAATGCGTTTGGGCACCCCCGCCTGTTTCAGCATGCCCAGCACCGCCACCGGATCGGTGGGGCTGATCAGCGCGCCAAACAGCAGGCAGTACACGAACGACACGTCCAGCCCGAACAGCCCCAGCAGCGCGTAGGTGGCCCCGCCCACCAGCCCAATCGAGATGGCGGTGGACAGCAGCGCGAACGTTAGCACCGGCCCCCGCAGTCCCCACAACGCGTGAGAGTTGACGCCCAGCGCTCCGGCAAACAGCAGGAACGACAGCACGCCCTGGAACACGAAATCGTTGAACTCGATGCCACGCACCAGACTCACCGCGTCCCGCGCGAACGGCACGTCCAGGCTGACCAGCGCGAAGATGATCAGGCTGACGCCCAGGCCGCCCACGGTCACACCAATCGAGGCGGGCAATTTCCAGTAACGGGCGTTGACAAAAGCCAGCGCGGCGGTCACGCAGACCAGCAGGGTGGCGAGATCGAGGATTTGCATTGGGAAGCTCCTGCGGAGGGTTTATGTCTTTTCCCCTCTCCCCCCGTGGGACTGGTACAGCTCGGGACGAGAGAGGGCCTTGCGAAAGCTTGGGGTGAGGGACCATTCAGCAGCAAACCCGCTCAGCCACCAGCTTCAGCCATCAGCATTCTGCACTTCCCCGATCAACACTTCCCCGATCACCCGCCCCGCAAAACAAACGCCCCGTAAAACAGTCCCAGCGCCACCGTGACCGTGATCAACGCCACGGGGGTGCCGTACTTCATGAATTCCACGAAGCCCATCGGATGGCCCTCTCGGGCGGCGATGTCCGAGACCACGATGTTGGCCGACGCGCCGATCAGGGTCAGGTTGCCGCCCAAACACGCGCCGAGGGACAGCGCCCACCACAGTGGGTCCATCGCGGGGCCGAGGGTAACCTGCAACTCACGCAGCACGCTGGCCATCGAAATGGTGAAGGGGATGTTGTCCACGAAGCCGCTGATGATCGCGCTGGCAAATCCCACCGCCAGAATGCCCGTGCCGATGTTGCCGTCGATGGCCCCCGTCAGCCCTGCGGCCACGGTCTGGAACACGCCGACTTCCTCCAGGCCACCCACCACGATGAACAGGCCCATGAAGAATAGCAACGTGGTCCACTCCACCTGCTCGAACAGTTCCACCGGGGTCAGGTCCGCGATCAGCATGAGGAAGGTGGAGGTGGTCAGCGCCACCAGCCCAGCCTCCAGGCCCAGCGGATGCCCGATCATGAACAGCAGCAGCGTGACGGCGAAGACGCCCAGCGCCTGCTTCATCAATTTGGGGTTGGTCTTGATCGGTGTGGTGTCGGTCAGGGCCGCCCGCAGCCGTTCACTGTCTCCCCCCCCAGCCAGATCGCCGCGCGCCTTCATCAGCAGGTGCATCAGGCCGATGCCCAGCACCGTGGCAACGGTGGCATACGGCGCGACATTCACCAGAAAGTCCCCGAAGCCCTTGCCCGCCACCGAGCCGATGATGATGTTGGGCGGGTCCCCCACCAGCGTGGCGGTGCCCCCGGTGTTGCTGGCCAGGATCACCGCGATCAGGTACGGCATGGGCCGCAGCCCCAGCCGTGCCACCACCGTGACCACCACCGGGGCCATGAACAGCACCGTGGTCACGTTGTCCAGAAAGGCGCTGAACACGGCGGTCAGGATGCTGAAGATCCACAGCACCCGCGCCGGTTCGCCTCGCGTGATGATCATGGCGCGGCGGGCCACCACGTCGAAAAAGCCGCTGCGGCTCAACACGTTGACGATGTTCATCATCCCGAACAGCAGGAAGATGGTGTTGAAGTCGATGCTGGCCCACGCCTGGGTGGGCGTCAGGATGCCCAGCACCATCACGGCGCAGGCCCCCAGCAGCGCGGCCACCGTGCGGTGAACGTACTTTTCCAGCAGGATCATGGCGTAAGTCGCCACGAACAAAGCCACTGCCAGGACCGTCAGCGTCTGCGGCGACAGGTTCAGGCCCAGGCTGGTCAGCAGGTTGAGGGTCTCGCCACCTTCAGCCATGGCGGTTGACCAAGATGCGGAACGGGGAAGAGCTGGGCGTGGCAGGTAAGTCGTTCAAGAGGGACTCCTTTGGGAAGCGGGGCAGGTGGCAGACGGGAGAGGCTAGAAAACCTCAAAAAAAGGGGAAAGTCGCGGCAGCAGACTTCCCCCAGTTCGGCGTATGGTCGCCGGAACCTGTGACCCGCAGCAGTGATGTCGGGGCGCAGGATTGTGAAGGTTAGTGTATATCAACACCCACTGAATCCGGCTTGTCATGGATCGCAATCCGGTCCAGCAGGTGCGCCGACGCCTCGTTCAGCCCCACGACTTCCACCGGAATCCCCAGCGAGCGGAATTTGAGGATCACCTTGTCCAGTGCCCCCACGGCAGACCCATCCCAGATGTGCGCGGCGCTCATGTCGATGGTGACGTGCTGGCTGGCATGGTGGAAGTCGAACTGATGCACGAAGTCGTGCGTGCTGACGAAGAACAGTTGCCCGCCGACATGGTAGGTGCGCCCGTCCGGGCCGTCGCTGTGCGTGACCGATGACATCGTGGAGACCTGCCGCGCGAAGAACAGTGCGCTGAGAATCACGCCCACCAACACGCCCTTGGACAGATCATGCGTGACCACGGTGGTCAGCACGGTGGCGATCATCACGATGGTCTCGCCCTTCGGAAAGACGGTCAGGGTCCGCAGGCTGTTCCAGTCGAAGGTGCTGACGCTGACCACGATCATCACGGCCACGAGGGCGGCCATCGGAATCTGCACCAGCAGCGGTTGCAGGACCAGGATCAGCAGCAGCAGAAAGGCCCCGGCCACAAAGGTGGACAGCCGCCCACGCCCGCCGTTGCCGACGTTGATCATGCTCTGGCCGATCATGGCGCAGCCGGCCATGCCGCCAAAAAAGCCGGTGACGATGTTCGCCACGCCCTGCCCACGCGACTCGATGTTCTTGTTGCTGGTGGTGTCAGTGCGTTCGTCCACCAGTTGGGCCGTCAGCAGGCTCTCGATCAGGCCCACCAGGCACAGCGTTAGCGCCACGGGAAAGATGATTTGAAGCGTCGCAAACGTCAACGGCACGTTAGGCAGATGAAGAGGTGGCAATGCACCGGGCAGTGCGCCCATATCGCCCACGGTCTTCACGTCCACATGGCCGAAAATCGCCACGACGGTCAGCACCACGATGGCAACCAGGGCGCTGGGAATGGCCTTAAACACGCGCGGCAGTAAGTAAATGATCGCCAGTCCGGCGGCTACCATCGCGTACATCTGCCAGCCTGCCCCCACGAACTGGGGCAGTTGCGCCGAGAAGATCAGGATGGCGAGCGCGTTCACGAAGCCCACCATCACCGGGCGCGGAATGAACTTCAGGTAGCGGGCCAGCCGCGCCCAGCCGAACACGATTTGCAACAGCCCGGTCAGGATGGTGGCCGCGAACAGATAGTCCAGCCCGTAATTCTTGACGATGCCCACCATCAGCAGCGCCATTGCCCCTGTTGCCGCGCTGATCATGGCGGGGCGGCCCCCGATAAAGGCAATAACCATCGCGATGATGAACGAGGCGTACAGGCCCACCTTGGGATCGACTCCGGCGATGATCGAGAAGGCAATCGCCTCCGGGATCAGCGCCAGCGCCACCACGATGCCCGCCAGCACATCGCCGCGCGGGTTCTGGAACCACTCGTGCCGGTAGGCCTGAAAGTCGAATTTGGGAGCGAAAGATTTGGGGATTGCGGTCAAAAGGAACCTCTGCTGGGCGCGTGCGGCACGCCGCTGTGAACTCGGCCTGACAGGGCCGGGGGCGGAAAGACTATGCGGTTATCGTCAGGGGGCGACGGTTGGGTGTGCCAACGCGCCAGCCTGCGGCGCTCAAGAGTATGCCGGACGGCGGGGGCCAGCCGCAAGGTGAAGGATTACGGTACGCACGTGGGCCATCTGGGTCTGAACTCCAGACGAGACCTCCAGCGCCATTAAAAATCCAACCCCACACCCGAGGGCTTCTGGCCTCTCCATCTCCCCCACCCACGCCCTATGCTGCTGGGCATGACCTCGCCCACTCCACAGCCCCTGAATGTGCCGCCCCTGAACGTCCTGAGCATCCAGTCGTGGGTCAGCTTCGGGCATGTCGGCAACGCCGCTGCCGTGTTCCCGTTGCAACGTCTGGGCATCGAGGTCTGGGCCATCAACACCGTGCAGTTTTCCAACCACACCGGCTACGGCGCGTGGACCGGAGCTGTGTTTCCCCCCGAGCAGATCGCCGAACTGGTGGACGGCATCGAGGCGCGCGGCGTGCTGGCCGAATGCGCGGGTGTGCTGAGCGGCTACATGGGATCGGGTGGCACGGTGGCGGCGGTGGTGGAGGCGGTGCGGCGGGTGCGTGAGGCCAACCCGGCGGCGCTGTACTGCTGTGACCCGGTGATGGGCGACGTGGGGCGCGGCGTGTTCGTGCGCCCGGAACTGCCGGAGCTGATCGCCGCGCAGGCGCTGGGGGCCGCCGACATCCTGACGCCCAACCAGTTCGAGCTGGAACTGCTGACGGGCAAGTCGGTCCACACCCTGAACGACGCGCTGGAGGCGGCCTCCGAGTTGCGGGGACGCCTGTACGCCTCTGGCCCCCGGATCGTGGTGGTCACCAGTCTGGTGCGCCAGGACGCCCCGGCGGACCAGATCGAGACGCTGGTCGTCACGGACGACGGGGCGTGGCTGTGCCGCACGCCGCTGCTGCCGCTGGACCCGCCGCGCAACGGCACCGGGGACGCGATTGCCGCGCTGTTCTTCGGGCACTACCTGCAAACGCGTGATGTGGCGGCGGCCCTGAGCCTGTCGATGAGCGCGCTCTACGGCCTGCTGAAACTCACGCACAAGCAGAACAGTCGCGAGATCATGCTGGTGGCCGCCCAGGAGGAGTTTGCCCGGCCTTCCCAGGTCTACGAGGCCACGAAAATCGCCTGACCAGTGCAATTCCCCAGATGAGACCGACCTACAGGTCATTTCAGGATCACCGCAACGCCTGTTTGAGGTCGTCTCATGCGGCACGGCGGCCTCGCGGCCAGACTGAGTGTCATGAAACACATTCTCTTTCCAACGACGGCACAGGCCGATGCTTTCATTGCCGAAATGCAGCAGAAGAACGTGGTGGCCCCAACGCTGGGTACCTCTACCTATGGCCGCCACAGCGAGATGGGCAGCACCACGGCGGTGGGCGGCGACGTCCGCACCTACGACAACACGGCGGGCACCAGCATGGACGGTCAGCCCAGCGCTGCCGCTGAAGATGCGGGCGCAGGCGCAGTCAAGGGCACTGGTGTGGGCGCCGTCGTCGGTGCGGGCGCGGGCCTGCTGGGCACCATCGGCACGGTGGCAGGCGTCGGGGCCACCGTCGCCACCGGCGGTCTGGCGATTCCGGTGATTCTGGGCATGGCCGCACTGGGCGCAGGCGTGGGCGCGGCAGTGGGCGCCACCGGCGGCGCGGCGGGTGTGGACGAGAACCACGATGGCCGCACAGCGAATGACGACTACGGTTCCTACGGCGTCAACGACGACTACTACGGGCGCATGCACGACACCGTGAACACTGGTGGCCGCGCGGTGGCCGTGGAAGACGCCGTTCCCTACGACGTGGTGGCCGAGGCCGCCCAGCGTCACGGCGGCGAGTTCGTGGACGAGAACACGATCGACGCCCGCCGAATGTAAAGCAGGACACCACCACAAGCGCCCCCAGCCTCTCAACGAGGTGGGGGCGTTCTTCTGGTCCCTGGGTCCTAACGGACGGAAAATCAGCCTTGCGTGAGGGTGGGGTCAGGTGAGGCGTGTTATGCTGCGCTTGCTGCCGGGTTTCAGGACAGCGCCGCCAGACTGGCCCCGAGAAGAGGGCCGTGGCATGCAAAGGCGCAAACCCGAGGAAGCGACAGACCAGTTGCCCGTGGGCGGGCCGCGCGCGTTGATGCTGGACGCCAGAACGCAGGAATTGGCCAGATCAACGTGCGCCCACGACATAACCCCACGGGCACGTCCTGAGTAACCAGGTGCGTGAATGCCTAAAGTGAAAAAGCAGGACGCGGCGCGAGAAGTTGTAGAAGTTGTGCAGCCCAGCGCCGAGGTCCAGAAGCCAGTGAAGAAGACAGCAGGCCAGCGGCCCGGAAAGACCGCGTCCCAGGCGGCAGATGCCGCACCAGAAATGAGCAAACCCACAACGACGAAAAAAGTGCCCGCGAAAGCGGCGGCTCAGGCTGCCAGCAAGAAGGCCACGCCCCGGAAGCCGAAGGCCCAGCCTGAAGTGCTGGTGGCTGAACCGGTGGAAGTGGCTGGGGTCCAGGCTGAGCCAGTTCAGAGCACACCCGTTCAGAGCGGGCCAGTTCAAGCCGAACAGCCTCAGCCCAGCAAATCAAAAAGAGGGAGGAAGGCCGCTCAGGCAGTGGTTCCTCCCGCCGAGGCTGAGGCCACTGTGCCTGAGCCAATGACGGCGCTTGAGACAGTCGCTGCGAACGAGGAACCCGCCGCCGAAGCCACCCCCGCCAAAAAGCCCAGGCAGCCGCGCAAAGCCCCTGCCGCAAAGGCGCAGGCCGCTCCCGCAGTCCAGACTGAGCCGGAAGTCCCAGAAATCAGGACTCCTGAAGTTCAGACCGAAGCCCCCAGACGGCGGGGCCGCAAAGCTGCCGCCCAGGCTCTACCTCTCATTGAAGCTGATGAGGCCAGTGCGCCCGCACAACCCCCCGTGATGGAAACCCCCGTGGTGCAGGCTGCCGCCGAGGAAACTGCTCCAGAAGCTGAAGCCCTTAAACCCGCCCGTCGGGGCCGCAAACCCAGACAGGCCGAGTCCGCGCCAGAAGCAGTTGAGCGGGAAGCCGTTGAGCCAGAAACAGTTGAGGCAGCAACCGATCCGTTGATTCTGGAAGTTCCCAGGAAGACGCGGGGCCGCCGGAAGGCGCTGTCCGACTCTCCCCTGCCCGAAATGCTGGACGGCGTGGAAGCAGTGGACATGGCACCGAAGGCCACGCATGCCGTGCAGATCGTCTCCGCCTCCGAAGCGGTCCCGGCGGTGGACTCCACGCACGCCGTACAGGAAGCCTCCGAGGCGCAGCCGGCCCCCAAGCCCCGTTCACAGACGCGCGGACGTGGGGGCCGGGGCAAGCGCGCCCAGCCGACGCCTCTAGAGGAAATCCAGCCCGAAGCGGAAGTAACCGAGACAGCGGCCATCGAAGCAGCGGCTGAGCCGCAAGAAGAAATCCAGCCCCTCAGCCCCGAGCGCGAACTGGTCATCGCCCAGCTCCGCAAGCTGGGACGGCCCGTGCATGTGCGTGATCTGGAACGCACCTTTACGCGCCAGGCCATCAACCGCATTGGCGGCTGGCGCGAGCTGGAAGAGTTGCTGGACACCCTGACGGACGAGGGACAGGTCATCCGCACCCGCAAGAAGACCTACGGGCTGCCCGAGGCCATGAGCCTGGTGCGTGGGCGCTTCCAGGCGTCGGCGGCGGGCTTTGGCTTCGTCATTCCCGACAGCGGCGGCGATGATTTCTACGTTCCCGCCGAGCAGACGCTGGAAGCCTGGAACGGCGACATTGTGCTGGTCAGGATGGAAGGCCGGGGCGACAGCGGACGCAGTGAAGGTGGGCGGGGCGGCGGCAGTCCCCGGCGCGGGCAGAAGGGCGACGGCAGCCCCCGCGCCAGCGTCGTGCGGATCGTGCAGCGTGCCTACAAGCAGCTCGTCGGCACGCTGGAATACAGCCACGGCCACCCGATCCTCAAGCCGGATGACCACCGCGCCCGTCACCGCATCCTTGTTTTGCCTGAAGGCATTGAGGAATTAGAGGCGGGCGCACGGGTCGTCACCGAACTGTTCTGGCCCGAAAACACTGGCGAGGACGAGGTGTTCGGTCAGGTCACGCGCGTGCTGGGAGCCGAGGACGATCCCGAAACCGAGACGGAAGCCGTGATCGTCAAGTTCGGTCTGCGCGGCGAGTTCCCTGAACCTGTGCTGGAGCAGGCCGAGGCCATTCCAGTCGAGATTCCGGCGGAAGCCCTGCATGGCCGCCTGGACCTGCGCGGGTACAACATCTTCACGGTGGACGGGCGCGACGCCAAGGACTTTGACGACGCCATTCATATCCAGCCCACGCCAGAAGGCAACTTCGTGGTGGGCGTGCATATCGCGGACGTGAGCCATTACGTGCAGGAAGGCACGCCGCTGGACGAGGAAGCCTTTGCCCGCGCCACCAGCGTGTATCTGCCGGGCCGCGTGCTGCCCATGCTGCCCGAACACCTCAGCAACGGCGTGTGTAGCCTGGTGCCCGATCAGGACCGTCTCACGCTGACGGCTTTAGTTGAGCTGTCCGCCGAGGGTGAGATTCTGGACGTCAAGATCGCGCCCAGCGTCATCAACTCCAAGGCGCGGTTGACCTATGACGAGGTGCAGGCTTACAGCGAGGCCACGGCCACCCTGCCCGAGACGGCCCGCAATCTGGAAGGAGACCTGCATCTCCTGCTCAAGATCACCACAAAGCTGCGCCAGAAGCGGCTGCGCGAGGGATCCCTGGACTTCAAGATGCGCGAGGTCAAGGTGGACGTGGGCAAAGACGGGCGCATGGAGCTGATCCCGATCCGCGAGGAAACCGCGCGCGGCATGATCGAGGACCTGATGCTGCTGGCGAACAAGGTGGTGGCCCGTTTCCTGATTGGGCGCGACATCCCCGCCCTGTTCCGCATCCACGAGGAACCCACCCTGCAACGCTTCCAGGACGTGACGGCGGCCATCGGGCGGCTGGGCTTCGCCTTCCCCGGCGGCGAGCCGACGCCCCAGGCGTATCAGGCCGTGCTGAAGGAAGTGCGCGGCACCAACCGCGAGAGCGTCGTCAACACGCTGCTGCTGCGTTCCATGCAGCAGGCCAAGTACTCGGGCGAGAACCTGGGCCACTTCGGACTGGCGTTCGACGAGTACCTGCACTTCACCTCCCCTATCCGCCGCTATCCCGATCTGCTGGTCCACCGCGTGATTAAGGGCATCCTGAGCGGGGAACTCAAGGCGGGCAACCGTGAGGTGGCACTGCTTCAGGGCCGTCTGCCCGGCATGGGGGACCACACCAGCGAACGCGAACGCACGGCGTCCGAGGCCGAGCGGGACCTGACCAAGTACTACCAGGCCAAGTGGGCGCAGGAACATCTGGGTGAGTCGTTCCCCGGCAACGTGTCAGGGGTGGTGGCCAGCGGGCTGTACGTCATGCTGGACAACGGCGTGGAAGGCAAGCTGCACATCAGCAACCTGGACGACGACTACTACATGTACCTGGAAGACGCGCAGATGCTCAAGGGCCGCAGCCGGGGCAAGAGCTTTCGCCTGGGTGACAGCGTCAACGTCACCATCAGCACCGTCAAGCCGCTGGCCCGCCAAACCGATTTCACGCTGGCCGACCCCACCGACCCGGACTACCGACCCGGCAACTTCAATGAGGAGAACGACATGGATTCACCCGTCAAACCCCGCGCCCGCCGCCGCGATGACCGCGAGCAGGAAAAGCGCGAGAAATTACAGAGCGTGCCCGTCAGCGAGCCGCGCAAATTCACGCTGGAAGACCCGGCCCCCGCCGCCTCGTCCTCTGCCGACGCTTCCCCCCGCCAGGGCGGACGTGGGCGCGCAGGCCAGGGCAACCAGGGCCGGGGCCAGGGCCGCACCTTCGGCGGCGTCAGCATGGACGGCAATGGAGGCGGTGAAGTCGGCGGCAACAGTGGGGGCAGCGCCGGCCCCCGGCGCGGCGCGCGGCGCGTGGTCACGCTGGAGCGTCCCCGCAACGAACACCTGCGCCCCGTGAACATCACCGTGCAGCGCATGTATTTCGGCGACTGGACCATGGAAAACATGCCGCCCGACGACGGCAACGATGGCGGTGGACGCCGGGACTTTAACCGGGGCGGGCGCGGCGTGCAGGAGCGCGGCAGCAACAACCGGGGCAGTGCGGCGCGCGGCGAGCGCGGCCACACGCGGGGCGGGAGTGACCGGGGAGCGGTCCAGCGCCCCAACGGACGCCCGCAGGGTCAGCGCGGAGGCCAGAGCAGTTCACAGGGAAGCAGCACCCCGCAGGGTCAGGCCGCACCGCCCGCCCAGGCCCAGACCGCAGCCGCGCAGCCAGCCCAGACCAGCGCGGCCCAGAGTGACGACGCCAAACGCCGCCGCCGCCGCCGGGGCCGCAGGGGCACGGGCGGCACAGAGTAAGACAGGCCAGGAAGACCAGCCGAAGAACCACACCAAGAGCGCGGCCCCCATTCTCTTCGGAGATGCAGGAGCCGCGTTTTTCACAGTCTGCCAGACCCCTAAAAATAGGGGCGTCGGGGAACAGTCCCAACCAGCATTCCAGGGCAGACCGAAGTCATCCCAACAATGCCCAGAATCCACCGCCAGCACGGCCTTTTCACACCTTCCAAACTCCATCTCTTTATTATGCTATACACGTAATTTTGTTGACCTATTTCAACTGCTGTAGTATACTGAGTAGCGAGAAAGGGCGTCCCTGAGCGCCTATCAGTCCCAATCAACCCTCTCCTCTCAATTTGGCGTAAGCCCGCGTCAAAGCCGGGTGTGCGCCGCAGGAGTCAAATGACCAAACTTAAAGACCAGAACACTGCTCCAGTTGCCCAAACTTCACCAACCCAGTCCCGCGTCGTGGGCGGGCCGGGTGCCGAGTACACCGCCGCCGATATCTCCGTCTTGAAAGGGCTGGAGGCGGTTCGCAAACGCCCCGGCATGTACGTGCAAGGCGGAACGGGCGTGGACGGCTACCACCAGTTGCTGACCGAGATCATCGACAACGCCATCGACGAGGGCACCGCTGGCTTCGCCGACGAGATCCACGTCATCATGCACGCCGACGGCAGCGCCACCGTGACCGACAACGGGCGCGGCATTCCCGTGGACATGATGGAATCCGAGGGCCGCCCTGCCATTGAAGTGATTTTTACCGAGCTGCACGCCGGAGGCAAGTTCGGCCAGGGCGCTTACAAGGTGTCTGGCGGCCTGCACGGCGTCGGCTCCAGCGTGGTCAACGCGCTGAGTACCTACCTGGACGTGACCGTCAACAAGGGCGGCAAGCTGCATCACATCCGCTTCGAGCAGGGCGCGGTGACCACGCCACTGGAAGTGCTGGGTGACACCCCCAGTGACGTGACCTGGGCCACCAAGGTCAGCTTCCACCCCGATGCGGGCGTGTTCAAGGAGTTCGACAACGCCTTTTCCTATGACCGCATCCGGGGCCGCCTGCGGGAGCTGGCCTACCTGACTGGTCTGAAAATCGTCGTTCGCGACGAGCGCACCGAACTGCACGCTGGAGAGGTGCGTGAGGAAGTGTTCTACGAGCAGGGCGGCATCGCCAACTTCGCCCGTGCCCTCGTCACCGACGACACCAAGCTGCTGTATGACCAGCCCATCGTGATGCGCGGTACCCACAGCGACGTGGTGGTGGAAGTGGCGTTCATCCACGCCAACACCTATGCCAGCGACAACATTCTGACCTACGCCAACATGATCCGTACCCGTGACGGCGGCACGCCGCTGACCGGTTTCAAGACGGCTTACACACGCATCCTGAACAAGTACGCGAAAGACAAGAACATGATCAAGTCCGGGAACCCCGTTCCCAGCGGCGACGATCTGCTCGAAGGGATCTACTGCGTGGTCAGCGTGCAACTCGGCGAGCCACAGTTCGAGTCTCAGGCCAAGGTCAAGCTGCTGAACAGCGAGGCCCAGACGGCGGTGAACGCCGTGGTGGGCGAGAAGTTCGCCGAGTTCTTGGAAGAGAACCCCAAGGTGGGCAAGACCATCGTGGAGAAGGCCGCCGAGGCCGCCCGCGCCCGCGAGGCTGCCCGCAAGGCGAGAGACATCGTGCGCCGCAGCAACCCGCTGGAAAACGACGATCTGCCCGGCAAGCTGGCCGACTGCTCTTCCCAGGACCCCGCCGAGTCCGAGATGTTCATCGTGGAAGGCATCAGCGCGGGCGGCAGCGCCAAGGGTGGGCGTGAGCGGCGCTTCCAGGCCATCCTGCCCCTGCGCGGCAAGATCCTGAACGTGGAAAAGGCCGAGCTAAACAAGATCCTCAAGAACGCGGAAATCCGGGCACTGATTGCCGCCATCGGCGCGGGTGTGGAGGGGACCGGGGACCGGATGCACTTTGACCTGTCCAATCTGCGCTACCACAAGATCATCATCATGACCGATGCAGACATGGACGGCGGGCACATCGCCACACTGCTGCTGACCTTCTTCTACCGCTACATGCGCCCCGTCGTGGAGGCGGGTTACCTGTACATTGCCCAGCCGCCGCTGTACCGCATCACGGTGGGCCGTGAGAAGAAGGGGGCCTACCTGTACGACGAGAGCGCCCTGAAAGTGGCCGTTGCCGCCGCCAACAAGGAAGGCAAGAAATACGACATCCAGCGCTTCAAGGGCCTGGGCGAGATGAACGCCGATCAACTGTGGGACACCACCATGAACCCCGAAACCCGCGCCATGAAGCGCGTGGGCATCGAGGACCTGATCGTCGCCAATGAGGTCTTCGAGGACCTGATGGGCAATGAAGTTGCCCCGCGCAAGCTGTTCATTCAGGAAAACGCGAGGTTTGCCGAGATCAGCGTCTAAAGTTCCTCTCTAAAAAGCCCCTCTTCCAAACTGGAAGGGGGCTTTTTACTGGCTCTATTTCCCGGTCAAGGACAGGCGCGCACCACGCTCAGCGGCAACGGCAACTGCCCCGGCGTGTTCACGAATGGGAGGAACGGCATGCCCGGTTTGCAGGCCATCCAGTTGGCCAGCACGCCCGAAACCACTGGCGCGGCAAAGCTGGAGCCAAAGTAGGGCAGTCCACCGAACCAGAACTCGCCTGGGGCCTGCACGCTGGGCGGCGGCGTGATCACACCGGGCGACAGCATGCCCCGGTTGTACGTCGCCATTTGCAGGGTGGCCACATCCCAGCCCGCCACACTGAGGAGCAGGGTAGGGGCTTTGGGATCAGCCGAAGTGGCGAAGCTTCCGCTCCAGTCCGCCGGGAAATGGTTGCAACGGTCCCCCGGCACCAGCCCGGCGCAGTCGTCGCTGTTGCCATACGAGGCCGCCGTGGGCACACCTGCCGCCGCCACTTCACGTAGCGCCCACAGCAGGCCCAGCGTCGGATAGGCCCCGCCCGCGCTCAGGTTGACCACATGCTTGCCACCCTTGCGGGCTTCCTCGGCCACGGCGCAGAGGGCCTTGATGGTGTTCAAGGTGGAACAGTCGCCGTTCTTGTCGCAGATTTGCTGGTAGTCCAGCGTCGCGCCAGGAGAGACCACCTGCGCCACCTGACCGGCGATGGAGCCATGGTAGGGCCGATTCTTGTAAATGGTGTTGTAGTAGTTCACGTCGCTCTGCATCACGAAAGGGTCACCAGAATTGCTGGCGGTGTCCAGCACATGAATGACCACGCCCTTGCCGTTGCCAGTCGGGGCGTCCAGGAACTTCTTGATGATGGCGCTGGGCGGCCCGTCCTGGTAGGGGGCCTGGGTGGGATGACCGGACGTGGAGGGATCGGTGCCCAGACTTCCCCCAAACAGCAGGTTCAGCAGCGAGATAACCTGTCCTGTACGCAAGCCGGAGGACGGCAGCACACCGGCCACCTGTCCACAGAACTGGCTTGGCTGGGGCTGGGGGGCTGGAGAAGGAAATTTTGAAATGTTCAGCTCTGGACGCGAGGTGGAGGCCAGCGCCTGCTTGCCGGGCGTGCGGCCTGAGAGGAGCGGCTGAAATTCTGGCAATTTCAGGGCAGACAGGCGCTCAATGGTGTTCGTCAATTCTGAGGGGCAGGAGCCTTTGCAGTCGGCCAGCAGCCGATTCAACCTGTCGCGGTAGGTCTTCTGAATGTCCGCCAGATCAGATGCGGCGGCGTACAGCACGGTGTCCTGCAAGGCCGACTCCGGGGGCAACACCGTCAGGCTCAGGTTCAGTCCCGGCGACGACAGACCCACGAACTCGATGGGCTGGGGACCACCGCCCGCCTTTCGCGGCACCTCGAAACGCAGCCAGCCCGAGACCGCGTCCGTGATGTACTCCGCCGTCTGGCCGCCCACCCGGACCTTGCCCTGTGGTGATGCGTCGCGCGGCGCGTCCAGCAACCAGACCGGATCGCCTGGAGCGGCGATCAAAGGAAACACGCGGGCCTGCCCCTCTTCGGGCGGTTTCACGCCTGGGTTGCCCGGGTTTCCACAGGCCGTCATCACCGCGCCCAGCACGCACAGCAAGCCCGCCACCAGCCACCGCCACACGGCGAATCTCTTCAGTCCAAACATTTGTACCTCCACGGGAGTCAAGGTGCGCCCACCGCCGTGATCAGGCCATGACCGGGGTCAGGAGCGCAGGGAGCGGACAGGGGACAGGGTGGCGACGTTGGCGTTTCGCCGGATGTGGTCCACCAGTTCATGCTGGCCAGCCCGGCCCAGCATTGCCAGAGTGTCCTCGAAGGCGCTCAGATCGCCCTTGATCTCGCTTAAATTTCCCAGGGCCAGGCCCATCTGCCGGATACCGCCTGTTCCAGCAAGGACGCCCAGTGCCTGGCGGTAGTGGACTGCGGCCTCCGTGAGGTGGCTTTGAAGGTGACGGCGCACCCCCAGATTGATATACGCCGAGGCCAGGCCCAGCCGGTCGCCTGCCGCCGTCAACTCTGCAATTGCCTCCTCCATGACGCCATCAGAGGTCTCGGCCTGACCGACATCAATCAGTGCCTGGGCGTAATTCACCAGCGCCGTTCCCCGAATGCTGGGCAGCCCCCTGGAACTTTCCAGCACGTCCCGGAAAGCCTCGGCGGGCGCAGCGCCCAGGCGAACTTTCATCTTTGCCACCAGCACCAGCTCGCCCAGTCGTTCCTTTTCGTTTCCGCCGAGTTGCCACAGATCAGACGCAATCTGGGCATAACGCCGCGCCTCATCCCAGGCTTCCCGGATGTTGGCAGCATTGGCCAACACACTCGCCGCCCGCGCCGCTTCTGGCCCGCTCCCTTTGACTTCATGGGCCAGCGCGGCAGCTTCCTCATGGCGTCCCAGGCGCACCAGGGCGGTGGCGCGGGCCACGCTCACGGCTCCCTCGGCCTGCCGGGCACTTTCCAGCTTTTGCAGGCGGGCCAGCGCCTCGGCGTAGCGCCCCGCGCCCAGCAAGGCCCAGGCGTGCGGCACAGCCAGTTCGGGGCGGTGGGGAAAAGAGTCCAGCAGGGCCACCGCCTCGCCGGGATAGCCGCGTTCCAGGCGGGTCTCGGCGCACAGGACTGCCGCGTGGGCAGCGCGGTCCTCATCGGCGTCTTCCCACAGGTCACGGGCGACGGCATAATGGGGCCAAGCCGTTTCCTCCGGCATGACGCGGGCCAGCTTGAGGTGCAGCAGGTGGGCCTGAACGTGAATGCGTTCGATCCGCTCGCGCGCGACGGCAGCAGCATAGACCTGCCCGTTCTCGCGGATCAGGCCCTCCAGGGTCAGGCGGCTCAGGATCAGGGCAAAGTCGCAGGCGTTCAGACCCAGCGCGCGGGACGTGGCGCGCAGGTCCGGCGTTTCCTGCAAGGCCAGCAGCAAAAAGGCGTCGCGGGCCACCGGGGGCAGGGCGCGAATTCTGGCTCCCTGGCGTCCGTCCAACGCCTCACCCGACAGCGCTGCACCCACCAGCAGCGGGTGACCGTCGGTCAGGGCATGCAGCCCCGGCTGATCGGCCAGGGCCTCCGGGGGCAGCGGCCCCAGTTCCAGATGCAGGTCCACATCGAAAGGGGGATAGCGGCGTGAGACGATCACCAGCGCCGCGCCGGGACGCTGGCGGGCGGCCAGGACCAGGGCGGCCTGTGTGGCGTCGTCCGTGCCCTCCCAGTCATCTACCGCCACGCGCAGGGACGGGTCACGCAATGGGGCCAGCGGGGCAGCGGAACTGAGCGGCGCGTCACGCCTCGCCAGCGGTTCCAGCGTGCCGTAGGAACGGTCCGCACAGGCCGTCAGCACGGTCCAGCCACCCGCACGGGCCAGGGCCAGCAGCAGGGCGCTCTTGCCCATGCCACCGGAACCGCTGATCCAGGCCACCTCCCCGGCCCCCAGGCGCGCAAGCTGCTCCATTTCCTGCTCGCGGCCCATGAACGGAGCCGCCGCCAGTTCGGGGGCCACCCCCAGCGTCAGGCCCAGCACATGCGCCTCGCGCTCAATACCCTCGGCCAGTGGATGTCCGGCCAGGTGCAGCAGGTGATGCAGACGGGGCAGCTCCAGCTCGTCGGGGGGCGGCGCGCCCGGCACGTTCAGGGCGCGGGCGGCCAGTTCTCCAGCAAAGGCCGAGCGCCCGTGCGCCGCTGCCCCCGCCGCCAGATTCAGCCACAGCCCCCGGACCTCGCGGGCCAGCGTCTCGCGCGTTTCATAGACCCATTCCTCCAGATCCGCGCCCAGTGGAATATTCAGCATGTCCAGAAAGGGACCGCCGTACAGCGCCGTGGCCGCTTCCAGATGATTGCCCTGGGCCAGTCGGCGCAGCTCGCCCACGTCGCAGCAGACCTCCGCACCCGCCTCCACGCGGCTGCCTTCCTCCTGCACCGCGCCGGGCAACGTGCGCAGATGCACCAGATGCTGCGCCAGACTGTTCATGGGATTGGCCGCTTCCGGCCAGAACAGATCGGCCAGACGGCGGCGTGGCTGCGGTCCCTCGACACACAGATACGCCAGGAGCAACAGCACCTTCTGACGGCGGAAAGTGCTGCCCTCCACGGACAGCCTTCCCAGGGTCCGCAATTTCATAGACCTCTATTCTGGACTTTAACTGTTGGGAATGCAACAAAATGCCTATTTTTCTTGATTGGGTAGAGCAGGGATTACGCTCTGTCGAGCCGGGCAAAGCGAGCGCTGGGCCATCCGCAGGCAGAACCCGAGTACAGTGTTCCTGTTGTTCGTCAGGGACGTGGTAAAAGTCTCATTTTTTATTGCCTCTCGTGAAGCTGCTGAACCCCGAAGCCGAAGCGGTCTATCACCTCGGCGGGGGCGCGGCGGGGGCGGCCTGTCACAGGGTCCACCCAGACCCATTCGGTCTGACATTCGGCCAGCCGAACGCCGAGGTCCGCTGGGTCGCTGCTGTTCAGGCGGTCAATGGTGTAGGCACGCACACTCCGCAGCCCCGCATGAACGGTCAGCGCCGTGCGGACGCGCACCCGGTCCCCCAGCAGCGCCGGACGGTGGTAATTGATCACATGCTGCCGCGCCACCGGCACCGCCCCCAGCGCACGCAGCGCCCCTGTACCCATGCCCAGCCGGTCCGCGTGGGCACGGGCCACCCCCTCGCACCACACCAGATACACCGTGTTGTTGACATGGTCCATCTCGTCCAGATGCTCTGGCCCCACGGTCAACATCTGCTGGTGCCGCCGCATAGGCGGCAGACTGTCCCACAGGGTATCGGCGTCGGGGATGCTGAGTTTCAACCCTCCGCGCCACCTTCGGGTCTGGCTGCCAGATCAAACAGATCGTTGACCGCCTGCGCGCCCGCGATATCCGCCCCCGTCACGCCGCCCGCATCGTGGGTGAAGTAGTTGAGCTTGACCCGCCTGTAAAAAATGTGAATGTCCGGGTGGTGTCCCCGTTCCTCGGCCAGCGCCGCCACCTGCACGGCGAAATCCACCCCGGCCTGATAACTGTCAAAGGTGAATTCGCGGAACAGCAGACCGTCATCGCCCCACCATCCGGCGGGTTTGAGGTCATGCACGTCGCCGTCGGTCAATTTGCGGTCCGGGTCGTAACCCATGCGGGAATCGTAGGCCATGATGCCGCATTTTACGGGACTGGAGCCACCTTGAGAGCCGCATGACCAAAAAACCAACCCTGGGTGACGCTTACTGAAAGATGGCATGCAGTAAAACAGTGACTGAGAGCCGTAAAATTCACACAGTCAGAAAATTTTGAGAGGTTCCCCACTACAGTCTGTCCCAGGTCCAATTTAGCGAGGTGTCTGACATGAATGTCTGGATTCGCCGTTTTCGTTCCCTCTTCAGCCCCGTCCGCGCCGCCCCGATGGTCCCCGTGCTGTTGAACCAGTCTGACCATCAGCATGGCCTGGCCACCTCACCCCGTTCCGGCGCGCCGCCCATCACCGAGCTTGACCTGTTACGTGCCTTCGGTTGCGACGTATAGGGCCAAGACGTAAAATCTCGTCATCAGATGTGAGCGGGCCACGAATACACGAATACACAGCACCACCCGCTCCCATCCGGCGCGGGTTTTTTTCGGGCCATTGCCGCCCAGCTCTCCATGCCCGCCAGCCGCGCCCGCTATGCTGCCCCCCATATGCGGGTGGCTCAGAACGTGTTGAAGGGAACCGGGAACGGGGCGCTGCCGCCGATGCTGGAGCAGTACGTGAAGATGCGCGACGAGGTGGCCGCGCAGCTCCCGCACGCCATCCTGCTGTTTCAGGTGGGCGACTTCTACGAAACCTTCGGTGAGGACGCCGAACGTACCGCCCGGTTGCTGCGAATCGCGCTGACCCACAAGAGCAGCCGGGATTTCAGCACGCCGATGGCTGGGATTCCGCTGCGGGCGCTGGACAACAACGTGGAGCGGTTGCTGGCGGCGGGCGTGTGCGTGGCGGTGGCCGATCAGGTGGAGGAACCCGGCAGCGGCCTGGTGGAGCGCAAGGTCACGCAACTGCTGACCCCCGGCACCGTCACCGAGGAGCGGCATCTCAGCGCCGACGAGAACTATCTGGCGGCGGTAGCCACCGGGGACGGCTACGCGCTGGCCCTGCTGGACGTGAGTACCGGCGAATTCCGCTGTGCTGCCTTCCACACCCGCTCGGCGCTGTACGACGAACTGTCGCGCTGGCGGGCGCGCGAGGTGCTGCTGGCCCCCGAACTGTCGGGAAATCCGGCGCTGCTCTCGGACTTCCAGACCCGTTTTCCGGTGATGCTCTCCCCCGCCAACTTTGAGGAGGCGGGCTGCTGTGACGAGCTGAAGGCCGTGCTGGGCGAGGTGCCGGGCAGCCTGACCTCGGCGGCGCTGCGTCGGGCCTGCGGGGCGGTGCTGGGCTACGCGCGGGTGACGCAGCAGGGCGAGTTGGGGATGGTGCGCCGCGCGGTGCGCTTTGAGCCGGGGGCGCATATGCGCCTGCCCGAGGCGGCGGTGCGGGCGCTGGAACTGTTCACCGCGCAGGCTCCGGGCGGCGTCACGCTGATGGACGTGCTGTCTCAAACACGCACGGCGGGGGGGCGGCGACGCTTGCGGGCCTGGCTGCGTGCGCCCCTGCTGGACGAGTTGAGCATCCGCGCCCGCCTGGACAGCGTGGAAACCCTGACCCGCGCCGCCGACTTGCGAAATGGCGTGCGCTCACTGCTGTACCGCGCGCACGATCTGGAACGCCTCTCGGCCAGAGTCGCCACCCGCCGCGCCACCCCGCGCGAAGTCGCCTCGCTGGCCCGCACGCTGGAGCTGCTGCCAGAAGCCGTGCGCCTGCTGGACGGACTGGACGGGCTGCTGGGCGGCGTCCGCGCCCGCCTCGCCGGACTGCCTGAAGTCGTGACCCGCATCCGCGCCGCACTGGTGGACGATCCGCCTATCCGCGCCGGGGACGGCGGGCTGATCCGCGACGGCTTCCACGGTGGACTGGACGAGCTGAGAAACGGGGCCGTGGGCCACCGCGCCTGGCTGGCCGAACTGGAAATCTCCGAGCGGGCGCGGACGGGCATCGGCAACCTGAAAGTCGGCTTCAACAACGTCTTCGGCTATTTCCTGGAAGTCACCGGGCCACACCTGTCCAAAGTCCCCTCCGACTACCGCCAGATCGCCACCCTCAAGGACCGCGCCCGTTTTACGCGCCCCGATCTGCGTGAACGCGAGCGCGAGATCGCCCGGCTGGAAGCGGCGGCGGGGCGGCTGGAGCTGGAAGTCTTTACCGAGTTGCGCGACGGTCTGACCGCGCACGCGGAGGCTCTCTCGGAGGCGGCGGGCGCACTGGCCGAACTGGACGTGCTGGCGGCCCTGGCCGAGATCGCCGTGGACTGCGGCTGGACACGCCCGCAGACCGCAGACGGCGGTGGGGCCAGATTGATTCAGGCCCGGCATCCGGTGGTAGAGCAGGCCACCGGGGGCAAGTTCGTTCCCAACGACGCCATCCTGGGCGCGGGCCGCACCACATTGCTGCTGACTGGGCCGAACATGGCAGGCAAGTCCACCTACCTGCGAACGGTTGCCATCTGCGCGCTGCTGCACCAGATCGGCTCGTTTGTGCCAGCAGACGGGGCCGATCTGCCCGTCTATGACGCCATTCACACCCGAATTGGCGCGTCGGACGATCTGGCCGGCGGGCGCAGCACCTTCATGGTGGAGATGTCCGAACTCGCGGCCATCCTGCACGGCGTCACGGCCCGCAGTCTGGTGATTCTGGACGAGGTGGGGCGCGGCACCTCCACGCTGGACGGCCTCGCCATCGCGCAGGCAGCGCTGGAACATCTGCACGCGACAGGCGCGCACACGCTGTTTGCCACCCACTATTTTGAGCTGACGCGGCTGGAAGGCGAGCATCCCGGCCTGATCAACCTGCACGTCGCCGCCGAGGAGGATGCCAGCGCGCACGATGGACGCGGCGGCCTGACCTTCTACCATCAGGTCATCCCCGGCGCGGCCCGCCAGAGCTACGGTGTGGAAGTCGCGCGGCTGGCGGGCCTTCCTGCCCCCGTGACCGCCCGCGCCGCCCGCCTGCTGACCGCCCTGAACACCGGCAGCGACGATGGCCGACTAACCCGCGAACTGGCCGCGCTGGACCTGGGCCGCCTGACGCCGATGCAGGCGCTGGAGTTATTGAACAGTTGGCAGCGGGAAGTGGTGAGATGACGATTGATACGTCAAGAAAATTAGTTGAGTCTGGCAATTATTCTATCTGGTCTGACTTTGAATATATTGAAATCCGTGATGCTAATGGTCGTCGTTGGGAGGTCGGATATATGTATGGAAATCCAGAAGCGGCTCTGATCACTTGGGATGAGCGGTATGCGGTTGTTGTCGGTTGCGGAATTATGGTCTGCGACCTTCAACGTTTTGACGAGACCGTGAGCGTCGGACAAACTTGGGAAGATTCGCCCGTTGTTCACCTTCTTGCTGAGCCGAGTGATTTTTGGGGCTTTGTGTTGGCTAAGCAAGTTTATCAAGATAATGCCCACTCTGAAATTAGATTGGCAACTGATTTGATGGATAAACATATTGGAATTTACACGCTAAATACTGAGACGCTCGTTTTTCAAGCTGTGCCTCACGGTCAGCCATATTTTCCCGATCTATGACCCCCACCCTCCCCCGCCCCGATACCCTCTCCCCCGCCGCCCTGGACGCCTTAAAAGCCCATTTTGGCGAGAAGCTGGACACCACCGCCGCTGCCCTGGAATCGCATGGCCGCGACGAGAGCCGCCAGGAATCTGCCCTGCCACACGCCGTTCTGTTCGCCCAGAGCGAGACGGACGTGGTGGACGCACTGAAACTGGCCTCCGAACACGGCTTTCCGGTGGTGCCGTTCGCGGTGGGCAGCAGCCTTGAGGGACAGGTGGTGCCGGTAAACGGCGGGCTGTCGCTGGACGTGAGCGGCATGAAGGCCGTGCTGGAGGTGGCGGCAGGCGGCTTCCAGGCCACC
Organism: Deinococcus sp. AJ005; assembly: GCF_009017495.1. NCBI lineage: Bacteria > Thermotogati > Deinococcota > Deinococci > Deinococcales > Deinococcaceae > Deinococcus > Deinococcus sp. AJ005. The sequence goes on along the minus strand of NZ_CP044990.1, from coordinate 616,154 downwards.
GTGCAGCCGGGCCTGACCTACCCGGAACTGAACCGCCAGATTCGCCATCTGGGTCTGTTTTTCCCCGTTGATCCCGGCGCAGAGGCCAGTCTGGGCGGCATGGCGTCCACCAACGCCAGCGGCACGGCGGCGGTGCGCTACGGCACCATGCGCGACAACGTGCTGGAACTGCGGGTGGCCCTGGCCTCCGGCGAGGTGATCCGGGTGGGCAGCAAGGCCAGGAAGACCAGCGCCGGATATGACCTCAAGAACCTGTTTATCGGTGCGGAAGGAACACTGGGTGTGATCACCGAACTGACGGTCAAGCTGTGGCCGCTGCCTGCCAATCTGGTGGTGCTGCGGGCCAATTTTGCCTCGCTGGGGGCCGCCGCTCGCTGTGCGGTGGACATCATGGCCGCGGCGCTGCAACCCGAGCGACTGGAGCTGATTGACGAACGCCAGATTCACGCCGTCAACGTTCACAAGGGCACCGACTTTCCCGAAGCGCCGACGCTGTGGATCGAGCTGGCCTCTCCCAGTGAAACGGCGCTGGCCGAGGCACTGGACCTGTGCCGCGAACTGGTCACGGACGGCGGGGGCATGGGCCTGCACGCCGCCCACAGCGCCGAGGAACGCGCAAAACTGTGGGAGGCCCGCCACCACGCCTATTACGCCATCACCGCACTCAATCCCGGCCACGTCAACATGACCACGGACCTGTGTGTACCTTTGCACCAGTTGCCGGAGGTGGTGGAATTTACCCGGCACGAGGCAGATGCGGCGGGACTGGACGCCAGCATCGTGGGGCATGTCGGGGACGGTAATTTTCATGTGCTGTTCCACGCGCTACCCGACGATGCGGAAACGTGGGCAAAAGTCAACGCGGTCTACGACGCGATGATCACCGAGACGCTGGCACGCGGCGGCACCTGCACCGGGGAACACGGCGTCGGGCTGCACAAACGCGCCTATCTGGCCCGCGAACACGCCGACACGCTGGGGCTGATGCGCGGCATCAAGGCGCTGCTGGACCCGGCGGGACTGCTCAATCCAGGGAAGATTCTGCCCTGAATGGGGTTCTGCCTCGGATGGAATTGTGACCGGGGCCGCGCGCCGAATGAACGGAACCATCAGGTCAGCCAACCCAATCTGAGCCGGACTGGACAGTGCTTCTCACTAAAGTAGGGAAGCATGGGTGAGCTGTGCTGCCCGCCGCTGCCATTCTGCCTGCCCCTGCCATCCCAGCAGAACCCGCCGAGTTTCATTCGAGGAGATCCATGCCCGACACTTTCCCTTCTGCCCACTCGCCCCCCACAGACCTGCTGTGGCAGCGAGTGCGCCGTATCGGTCTGGCACTGCTGCTGGGCGGAACGCTCTCGGCCTGCGCCGGGGTGTCGGGGACGGCGGCACTCCCCGATTCGGCGGATGAGCTGGCCCCCGCCCTTCAGCCCCAGACCGCCTGGACCCCGCTGTTCAACGGCACGGACCTGAGTGGCTGGACCTCCTGGCTGCCCTCGCGCGGTGCGGGCAACGATCCAGAAGGCGTGTTTAAAGTCGAGGGCGGCGAGCTTCGCGTGCTGAACGTTGCGCCCACCGCCGGGGAGCGCGAGTTCGGCTACCTGCTCACTGACAAACGCTATGCCAATTACCGGCTGCGGCTGCACTACCGCTGGGACCAGCAGAAGTTCGCGCCGCGTGCGGCTGATGCGCGGGATTCGGGCGTGCTGTACCACGTCACTGGCCCCGACAGGGTCTGGCCCGCCAGCGCGGAATTTCAGATTCTGGAAGGCGGCACCGGGGACCTGTGGCAACTAAGCGGCAGCAACCTGACGGCCACCGTCCGCGATCCGGGGGCGCAGGAGTTGCAATATGACCCCCTCGGCCAGCCCGTGACCACCAGCAACGTGGCCGACAGTTATCGGCGCATGGTCCGCGCGGGCGGCGTACAGGAGCTGCCGGGCTGGAACACGCTGGAACTGGTGGTCTCCGGCGACGAGGCCACGCAGATCGTCAACGGGCAACTCGCGGCGCAGGCCACGCACCTGCGCGCGCCGGACGGCTCGGCCCTGACTGCTGGCCGCATTGCCCTCCAGGCCGAGGGCGCAGCCGTGTCCTACCGCGACATCGAACTGCGCCCACTGGCCTACCTGACCCCGCCCCCGGGCGCACAGGTGCTGCTGGGGAGTTCCAGCACCGCGCAGAGTGTCAACAGCGACTGGCAGGACCGGCGCGGGGGCGACGTGAGGTGGCCGGTGCAGGGCGGCGCGCTGACCGTTCAGCCCAGCAGTGACCCCCAGGACACCAATGACCTGCGCACGCGGGGCAGCTTCGGGGACTTCCGGCTGCATCTGGAATTCCGGGTGCCCGCCAGCCGCACGGGTCTGGCCGAGCAGGACCGGGGCAACAGCGGCGTGTACCTCCAGGGCCGCTACGAGGTGCAGATTCTCGATTCCTTCGGGGCGACGCTGGAGGGCCAGAATGATCTGGGGGCCATCTACGGCCAGCACGACGCCCGCAGCAACGCCGCCCTGCCGTCCGGGACATGGCAGAGTTACGACATCGAATTCCGCGCGGCGCGCTGGGAAGATGGACAGAAGACCGGAGACGCCCGCGCCACGGTGTACCTCAACGGCGAGAAGGTGCAGGACGACGTGCCCCTGAGTGCCTCCACCCTGTTGGGTGACCCGGAGGCCGATTCGCCCGGACCCATCGTGTTGCAGGACCACGGCAGCAAGGTCAGTTTCAGGAACGTCTGGGTGCTGCCAGGGGCGGAGCTGCCTCCATCGTCGCCAACAGCTCCGTGAGCGAGAACTGCCCTCTGGGCGGCAGTGTTGATTTCAGCTTCAATCGACACACCGCTTGACTTTTTGAAGTTATAGTCATGCCAATGACCCGCGTTGCCTCTGCCACTCCCCCATCTTCTGTGTCCGGTGCGGCCCCGCCCGACTTCGCTACCCGCCTGACGCTGCTGCTGCTGGCGGCCCTGACCATCATGTCCGGGGCCACCATCGCGCCCGCGCTGCCCGCCATGCAGGCGCACTTTGCCGACCAGCCGAACGCCGAACTTCTGGTCAAGCTGGCGCTGACCATCGTGGGGCTGGCGATTGCCCTCTCTGCCCCGCTGAGCGGCGTGCTGGCCGACCGTTTCGGGCGCAGGCCGATATTGATCGGCTCGCTGCTGCTGTACGCGCTGGGCGGGGCCAGCGGCCTGATCGTGTCCTCGCTGGGGGCGCTGCTGGTGGGCCGGGTCATTCTGGGGCTGGCGGTGGCCGGGACCATGACGGCGGGCGGAGCGCTGGTCAATGACCTGTTCACTGGCCCCGCGCGCGGCAAGTTCCTGAGCCAGCAGGCCGCCTTTACCAGTTTCGGCGGCGCGGTGCTGCTGCCGCTGGGCGGCCTGCTGGCCGGGGTAGGCTGGCGCGCGCCCTTCGCGATCTACTTCATCTCGCTCCTGATCCTGCCGCTGGTCTTCCGGCTGCCCAGAGGCAGACATGTGGCACCCATCAGCCACGAGCCAGAGGGCAAAACCGCCTGGGGCGCCATCGGGCTGGTCTACGCGCTGGCCCTGGCCTACATGGTCATCTTTTACCTGATGCCCGCGCAGGGGCCGTTCCTGATGAAATTCCTGGGGGCCTCGCCCGCCGCCACTGGCCTGCTGCTGGGCGCGTTCACGCTGACGGCGGCCATCACCTCGCTGACCTACTCGCGGTTTTCGGGCCGTTTCGATGCGCGCAAGGTGGCGGCGCTGGGCTTTGGACTGGTGGCTGGGGGGTGGGCCGTCGTGTCGCAGGGGCAGAGTATCGCCGCCGTGGTTCCGGGCCTGATCGTGGCCGGGCTGGGCGGCGGACTGGTGCTGCCCAACCTGTACACCTGGCTGGCCGACATCACGCCCTCGGCGTGGCGCGGGCGCATCGTGGCGGGCATGAGCAGCGCCGTGTTTCTGGGGCAGTTTCTCAGCCCACTGCTGCTGAGCGCGCCCACCGATCACCCGGCCAACGGCTTCGTGTGGGGTGCGGGTGCAGCGCTGGTGGTGGGCGCGGCATTGCTGGCCTTCAGCTTCACGGGCAGGAAGATGCGGGCCACCCCTTGAACTGGACCGTCCTTCTCAACTGATCCACCCCTCTAAACTGACCGAATGATCGCGCCCGCCCCACCCTGGCACGCCCGGCAGTGGGACGGCTCCTGGCTGGTCATCCCCGATCTGCACGGCCACGCGGCCCGGTTGGACGCGGCGCTACAACAGGCGGCCCGACACCCCGCCAGCCGTCTGGCCTTTCTGGGCGATCTGATCGACGATTCGCCGCGCCGCCGCGAGGCCCGCAAAGCCGGGACGATGCCCGGCACTCCCGACGACTCGCGGCAAATCCTGGCGACGGTGCGCGCACTGCACGGGTCTGGCCGCGCCGAGGTGCTGCTGGGCAACCATGAGGTGATGGCGATGGCCAGCGTTTTGGACGATCACCGCCCCCTGATGGACGTGTGGTGGCGGGTGGGCGGCAGAGAGGCGGCGGCCTCGTACGGCTGGAAAGGCAAGGGGGAGGCGGGCGAACTGGCCGAAGACCTACGCTGGCTACGCGGGCATGGGCGGCTGTGGCTGAGCGTCGGGCCGCCGGGTGCGGAGGTCCTGCTCTCGCACGCCACGCGGCCCACCCCATCCCGGTATCTGAGCGGACAGAACCGCGCCGCCGACCTGACGCCCAGCGCCGTGAACGACGAAGTGGTGTGGCATCCCCTGGGGCTAGAGAGCGACAACGGCGCACGCCTCCGCACCCTGCCGCTGCTTCCAGATGGATTCAGCGCCAGTCTGCACGGGCACATGGAAACGCCTGACCTGTGGATTTTGTTAGATACGCAGGGCAGGCCCGCCCATCAGCTTGACCTGCACCCCGGACAGCGCAGGCTGGCGCTGATGCATGTGGACAGCCAGGGAAAACTGACGCCGCAGGTGGTCAGGGTGCCCTGAAACAGACGGCCCACTTGACCCTCTCCCCCGCGCCGCGCCACAATACCCGCAGCGTTGATCCGCAGGAGTAGCGCGCATGTGCCCCTTAAGAGCGAGCCTGAGACGGTGGAAGTCAGGTGGGCGGCAGCGTGTGAAGGGCGGCGGGGAGCTGTTGAAGATTCAAAGAGGGCCAGAATGCGGCAGACCGCCGCGCGCTGGAACTGGGGTGGAACCGCGCGGAGTTTTTTCGCGTCCCCAGACGGGCTGAGCAAGTGCCGTCTGGGGCGTTTTTATTGTCTTCCAGCGGGGCAAGGCCCGTAAAGGAGGACGCAAGATGCCCGCATCATCGATGGAAGAACTGGTCAGCCTGTGCAAACGCCGGGGCTTTATTTTTCAGGGGTCCGAGATCTACGGCGGCCTGCAAGGCTTTTACGATTACGGCCCCCTGGGCGTGGAGCTGAAGAACAACATCAAAGCCGCGTGGTGGCGGGCCAACGTCTACGAGCGCGACGATATGGAGGGACTGGATTCCAGCATCATCATGCACCGTATGGTCCTGCGCCACAGCGGCCACGAGGCCACCTTTTCTGACCCGATGGTGGACAACAAGAAGAACAACAAGCGCTACCGGCTGGACCATCTGGTCAAGGATCAGAAGGCCGACGTAATTGAGAAAGTGGCCGCCGGAATTGGCGAGGATGCGAGTAACTTTCCGGCGGTGGTGGCGGCCCTGATCAAGCAGCCCGCGAAGGCTTCTGAAGTCCTGAAGGCGGCAGGGGTGCGCGACGCCTTTTCCGGCGAGGTGGGCGACTGGACCGAGCCGAAGCCCTTCAACATGATGTTCAAGACCACCATCGGCCCGGTGGCGGATGAGGAAAGTTACGGCTACCTGCGCCCCGAAACCGCGCAGGGCATCTTCACCAACTTTAAAAACGTGGTGGACAGCACCTCGCGCCGCCTGCCTTTCGGCATCGCGCAGATCGGCAAGGCCTTTCGCAACGAGATCACGCCGCGCAACTTCATCTTCCGCGTGCGCGAGCTGGAGCAGATGGAAATTGAATTCTTCTGCGTCCCCGGCACCGACGAGGACTGGCATCAGCACTGGCTGGACAAACGGCTGGCGTGGTGGGAAGCCCAGGGCATCCCGCGCAGCAAGATCGAGATTCTGGACGTGCCGCCCGAGGATCTGGCCCACTATTCCAAGCGCACCTATGACCTGATGTACGACTATCCCACGCTGGGCTTTGAAGAAATCGAGGGCATCGCCAACCGCAGCGACTACGATCTGGGGTCCCACACCAAGTCGCAATCCGAGCTGAATCTGGTGGCGACGGTGAGCGAGAACAACGACTCCATCGCCAAGCTGACCATCCCGCACCCGGAGACGAATAAGCCCGTCGTGCCGTTCGTGATCGAGCCGTCGGCGGGCGTGGACCGCGCATTGCTGGCCGTACTGTCTGAGGCGTTTACGAAAGAGACGCTGGAAAACGGCAGCGAGCGGATTGTCCTCAAGCTGAAGCCGCACCTCGCGCCGATCAAGGTGGCCGTGATTCCGCTGGCGCGCAACCGCGAGGAAATCACGACGGTGGCCAAAGCGATCAAGGCCGAGCTTCAGGGCCTGGGCCTGGGCCGCGTGCTGTACGAGGACAGCGGCAACATCGGCAAGGCGTACCGCCGCCACGATGAGGTGGGCACACCGTACTGCGTGACGGTGGACTTCGACACCCTGGGCCTGGGCGGCGGCGAGGGCAAGGAATCTGACCCAGCCTTGAAAGACACCGTGACCGTGCGGGACCGCGACACGCTGGCGCAGGAGCGTGTGAAGATCAGCGAGTTGAGCGGCTGGATCAGGGAAAAGTTGCGATGAGCGAATTCACCGACAAATACGAGAACCAGTTCATGAGCATCGAGCTGGCGGTGTACGGCGTGTACGACGAACACCCCGAACTGACCGACGCGCAGGTGGACGCCGCCTACGAGGAACTGGCGCGGCGCTACCGGGCCGAGGCCACCGCCTTTGCCTTCAAGCCCGGCAAGCTGGACGGCCTGCGCGCCGAGGTGCATGACGCCGTGCTGCCCATCGCGGAAATGCTGGTGGGCCGCCCAGACAACATCCTGCCCACCGAACCTGTCAGCGCCGAGGAAATGCGGCTGATCCTGGGACGACTGCGCTCATCGGTCAAAACGGGGCAGAAAGCTGGGGGACGGCAGTCGTACCTGAAGTATGTTTCACAATTTCTGTCTGATTCGGCACAGGATCAGGACGATTGAACCGAGTCCAATAAAAAGAACATCTCAACAAGTCAAACGTTAAGGCGAAGTTCACAATGGACACATTGTACTTCGCCCTACTCGTGTGTTCAGCCCTGTTCTTTAGCATAATCAGCAATCAGCCCCTCTGGACAGAGTTTTGTCCAACTGCTTCCATTTCAAACTAACTCATTCAAATTATAGTGAAGTTAGATGAGTTCAGGGCTGAATCGGTGACATTTTTACGACGCTCTATTTCAGCACAAGAGGAGACCGATATGTTTAAGAAGACCACACTGATGTTGACGGGTGCGCTGATGCTTTCTGCCATGGGGGCCGCACAGACCACGCCCGCACCCACCCAGACGATTGCCGAAATCGTTTCTACCAACCCTGATTTCAGCACGCTGCTGGCGGCAGTCAAGGCCGCTGGCCTGGTCGAAACCCTGAGCGGCGCTGGCCCGTTCACCGTCTTTGCTCCCACCAACGCAGCCTTCGCCAAGATTCCCGCCGCTGACCTGAACGCGCTGATCAACGATCCAGAAAAGCTCAAGTCCATCCTGCTGTATCACGTTGTGGTGGGCAAGGCGATGGCCGCCGATGTCATTGAACTGACCACAGCCAAAACAGTGAACGGCGCGGCGGTGAACATCAAGGTGAGCGGCGGCAAGGTGATGGTCAACGACGCCACCGTGACTCAGGCCGATGTGCAGGCCACCAACGGCGTGATCCATGTGATCGACACCGTGCTGATGCCGCCCGCTAACGCGATGGCCACGCCCGAAGCAACGGCGGCGGCAGCGACGACAGCGGCTGCCCCAACGGCAGCGATGGCCGAGCCGACAGAGACCATCACTGGCATCATCTCGACGGATCCCGACCTCACCACCCTGCTGGCCGCCGTGAAGGCCGCTGATCTGGAGGCCACTCTGATCGGCAAGGGACCCTTCACGTTGTTTGCGCCCACCAACGCCGCCTTTGCCAAGATTCCGAAAGCGGACCTGGATGCCTTACTGGCAGACCCGGCCAAGCTCAAGGCTGTGCTGCTGTATCACGTCGTTGCTGGTCAGGTCATGGCCGCCGATGTCGTGAAGCTCACCACGGCTGACACCGTGAACGGCGCGGCAGTGGACATTCAGGTCGATGGCAGCACCGTGGCGATCAACAATGCCACCATCACCAGGGCCGATGTGCCAGCCATCAACGGCGTGGTTCACTTCATCGACACCGTGTTGATGCCGCCCGCCAAGTAAATCTGAAGCCCGTTTCAACCATTGAACGTCACAGGGAAATAAGCACCGCGAGTCAGGCACAGGATCGACGCCGACTCGCGGTGTTCTTTTCTGTGGGTTACTTCCGCAGTCTGTCTCCAGAAAAAGATGACTGCATTCCGTCTCTGGCCTGCTCTGGAACAGGATTGGGCGTTCTTCCACCTCCCGCGCGCACCGTGAACTGCCATTTGTCTACCGTTGACGATTTACCAAAAGCCCTAGAATGCCCGACATGTTGTTTTTGTCGGCCCTGTTGCTGCTGGTGGCCTTTCTCGTGGGCAGCCTGCCGCTGGGCTATCTGCTCCTGAGCCGCGCCGGGGTCAACACCCGCCTGAGCAGCGCGCACAACCTGGGTGTGGAAAACATGCTGCGGCTGGTGGGGCCAGGGCTAGCCACCGCTTCCGCACTGCTGGACGCGGGTAAGGGGCTGCTGGCGGTGCTGATGGCCTCCAGCCTGGGACTGCCGGAAGTGACCGTGCTGGCTGCACTCGCCGCGTACCTGGGGCATCTCAATCCGCCGAACGCTCTTTACCTGCCGCTCTACGGCTCAGCTTTTGGACGAGTGCCGCCGCGTGGGCGCGGGAATCTGGTGCTGCTGGGCGTGCTGGCTGGGGTGGCCGTCACTGGGGCAGTGCCGCTGTGGGTGGCCGCATTGCCTGTCATCGTCTACGCGGGCGTCACCGGGTACTGGGGCTATGTCAGCGCGGCCACGCTGGCAGGACTGGCGGTCTTCGCCGCTGTGGTGGCGCTGCTGCCCATCGGCGTTCCGGCCAAGCTGGGGGCACTGGGGCTGCTGGTGGCGGCGGGCTGGCGCTTCAAGGAGAACATCGGGCGCATGCTGGACGGCACCGAGCCGAAATTTGGTGAGGAAGTGCCGCTGGCTGGAAAGCGCAGCGACGAGGTGGTGGCCGCCTTCATGATCCACCCAATGACGCTGGAAAATTTCTGGTCCGCCCCCCGTTTCGCGTGGCTCAAACCGCTGGTGGAACGCGGCGTGATCAGCGAGGCCAGCGTGCGCCAGATGGCCGCCAACCTGCGCCCCATGAAGGTGGGCGAACTGCGCGGCATCCGCACCCCGGAGGGCCAGAGCATCCGCTGCTACCTGCTGTCCAGCCCGCTGCTGCCCGACGTGTTCGACACCAACCCGGAGCTGGCCACGCGCCGGGCCATCGAGGGCGCGCGGCTGGCGCATGAGCTGGGCGCGGAGGTCTTCGGGCTGGGCGCGTTCTGGTCCGTGGTGGGCAACAAGGGCGTGGACGTGCAGGCCGCCGTGCCCGAAATTACTGTGACCAATGGCGGCGCGTATACCTCCGGCACCATTAAAGCCGCGATTCCGGGCATCCTGAAACACTTCGAATCCGAGGGCCGGGACCTGAAGGCCGCCACCGCCGGAATCGTGGGCGCAAACGGCGTGGTGGCCTTCGGCATCGCGCGGACCATTGCGCCACAGGTGGCCAGAATTATCATGCTGGGGCGCAATCTGGACAAGCTGGAACGCAGCGCCGCCACCCTACGCCGCGCCAACAAGGACACCGAGATCATCACCACCACCGATTACGCCACCTTGAAGGACGCGGACCTGATCTTCACAGCCACCAGTGACCCGCTGCCGGTAATCTTTCCGCAGCACGTCAAGCCCGGCACCTGGATCTTCGACGAGGGCCGCCCGGCAGATGTGGACGAGAGCGTGGCGAGCATTCCCGGCGTGCGGATCATTCCTGGCGGCGTGGTGCGCCCCCCCGGCGGTATGACCAGCAACATCGACCTGCAATTTGGCGAGGGTGCGGTGCCCGCCTGTCTGGCCGAAACGCTGATCATCGCGGCTACCGGAGAACACCAGCGCAAGAGTCTGGGACCACAGACGCTGAGCGAGAACATCAATTTCTTTGTGGAACAGGCCGCCCGACTGGGCTTTGAAGTGGTGGACTAGAGTTTTTTCAGAAGAAGCGATGGAGTTGAGGCAGGCATCAGGTGCGCTTCTCCCCCTTCCACCCGCTGACCATCATCCGGTCTCCACGCCCAAGCTGACGCCTCTCTGAGAGATTTCGAGACATGCCTTAAACTGCGCCCTGCACGGTTCTGGCGGGCCTATGCTGCGGTGTGATGTCCCGTGCGGCGCGTTCTCTTCTGACCCTCGCGGTCCTGGCCTGCGGCGGGACAGGGCTGGGTGCGGAATTGCCGCTTTTCCTGGGACCCGCGCTGCCCGCCGCGCCCCTGAATCTGCCTGTCTGCGTCCCGCCCACGGACCCGCTGGAACGGGCGGTGTGGGGGGTGGTCACCGAGAACGGCCAGCCGGACCTGAGTTGTGACAACGCTTTCGTGGGCTATCTACGAACGCCGCGCAGCCTGACCACACCGCTGGACGCCTTCGAAATCACGGCCAGCCAGATTGCCAACGCCCACAGCGAGGTGCTGCTGGCCAGCATGGAATGGCAGGGCGGGCCAGGAAAACCCGGCTGGACCTTCGCGCAGGCGGTGGCCACGCTGTATGGGCGGGTGCGGGCCGATCCCGCTGCATACCCGCAGGGCATGACGGTGCGGGCGCTGCTGGGCGGCTTTCCAGACTTTCAGCGCCCAGATGGCCGCACGCAGCCGCTGGCGCTGCTGGGCGATCTGCTACGGCTGGGCGTGCCGCTGGAGGACGCCCGCGTGGGCTGGAAGCTCAGCATCCTCAACTACCGCTATTTTCCGCATAGCCACGTCAAGTTACACGTCATCGACGGACGGGACCTGACCGTGGCCGGATACAACTACACCGACTGGCACCTGCCTGCTACCGAACCAGGGGGGCGCGGACTGCATGATCTGGGCTTGCGGATGAGCGGGCCGGTGGCCCAGAGCGGCGTGGCCGTCTTCGACGATCTGTGGCGGCATAGCCTGCAACTGCGCTGCCCGGACTCCGTGACACGTGAGACGGCAGAGGCGCAGTGCCAGATGGCCCCACCGGACCCGGTAACGCACCCGGCAGCCGCACGGGAAGCCGTACCGGGCGGCCACGCGCGGGCCTTCATGCTGTACCGCCGCCCCGGCGACGATGCGGCGGACCGCGCCCATCTGGCCCTGCTGGGCGCGGCAAAAAGCCAGATTGATCTGATGCAGGCGGATTTTGGCCCCACGCCGAACTGCTGGGGCGCGTACCTGAACCCGCAGGGCTGCGGCCCGGACTCCTGGCCGGTGTACATGGTGGCTGTGCTGGACGCGCTGGAGCGCGGGGTTCAGGTCCGGCTACTGACTGTGGATTACGGAATCAGCGCGGCACCCAACCGCAGCGGCATCACCCTGTTGCGTCAGGAGTTGCGCCGCCAGGGCATCCAGGACCATTTCGAGGCGCGGTATACCACCTTCAACATGCACACCAAGGCGCTAACGGTGGACCGCCGCATGGTGGTGGTGGGCAGCATGAACTTTCATTTCAGTTCCTGGGGCACCCTGGGGCTGGCCGAGGCCGCCCTGGCGACAGACGATCCGGCAGCGGTGCAGGAGCAGGAAACCAGCTTTGAGACCATCTGGAAGACCGCCAGCCGCCCTGTGCCAGACGAATGGTGGCTGAAGAACGTGACCCCTGACCTGACGCCACAACCCGCCGCCGGGACAGCCGACACGGTCACGCCGCGCCCCGGCCCGTAAACTACGGCCATGACTGACCTCTTCCCCGCCCTGCCCACGCGTGCCTCACATGGTTGAGCGCCTGTATCTGGCCAAACCGCGCGGCTTTTGCGCGGGCGTGGTCATGGCGATTGGCGCAGTCGAACGCGCCGCGCGGACCGAGGAAAAACCGGTGACGGTCTACCATTCCATCGTCCACAACCACACCGTCGTGGACCGGCTGGCACGCGACCACAGCGTGCATTTCGTGGAAAATCTGGACGATATCGAGGCCCTGCCAGACGGCGGCGAGACGGTGGTGTTCTCCGCGCACGGCATCAGCCCACTGGTGCGGGAGCGGGCGCGGGCGCTGGGGCTGGCCACCATCGACGCGACCTGCCCGCTGGTCACCAAGGTCCACACCGAGGCCAAGAAATACGCCCGTGAGGGCCACACCATCCTGCTGATCGGCGACAGCGCCCAGCACCAGGAGGTGATCGGCACGCGCGGCGAGGCCCCGGACCACACCATTCTGGTGGGCGTGCTGGGCAAGCGCGGCGAGGGCCTGCACGACCCGCACACGGTCACGGTGCCGGACCCCGACAAACTGGTGGTGCTGACCCAGACGACCCTCAGCGTGGACGACACGCGGCGCACGGTGGATATCCTGAAGGCCCGCTTTCCCAAGCTGATCGTGCCGCCCAGCGAGGACCTGTGCTACGCCACCAAGAACCGCCAGGACGCCGTGAAGGCCATCGCGCCCAACGTGGATGCCTTTCTGGTGCTGACCAGCACGCACTCCAGCAACGGGATGCGGCTGTTGGAGCTGGCCGCCGAGACCTGTGGCCGCGCCGAACGACTGGAAACCGTGGCCGATCTGGCGGGCCTCGATCTGGACGGCATGAAGGCTGTCGGCATCACCAGCGCCGCCAGCACCCCGGACGATCTGGTGCAGGAGGTGGTGGCCCACTTCCGCGCCCTGAACCCAGAATTACAGGTGATCGAGGAAGGCGAGTGGGAAAACATCGAATTCCGTGAACCGAAGAAGATTCTGGCCAGCCAGCCTCTGCCGCGCACGATGGGGTGACACGGACGGTCTGAACGTCTGACCCACCCCTCGCCCTCTGCCGTTTGCTCTAGCATGCGCCGCATGAGGGTACGGGCTTGATTGTGGTCAAAGTAGGCGGCAGCGCCGGGATCGATTACGACGCGGTGTGCGCCGATCTGGCCACGCGCTGGAAGGCGGGCGAGAAGTTGATTCTGGTCCACGGCGGCAGCGGCGAGACCAACCGTATTGCTGAGGCGCTGGGCCATCCACCCAGGTTCGTGACCAGTCCCAGTGGCTATACCTCGCGCTTTACGGACCGCCAGACCCTCGAAATCTTCGAGATGGTCTACTGCGGCAAGATCAACAAGGGCATCGTGGAGCGGCTGCAACGCCTGGGCGTCAACGCCGTGGGCCTGTCGGGCCTGGACGGGCGCATCTTCGAGGGCCGCCACAAGGACAGTGTGCGCGCGGTGGAAAACGGCAAGACGAAGGTGCTGCGGGGCGATCACACCGGGACGGTGGAAAAGGTCAACACCGGCCTGATCGAACTGCTGCTGGGTGCCGGCTACCTGCCGGTACTGACGCCGCCCGCCAGCAGCTACGAGGGCGTGGCGATCAACGTGGACGGGGACCGCGCCGCCGCCGCGCTGGCCGTGGCCTTAAAGGCCGAGGCGTTGCTGCTGCTGTCCAACGTGCCGGGCCTGCTGCGTGCGTACCCCGACGAAGCCAGCCTGATCCGCCAGATTCCGGCAGATGACGTGGAGTCGTACCTGGAATTTGCCCAGGACCGCATGAAAAAGAAGGTGCTGGGCGCGGCAGAGGCGGTGGCAGGCGGCGTCAAGCGCGTTATTTTCGGGGACGCCCGCGCCGGGCAGCCGATCACGGCGGCGCTGGACGGAGCAGGAACCGTCGTCTCGTGATCAGGAAAATTCAGGATCAGGGCCACAGGTGCCCGTCAGGAGCTGTATGGATAAATTGATGATCACCACCACCAATGAACTCGAAGGCTACCGCGTGATCCGCCAACTGGGCGTGGTGCGCGGCCTAACTGTGCGCTCGCGCAGCGTGCTGGGCAACATCGGCGCGTCCCTCCAGACGATCCTGGGCGGCAACATCACCCTCTACAGCGAACTGGCCGAGAAAGCCCGCCAGGAAGCGTTTGACCTGATGGGCCAGCATGCCCTGGAGCGGGGGGCCAACGCCATCCTCGCCATGCGCTACGACGCCAACGAGATCACCGACGGCGTGACCGAGGTGCTGGCCTACGGAACGGCGGTGGTGGTGGAGCCGCGTTGAATTGAACGTTACTAAATTGACAGTGGCTGAACCGAACATGACCGCCGCCGAACTGTTGAGGTACCTGAACGCTAGAGGCGGCCAAGAATACCGCGTCACCGCCCTGCTGCACGTTGGCAAGGGCAAAAAAGCCAGCGTACGCGAGCTGGGCGAATACTGCCTGAACGTGCGCGGCGCTCAGGTGCAGGCCACCGGCCCCAGCGGGCAGACCCGCCTGCTGGACCGGGGCGAATTTATGGCCCTCTTCAGCAGCTACTCGTTCAGCCCCGCGACACCCACCGGGGAAATGACCGATCTGGGACCGCTATTTGGGTAAGTGGGCCTAAGCTTTTTAAGCTCCAGCACAGCAAAAAAACAGAAGAGGGCAGAGGTCACAACCCCCCGCCCCACTCCTGATACTCCTTCTGGATTTACTGCTGCTGCGCGGTGGGGAAAGTCACGTCGCCCAGGTTGACCGTGACCTCGCGGGTCTGGCCGCCGCGCTTGACGGTCAGCTTCACGCTGTCGCCCATGCTCTTGCCCAGGACGGCGCTCTGGAGGCTGTTGTCGTCGGTGATGGGCTGGCCGTCAATGGCCGTGATCAGGTCACCGTCTGTGGAAACCGTTGTGGTCTGACCCGTGGCGGGGTTGGTCAGCTTGATGCTGTCGTTGCTGCCCGCCTGCAACTTGGCGTTGGCGGCGGGGCTGCCGGGCACCACGGACTGGATCAGCGCGCCGCTGGCGGGCAATCCGGCGGTCTTGCGCTGGGCGTCGGTCAGGCCGCTGACATCGGTGAACTGGATGCCCATGCGCGGCGGCTGCACCACGCCGCCGTTGCCGGCCTGAAGCTGCGGCAGCAGCTTCTTGACCGTATTGACGGGGATGGCAAAGCCCACGCCCGCGCTCTGGCCCGCGCCGCCGGTCAGGATCTGGGTGTTGACGCCGATCACCTCGCCCGCACTGTCCAGCAGCGGGCCGCCGGAGTTGCCGGGGTTGATGGCCGCGTCGGTCTGGATCAGCTTCTGATTGATGCCCTGCGTGCCCACCGGGGCGGTGCGTTCCAGGCTGGAGATAATGCCCTCGGAGACGCTGAAGTCCAGGCCGAAGGGTGCGCCCATCGCCACCGCTTTCAGGCCCACGTCCAGCCTGTCGCTGTCACCCAGCGGAATCGGCTGGATCAGGTTCTTGGGCAGGCCCTCGGGACGGATCAGGGCCAGATCGAAGTCGGGGGCGCGGGCGATGACTTTGGCCTTGTACTCGGTCTTATCACCGTGGACGCGGATGGTGATCTCGCTGGCCCCGTCCACCACATGGTTGTTGGTGATGATGTCACCCTGGCTGTCCACGAAAAAGCCGCTGCCGGTGCCGGTCTGGGGCTGGGGCGTGCTGTCCCCGCTGCCGCTGCTCCCGCCACTGCCATTCCCGCCGTCACCGAAGGGAAAGCCGAAGGGCATTTGCTCCTGCATGCGCTTGCGAAGCTGCGCCTGGGGGCTGCTGGAGCTGTCGGCCTTCTCGGTCACGCTGACGAAGACCAGACCGCCCTGCCGCTGCTTGACCACATCCACGGTGTTGGCTTCGGACTCGGTGCGGGCGCGGCCCCCGTCATAACTCTGAGAAAGTGGGGCCTGGGGCGGCGTCGCCAGGGTCTGCACCATCTGTCCCTGGATGTTCTGGGAAGCGGTCACAGGTGCGGCGTTCTGGGCGCTGCTGCGTTCATTGATGCCGTAGCCCACGAACGCGCCGAGGGCCAGCGTGCCCGACAGGGCCAGGATAGACAGGTTCTTCTTCATGCCCGCAGTGTGGCGCAGGCCGGTTACACGGCGGTTAAAGCCTCAACCATGAAAAACTCCCGGCCAACGGGGACCGGGAGAACCTGAAACCTGAACGGTCTCTACTTCTTGCGTTTGCCGCCGCCACTGCTGCCCGGCTTCTTGGGGCCGCCCGTGGTGGTGCGTTCCTTGGCGTCGCGCATGAAGGAGCGCAGCTTGGCCTCGAACTGAGGACTCTGCCGCCCGATGGCGCGCGGACGCGGCACTTCCTCGGGTTCTTCGAGCAGTTCCTTGATCGACAGGTCCAGACGACCCCGCTCATCGCGGCCCAGCACCTTGACTTCGATGCTATCGCCCTCGCGCACGTGATCGTGGATGTTGCGCACGAACGAATGGGCGATCTGCGAGATGTGAACGAGGCCCGTCTCACCGTTCTCGAACTGGATAAACGCGCCGAAATCGGTCACGCGGGTGATGCGGCCCTCGGCCACCGCGCCAGAATCAAGTTGCACTAAAGGGTTTCTCCTAGGGAAAGCATGGCTCATATGGTACACCATGCGGGCCGCGAGAGAGTTGCTTTTTAAACGTGGGGTCAAGTCCAGATAGAAAATGCCGTCCAGACGCATGAAAATCGGCGCATAAAAACGCCTGGGCAGTCCGAAGACCGTCCAGGCGTTGTGCCCAGGATTTGAAAACTCAGGGGCAGACGGTTTTGGCCGAGGCACTGTTGCGCGGTGCGGGCGCACCCGCCGTAAAATCCTTGCCGTTATTGTTGGTGTCGGTGCAGCCGTTGCCTGCGCGCAGGGCGGCTGTCGTGTTGCTCAGCCCCGGCGCAGTGGCATTGCCCTCGGACTCGTTGGCCGTGCCGTAACCGACAAAATCGAGCAGGTCCGTATCAGCAATGCCGGTAACAGCCTCAACGTTATTGACGAGGGCAACCTTGCCGTTGCTGCCGCTGAAGTTGCTGGTTCCGACAGCTTCTGGCGTGGGCAGATCATTTCCGTTGCTGCCCCCGGAAGCCATTCCCACCAGGTAATACGCTCCCGGCTCGATGGTTGCCGCCGGGAGAGGCAAGATAGAGTTGAAGCTGCCCGCCGAACTGGCGTACTGCACGCTTTTACCCGCCGTGCTGACCGCCACCTTCCCGGAGTTGAACAGTTCCACGAAGTCGTTCTTGAACTGTGCCCCCGCGTTGCCGCCGCCGCCGTACACCTGACTGATCACCAGTCCACCCGCGTTGGGGGAGGTGACCGTGACCTTCAGGGTGGTCATGTCCGTGGCCTTGTCGCTGGCGCGCGTCGCCGTCACCTTGATGGTGTAGGTGCCGGGAGCCTTATAGGTGTGGATGTGTGGCCCGACAGCCGCAACCGGAAACAGCCCTTCCACCGCGCTATCACCCCAATCAGCAGTCAGCGAGTCGGGGCTGAGGTTACCGCCCACCGTGGGCTGGATGCCGCCCGCCGTGACGGTGATGGTGTAGACCTTGCCGACAGCCGCCGTGTCGGGTCCCGTGGCGCTGACCGTCACTGGAATAGTGGTCGCGCCGTCTGCCTTGAGCTTCAGGCCCACCACTACGGGATCGTGGTCACTGCTGCGGTAGGCGTTGGGGGTGTACAGACCAGTGATCTGGGCGGGGGTCTTAAACTCCGTGTTGTAGTCCAGCACCACCGGCTCATCGGAGTTGATGTGCCACTCGGTAATCCCGGTGATCTGTCCCCCCAGGCCCGCGCTGGCCAGGGCGTGGTCCAGATAGCCGAACTGGCCGTCGAACTGGTAGGAATAACGGTCTGCCAGGGGAATCTTCTTGTTCAGGCTCTCGAAGCCGCCTGCCTCCAGCGCCTTGATCGGCTTTTCCTCGCCGTAGGCGTTCAGATCGCCCATCAACAGCACGTCTGGATCGGTCAATTTCAGCTTGTCCGCGAAGGCCAGCACGGCTCCGGCCTGCTGCACGCGCTGCATATTCCAGCAGCCTTCGCCAGTGTCCACGTCGCCGGTCGTGGGGCAACTGCCCTTGCTCTTGAAGTGGTTGGCCACCACCGTGAACACGCCCTTCCCGGCCAGATCGCGGAAGGTCTGGGCCACGGGCGGGCGCGAGTAGACGGGGTTGTTGTCGATGCGCGCGCCCCCCACCGTTTCCACCTTGCCGGGGCGGTAGATGATCGCCACACGGATGGCGTCGGTGCCCACCGTGCCAGTCATGACGCTGGCATATTCGGTCTTGTCAGCGGCAGTGTTCAGGCCGGCCACCAGATCGTTCAGGGCCGTCTCGCCGTTGTTCTCGATCTCCATCAGGGTAATCACGTCGGCGTCCAGAGCGCGAAGTTCGGCCACGATCTTGGTTTTCTGGCGCGTGAACTCCAGAGCGTTGTCCGCGCCGCGCGCATTGGAATCGACGTCACCTAGAGTGGTGAAGTAGTTCAGGACGTTCGCGCCCGCCACCTTCAGGGTGCTGTCGCCCACAGATTTGGGCGCGGCAGTGCGGGGATTGCTGTTCACGAACACGGGCGCTTTGGTGGGTTCCAGCTTGTAGGCGTTGTTGGCGTAGTGCATCACGCCTTCCAACCCGGTCACGGTGTCCCCGGAACGGCGCGTGTTGTCCGCGTTCAGGTAAGGAATGATGGGCGGGTTCTGCTTGCTGACGCCGTCATCCAGCACCAGGGTCCGCAGCGCGTTGGATTCCAGACTGCCGCCCTGTCCGTTGGTGGGATTGAACAGCCGCCCGTCGCTGGACAGGCCCAGTTCGCCGTAACGGCCCAGCGTGAAGGTGTTGGTCACGGTCATGGTGTTGGTGACCGTGACCAGCATGCCTTCCACGTTTTCCAGCGCGTCCGGCGCAGACAGCGGGTAGGTCAGTTTCGTGGGCGCGGGCAGCGTCGTGGTGCCGCAGGAGGTCACGGTGGTCACGTTGTCGAGCTGGGTGGTTCCAAAGAATTCCTTGACCGTGCCACTGATTTCCAGCACCTCGCCTGGCTTGACAGGCTTAGGCACGTCAGCGGTGTACACGAACAGGCCCTCGCTGGTTTGTGGGTCACTGTCGGGCGTCACGTCCTGCACGAAAAAGCCGTTCAGGCCCGCCTGCGCGTCCTGCGTGACCACACCGCGAATGGTCACCACCTTGTCGGCCAGGAGACTGGCTGCCCCGGTCCCCTGAACGGTGGAAATGGGCGTGACCGTGGTCCCCACCGGACAGGTATAAGTGGGAGGCGGTGGACCGACAGGCGGCTCAACGACGACTGGTGGCTCAACGACGACTGGTGGCTCAACGACGACTGGTGGCTCAACGACAGGCGGGTTGACATTATCAGGCGGGTTACACGCAGAGAGCAGCGCGGTCAGGCTAAGGAGCAGCGCGCCGCCTTTCAGAAACTTCATGGTCATGGGACTCCGTGTGAACAGGGGAAAGAGGCGAAATGATTGTGATGGAGAGCCAGCTTAGCGGTTTCGCCCCCGCGCCGTCATGAGCGGGCCGGGGCAGAAGGACGCGGTCCCACGCTGCCTTCACAATGTCAAGGCACGTTCATACCGTCATGCGATTACCCGCAATAGGCCAGCGCCTCCCGCACCGCATTGGGCAGAATTCGGCCCGCGCCCGCCACCTTGAGCAGCAGTTCCAGACGCAGCCGCCACAGCAGGCCCACATCCAGCCGCGTGCCCCAGCGGTGCAGCGCAGTCTCCAGCCCATCCAGTACGGCACATTCGTGTTCCAGGGTGGCCCAGCCCGCGTTGCCCCAGTCCAGCAGTCCGGCGTACTGGCCCCGCGCGTCGGCCAGCAGGTTGTGGCGGTACACGTCTCCGTGGACGAACACGGGCGCGGTGAGCGGATACGGCGTGGACAGCACGCGTCGCAGCGCGGCCCGCTCGGCAGCCGTCCAGTCCGCGCCCTCTGCCACCCCCGGCTCGCCCACCCATGCCTCCGACGGACGGGTCGAGTACGGTTCGGGAGGCGTGGCATGCAACCGTTCCAGATCGTCCAGCACGGCATTCCAGAAATGCGGCGTGAGTTGTGCGGGCGTGGGTATCCCGCCGTGCAGGCGCTTCCATAGGCTGTAATTTGGTCCCCAGAACAGCGGTCTGGCTGTGCGAACTCCCGCCGCCAACGCGCCCAGCGCCACTCCCGCCTCCCGCGTGTGATCCGCACTGGGGCTGAAGCGCAGCGCTGCCGTCTCGGTCAACCAGACCTCGTTGGAAAAGCCCGTTTCGGCGCGGCACAGGCCCGCAAGGCCCAGGCCATGGCGCGTGAAATAGAGGGCAGGATCGGCAGACATGGGCAGGGCGCTGAGGGAAGACCCATTCGCCAGCAAAGCATGGCATACCCGATGGCGGCAGGCCGCGAAACCACAGGGAAGTAACGATAGGCCCGGAAAAATACTGCCGGATAGACTAATCTGAAGGTGATGACGCCGCCCTCCTCCACATCCCTGTCGCAGGCCGAGACTCCCTCTCGCCCGGTCAAGCCGTTGTGGGTGGCGCTGGGCTTCGTGCTGTGCGCAGTTGGTTTCGTGGGGCTGGTGCTGCCCGGTTTTCCGGGAACGGTGTGGTTCGTGCTGGCCGCCGCCAGTTTCGCGCGGGGCGATCCGCGCTGGGAGGCGTGGCTGCTGTCGCGCCCGGTGATCGGGCAACTGGTTCAGGATTACCGCGACGGCCTGGGTATGCCCCTGCGTGCCAAGTGGATCGCCTGCACCTGCATCGCCGTGGCGGTCAGCTTCAGCTTGGGCCGCATTCCGGTGCTGGTGGGGCAGGTGGGCTGGGTGCTGGTGGGGCTGTTCGGGATTTACTACATCTGCCTGCGGGTACCCACAAAGCGGTAAGAGACTACGCCCGAGGTAAAGGGGCGGGGACGGTGATACGCACCCTCCCTCCGAAGCGCTGGATGCTGGCGGGGAGATTTTGGACCAGGATGTCTTTCGGGCAGCCCCGCCCCCCAGCCCCCTACCCCAGGGGGCAGGGGGAGCCAACGTTGCACTGGGCATGAGTTCTCGGATATGGGCGGCGGGAGTGGACGGCGATATCCGGGTCTGATGCTCGGCTCCGGCACGCTGAATGCGGCCCGTCCGCTGCGCGCCCGACGGCCTTCGGTTGCTGCTTGGTTGAAGCTGTCGGGGCTCCACATGACAGTTTGAATTCCCTCAATATCAAGTACGGGGGGCAGAGGTTTGTGTGCATCATCCAGCCTGCCGAGCAAGTCAGGAAAGCTCTTCGACTCCTTAACGTTTACTTGTACCCTACCCGCCTCCGTGCGAAAGCCCCCTTTGCCCCCGGCGTCACACTGGCCAGCAGCACGCCGCCCACGCAGCCCAGCAGGCCCACCAGCGCCAGAGCACTCAGGCGTTCGCCGTACAGGAAATACGCTTCGATGACCACCAGCGGCGGTACCAGATAGAACAGGCTGCTCACGCGGGCGGCGGGCATCCGGCGAATCAGGGTGAGCAGCAGCAGGATCGCCCCAACCGATAGCGCCAGCGTGAGCCAGACCAGCGAGACGATAAATTCCGTGTTCCAGTGGATATATGCGCCGCCGTGAAGGGCCGTTAGGGTCAGCATGGCGACGGCACTGGCCGCGTACTGCCCCGCCGTGCCGCCCAGCAATGGAACGTCCGCCCCCGAACGCCGCTGATACAGCGTGCCCAGCGTGGTGGCCAGCAAGGCAAACAGCGCCGCCAGCAGGGCCGGAGTCGTGTACGCGCCTCCCCCCGGTGCGCGCCCCAGAACCACCAGCACCACGCCCACGAAGCCCAGGCCCAGGCCCGCCCACTGCCGGGTGCTGACCGACTCGCCCAGCAGTGGCCCCGACAACAGGCCCGTCAGCAGCGGTTGCAGCCCCACGATCACCGACATCACCCCGGCGGGCAGATGCTGCGCGATGCCGTAGGTCACGGCCCCCAGATACCCGGCGTGCAGCAATAACCCGCTCACTGCCGCCTGCGTCCATTGTGCGCGCCCTCGCGGCCACGGGGCGCGCAGCGCCAGCGTCAGCCCGGCCATCAGCAGCGCCGCCAGCACGAAGCGCACGCTCAAGAAGGCGAAGGGATCGGCATTCAGCGCCGCGCCCTTGGTGCCGATGAACCCGGTACTCCACAGAAAGACGAACAGCAGCGGGGCCAGCGTGGCGGCGGCTGGACTGGGCAAGGTGGGGACGGGGCGGGGGGTCACGTCAAAGAGCCTGGAGCAGGTGTGTCAGCGGCAGCGGCCAAGCGTCTTCCCTTTGAAGCGGCGCAGGAAGTGTGAAACATCAGACGTGCCCACCCACCACATGCTCGTCAAAAAACGCCATCACGCGGTTCCAGGCGTCCACACTCGCCACCGCGTCAAAGTTGGGACCCTGATTGGCGAACGAATGCTTCGCGCCCTCATAGATCTTGATGTCGTTGGGGACGCCCGCCGCCGTCAGTTCGTCCCGCAGCGCCTCGCCCTGCTTGCGGGTCACGTCCTGGCCGGGGTAGCTGCCCACCACCGGGCAACCCCGCCGCACGGCCTCCAGCGGGTGCGGGTTGAAGCCGTAATACGGCGCGATGGCCTTGACGCGGTCATCCGTGCAGGCCATCGCCACCGCCAGACTGCCGCCCATGCAAAAGCCCACCGCGCCCAGCCGCGAGGCGTCCACGCCCTCCAGCTCACCCAGCGCGGTCAGCGCCTGCTTCGTGTCCTGCACCCCCGCATGCTCCAGCGAGTTCAGAAAAATGCCCGACATCATGCGGGTCATGCAGACCGCGCGGTTCTGCTCGGCAAAGAGGTCCACCGCCAGCGCCACATAACCCGCCTGCGCGAAACGGTCCGCGATGCCCCGGATATCGTCGTTCAGGCCAAACGCTTCGTGGATGACCAGCACGCCGGGGGCGTCCCTATCCATCAGGGCAGGGCGGGCCAGATAGGCAGGCAGGCTGCGGCTTCCCGATTGAACCCGGATGGTCTGAATATTTCTGGGGGAGGGCATGGGCCAGACTAGCGCCGCAGCTCCCTCACACAGTCCCGGCCCCGGCTTCAATCGCTCTGCAATTCTCCTGCCACCGCTGCCAGCGCGAAGGCGTATTCCTCTGCCGCCTCGTTCAGGGCGTCGTAGCGCCCGCTGCTGCCGCCGTGGCCCGCGCCCATGTTGGTCTTGAGGACCAGCATGCCGCTGCCAGACTCCTCCAGCGTTCGCAGCCGCGCCACGTATTTGGCCGGTTCCCAGTACGCCACGCGCGGATCGTTGAGGCCGGTGGACACGAACAGGTGCGGGTAGACGCCCGCCTTCAAGTTGTCGTAAGGACTGTAGGCGCGCATGTCGGCATAGGCCCCCGCGTCATTGGGGTTGCCCCACTCGTCATATTCCCCGGTGGTCAGCGGGATGCTGGCGTCCAGCATGGTACTCAGCACGTCCACGAACGGCACACCCACGAAGGCCGCCTTCCACAGGTCCGGGCGCAGGTTGACCACCGCGCCCATCAGCAGGCCGCCGGCGCTGCGGCCCATCGCCACCAGATCGCCCGCCATGCCAGCCGCTTTGAGGTGTTCGCCCGCTGCCACAAAGTCAGTGAAGGTATTCATCTTGTGTTGCAGCCGCCCCGAGTCGTACCAGTTGCGCCCACGCTCGGAGCCGCCCCGGATGTGGGCGATGGCCCAGACCCAGCCCCGGTCTAGCAGCGGCAGCCGGGTCATGGAAAAGACAGGGTCCATCGGGATTCCATAGCTGCCGTAGCCGTACAGCAGTGTTGGGGCGGGCAGCGCGGTGTCACGGCGGCGCACCACGCTCACGGGCACCCCCTCGCCATCGGGAGCGGTGGCCCAGACCATCTCTGAGACGTACTGGGAGGCGTCATAGCCGGGGACGGGGGTGGCCTTGACAAACACCGTTTCCAGAGTATTTAGGTCTAGATCCAGATGTTCGGTGGGCCGGGTCAGGCTGCTGTAGAGAATGCGCGCCGTGTCGGTTTCGTAGACCCGGTTGCCACCGATGCGGACGGTGTAGCTGTCTTCGGGGAATTCCACCCGGCGGGCCGCGCCGTAGCCGTCTGCGGTGCGCGGCAGCACCCACAACCGTGCGAATCCGCCCTCACGCCCGGAGAGCAGCAGATGGGTTTTGAAGAGGTGCATGCCAGTCAGGTGGCGCTCGGCGGTGTAGGGCACAACCTCGTCTGCGTTCTTGAGGTCCATCCCCGCCGCTTTGGGCAGCCGCGCCAGCTTGAATTCCTCCGCGCCGCCCGCATTTGTCAGGGCCAGCCAGTGATCCCCGCCGTCGGCCAGCATCACTTCTGTTCCTCGCACGCGAGGCAGTAGCATCTGCGGACGGGCGCTGACGTCGCGCGCATCCAGAGCCAGCCATTCTTGCGCCATGTTGGCCTCGCTGACCAGCAGCAGCGTTTCCCCATTCTCCGAGAGTGACGCGCCCACGCGGAAGGTGGAATCGTCTTCCTGAAACAGCAGTTCGTCGGCGCTCTGCGGCTGGCGCAGCGTGTGCCGCCAGATCTTATCGGCGCGCTGGGTGTCGTCCTCAGTGGCATACAGCAGCGCCGAACTGTCGGCGTGCCACGCCAGCGTCCAGCCACTGATCCCCGTCAGCGCGGCCTCGGCCAGTTCTCCGGTCTGGGTGTCCAGCACGCGCAGTTCCCAGACCTCCTGGCCCGTCTTATCCATCAGGTAGGCCCAGTAGCGCCCGTCCGGGCTGGGGCGGGTCAGGTAGACCCACACGTTGTCCAGGCCCTCACGCTCTTTCAGGGCGTTCAGGTTCAGCAGGGTCTGCTCATCGCCTCCACCAATCGGGCGGCGCAGAAAGACCGGATGTGCTTTGCCTTCCAGGGTGCGCGTGAAGTAGTGCCACTCGCCGTCCTGCACGGGGGGCTGCTCGTCGTCTTCCTGAACGTGCGAGAGGAGTTCTTTGTAAATCGTCTCCTGCGTCCCCCGCAGCGGCGACATCACCACGTCCAGGTGGGCATTCTCGGCGTTCAGATACCCCAGTACCCCGGCGTCGGCCCTGCCGCGCGTCTTGAGCCAGTGGTAATCATCCGGGCGGACCTCGCCATGAATGCTGTGGGTAACCGGTTCGCGGTCTGCGCTGGGCGGCTGGGTGGTGGTGGGCCGACTCTCTGAAGGATCAGGCATGGGTAGAGGGTAACAGTGCAGGGGGCAGGCGGAGGGTAGCCTGCGCCCATGTTCCGCCGCGATCCCGTGAGACTGGCCCTGGCGCGCGTCTCGGAGGTGCTGGAGGTGGACGCCCGGCCCCTGCTGGGGCTGACGCGAATGGTCTTCCGGCGCGGCGGCATGCTGGCGGTCTCGCGCGGGGGGAAGCGGGTGCTGGTGCCGCTAGGTGGTGTGGAGGTGGGCGGCGTTTTTGAACTCGCCAGCGTGACCAAACCGTTTACCTCCGCGTTGGCTGGGGCGCTGGTGGACGCGGGACGGCTGGACTGGAATGCGCCGCCGTCCAGTCTGGGCGGCCCATTTCGCCGTCTGCCCGCCCACCTGACTCCACTCTCTCTCGCCACCCACACGGCGGGCCTGCCGATGCACCCGGCGCGGGCGGCGGTGACCGTGTTCACGCGTTTCTATGATCCCTACGGCGGCATGAGCGCCTCCGACGTGATCGCCAGTGCGCGGCGCTGGAGCCAGCCTTCCCGCCAGCCCCGGTTCGCGTATTCCAACCTGGGCGTGGGGCTGCTGGCGTTGGCCCTGGCCCACGCGGCGGGCGAGGAAGCCAGCGCGACAGGGTATGGACGGGCGTTGACGGACTGGGTGACTGGACCACTGGGGCTGGGCGTGAGCCTCACTCCAGCGGGCGCAGTGGTACGGCCCTCGGGTTTTTTAGGGGGGAGCACTTTGACAGGGTTTGGCCCACTGGCCGGAGCAGGCGGTCTATTCGGCACGGCGGCGGACCTGCTGACTTTTGGCGAATCCCGGCTGGCTGCGCCGCCCCCACCGCTCCTGAACCCGCCGGGCCTGCCCCGCCACCTGCGCGGCGTGGCCCCCGGCTGGATGGTCTCCGGCCCAGACGGCGAGATGCGATGGCACGACGGTCTGGCACGCGGCACCCGCAGCGGGTTGGGATTGAATGTCCAGTCCGGTGCAGTGGTGGCGCTGCTGTCGCGCGGCACCGATTCGCCGCTGGGCGTGCGCGGGGCCATGCCTGCGCTGCTGCTGTCGCTGCTGGGGGCAGGCAGGTAAGCCTGGGCAGAGCCATGACTCCTTCCCGTCCCCGCCTCCTGTGCCACAAACGCACATAGACGTTCAAACCAGCCCCCAGCTCATGTGTCTGTCCATATTGCAAGCCTGTGAGGCACATGCTAGAGTCCCTTTCGCCCGTGTTGCGCCGGGCCGCACGCAGTGCAAGACCAGAGGTCCGGGGCCATAGCTCAGCTGGGAGAGCGCGTCGTTCGCAATGACGAGGTCAGCAGTTCGATCCTGCTTGGCTCCACCACAGAAAGTCCGTCTATGACGGACTTTTTCTTTTAGTTCATCCTGAGTTCCAAGGAGTTGGGATCAGAAGCAGGGTGAATACAGACTCTGATTGAATCGTTTGCAAAAACGATGGAAATCTGAGGAGGAGGGAAACGGATTCCACCACGAAAAGGCCCCCCTGTGCGGGAAGGAAAAGTTGCACCGCCGCCGCGTGCATTTTGGCGACGATCAGAACGCCCCGTCTCGCTAACGCAGTGGCTCCTGCAAACCGACTGGCCCAGTGGATGCCAGTCCACAGCTGCCAGGACATGGAATCTGACCAGCGTCGATAGCCACCGTTCCAGATCTCGTTCCAGCCAGCGGAACCTCAAGACCTACGCGAAGGAGCGTTCGGCATCCCAGCGTTCCGGGATCAGGATGGACCCCCGCTCAACTTGCAGTCCTGCCGCGTAGACTTCCGGCATGACCGCCTCTGTGCCCACGCGCGACGTGCTGCTCACCTGCCCGCTGGACTGCCCCGATGCCTGCCGCCTGCGGGTCACGCTCGGGCGCGGCGAGGACGGACAGGAACGTATGCTGAAGGTCACGGGAGACGCTGAACATCCCTACACGCGCGGCTTTGCCTGTGCCAAGACGGTGCATTACCCGGCGCGGGCCAACCACCCAGACCGTCCCCTGTATCCGCTGCGGCGCATAAACCCTAAGACCGACGCCGAGCCGGTGTTCGAGCGCGTGAGCTGGGACGCGGCGCTTGACGACATCGCCGCCCGCCTGAGAACGCTGCTGGACACGCGCGGTCCGCAGAGCATCCTGCGCTACAACTACGCCGGGACCATGGGCCTGATGGAAGGCGCGCACGTACATGCGCTGTTCCGCGCCCTGGGCACCCCGGAACTGGACGAGACGATCTGCGCCACCGCCGGTACCGAGGCCTGGGCCATGGGCTACGGCGCGCGCTACGCGGTTGATCCGGCGGACGTGCGCCACGCCCGACTGATCGTGCTGTGGGGGATCAACAGCCTGAGCACCCACAGCCACCTGACGCCCGAGCTGACGGCGGCCCGCAAGGCCGGGGCCAGGATCATCTGCGTGGACCCGTACCGCAACCGCACCGCCGCCTATGCCGACACGCACCTCAGTATCCGGCCTGGCAGCGACACCGCGCTGGCGCTGGGCGTGATGCACGAGCTGTTTGCCCACGGCTGGACCGACGACGCCTACATCGCCGAGGCCACCCAGGGCATCGAGGAGCTGCGTGAGGCGGCGCGCGAGTGGACGCCGCAGCGCACGGCCACCACGACCGGCCTGAGCGTGCAGGACGTGCAGGACCTCGCCCGCGCCATCGGGACCACCCGGCCCACCTACATCCGGGTGGGCTACGGCATGACCCGCCACGAATACGGCGGAACCAACCTGCGGGCCGTCACCCTGATCTCCGCGCTGACCGGCGACTGGCGCGTGCCGGGGGGTGGCTGCGTCCTGAGCGCCAGCGGGGCCTTCAAACTCAACCGCACGCAACTGGGCGCGGCCCACCTGATCCGGGAGGACACGCCGCACATCAACATGAACGCCTTCTCGGACGCCCTGAAGCCCGCCGCCGGACTGGGGGCCACGCTGATCTACAACTGCAACCCGGCGGTGGTGGCCCCAGATTCGGGCGGTGTGCGCGCCGGCCTTCAGCGCCCCGACCTGCTGGTGGTGGTGCTGGAGCAGGCCATGACCGAGACGGCCCGGCTGGCCGATTACGTGCTGCCCGCCACGACCTTTGCCGAACACGCCGACGTGTACACGAGTTACGGCCACCACTGGCTGGGCTACAACCCCGCCGAACTAGAGGCCCCCGGCGAGGCGCGGCCCAACTCCTGGGTCTTTCAGCAACTGGCCCGCCGCCTGAGCGTAACCGAGCCGAGCGTCTACTGGAGTGTGGATGAACTGCTGAGGGTCGTGCTGGACAGTGACCACCCGTATCTGGAAGGAATAACCCCGGAAAGGTTGAAAGCCGAGGGCACCGTGCGCCTGAACCTGCCCACGCCTTTCTTGCCGTATGCCCACGGCGCGGAGACCCCCAGTGGCCGGGTGCAGCTTGCACCCGCACCGGTTCACCGCGAGGCGCAGGCCGCCCTGAACGACGTCTATCCCCTGCGGCTGCTCACCCCGCCGGCGCATCACTTCCTGAACAGCACCTACGGCAACCTGCCCAACCTCACCCGCGCCGAGGGCGGCGAGCCTCAGCTCCTGATCCACCCCGACGACGCGCAGGCGGCTGGGCTGACCGACGGCGAGCACGCCACGCTGGAATCTGAGGTGGGCCGGGTGCAGCGCCGCGTGCGGGTGTCCGGGGCCACGCAGCCGGGCGTGGTGATCGTGGAGGGCACGTGGTGGGGCCTGTCAGCGCCGGACGGCCAGAGCATCAATACCCTGACCGCCCAGACCCTCACGGACCTGGGTGGGGGCAGCACCTTCCACAACACGCGGGTGCGGGTGCGGCCTGTTGGGGCCGCCGTCTCCTCGCAACCTGCTCAGGGAAGATGAACAGGTCGTCCTGTGTCTCCAGGGAAACTCAATCCGGCCTGATCACCGCCCTTCAGTCCAGGCCCACTGAGGAAGATCGTTGGCCTGGACTGTGGACATGCCGCCCACCCTACCCACGGGCCTGTACCTGAAGAAGCTGCGCGAGCTGGCCCGTGATTACGGGGTCCAGCGCCTCAATCTGTTCAGCAGTGTGACGCGCGGGGCGGCTTGCGCCCACGACTACGACTTCCTGGTGACTTTGGGGCTTTTGCCGCCGCTGGAGCATGGGCGGGCTTGCCTGTCCCTGGCAGACGCACTGGCAGACGCACTGGCCGCACCCGTCGATCAGACGCTCCCGAATCCCTACCCGAACTTCGTCTGTCCACGGTCTCTGAGCGATGGCAGACACCCTGACGGTGAGAACGTGAGGCCCAGTTCAGTGCAGGCCACGCCGCCGCGACAGTTTGGCCTGATCCATGCGCTGATCGCTGAGCCGCAGCAGATCCCCGGCAGTCTGGGCGTCCTGCGGGTACTGGGCGGTTCCCATGCTGGCCGTGGCCGCCTCGAAGTCGCAACGTTGCATCTGAGACTGGGTCTGAAGCAGCCGGTGGTGAAGGGCTTCCGTTTCCAGCACTAACGTGGACACGATGGCGAATTCATCACCGCCAATCCGGTAAGCTGGCCCCACATCGGCAAAATTCTCGGCCAGCGCAAGCGCAAAGCTATGAAGAAAGTCGTCCCCATGGGCGTGCCCATGAAGGTCGTTGACGCCTTCCAATCTATCGAGAGCAAACGAAATGACGGTAAAGCTTTTGCCGTCTCTGGCCGCCTCGTTCAGGGTGCGTTCCAGCCCCTGCTCCAGCGCCCGGCGGTTGCCCAGTCCGGTCAGGCTGTCGGTCAGGGCCAGCCGCTCGGTCTCCGCGCGTGCCTGGTCCAGTTCACGGGTGCGTTCCACCAGCAATTGCTCAAACACGGTCAGCATGTGGCTGGCGTCCTCCTGCTCCAGCGGGAGAAGCTCCTCGCCCCCGTCCGCCCCGTGCGCGTCCGGTTGGGTCAGGACTTCCAGGGCAAGCTCCACCAGTTGCGGATCGAAATGCACGCCCGTCTGCTTGCGGATTTCATCCAGGGCCTCCTGCGCGCTCCAGGCCCGCTTGTAGGGCCGCGCCTGGGTCAGGGCATCGAACACGTCAGCCAGCGCCACAATGCGGCCCGACAGTGGAATCTGGCCGCCACACAGACCACGCGGGTAGCCGCTGCCGTCCCAGCGCTCGTGGTGCGTCAGGGCGATCTCCTCGGCCATGCGCAGCAACTCGGAGCGCCCCCCCGACAGGATGCGCGCGCCGATCAGGGTATGGGTCTGCATCTGGTTGAATTCGGCGGCATCGAGCTTGCCTGGCTTGAGCAGCACGCTGTCTGGAATCCCAATCTTGCCCACATCGTGCAGCCGCGCTGCGACGCCCAGCACGTTGGCCTGGCTCTCCGGCCAGCCCAGCGCCAGCGCAATCCGGGCCGAGGTCCGCCCCACCCGCCGGGTATGTTCCCCGGTGGTGTCGTCGCGGTATTCGGCGGCCATCGCCAGGCGCGTGACCACCTCCTGCTGGGCGCGGGCCAGTTCGGCAGTCCGCACCCGCACCTGCTCTTCGGCGCGCTGCCGGCCCTCATGCTCCACGTCAGTCCGCACGCGGTAAATCTCGGCGTCGTGGCGGGCACGCTCGACTTCGAACTGGATGCTGAGGTTGCGGGTCTGACGGTCCCGCTCGGCATTAAATAACTCGCGCTCAATGCGGGTCAGTTCGCGGCTGTGGGCCAGCGCCTGCCCCAGATCGCCGCGTCGCTCGAAATATTCGGCCAGCGCTTCGTGCGCCTCGGATTGCTCTTTGGCCGACTGGATGCCGATGGCCAGGCTCAGGCCCGTCTCAAGTTCCTGCTGGGCGGCGTCCAGCACCCCTTGTCGCAGGTAGAGCCGTCCCAGTTGCAGCCGGGCCTCCAGCTCGCCCTGCTTCGAGCCAATTTCCAGCGCGATCCCCAGCGCTTCCCCGATGGTCTGCACCGCCCGCGCCGGTTCCTCGGTCTGCTGATACAGATTGCCCAGGCTGTCCAGCGCGTGCAGTTCGCCCACCTGATATTTCAGTGCGCGGCTGAGATCCAGGGCCAGTTGCAGATACTCGCGCGCGCGGTCAAACTGCCGGGCATCCAGGCAACACATACCGAGATTGAGACTGGCAGCGGCCTGAATCTGCTGGTCCCTGGACCCCACTGCCGACTTGTAGGCCGCCTCCATGATCTCAATTGCCAGCCCGTTGTCCCCCCGCATGCTGTGGACGTGGGCCAGATTGTGCAGAATCGGGGTTTCTAATTTAAGGTCGGCAGGCTGCGTCTTGTAGAGGGTGTAGGCCTGCGTCAGTGATTTGACGGCATCCCCATACTGCCCGAACCACATCTGAATGTTGCCGATGTTAGTCAGACAGTTGATCTGGCCCGTGGCGTTCCCCTCCAGTTCACGCAGTCCGAGGGCGCGGTGAAGCAGTCCCAGAGCTTCAGCCACTTTGCCCTGATGGTGGTTGACGATGGCGAGGTGGTTGAGTGCCGTCGCCTGAATGCCCTGTCCATCCGCCTGCTCCTGGGAAAGCCCTATGGCCCGTTCCAGATGCTCCGCCGCCTCGTCAAAATGTCCCAGATCAAGCTGTAACTTGCCCGCGAACCCCTGGGCCTCGGCCTCAGCAGTGGGCTGTCCCAGATGAGCGAAACTGTCGGCGGCGCGGCGGAATTCCTCCAATGCCTCTGTCCGCTGTCCATTGGCCTGGAGCGCCCGGCCCAGCAGCACCCGGCTCTCGGCAGCCTCACTGGAATCGTAATCCGCCGTCAGCAAGCAGCAGGTCTGGGCCAGGGTCAGTGCCTGGGCCGGATCAACACCCAGCAGTTCAGGGATGGCACAGTGCAAGGCCTGAATCTGGGTCTGGATCGCTCCAGAAAGCAGCGCAGACGGCGGACGGCGATTGACGGTCATGACCAGTGGTCCTTAATCGCTGGCGTGGCCGAGGAACTGCACCAGATCCAGACGGCCCTTCTGTCCCAGCTTGTCCTTGTACAGCCCGTTGGCGCTGATCTTGTAAATGTCCGCTGCATTCCCGGCCATATTCTCGACCAGTCGCGCTGACGATCCCTGCTGACCCAGCGCCAGCGCCAGACCGCCGCTCGCCATCGGCGCGGCCATCGAGGTGCCGCTCCAGGACGTCATGCGTCCGTCCGGGGCCGGGGCGTAGACATTCTCGCCAGGGGCCACCATCTTCAGGCTGGAAGAATAGTTCGAGAAGCTGGACTTGACATCGTTCAGAGCGACGCTGCCCACGCTCAGGCTGTAATTGCCGCTGTGGTAACCATTACTGGCATTGGCTGCCGGATAGGTGATCGTGTTCAGGTTGCTGTTGCCCGCCGATGACACCACCAGCACCCCCTTAAGCGTGACCCAATCGATAGCGAACTGCACGCTTTTGGAATTCTCGCTGCTACCCAGGCTCAGATTAATCACGTCGGCCCCATGGGCAGCGGCCCAGAAAATGGCCTTTGCCACCATCACCACGTCACCGGACCCGTCTGGACCCAGCACGCGCAGAGGCATAATCTTTGCTTCCGGGGCCACCTGCAAGACGATGCCCGCCACGTTGGTACCGTGACCGTACCCCTTGTCACCAGAGGTTCCCTCGTCCTGCGGGATCGCATCATCGGAGTAGAAGTCGTACCAGTCAGAGGGATCTGTGAGAGCGCCGTCGAAGGCCGGATGCTGGAGGTCCAAGCCAGTGTCGATCACGGCCACAGTCACTCCCTGTCCCAGTTTGGGTGCCAACTGCTGCGCTTCTTCGAGACGAATCTTCTGCCACAGCGCAGTATTTTCGGGAAGTTGGGAAAACTGCCCACCAGACCACATACTGATCCTGCCGCCCATCGTGGCCGTCATGGTGCCGCCGCCGCTGAAGACATCCTTGTTCGGCTCGACATAGACCGTCCGTCCGCCCAGGGCATGGAGGTTCTGAGCGCTGAGCTTCTCGTTCACGCCGATCATGGCCGTGCAGTTGGCCTCGTCGCCGGAAGCGCACCCGGCATCGTTCCAGCTCAGCACTTCGCCGCCCACCGCCTGGGCCAGACTCTGCGGCGTGTCGCCAGCTTCCAGCGGGACCAGAGCCACACGGGCAAAACGTTCCTGGGGAGCGGGCAAGGCGGCGGTGGGAGCTGTGCCGGAACATGCGGATAGCAGACCAAGGGTCAGCAGACTGAGGGGGACAAATTTATTCTTCATGGCGGGACTCCTGGAAAAGAGGGGTTGGGACAGTCTTAAGGCTCCTCGAGTCTGCCCGCCAGCCCCTGACAACTTTCATATCAGCACTGAGAAAAAATTCATGAAGCTCTGAAGACAGCAGAGTCGAAGCGTTTGCCAGGTTGTGGGCAGGCACAACGAACCTGGGCGCACCTAGTTTTCCTGGCCAGATGAGCGCAGTTCCCCTGGAAAACGTGCTGGCCGAACCCCCAGCCTGAACTTCATGGCACGCCATCCCAAGCTGACGCCGCGTGATACGGACTCCGATTAAAAAGTGTTGTAAACACCTGTGATCCGAGCGGAGCGAGAAGGAGAAAAACGGAATCCGTATGAGATGCTGGCCGCCAGCCATGCACAGAATCCGTAGGGCTGGCGGCGGCCCGTCTTGGGCTACACAGCTCCGCAGACTTCGGCTTCGCCTTGCTGGGCGACCCTGTTTTCGGCGCGGAGCTGCCAGGGGGCTGGGCACACTCCCGCATTCCTCGGCAGGAAATGGGCCGTCAGGCCGTGCGACTACCAGAAGAGATTCTTCCGCAAGTGCCAGCTCTGTCGTCGGTGGATTTGCCATGCGAGCGGGTCAACGGCAGCAGTCTGGGCCGCGACTCATACAGATTCCGTTTGTTTCGTGTAGAGATCGGGAAAGCGTAGGTCTCCACACTCCACGCCCGGAACCCGTCCTTCTCCCTGTCGCGTCCGCTCGGATTTCCATCGTTTTGCAAACGATTCAATCGGAGTCCGTATCAGGTCAAGCAGGTGGGCGCGAACATCAAGATGTTCGCGCCCACCTGCAAAAGTTCAGACCGTTACTGTTTGGTCATGGCTACCGCTCTCTCCTCATCAGGCTTCAGCGTTTGAGCCAGGCGGTCCGCAGCCCGATATAGCTGGTGTTCGGGAAGTGCGCGTACCCCTGAACGGCCTTGCGCGCGGCCTCGTACTGGGTACTGGAGTAAAGGAACACCATCGGCGAGAGGTCCACCAGACGTTTTTGCACGTCCACGTACAGCTTCTTGCGGGCCGCCGGATCGGCCACCTGACGGCCCTGGTCCAGCCACTTGTCGATGGTGGCGTCCTTGAAGTTGGTCAGGTTGCCGCCACTGTCGGAGGCAAACGGCGTGTACAGGTAGTCGTCCGGGTCGCCCTGGCCGCTCTCGCCCAGGATCGTGGCGGTGTATTTCTTCGCCAGGATATCGGGCAGGAACACGCTCCATTCCAGTGCATTGATGTTGACCTTGATCCCGATGGGAGCGAGCTGGGCCTGGATGATTTCGGCGGGAACGCGCAGGAAGTCGTAGGTGCTGGTCACCTTGAGGTCCAGCGTGAAGCCGTTCGGGTAACCCGCCTCCTTGAGCAGGGCGCGGGCCTTATCGAGATTGGGTTTGCCGTAGCTGGCGTCTGGCGCGGCGTAGTAGCTGCCGTCCGGGAACACCGTGCCAGGCGAGGCGATTCCGCCCACGCCCAGCAGCGCCACGTCCACGATTTCCTGGTTGTTGATGGCGTAGGCGATGGCGCGGCGCACCTTGGGATTGTCCAGCGGTTTTTGCGCCACGTTGAAGAAGATTGCCCGGTAATTGGCGGCGGGGCCACCCAGCACATTCACGTTGGCATCTGATTTAAGCGTCTGGATCGAGGTGGACGGCACGTACTCGATCCAGTCCACGTTGCCGGTCCGCAGGGCGGTCACGCGCGCCGTGGCGTCGGGCAGGTACGAGTAGGTAATGCCATCGAGGTACGGCAGCTTGTTGCCCTTGGCGTCCTTGCCCCAGAAGTTGGGATTCTTCTTGAGCACCATGCGGGTCTGCGGCACGTATTCGACAAAAGAGAAGGGGCCGGTGCCGACAGGCTTAGTGTTGAGGGTGGCCGCCGCCTCTTTGGGCACGATCACGTTCAGCGAGAAGGCCAGCTTGCTCAGCAGCGGCGAGAACGGTTTGCTCAGGGTGATCACGGCGGTGGTCTTGTTCGGCGCGGTCACGCTCTTGATCAGCTCAAAGTCGCCGCTGCGCGGGGATTTGGTGGCGGGGTCCTTGATGCGGTTGATGGAATACACCACGTCACTGGCCTCAAAGGCCCGTCCGTTGTGGAACTTCACATCATTTCGCAGCGTGAAGGTCCAGGTCAGCCCGTCCTTGCTGGTGGTCCATTTGGTGGCCAGCGACGGCCCGATCTTGCCGCTGGGATCGAAGGCCACCAGGGTGTCGTAGACGTTTTCCAGTTGGTTGCGCGTGGACGTCGCCTGCGTGACATGAGGATCGAGGCCCACAGGATCGGCCTGCATCCCCGCGCGCAGGATGCCCCCGGCGGTCTGGGCCTGGGCGGTGGTGGCCGCGCCAGTGAGCAGGAGCAGGGTGCTGAGGCCGAGGGTGCGAACGGTGTGCTTATTGTTGAACATGGGTCCTCCTGTGGGGGACGTGCAGTGGATGTGAAGAGAGTTTAGCGGCCCAGCCGGGGATCAAGGGCGTCGCGCAGGGCGTCCCCCAGCAGGTTGAAGCCCAGCACCGTGACCATGATCGCCAGCCCCGGGGCCACCGAGATCCAGGCGTTGAGTTCCAGGAAAGGCCGTCCATCGGCGATCATCTGGCCCCAGGCGGGGGCGGGCGGCTGCGTGCCCAGGCCCAGAAAACTGAGGGCCGCCTCGCCGAGAATGGCGTAGGCCAGCCGCAGCGTGACCTCCACCAGAATCGGCCCCAGCGAGTTGGGCAGGACGTGTCGCCACAGCAGCCGGGTGTCGGACGCGCCCAGGGCGGTGCTGGCCTCCACGAACATGGTGTCGCGGCTGCGCAGAACTGCGGCCCGCACCACCCGCGCGAACGGCGCGGTGAAGGCCACCGCGATGGCCAGCGTCAGGTTCCAGAAGCCGCCGCCCAGGAAGGCCAGCAGGGCGATGGCCAGCAAAATGGCCGGGAATGCCAGCAGCACGTCGGTCAGACGCATGATCAGGGTGTCCACCCATTTCAGGTAAAAGCCCGCCAGTGCGCCCAGCAGCCCGCCGACGATCAGCGCGAACGACACGCTCAGCACACTGACCGACAGGCTGATGCGGCTGCCATAGATCACCCGCGACAGCAGGTCACGCCCGTACAGATCGGTCCCCAGCCAGTGCCGGGCCGATGGTCCCTGCATCCGGTCGGCGGGCAGGTATTTTACCGGGTCATACGGGGAAATCTGGGCGGCGAAGATGGCGCAGATGATCACCAGCAGCACCAGGGCCAGCCCCACCACACCGCTGGGCGTGCGGAAAAAGAGTTGCGCGGCGCGGCGGACGGGCGAACGCGGAACAGCGAATTCGGGCTGAGAGGCAGCGCTCACGAGTAGCGCACCCGGCTGTCGATCACGCCGTACAGCACGTCTACCACCACGTTGACCAGCACGTAGCTCACGGCGATCCACAGCACCGCGCCCTGCACCACCGGGTAGTCACGCAGGTTGATGCCCTCCAGCGCGAAGCGTCCGATTCCAGGGAGGCCAAACAGTTGCTCGATGATCACGGCCCCGCCCAGCAGGTTGCCCACCTGAAGGCCGATCACCGTAATCACCGGAATCAGGGCGTTGCGCAGCGCGTGGCGGATCACCACAGAGCCGCCACTGAGTCCCTTGGCGTGGGCGGTGCGGATGTAGTCCTGTGACAGCACGTCCAGCAAGCTGGCCCGCACGATCCGGGTGGTGGCGGCGGCCAGCCCGAAGCTCAGCGCCAGCGCGGGGAGAAAGAGGCTCTTGAGGTTGCCGATCAGTGACTCGCCGGGCGAAACGTAGCCGTTGGGCGGGAACCAGCCCAGGTTGAGACTGAACAGCAGGATCAGCAGGATCGCCAGCCAGAACTCCGGCGCGGCCAGGCCGACAAGGACAAAGGAGCTGGAGATCAGGTCGGCAGCCTTGCCCCGCTTGAGCGCGGCCAGGATGCCCAGCGGCAGGCCCACCAGCAGGGCGAACAGCAGGGCCATCGCTGAGAGCTGGAGCGTGACCGGGAAGCGCAGCAGCAAATCAGCGAAGACGGGGCGGTCTGTGCGGAGACTGACGCCAAAATCGCCACGCAGCAGCGCCCCGAACCAGCTCAGGAACTGGACCCAGATCGGTTGATCCAGGCCGAACAGGCGGCGCATCTCGGCCTGCTGCGCGGCGCTGACGTTGCCTTCCAGGCCGATCAGTTGCGTGACCACGTCGCCGGGGATCAGCCGCAGCAGGGTAAAGACCAGCACCCCGACACCGAAGGCAGCCAGCAGGGCCAGCAGCACGCGCCGGACCAGCCAGCCTCCGGTCAAGGTTTTTCCAGCAGCACGTAGCTGAGGGTCACGTCTTCCAGCACCTCGGCCTCATGAACTTCCCCCGCCGGGATCAGGGTCACGTCGCCGCCGCGCAGGGTATAGCTCTGGCCACCGCTGACCGCCCGCAGCACGCCGCTGTGAATAAACGAGATCTCGTCCTGCTCATGGCTGTTCGGGGGCAGCACCGTTCCTGCGGGAAAACTGAGCTGGCCGATGCGGGCAGACAGGGCGGCGAATTCTCCGACGTTGACACTCTCGCTCATGGTGAGCCGTTCCATGCGTCCTCCTTTGTTTGCGGCTTTCACTATGGCGCTTTGACGGCAGGACAGACAGCACTCAGGCAGGCAAGGTCAGGCAGGCAAAGTGAGACTGTCCAGATCGCGCGGGTAATCGGTCAGCAGCTCCATGCCCGTATCCGTGATCAGAATGGTGTCGGAGTGCCGGAAGCCACCCAGCCCCGGCACGTACAGCCCCGGCTCGACGCTCAGCACCAGACCCGGTTCCAGAGGGCGCATGTCGCCGATGTCCAGAAAAGGACTTTCGTGGATGCGCTGGCCCAGGCTGTGGCCGACGTGGTGCCGCCAGTGGTCCCAGAGACCCTCACGCTCGTAATACGCCCGCACCGCCATATCCACGTCCGCACAGGTTCGGCCAGGCCGCAACGCGTCGAAGGCGATGTCCTGCACGTTCAGCATGTGCTGAAAAAAGACCTTTTGCTGGGCGCTGGCCTCTCCGACGAACATGGTGCGCTCCAGCTCGCTGATG
This sequence comes from Deinococcus sp. AJ005, assembly GCF_009017495.1. Classification (NCBI taxonomy): domain Bacteria; kingdom Thermotogati; phylum Deinococcota; class Deinococci; order Deinococcales; family Deinococcaceae; genus Deinococcus; species Deinococcus sp. AJ005. The sequence goes on along the minus strand of NZ_CP044990.1, from coordinate 577,826 downwards.
TAGCCCCAGACGGCGGCCCCGGCCCCGGTAACGAGGGTATCGCCGTGCTGGAACGTCGCCCCGGTGGTCATGGCGTGCGGCAGGGCGCTATGGACGCCGATCTGCCCCCGGTACAGTGCCACCGCGCCGCTCATCCAGCGATTCTGGCCCCGGTAGGTGTCGCCCAGCGCGGCGATCATGGCGGCGGTGGCCTCCTTTGTGGCGCGGGCCTCGACTTCGGTTTCGTTCTCGCCGACGCGGGTGTAATCCTGGAGCAGGTGATGGGCGTGTGCGCCCCAGCGGGCGCTTTCGCGGATCAGCTCCACCTCGGCGGGCGATTTGAGCGCCATCTGGTGGTCCAGGGCGCGCGACACCCGACTGACGGTGGCTCCTGGCAGCGCCTCGCTCAGCGCCGGGCCGTCGTAACCCATGACGGGCGGATAGCCGTCGTGATCAACGCCGATGGCAGCTTTATCCAGCCCCAGTTCGGTCAGCAGATCGGCCAGTTGCCGCAACGGATGACGCTGGCCGGGAAATTCCGGGTAATCGGCCACGCGCTCGGTCTCGCCCATCTGCTGGGCGTGTTCGCGTTCCAGGCGCGGAACGAACAGAATGCGCTCGCCCTCCCGCGTGATGATCAGGGCGACAGGCCGCTCAGTGGGGAAGAAAGCAAAACCACAGTAGTAGAAAATGAACTGATCGTCGAACAGCACCAGGGCGTCTTGCGGCGATTCAAGATGATCGAAAACGGTCTTTGCTCGCCCAGCACGTTCCTCGCGGCTGATCGGCTGGGCGGTCATGCGTTCACCGCCGACAGGTGACGGACCAAGAACTCGCGCACGGTCTGAAGGTAGAGGGGCTGTTCTTCCAACTGCGGCGAATGCCCGCTGTGATCGAAGACCACCAGTTCACCGTTTGGCAGGTGTGCGGCCAGTTCCTCGCTGGCCTCCAGCGGCGTGATCCAGTCGTGGCGGCCCACCGTCACCAGCACCGGCACCCCGATTTCTTTGAGTCTGTCCACCACGTCGTAATTCGGCTGGTTGCGCGAAAAGGCCCAGTTGTGTGTCTGGTAGCGAAAGGGAATTTTCGACAGGCGCTCGGCTTCTGCCGCAGGATCACGCTCCACGGTGTACAGCGGCTGAATCTGCGCGAAGCTGGCCCGGAAGTCGTCATCGTCGCGCATCTGGCCGGAAAACATCCGGTCTAACGAATCCTCGTCCATCGGAAACTCGCTGTCCATCGCCCGCTTCTTGCTGGTGTCCTGAAATCGGTTGCTGGCCGCCGTGTCGCGCAGAATCACGGCCTGGAGGTTCTGCGGGTGCGCCAGCGCGTACTCCAGCGCCAGGAAACCGCCGTAACTGCCGCCCAGCACGATGATTTTCCCCAAATCCAACTGAACGCGTAGCGCCTCCAGATCAGCCACGAACTGCGCGTGCGAGTACGGCTCGCCGCCCTGCGACTGGCCGTTGCCACGCTGATCATAGGAAATCAGGCGGAATTCGTCGGTCAGCGGCTGAAAGGCGGCCCAGTCCCCGTTGCGGCTGCTCATGCCCGGCCCACCGTGCAGGGTGACGATGGTGGCCTTCTGGTTTGCGCTGGCCCCGGAGTCGTCATAGACAAGCTTGACGCCATTCACTTCGATAGTTTGACTCACCGGCACCACGCCTCTTTCAGCACTCGCATCACGTTGCCGCCCACCGCCTTGGCAATGTCGCCGTCGCTGTAGTCGTGCTTGACCAGCCAGCGCACGATGTTGGGAAATGCCTCGGCGGGACTTTCGATACCGTCCACGTATTCGACTTCCTCGTATTGCAGGTGGCCGCGAGACGCGCCGATGGACAGTGCCTCCGACAGCGCGTGGTGCAGGCCCACGTGGTCGCCAAACAGCACATCCGGCCCAAACGCCACATGGTCGATGCCCACCAGATCCACGCAGTACTCGAAATGCTCCATGAACGATTCGAGGCTGTGGCGCGGGTGCTTCTCGGTCAGGGTGGTGTGCGGCGCGGCCTCGATACCGATCACGCCGCCCTTGTCGGCGCAGGCACGAATCACGTCGTCGGGCTTGAGGCGGTTGGAGTTCCACAGCGCCCTGGCTCCGGCGTGCGTGATGAAGATGGGCTTGTCGCTGACCTCAATGGTGTCCAGCGCAGTCTGATCGCCGCTGTGGCTCACGTCGATGGCGATGCCGAGCTGATTCATGCGCCGCACCGCCTGCCGCCCGAACACCGTCAGGCCGCCGTCGCGCGGTTCCTTAAGCCCTGCCCCCAGCGCGTTGCCCTCGCTGTATGCAATGCCCATGCAGCGCACGCCTAGCCCGTACAGGATGTCCAGTCGGTCCAGCTCGTTCTCGATCATCGCCGATCCTTCCAGCGAAACGATGAAGGCGATCTGGCCGTTCTTCTTAGCGCTCACGATGTCTTCGGTGGTCTTGCAATGCACCACCATCTCCTGGTGGGCGATGTCGGACAGCCGCATCCCCAGATCAAAGATGGTGTCGTCCCACTTCCAGCCGCCGCGCGAGGTGATCATGGCCGTGCCGTTCATCAGGTTGTCGAACACGGCGTCGAGTCCGGAGACGCTCAGGCCCTCGTAGCCGGTGAAGTCCCGGCCCCAGCGGCGAAACTCCAGAAACCGCGACAGGTCCTGCGGGGCCACAAAGCAGTGATCGTGCAGCGAGATCATCAGCTCTTCCTGAAACAGCCGCCGCACCCGCGCTTCCTGCTCTGGCGTGACTTCGGGCGCGCGGCTGGGCACGCGGTTCAACTCCGGCGTCAGCGGCCAATCGGGGTAATCCTTGCCCGCCTCCAGGTACGAAAAGGATTTGTAGCCGCTGTAGTTCTTCTGTTGCATGGGAGCCTGTGTGGTCTGGACATCTTTGAGATCGGTCATGTTGACTCCTGACTGTGAAAGCAAGAGAGAAACGTGCTTGCGCGGTGACTTACTTCTCCACGGTGTCGAGCTTCTCGGACCCCGTCGGACTGGGGATCCAGCCCTTGACGCCGACGCCGCTGGCGACGAGCAGGCGCGAATGGACGATGGGAATGCGCACGGCTTCCCTGAACATGATCTCGTCCACCTTCTGGTACAGGGGCAGGCGCTGGGCGGGATTGGACAGCTTGCGCGCACTTTCCAGCGCGGTGTTGGCTTCCGGGCTGTTCCAGGTGATGTCGGTGGTGGACCCGGGCGCGATCAGGTAGGTGTAGGCGCTGTCGGGATCGGTGACGTACACGAAGCCGAGCATAAACGCCTGGAATTTGCCGTCCTGGCGGTCTTGCAGGTACTTGGCCCAGTCCTCGGTCTTGAGGTTGACCTTGATGCCGATGGCGCTCAGGTCGGCGGCCATTGCCTCGGCGATCGGCTTGGGCGTGGGGTAGTACGGACGGCTGACGGGCATGTACCACAGGTCCAGCGCGAAACCGTTCGGGTAACCCGCGTCGGCCAGCATCTTCTTGGCGGCTGCTGGGTCAAATTTGTAGTCGGTCACGCTCTTGGCATAGTTCTTGGCGAGTGGCGGCGGCAACAGGTGGCCGTCGGTGATGCCCAGACCGGTCCAGAAGGTCTCCACGATGGCTTTCTTGTTCAGGGCGCTGGCGATGGCGGTTCGGACGCGCACGTCGGCCAGCGGCTTGTAACTGGTGTTCAGGCCCAGGTAACCCAGATTCAGGGCCGGGCGCAGCACCGCGTTCAGCTTGACGTTGCTCTGGATCGCCTTGAGCTGATCGGGCAGCAGTTCGGCGGCAATGTCCACCCCACCGGTCAACAGCTCGTTGAGACGGCTGCTGGGATCCTTGACGAAGCGGAAGAGCAGCGCCTCGGACTTCGGCAAACCGGCGCGGAAGTAGTTGGGGTTGCGAACGAGATCGACGTTGACGCCGCTGGTCCACTTCTTCAACATGAAGGGGCCAGTACCCACAGCGATGCCCGCAGGTGTGCCGTACTGCGCTGGATTCTTCTTGATGGCTGTGGGAGAAGCGATGCCAAACAGCCCGGAATCCGCCAGGATCGAACCCAGCGCGGGATACGGCTTGTCCAGAATGATGTCGATGGCGTACTGATTGCGAACCTTGATGTCCTTGACCAGAGAGCCGTCCTCGCCCTTGAAGCCGCCCAGATTGTTCTTCCAGCCCAGGAACGGCTTTTTTGCACCGAATTCGTTGCTGGGGTCCCACCAGCGCATGAAGTTGAAACGCACGGCCTCAGCATTCAGCGGTGTACCATCATGAAATTTGACGTTCTGACGCAGGTAAAAGGTCCAGGTCAGGCTGTCGCTGCTGACCGTCCAGCGCAGCGCCAGATCCGGTTGCAGGTCCACGGTGCCGGGCTTGAAGCTGATCAGGCTGTTGTAGATCTGGGTGGTCACGTAGGCGGTGTTGCCGTCGGCGGTCACGCTGGGATCGAGGCTGATGGGTTCACCGCTCAGCCCGAACACGATAGTTTTTGCGGACGCGCCACCGGCCATCAGGAGTCCTGCCAGAAGCCATTTGCGTGTATTCGTCTTATTCATGTTCTTCTCCTTGTGGGGCCGCTGGCCCCCGCGTGAATTCGTCCAGAAAAGTGACCATCGAACGCTCGAACTCCAGGATGCCCGCCACCGTGCAGTACTCGTTGCTGGAGTGCTGCCGCGAGCCGTGGCCCAGCCCACCCGTGACATACGGCAGGCCCAGCAGGCGCTCGAAGACGTAATACGGCGCGCTGCCGGGATTGATCGGCCACAGTTCCAGTTCGCCGTGCAACCCCTGGTAGGTGCGGATCATGGCCTGCACGGCGGGTTCATCCAGGCTGAGTTTGGACCAGGGATACTTGTTGTAGACCTTGATCTCGATGTCAGTGAAACCTCCTTTGTCCAGGTGGGCGCGCAGTCCGGCCAGCACCCTGTCGGGGTCCATGTCCGGCACCATCCGCACGTCCACCTTGGCCGTCGCCTGATGCGGCAGCACGGTCTTGGTTTCCGGCCCGGTGTACCCCGCGAACAAACCGTCGATGTTGAGCTGCGGCTGCGAGAACAGGCGGTGCCAGGCCCGGCGGTCATCGCTGTCCTTGAGCTGCCGCACGGCGTAGGCCTCGCGGAACGCCCCGGCGTCAAAGCGGCCAGCGTCGATCTGCTCGTCAAGCAGAGCTGCCTCTCTTGCCGGGAGTGGGCGGACGTCGTCGAAAAACCCGTCCACCAGAATGTTCTCGTCGTCGTCCACAAAACTGGCGAGGGCACGGGTCAGCCGCCACACCGGGCTTTTGACCCAGGCGTTGTAGCTGCCGTGAATGCCGCGATCGGTAGGGCCGCCCCACTCGCCGCCGGTGCAGATCAGCTCGACGTACAGCATGCCCTTGGTTCCCAGCACCAGACTGGGCATCCCGGCCTCGTCCTGCTCGAAGAAGGGAAATAGTACGGCGTCGGCACGCTTGAGCTTTTCCGCGTACTCCTGGGCGAAGGCGGGAAACGAGCGGCTGCCCATCTCCTCCTCGCCCTCGATGGCGAACAGCAGGTTGACAGGCAGTTTTCCCTCGACACGTCTGATGGACTGCATGGCAGTAAAGAAGGCGGCCAGCGGCCCCTTGGTGTTGACCGCGCCCCGGCAGATCACGCTCGGCCCCAGCCCCGGCAGGTCGTGGATCTCGGCCCCGAACGGCTCGGCCATCCAGCCGTCCTCGTCGGTGGGCATCACGTCGTACATGCCATAAATCAACAGCGTTTTGGGAGCGTCCTGCCACAACTCCCCGTACACGATGGGGTGTCCCGGCATCTGCACTACCCCGGCCTCGCCGCCCAGCCCGGCGATCAAGTCGGCCACCGCCTGCGCGGTCTCGGCGATGCCCTCACCGGTATAACTGATGCTGGGCTGCCGCAGAAACTGGCGGATATTTTCCAGGTCCTCGTCGAAATGCTGTTTCAAATCGTCGTGAATGGCTTCAACGTTCATCTTCCTCCTCACAGGGCTTTGGGATCGGTGGCGTCGCGCAGGCCGTCGCCCAGCAGGTTGAAGGCGACGACGGTGATCAGGATCAGGGCACCGGGATAGACCGCCAGCCACGGCGACGAGTACATGTAGTTCTGTGCGCCGGTCAGCATGTTTCCCCAACTGGCGTCCGGCGGCTGAATGCCCACACCCAGAAAGGACAGCGCCGATTCGGTCAGGATGGCGAACGAGATGCCGATGGTGGCGTTGACGATCATGGTGGGGTACACCTGCGGCAGCACATGCCGCCACAGCACCCGCAGTTCGGACGCGCCCAGCGCGCGGGCGGCCTCCACGCTCAGTTCCTCGCGCTCGCGCAGCACCTCGCCGCGTACCAGCCGCGCCAGGCCCATCCACGAGGTCAGCCCTATCACCAGCACCAGTTGGGTCAGCCCCGCGCCGAAAAAGGTCAACGCCAGCAGGCTGATGAAAAAGCCCGGAATCGCCAGCATCCCGTCGGTAAAGCGCATCAGCACCGAGTCGGTGACGCCCCGAAAGAACCCGGACAGGCCGCCGATCAGCACGCCGAAGACCAGCGAGACGGCCACCGCGAAAAAGCCCACCGCCAGCGACACGCGCCCGCCCAGCATCAGGCGGATCAGCACGTCGCGCCCGTTTTCGTCGGCTCCCAGCGGATGCGCCCAGCTTGGCCCGGCGAACTGCTGGGAAAAGTCGATGGTTTCCGGCGAGACGCGGTACACCAGCGGCCCCAGCAGCGCGAAGGCCACGATCAGCAGCAGCGCGGCCAGGGACCACACGGCGGACGGATTGCGCCGCAGTTTCTGGGCGCTGCGGCGCACGGGCGAAAGGGCCACGGATTGCGGTGCGGGTTGCTGCACAGTCTGCTGCACCGCTAAGCCTCCGCCCGCACACGCGGATCGAGCCAGGGGTACAGCAGATCGATCAGCAGGTTGAAGGCCACCACCGCCAGCGCCACGAACAGCGTGATGCCCATGATGAGCGGGTAATCGCGGCCCAGCGCGGCCTCCACGCTCAGGCGGCCCATGCCCGGCCAGCCGAAAATAGTCTCGGTAATGGCCGCGCCCCCGATCAGGCGCGGCAGTTGCAGGCCCACCGCCGTCAGGATCGGGATGGCGGCGTTCCGCAGGATGTGACGGTAACGCAGCGCCAAGTCGCCCACCCCCTTGGCACGGGCCGTTCGCACATAGTCCAGCGTGCTGACCGTACGCGTGCTGGAGCGGGTGTAGCGCATGATCTCGGCGATGCTGGCCGCCGACAGCACCACGGCAGGCAGGATCAGGTGCCGCAGCAGATCGGGCAGGCTGCCCTCCAGACCGGCTGTGTTCATGCCGCCCGCAGGCAGAATGCGCCAGGTCACGGCAAACAGGATGATCAGCAGCAGCCCGAACCAGAACACCGGCACAGCCACAAAGACCAGACTGACCGTGCTCGTGATCCGGTCAAAGGCAGTGCCAGGCCGCAGCCCGCTTGCCAGGCCCAGTGGCAGCGCCACCGCCAGCGTCAGCAGCAGCGAGGTTCCCGCCAGAATCAGCGTGTTGGGCAGCCGGGTCATGATGATCTGCACCGTGGGAGCGCCGTACAGAAAGCTGTTGCCCAGGTTGCCACGCGCCGTCTGACCCGCCCACTTGGCAAACTGGACGGGAAGCGGATCGCTGAGACCCAGCCGCTCCTCGATGGCCTGACGCTCCACGGCGGACAGTTTGGGATCTGCCAGCAACGATGGCCCACCGGGAGCCAGCCGCACCACAAAGAAGGTGATGATGCCGACCATGACCAGCACGATCAGGGCGTGGAACACCCGTTTGAGCAGGTATGAAAGCGTCATCTTTCCTCCTTGTGCAAGACGTCAAGTCTCCCGCCTGAAATCAAGGCTCTCCCCTACTTCAACTGGAAATCCTCGCTGTGGCGCAGCGCGTCGCGGATGCCCAGGTCTGGCACGCCGCTCAGGTTCTTGCGGATGGCCTGCAACTCCTTGGGGTAGTACAGCACCAGCACGGGCGGATTGGTCATCTCCAGGCGCTGGAACTCGTTGTAGATCTTCTGTCGCTGCGCCACGTCCGCCGTCTCGCGCCCGCGCTTGAGCAGTTCATCGGCTTTGGGGTTAGAGAAAAAGGCGTTGTTGTTGTCCTGGCCGGTGGCGTAGAAGGAATACTGGTCCGGATCGGGCGGCGTGGTCCACCAGATCAGGTTGGCGTCGTATTTGCCCGGCAACAGGTAGTCGCGCACCAGCGTGGCAAATTCAAGCGGCTGGAGCGTCACGTCCATGCCGATCTTCTTCAGGTCCTGCTGCACCGCCAGCGCCGCCTGCTCGCGGCTGGGGTTGCCCCGATCCACGATCAGGGTGAACTTGAACGGCTCGCCCTTGGCGTTGACCAGTTGCCCCTTGGCGTCTGGCTTCCAGCCCGCCTGGGCCAGCAGCGCCTTGGCGCGCGCCGGATCGTATTGGACCGGCTTGATGGACTTGTCGTAATACTTTTTCAGCGCAGTGGGCAGGGTGCCGGTGGGGTAGTCGGCGTACCCCTTGAGGACACCGTCGATGATGGCCTTGCGGTTAACCGCGTACTGCATGGACTCGCGGACCTTGGCCGGGGCAAACAGCGGATTTTTCTGGTTGAAGAACACCAGGAAGTGCTGCACCGCGTTGGCCTGCTTCAACGTGATGTTGGGATCGTTTTGCAGGCTGGCCAGGTTATTCGGCTCGACGTTCACCCAGTCGAGTTCGCCAGATCGGAGTTGGGCCACCTGCGCATTAATATCTGGGACAACTTTGAAGACCATGCCCGCTAGCTTGGGCTTGGTGCCGTAATAGTCCTTGTTGACTTCCAGCGTGATGCTGGCGCCGGGGACCACCCGCGTCACCTTGAACGGCCCGGTGCCGATGGGCGTCGAGCGGTTGAAGGCAGTGGCGTCGTTCAGCGGTTTGCCTTCCAGTAGGTGTTTGGGCAGGATACCCGCGTTGTGGCCCAGCAGTGTCAGAAACGGCGCGAAGGGACGCGACAGCGTGAACCGGACGGTGGTGGGATTGACCGCCACCACGTCCTTGATCGACGAGAAGTCGGACACCAGCCGGGATCCGGACTTGGGATCGGTGGCCGCCTTGAACGTGAACACCACGTCATCGGCGGTGAAGGGCTTGCCGTCGTGCCACTTCACGTCATTGCGCAGAATGAAGGTGTAGACCAGTCCAGCGTTGGTGATGGTCCACGATTTGGCAAGGTCAGGCTCGGGCAGCAGGTCCTCGTTGGGCCGCACCAACCCGGGGAAGATGACCTTGTTGATCAACACCGATCCCAGATCAGGAGCGATCACCGGATTCATGATCGGGTCGTTGATCAGGGGCAGTTTCAGGATGCCGCTCTGGGCCTGGGCCGTGCCGAGCGTGAGAGTGAGACCGAGCGTGAGAAGGCCGACGCTGAACAGGCGCTTGGGCATGGGGTTCTCCTTTCCGTACCGGTGAGGGGCGAGGAGGAACTTGCTCTTCGGCTGTGCGGGGGTGTGGCTCTTTAGCTCGGGACTGGTACAGCCAGCGCGCGCTCCACCGAGGTGTGCGCTTCACGCAACGCCGCCATTACCCGGTTCTGTCCACGCATCAGGTGGGTGCGGTAAAAGCCGATGCGTTCCGGGGAGGCGTGAGGTAAATCCTCGGCCACGGCCAGATCGGGCAGCGGCGGAATCGACTCGGCGGGGTCATGGAAAAACGCGGCCTCGCGCGTGAAATTCACCCGCACGAGTTGGCGGGCCAGGCAGATCTGTGCGTCGTTGACTGCGCGCGTTCCGGGCGAGGTGAGCGGCTGATCTTTCAGGCTGGCGGCTAGCGCGCCGAGGTACTGCACGGCGGAACGCAGGCGGGCGATTTCCGCGCGCAACGGCTCAAAGCTGAAGTGGTCACCCGCCGCCGCCTGGTAGCGCTCGACGGTGGCGCTGAAATCATCCAGCGTGAGCGTGAAATCGAAGGGGATTACTGTGCTGTTCGCCGTTCGCATGGCAGCCAGCAGATAGATTTTGATGTCCTTGAGCAGGATGTCGCAGTCTGCGATTTCCAGCAGATCATCTTCTGTGTGCCAAGCGATGTTGCCGCCGCAGCCCCCCACGGCGTAGTAGTCCTTCTCGGCGCGCAGGTCGTCGGGCATGGTGGACAGCAGCATGAAATACCCGCTGAGACCGATGTTGTTGAACGAGTAGTCCCCGGCCTGGTGGGGCCGCTCGGCGCGCAGTTCCTTGCCGGTCACGTCGCGGATCAGTTCGGCGGCGAAGCGCTCGGTTTCAGGCATCAGGCTCACGTCCTGATATTCGGTGGCCCAGCGGCAGCCGGGGGAATCGCAGTTGATCTGCGCGATGCAGTTCTCGTCGAGTTCCAGCCCGAAGGCGTCGGAATACCAGGTGCTGCCCGCGTAGCGTCCGGTGGAATGCCCCGGCCACCACGCGATCTTGACGCTGCGCCGCAGTTTGTCGCGGTGGGTCCACAGCACCCGCGCGATTTCCAGCAGCGTGGCGTCGCCCACCGCGTTGTCGCCGATGCCGTAGTCCCAGGAATCATAGTGGCCGTGGAGCAGCACGAACTTGTCGGGTTCTTCCGTGCCGGGGATGGTCACGACGGGCACCGGGGACTCGAACCAGCCCTCGTTGAGATCGGTCTTCAGGGTCGCCTCGCCGCCAGCGCGCGCCCACTCGATCAGGCGCTGGCCGTCCTCAGCGTTCACGTTGACCACCGCCACGCCCGGCTTGCGCGGCAGGTCGTACAGGTCCGGGCTGCCCCAGATGGTGGTGCAGACGCCCCAGTGGGCGCGCTTGCCAGGGTTGATGGCGATAATGCCCAGCGCGCCGCGCCGTTCCAGATCACTCACCTTGCCGGGCATGCCGAAGCCCTCGCTGACCACGATCTTGCCCCGCACGTCCAGCTCGTCCACCGGGGCCTGGCGCGAGAACAACTCGTCGGCGTCCAGCGCGTAGCCGCTAGGTTGATACACCAGCGGCGCACTCAGGCCCTGCGGAAAGATGGCACTCATCGCCATCGCCTTGGCAAACAGCGTTATGTCGCCGATGGTGACGCTGGCCGAGCGTGGAATGCTCAGGAACAGTTCGGGGCGGTGAATGTCCACCGGAACGCCGTGCTGGCCCAGGCGTTCAGCGATCAGCGACGCGGCCTGCTTCACGTCTTCGGGATCTTCTCGCTTGAGGGTGGTGAACCGTTCGATCAGTTCCCACGGAGTGTCGAGGTTGACGGCGTCCAGGATGGCCTGCTCTGCGGAGCTGATCATGGTTCCCCCTCAATCGGTTCACTGTATGAATCAGCGATTCACTAAATGATCCGGTTAAGCCGCTAGTCTGTGGGAAGCGCATGAAAAAGTCAAGCGAAGTCATCCAGGCAACCCCATCCCAGACAGCCGAGCCGGAATACGGCATTACCGCTCTTGAATCCGCCCTCCAGGTGCTGGAGGCCGTGGGCGAGCATCCTGGTCTGAAAGCCCGGCAACTGGCCGAACTGACTGGTTTGACCAAGAGCAAGGTCTTCCGCATCATTCGGACCCTTGAACACCTGGGCTACGTGGATCTGGACGCGGATCACGCCAGTGTCCTGGGACGCAGCGCGTATCTGCTGGGCAAGCGCGCCGAACAGCAGTGGTCCCTGTCGCGGGCGGCCACACCTGTTCTGGACGAGTTGGCGGCCCTGACCCTGGAGAATGTTCATCTGGTCGTTCGGGAAGGGCTACACTCGCTGGTTCTGGACGTCCGCATCTCTCCCCAGCCCATCCGCATGTATGCCCAGGTGGGCCGCATCGGGCCGCTGCATGCAGGCGGCACGCCCAAAGTTCTGCTGGCCTACGCGCCTGAAGACGTGGTTCACAAGGTCCTGCACTCCAGTCTGGACCAGTTCACCGGCACCACAGTCAGCAACGCCGATGATCTGGAGGACATTCTCCAGCGGATTCGGACCGACGGCTACCATCTCGCCCTCGCCGACCTCGAAGAGGACACCTTCTCAATCGCCGCGCCCGTCTTCGACCATCAGGGCCAAGTGATTGCGGCGCTGAGCGTCGCCGGCCCCCTGATGCGGCTGGACTCCACAAAGCGCCGTGACTTTATTCATCTGGTGGTGAACGCTGCGCGTCAGTTGTCCCGCGCTCTGGGATACCGCAGCGAACTGTCGCCGCTGGGCCGGGCGGCCGACTGAACTTGAAAGCGGAAAAGACGCAGAGCCTTATTCTCTCTTCAGGAGTTCGATCCTGTCTGTCTCCAGCACAGAAAAAAGAGGCACCCGCCAGCAACGGCAGGGGCCTCTTTCGGGGGGCTTTGCTCTCAGCCTCTACTTCGGCAGCACGCCCGGAAATTCGGGCTTCTCGCGCAGCGGCACCAGTTGCACCAGACTGATCGGGAAGGTGATGTCCTGTTCCGCGCGGGTCAAGGTCACGGCGGGAGCAGGGGCCAGAACCAGTCGGGCCGCCGTACCGGGCAGTCCGGCCAGCGCCGAGAGCGGCACAAAGGGAACGTTGTTAAAGACCCGCACGGCCACGGACAGCAGGGTGCCGTCCACCAGCAGGTTGGCGGTGCGTGGCGTCACGCTGCCCACGCTCAGGCCCAGCGCCCCGGCACTGGCGGCCAGCGGCAGGTAGACCTGACCGCCATCGGCACGGGCCACACCGGCAGCGACGAGGGCCTGCTGCTGCGGCGTCAGCACCGGCACGGGCTGGGCTGGAGCGGGGGCAGGCGCGGCTGGGGGGGTGGGGGACGGCACCTGCGCGGTGGGAGCGGGGGCGGGCAGCGGCGTGGCCGTGGGTGTGGTGGCGGTGGGTGCGGCAGCCACAGGCGCAAGCGGCGTCAGGGCAGTCAGTGCGGCGCTGGCAGCCCCCTTGCGGGCCTGGCCAGCAGCAGCCTGTTCCCCGGCGCTGGGCGCGCGGCCCACGGCGCTAGGCAGGGCGTGGAAGGTGGTCCACGGCCCCACCGCCAGCGGACGCAGGCCCCGCACGGCGTTCAGGCCGCCGCCCTCGGTGACGAAGTACAGCGTTCCCGCGTCGCTGACGGTCACGCCTAGGTCCATCTTCTTGCCCGTCCGCAGCTGCCACAGCGCCTGCCCTCCGGCGCTGATGGCGTGAATGGTGCCGCTCAAGTCCGGCACCACCACTGTGCCGTCGCTGAGTTCGGCGGCGGGGGCCGCCACAGGCGAACCGGTGGCGTAGATCCAGGCGTCCTGACCGTCGGTTCCCACCGCGTAGACCTTGCCGTCGTAACTGCCCACCACCACCAGCCCGCTGCTGGTCACGATGGGGCTGGCATTCACGAACAGGCCGGTCTGGCGGGTCCAGCGCAGCCCCCCTGCCGGGTCCAGCGCATACAGCTTGCGGTCACTGGAGCCGAAATAGATGTTGCCCGCCGCGTCGATGGCCGGGCTGCTGAACACCAGCGATCCGGCCCGAAAACTCCATTTCAGTTTGCCCTCCGGGGTCAGCGCCAGAAGCTGGCTGCCCTGGGTGCCCAGATAAATGGTCCCATCGGCGGCGATGGCCGGGCTACTGAACACGGGCGCACCGGCCTTGAAGGTCCACAGGGTCTTGCCCTCCGCACTCAGGGCATGGACCGTGCCGCCCGCCGTGGCCGCGATCACACTCCCATCGGCACGCAGCGCAGGCGTGGCAAAGATGTCGCCGTCCAGCCGCAGTTTCCACAGCAGTTTGCCTGCCGGGTCCAGCGCATACAGAGAATCGTCGTAACTGGCCGCGATCACGTTTCCCTGCGGGGTAATGACCGGGTAGGCGCGGCCCAGATCACCCGCCGCGTAATTCCACAGCTCTGTGCCCCCGGCGTCGGTGCGGTGGATGCGCGCATCACTGCCGATAAAGACCAGATCACCGTTTGGGGCCACCGACACCCCCGAGATCACCCGCAATTCTCTGGTCCAGTCAACTTTGGGAGGCTTGAACTGCGGCACGGAGAGGGTGGGTGTGGGCGTGGCCTGTGTGGTTGAAGTCGGGGCTGAAGTCTGTGCCTGGGCAGGATAAAGCACGGCGGCAGCGCACAGCACGGCCAGCAGGCGGGCGCTCAGGACGGCAGATTTCCGGGCAGGGTGGTCAAGAAAGTTCCTCATCTAAAGGTAAGCTCCTTTACATTGCCTTTACGCAATGGTGAATAGGTGGGGAGGGGCGTGGACGCCTGCCAGGGTACGGCCTAAGATGATTGACGTTATGAAGAAAATTCTCATGCTGACCGCGTTCGCGTTGACTGGCCTAGCCGCCGCGCAGGACACCACCCCCGCCCCCGCAACCATGGAAACCATGCCGATGATGGGACCAGCTTCCATGAGCGCGTCCGAGAACTACGCCAAGGCGCAGGAATTCGCCGTGCAGGCCGACGTTGCCTACCCGGTTTCGTTCTATGACCGTACGCTCTGGAAGGCCGCCGTGGACCACTCGTACTACGCCGCCAGTATGGAAGCCACCAACCGCGACTACAACGCGTACCTCGCGCAGCTCTACACCAAGACTCAGTGGTGGATCAACGCCTACAACGCCTGGGACCGCCTGGGCGACCTGAACGACACCGAAAAGCAGTGGGCGTCCCTGAGCGCCGCCAAGCTGGCCTATCTGGCCCTGCAGCGCGGCGACACCGACATGACCCGCATGTACGTGGAAAAAGGCATGGCCTGGGCCGACAGCGCCAGCCTCCAGTCCATCATGAAGCGTCTGCCTTAATTTTAAAGGCAATGAGACTGACTCCGGGTTCGCCTAGAGTCAGTTTTTTAGTGTCCTGCTGCTGAATTACATGACAAATTCTCTCCTATCCTGTCACCATGAATCGCCGCGTCGTTCGTCTGTTCTCGGTGGGGGCGCTCCTGACCGGTCTGCTGGGCGCCTGCGTGCCTGCCCCACTCCGCGCACAGCCCAATGCCCAGGTGCAGGTTCAAACCGCCCTGACCCCCGCGCCTGTGCAGACCGTGACTGGCGAGGGCGGCCTGTACCGCTTCCCCGGTCCATCGGCTCTGCAACTTCGCACGGACCGGCCCGCCTTCGTCACGGCGGTGGTGGTGCCGCAGTCCGGCGGCGCACAGGTCTTTCCGGTGGGCGCGGTAGAGGCGAATACGCCCATTCTGGTTACACTGCCGGGCACGCGCGGCTTCACACAGGTGTTTACCGTGACCAGTCTGGCCCCGCTTGATCTGGGCGCGGCGGCGGGCGCGCGTTCCGTGGACGAGGTGGCCCGCGTGGTGGGGCAGGTGGCAGCCCCCATGCCCACCGGAAGTTACACGGTGGCCACCACGGTCTACCGTGTGGTCAACTTTGGCAGCGTGGCGGTCAGCGCCTCTCCGTCCGGCTCGGAGGTACGGGTGGATGGCCGCCGGGTGGGCAACACACCCCTGACCCTGCGCGACGTGCCCGAGGGCCGCGTCACGGTGGAGGTGTCGCGGGGCGGCTACGACAGCGTGTCGCAGAGCGTGACCGTCCGGCCAGACGCCACCACGCAGGTGAGCGCCAGCCTGAACCGCGAAACGGGCGGCTTGCGGGTGGACAGCGACGTTCCTGCCAGTGTGCTGATTGAGGGGCAGGGCGCAGGCAACACACCTCTGCGCGTCCGCGTGCGCCCCGGCGTGATCAATGTCAACGTGGTGCCGCTGGACCCCACCGCCCGCACCGAAACCCTGCTGGTGCGCGTCAACGCCTACGAGGACACCAATATCGTCTGCCGCGCCGCACCGGAATTTACCTGTAGCGTCCGCTGAGCCAGGGAAAATCAGACTGGCGCGGAGACGCAAGTGCCCTGCGCCTTTGCCACGTCAGCCTGTGAGGTGGGAAACATTCCAGACGCACCACGCCCTTCCCATGCAAGCACTTTGAACGCTTTCAGGCCCGCTGACGTAAGCCTACTGGTCCGGCATCACCTCGCAACGGCCCACAAGGAGCTTCCATGACCCACAGCAACAAGTCTTCCGATCCTTCCTCCCCAGCCACCACGGCGCTGGTCATCGGCGCGGGGCAGGCGGGCGGACCGCTGGCCGGGGCACTGGCCAAGGCGGGCTGGCAGGTCACGCTGATCGAGCGCGAACATGTGGGCGGCACCTGCGTCAACGAGGGCTGCACGCCCACCAAGGCCATGATCGCCAGCGCCCGCGCCGCGCATGTGGCCCGCACCTCCGGGGCGCTGGGCGTGAGTGCCAACAACGTGCGGGTGGACCTGAACGGGATCGTGGACCGCGTGCAGGGCATCGTCAAGGACTTCCGCGAGGGCAGCCGCGCAGGCGTGCTGAAGGCGGGCGTGAAGCTGCTGGACGGTCAGGCGCGGTTCACGGGCGTGCGGCAGGTGGAGGTCACGCTGAACGGCGGCGGCACGCGGGAGCTGAACGCCGACTACGTGTTCATCAACGCCGGGGCCAGTCCGCGCTGGCCGGAGCTGCCAGGGGTGCGGAATGTGGGCGCGATGACCTCCCGCGACATCCTGCTGCTGCGCGAGTTGCCCGCGCACCTGCTGATCCTGGGCGGCGGCTACATCAGCCTGGAATTCGCGCAACTGTACGCCCGCCTGGGCAGCCGCGTGACCGTGGTAGAAACCGGCGAGCGCCTGATGCCCCGCGAGGACGAGGATGTGGCCGCCGCGCTGCAAAAGGTGCTGGAGGACGAGGGCGTGACCTTCCTGCTGGGCGCGGAGGCCATTCAAACCCGGCGTGAGGGCGACGATATCAAGCTGGAGATTCGTCAGGGCAGCGAGGCACAGACGCTGAGCGGCTCACATTTGCTGGTGGCGGTGGGGCGCACCCCCAACACCGACGGGCTGAACGTGGAGGCGACGGGCGCGCGGCTGGGAAAACACGGCGAGATCGTGGTGGATCAGCACCTGCGGGCCGCCGAGAACGTGTATGCATTGGGCGACATCAAGGGCGGGCCCGCCTTCACCCACATCTCCTACGACGATTACCGCATCGTGCGCGACGCCCTGCTTCACGGCAAGGGGCGCGAGATCAGCGAGCGGCCCGTGCCGTACACGCTGTTCACCGATCCGCAACTGGGGCGTGTGGGGCTGGACCTTCAGGGCGCGCGGACACTGGGCCGCCCCACCCGCATTTACACCCTGCCCATGTCCAGCGTGGCCCGCGCCATCGAGACCGGCGAGACGGCGGGCCTGATGCGCTGCGTGGTGGACGAGGCCACCGATCTGCTGCTGGGGGCCACCGTGCTGGGTTCCGAGGGCGGCGAGGTCATGGGCGCCCTGCAACTGGCCATGATGGGCGGCCTGAGTAGCGCGGACCTCCGCAACGCCACGCTGGCCCACCCGACGCTGTGCGAGTCGATCAACAACCTGTTCATGGGCGAGCCGGAAATGCTCTCGGGTACAGCAAAAACGGATTGAGAGCAGGAGCTACTGGGCCGCCGCCCACGCCTCGTAGCCTCCGGCCAGTTCGGACACGCTAAAGCCCTCGGCGCGCAGCAGGCTGGCGGCGGCGGCGCTGCGCGCTCCACTCTGGCAGTGGACGACGATCTCGCGGTCACGCGGCAACTCAGCCAGAGCAACGGGCAGGCGGCCCGCGTGGAGCTGGCGGCTGCCGGGAATGGCCCCCTGCGCGTGTTCATTCCTGCTGCGGACATCCAGAATCAGGGCGTCGGCGTGCTGGGGCAGTTCGGCGGCGGGGAAGGGCTGGGCCGGTTCGGCAGGCAGACCGTCGGCAGCCCCAAGAAAGCCGGTCACCCGGTCCACACCCACCATCCACAGGCGGCGGCGCAGCGCCTCGGTGCGTTCGGCGGGGGCCAGCAGCACGTACTCGCGCTCCGGGTCCAGCAGCCAGCCCGCCCAGGTTTCCAGGGTGTTGCCCTCCGGCAGATGAATGCTGTTCGTGGGCGCGGCCCGCTGGTACTCGGCACGTGGGCGGGTGTCGATCAGGCGTGCGCCACCTTTGAGCTGTGAACGAACTTCGGTCACGCTCAGCTCTGGCAGAGGCTCCACCATCCCTAACACTGCCGGACCGCCTTTGTTCTGCCGCTTCATGCGGGCGTAGTACGCGGGTGCGTCAGGCTGGCCGCTCAGCAGTTCATCGGTAAAAGCCTGCTCGTCGCCGCCCTGGACGAGGGGGGACCACCACGCCAGCGCCCGCTCGTACCCCACCGTGGTCCCCGGAACCGCGCCCAGCGCCTTGCCACACGCGCTGCCAGAGCTGTGCGCGGGCCACACCTGAACGTGGTCCGGCAGGCTCAGAAACACATCCCGCAGCGAGGCGAACATCTGCCGCGCGCCCTCAAACCGGGTGTCGGTGCCGCCCGCCGCCTCGTCCAGCAGATCGGGGCGGCCCACGTCACCCACGAAAACAAAATCGCCGCTCAGCAGCATGACGGGCAAGTCGCCGCGCGGCAGGTCCGTGACTACGAACGAGAGGCTTTCGGGGGTGTGGCCGGGTGTGTGCCGGACCTCGATTTTAATGTTGCCGATCTTGAACACGTCGCCGTGGTCCAGGGGATGGTGGTCAAATCCGTACTGCCAGTCGGCCCCGCCTTCCGCCGAGAGCAGCAGCCGTGCGCCCGTCGCAGCGGTCAGTTCGCGGCTCCCGCTCAGGTAATCAGCGTGGATGTGTGTTTCGGTGACGTGGGTGATGCTCAGGCGCTGCGCCCTGGCCTCGTCCAGATAAATCTGGATGTCGCGTACCGGATTGATGACCAGACATTCGCCGGTTTTCTGGCAGCCCAGCAGGTAGGACGCCTGCGCCAGATCGGTGTCGTAGAAGCGCTTGAAGTACATGACGGACCTCCCTTAGAGACTTGACGCTATACCCATGGGGGGTATAAAGTCAAGCGATTCAAAGGAGTTCCATGACCCGGTCCACCGCAAAAATCCAGCCCGTCATCACTGAACCCAGCCTCCCCACAGTCGCCGTGACCGAGACGGACCACAAAATTCTCAAGAGGCTGCGCCGCATCGAGGGCCAGGTACGCGGCCTGCAACGCATGATCGAGGAAGGACGCGACTGCCACGACATCCTGACCCAGATTTCAGGCGTCCGTAGCGCTCTGGACGCAGCGGGCGAGCAGATGCTCGAACAGTACGCGCTGGGTTGCCGCGCCCACCCCGGCGAGACGGTGACGCCGCAGGACGTGGTGCGGGCCGTGAAACTGCTGCGCGGTTAGTCTTCTGGCGGCTGATCCGGTTACGGCTGCCCTTGCCTACGGCTGCTCCGCCCCGCCCGCCGCCACCCGCTCGGCGCGCACCTTATAGACCTCGCGCATGTGGTCCAGTTCGCCCATGCACGGCTGCTGGGTGTCCAGGGGCAGGGCGCTGGCCCGCTCGTCCAGATTAACGCACCAGCGCGCGGCAAACATACGCTTGACGGCGTTGATCCCGGCGTCGTAGCCCTCGCCGCCGTTCTGGAAAAAGGACACCACCGCAAAGGTGGGATCATTCACCGGGCCGTAACCCTCGTACCATGCGTGGGTGTAGGCGTAGCCCTTATCGGGGCGGGCGCTGATGCCGTTCTCGGCGGTGCCGGTCTTGCCCGCCGTGACCACGGGAAAGAGGTTGGCCCCCAGCTTGGTGCTGGCCGTGCCGCCCCGGATGCCCACGGTCCAGTCCATGCCCTCCTTGACAAACCTGAACACATCCCTGTTGCCGTTTCGGATCACGCTGTCAGGCGCGGGACGCACGGGGGCCTTGCCGCCTTCCGCCTGAATCACCGTCAGCGGGCGTTCCTGGCCCTCGTTGATGACGGTGGACAGCACCTTGATCAGTTGCGCGGGCGTGACCAGCACGTCGCCCTGGCCGATACTCATGTTCAGGCCCGAGCCGGGATACCACGGGTGCTGGGGGGTGTTGTAATCGTCGATATCGGTGAGCGTGCCCGTCTTCTCGCCCACGATTTCCAGACCCGTGGGGCGGTTGTAGCCCAGTTCGGTCAGGCGGGACTTGAGCTGGCGCGAGTACACCCCCGGCGTGGCGCGCACCGCCGAGTCGTAGTACCACGGGTTGCACGAGAAGGCAATCGCCTTACGCCCGTCCACCACGCCCAGATTGGTGTGGGACCAGTTGTTGAAGCGCGCCCGCCCGAAGTAATACGTGGGCGCGCAGGACAGCGAGAAATTGCCCCAGCGCTCCACGTACATGAGCGTGGTGGCAATCTTGAAGACGCTGCCGGGGTTGTACGCCTGCACGGCGCGGTTGCTGGTTACGGCGTCCAGCGCGGCGTCCGGGCGGTTGGGGTCAATCGCCCAGTTCTTGGCTGCCGGGTCCGGGCTGGGCACCCGTGAGAACCAGTTGGGATCGTAGGACGGGCTGGAGGCCATCGCCAGCACCTGATTGGTGCGCGGGTCGATGGCGATGACCGCCCCGCGCGTAAAGGGTTCGGGGGGCTTGCCGTACTTCTTGCGGCCCGCGTTCACGTCGGCCAGCCCCGCGCGCAGGGCGTCCTCGGCAGCGCGTTGCAGACGGGAGTCGATGGTCAGCACGACGTCCTGGCCGCGCTGGCCCGGATCGATTACACGCTCGGTCAGGGGGCGGCCCGTCGCCGTGACCTCGCGCCGCAGCACGCCGTTCTTGCCCTCCAGCGTCTTTTGCAGACTGTATTCCAGGCCGGAACGCCCCACCAGATCGCCCACGGTGTAGCCGTCCTCCTTCACCTGACGGTCATTGGCCTCCTGCACATAACCCAGCAGGTGCGCGGCCATCTTGCCCTCGGGGTAGATGCGCTCGACGCGCTCACGCAGTTCCAGGCTGGGGATCAGGACGGTGTACTCGTACAGGGCGGCCAGTCGGTCCTGCGACACGTTGCGGGCCAGGACAGTCTCGGTTTCCTTCCTGAAATCCGGTTCGCGGGGATTACCGTCCTTGAGGGCGTCGGGCTTGATTCCGGCCAGATAGACGATCTTGTCCCAGGCGGGGATGGCCTCGCCGCGCGCAGCCGCCTTGCGCCCGGTGTAGACCAGATCGACGGCCAGGCGGTTGGTGGCCAGCAGCACGCCGTCGCGGGTACGGATCTCGCCACGCAGGGCACGGATGACCTCGTCGCGCTGGAAGTTGCTGGCCGACTGCACCGCGTACTGGCTGTGCTGCGTGACCTGCAAGGTATAGAGCCGCGCGCCCAACCCCAGCAGCCCCACGCTGAAGGCCAGGGCCACCCAGCCCACCCGTCCGGCTCCGTTGCCGATGGCCTCAGACTTGCTGCCGCCAGATTTGTCGGCCTTCGGTGCGGCCCGCTTGCGCTCACGCTTTAATCGCTCGTGCTGCCGGTCAGGACGGTGCAGGGGATTCTCGGCGCGGCTCATAGGGACGCTGCCGCCGCCAAGCGGTCTCGCCTCAATTTGAACGCGTTTCCCACAATTCCTCCCCTCACGCCAGCTTCTCCTGCGGGCCGGGACGGGGGCCGATGCCCCAGCTCACGGCCCATTCCCAGAGTGGATACGCCAGCAGTGTACCCAGCAGCAAACTGGGAATCGTGGTCAGCAGCAGATTCACCGTGATCAGATCGGAGCGCAGCCAGTACGCCAGCGCCGCAAAGGTCAGCCACTCGCCCGCCACCGCGACGATCACGCTCAGCACGATCTGCACCGGGCCGGAATCAGCGACGTAGCGGCGAATCAGCAGCACCAGCAGCACGGCCCCGGCCAGCCCCGCCGCATGCAGGCCCAGCACGCCGCCGCCCAGCAGGTCCTGGCCCAGCCCAACACCGTAGGCGGCTGGCAAAGCCCACACCGGAACCATGCGCCACGCCAGCGCTACGGCGGTCAGCAGAAACAGGTCCGGGGCAGCGATCCCTGCCGAATCCGCCAGCCGTGACAGCAGACCCTGCACGGCGATCAGCAGCGCGACATAGACCACGGCCCGCAGCACCCGCGCTGGCCCGCGTTGCGGCAGGCTGGCGCGGGGGCCGAGACCACCCCGGCCCAGGCCACCGCTGCCCAGGCGTCCGCTAGTCCGCCTGCCCAATCCGCGCCGACTCAGCATCTCAGACCAGACATCACAGCCGCTCCAGACATCACAGCCCCTCCAGAATAGTCACGTCTTCCACCACGCCCAGATCCACGGCGGGCTTGACGATCACCGAGCGGTTCACGTCGTTCGGCCCCAGCGGCAGCACCCTTTCCACCTTGCCCACCCGCACGCCCACCGGGTAGACGCCGCCCAGACTGGAGGTCACCAGCACGTCTCCAGCCTTGATCGGCACGCCCCGCGAGAATTCGGCGCGCAGGCGGTCCGGGGGAACGCCGTGGGCCAGCCCGCGCCCGCCACCGCCCCCCTGCAAGGTCACGCCCACGGTGCTTTCAGGGTCCACCAGCGAGACCACCGTGGCCTGCCGCGCGCTGACCCCAGTGATCTGCCCCACCAGCCCCCCTGGCACCGTGACTGGCATCCGCACCCGCACGCCGTCGCGCGTGCCCCGGTTGAGGGTCAGGCGTGACAGCAGCGGGCTGGGGTCCACCGCGATCACCTGCGCGATGCCCACCGCGTTCGGGGCCTGTGTGCGGGTGATGATGTCCAGTTGTTTCAGGCGGCTGGCCTCGCGGGTCAGCAGCTCGTTGCGCTGGCGCAGCACGTCGTTTTGCTGTTGCAACCGGGTCACCTCGGCGCGCAGGTCACGTTGCTGGGTCACCGTGGTCACGGCGCGGCGCAGGTTGTTGGCCACCACGATGCCCACCTGCGACACGGGCGCGGTGAACGAACGCAGCGCCGTGGGCGGCACCACCTGAAAGCGGGTCAGGACCATGCTCAGCAGCAGCAGCCCAGCAAAGACCAGCGACAACGGACGCGCGCCCGTCACGCCGGAGCAGCCTCCTGTGCCAGCGCGCCCCAGACGGGGACGCCATGAGCGCGCAGCAGCCCGATGACCACCGACATCGGAAAGCCCACCACGTTGGAGAATTCGCCCTCGATGCGCGACACCAGCGCCTGCCCCAGCCCCTGTACGCCGTAGCCGCCCGCCTTGTCCAGCCCCTCACCGGACTGGGAGTAGAACTCCATCTCGGCATCATTCAGGGTACGGAAGGTGACGTCGGTGCGGCCCACTTCTGTGCGCTCGTTGCCGCCCATGAATACAGAAACCCCGGTGAAGACCTGATGCGTGCGGCCCGAGAGCTGGCGCAGGAAGTCGGCGTTCTCAGCGGCGTCGGCGGGCTTGGCGAGCAGCACACCGTCCACGGCCACCACCGTATCGGCGGCGATCACCAGTGCCTTTGGGTTGAGGGCAGCCACACTGCGGCCCTTGAGGGCAGCCAGTTCGGCAGCCAACTTATGCGGGTCCGTCTCCAAGCTGTCCTCGTCCTCGCCGCTGACCTGCACGCGGAATTCCACGCCCAACAGGGTCAGCAGTTCGCGCCGTCTTGGGCTGCCAGATGCGAGGACAACTTCAGGGAATTGAGCTGCCATCAATAGCCCTCGCCGCTCTGCTCGCCTGCCATCAGGGCCACGCCGCCCGACGTGCCCAGACGGTCTGCCCCGGCCTCGATCATGGCGTGGGCGTCCTCCGCGCTGCGAACCCCGCCCGCCGCCTTGATCTTGGCACGGCCCGCGATCACGTCGCGCATCAGCTTCACATCCTCCAACATCGCGCCGCCGGTGCCGAAGCCGGTGCTGGTCTTGACGAAATCCGCACCGCCCTGCACAGCCGCTTCCGTCGCGCCGCGCTTCTGCTCGTCGTTCAGGTAACAGGTTTCGATAATCACCTTCAGAACGTGGTCAGGGATGGCCTGCCGCACCGCCTTCACATCGGCCTGTACGGTGTCCCAGTCCCCGGCCAGCGCCGCGCCGATGTGGATGACCATGTCCACCTCGTCCGCGCCCTCCTCCACGCTCAGGCGGGCCTCCACGGCCTTCTGGCCGGAGGTGACGGCTCCCAGTGGAAAGCCGCAGACGGTGGCGATTTTCACGGCGCTGCCTTCCAGCTCGACGCGGGCCTGGGCCACGTACACCGGATTGACGCACACGGCGTAGAAGGCGTTGGCACGGGCCTCCTGGCACAACCTGGTGATGTCGGCGGGTGTCGCGGTGGCTTTCAGCAGGGTGTGGTCAATGTAGGGAGCGAGCTTCACCCCCCCAGCATACGAGTGATGGGGCTGAGAAGTGCGGGAAACGGTGGCAATCGGCGGGGCGCTGCGCCTGCGGGGAAGCAGAGAGAATTACCCATCCCCTCCGAAACAGGCCGAGAGAACCCGGCGTCCAGCCATCGGGCGCAGTCGGAACCGCCCCCGCGTTACCCTGGGCGCATGACAGACTCCGCTTCCGTCCCTCAATCCGGCGTTCCTCAATCTGGCCAGCCCTTCCCGGCTTTCACCCTCGACGACGCCTCCGGCCAGTCGCACGGCCTGAACGACTACGCAGGCAAGTATCTGGTGCTGTACGTGTACCCCAAGGACGACACCCCCGGCTGCACCAAAGAGGCGTGCGATTTCCGTGACAGCGCGCCGCTTAAAGCGCTGGGCGCGGCCATCGTGGGCGTCAGCGCGGACGACGCGAGCAGCCACACCCAGTTTGCCGAGAAGCACAGCCTCCCCTTTCCGCTGCTCAGTGACCCGGACGCCGCGTATCTGAAAAGCATCGGCTCCTACGGCCCCAAGAACATGTACGGCAAGGTCACCGAGGGCATCAAGCGCCAGACCTTTCTGATCGGCCCGGACGGCAAACTGGTGAAAAGCTGGCTGGCCGTATCGGTGGACGGCCACGCGGACGCGGTGGCGGCGGCGATTGAAAAGGACCAGAGCAAGAATGCCTGACCCCCGCACGGTGGACCTGGAGCCGCTGAAGAAGGAGGCGGCCTTGCGTGCCGTCGCCCTGATCGAGAGCGGGATGCGCGTGGGCCTGGGCACGGGCAGCACCGCCAAATACGCCATCGAGGAAATCGGGCGCAGGGTGCAGAACGGGGAATTGACGGGCATCGTGGGGGTGGCCACCAGCGAGGCGAGCGACCTTCTGGCCCGCGAGGTGGGCATCACCGTGGAAGCCCTCGATCCCCGCCCGCTGGACATCGCCATCGACGGCGCGGACGAGATCGCCCCCAACCTCGATCTGATCAAGGGGCTGGGCGGCGCACTGCTGCGCGAGAAGCTGACCGAGGTGCAGGCGCGGCGGCTGATCATCATCGCGGACCACAGCAAGATCGTTGAGCAGATTGGCGAAAAATCTCCGCTGCCCATCGAAATTGCCCGCTTCGGCTTCCTGAGTACCATCGAGCGGCTGCGGCAGATCGTTCCCGGCGGAAGGCTGCGGCAACCCGGCGCACAGCCCTACGTGACCGACAACGGCAATTACATCTACGACGCGCAACTGGCGGTGGGCGGTGATATCGCCGCGCTGGAACGGCAACTCAAGGGCACGCTGGGTGTGGTGGAGACCGGCCTGTTCCTGGGCATGGCCGAGCGGGCCTTCGTGGCCTCGCCGGACGGAGTCAGGGAACTGAGCCGCTAAGCTGGAACCATGCGGCAGCTGATCGGACGGGGCATGGGGCGGCGGCGCTTCGGCAGTCGCCCCCGCGACTGGGTGCTGGGCGCGCTGCTGCTGATCGCACTCGCGCTGGCCTACGCCATCAACGCGGGTTCGGCGCTGGTGGTGCTGTACCCACGCGCCGTCTCCGCTGTGCGCGCCCTGCCCGAACTGCCGCCCATCCGCGCCGGACAGACCGTGCTGATGGTCAGTCCGCACCCGGACGACGAAAGTTTGTGCTGCGGCGGCATGATCGCCGGGGCGGTGCGGGCCGGGGCGCAGGTGTACATCGTGTGGGTCACCAGCGGCGACGGCTTCGAGCTGGACGGCGCTTTGCTGGACCGCACCTTCCGCCCGCGTCTGGTGGCCACCGAGAAACTGGGCCGCCGCCGCATGGACGAGGCCGCCGCCGCCGCCGCCGCGCTGGGCGTGCCCGCCAGCCACATCACCTTTCTGGGCTACCCGGACGGAGCGCTGCTGAGGATGTGGAACAGTCCTGGTCCGGTGCGTTCGCCGCACACGGGGGCGCTGCGCGTTCCCTACGAGCGCGCCCTGTCACCCGGCACGGTCTACAAAGCGGCCAACCTGCGCCGCGATCTGGGCAGCGTCCTGGACAGGGTCAAACCCGATGTGGTGCTGCTTCCGTCCACCAGCGACTTTCACAAAGACCACATCGCCACCAGCCTATTCACGCAGCAACTGCTGAAACAGCGCGGCTGGACCTCGCGCGCCCGCTACTGGATCGTTCACGGCGGGCTGGAATGGCCGGTGCCCAAGGGGCTGCACGAGGGGTTTCCGCTGCTGATCTCGCCGCGCGGCTTTCACCTGCCCTGGCAGCGCGCCGATCTGAGCCAGCAGGACGAGGACCAGAAACTGAACGCCCTGAAAGCCCACCGCACCCAGATGATGGTCATGCGCCGCTTCATGGAAGCCTTTGTGCGCCAGAACGAGCTGATTACTTTGCAAGAAACGGGCAATCCCAGCGACGGCACGAAGAGCGAGGAGGAAGACGGCGGCTACGGCGGCTTCTAGACCGAGTTCTGGGCGGAGGTCTGGTTCGCCAGTTCCTCCAGTTGCCGCCTGAACTGCGCCGCATCCCGTGTGGGCAACTCACAGCTCCGGTTGCGGCAGACATACCCCAGCCCGCCACCCGGACGGTTCTGTAAGACGGGCAAGTCCCCACCCGCCTCCGTGAACGCCAGCGCCGTGAAGGGCAACGAAATCCCGGCAGCCACCGCTTCCATCGCCCGCCTTTCTTCCGGCGTGCCAATGATGGCGACTTCGGAATGCGGGGCGGCCAGAAACGCCGCCGCCTGCCACAACCCACCGAAGCCCCCACTGGCGGCCAGCATGTCGGTGCGGAAACTCTGGACGGTGCGGCGGGCCAGTTCCTCCGCGCCAAGCAGGGCGAAATAGCGGTCCATCCACAGCGCCAGCAGCGCCGCCGCCGCGTTGTCGCTTAAAACCGCACTGTCGAAACCGGGAGCCTGCCGGGTCAGCAAGGTCTCCGCCCGTCCGCCAGAGGCCATGAACACACCCGCCTCCTCGTTCCAGAAATCGCGCCGAACGATGTCCCATAGCTCACGCGCCCATTCCAGATGGGCGATGTCGCCGCCCGCCTGGAAGAGTGAGACGAGGCCCAGACCGTACAGCGCATGGTCTTCCAGTAGCCCCTCCACCTTCGCCTGACCGCCGCCCCAGGTGTGGCGCAACGTGCCGTCGGGCAGGCGCAATTCGGTATGGATAAAGTCGGCGTTGCGGCGAGCGATCTCTAAATAGTGCGGCTCTTGCAAGATGCGCGCCGCGTCCGCGAAAGCGGCCAGCGCCAGGCCATTCCAGGAGGTCAGGACCTTGTCGTCGGTGCCGGGCTGATCGCGGGTCTGGCGGGCAGCGTGCAGCCGGTTTTTCAAGCCTTCCAGGCGCATGCCGATGCGTTCCTCGCTGTCGCCGTGCAGGGCGGCCAGATCGGCCACCGAAGTCGCCACGAACGGCACCGAACGCCGCCCAAATTCGGGGCGGTGGGGGTCCAGGAAGTTGCCCTCGTCGCTGATGCCCAGGTTCTGCATCGCCAGCGTGGCATCCTCACCCTCGCCCAGCACGGTACGGACCTCATCGGGAGTCCAGGTGAAGGTCAGGCCCTCCACGCCGTTCGTATCGGCGTCCTGCGCGCTGTAAAAGCCCCCGCCCTCGTGCAGCATCTCGCGTTCCAGATACGCCAGGGTTTCGCGGGCCAGCCGGGCGAATTCGGCGTCGCCGCTGACCCCATACGCGCGCAGCAACGTGCGGGCCAGTTGGGCATTGTCGTACAGCATCTTCTCGAAGTGCGGCACGCGCCACCCGGCGTCCACGCTGTAGCGGTGAAAGCCGCCGCCCAGTTGATCGGAGATGCCGCCGTGGCCCATCTGGCGCAGGGTATTCAGCGCCATGCTGCGGCCATCGGCGCGGGTGAGCAGGAAATCGAGGGTGGTGGGCGCGGGGAACTTGGGCGCGCCGCCGAAGCCGCCCTGTACGGCGTCGTACACCCGGCGCATGTTGGAGACTCCCCGTTCCAGAAAGTCGGCGGGCAGGTCTCCCTCCGCCGGGCGCGGCTGGCTGGCCTCGCGGACGTGGGCGCTAAGGGCCTGGGCATTGGCGACTATCTTGTCGCGGTCCCCAGTCCAGGCATTAACCACGCTGGTCATCACCCGCATGAAACTGGGCATGCCCTGACCGTCGCGCGGCGGAAAATAGGTCCCGGCGTAGAACGGCTCGGCCTCGGGGGTCAGGAAGACGGTCATGGGCCAGCCGCCCTGCCCGGTCATGGCCTGGGTGGCGGCCATATACACGGCGTCCACGTCGGGGCGTTCTTCACGGTCCACCTTCACGTTCACAAAATGCTCATTCATGAAGGCCGCCGTCGCCGTGTCCTCAAAGCTCTCGTGGGCCATGACGTGGCACCAGTGGCAGGTGGAATAGCCCACCGACAGCAGCAGCGGCACACCCCGCTCACGCGCCTCGGCGAAGGCTTCTGCGCCCCAGGGCTGCCAGTCCACCGGGTTGTCGGCGTGCTGGCGCAGATAGGGGCTGGATTCGGTGGCAAGGCGGTTCATGCCGCTCAGGCTAACGCGCCCCGGGCATCTGCGGGATTTGCGCCCCACTGCGTAGACTTCACACATTCGACTTTCAAAAAAGCCTCAGACTACGGTGAATGACACAGGCCAACAGCACTCCCACCGCAGAGGAAACCGCCTTTGACCGCCCCGTCCGGGTGCGGGCCGGGTTCTCATTAACTTTCGAAGTGCCGTACCCCACCCCCATGCTCTTCGTGGTGCAGCCTGGTGACCGCCTGGACGCCACCGGCACCCGCCAACGCATCATCGACTCGCGGCCCCTGGGCGCTGCTTCAGGTATCCATACCTACGTAGACAGCCACGGCAACACCGTCTGGCGCACGGTGGCACAGCCGGGCACCTTCACCATCGGGCACGACCTGATCGCGGAGATCACGCGCAATGCGGACCCCGTGCTGCCGCACCTGAAAAAGATGATGGTGGAGAACCTGCCCGACGAAACCATCCAGTACCTGCTGCCCAGCCGTTACGTGGACAGCGATCTGATCAGCGCCGAGGCGTGGGACCGTTTCGGGCATATCGCCGGGGGCTGGGCGCAGGTGCAGGCCATCAGCGACTTTCTGTTCGACGAGTGCGCCTACGGCTATGGCTCCAACAGCTCCACCACAGCCAAACAGGCGCTGGACAGCCGCAAGGCCGTCTGCCGGGATTTTGCCCACATGGGCGTGGCCTTCTGCCGGGCGCTGAACATCCCCGCCCGCTACGTCTGCGGCTACATGCCCGACATCGACATCGTGCCGGACCCCGTGCCGATGGACTTCCACGCGTGGTTCGAGGCGTACCTGGACGGCCAGTGGCGCACCTTCGACGCCCGCCACAACAAACCGCGTGCGGGCCGCGTGCTGATTGCGCAGGGCCGCGACGCCAGCGACGTGGCCTTTTCCACCACCTTCGGCAGCGCCACCCTGACCCACATGAAGGTCTGGGCCGACGAGACGGACTTTGAGAACACGCTGGACATCGAACCGAATCCCCGGATTTTCTAGGCCAGGGATAAAACGCGGGACGCAGTGAAGAAAGCTGCGTCCCGCGTTCTTTGCCGACTGGAGGGGATAGCTGGGAGGCTCACCGCCACGCGGAGGATCAATGAAAAAGCCCTCTCCGGTGGAGAGGGCCAGTCGGGACCAAGGCTTCCAGACTCAATTGCGCTGCGCCCACATGCGTCCCAGCGGTGTCCAGCCCACGTTCTGGAGGGCAGCACGCAGGTCATCCGGGCCGAGTTCAGGGCGCAGGGGCCGCGCTTCCAGGGTCACGTCGCCCAGCCGCGCCACGGGCCACATGTGCAGTTCCCAGCCGGGCAGGGTGGGCAGGGTCTGTTCTGCCACGGGCATGACCGCTTCCAGCAGCAGGACGCTGGACGGGGTGGCCGGACGCGTGGGCTGGGGAGCGTGCGTCTGGGAGTGGCGGAAGGTGGGCGCGGAATGGGTGTTGAGTGTCATGTCTGGTTCTCCTGCACCCAGCCTGCTCCTTGCCGCCATTTTTGGACATCGGTTCCGCGCCACAGGAAAGGTATGGGGCATCGGTTTTCCCGATAAGGGGCGGGAACTGACCCGTGGACTACAATGAAACATGACCCGGTCCAAGTCCCCATCCACGCACGCGCAGCCCACGCTGGCGCAGCTCCGGGCGCTGATTGCCGTGGTGGATGCGGGCGGCTTTGGAGAGGCGGCAGCGGAACTGAACGTCTCGCAGTCGTCGCTGAGCGAGGCGGTGGGCAAACTGGAAGACCTGACGAACCGTCCGCTGCTGCGCCGCAGCGCCAGAGGCACCGTGCCCACCCCTGCCGGACTGCGCGCCGTGACCCACGCCCGCACCGCCGTGCAGGCCGCCGGAGATGTGCTGCTGGCCGCGCAGGACGACGGCGAACTGTCGGGCATGTTGCGGGTTTCTTCTTTCCGCTCGGCAGCCACGCACCTGCTGCCGCCCGTGCTGGTGGCCTTCCGGCAGCAGCACCCGGCGGTGACGGTCAGGCTGCTGGACGGGGACCGGGCCGGGACCGGGGAACATCTGGTCCGGGGCGGGCAGGCCGACCTGGCCCTGATCGAGGGCGACTCGGCGGCAGACCTGCGCCTGACACCGCTGCTCCTGGACGACTACCTGTTCATCGCCCCGGCGTCGCGTGGCACGCAGCCGGTGACAGTGCAGGAACTGGTGGATTCGCCGCTGCTGCTCTCCCCCAGGGGGGACGCATGTTTCCAGCGCATCGAGACATATCTGGGCCGCCTGGGCGTCAACACCTCCGGGGCCACCACCTTCGAGCAGGACAGTGTGACGCTGGGCATGGTGCGCCACGGTCTGGGCATCACGTTGATGCCCAGGCTGGCGCTGCTGCCCGTGCCAGACGGACTGGTCACCCTGCCCCTGCCCGAACCGCTGACCCGCCCTCTGGTGGTGGCCGCACTGCCGCACCGGGCCGGATTGCCACTGATCCGGGCCTTCACGGCGGCGCTGGTGGAGTCGCTGGGGACAGTGCCCGCAGATCAGCTCACGAATCCCAGGTCACACGTCTGGCATTGATTAACCCGTTCCTCTGCCTCCTACCCTGCTACCCTTGAGGCCATATGTCCTATCAAACTGAATCTCCGGTGGTGCGCCGCCCGGTCTACGCCTCACGTGGCATGGTGGCCACCGGTCAGCCGCTGGCCGCGCAGGCGGGCCTGAGCGTCTTGCAGGCGGGTGGCAACGCCGTGGACGCTGCGCTGGCTACCGCTGCCGCGCTGACTGTGCTGGAACCCACCGCCAACGGCATCGGCGGCGATCTGTTCGCGCTGGTGTGGGCCGGGGGCAAGCTGCACGGCCTGAACGCCAGCGGCGCAGCGCCTGCCGCGCTGACGCTGGACGCCTTGCAGGAACGGCACGGCGGCGAGATGCCCCGCCACGGCTGGACCCCCGTCACCGTGCCCGGCGGCGTGCGCGGCTGGGCCGATCTGCATAAGGCGCACGGACGGCTGGACTTCGCGCAGGTGCTGGCCCCCGCGATCCGTTACGCGCGGGAGGGCTATCCGCTGTCGCCCATGGCGTCGGCAGGCTGGGCGCGGGCCATCCAGATTTACCGGGGGCTGAAGCTGCCAATCATGGACGAATGGTTCCGCACCTTTGCCCCGGACGGCTTTGCGCCCGCGCCCGGCGCGCTGTGGCGCAGCGAGAATCAGGCCCGCACGCTGGAACAGATCGCTGCCAGCTACGGCGAGTCCTTTTACACGGGTGATCTGGCCGCGCAGATCGACGCCCACGCGCGGGCCACGGGCGGTCTGCTGCGCGCCGAGGACCTTGCCGCCCACCAGAGTGAATGGGTCACGCCCATCTCCGCACAGTACGGCGGCCACCGCGTCCACGAGATTCCGCCCAGCGGCCAGGGCATCGCCGCGCTGATCGCGCTGAACATTCTGGAGGGCCAGCCTCTGCCGGACCGCCGCGACGACCCGGACGGGCTGCACCTCCAGATTGAGGCCATGAAACGCGGTTTCCACGACGCGCACCAGTTCGTGGCCGATATGCGCCACAGCAAAGTAGACGTTGAACATCTGCTCTCGGAGGCGAACACGCACGCGCACCGCGGCTTTCTCTCGGAGACCGCCCATGATCCCGCCACCCATGCCCCCAGCAGCGGCGGCACGGTGTATCTGGCGACAGCGGACAACGAGGGCAACATGGTCAGCCTGATCCAGAGCAACTACATGGGCTTCGGCAGCGGCGTGGTGGTGCCGGGCACGGGCATCGGGCTGCACAACCGGGGCCACAACTTCAACCTGGAACCCGGCCACCCCAACGTCCTGGCCCCCGGCAAACGCCCCTACCACACCATCATCCCCGGCTTCCTGACCCGCAACGACGGCACGCCCGTCGGCCCCTTCGGCGTGATGGGCGGCTTTATGCAGCCGCAGGGGCACCTGCAAGTGGTCCTGAACACCCTGCGCTACGGCATGAACCCCCAGCAGGCGCTGGACGCCCCGCGCTGGCAGTGGCTGGCCGGGCTGGGGGTAGAGGTGGAAGCTGGCCTGGGCGCGGATCTGGCCCGCAAGCTGGCGGCGCGCGGCCACCGCGTCAGCGTGCAACTGGAGGGCAGTGCCTTCGGGCGCGGCCAGATCATCTGGCGCAATCCCGACACGGGCGTGCTGGAAGGCGGCACCGAAAGCCGCACGGACGGGCACATCGCGGCCTGGTGAGCCGGAGCTAAAGAGAGGGGCCAGAGCGTTCGCCGCTGCTGGCCCCTCTCTCCTTTACTGTTCGGCTACTGCGCGGCCACCGGGCGGACATTTTCCAGCACGAACACCACATCCTGGTAATCGCCATTCTCAGACGGCTCGAAGGCCAGCAGATAACTGTTCGGCATGGCCTTTCCGGCGCGGTCCTTGAGGGGATAGACGCGCACGGCATGGCGGGTGGGGCCAGTGTTCAGGCGGTCCAGGGTGAAGGTGCCCTGTTTGGCGTAGCTGTTGGCGGCCAGATAGATGCCGAACGGGGCGCTGCCCGGATCAAACGTGGTCTGGCCAGGCGGTGGATTGAGGGTCTGGTTGTGCCCGCTGGGAGCCATTGCCCCACGTTCCTGGGTGCGAACCGCGCCGCCGTCCAGCACGAAGCTGCCGTAGGCCGAGGGGCCATCCGGAGAGTAACGGGCCACCGGGCGCAGGGTGACCGGACCTGCCGAGGCGCGTTCAAACATCGGGGCCGCCACCTCGTCGCCGATGGGTGCAGCGCTGGTGCCCAGAATGAGGGCGCTGCCGCCCACGTTCGTCCCGTAATTCAGGGCGTCCACGATCTGGGCCAGCGGTGGCTCGTTGCTGCCTTCCAGACCGGCGGCACGCAGGCCGGAAAGGTTCACTTCCCCGATGGGCGCGCTGTCTCCCACGGCACGTAGGGTGGAGCGCAGCACGCCTGTCGCGGCCCCCGGCAGCAGCTTTACCTTCAGGTTCAGGCTGGCCCCGGATGCCAGCGTCTGCGGAAAGGCGGGCGGCGACACCAGCTCAAAGGTCCCTGCGTTTCCCAGGAAAGTCAGGCCCGTGAGCTTCACCGCCGCGCCGCTGCTGTTCTCGAAGGTGACGGTCTGCACGGCACTGGCCCCGGCCCCGGTGCCGTCCCTGGTGCCGCTGAAGACCAGCAGACCCGGATCGGCACTGAGCAGGACGTCAGCGGGCAGCATGGGCGGGGCAATCGGCTGCTCCACGGGCGGCTTGACCTCGCTGGGAGGCTTGACCTCTGTCTGAGGCTGCGCGCAACCCGTGGTCAGTGCCAGCAGGGCAGCCAGGGTCCAACGGCCCGGATGCCAGCGGCGCTTGCCCCGCAGCACAGAAAAATTCGTCGGTTCATTCATTGTTCACTCCTGAGTCGATTCCGCCACATTGAGCTGGCCCTCTCTGGAGAGGTGTCCTCGCTGGCTTTCCAAACTCTGATCTGGTCACTGGTGTATTGCTTGATACCAGGAGACAGGTCCAGAACCCTGACTGGTCCTCACGGCTCGATTTCGGTGATCGGGTCTAGGCCCACCAGCAGTTGTCCCTGCGGGGTAGTCCTGACCTGGGCGCTGTCGGAGACGGGCTGGAAACCCTCGTCGCCATAAGCGCGGTCCGGGCCGCCGTTCATCCCCAGACGGGCCAGGACCGGTTTGATCTGGTTTTGCCCCGAGGCATCGGGGGCGAACTGCGCGCAGCCGCCCAGTGCCGCCCCATTGCCGGGCAGAAGCGCCAGCGAGACCCCGGAAATTCCAGTTTTCGTGCCGCCGCTGCCAGAGGCATTGCCGTCTGGCAGAACGCGCAGGGCGGTGGGGTTCTCGTAGGCCCAGGCAGGATCAATCACGCCCGTGGGAAGCAGCCGCGCCGCCGTACAGACCCCGCTGCCCAGATATCCGGCAGCCAGCACCCGACCCGAGGCGTCCACGGCCAGATCGCTGGGCCGGGTGGCTGCGAAGCGGTCCTGCCGCACCGTCGCCACACCCTGATCCCCGAAAGCGGAATCCAGCATGCCGCCAGCGGTTAGCCGCGCCACCACCCAGCGGCTGGAAGTGCCGCCTTCAAACGACAGCGCCGTGCCGCCCACCAGCGCGCCGCCACCTGCCAGCGGCCACAGGCTGTAGGCCGAGGCCGAGTCATCGATAGCCGTGACCACCTGTCCGCCAGTTCCGAAACTGGAATCCGGCTGGCCGTTCGGCAGCAGTCGCGTCAGCACCAGCGTCGAGGCTGGGGCCGCCGGGTCCGCCGACAGTTCGTGACTGCCGCCCGCCACCAGCACGCGTCCATCGGGCAGGGTGGCCAGCGCCTGCGGAGCAGCAGGCAACCCTGCGGCAACCCGTCCATTTTGCCCGAAGGCAGAGTCGATCTGACCGTCCGGCAGCAGTCGCAGCACCTCGCTTCCACCCAGCGCCAGCAGCTTGCCGTCAGCCTGCACGGTCAGCCGCAGAACGTCCGCACCGGTCTGAGCCGTGCGGGGCAGCCGGACCTCGCCCGCCACGCCGAAACTGGGATCGGGCTGGCCGCCTGCGCCGTAGCGCGCAAAGACATAGTTCGCGCCGCTAACGCCAAGAACCACGATGCGCCCATCGGCCTGCGCCGCCGTATCACGCGCCGCGAAGGCAGGGCGAATAGGCTGCTGCGCCCGTGGAGCCTGCTGAGTCGGGGCCTGCTGGGTCTGGTCAGGCTTGACGGCCTGCGCCCCGCCGGGCGGCAGCGACGAGCAACCGCACAGGGCCAGCAGGGCGGAAATCAGGGTCAATTTTGCGGCGGTCTGTCGTTTCTTCACTGGTGTCAACCTCGTCGGTTTGGCTTTCTGGCGCACGCTGGCCTTCTCACGCCCCGCCTTTAAGCCCCGCCCTTAAGATCGGGCCTTGTCATCAGATGGTGACGCGGGGGGCGATACAGCAACGTTAACGCAAGAAGATGCGGGGTCTGAGGGCCACCCCCGCAACCTTCACGGATCAGCAAGAGGCACTCAGCGCAGGCTAGCGGGCAAAGACCACAGCAGCGCGCGGCGGTCCCGGCCCCCAGCGGCGGCGGCGGTTCTTCCGTCCGGGCTAAAGGCCAGCGCCTTCACGCCGTCGCTGTGGCCCCCCAGGACGGCGATGGGTGCGCCGCTCTGGGCGTTCCACAGCCGTGCCCGCCCGTCCTGTGCGCCTGTCAGCAGACGCTGACCATCCGGCGAGAAGGCCACGGCTTCCACCGGACCGCCGGGGGCACGCAGTTCGCGTTGCAACCTTCCATCCTGAACATTCCACAGCCGCGCCGTGCCATCCCAGCTTCCACTGGCCAGGGCCGCACCGTCCGGGCTGAAGGCCACCGCGCTGACGTAATCCGCGTGGCCGCCCAGTGTCCCACCCAGCGTCCGCAGGGGCAGACGCCCGGCCACGTCCCACAGCCGCACCGTGCGGTCCCGGCTGCCGCTGGCCAATGTTTTGCCGTCCGGCGAAAAGGCCAGCGAGGTGACCACGTCGCCGTGCCCGCGCAGGCTGCCCTGCACCCGTCCGCTGGCGAGGTTCCACAGTTTGACGCTGTTGGCCGCGCTCGCCTGGGCGCTGTTGTCGCCGCCCGCCGTCGCCAGCATCAACCCGTCGGGGCTGAAGGCCAGCGCCGTGACGTAATAGGTTTCCGGGTCCAGCGTGAGCAGCAGGGCGCGGTCCTGCACAGCCCACACCCGCACGCTTCCGTCGCCGCTGATCGCCGCCAGCCTGCTTCCATCCGGGCTGAAGGCCAGCGCCGTGACTGCCCCCGGCTGGCGCAGGCTGGGGCCACGCCCCGACTGACCTTCCACAGATTGGCCGCCCACAGGCCACCACTGGATCAGGCCCTCGCCGCCGCCCGTGACCAGCCACCTGCCATCCGGGCTGAAGGCCAGCGCCCCAGCGTACACGGCGCTGACGGGGAGGCTGCGGCTGGGGCGCAGTTCGGGGGCCTGAGTCTGGGTGGCCTGAGTCTGGGCAGCCTGGGGCTGGACAGTCTGCCTCGCCAACGTTTGAGTCTGGATGGCAGTGGCAGACGTGGGGAACAGGCTGGGACCACACAGGAGGGCCAGGGTCAACAGGGCAGGACGGTTCATGTGGACCTCCGGGGCAAATTCTGGAAAGGGGCGGGTTCTGAAAAGGACAGAGTCTGGGAAGACGGGAATAGAAAAAAGGCGCGAGAGGCCGGACTGAACCGGACCTCCACGCGCCGCCTTTAATCAGGACTGGGTGGGAAGGGAGATCTACAACGAACTGTGTCTGAAGCGGCTTACTTGGGGCTGACCAGCAGGATGGTTCCCTTACCGGTGTTCTCGTCGAGCTGGGCCACGTACAGGTTGCCGTTGCTACGGTCTTCGGTCAGGTCCAGCGGGCTGGGATTGAAGTTGGTCAGGCCGGAGATACCTATCTGTGCGTTCACAATGTTGCCGTCCGCGCCCGGCGTCAGCACGACGATGTCCTTGCCCCCCGTACTGCCTGCGGCGTAGCGCACCACCAGCAGGCGGTTCTTGAGCAAAGAGTTGCCCGCCGTCCTGTATTCCTCAATCACGCCGTTGGGCGAGGCATGCTGGCCGAAGTCGTAAGCGAACCCGCCCCAGTTGCGGTCTGGCTGGGTGCCCACGGCGTATTCGGGCACCTCGGCGGGGTCCGCCCCTGCCGTGGGGTTGCCGCCATTTAGCACCCATTCGCAGCGTTCTGGGTTGGGGTGGCCGTAATACTTGCCCTCCTGAACGCGGAACAGGTAATCATTTTGCGTGCCGACGCCACTGCCATCACCGCCTGGGCCGGTTTTACCGACCACTGCTGGGCCGGTGTAGGGGCCGTCGGGCCGGTTTGTACAACTGGCGGGCAGGATGGCGGGCGTGCTGGGCGTATTGCCCGTAGCTGCCGCGCCGTTGGTGGGCGCATACAGGAAGCCGTTCTTGGCCCAGACCATGTCGTAGGCGTTGCGAATACCGGTGGCGTACAGCGTGACAGGCGCACCGAGCGCGTAGGGGTCGTAGGTCCCGCCCCCCGTTCCCGCCGTCCTGACATCCACGGGCGTGATGCTGGCAGGTGACGGCGACTGTGCAGCAATCCTGGAATAATCGATCCGCAACATCGCCGCGTTCAGCATTTTTTCTGGGCGGTTGCCCCACACGCTGTCTTTCTCGCCTGTCGAGCTGTCGCTGCCCTGCAACACATACAGCGCGCCAGTTTGTAATGTGCCATCCGGGTTAGGCTTGAAGGAAATCGAGTTGGTCTCGTGGTCGCGGATCGAGCGGGGCAGGCCCGTCACGTAGTCCTGCACCGTAGCCAGGTCCGGGCCGCTCAGACGCGTGATCTTGCCGCTCCACTCCGGGGCCTCACCACTTCCAGGCCAGAAGTAATTGTTGCTGATCCACAGAATCAGATTTTCCGCCGTGCTGGCCGGATCAAACTTCAGGCCGATGATGGTACGCGGGCCATTGTTGGCAGTCTGCACGGATTTAATGATCTGCGGCTTGTTCAGCGTACCGTCGGCCTGCATGCCAAAACGCAGGATTTCACCGGTCAGGGTGGCGGCGTACAGCATGTTGTCCGGGCCGATTTCTACGGAGGTATACGGGTAGCTGGGCACGTTGCTCTGCGGCACCTGGGTAAAGGCCACTGTACCGCCGCCCGTGGAGGCAGAACCAGTCACGAAGCCAGCATGCGCGGGCAGGAAGCTGTTGCCCGCTTCATCCTTAAGGGCGCTGGTAAGCTGGAAGGTATAGGCCGTGAGCGGCTTAAGCGCCGTGAGCGGCTTGATACTCAGCGTATCTCCGCCGCCCGATGCGGTCACGGTGGCCGGGATCTTGGCCGAGCTGCCCCGCTCGGTCAGGTAGGCGGCGGCAGCCGACAC
The DNA here is from genome assembly GCF_009017495.1 of Deinococcus sp. AJ005. Lineage (NCBI taxonomy): Bacteria > Thermotogati > Deinococcota > Deinococci > Deinococcales > Deinococcaceae > Deinococcus > Deinococcus sp. AJ005. The sequence continues at coordinate 539,645 of NZ_CP044990.1, read as the reverse complement.
CGAGGCCAGCTTGATCGACCCGCCAGGCAGGTTCATGTCTACCGTCACCGCCGCGTTGAGATTAACCATCGTCTGCCCATCTTCGGGGCTGATGTCGAGCGCGCTGGGCACAGTGCCGGGCGCGATGATCACGTAATCGATCTTGGTGTTGGTGCCGCGGATGGCGTCGATGGTCAACTTGCCGTCGCTGACCTGCACACGTTTGGTCACAGTTCTGAACTTGTTGGTGTCGGCAGGCAGGTAGGGCAGGATGGCCTGCTGGCCCTCAATGTTCAGGGCATGGGTACTGTCAAAGTTGTTGGCGGCGTCGCCGGTACTAACGGTCACGGTGTAAATACCGTCGGCAACCTTGTACTCCCAGGCGGCAGGGGTCCGTTCAGCAGCAGGGTCGGCATTAGTGTTGGTGTCGTACTGCATGTGAATAAAGGTGTTCAGCCGAGCTTCCACACCACTCAGGTTACGTTCACGGGCGTTGGCACTCACATCCAACGGCGTGTGCGCGGCGGCCTGCGTAACCCAGCCGTACCCGCGCGCGTCGTCATACTTCGCGCCCGTGTCGGCGGTGTAGCCCGCCGGCACAGCCGACGCAGCAGGCTGGAAGTTGATCTTCAGACCGTCGGCAGGAAAGGGTGTCGGCGGATTGGTTGGGATGGTCGTTGTCGTGACCGTGACCACCGAGGTCCCGGTCTTGCCAGTGTTGGCCTTGGACGTGGCGATGATGCTGGCCTGCCCGGCGGTCACGGCCCTGACCAGACCGCTGGCGTCCACCGTCGCCACCTCTTTCTTGGTGGAGGTCCAGGTCACGTCCTTACTGAAGGTGCCGGTGCCGGTCACGGTGGCCGTCAGTTGTTGCTGGCTGCCCACTTTCAGGGCAACGCTGACAGGCGTAACGCTCACGCCAGTCACGGCGGTGTCTGGCATAGGCTTGGGCGCGGGATCAGGGTTACAGGCGGCCAGCAGGCCAGTCAGAACAAGCCCCAGCACAGGCAGGCGGGACGGGGACAGCAGCGAACGGGCAGAAGTTTTAGACATCACAGGCAGGTTCCTTTCATCGGGGATATTCGGGTATTCGGGGATGTTCGCGACAGATTTGACGCTCTGGCGGGGGCTGTACTGAAGTGAACTGGCACCCCACGGCAACGTTGAGACAGGTGAGATTAGTCCGCAGAACGTTAAACCTTCGCAAATGGCGTTAACGCTGCAAAGTTCGACTGCAACAGTGAAAACACTCTCCGTAGCCCTGATTTTAGTTCACGTTTTTGTGGGGCGGACGTTGATCTGTTTGTCATCTTTTCGTCAGATTCGCGGGCGACTGACCAGGCAGCACCCCATTGCTATGGCCGCTATGCAGGTGTCTAAGGAGTGCCGCACGTCGTTCCCTAGAGGCCTTCCCGACTCCCAGCAGAAGGCGCAATCTTCCTCTTGAGGCCCCACATCCCCCAGGCCATGCCATGCTGTTTCGCATGACACAGAACATCCCCCAGAGCGTTACAGCGCAGGTCATCACGGTGCAGGTAGAAGGCTTCCCAGACATCACGGCGCGTTCAGGCGAGCGGCTGGTGCTGGCGCTGGAGCGCGGCGGCGTAGACATCCTGCACCGCTGCGGCGGCGTGGCCCGCTGCACCACCTGCCGTGTCAGCTTTCAGGAGGGCGAACCCGACGCCATGACGCTGGCCGAGTACGACAAACTGACGGAAAAGGAGTTGCTGGGGCAGGCCCGGCTGTCCTGCCAGATCGAGTGCGCGCCGGGCATGCGCCTGACCGCGCTGCAAACGGCGGCCAGCACCAGCCTGGAACCCGGCAAGGCCCCCGCCGAGGCCATCGAGCCAGACCCCCAGTGGACCACCCGCCCCGGCGCGTCCACCGAGGGCTGAAAGCCCAGACAGATAGCCAGTGGGCCGCGTCGGCACCGGCCATACGCAGGTTGAAACGAGGGGTAGCAAGGCCCAAAGGACCGCCCAAGCGGACCAGAATCAGAAGGGAGGTGCCACTGGGCGGTCATCTGGACCTCATCCCACGAATATCCGGTGATGACCAGACGCCTGAGCTTCTCTCTGGCGCTCAGTTCATCTTTCTGTGTCGCTCGGCCTCGAAGCGGGCGACTTCCGAGGGACTGGAGACCTGCCGCGCCACCGACAGGCGCAGGTCCTCGGTCTCGGTGTCGTTGGGATCGATGCCCAGGATGGCGGTGGCCAGCAGCACCACCCGCCGCTCCTGCCCCCGCTCGATCTGCGAGGCCCGCAGCTCTGCCCGCAGCGATCCCACCAGTGCCCGCTGAATGGTCATGCGCTGTTCCCCGGCCCACTCGCTTTCCTGAAGACTGGGCAGGAATTCACCCTTGTAGGCGGCCACGGCGGCAGGAAGCTGGCCACCTGCGACCAGTTGCAGTACCCGCTGGCTGTCAAGCGTGATGCTGGCCTTGCTGCTCAGGCGGTATTCAGGGGCCTGATGCGCGCCCTCCACCAAGATCACGTCCGCACCCATCGCCTCACGGATATCGGTGACACACTGCCGGAAATACGTGGCAGCCTTTTTTGGATCGCGGTCCGGCCACAGTTGCGTCACCACGTCCTGGCGGGTGCTGCGCGGGTGCAGTGCCAGATAAGCCAGCACTGCCACGCTGCCGCGCACCCGCATGGCACAGGGAATCCCGTCGCGCAACACCAGTTCCTGCCCCAGCGTCATGATCTCCAGGCGCATACCGCTGGTGAACAGGTCATCGCGCATGGTCCCGCCCAGCAAGGAGGCGTCTTCCAGCGCGGCCTCCAGCAAGGGGGCCAGATTGGGTTGCAGGCGGGCGTAGGCCAGCATTTCCTCAATTTCCCGCAGATCCGGCGCGATGGCCGCCTGCGACTGCGAGTGCGGCTGCCCTGCCAGTTCCAGCAGCGCCTCCGAGAGCAGCCCAGTGCAGCGCAGCAGATCGTTCATGCGGTAAGCGCTGAACGCTGCCAGCAGCAGCGCGCGCGTGGCATCGATCTGTGCGCCGCGTCGCAGGGCTTCCTCGCGCACTTCCAGATGCATCCGCAGCGCCGAGGCACTGTCGCCGCGCCGCAGGGCCATCATCGCCAGCACCACCCGCGCGTACAGCGACAGATCAGGATTTAGGGCACGCAACCGGGCAATCGTGCGAACAGCCTCGGTATGCTCCCCAATCCGGCTGTAATGGTTGGCAAGATGGGAAAGGGCGTAATCGGTGATCTGGACTTCTTGCATCTTTTCTGCTCGGTTCGCTAGACTTAGCAGACTTTCACAAAAACCTGCATAATCTCCTGTTATCAGCATTAGTTCTGTTCTTCGAGCATCTAGCTGAAGCGAATAATGTTCGTCTTCCATCGAATTGACTAAATTCTGAAGTCGATCTATTGTATTAAAGGCCTCGTCAACATATCCAGCTTCAGATTGAATATCAAGCAGGGTATACATTGCAGAGAGCAAGGGTCTCTTGTTTATATCTTTCTCTAACGCGGGAAGCGCGCTATTGATGTATCTGAGTGCAGCAGGAACTTCTCCACGAATCATATGGGCGAATGCAAGCGTGTGCGATATGCGAGCCGCTATCTTTTTATCTCCTAAAGAGAGGTAGCCTCGTCGGGATTCCTCTATTTTTTTAACAGCATCAGCACGCCCCAAGCTCTGTAGAACTACGCCGTGCCAGCGCAGCGTCCTGAAAAGCAACTCGCCAGACAAGCTGGAGGTGATCTCCTCAAAATGTGCGTCCGCTTTTCTCTCATGACCGAGAACGCGCAAAAGATTCCCGTATTCCACTTTGGCTTCAACATCACCCAGTGCCATCGCCAGCTCCAACGGCTCCTCAGCGGCAGCAAATTGGTTCGTGCGGAGGAGTGAGATACCGAGCCAAGCCAATTCTCTCGACTCCAAGTCACTTCGCGCCGTCAGGGTTGTTAAAATAGCATCGTAGTTACCAGCATCAAACTCGCTTTGAAGCTGTGTAGAAGGCACAAAACGCTTTTTCACACTCTGCCACCTATGATACCTTCATGAAAAAGACCTTGCGCTCCCTACTCGGAATCGTTCTAACGTTCAGCATGTGCATTGGCACTGCGAACGCAGCGGTAAAGACTTTGGTTGGTACCGAAAGCGCCGCTCCCATTACGCAGTCCAGCACCAACGGGAAATAGGGCGACTGACATGACGGTATCCTACCCCCGAAAAACGCAGCAGGTCCGTGAAGCCTTTGACACCACTGCTGCCAAACAGGTGCGTCAGCAGGCCACGGAGACCTCCAACGTGCGCCCGGCCAGCGCCTCACTGCTGACCAACCGCATAGACAGCCTGTCTTTCCGGATGGGTCGCCTGTCCTGTGCTGGTCTGGAATGAGTCCCAGACGGCTTCCCTGGAACAACCCCGACAGCGGAGCCTGGAAAGCCGATGCGAATACCCATGATCTGACGGTTGAAATCAATTTCCGGGAGGCTAGCGCCTGGGTGACGGCACTTGCGGACCGCCCCTGCGAAGGGCATGAGCGCCGAGTGGCAGAGCTGACCCTGCACCTCGCCACCGCCGCAGACCTGATCCACAGTGAACGAGATGTCCGGCAGATCGTGTGGGCTGGACTGCTTCACGACATCGGCAAGGTGGCCATCGACCCACGCATCCTGAACAAACCCGGCCCCTTGACTCCCACAGAGTTCGAGGCCGTTCAGCAGCATCCCAGCCTGGGGTACCGCTTGGCGCGCACCGCCCCACAGATTGACAGCGAAACATTGGGGGGCATCCTCCACCACCACGAACGCTGGGACGGTGAGGGCTACCCGATGGGCCTGATCGGCGAATCCATCCCGCTGCTGGCCCGCCTCCTCAAGATCACCGATGTCTACGACGCGCTGGTCTCAGACCGCCCGTACCGTGCCGCCTGGACTGCCGACGAGGCCGCCACGTATCTGCTGCAACATTCGGGCATGGCTTTCGATCCGCGCCTGATTCAGATTTTCGCGTACCGCGTTTTACCGTTTCACCAGCAACCCACCTTTCCCCTGGGCTGAGGTTCTCCTGGAGAGCACAACTCTTCTCCTCCCAATTCATTCCATCGCCAACAACTTCCGCACAGCAGGAGTTGATTTTTTTGGTCTGTATCCCTAAAGTTCTGTAGCCCCAAAATGCGATCTCGTTCGTCACTGGACTAGGAAAGCAGAATATGCTCCAGCTCAACGCCGTGCAGAATATGTGGCTAGGCAGAATGGAAATGAGATGGACACACGACAGGAAAGCCCCCACCCGTTCCCAGGTGGGGGCTTTCGTTTAACCTCTCAGCGATTCAGCTTGAAGCTTCCGCGCTCAGTTCAGTTGGTGTAGGTCACGTTCTCGTTGACCACGCCGGGGCGGGTGTCGTCGTAGCTGCGATCTCCAGTCACGGAGTCGCTGCTGTTATTGCTCTCGCCGTACTTCTCCAGCGTGCGGTCATCGGCCACCTGCATGTCGCGGACGGTCAGCAGGCCGGTGCCAGCGGGAATCAGCTTGCCCAGGATGACGTTTTCCTTCAGGCCGATCAGATCGTCGACCTGGCCCTTCATGCTGGCCTCGGTCAGGACGTGGGTGGTGTGCTGGAACGACGCCGCGCTCAGCCAGCTCTTGGTGGTCAGGCTGCTCTTGGTAATGCCCAACAGAACGGGCTTCCAGCTCGACGGCGTGGCGTCCTCGGGCAGGGCGTTGTTGGCCCCGTCCACTTCCCAGCGCTCGACGGTCTGGCCTTCCAGCAGATCGGTGCTGCCACCGTCCACGATTTCCACGTAGCGCAGCATCTGGCGAATGATCACTTCGATGTGCTTGTCATGGACCTTCACGCCCTGACTGCGGTACACGCGCTGCACTTCGTCCACCAGATACTTCTGGGCGGACTCGTTGTCCTTGTACTCCAGCAGATCGTGAGGATTGACAGCCCCGCGCGTCAGTTGCTGACCGGCCTCGACGTGCGAGCCGTCCTTGATTTCGGGCAGCAGGCGGGTGGCGCGCGAGACCTTGTGCAGTTTGCCGCTGAACTGGGCGTCGTCGGCCTCCACCTTGATCAGGTAGCGCTCGTCTTCCTCAGTGATGTGGATGACGCCGGTGGTGTCGGCGATCAGGGCCGGAACCTTGGGCTTGCGGGCCTCGAACAGCTCGATCACGCGGGGCAGACCCATGGTGATGTCGCCGCCGCCGCTGCCGGCCACGCCGCCGGTGTGGAAGGTGCGCATGGTGAGCTGCGTGCCGGGTTCACCGATGCTTTCTGCGGCCACCACGCCCACGGCCTCGCCCATGCTGACCGGCTTGGCCTGCGACAGATCGTAGCCGTAGCACTTCTGGCACACGCCGCTCTTGACCCGGCAGTTCAGCGGGGTGCGGACGAAGATGTCAAGCAGGATCTTGGCATCCTTGGTAATCGCCTTGACATGCTCCAGAGACAGCATCTCGCCCTCACGGATGGTGCTGCCATCGGACAGTTCGATGTCTGCGGTCAGGGTGCGGCCATAGATGCTGGTTTCGATCTCGCTGGCCTTACGGGCACGCCACTCGCCGCTGCGCTCGTCGGTGGCACCCAGGCTGATGGTGCTGTAGTCGGTGGTACCACAGTCCACGTCGCGCACAACGACTTCATGGGCCACGTCCACCAGCTTGCGGGTCAGGTAGCCGGAGTCGGCGGTGCGCAGCGCGGTATCGGCCCCGCCCTTACGCGCGCCGTGCGTGCTGATGAAGTATTCCAGCACGGTCAGGCCCTCGCGGAAGCTGGCCTTGATCGGCACCTCAATCGTCGATCCGTCGGGGCGGGCCATCAGGCCGCGCATCCCGGCGAGCTGTGTGATCTGCTGGGCGTTACCACGCGCGCCGGACTGACTCATGATCCACAGCGGGTTGAACGGGTAGTTCTGGCTGAAGTTGTCGAACATGGCGTTCTTGACCTCATCCTTGGTTTCGTTCCAGAGCTGCACCACCTGCTTGTAGCGCTCCTCGTTGGTCATAAAGCCGAACTCGTAGTTCTGCTCAATCTCCGCGACCTGCTCCTCGGCGCGGGCCAGGATCTCGCCCTTGCTGGGCGGAATCACGACGTCGTCGATGCCGATGGTGATGCCGGAAGAGGTGGACAGTTTGAACCCGCTGTCCTTAAGGGCATCCAGCAGTCCGGCGGTGGCCTCGATCCCGAGGTGCTTGAAGCAGGCCATCACCATGTCTTTCAGGTGATCCTTCTCGTAGGCGGTGTCCAGGTTGACCAGGGTATCCACCAGGGCGGCCTGCGTGCCCAGGGCTTCCTGCACCAGACGGCGGAACATCACGCGCCCGGCGCTGGTCTCGTAGATGGTGCCGTTCAGGCGGATACGGACGTGATCCTGGTAATCCAGGCCACCGCGCTCGACAGCCATGATGGCCTCGTCGGGGCTGGAGAAGTTGTACTTCAGACGGCCAGGGCTGGTGGCCACGCCACGCACCGTGATCGGGCTGTTGAGACTGACCGTCTCGGCTTCCAGCGCCTGCAAGGCGGCGTTCTCGTCGGCAAAGTCCGTGCCTGCGCCCAGGTTGTCGTGGCGCAGTTGGGTCAGCGTGAAGATGCCCAGAATGATGTCGCGGCTGGGCTTGACGTTCGGCTCGCCGTTGGCCGGGGACAGCAGGTTGTGTGAAGCCAGCATCTGAATGCGGGCTTCGGCCTGCGCCTGCGCGCTGAGGGGGACGTGGATAGCCATCTGATCGCCGTCGAAGTCGGCGTTGAAGGCTTCACAGACGAGGGGGTGCAACTGGATGGACTGGCCTTCCACGAGGACCGGCTCAAAGGCCTGGATGCCGAGGCGGTGCAGGGTGGGGGCGCGGTTGAGCAGCACGACCTTGTCCTCGATCACCTCTTCCAGGGCGTCCCACACGCTGTCGCGGGTATCGCGGTAGCGCTCGAGCATCTTGCGGGCCTGCTTGATGTTGGTGACTTCGCCCTTTTCCTCCAGCACTTTGAACAGGAAAGGCTTGAACAGTTCCAGGGCCATGCGCTTGGGCACACCGCACTGGTGCAGCTTGAGCTGCGGGCCGACGACGATCACCGAGCGCCCAGAGTAATCTACGCGCTTGCCCAGCAGGTTCTGACGGAAACGCCCCTGCTTGCCGCCCAGCAGATCGGTCAATGAGCGCAGGCTGCGGTCAGAGCCGGGATTGGTCACGGGGCTGCCGCGCCGTCCGTTGTCGATCAGGGCGTCCACGGCTTCCTGCAACATGCGCTTCTCGTTGCGGATGATCATGTCGGGCGCACCCTGGCCGATCAGCTTCTTGAGGCGGTTGTTGCGGTTGATCAGGCGGCGGTACAGATCGTTGAGGTCCGACGTGGCGAAGCGTCCGCCGTCCACCTGCACCATCGGGCGTAAGTCGGGCGGCATGACCGGAACGGTGTTGAGGATCATCCACGAGGGGTGGTTGCCGCTGCGCTTGAAGGCGCGCGTGACTTCCAGCCGCTTGCGAGACTTGGCGCGCTTGTGGCGCGAGGAATCCTTCATCGCCTCGTTCAGCTCGGCTTCCAGCACGTCCAGATCGATATCGTCGAGGAGTTCCTTGACGGCTTCCGCGCCCATCTTGGCCTCGAAATCGTAGGACTCGATGACGCGGACCTGCTTGCGGACCAGATCGATCTCGATGCGGCCCGAGATTTCCGAGCGCAGGTTGCCGCCATCGGCCAGCTCGTCGCCGGGTTCCACGCGGTCACCGATCACGACGAGAGGTTCGTCCTCGTAGGGGTAGACCTTGGCCTTGGACACGATGACGCTGGCAGGAGCGTGCAGCGTGATGGTGCCGTTGGCCTCGGCGGTAATTTCCTCGGCGGTGTCGATGGCTCCCACAACGCGCTGACCGGCCTCGACCTCGCTGCCGTCGCCGACCAGAACGTGCATGGTGGGGTTGATCGGGTACTCGGCGCGGCGGGTCCAGTGGGCGGTGACAGTGGGGTCACCCTTCTTGGGCAGCTTGACAGCGCTCAGGCGGCTGTCGCGGCTGACGCGCAGGCGCTGGCCGGACTTGGCCGAGGCCAGTTCTGCTCCGGCGTCGATGATCTCGCCGTGCGCCACCGCGACTTCCATGCCCTGCGGCACGTAGATGCGGGCCAGGACTTCGCCCAGCGGAGTTTCGACTTCAATGTCCTCGCCGTTCTCGTCCTGCTCGGCAGGGGCGGCGTCCACGCTTTCGCGGATAACCACCATCACGGAGTCCTCGCCCATCTCGCTCAGGAAGGCGGTCCCGGCGACGGGGGCGGTGATGCTCACGTCGGCTTCCAACTCGGCCAGGATTTCCCCGGCGCGGAAGGTTTCCTGATCCACCAGCACGTCGCTCGGCAGGGGCAGGGTGGCCTCCACTTCCTCGCGGTAGGCGATCTCGGCGCGGCGGGGGAAACGGTACTGGGCCAGGCCGTCCATCTTGGCCACCACGTTGCCGCCCAGGGTCTGGCCGCGCGTGACGTACTCGCCGTCACCCACGACGGTTTCCTGACCGTTGGGGATGGTGTAGGTTTCCTGCCGCCCGAAGCGCAGTTCGCGGTACTCGTCGTCGGTCAGCAGCTCGCCGCGCTTAAGGGGCCGCCCGTCTTTCTGGGCGTTGCGCGGATCGGTGACCAGGAAAGAGCTGAAGTACAGCACCTTTTCCAGTTGCCCGGCACTCAGGTCCAGCAGCGTGCCGATCTTGCTGGGACTGTCCTTGACATACCAGATGTGCGCGGCAGGCGTCGCCAGATCGATGTGGCCCATACGGTAGCGGCGCACCTTGCTGGACGTGACTTCCACGCCGCAACGCTCGCAGACTTTACCTTCGTAGCGCTGGCGCTTGTACTTGCCACAGGCGCACTCGTAGTCCTTCTGTGGCCCGAAGATACGCTCGTCGAACAAGCCTTCGCGCTCAGGCTTTAGCGTGCGGTAATTGATGGTTTCGGGCTTTTCAACCTCGCCAAAGCTCCACTCACGGACTTTTTCCGGGCTGGCAATGGCGATACGGACTTTGCTGAAATCTTTCATTGAAACTCCTTTGGAGTTTTGTTAGACCGTTGGACTGCCGGACGGTCTAACCGCAAAAGGCTTGAATGGTTATGCTTTTTGACAGTTAGACCCTTAAACATTTTGAGCAGTGCTCAGCGCTTGGGCATCATCCCTTCGAAGATGTCCACGGGCCTATCTCCGGCGTCCAGCACTTCCACGTTCAGGCCCAGCGAGTGGAGTTCCTTGACCAGCACCTTGAAGGATTCGGGGATGGTGCTGCCCGAGACTTCCTCGCCCTTGACGATGCTCTGGTACGCGGCGTCGCGTCCGTCGATGTCGTCGGACTTGATGGTCAGCATTTCCTGGAGGGTATGCGCCGCGCCGTAGGCTTCGAGCGCCCACACTTCCATCTCGCCGAAGCGCTGGCCGCCGAACTGCGCCTTGCCGCCCAGCGGCTGCTGGGTGATCAGGCTGTAGGGGCCGGTGGAGCGGGCGTGCAGCTTGTCTTCCACCATGTGGTAGAGCTTCATGACGTACATGGTGCCCACCACGACGGGGCCGCTGATCGGCTCGCCGCTGCGTCCGTCGAACAGAATGCTCTTGCCAGTGCGGGCCAGACTCATCTGCGCGGCCTCGTAATCGACGCTGGCCTTGTTGATGACGCCCAGTTTCCCGGCGCGGTCCAGCACTTCCTGCTCGCGCTTGTCCAGCTCGAAGCCGTCGTCCTTGCGGGCCTGCAACCTCTCGGCGGCAGCGACTTCCAGCATTTCCTTGATGGTGGCTTCGGTGACCGAGTCGAACACCGGGGTCTCGAACTTCTGACCCGTCAGGCGCGCGACTTCACCCAGGTGCGTTTCCAGAATCTGGCCCAGGTTCATGCGCGAGGGCACGCCCAGTGGGTTGAACACCAGATCGACGGGGGTACCGTCTTCCAGGTAGGGCATGTCTTCGGGGGCCATGATCTTGGACACGACGCCCTTGTTCCCGTGGCGGTTCGCCACCTTATCGCCCACCTGCAACTGACGCTTCTGCGCCACGTACACGCGTACCATCTCGCGCACGCCGGGCTTGAGGTCCACGCCCTCGTCGCCCCGGCGGAAGCGCACGGTCTTGACGACGATGCCGCCCTGACCGGACTGCACACGCAGGGAGGTGTCCTTCACTTCGCGGGCCTTTTCACCGAAGATCGAGCGCAGCAGGCGTTCTTCGGGGGTGGGTTCGCTTTCACCTTTGAACGAGGTTTTGCCCACCAGAATGTCGCCGGGCTTGACTTCCGCGCCCACGCGCACGATGCCGTCCTCGTCCAGATCGCGCAGAGCAGCCTCGGACAGACCGGGGATGTCGCGGGTGATCTTCTCTGGCCCCAGCTTGGTGTCGCGGGCGTCGACCTCGTCCTTCTCGATATGGACGGAGGTGTAGAAGTCCTTGCGGATCAGACCCTCGTTGATGCAGATGGCATCCTCGAAGTTGTAGCCGTCGAAGGGCATGATGGCGATGGTGATGTTCTGCCCCAGCGCCAGGCGGCCCCGGTCACTGGCCGGGCCGTCGGCGATGACCTGGCCCGCCTTGATCTCGTCACCCAGGCTGACAATGGGGTGCTGATCGAGGTTGGTGCCCTGGTTGCTGCGGGTGAAACGCACCAGCTCGAAGGTGCGGACGTTGCCCGTGACCATGCCAGCGGCGGCGGAATCCTCGGCCAGGGTGATCTGGATGGCGCGGGCGTCCACGTAGGTCACGCGGCCCGTCACGTCGCTGACGACGCTGGTGCCGGAATCGGTGACCACGCGGCGTTCCACACCCGTGCCCACGGCGGGGCTGTCGGCGCGAACGAGGGGCACCGCCTGCGACTGCATGTTGGAACCCATCAGCGCGCGGTTGGCGTCATCGTGTTCCAGGAAGGGAATAAGGCTGGTATTGATGGAGACGATCTGCTTGGGACTGACGTCCATGTAGTCGACTTCGTCGGGGGTGTACCAGAGGGGATCGCCCTTGCGGCGGGCCAGCACGCGCTCGTCGGCAAAGGTGTTGTCGGCATTCAGAGGGCTGTTGGCCTGCGCCACCGTGTACCTGTCTTCGATGTCGGCGGTCATGTACTCCACCGTCTCGCTGACGTTGCCGTCTTTCACGCGGCGGTACGGAGCCTCGATAAAGCCCAGCGGGTTGACCTTGGCATAGGAGGCCAGCGAGGAAATCAGGCCGATGTTCGCGCCTTCTGGTGTTTCGATGGGGCAGATGCGCCCGTAGTGCGTGCGGTGGACGTCTCGCACGTCGAAGCCCGCGCGTTCACGCGTCAACCCGCCTGGCCCCAGTGCGGAGATGCGGCGCTTGTGGCGCAAATCCGACAGTGGGTTGGTCTGGTCCTTGAACTGTGACAGTTGGCTGCGCCCAAAGAACTCGCGCATGGCCGCCACGATGGGGCGGTTGTTGACCAGCTTGGTGGGGGTCGCGGCGTCCGGGTTGCCCAGCAGCATGCGCTCACGCACACCACGCGCCATGCGGCCCATGCCCACGCGGAGCTGATCGGCCAGCAGTTCGCCCACGGTCCGCACGCGGCGGTTGCCCAGGTGATCGATGTCGTCCTCGCCCACGGGAACGTCGTGCATCTTGCCTTCCGGCCCCATCATGGAGACGGTGGCGTGGCCGTGGTGCAGCGCCATCAGGTAGCGAATGGTGTCCACCAGCCCGGCGTCGCTGAACTTGCCGTCCGCGAAGGTCAGCAAGGTGTATTCCTGGCGGTCCAGGCCCAGTTTGCGGTTCATCTTGAAACGGCCCGGCTTGCCCAGATCGTAGCGGCGCGGATCGGCCAGCAGTCCGTACAGGTACTGGGTGGCCTTGTCGCGCTTGGGCGGATCGCCCGGACGCAGCACGGTAAACAGACGCAGCAGCGCCTCATCCGCGCCCATGCCCGCGCTCTTGTCCTCGGCGGGTTCGGGGTTGGTGTCGAATTCGCTGAACAGCGCCTTCAGAGAGGCGTCGTCATAGCCCAGCACGCGCAGCAGCATCGCCACGGGGAACTTGCGCTTGTTGACCTTCATTTCCATCACGCCGCCCACGACTTCCAGCTCAATCCAGGGACCGCGCTTGGGCATGGGGATGATCGCGCCGGTGTACAGCTTCTTGATGCCCTTGTAGCTGGACGTGAAGTACACGCCGGGGCTGCGGTGGATCTGTGAGATCACCACGCGGTCTGCGCCGTTGATGACGAACGAGCCGTCGCCGGTCATCAGGGGCAGATCGCCCAGGAACACCTGGTCTTCCTTGATCAGGCCGCTGTCCTTGTGGATCAGTTGCAGCTTGGCGTACATCGGGGCCTGATAGGTCAGGTCCTTCTCGCGGCACTCTTCGGGGGTGTAGGGCGGGTCACCCAGACGGTATTCCAGGTAATCCAGCACCAGGCCCGTGCTGCGGCCCTTCTCAGTTTCGTCGATGGGGAAGACTTCCTTGAAGGCGCTCTGGAGGCCCACGTTGTCGCGCTTGTCCGGCGCGCGGTCGGCCTGCAAAAACGCGCGGAAGGAGTTGACCTGAATCTCGGTCAGGTTGGGAAGCGGGATGACCTCAGTGATCTCGCCGAACCGTTCAATGCGGGAATCTTTACCGATAAAACTCATGCACACCTCGCACGCACCCTGCTGTTTGTTGCTCACGGCCTTCTCGGGGCAGAAAAAGACCTTTGTAACCCTTGGTACTGTAGAATCGAACTGTAATCAAGCTTGGGAAAGTGGAGTTGGCGAACGTCAGAAACGGCGCAGTCAGGACTCGCAACCTCCTCGGCTGCGTTCCTGTCATTGGGCGTTAATTTTGAAAACTGGAAATTACCAATTCACTCCTGCCTAACCCATCCTGGTTGGCCGCAGGTGAATATATAACGTACTGGGCTGAACTGTCAAGAGGCCATACCGACTGCTCGAATATCCGTTCAGGGCGCTCAAAGCGAAAGGGAGGGCAACATGAAAAACACGCCTGGGGCGCTCCCCGATGATGTGACACGGCTGCCCTGTTAGCGGATATACAGGGTGTCCTGAGTCATCCGGTCTTGGGCGATACGCTGCATCTGGACGCATGCGGGCCAGACGAGCTACGGAACGCCTGGACGACGCTGGGCGGCGCGTTACTGGACAACTTCGGAACGCTGGGTTGAGCTGGCGTTTGTTCTCGAGGTCCGCAATCGACGCCTTCATCTCCCCGATCTCGCGGCTCTGGGTTTTGATGATCCCGTCGGCCAGCTCGCGTACGCGGGGGGCTTTGATCTGCGCCCGTTCACTGGTCAGGATGGCAATGGAATGGTGCAGGATGATGGCCTTCATCCACGCCACATCGCCCACGGTGGCCTGTGAGCGCAATAGCCACAGCGATGCGGCGAACACGGCGATGCTGCCCATATTCACGCGGCGGCTCCTGTACATCTTCAGCGTGAAGCCCAGCATGATCACGGCCATCGTCGCGCCCATGTACAGCGCCATCCACATGCGCGTCTGACTGAAATAGATGTGGTCCAGCTCGGAGGTGTTCAGGTGCATCAGGCCGAACATGACGGTGGTGGAGGTGGCGATTATGGCCTCAAATCGGCTCTAGCTGCCGCCCATCTTGCCCATCGGTTTCCCGCTCTGGCCTGGGGAGGTGGGTGGACGCTCTGTAGATTCGTTCATGCAATGCTCCCAATAAAACATCGCCTGCCGCAAGACGGGTGCGGGCAGGCGACGGAAACTGCTTGCAAAAGCTCAGGCGCTCAGGCTGTCCAGCATTTTCTGGCACGCCTGCTCACAGCGGCGGCAGGACTCGGCACACACGGCGCAGTGCTCCATGTCCATCTTCTCGGCGTGCTGCTGGCATTCGTCGCCGCAGGCTTTGCAGGCCGCCAAGCAGGCCTGAAGCTGGGCACGGATCACGGCCATTTCGGGCTGGGTCTGGCGCACCAGTACGCGCCCAGTGGTGGTGCAGATATCGGCGCAGTCAGAGTTCAGGCGAATGCAGTGCGTCAGGTGCCCGGCGTGTTCGGTCTCGCCCAGGCAGGCGTCGGCGCAGGACATGCAGATCTGCGCGCACTCGAAACAGGCGTCGATGCATTCCGTCAGGGCTTCCATCTCAAAGGGAGACTTGCTGATCTGGGGGTGGGTCTGCAACATGCGGGAAATGGCGGAGCTGGCGTTCTGGGTCATGGAAAACCTCCGGGGAAAGAAGCGAATGTTCATCCGGCATCGTAGGCGGCATCGCCTCTAGCGCGTGTGATACAGCACTTCCTCTGAAGGCTAGCTGAAGTGCAGGCCAAGAAGCGTTCAAGAGGTCCGGGCAGGAAGTCCCAAGAATGCCTGAAGCCCCCAGCGTTTGGCCCACCACGGTTGCACACGCCTCCTGCTTCTAGACTCTGAAGATGACCGACACGATAAAAGCCCCCCAGTACAGCAAGCCCAGCGACGCCGAACTGCGCGAGCGCCTGACCCCCGAGCAGTACCGCGTGACCCAGCACGAGGGCACCGAACGGGCCTTTTCCGGCGAGTACTGGGATACGGATGGCGACGGCATTTACGTGGATGTGGTCTCCGGCGAACCGCTGTTTTCCAGCGCTGACAAGTACGACGCGGGCTGCGGCTGGCCCAGCTTTACCCGCCCGATCCAGAACACCCAGTTGACCGAGAACACCGACTACAAGATCGGCTACGCCCGCACCGAGGTCCGCTCCGGCAGTGTGGATTCGCACCTGGGTCACGTCTTCCCCGATGGCCCGCAGGAGCAGGGTGGCCTGCGCTACTGCATCAACTCGGCGTCACTGCGTTTCGTTCCAGCTGAGAAACTGGAGGCTGAAGGGTACGGCGAATACAAGCAGATGTTCAGCTAGAGCTGGGGCAGCGACAAAGATGGGGCGAGTCCACGGTGGCTCGCCTTTCTTATTTCTGTTTTTTGCCCATTCAGCGGGTGCCGAAATCCTGCACCCAGTAGAGCTTGCCGCCCGCGTTCCGGGCCAGACCGAGGCCCAGCTCACGGTACTCGGCATTCATCAGGTTGCGGCAGTGGCCCTCGCTGTTCAGCCAGCCGGTCACCACTTCCTGCGCGCTGGTCTGCCCGGCGGCGATGTTCTCGGCAATCGCGCGCCAGCCATACCCGGCAGCGTCGATACGGTCTTTCAGCGTGCGCCCATTTTGGCTGGTGTGGCTGAAATAATTCAGGGCGGCCATATCGGCGGCGTGGGCCTGGGCCGCTGCACCCAGCCGGGCCTCGGAGTTCAGCGGGGGTGCGGGCGGAAAGTGCTGCGTGCCACATGTCTGGCCCCTGGCCCGCGCGGCGTTGGACAATGTCAGCACCTGCCCGGTCATCGTGTCCAGGCGCTGTGGGGTGGTGGGCGACGGGGCCGCGACCTGCACACGGAACTCGGCCAGGGTCCGGCCTGATCCAGTCTGGATGGCCCGCACCGACGCCTGACCCTCATGGCCCGCCCGTGCCAGCCCACCTGCCGAGACCGACACGACGCGCGGATCGCTGCTGGTCCAGTTCAGCTCGTTCGGCGGCACGTTGCGTCCATTCAGCGTCACCTCAAGCTGGATGTTCTGGCCCACACCCAGACGCATGGGCCGCACCTCGGCCTGGACTGGCCCAGGAATCACGGTGGATCGGGCCGTGCGGGGGGCGCAGGCTGAGAGGGTCAGGGCGCTCAAACTCAGGACGATGAAGGGAAGAAAGCGCATCTCGCCCCCATTAAAGCGGGAATGGGCGCGGGCGATTGGAATTTATTCCTCAGCCATCACCCCGAAGGCCACCCCCGTGACCTCCGTGATGGGTATGTCGCCGGGAAGGACCGATACGCGCAGACCCTCCGCCAGTGCCCAGGCGGCATTCAGCAGCGGCAGGCGGGCCATTTCGTCGGTTACACCCCACAAATGCGCTGCACCTTTTCCATCGACGCCATGCCACAGCAACGCCCCTATCTCTGCGCCCGCGCTGTCGTAGGCCAGAAACGGCAGATACTCGCGCTGCCCATCCAGCCGCGCCGCCAGATGTCGGGCCAGTGGCGTGGCCCATTCCGGCGTGCTGTGTGCGGCAGTCAGGACATCAGCCCACTTCTGCATGTGCAGGCGGCTGATCTGCTCCACCACGATGCCGGAGTCCTGCACTTCGGTGGGCGTGAAGGTTCCCACCTCCAGCGCCGCCACCTCACGCACCCCCGCAATGGGCGAGAGCGAGGCCAGCAGCGGCGGAAGCTCGTGCGCCGTATGCCACGCCAGGGCAGAGCGCAGGTCCGGCACAACTTCTGGCAGATATGTCGCGTTCAGACCCAGCACGTTCACGCCGGGGGTCAGTAACGTGAGTGCGCCGCCCTCCTCCCGCTGAAAGGTGGAGAGAGGCCCGAAATAGTCGGTCAGTTCGGAGAGGACTGGGGGCAGCACAGCGCTGAAAGCCTAGCCCTGCCTGTCACGGTGAACGGAAGTCAACTCGCCCGCGTAGCCCCAGTTCTCCGGGTCAATCTCGTCAATGACGACATGCACGCTCTCCGGCTTCTTGCCCAGCACGCTCTGCATGGTGGCGGTGATTTCCCGGACGATCTGGGCCTTCTGCTCGGTGGTGATGTCCTTGCGGGTCAGGCGAACATTGATGTAGGGCATGGGGGCGATTCTAGCCGGGACAGAAAGTGGAGCCACCGGGGAAAATCCAGTGGCTCCACTTTCTGTCCTGCTTGCTGAATTCAGTTCCAGCGTCCGCCGCGCTGCTGACGGGTTTCGGCTTCGGGGGCGGCGTACAGCTCCTCGGCACGCGAGAGCTTCTTGCGCCCGTACAACCCTTCCAGCACGAACTCGGCGGCGCTGACGCGCACGGCGTCGCTGTTGCTGTCCGCGACTTCCTTGGCAATATCGCTCAGGCCGGGCACTTCCTTCGTTGCCTTCATGGCCGCGCCGGAATCGCCGGACTGCGGGAAGCGGAAGACGTTGCCGTCCTCAAACCACTTTTCCAGTGCCTGGGTGTCCATGCTGCCGCACAGGCGTCCGTAGACCGCGCCCGCCGCCTTGCGAATCACTTCCTTGGCCACGTTGTCCGCGCCCTTCAGCTCGCCCTCGTACTCCAGTTCCATCTTGCCGGTAATGGCGGGCAGGCCCGCGTACACGTCGCTGACGCGCACCACGGCCTCGTCGCCACCGATCAGGCTGCGGCGCTCGGCGTTGGCGGCGGCGACTTCCAGCAGGGAAATCGGCAGGCGCTGTGAGACGCCTGACATCTTGTCCACGCGGCCATCCTCGCGGGCCTGGAAGGCGATTTCTTCAATCAGCTCGGCCATGAAGGCGGGCACGGTCACAGCGTCGTCCTTGACGGCTTCCTGCGCGGTGATGCCCATGCCCAGCTTCACATCGGTGGGGTAATGCGTGCGAATCTCGGAGCCGATGCGGTCCTTGAGCGGCGTGACGATCTTGCCACGTGCAGTGTAGTCCTCGGGGTTGGCGCTGAAGACCAGCATCACGTCCAGTTCCAGACGGATCGGGTAACCCTTGATCTGCACGTCGCCTTCCTGAAGGATGTTGAACATCGCCACCTGCACCTTGGGCGCAAGATCGGCCAGTTCGTTGATGGCGAAGATCCCCCGGTTGGCGCGTGGTAGCAGCCCGAAGTGCATGCTGCGGGTGTCGCCCAGCGAGGTGCCCAGACGGGCGGCCTTAATAGGGTCCACGTCACCGATCAAATCCGCCACGGTCACGTCGGGCGTCGCCAGCTTTTCCACATAACGGTCTGCGCGGGGCAGCCAGCGGATCGGCAGATCCATGCCGTGGACTTCCAGTAGGTGCTTGCCTTCCGCACCAATGGGGTTGATGGGATCGTCGGGCATGTCCACGCCCTCAATCACGGGCACCACGTCATCCAGCAGTTCGGTGATGGCACGCAGGATACGGCTCTTGGCCTGGCCACGCAGCCCCAGCAGGATAAAGTTCTGCCGCGCCAGCAAGGCGTTGACCAGTTGCGGAATCACGGTATCGTCATAGCCCACCACGCCGGGAAACAGTTCCTCGCCGCTGCGCAGTTTGCGGGTCAGGTTCTCACGGACCTCGTCCTGCACCAGCCGGATCTTTCCATCAAAGGGGGTGCGTCCAGCGTAACCGGGCGTGTCCAGCAGCTCACCCAGCGTTCTGGCCTTATTCGCGGTCATCTTTGCAGCGGTCATATCCAAAAAAACGTAGCACGCGGTCTAAATTCGGAATGTGCGGCTTGCTGAAGAATGAGGTCTTGGGGAAGGCGGGGCTTCAGGACGAACTGGAACTGGCCGCCGCGTCGTTCTGCTCGTCCTCCAGCGCCTTGAACGCGCAGACGGCGGCCAGGGCAGCCAGGGCCGGGGGAATCAAACCAAATTCCAGCTCCACATCC
This sequence comes from Deinococcus sp. AJ005, assembly GCF_009017495.1. Classification (NCBI taxonomy): domain Bacteria; kingdom Thermotogati; phylum Deinococcota; class Deinococci; order Deinococcales; family Deinococcaceae; genus Deinococcus; species Deinococcus sp. AJ005. Next base: position 520,386 of record NZ_CP044990.1, on the reverse strand, counting down.
TTGCCGTCCAGATGGCCGCCGATGCGTCCGCGCAGGGTGGGGCCGTCCCGCCGCAGGTCCACATCCTTGCCGTCAATCCGCCCCGAGAAACGGCCTGTGATGGTGTCGGCGCTGACCTTCAACTCTACATTGTCGCCATTGATATGCCCGCCCAGACGGACCTCCACCTGCTCGCCGCTGACCTTGCCATTCGCGTCGAAACCACCGAACACGCCGCCAATTCGCCCGTCCACCTCGCCACCCTTAAGGGTCAGGTCAATGTCCTTGCCGTTAAAGCGTCCGCCGACGCGTCCGCGCAGGCGTTCGCCGTCCCATTTGGCCTTGATGTCGTAGCCCGCCGTGAGGCCGCCCATGCGTCCGTCCAGATCACTCATGGAGACATGATGGCAGAGGCGCGGCCTGTCCCATCCGTGTAGACCCCGCCGCTGCACGCGGCCCGCCAAGTGCTTACACTTCTAAAGCATGAGTGCGCCCACTTCTGCCCCGGCGATCCCCGATTTCGCCAACAACGAACAAGAGGACCGTTTCGCCTACAAATTCGGACAGGAGGGCATCACCTTCGATGACGTGCTGCTCCAGCCGCGCCATTCCACCGTGTTGCCGCACGAGGTTGATGTCTCGGCCCAGCTCACTCGCCGCGTGCGCCTGAACATCCCCTTTGTCAGCGCAGCAATGGACACCGTGACCGAAATGGGCATGGCCGTGGCGATGGCCCGCGAGGGGGGCATCGGCGTGATCCACAAGAATATGGAGATTGACGCGCAGGCGGAAATGGTCCGCAAGGTCAAGCGGTCAGAGAGCGGCATGATCGTCGATCCCATCACGCTGCCGCCGCACGCCACCGTGGGCGAGGCAGACCGCATGATGGGCGAGTACCGCATCAGCGGCGTGCCGATCACCGATCCGGCGGGGCGGCTGCTGGGCATCATCACCAACCGCGACATGCGCTTTATCGATGACCTGTCCACCCCCATTCAGGACGTGATGACCCGCGAGGGCCTGATTACCGTCCCGGTGGGCACCACACTGGAGCAGGCGCAGGAGATCTTCAAACGCCACCGCATAGAAAAGTTGTTGGTGGTGGACGGCGACAACATGCTGCGCGGCCTGATCACCATTAAAGACCTGACCAAGCGCGTCAAGTATCCCAACGCCGCCAAGGACGATCTGGGCCGGTTGCGCGTCGCGGCGGCCATCGGCGTCAGCGCGGACCTGATGGACCGAAGCGCGGCGCTGGTGGCGGCCGGGGTGGACGTGCTGGTGCTGGACAGTGCCCACGGCCACAGCCAGGGCATCCTGAACGCGCTGTCGCGGGTGAAAGAGCAGTTTGATGTGGACGTGATCGCGGGGAACGTTGCCACACGTTCTGGTGCGCGAGATTTGATTTTAGCCGGTGCAGACGCAATAAAAATTGGCATTGGACCCGGGTCGATCTGCACCACCCGCATCGTCACCGGCGTCGGCGTTCCCCAGATCACCGCCATCTTTGAAGCCAGCGCCGCCGCGATGGAAGCCGGAATTCCCGTGATCGCTGATGGCGGCATCAAGCAGACCGGGGACGTGCCCAAGGCCATAGCGGCGGGCGCGAGCGTGGTCATGATGGGCAGCATGCTGGCCGGGACCGACGAGGCCCCCGGCGAGTCCATCCTGCGCGACGGGCGGCGCTATAAGAGCTACCGGGGCATGGGTTCCCTGGGCGCAATGGACCAGGGCAGCAGTGACCGCTACTTCCAGAGCGGCAGCCGCAAGTTCGTCCCCGAGGGCATTGAGGGCATCATCGCCTACCGGGGAACGGCGGGCGAGGTCATTTACCAGTTCGTCGGCGGCCTCAAGAGCAGCATGGGCTACTGCGGCGCACCGGACCTCCAGACCCTGCGCGACACCGCCCAGTTCGTGCGAATCACCGGGGCCAGCCTGATTGAAAGCCACCCGCACGGCGTCACCATCACCAAGGAATCGCCGAACTATGGGGGAAGGTAAGGCGGTGTTTCGGACGCTGGCTGTTGCGCCTGCTGCCGCCCTCAACCCCGAGTGCATCACCTGTACGCCGCCCCAGCATGACCCGGAGACCGTGTTCTTCACGGACGGTTGGAAGGTGGTCCTGCACCCCTCGCAGTGCGGATTGGGCAACGTGCTGCTGGCGACCCGCCGCCATGTTCCCCGCATGGCAGACCTGACCCCAACCGAATGGCAGGATTTTCAGGCAGTCATCAGCGCACTGGAACCTGCGCTGGAGCGGGCGTTTGGGGCGGCCCTAATCAACATGGCCTATGGGCGCAACTGGGCCTACCGGGAAGCCGAGCCGGACCCGCCCTTCAGGGACGGTCAACCCAACCCACACGTCCACTGGCACATCACGCCGCGTTACGCCCAGCCCGTCCACTTCGGCGGCATGATCTTTGACGATCCAACCTTTGGGGAACCGTTTGAATGGCACAAAGTCGCTGTGCCTGCTGAGGTGCGCCGCGCCATCATCGAGCGGCTGCGGGCAGAGCTTGGCGTGGTGCTGGAATAAACAGCAAAAACCCCACGCAATGGTGGGGTCTTCAACAAGCTGGAAGTTAGTTTCGGCCACGCAGGAGCTTGCTGCCGATCATCCCGGCCAGACCCACCAGACCGGCCTTGACCATCGGATTACTCAGCATGCCACCCGCGCCGAAAGCAGCTTCCAGCGGGCTTTTGCCGTCCTGCGCCGGGGCCTGCGCGGTGCGGGCATAGGCGTCGGCCAGATCGTTGGGGTCCTCGTGGTTGACGCGCTGCACCGGGTTGGCCGGGCTTTGTACGATGGCGTCGCCCATCTGCTGGCGCTGGTCAGGCGACATGCCGCCGATGTAGTCCTTCAGGATCTGCTGCCGCTCCTCTGGGGAAGCGTTCTTCATGTAATCCTGAATGTACGCGGCGGCTTCCTGCGGGCTGACCACGCCGTCGCCGTTGGTGTCGCGGGGATCGAGTTTGGCCATCTGCTCGTGACGCTCTTTCTGGTCAAAAAACATAGTTGAACCTCCTGAGTTGAACTGGATTTGTGTCGCCTCTTACGCTAGGCGTTTGGGATCAGGCGGGCATGAGGGCTGAATTCAGGTTCACTTATCTCCAGCGGGGTCAGCCAGCAACAAACGGGACATTTCCGTGCCGGACGCGGTACTACAGTGCATGCTATGCGTTCTCTGGTTCTGATCGGTCACGGCTCCCACCTCAACGGCGAATCGGCGGCGGCGGTCTACCGCTACGCCGAGATGATTCGCGCACGCGGCATCTATGACGAGGTGGTGGAGGGCTACTGGAAGGAAGAACCCTCGCTACGGCAGGTGCTGAAAACCACGGCCAGCACGGATGTCACGGTGATTCCCATGTTCATCTCCGAGGGGTACTTCACCGAGACGGTCATTCCGCGTGAAATGGGCCTGGGCCACCAGGGACCGGTGCCGCCCGAAGGCGTGGCGCGCGTGCTGGGCGGACGCACTGTGCGTTACACCCTGCCCTACGGCGTGCATCCCAGCATGTCTGACGTGATCCTGGCCCGCGCCCACGAAGCGTTACCGGATTCCAGCCCGGAAGACACCGCCTTGATCGTGCTGGGCCACGGCACCACCCGCAACGAGAACAGCAACAAGATCGTGTACCAGAACGCCGAGGTGTTGCGACAGTCCGGGCAATTCGCGTCCGTCAACGCCCTGTTCCTGGATGAAGACCCCAAGGTGGGGACATGGCCAGAAGTGGTCAAGGCTCCGCGCGTGGTGGTGGTGCCATTCTTCGCCTCTGAAGGCTGGCACACGCTGGAAACCATTCCCGAGGACATGGGTCTGGAGGGAGCCGTCACGACATTTACCGACAATCCCCACGGCCAGCAGACCGTCTATTACGCCAAACCAGTGGGCACCCACAGCGCCGTGGCCGACGTGATCCTGCATCTGGCCGAGGAAGCGGCGGGGTCCAGCACCAGCGACGGCGACACCGAACGTGTCCACGACGCGGCCTGGAATACCTTCATGGACCGCGCGCGCCAAGGCCTGCGCTTCGGCGAGGTGCTGGTGCAGCCCGAGAGCGGCATGTTTGAACTGCGCCACGCGCTGGATGAGGGCAAGCCGGGTCACGAGTTGCAGACCCTGGTCACGCCCGAGGGCGTGCGCGATTTCACCCGCCGCGACGAGGGCGGCCACCACCGCCCAGTACATACCCTTCGCAACATGCCGCGTGGCTGGCGGGCCGTGATGGGCCAGGCCGATCTGGTGCGCGCCGTGCAGTACCTGTACCCCGCCGTGATTGAAGAAACCTACGCCCAGAGCTGCCACACCCTGCGCCCCACCCCCTGGGCCACCACCGCCCGCCGTCAGACCGGCATCTACGCCCGCGTGCAGAAGGCCACCCCAGAACAATTGGATGAAGTGGCGACAGACGTATGCGGCGGTTGCCTGCGGACCCGTCTATGGGCCGGGGAAAAGTTACCCCAGACCTTCTTTGATGGTGTGCCGGGCGCAATTCCCTGTGCCGAAGCCTGCACCTTCCTGGTGGCCGAGGTCCGTGAGGAAGTGGCGGGCAAGCGCGGCGGCGGGGCAAGCCACAGCCACTGATCCGGGGGACAACTTTCCTCCGTCCGATTCGCCTGAACATCCCCGCGCCCATCACAGCCGGGGGTGTTACGCTGTGCGTTGGCCTCCAGTTTTCGGCGGCACACCTACCCTCTAAGCGCGTCCCGTGAGACGCCCCGGCCCCCAACAGCGCCGCTGAAGTCCGTCCAGAGAGGCGGAGATGGAGCAAAGACATGCCAAGTGCCGCGACTGCCGAGCGCCCTTCCGAATTACTGCGGGGGACGCTCTTTCTACTTTTCTGTTTAGAGGCGAACACATGACCAGAGGCGAACTGAAGTACGAGGGCAAGGCCAAGCGCGTGTACGCTTCCTCTAACCCTGCCGAGTACATCGTGGAATACAAGGATGAGGCCACCGCTTTCAACGCCCAGAAACGCGGCGAGTGGGCGGGCAAGGGGGCCACCAACAACGCCATCACCGCCCACCTGTACCCCAGATTGGAGGCGGCGGGCATCCCCACCCACTTCATAGAAAAGCTGTCTGACACCGAGCAGCGCGTGAAGGCCGTGACCATCATCCCGGTAGAAGTGATCGTGCGGAATGTGGCGGCAGGTAGTTTTGCCAAGAAGCTGGGGCTGGAGGAAGGTACGGCCCTGTCCCGTCCCGTCGTGGAGTACTGCTACAAATCCGATGCACTGGGCGATCCCCTGATCAACACCGACACGGCCATCGCCCTGGACTGGGCCACCGAAACCGAGCTGACGCGCGTGCGTGAGCTGGCCTTAAAGGTGAATGACTTTCTGACCCCGTTTTTTCTGGAACGCGGCGTGAAACTCATTGATTTCAAGCTGGAATTCGGCAAACTCCCGGATGGAACCGTGATCCTGGCCGACGAGATCAGCCCCGACACCTGCCGCTTCTGGGACGCCGAGACGGGAGAGAAGATGGACAAGGACCGCTTCAGGCGCGATCTGGGTGGCGTTGAGGACGCTTATGCGGAGATGCTTTCGCGAGTGGAACGCGAGGTCTGAGGGTCAGAGGGTCTGGGGGCAAAACATTCCCAGCCTCCTGACCGCTTCTCTGATCTCTCTTTTTAGACCCTCAGACTCTTGACTCTTGGACCTCCGAAGGAGCCACATGCCCCACTACCATGCCCGCGTTTACGTGACCCTCAAGCCCAGCATTCTTGACCCGCAGGGGCGCACCGTGGAACGCGCCCTGTCGCATCTGGAACACGCCAATGTCAGCGGCGTGCGCGTGGGCAAATTTATAGAATTGCGTCTGAGCGGCGAACGTGCCGACGTGGAAGCCCAGTTGCGCGACATCGCCGGGAACGTGCTGAGCAACCCTGTGATGGAAGATGCCCGCTGGGAACTGGAAGAAGTGGAGTTGGAGCTAGCGTGAGCGTCCCGCAGACGGTGAATTTGCAGGAGAAGTTCGGCCTGTTTACCGATCAATGGTCCCCGAAAGTGGTGGGCGAGTTGAACGGTCAGCAGGTCAAAATCGCCCGCATTGCTGGTGAGTTTGAATGGCACGCCCACGAGCAGGAAGACGAACTGTTCATGGTGATTCGGGGCAAGCTGCGCCTGAAATTTCGGGATGGTGAGTCCGTAGTCAACGAGGGCGAGTTGATCGTCGTGCCGCGCGGTGTGGAACATCTGCCCATTGCCGAAACAGACGAAACCTGGATCATGATGTTTGAGCCTGCCAGCACCCTGAACACGGGCAATGTCACGAATGAGCGCACCGTGACTCAGTTGGAACACGTATGAAAACCGTAGTCATCCAATTCCCCGGCTCCAACTGCGACGGCGACGCCCTGCACGCCGCCCGCCTGACCCTGGACCCGGACGCGCAGTTCGTGTGGCACACCGAGGCGGGACTGCCCAGTGGCACCGAATTGGTGTTCGTCCCCGGCGGCTTTTCCTACGGCGATCACCTCCGCAGCGGCGCGATTGCCGCCCGTAGTCCGATCATGGGGGCCATCAAGGCACACGCCGAGCGCGGCGGCTTCGTGCTGGGCGTATGCAACGGCTTTCAGGTGCTGACCGAATCCGGCCTGCTGCCCGGCGCACTGGGCCGCAACCGTGACCTGCACTTCACCTGTAAACCCGTGCATCTGCGCGTGGAAAACAACCGGACGGCGTTTACCTCCGCCTATCAGCAGGGCCAGACTATTGAAATCCCCATCGCGCACGGTGAAGGCAACTACTACGCCGACGCCGAAACTGTGGCGCGGCTGGAGGGCGAGGGCCGCGTGGTCTTCCGCTATCTGGACAATCCCAACGGCAGCCTCAACGACATCGCCGGAATCGTCAACACGGGCGGCAACGTGTTGGGCATGATGCCTCACCCGGAACGTGCGGTGGAAGCAGTGCTGGGCGGCGAGGACGGACGCGGCGTGTTTGAGAGCCTGCAAGGAGCGCTGGTCAAATGATGGGTCTTCAGGAGTTTCTGGCCGACAACTACCACATTGAGCTTTCTGCTTTCCATACTGTTTTGGAAGGAATTCCAGCAGACTCGTTCGCCACCGCACGCCTGGGCCACAGCCCTGCGTGGCACGCGCTACACATTGCCGACTGGTTGCGGTTAACCGTACTGGGCGACAAAACCCCCAATTACCACTACCTGGGCTGGGAGGATGCGTCTTGGGTGGCTGGACTGGGAACCGCGTCTGCTCCTTTAGACGAGGATGCCGCCAAAGCGGACATTCTGGCGCGGCTGGACATGGTGAGCGAGCAGGCCGTGGCTTACCTGAAAAATGCCAGCGACGCCGATATGGACGGCATGACTTTCTCGCCCAGCGCCCCGAATGGCGAACGCCCGCGTCTGGCCGCCGTGGGGCTGCATCTGCGGCATGTGGCCTACCACCGGGGCCAAGTGGTACTGGGGCAGAAGGCTTAGTTAAGGCCCGTTCTGGTATGCGTGGCATGGACGCCTTTCACCTCGCCTCGGCATTGGCATTGCGCCAGTCCGCGCCGATAAAATTTCTCAGCTTTGATCGGCGGCTTCAGGATGTGGCGGGAGAGCTGATGCTAGAAGCTCTGGATGGAAAGGGGCAAGCATGATCTTCAGATTGAAGCTGCAAGAAACTTACTATGAAAAGGGGTTTTTCAATGTCATCCGCGAATATGACTATCTCATCCGTGCTGATGAAGGAGAGATCAAACTTATCCTTGACACCGAAGACACGACATTTATCGGCAACGTAAATAGAAGCAACAACACTAATGGCACAGCTCGTATCAGGGCCAAAGGTTTGAAGGCTTGGTTCCAGAAGCACTACCGAGTTATGGATGTGGTTGAAATTGAGATCGTCAGCCCAACACTTCTCAAGCTCAAATATCCAGCCAGAAACTAATGCCCTCCCAAGGTGAACCCATGACCCAACCCACCCCCCAAACCCAATCCCTCCGCTCTCAAGCCGCCACCTTCGGCCTCTCAGAAGGCGAATACGATCTGCTCGTCTCCAGTATCAACCGCGAACCCAACGCGCTGGAAGCCGCCATCGTGGGTGCGATGTGGTCTGAACACTGCGGCTATAAGAACTCGCGCCCGCTGTTCAGCGCCTTTCCCACCACCGGGCCACAGGTGCTGCAAGGCCCCGGCGAAAACGCGGGCGTGGTGGACATTGGCGAGGGCTGGGGCGTGGCCTTCAAGATGGAATCGCACAACCACCCGTCGGCGGTGGAACCCGTGCAGGGCGCGGCGACGGGCGTGGGCGGCATCCTGCGCGATATCTTTGCGATGGGCGCGCGGCCTTTCGCCCTGCTGGACAGCCTGCGCTTCGGCAACCCCGACAGCCCCCGCACCCGCTTTCTGGTGAACGGCGTGGTGGAGGGGATCGCCCACTACGGCAACGCGATTGGTGTTCCAACTGTGGGCGGCGAGGTGACATTTCATCCCAGCTACCAGGAAAACCCGCTGGTCAACGTGATGGCGCTAGGCCTGCTGCGCCACGAGGATCTGGCGACAGGCACGATGGGCGAGGTGGGCAACCAGATCATCTACGTCGGTTCCAAGACCGGACGCGATGGGCTGGGCGGCGCGGTGTTTGCTTCCGCTGATCTGAGCAATGCCAGTCAGGCAGACCGCCCCGCCGTGCAGGTGGGCGATCCCTTTATGGAAAAACTGCTGCTGGAAGCCACGCTGGAGGCCATTGAATCCGGCGTGGTGGCGGGCGTGCAGGATATGGGCGCGGCGGGTCTGGTCAGTTCAACCTGCGAGATGGCCTACCGCGCGGGTCTGGGCATCACGATGGATCTGGATAGGGTGCCGACCCGCGAATCGGGCATGGTGCCGATGGAACTGTGCCTGTCCGAATCGCAGGAGCGCATGATCCTGGTACCGATTCCGGGGCGCGAGCAGGAACTGTATGACCTGCTGGACAAGTGGGAACTGGACGTGGTGAACATCGGACAGGTGGAGGAACACAACAACTACCGCCTGACCTGGAAGGGTGAGGTGGTCTGTGACCTGCCCGTCGCTCTGCTGAACGAGGCTCCCAAATACACCCGCGAGGGCGTGGAATCCTCAGACATTAAAGCGGCCCGCGAGCGTGACCTGAGCGGCGTGCCCCAGCCGGGCGACTGTGGCGCGGTGCTGCTGGAACTGCTGTCTCACCCCACCATTGCCAGCAAGCGCCCGATCTTCCAGCGCTTTGACCATCAGGTGATGACGAATACCGTTGTGGTGCCGGGAGCCGCTGACGCCGCCGTGATGCGCGTCAAGGGCAGCGGCATGGGCGTGGCCGCGACTTCGGATTGCAACCCGCGCTTCGTACAGCTTGACCCGTACACCGGAGCCGCCGCCGCCGTCGCCGAGGCCGCGCGAAATCTGGCCTGCGTGGGGGCCACGCCGCTGGCGATCACGGATAACCTCAACTTCGGCAACCCGCACCGTCCGGAGGTCTATTACCAGCTTCAGCAGTCGGTGCAGGGCATCGCGGACGCCTGCCGCGCGTTGAACACGCCGGTCACGGGCGGCAACGTCAGCCTGTACAACCAGTACACCCAGGGCGACGAGCGCGTGGCAATCCATCCCACCCCGACGATTGGCATGGTGGGCGTGCTGCCCGACATTGCCAAGCGGGCGACGCTGGGGCTGAAGGCGGCAGGCCAGACGCTGTATCTGCTGGGCGAACATGCGGACAGCATCGGGGCCTCGCAGTATCTGGAGAGCCTGCATGGTTTAGAGGCCGGGCGCGTGCCGCCGCTGGATCTGGGTCTGGAGCAGAAAGTCATTGACGGCACGCTGGCCCTGATCCGCTCTGGTCTGACTGACACTGCCCACGACTGCGCCGAGGGTGGCCTGGCTGTGGCTCTGGCTGAAATGGCAATGGCCGGAAGCATCGGTCTCAGCGTGACGTTGAACGCGCCCACAGATGTTCGCACCGACGCCCTGCTGTTCGGGGAAGCCCACAGCCGCGTGATCGTGGCCGTGCAGGATACCGAGGCCACCGAAAACCATCTGCGTGAACTGGGCGTACCGTTTGTGCGCCTCGGTGAAAGCGGGGGCGATGCGCTCACCATTGCCGCTCCGGCTCGTGGCCTACACTTGAGCGTGAACCTCGCGGCGCTGACCCTGGCTTACGAATCCCCGCTGATTGGGATTCTGGGATGAGTGGGGCGGGGACGGTCACTCCGTGGCCCCCCCTTCCCAACCCTCCCCCACAAGGAGGGAGGGAGACAGGCGCGCTATTTCAATTTAGCCTGAATCCTTTCCAGAACGCCGTTCAGATTGCTTTTAACCTCGTTATTCCAGAAGCGCAAGATATGGAAACCGTCCGCTTGCAAGGCCGTGTCCCTCACTCGGTCTGTCTCACTGTTCAAATGTTGGCTGCCATCAAGCTCCACAATCAGGCGGGCTGGATAGCAGACAAAATCCACCACGTAGCGCCCAATCACTTCCTGACGCCGAAAGCTAACGCCGAGCTGTGCGCTCCGCAGTTGCCTCCAGAGCAGCCGTTCTTCCGGCGTCATGTTGCGCCGCAGGGTACGAGCCAGCTCTGTACTCACATGCGTGGGTGGCGGACGATACGACATGCCCCAATCTATCTTTTAGCCCCTCCCCCCTCGTGGGGGAGGCTGGGAGGGGGGGCCACCCACCAATTGCCCCCGCCCAATCCTTCTGCCGGAGCCACCCATGCACCCTGATTTCCCCCTCCCCGATTCCTTCCTGCAAACCCTCTCCGAGAACGACTTCGGCAACGACAAACCCCGCGAGGAGTGCGGCGTCTTTGGCCTGTACTCGCCCGTGCCCAACGATCTGGCGTGGCTGACCTACCTGGGCATGTTCGCCCTGCAACACCGGGGCCAGGAAGCGGCGGGCATGTGCGTCAGCGACGGCGAGAAATTCCATGTGGAAAAGGATCTGGGACTGGTCACGCAGGTCTTTGACGAGCGCCGCCTGGACAGTGTACGGCTGGCCAACGCCCGCGTCAGCATCGGGCATGTGCGCTACAGCACCACCGGCAGCAACCTGCGCTTCAACGCCCAGCCGCTGACCACCCGCACCAACAAGGGCATTCTGGGCATGGCGCACAACGGCAACTTTGTGAACGCGCTGGAGGTTCGTCAGGAAATGCTGCTGGAGGGCGCACTCTTCCAGACCACCAACGACAGTGAAGTGATGCTGAACCTGATCGCCCGCGAGAGCCACATGGATCTGGTGGAGGCCACCGCCGCCGCTATGAAACGATTGAAGGGCGGCTACGCCTGCGTGCTGATGAACCGCCACGCCCTGATCGGTTTCCGTGACCCGCACGGCGTCCGGCCTCTGGTGATCGGGCAGCGGGACGACGGCGCATACGCGATGGCCAGCGAACCCTGCGCCCTGTACGCGGTGGGCGCAAAGCTGCTGCGCGACGTGCAGCCCGGCGAACTGGTCTGGGTGGACAGAGACGGTCTCCACAGCCTGATGGTGGAGCCGCGTGCGCCCACGCCCTGCGCCTTCGAGTGGATTTACTTCGCCCGCAGCGATAGTCAGCTCGACGGCATCGACACCCACGCCAGCCGCATCCGCATGGGCGAGCAACTGGCCCGCGAATTTCCGGTGGAGGCCGACATCGTGGTCCCGGTTCCCGACAGCGGCATCGGCGCGGCCATCGGGTACGCGCGCCAGAGCGGGATTCCCTTCGATTACGGGCTGTACAAGAATCCGTATGCAGGCCGCACCTTTATTGCCCCAACGCAGGAGGCGCGCGAGCTGAAGGTCAAGATGAAACTCTCGCCCACCAGCGCCGTCGCGGGCCGCCGGGTAATTCTGGTAGACGACTCCATCGTGCGCGGCACCACCTCGCGCCAGATCGTCAACCTGCTGCGCGACGCGGGGGCCACCGAGGTGCATTTCCGGGTCTCCAGCCCACCGATCACGCACCCGTGCTTTTACGGCATCGACACCGCCGCCCGCAAGGAACTGGTGGCCAGCACGCACACGCAGGAGGAAATCCGGCAACTGATCGGCGCGGACACCCTGGCCTTCATCAGCGAACGGGGCATCCGCGAGGCAGTGGGCGGCCCCGGCCTGTGTCTGGCGTGCTTCAACGGCGAGTATCCGGCAGGAACGCCGTTGCTGAACGATGTGGACAAGCTGGCGCTAGAGGTCTGAGGGCAGGCCAGAGACAGGGCCTTTGACATTCCGCCCGCCCGATGTGGCAAGCTGAGTAGACATGGAACTGCGTCACCTGCGCCATTTCGTCGCGCTGGCCGAGGAAGAACACTTCGGGCGGGCCGCCGAGCGTGTCTTCGTGGTGCAGCAGGCCCTGAGCAACAGCGTCCGCAATCTGGAGGAAGAGGTGGGCGTGCCACTGGTGCTGCGAACCACCCGCCGCGTGCAGCTCACGCCCGCCGGGCAGGAATTCCTGGTGGGCGCACGCGAGACGCTGGCACTGGCCGGGCAGACCGTGGAACGCGCCCGCCGCGCTGCACGGGGTGAGGTGGGCCGCCTGACCATAGGTTTCGTCAGTGGGCTGGCCTTCGGCGGCTTGCCCGAAATCGTGCGCCGCTTCCGCGAGTTGTATCCGAATGTCAGCGTCAATCTGCGTGAGCTGACCGCGCACGAGCAAGAGGCCGGGCTGCGTGGCGGGGTGCTGGACGTGGGCCTGATGCTGCTGCCGGTGCGCGCCGCCACCCTGGATTCGCGGGCGCTGTGGCGGCAACCGCTGGTGGCGGCCCTGCCTGCCGGACACCCGCTGGCCCGCAAGCGCAAGCTCAAAATCTCTGATCTGGCCCCCGAACCCTTCGTGTTCTTTCCGCGCCAGTTACGCGCCACCTATTTCGATCAGGTGATGCGCTGGTGTGCCGGGGCCGACTTCACCCCCAACGTCGTGCAGGAGGCCATCGAGATTCCCACGCTGCTGTCGCTGGTGGCGGCGGGCGTGGGCGTCTTTCTCCCCATCGAGTTCTTTAACCGCTTGCAGTTGCCAGGCGTGGTTTACCGACCCGTCGAGGACGCCCCGCTGGTGGACATCGTGGCCGTCTGGCGGCGCGATGAGGGCAAGAATCCGGTGGTTCGGGCGTTTTTAAGCGTGGCCGAGGAGATGCTGGGGGCGGGGAAGGACAGTCAGGAGAGTTCTACCAGTCATACATAGAGCCAACCTGCGCCAGTTGCGCTTTGCGTTCCAGGTAATCTGGCATCACCGCCCGCAGGTGCGTCCAGAACTGTGGGCTGTGATCGGCACTTCGCAGGTGAGTCAGCTCGTGGGCAATCACGTAATCAATCAGGGACATCGGGGCCATCACCAGCCGCCAGTTGAGACGCAGGTTGCCCCAGGCGTCGCAACTGCCCCAGCGCTGCTTTTGCGGGCGGATCAGAATGCGCCCCGGTGTCACGCCCAGCCGCCTGGCCCAGAGTGGGACGCGCTCAGCGAACACGGACGCGGCTTCCTGGCTGTACCACGCCTCCAAAGTTTCTCGCACGCCCACAGCGTCGGCAGCGCTCACAAAAATATGGATGCCGTGCATTTCTACCGGGTGGTCCTGCCCAGCTACTACCCGCAAGAGGTAAGGCCGCCCCACCAGTCGCAGGCTCTCGCCGCTGACGAACTGCCGTTTGCGCCGGGGTGGCCCCAGCATCTCCTGATACAGCGCATTGCGCTCCAGCAGCAGGGGCAGTTTGGGAATCAGGGCCTCGCGGATGCTCTCCAGATTCAGGCTTGCTGGCGCGGCAATATGCACGCCCCGCGCATCTATCACGACGCTGCACGACTTGCGGCGGGCACTCCGTACAACGGCAAAGGTGATGACCTCGCCCCCGTGGAGCAGTTCCAGCGTCTCAAAGGCTTTAACCGAATCTGGCACGGGCCACGTCCACGATTGCGGCGGTCAGGGCTTCCAGCACCTCGGCGCTGACTTTGGCGGCCCGCAGTTCACGCTTGATCTGCCGCCGCATTTCTCGCTGTACATCTTCCTTATGTGACCAGTCCACCACTGTCAGTTTCTTGATGGTCTGCTCAAGCGTAGTGGCAAGCGCTTCGTCTGCCACGCCTTGAAGGCTAAGTTGCCCATACACCGCCTCGGCGTCGGCACTCAGGCGGGAGTGGGCGCGGCCAAAAGTGACTTGTTGCAACGATGAAATCACGTCTTTAAGCTGGCCCACCGCCTGCCGGGCATCTATGCGCCGTAGCCGCTGCTGTTCCAGAATTTCTTCCAGCCGTTCGCGCAACGTTTTGTAAGCTGCCGGATTCTGCGGAAACTTCAGCATGATCTCGTGGCGGGCCTGGTGGGCGATTTCGCTGGCAAGCGCCTGCAACTTCTCTTCTGAGTCAGCGTCCTCGGCTTCCCGGTTGGCCTGCTGGATAAAGTCAGGGGCCAGGATGTCTACGGGCGGCAAGACCTGCTCCACGCTGTCGGCCACCACCACATCGTCAATCAGGCGGCGCACTTTCTGGCCCATGTCGCGGTAATCCGCCGCCTCGGCGCGGTCAATGCGCTGGGCGGCGCGGTGACGCAGCATACTTAGCCACCTGAAATCCGCCTCTATGCCCTCATTCTCCACCTCCGGCAGCAGCGCGTTGTAGGTCTGGGCCAGTTGCCTGTACGCCACCTCAAATTCCTGGCGGGTGGGGGCGTCGTCCAGCATCAGCAGCGCGTCGTCCAGCGGGGGGCGGGTTGTGCCAAACAGGCGCATGACGCGGCGGTGGCGCAACTCCAGCTCGCGGCGCAGGTCTTCACGCGGCTTCATGACCCCCTGCACGTCGGCCTCGTCAAAAACTTTCAGGGCTTCCTTGAGGTCTTGGGTGATGCCCCAGTAATCCATGATGAATCCGGCTTCCTTGCCCTCATACGTGCGGTTGACGCGGGCAATCGCCTGAAGCAAGGTGTGCTGCGACAGCGGGCGATCCAAATACATCACCTGTTCCAGCGGCGCGTCAAAGCCCGTTAGCAGCATGTCCACCACGATCAGCAATTTGAGGGAATCGGCGGGATTGTTGGCGAAGTCGTCGGTAAGTTTTTCTAGCTCCTTGGCCGTGCGCGAGAACTGCGCGAAGCTGTCCTCGTCGTTGGCCTTTGTCGTGATGACCACGGTGCATTCCGGCCCCTGCAAATCGCGGATGGCCTTCCAGTAGCGCACCGCGTTTTCCCGCGAGGCTGCCACCACCTGCCCCTTAAAGCCGTTTGGCTCAATAAAGCGCGTGAAGTGCTTGATGATGTCCTCGGCAATGGCCGACACCCGCGACGAGGCCCCGGCCACCGCCTCCAGCGTCGCGTGCTTGCGCTTGGCCGCCTCGCGCTCATCGGGTTCGGGGAAAAAACGTTCCATCGCCTCGTCAATGTCGCGGTTGGCAAGGAACATGCCGCCCACGTCGCGGCTCTCGTAATAGATCGGCACGGTGGCCTTGTCGCGCACCGCTTCCAGCATGGTGTAGCGGTGAATGTACGGCCCGAACACCCGCATGGTGCTGCGGCTGCGCTTTTCTATCGGCGTACCCGTGAAGGCAATAAAGGTTGCGCCCGGCAGCGCCTTCCGCATTTCCTGCGCCATGTCGCCGTACTGGGTACGGTGCGCCTCGTCCACCAGCACAAAGACCTTGCGGCCCGACGTGCGGCCCGGTTTGCTCATGAAGTCGGCGAATTTTTGCACGGTGGTCATGACCGTCACGCCCCCGGTTGCGCCCAGCAGCTTGCGGAGTTCCGCCGTCGTGCGGGCGCGTTCCGGCAGGGTCAAGCCCGCCTCGCCGAAGACGCCCGTGATCTGCGAGTCCAGGCTCACGCGATCTGTGACCACCACGATATTGGGGTTTTCCTGGCGCAACTCAGTTTGCCGCAGCTTTTGCGCCAGCCAGACCATCGTTAAGCTCTTGCCGCTGCCCTGGGTGTGCCAGATCACGCCGCCCTTGCCAATGTCCTCGGCAGGCATAGCAGGGTCATCCTCCGGCCCCACCGGCAGCAGCCCCAGCACCCGCCGCGCCACCCGGTCTACCGCCACGCGCTGCTGATGCCGGGCCAGCTTGCGAATCAGCCGCCCTTCTTTGACCTCATACACGGTAAAACTGCGGGCAAATTCCAGCAGGTTTTCGGGGGCAAACACGCTATACAGCAAAATCTGCTGCGGGTTGGGCTGTCCACCCGGCGGCAATCCCAGCGCGTCGGCCAGCCACGCCGCGCCCTGCGGATAGGCTTCGGGAAACGGCGCAAAGGCCCGCTCAGACGCCCCCACCGCCCCATACACGCCCAGCGACACCGCTTCCGAGCCGCACAGCACGCCCAGCACCTGCACCGACGCGAACACCGACGGCGCACCCCGCCCCACGTAATCGCCCAAAGCCTGATAGCGCGAGAGTTGTGCGTGTCCCTCGGCCAGCGCCGCGCCCAGATCGCCCCGCGCATATTTGCACTCCAGCACGGCCCACAGCACGCCATTCACGAACAGGCTCAGGTCAAACTCAATGCGCCGTCCGCCCTCGCCCACCACCGGAAATTGCCGGATCAGGGTGTATTCGTTGCGCGACACGTCCACAAAATCGGCCAGTTGCACCGTCCGGCTGGGCAGGCCGCCGGGGTCATCGTCCAGGCGCACGCTGAAGCCGTGTGTGAGGACGCCGTGTACCTCGCGGTTGCCCTCCACCAGCCCCAGCCGTTCGCGGGCCGACACCCGCCGCACCGCCAGTTCCAGCGCTTCTGCCGACAGCCCCGGATTCAGGCGCAACAATGCCGCGTGCAACCTGTCGCGCAGGATAGCGCTGCGCGGCCCCACCCGCTGCACCTCTGAGACGGGCGTGAGCCGCCAGCCCAGCGTTTCCAGCGTGGCAATGGCCGGGTCTTCCACATACTGCTTCTCCGGCTTGCCCCGCCCCGGCGCGTCGGGAAAGGTCATGGAGCCGCCGCCGGAATGACGGACGCCCACCCGCCTTGAGGTTGAAGAGAACCGGAGAGCAGTTGATGGAGGAGGGCATTTTTTAATCGTATGGACTGCTGTATCTCGCTGCCAAGAATCTTCTTATAAACACGAGATTCAGAGACTGCATTGATGATTGAATCCTGCTGCTCTAAGTCAGGAAGACGAACAGGCATTTTCTCAATCTCTCCTGCGTTAAGATTTTTCTGAGCGCCGCCCGCTTGCCCCTGCTCAACGAAAATCCGCCCATGTACTGAATTGATCCATTCTGACAGGTACTCCGAATGAATCATTTTGGGCTTAGGAGTCAAAATGAGCGTCGTGAATGCTTGCCAGCCTTCCATTTCAGGCGGCACAACCGCAGCTAGGCCAGGTTGTCCTGTCCGTGTCACTACTACGTCTCCCGCCATCAGACGTTTACGGTGATTTTCTAGATCAAATGCTTTGGAGATGTATTCCACCGAATTGCGATCAATTGAATTTGACTTAATGCTGCGATTTAAGATCATTGCTATGCCGTCAGATTCTGAAGCATAATGCTTAGTCGTGGAAGTAGCGATTCCGACTTTGATACGGGTACAACATTCATTAAGCACGCAGGTTTCGGCGTTTTCACTGCCTTCCATGAGATTGTCTGCGATTTTGGAAGTCAAAGCGTCTGAGACTTTCAACGCCTCCGCGCTCACCTCCAACCACTCGTCCACACTCGCTAAGGCGTCGGCAATCCAGCGTTGCACAGGCAAAGGCGGGAGGGGGATAAGTTGATCTCGCAAAGTCTCTAGTGATATACCTTTTACAGTTGAGCCGCTGGCTAGGTGATCTAAATCAGATTGAATGCTCAGCAAACAGTAGTAGAGATAAATAGAATCAATATCTTCATTTGGTGTTATTGCCTTCAGGTCTTGATTGATTGCCACATCTACGCCCGCAATCGCGGCACGTCCAACAGCCATCCGAGTAGCAAGCAGAATGCTGCCCTTTTTGATGAGTCGGCTTGCACTCTGCTCAATCGCTTCTGCTGTGATTTTTTCTTTTGAGTCGGTGATAATCCTTGCTGTAAGGTCTTTGACCGTGACCCACGGAATATCACCCGTGTAAAAATCAGGATTTGCTTTGCTAGGTGTGCCACCGCCAGAAATGCTCAGAACAACATCTGAAAATAGCCGCCACTCCCAACCTTGCGGCAACGGTTGAGTCGGCTTTTTGCTCATACCTCAATCCCCAACGCTTTCAGATACCCATTCACTTTTGCCCGCGCCTCGTCGCGTTGTTCCTCTAGCTCCTGCAAGCGCTTCAGGGTGGCGTGCAAATCTATGGCCTCGGTCACGGCGGCGGCAGACACGTAACGGCTCAGGTTCAGGTTCCAGTCGTTCTGTTCAATCTCGTCCAGCGTCACCACGCGGCTGTAGCCCTCCACATCTTCATAGGCTTTGAAGGCGGCCACCGTGCGGGCAATATGCTCGGCCTGCAATTTGTTCTGCTTCTTGCCCGGCAAAAAGTCCTTGCTGGCGTCCATAAACAGCACGCGGCGCTGGCGCTCGGCGGGCTTGGCGCGGTTAAACAGCAAAATGGCGGCGGGAATGCCCGTGCCGTAAAACAGGTTGGCGGGCAGGCCAATCACGGCCTCTAACTGGTCATCTTCCAGAATGCTGCGCCGAATGCGTTCTTCCTCGCCGCCGCGAAAGAGTACGCCATGCGCGGTGATAATCCCGGCGCGGCCACCCTGTTGCAAGGTTGCCAGCATGTGCTGAATAAAAGCGTAATCGCCCTTGCTGGCGGGCGGCGTGCCGTGCGTGAACCGCCGAAACGGATCGCCCCCGCCCCAGCCATCCGGCGTCCACTGCTTGAGGCTAAACGGCGGATTGGCCGCCACGATGTCAAACAGCATCAGGGCTTTTTTGCCGTCGGCGTCGGGCATCGGGTCAGCAAAGGTGTCGCCGTGGCGAATCTCGGCGTCGGGGTAATCGTGCAGCAGCATGTTCATCTTGGCAATGGCCCAGGTGTTCACGTTCTTTTCCTGGCCGTACAGCGCCAGATTCAGGGGCTGGTCACGGGGGCGTCCTTCCTCGCCATACACTTCGCTCTCCACGTACTGCGCCGCTTCAATCAATATTCCGCCGCTGCCACACGCTGGATCACTAACGCGCATGCCCTGCTGCGGCTCCAGCAGCGTGACCAGCAGTTCCACGACTGTTTTGGGCGTGTAGAACTCACCGCCTTTTTTGCCCGCGTCGTCGGCAAACTTTTCAATCAGGAATTCGTAGGCGCGGCCCAGCAAATCGGGTTCGGTTTTTGGGAAACTGTCATTGCCTAACGGAATTCGGTCAAAGTGCTGTACCAGCTTTTGTAGAATGTTTTGAAGATTAGCTTTGCCGCCCAAACGCCTTTCATCGTTGAAATCAATAATGTCCAGCACGCCGAGCAGTGATTTATTTGTATTGGCAAGCGTGCGATTGGCTATGTTTAACGCTTGACCTATATCCTCGCTGATACTCATGAGATAGTCCCAGCGGGCAACTTTCGGTACGTAAAAACGGTGTTCGTCCTCATCATCATAAGCGAGAACGAGATCGCCAGTTTTCTTCAGAATACTTTGCGCCTCTTCCTCAAAACGGTCACTCAGCCGCTTGAGAAACAGCAGCGCGAAGATGTAATTCTTGTAATCGCTGCTGTCAATGCTGCCGCGCAGAATGTCGGCGGCTTTCCATAGCTCCCGCTCCAATGTCTCGCGGTCAAGCTGGCGTGGGGTATCCGTATTGGTTTTATTGATGGCGCTGGATTTGGTCATGGAAGCCTCTGGGGTAGTGGGGTTTGGGGTTCTAGGGCTTTAGATGTGGATTGGTGAATGGCCTGCGAGATGCTTTGCTGCACCAGCACACGCCGCTCGTCTAGCGCAGACCGGGCGGCACGTTCCTCGTTTTCAAAGCTCAGCGCCAGATCAGCAATTTGTCTTTGCAACTCCAGCGGCGGCAAAGGTATATCAATCCCACTCAGCGCCGACAGCTTGAGCAGCGGCGTGGCGGCGCTCTGGGTATATTCCTCGTTCAGTACCACCTGCGCTTCGGGTGTGTTCAGGTACGCCGCCAGATACGCGCCCAGCACCTTGCCCGAACGGGGCCGCAACACCGCCAGATTCTGCGTGGGCATCATTGGCGTTTCAGCGTCCAGCACCACCGCCGCCCTAAGAGGCCGGGTGCGAATGGTCATCAGCACGTCGCCCTCTTGCAGCCTGTATTTGTCAAACGGCGTGCCGTAGGGCAAAGGCACAGGCTGACTTTCCGGTGGCCTGAGCGCCAGCCCCGCAATGTCGCCGATGTTCAGCAGATAAAACACCGGGCCATCGGGTTTGGTTTTTTTGCGCTCTTCCCCGTCAACTGTCTTTTTTGATGGCACAAATCGGTGCGGCAACCCCTGCATCAATTGCCCCAGTTCGCCGAGTAGGACGGTGTTCATCCGCAGCCCCGGCACTGTGCTAGACTCTTACGCGGATTGGACATGGCAGAATCCTATCATGAGTAGAGATCGTATTGCATCTGAAGTAACGTATCTATTCAGGTATCCTATCCATGAATGAATCTTAATCAAATCCACATATTCGCTTCACACTGTAAAGATAAGCTATAGGGGTCTTCGGAAGCCCCGGAGGCAGGAGGATCAAATGCTCAGAAGAGAGGTGGGGAGCGTCCAGCAGGGCCAATAAACTCGGCGTTCCCGGTAACAATGAAAAAGCCCGACGGCATTTACCCCCGGACTTCATCTGCATATCTGAAAGACATGACTACTTGGCGGTATCAAGTCTAACGGATGTGCAGATGGAACTTCAAGGGCGCAGGCACAATTGTCTGCGCTCATCCTACAGGAGTTTCATATGAGTAGCAGCCCTACTATTTCCATCATCACAATCAGCCCCGCACCGGATGACCGCACCACTCGCCTTCCCGAAGGCATTCATGAATTGACTATTGTTCGCGCCGATCTCAAACTTCAGCGCAACCGCTTTGGCGACAAGTACGCGGCGCTGCACCTGACCTACGCCGCCGACAACGGCCTGACCGCCAGCAGCATGACGCCGGAGTTCAAGGGAGGCATCGTGGGCGCACTGACCGCCCTGGAAGAATTTGTGCTGAACCTGCGTGACCTGACCCCCGAACGCCTGATGGGTCTGCGAGGCCGCCGCGTGCGTGCCACCATCTCTCACCGTGCCTACCGCAACGCGATTTACGCCAACGTGACTGCGCTGGAAGGCCGTTCACTGTGAGCGCCCTGCCCATGCTGGTGGCCGCGCCGTTTGCGCCCATGAGTCCTTCGGTGGCCGAGACGTATCAGCTTTGCCCCCACAAAGAAATGCTGAACCACTTCTACGTGGAAAGCGAGTTCAACGAAAATCTGCACAAGGGCCAGGCATTCCACAGCACTGTGCGCGACGCGACCCGTAAGTTTCAGGTGGGCAGCAACTGGCCCGACATGGACGAGCTGGTGCCGATGCTCCGCGAACACCTGCTCAAGCTGCCCGCTGGTGAAGTCCAGCAAGGCCACAGCGAAACGCTGGAGCAGCGCGTCAACCGCTGGCAAGATGAACTGCTGCTCTGCCTGGGCGGATTTCTGCTGTTCGCCGAGGGCAAGGTGGAATCCGGTGGCCTCATCAGCGCCGAGGAGTGGGTGCGCCTTGACCTGGATCACCCGTTGGGCAAGGTGCGGGCCACGGGCCGGATTGACTTGGTGGTTCGCGTAGACGGTGAAATCTGCGTGGTGGACATCAAAACAGGCAAAGCCCCAGAAAGCTACGACGTGACCAGTCCGCTGGCGCTGGCGCTGTACGTGACCGCCGTGCGTGACAAGTATCCCGGCCAGACCGTTCGCGCCTACGAATTGTATCCGGCGGGCGATTTGCTGCTGGAATACGACACCGACAATGTGGACGCCGATCTGGGCAAGCTGGTGACACTCGGCCAGCATCATTTTGTGGAAACCGAGTGGCCCAAGCACACCGGGACGCACTGTAATTGGTGCGATCACTACCGCCGCTGCATGGGGCTGGACGAGTCAGCCGCCGACTAAACACACTGTCAGGATGGGCTGAAGTCCGATGCTCGGCCCATCCAACTTAATTCAATCAAGACATGTCTGGCACGTCGTAAACGGTTATTGCGGTCAGATTACATCCATCATTCAATCAAGGAGAAAATATGCAAATCAACATCGCTCACATCAACATTCAGGGACAGAGCTGCCTCATCTGCGACGCTGAATCCCCAAACCACAACGACAACGCCCGCAGCGTCCTGCTTGCTCAACTCGTCGCCGCAGCCCGCGCCAAGAATCTTCGGGTAGACAAATCTGCTCTGGCATTCACCGAACATGGCCGACTGAAGTTTTACGGCAGTACCGATCTTGTGGGCTTCCTGGTCAACAACGGTCTACCGCGCTGGACGCATGCACTGACTGTCTGAATACCGAGGTATAAATCTAAGCAGGTGGCGGAGAGAGGATTAAGCATCTCCGCCACCTGCCTTTTATCCACATTATCATGTGGTAACTTACACACATGAAAACCGTGCAGATGACCATAGACGACGCCCTGCTCTCTGCGGTTGATCATGCGGCAGGCCAGAGCCAGGAGACCCGGAGTGCGTTTATCCGAGTTGCCTTGCAGGCCGAACTCAAACGCCGCCAGAACGCCGCGATGGAAGAAGCTCACCGTCAGAGCTTTCAGGCGCAGCCCGATGACGATGCCTGGCAGCCTGCCCGCCGCGCCTGGGGCGAGTGATGGCGCGTGCCTGGCGGCGCGGCGACATCTGCTGGTGTGAGCTGGACAAACGGCGTCCCGTGGTGATCCTGACGCGAGACGCTTTGATAGGACATCTGAACAGCGTTACGGTTGCGCCGCTGACGACACGGGTGCGCGGCATTCCTTCGCAAGTGATTCTGGAGCCGTTCGATGGCGTGCCGGAACATTGCGCGGTCAGCCTGGACAATCTTCAAACGATTCCCAAGGAAGATTTGGGCGAGTTGATCTCTTCTCTCTCCTCGTTTCGACTTCAAGAAGTGCAGCAGGCGGCCATCTTCGCGCTCGAAATGGACACCTTCAGCTAGCGCTTAAACCACCTCCCCAATCCGCCATCTGGCCTACCATCCGCTTACGCTGGGGGCGTAAACTGTGGGGATACGTTCGGCGTTTGCCACTGCTCTCACTTTCTTTGCTTCTGGAGGTTTCCCCGATGCTCAACATTACATCCGAGTTCACGCCGTCCGGCGATCAGCCCACCGCCATTCGCTCCCTGGTGGACGGGCTGGAATCAGGACTGCGATACCAGACGCTCCTGGGGGCGACGGGCACAGGAAAAACGTACTCCGTGGCGAAAGTGATTGAGGAAACGGGCCGCCCCGCCCTGATCATGGCCCCCAACAAGATTCTGACCGCGCAACTTGCCTCCGAGTTCCGCGAGTTTTTCCCCACCGCCGCCGTCGAGTTCTTCATCAGCTACTACGATTACTACCAGCCCGAAGCCTACGTGCCGGGCAAGGACCTGTTTATCGAGAAGGACGCGGCGATCAACCAGGAAATCGAGCGGTTGCGCCACTCCACCACCCGCAGTCTGTTGACGCGGCGCGACACCATCGTCGTCGCCTCCGTCTCGTGTATCTACGGGTTGGGCGATCCCAAGGAGTACACCGCCCTCAATCTGATTCTCAAGAAGGGCGACTCGGTGAGCCGCGACGAGATTCTGGGCCGCTTGATCGGCATGCAGTACGAGCGCAACGACATCGAGATGATGCCGGGCCGTTTTCGGGTCAAGGGTGAGATGATCGAGGTCTGGCCCGCGTACGACGAGCAGCCCCTCCGCATTGAGCTGTGGGGCGACGATGTGGAGCGCATTGCGGTGGTACATCCGCTGACCGGGGACCGGCTGGCCGAACTGGACGCCACAGTGGTCTACCCAGCCAAGCATTACGTGTCCAGCGCGGGGAATATCGAGCGGGCCATCGTGACCATTCAGGAGGAGCTGGAGCAAAGGCTGGAATACTTCAAGTCCACCGGCAAGCTGCTGGAGGCGCAGCGCATCAAGGAGCGCACCCTCTACGATCTGGAGATGCTCAAGGTGCTGGGCTACTGCTCCGGCATCGAGAATTACTCGCGCCACATCGACGGGCGCGTACCCGGTATGACGCCGTACACCATGCTGGACTACTTCCCGGACGACTTCATCACCTTCATTGACGAGTCGCATGTGACCGTGCCACAGATCGGCGGGATGGCTAATGGGGACCGGGCCAGGAAGCAAACGCTGGTGGACTACGGTTTCCGCCTACCCAGCGCGATGGACAATCGCCCACTGAACGCCGAGGAATTCATGTCCAAGACCGGACAGACCATCTACGTGTCGGCCACGCCCGGCCCCTTCGAGCGCGAGGTCAGCGACAGCATTGCCGACCAGATCATCCGCCCCACCGGACTGGTGGACCCGCCCGTGAGCGTGCAGCCCATTACCGGCCAGATCGACGATCTGCTGGGGCGCATTCGCGCGAAGACGGCAGCGGGCGAGCGCACCCTGGTCACCACCCTGACCAAACGCATGTCCGAGGACCTAACCGAGTACATGCTGGAAAAGGGCGTCAAGGCGCGCTATATGCACAGCGACATCGACAGCGTGGAGCGTCAGGTCATCATCCGCGACTTGCGGCTGGGCCATTACGACGTGCTGGTGGGCATCAATCTGCTGCGCGAGGGGCTGGATTTGCCCGAAGTTTCGCTGGTGGCCATTCTGGACGCCGACAAGCCCGGCTTTCTGCGTTCGGAACGTGCGCTGATCCAGACCATTGGCCGCGCGGCGCGCAATCTGAACGGTGAGGTGATCCTGTACGGCGATTCGGTCACGCCCGCCATGCGAAGTGCCATCGACGAAACCGCCCGCCGCCGCGAGAAGCAGACCGCCTACAACGTGGAACACGGCATCACGCCCACCACGATTATCAAGGGCGTACGGAACGTCATTCGCGGTGAGGAACAGCCCGAAGAGATCGGCAGCGCGAATGTCGGGGGTGACCGCGATGCCCTGACCGCCCAGCTCACCGATCTGGAACTGGACATGTGGCAGGCGTCCGAGGATCTGGACTTCGAGAAGGCCGCGTCCTTGCGCGATCAGATCCGGGCCATTGAGGCCAAGTTGCAGGGCAAGGAGTTCAAGCAGGCGACGGTGCCGGGGCAGAAGGTGCGGGCGCGCGGACGGCGGTAGTGCAGGGCTGCCTTACAGCATAGGACGGCATTTTCTCCCCGGCTGAAAGTCGAAATGAAAAGCCCTCTGCGTGGCTGCTCAATGAGGTACTCCACGCAGAGGGTCTTGAAGAGAGGTCTCCCCTACCGCGCCCGCAGAACCTGAGTGACCCAGGTGTCCACCAACCGCTGCGGATTGGCCGTCAGACCGGGTTTAACGGCTGAGAGTTCCGGCTCGGTGGCGAACTTGAAAACCGGATCAAGCGGTGTGCCGCCCACCGCCGGGTAAATCCACATGCGGGTGGGGATGTCGGCCTGCACGCCCTTGCCCAGCATGAAGTCCACGAATTTGCGGGCCAGCGCGGGCTGCTTCGCGCCCTTCAGGATGCCCACGCCTTCCAGTTGCAGCCAGGTGCTGCCAGGGAGGAACAGATTGGCAGTGGGGGCCTGCGCGGGCAGCTTCTTCGCGTCATAGTTGTCGGCATAGAAGACCTCGGCGGCTGGGCTGCTGGCATACGACAGCACGATAGGGTAGCGGCCCCCGTTGCGGCTAAATTCCTTGTTGTAGGCGTCGCTCCAGCCGCGCGTGACCTTGAGGCCGTTGAGGCGGGCGTCGCGCCACCACGCCCATGCGCCCGCCTCGCCGTAATGGTTGACGGTGGCAAGCATGAAAGCCAGACCGGGGCTGCTGGTGGCCGGACTTGCCACCACGGTCAATTTGGCGTACTGCGGGGTTTTCAGGTCATCCAGCGACTTGGGCAGGGCCAGACCCGCCTTCTGGAAGTACTCGCGGTCATAGTTGAGGGCCACGTAGCCGTAATCCACTGTGTTCAGCAGACCCGCGTCGTCCAGACGGTAGGCAGCGGGAACCTTCGCCAGTTCAGGCGACTTGTAAGGCTCGAGCAGGTCAAACTGCTTTGCGCGGCTGATCAGGCTGTTGTCCAGGCCGTAGACCACGTCGGCCAGCGGGGCGCGGCGGGTTAGGATCAGGCGGTTGAGAAGTTCCCCGGCGTCGCCGCCCTTCACGAAACGCACCTTCGCGTTGTTCGCGTTTTCAAAGGACGCCACCAGTTTCTTATCCACGTCAAAGGAATCGTGGGTGATCACCGTCAAGGTGGTCTGGGCGCTGGCCGCACCCGCCAGAAGTAAAGCCGCCGTCAAAATACCTTGTATACGCATACTGTTTCCAAACATAAAAAAGCCCCCTCGCGTCACGAGGGGAAGCGGGGCCAACCGCCGAAGTCTTCGGGGCTGGCCGGTCACGCTCCCTCCGCCGGTATGACCCGGATCAGGTTCGTTGGGGTGTTTCTCAGCCCGTTCTAAAAGGACAGGCACCCCCGGTGACGCACGGCCAAGTTAGCAGAAGGAATGGGTAAGAAGCGTGCCCGACAGGCATTTTTCGTCTTTAAAGTTGGTCAATCTGTGCAGTTGCAGTGGTGAGTGGGGACACGGGAAAAAAGCGGTCCCAACTGGCACCCACATCCAACGCCGCCTGGGGGCATCTGGCCTCTTCTGTTGAACCGCTGTGATTGGTACAGGAACGCGGGCGAAATAAGACAGACCCCGATTGGAAGGTGCTGAAAATACCTGGAAATCCGATCCGGCGTTCAAGCGTCCCCCTGCGAGCCGTACCAGTCATGGGCGCTGCTCTGGACAGGACAGTGAGCAGGAGAAAAACGGGTCCTGGGCGTGGAGTGTGGAGTGTGGAGACCTACGCTTTCCCGATCTCTACCGCGTTACAGACGGAATCCGTAAGAGTCCTTGTCAGATTGACCCCTGAAGGCCCGCATGCCTCAGTCAGGCCAGCGCCAGAGACCGGGTCTTGAATCCGGGGGCACATCTGCGTGCTGTTTTACCCACCCGCACTGCTGGTCCGGCGCAGCCTCTCCCCCAGGCTCAGGAATTTGCGTCCCGGCGGGACCGCCCCACCATACGGGCAAAGGCGGGGTCCATCACGCCGACGAGCAGGGCGTGGGGCAGGGTCAGGGCGGCGATCAGGGCCAGGTACAGCGCCGTCAAGTCCTCGGCGCTGTGCAGGCGCGGCGCACTCCACAGGAACAGGCCACCGAGCATCCCCAGCGCAATCAGGGTGATCGGCGTCAGGTCCAGCGCCAGCCGTCGCAACCCGCGCAGGCTGACAGGCCGTAGCTTGAGTGGCCTGGAGTTGAGTTCCAGAAGTCGGCCTAGATGCCGCCAGGCGTGCCACAGCGTGAAATACAGGCCGATGGACAGCTCGGCGGGGACCTGAGTGAACACCAGCAGCAGCAGCGCAACCTCGGCCAGTTCGGTCACGGCGGCCCGGTCACTGGCGGCACAGCGCAGGGTGTCGGCCACCGACAGCAGCAGCACGGCCACGAAAATCACGGTCAGCCCCTGGGAAAAGCTGGCACTCCACAGCGGCCCGGCGGGAAGGGACGCGTGGAATGCCTGTGCAGCGCCGCGCGCCAGCCGTTCGTAGGCGTCGGGGAAGGCCAGAAACGGAACGACGATGGGCAAGCTGCCACGCAGCAGCAATGTTGCGCCGCTGTGCCAGGCCCGGGCACGGCCCAGCCGCCGCTCCAGAAAGTCCAGATCGCCGTGCCCCCAGTGCAGCGCCGAAGTGAGCAGAAACCCCCAGTACGCCACCATCGGCCACACGGTCCAGACGCCCAGATACAGCAGCACCACGCCCAGATAAGCCAGCAGAAACAGTCCCAGTCCGGTCCAGCTTCTCGTCAGCCGCCAGCCCTGTCGCAGCGGCACCAGATGGTCCAGCGCCCCGTGCGGCAGACCGAACAACACGGCGCTCAGCAGCAGCGGCACGAGGGCGTAACGCTCCAGCACCGCCGGAAACAGGCCGTGCAGCCCCAGCAGGCCGAGCATGGCCGCCCAGGGAACGGCGAACAGGAGCAGGAACGCAGGCCGCTGGCGAGCAATCTGCGGTGTGGCCGGGGTCAGAAGGGGTTTGGAGGGCTGGAAGTGGGTCACGGCGTACCTCTGATGACAGGCCAGGGGAGGGGAAGAGCGCTGGAACATGGGACGGGACGCAGGGAGTCTGGTCAGGACTGGTGTTCCGGTGATCAGAAAGGGTATTGAGGTTTCGCCCGGCGGCCAGATCAGGAGGAGCACAGGATTGAGGAAATGCTGAAACTCCTGTTTTTTGCTCTGTCCATCAGGACTCGCCAGTGGCCCGTGCAACCTGCAATTCCTCTACACGGCCCGAAGTGACGACAGCGCCACCTACACCACAGCGCCAACTAACGACAACGCCGCTTGCTGGGTCTCCAAGCGGCGTTGTAGATGGAGCGGCACTGACCAGCGCAGCTAGGCGGCGCGCTCGGCGTCCTGGGTACTCACGATCCAGATATAGGTGATGGTCAGCAGCGCAATCCCCGCGTAGATCAGGCGCAAGCCGATCAGGTGCGGCCCCAGCAGGTCACTGCGGAAGAAGTCGAGCGCCATCGCCGAGGCAGCAATCAACATCAGTCCCAGCGCCACAAGACCCTGATGGCGGCGCACAAGGATAAACAGAGGACGGGCTTCCGGGGTGGTCTCGGTTCTGATCTCGGTCCTGGTCATGGGGTCTCCAGTGACGGGCAGCGTCGGGCGGGTTAAACGGGCCGGGTAGGCAGTTCAGTGGCTGGCGGAGTGGTGCTGTCTTCGGTGACGCCCATACTGCGGTCATGTGCGGTTTTTTCCAGCGCAATAAAGTAAATCAGGGTGCCGAAACCAACTTTTGCCAGAATATCGGCGATGCTGTAGCCCACCTGCAAGCCAACCACGCCGCTGGCGCTCAGGCCGCCGCCCCCCAGGAAGATAGGGAGCAGGTACGCAATGGGGTAGAAGCCCCATGACGCGAACAACAGCAGCCGCAGATTGCGGGTCAGCACCTGCACCCGTGGCGGCTGACGGTCTATCGACTTGCCCAGTTCGACAAACAGCGTGTACACGATGTAGATAAACGGAATGGTGCTGATGGTGCCCCAGATCAGGCGGGTGGTGGTGTCGCCGGAGATTTCACCGGGATATCCCGTGGCGATCATCACGAAGGCGGCCAGGGCCAAGCGCCAGATCATGCCCGAGGCGACGTTGGTGGCAAGCGCCAGAACTGCGACAGCCTCCACGAGCAGCAGCGGCACCGTCAGTATCCAGTCGGCATAACGGTAGGCGTCGTTGAAGGGGACAGCCGTGGCGACGTAAGCTCCAGCGGTCAGGGCATAGGACTCGTTCCAGGAGTTAAAGATGCGGAAGTAGTGGTAGCAGGCAATCGCCACCACCAGCGCCGAGACCACCATGGCCGGGCGGTACTTGGGCGACAGGTTTTGCTGGGCCAGCACGAAAAAGATAAAGCCTGCACCCATCGAGGCAATGGTAATCGAGAAGATCTGGTAGACCAGACCGAACTGCCCGTAGCTCAGCGAGAGCTTGGCCGCCTCCACTGGAGCGTTTTGCGACTGTGCTAGTGCGGTGCTTAGCAGCACGGCCAGGGTGGCGATGATCCAGGTGAACGGGGTCAAACGTTGTCTCATAACAACTCCTGTTGTAAAAGCCGCGCCAGAGAGGCACGGAAAATGGGGCGGACGCATACCAGAGCCGCAATTCATCAGTTCCCTGACGCGGTCAGCGTAAGCCCGTGTGTGCGTGAGATGTGCGTTAATCTGTACCGTTGAATTGCAGCAAGAAAAGCAATTGGGTGGCGAATGCGAATCGGCAGCCCCATTCCATGTATCAGGGCGAACAGAGGATTGGAGGCGCTAACCTGCGCGAATGAGCCGTTCTGACCTCGCCGCCCCTGAATCGCCTGCGGCAGCGGAGTCAGTCCAGCAACGCCGCAAGCCCACCGCCGCCCCCCTGCTCATCCTGGGGCTGATTCTGGTGGCGCTGAACCTGCGCCCGCCCATCGCCGGGTTCGGGCCGCTGCTGTCACAGGTGCAGGCCGAGTTGGGGGTCAGCGCGGCCACCCTGAGCCTGCTGACCACGCTGCCGCTGCTGTGCTGGGGCGTGCTGGCTCCGCTTGCGCCGCTGCTCAGCCGCCGCTACAGCAACGAGACCATCATCCTGTTTGCCACCGCCGTGATTGGCGTAGGAAGTGTGCTGCGGATCGGCGCGACGCTGCCCGTTATCCTCATCGGCACGGTACTGGTGGGGGCGGGCATCGCCCTGAACAACGTGCTGCTGCCCAGCCTGATCCGGCGCGACTATCCCACGCGGGTGGGGCCGATGACCGGGCTGTACACGCTGGCGGTGGTGGGCGGCGCGGCGCTGGCCTCCGGGGTGGCCGTACCGCTGATGACCGTGCTGGGCGGCGCGTGGCGCTCGTCTATGGGCGTGTGGATCGGGCTGGCCGTGATCGGCGTGGTGGCGTGGCTGCCCACCGTCTTCGGACGGCAGACTCATGCCCGCGCACCAGTCAAGGGGGGGCCGTCGGTGTGGCAGAACCCCTACGCGCTATCGGTGACGCTGTATATGGGCTTTCAGTCTCTGGTCTTTTTTACGTGGCTGACCTGGGTACCCAGGGTCTTGCAGGACAACGGCTTCACGGCGGCGCAGGCGGGGCTGCTGCTGGCATTTGCCAACGTGGTGCAACTGCCCTTCACTCTGGCGGTTCCGGTGCTGGCGGCACGGCCCAAACTTTTGGTCCCGCTGGCGGTGGCGACGGCACTGGTCAGTACGGCGGGCATCACGGGTCTGCTCCTCGCTCCGCTGACGCCCTTGCCCTGGCTGCTGCTGATGGGCATCGGCGCGGGCAGCACCTTTCCGCTGGCGCTGATGTTTATTGCCGTGCGGGCCGCCAATCTGGCACAGGTGCCGCAGCTCTCGGCGATGGCGCAGGGCTTCGGCTACGCGCTGGCGGCGACTGGTCCCTTCATCTTCGGGGCACTGCACGATCTCACGGGCGACTGGGAGGTGCCACTGATCTTCTTGCTGGCGATGACGGGTCTGGTGCTGGTGACGGGGGTGGCGGCAGGACGGGGGCAGCGGGAATTGGCTTCCTGAACCCGACTCTTCTCTCCTGTCCCCTGCTCACTTATACCAGTCACCAAAAATTACAGATGCACTCTTGGGAAAGCGCCAAGAGCGCCTTTTCCATCTTTGGTGACTGGTATTTTCACTACTCGCTCCGCTCGGAAAATCCGGCTTTAAAGAGCCGAATTTTCGGTGATTGGTATTACACTGATCCATGCCCCTTGATGTTTGCCGGAGCCGCCCACGTACCACCTGACCCTGGGCCACCGCCATTTCACCTTCCCCGATTTGCGGCGGGTGATGGCCTGCGCCAGCCCGCTCAAGTCCGGCGACGAGCTGGCGGGAATCGCGGCGGGCAGTTCCCAGGAACGCGAGGCCGCGCGGCAGATTCTGGCCGACTTGCCCCTGAGCCTGTTTTTAGAAGACCTGCTGGTTCCCTATGAGACCGACGAAGTCACGCGCCTGATCGTGGACAGCCACGACGCGGCGGCCTTTGCGCCCGTGTCTGGCCTGAGCGTGGGCGAATTCCGCGACTGGCTGCTGGGCGATGAGGCCACACCGGAAGCGCTGGCGGCCCTGGCCCCCGGCCTGACCCCCGAAATGGTGGCCGCCGTAAGCAAGCTCATGCGCGTGCAGGATTTAATTCTGGTGGCCTCCAAGGTGGAGGTGATCACACGCTTTCGCACCACGCTGGGGTTGCGGGGGCGCTTCAGCACGCGCTTGCAGCCCAACCACCCCACCGACGATCCGCGCGGCATCCTGGCCAGCACGCTGGACGGGTTGATGTTCGGCTGCGGCGACGCAGTGATCGGGATCAATCCTGCGCTGGACAGTGTTGAAAGTTGCGTGGGTTTACTGCGGCTGCTGGACGATTTCCGCCAGCAGACCGGAATGCCGACGCAGAGCTGCGTGCTGACGCACGTCACCAACACGCTGGAAGCAATGGCGCGCGGCGCTCCGGTGGATCTGGTGTTTCAGAGCGTGGCGGGAACGCAGGACGCCAACAGCGGCTTTGGTATTGATCTGGCCCTGCTGGACGAGGCGCATGCGGCGGGGCTGGAGCTGCGGCGCGGGGCAGATTTAGTCGGGGGCTACGGCGACAACGTGATGTACTTTGAAACCGGGCAGGGCAGCGCCCTGTCGGCCAACGCCCACCACGGCGTGGATCAGGGAACGCTGGAGGCCCGCGCCTATGCGGTGGCGCGACGCTACCGCCCGCTGCTGGTCAATACCGTGGTGGGGTTTATCGGCCCGGAGTACCTGTATGACGGCAAGCAGATCATCCGCGCGGGGCTGGAGGATCACTTTTGCGGCAAGTTGCTGGGCCTGCCGATGGGCTGCGACATCTGCTACACCAACCACGCGGAGGCCGATGGAGACGACACCGACACCCTGTTGACCCTGCTGGGCGCGGCAGGGGTGACCTTCATCATGGGTGTGCCAGGGGCGGACGACATCATGCTGAATTATCAAAGCACCAGTTTTCATGACACGTGGTACGTGCGCCGCATGTTTGACCGCCCCCCCGCGCCAGAATTTGCCGCGTGGCTGGAAAAAGTAGGGCTGAGCCGGGATGGAGGCTTGACGCTGCCGGGCCGGGCGCAACTTCGGGAGTTGATGGGAGCGGCAGGCGGATGACCAACGATCTGACCCCCTGGGCCTCCCTGAAAGAATTTACCGACGCCCGGATCGCGCTGGGACGGGCGGGAACCTCGCTGCCGACGCGGGAGCTACTGAAGTTCAACGCGGCGCACGCGGTGGCACGGGACGCCGTGCATGTTGCTGCCAATTTTGAAGCGCTGGCCGAGACGCTGGAAGGGACTGGAGAGGTGGTCCTGCACGTCCACAGCCACGCCGCAGACCGTGCTGAATATCTGCGTCGCCCAGACCTGGGACGCACGCTGGCACCTGAATCCTTGGCGGAATTGGAGGGCCAGCCCCCGTCCGATGTCGTGATCGTCGTGGCAGATGGCCTCTCAGCGGGGGCGCTGGCGCATGTGGAACCGTTGCTGGCGGTGCTGCTGCCCGAATTGCGCGGGGCGGGTCTGGGCGTTGGCCCCATCGTCCTGGCACGGCAGGCGCGGGTGGCGCTGGGCGACGGCGTGGCCCTGGCCGTAGGCGCAAAACTCGTCCTCGTCCTGATCGGCGAACGCCCCGGCCTGAGCAGCCCGGACAGCCTGGGAGCGTACCTGACTTACGCCCCACAGCCGCTGACCCGCGATTCGGCCCGCAACTGCGTGTCCAACATCCGCCCGGCGGGG
This sequence comes from Deinococcus sp. AJ005, assembly GCF_009017495.1. NCBI lineage: Bacteria > Thermotogati > Deinococcota > Deinococci > Deinococcales > Deinococcaceae > Deinococcus > Deinococcus sp. AJ005. The sequence continues at coordinate 487,106 of NZ_CP044990.1, read as the reverse complement.
CTAAAGGTGCGGGCGGCGGCGTGGCGGCTGGCGCACCTGATCCGGCAAGCCTTACACCGGGAACTCAGCGGCATTGCACTCAAGGACGAAGGTGGCGAGCCACCAGGGGACTTTGCCGCCTTGCCACGCGGCTAAACTGCCCCATGACCTCCCCCTTCTATCTGATCGCCTGGCTTGTCGTGCAAGACGTTTCCGGGCGTGTGCTGCTGGGCCGCCGCGACGGCACGAGCTATATGAATGGCCTGTGGGGACTGCCGGGCGGACGGGTGGAACTCGGCGAGGCGCTGATGGCCGCTGCAGTGCGCGAGGCCGAGGAAGAAGTGGGGTTGAAAGTTGAACTGGCCTCGCTGAAAGCCCTGGGCGTGTCACGCTTTGATATTGACGGCATGCAGGGGACCGATTTCCTGTTCCTGACCCGCCAGTGGGATGGGGAACCAACGCCACTGGACAAGACCGCTGAAGTCGGCTGGTTTGCCCCTGACGCCCTGCCGGACGACTGCCTGCCCTGGCTGACCAGCGTGCTGGACGCCCACCTGAAGCGCGGTGCATGGCTGACCGAGCAACTGGACAGCGTGGCTGGAGTGCAGATTCTTTCCTCCTGAACTCCAGCCTTGGGCCTTCCATCATGTTCCCCAGTCAGGCACAGCCCAGACTTGCCTCATTCACTTTCATCTGAAATACTTCCAGATGAAATGAGTTTACCTTCCTCTCCCCCACCCGCAACGCAGACCGATGAGCTGTATGACCTGATGCGGCTGACGCTGCGGCTGTCGCGCCGCTTCCGGCAGGCGCTGGATGAGCCATTGGAAACCGCACTGGGCCTGAACACCAAGGAACTGCTGGTGCTGGCCGCCATCATGGACGGCGCGCAAACACCAGGACGCATTGCCAGCAAGCAGAGTCTGCCCGCCCCCACGGTGACGCGCATCGTGTCCAAGCTGGTGGCGGCGGGTCTGGTAGCGCGGATCAGTAACCCCGCCGACCTGCGCTGCTTTCACCTGCACCTGACCCCACAGGGCGAGGCCACCCGCGCCCGCACCCGCGAGACCGGGCAGACCATCGTCGTCTCGCACTTCGGCCACCTGCCACCGCAGCGTGTCCAGGCGGCGCTCAATGCCATGCAGGCCCTCCACGACGCCCTGAGCGCCCCCATGCCCACTCCCGAAGAGGTCCACGTATGAGTATCCCAGTCAGTCCAGCCGTCCAGGCCCATTCCAGCCTGGGCGAACGCGACAAGATCATGGCCTTTGTCGGCATCCTGACCGTGCTGTTTCTGTCCAGCCTGAACCTGACGGTGGTGGGCAGCGCCATGCCGCGCGTGATCAGCGACCTGGGCGGTTTTCACCTGTACGCCTGGGCGTTCACGGCGTATTCGCTGGCCACCACCATCACCATTCCGGTAGTGGGCACGATCAGTGACCGGGTGGGCCGCCGCCCGCTGATCCTGCTGGGCATCGCAGTGTTCGCGCTGGGCAGCGTGGGCCTGGGCTTCGCGCAGAACATGGAGCAACTGATCATCCTGCGCGCGGTGCAGGGCATCGGCGGCGGCGCACTGATGGCGATGAGCTTCACCGCGATTGCCGATCTGTTCACCCCGATTGAACGCGGGCGCTACCAGGGGTACACCGGGGCGGTCTGGGGCGTTTCAAGCGTGGTGGGGCCACTGGTGGGCGGCTTCCTGACCGATCATCTGGGCTGGCGCAGCGTGTTCTTCGTCAACTTGCCCTTCGCACTGCTGGCGGCGTACTTTATCTGGCGCTTTTTCCGTCTGCCCAAGCCCGTGATCGCCCCCGGCACGGGCGGCAGCTTTGACGCACTGGGCGCAACGCTGCTGGCCGGTTCGGTCACCACGCTGACGCTGGCGATGTCCTGGGGCGGCGGCACCTACCCCTGGATCAGCGCCCCCATTCTGGGCCTGCTGGCCGGAGCGCTGGCACTGGGCATGGGCTACGCCTTCCACAGCAACCGTCAGGCGCGGCCCATCCTGGACCTGCATCTCCTGAAAGACCGGGGCATCGCCATCGCCTCGTTGGCCGGATTTCTGGTGAGCGCGGGCATGTACGCCGCGATTCTGTACCTGCCGCTGTACATGCAGGGCGTGCGCGGTAGCTCGGCCTCGGGCAGCGGTCTGGCCCTGGCCCCGCTGATGGGCGGCATGATCCTGACCAGCACGCTGTCAGGCCAGCTCGTGAGCCGCACCGGGCGCTACAAGAAACTGATCGTCGCTGGAGCGTTTGTGGCCGCCGCCGCCCTCGTGCTGGCCTCCACCCTGAGCCTGACCACCCCAATGTGGCTGGCGGTGGGCACCATGATCCTGCTGGGCATCGGCCTGGGGCCGGTCAACAGCCAGCTTACCCTGGCCGTGCAGAACGCCTCGCCGCGCGAGAAACTGGGCAGCGCCACCAGCGGCAACCAGTTTTTCCGGCAGATCGGCGGCACGCTGGCGGTCAGTCTGTTCGGGGCGCTGGTCAACGCGCAACTGGCCGACAAGCTGGGCGCACAGCTCCCCGCCGCCGCCAGAACCCTGCCCGCCCCCTTGCAGGACGCCATCGCCAGCCCCAACCTGCTGACCAGCCCGGAAGCCAGTGCACAACTGGGCGGAGCTTTGGCGAAACTCGGACAGCCCGAACTGCTGGCCCAGATCACGGCGGCCCTGAGAAACGTCATGGTGGGCGCGATTGACGAGGTGTTCCTGGTGTCGGCCATTCTGGTAGCACTGGCCTTCGTGGCCGCCCTGCTACTGCCCGAACGCCCACTGCTGGGACGGCAAACGCACACAGTTGAGGTCAATAGCGTGAAGAGCGCAGGCCAGGGGAACGCACAGGCGACGGATTGAACAGAGTTGGAACAGGAATAAGAAAGCCCCGGCGTTTGCTGGGGCTTCTTTTTCTAGATTCTGGAAAGCAACTGGCAGTCCTCTCTACCCGCGTTTACTGACCGATCCAGTCAATCGTCTGTGCCGCGTCACGCAGGTTTTTGACCTCTCCAGTAGATGCAGTCAGCTTCAACGCGGCGGCGGTGCTGGCGGTGGCGTTCAGCAGCAGCGTAACTGTGCCGTCTGCCCCGGTCATAGTTTCGTACTTGACCGTCTCATCCGGGGCAACCGTCGCGGCAATGTCTGTCGCCTTGCCGTCCACGGCCACGGAAATCACATAGACCGGATTCTTGCCGGTGTTCTTGACCTCCCAGGTCACGGCCACGCCCGTCACCGGGTTGCCGTCCTTGTCGGTGGCGAGAACGGGAATCATGACCTCTCCTACGTCGTCGCTGGCCACGGTGGGGGTGGCACTGGTACTGACCGGGGCCGTGATCTCCACATCCTGAATCTCCACTTTGGCGACGGGGCCAGCCTGTGCGGGAGCGGCAGGTGTGGCCTGGGCCACCGTCCCCGGCGGCAGGGCGGGAATATCGGACACAGACATCTGGGCAGAGGCGAGAGGCAACAGCAGGGCAGCGGTCAGAATCAAATAGCGCATGGAGAACTCCTTGGGGTAGAGGTTAATTTCAGGCGGGCAGGATGTACAGGCCATTGCTGCGGAAATCCAGGTGGATGTCGCTGCCGTTGGGCAAAATGGTGGACTCGGAGGGCGGGGCGATCAACACGGCCCCAGCAGAGGTTTCAATGGTGTACTCGGTCATGGCCCCCAGGTACGCGCCGGAAGTGATGCGCCCAGCCAGCCCCGTTTCGCTGAACGAGATGGATTCGGGCCGCACCAGCACGCGCACGTCACCTGTGGGTGCGCCGGGTTGCGTGTAAGGCAAGAAGACATTGCCGAAGCCGAGTTTCTGCCCGTCATAGGTGCCTTGCAGCAGGTTGGCCTCGCCGATAAAGTCCGCGACAAAGGCGTTGGCGGGGCGGCGGTACAGGTCTTCAGGGGTGCCGATCTGCTCAATTTTGCCCGCGCTCATGACCACCACCACGTCCGAGATTGCCAGCGCCTCGGCCTGATCGTGGGTCACGTACACGGCGGTGATGCCCAGTTGCTGCTGAATGGCACGAATCTCGTTTCGCATCTGGCGGCGCAGCTTGGCGTCAAGATTGGACAGCGGTTCGTCAAAGAGGAGGACTTTGGGTTTCATGACCAACGCGCGGGCCAGTGCGACACGCTGCTGCTGCCCGCCCGACAGTTGTGAGGGGGCGCGGCTGCCGTAGCCGCCCAGCCCCACCAGTTTCAGGGCTTCCTCGGCAGCCTCGGCAGCGTCGGGGCGGCGTGCGACGCGCAGGCCGTAAGCAACGTTTTCCAGCACACTCAGGTGCGGAAATAGCGCGTAGCTCTGGAACACCATCGTCACGTCGCGCTGCGCCGCCGAGAGCTGGGTCACGTCCTCGTGGTCAATAGACAGCTTGCCCTCGGTGATGGTTTCCAGCCCGGCGATCATCCGCAGAATGGTGGTCTTACCGCAGCCCGAAGGACCCAGCAGCGTGACCAACGTACCGGGTTGCACCTCTAGATTGGCACTCTGCACAGCGGTGGTCTTGCCGAAGCGCTTGGTGACGCCCTCCAGCTTGACCGGGGCCGCCCCACTGTTGGGGGTGGAGGGTGGACGGGATTGGGTGGCGGTCATGGATTCCCCTCAAGAATGATGTTCATACGCTTACTCCCGCCTTTGAGCCGCCCATCCGGCCCACGCCCCAGGTCATCAGGGCAATCACGACGGCCAGCGTGAAGACCAGCAGTGCGGATAGTGCCGCCGCATCCCCGAGTTGCCCACGTTCCACCATGCTCAGTACTTCACTGGTGACTACTTTGTGGTCCGGCGAGATCAGGAAGATGATCTGCGAGATGGCGGTCATGGCCCGCACGAAAGCGAAGATCAGCGCCGAGATCAGCGCCGGGCGGATCAGGGGCATCACTACCCGCCAGAGCGTCGTTAAACTGCCCGCGCGGAGTGTCGTGCTGGCCTCCTCCAGCGCCGGGTCAATCTGGCGCAGGTTGGCGACGGCGGAGCGGATGCCCACCGGCATGTTGCGGAAGATAAACGCGACGATCAGGATCAGCATGGTGCCGGTCATGTACGCGAACCCGCTGTTCAGCGCCAGGATGTACCCGATACCGATCACGGTGCCGGGAACGGCGAAGGACAGCAGCGAGCCAAGTTCAATAAAGCCGCGCCCGAAGAACTTCTGCCGCGTGATCAGGTAGGCGATCACCACACTGAGAATCAGAACGGGCAGGCTGCTGATGGCCGCGATCTTGAGGGTGTTGAAGAACACGCCCAGCGAGCCTACAGACAGGTTGCGGATGTGTTCAAAGGTGAAGGTGTTGTCGAAGCCCCACAGCTTGACCAGCGCCCCAAAGAACATGCTGCCGTACACCGCGCCCACGAACAGCACCCAGATCATGAACACGAAGAGCAGCACACGCTCCAGCACGGCTGGCAAAGGCGTCACCATGCCCGCTGCGGGCTTGCCCGTAATCGTGGTGAAACTGGTGCGGCCCACCCACGCCTGCTGCGCCAGAAATGCCGAGACGCTCAGGGCCAGCAGCACCGTGCCGTACACCGACGCCTCGGCGGGGTTGAACTCCACCGAGAAATACACCTGTGTCGCCAGGAACGAGCCGCCCATCACAAAGGGGTTGCCGAAATCGGCCAGACTTTCAATGATGGTCAGCAGAAAGGCATTGGCGAGGCCAGGGCGCACCAGGGGCCAGATCACCGTTTTCAGGACGTGCCAGCGGCTTGCACCCAGGGTGACGGCGGCCTCCTCCAGCGTGCCGTTCAGGCTTTTCACCACGCCTACCAGCACCAGATAAGCAATCGGGGTGTAGGCCAGCGTCTGCGCGATGCCCACGCCCAGCGTCCCCAGCAGCGCGTCAGTGTCCAGGCCCAGGATGCCGCTGGTAATCAGTCCCTGGCGGCCCAGCAGGAAAATCAGGGCAAAGCCGATCACGAAAGGCGGCGTGATGATCGGCAGCAGCGAGAAGACGCCCAGCAGCTTGCCCGCCGTGATGCGCCGCCGGGTCAGCCACCACGCCAGCCCCACCCCGGCCAACACGCCGATGGCCTTGAACACAATACCCAGCCCGGCGGTCTGTGGTGTGCTGGCCGCCAGCGAGCCAATCGCATACCCCGCCAGCGCCAGCGGCACAAACAGATACGGCCCGAACGGGACCCGGCTGCGTGTGCCCAGCAGCGCGAAGGCCAGTGCCAGAGCCGTGGCTGCCGTCGCCACACTGATCGCCAGCAACACGCTGTTCCGCAGCGCCCCGAAGCCGAAGTACAGCGCAGCAAAGATGCCCACGCCCAGCGCCGCCAGCAGGGTATTCCGCAGGATGACCCAGACCGGGCGCTTGCGCCACAGCGACAGCCCCAGTCCGGCCACCGCGCCGATAATGGTGGCGATCAGCGCCAGCGTCGCCTCACTGCGCGCCGTGGTTTCGTTCTCCAGCACGAAGAACGCTGGAGAAGTCAGCACGCTGCGGAAGGCTTCCAGCGAGAAACCCGTTTCCCCAAACGCACCTCGCAGCACCCTGTACAGCGGGAACATCACGAACAGGATCAGAAAGAGGCCCACCCACAGCGTCGAACTGGCGATGAAGCGGTCCGCCTTGATGATTCCCGTGTCCGACAGCGCCATGCCGGTGACCGACAGCAGCGCCAGCGCGGTGATCAGGGCGCCCAGATCGGCAGGTTCGTTCCTGAACACGATGAAAAAGGCCGTAACCAGAAACCCGGCCAGGGCGGCAGCCAGCGTGGGCGGGGCGCGGGTGGCGCGGCCCAGAAAGCTCAGGGCCAGGGTGGCCACCAGAGCAATCAGCGGCACCCACAGCACGGGCAGGGTTCCCAGCAGCGCTAGACCGCTGGGGCCACCCGCCAGGAAGGCTCGGCCCTCACGCGCCCAGGGCAGGACGCAGAAGGCCAGCAACCCCAGCAGCGGCCACAGCAGCAGGGCAATCTGAACTCCAGCCCGGTTCCTTTCCGAAACGGGAGGGATTACCGCCGTGGTAATGGAAAGACCTCCTTGGTCCAGCGCGAGATGATACGGGCGCGGGTGGCGCTGTCGCCCCATTTGCCAAAGTCGTAGTCGATCAGCTTGATCTTGTCCAGCTTGGGCGAGGCAGCGGCCACCGGGGTCTTGGCGTTAGACTGGATCTGGAAGGATTCCACCGTCGCCGCCAGTTTCTGCGTTTCAGGCTTCAGCACGAAGTCGATAAACTGCTTGCCTGCGGCGGCGTTGGGGCCGTCCGTGACCAGACTGACGCCGCCGATCTCGGTGCCCGTCCCGGCTTTGGGAGCCACGGCCCGCACCGGGAAGCCGCGCACGTTCTGCGCCACCGCGTCGTGCAGGAAGGTCACGCCCACGGCCACCTCGCCGCGCGCCGCCAGGAACGCCGCGCCGGAGCCGGGGCGGGTGTAGCCGTTGCGCGGCACATTGTTGTGAATCTTCTTCAGGAGGTCAAACGCCTTGTCCTCGCCGTAAATCTGGATCAGCGTGGTGATCATGGTGTACGCCGTGCCGGAGGTGTTGGGGTTGGGCATGGCGATGAGGCCCTTGTATTTGGGATCGCCCAGATCGGGCCAGTCGGTGGGGGCGGCCAGGTTGCGCTTCTTCAGCACAGTGTCGTTGACCGCGAGGCCCAGCGCCCCGGTATACAGCGGAATGTAGGCATCCTTGACCTGCTTGCGGAGTTCTGGATACAGCTCGTTCCACGCTTTGGGCTTGTAGAACGTCAGCAGCTTTTCCTTAGTGCCCGCCTCGTGGACGTCCCCCGTGCCGCCGAACAGCACGTCGAAGCTGGGGTTGGCCTTCTCGGCACGCAACCGGGCCAGCGACTCGCCTGCCGACAGGCGCAGAAACTTGGCCTCGCCGCCAGTTTCCTTCTTGTAGGCGTTAGCAACCACCTGGCACCAGTCAGCCTGTGCGCCGCACACGAAGGTCAGGTTGCCCTGCGCGCCAGCCGTGGCCGCCGTGGCAAAAAGGGTCAGAGTCAAGAGTCGTTTCATGAAACCTCCAGAACAGAGAAAAAGGGCGAAGACCGCAGGGGGCTTCTGGGCGTGAAAAAGTGACAGTTGTGCCATTGGAGTCTACGCCAGACTTCTGGTTCTCCCCCCCTGTCCTGTCTCCCATCCCGTACCCTGTGACCCATGCACGACACGCGGCACATAGACACAGTGGTCATAGGCGCGGGCCTCGCGGGGCTGACGGCGGCGCGAATCCTGAGCCGGGCCGGGCAGCGGGTGCGGGTGCTGGAAGCTTCGGGGGTGCTGGGCGGACGGGTGCGCTCGCGCGTGGTAGACGGCTTCACGCTGGACGCCGGGTATCAGGTGCTGTTTCCCAGCTACCCGGCGGTGAAACGCAACCTGGATCTGGAGGCGCTGGATCTGGTCCCCATTCCGCCCTCGGCTGCCGTGCGGCGCGGCAGGCGCGAGGACGTGCTGGGCGATCCCCGGCGTGATCCGGCGGCGCTGCCCAGCACGCTCACCACGGGCGTGCTGGGCGTAGCCGACAAGCTGCGGGTGGGCAAACTGGCGCTGGAGCTGCTGCTTCCGCCGCCCCACACCCTGCTGACCGGCCCCGATGAAACCACCGAGAGTTATCTGCGCGGCCAGGGCTTCAGCGAGGCCGCGCTGGACAATTTCTTTCGCCCCTTCTTCGGCGGAATCTTCCTGCGGCGCGAGCTGGATACCTCCGCGCGGCTGTTCCGCTATTACCTCCGCATGCTGATTGATGGTGGCGCGGCGCTGCCCAGAGCGGGAATGAGCGCCATTCCGCAGCAGTTGGCGAAGGGGCTGGATGTTCAGGTCAACGTGCGGGTAATGGGGCTGACGGCGCACGGCTCTCACGTCACCCTTCAAACCTCTGCCGGGGAGGTGGACGCGGGGAACGTTATCGTCGCCACCGATCCGAACACGGCGGCGGCGCTGCTGGGCCAGAACATCTCACGCGGGAGTCTGGGCAGCACCTACCTGTATTACGCCGCCGATCAGGAGGTGGATACCCAGACCAGGCTGCTGCTGAACGCCGAAATGGGCCTGATCAACAACGCCCAGTGGCTCAGCAACGTGCTGCCGGGGCGGGTGCCGCCGGGGCAGCATCTGCTGGCGGTCACGGCGCTGGGGAATCACGCGGAAGATGATGCCGAACTGGACGCCAGCGTGCGCGGTGAGCTGGAACACTGGTACGGCGAGGCGGCGGTCTCCGGGTTGCGGACGCTGGCGGTAGAGCGCATCCAGCACGCACAGTACCCGCAGCCGCCGGGTTACGCGGCCACCCTGCCCAGCCATGCCACGAACATGGAGGGCGTGCTGCTGGCCTCCGAGGTTACCTCCATGAGCGGCATTCAGGGCGCGATGGAAAGCGGCGAGAAGGCGGCGGCCATAGTGCTGGACGATCTGGCCGCATTGAGCCGTCCACGCGGCGGCTGACGTGCAGGCTAGGCCAGGACAGACGAAGGGCGTGAGAGAGCGGTCCAGAACATGGATTCTCGGACTGGCGCTACTGGGCAGTCTCCCCATGTTCCCGGTGACGGCGGGTTCGGCAGGCAGCGCGAAGGGGGCCATTGTGACGACTGACAGGCAAAACGAACTGAATGCACAACTGCTCAATGCCGCAGAAAACGGCGATCTGGAGCGGGTTCAAGCGCTGCTCAAAGCGGGCGCGTCTGCCGATGCTAAAGACGGCACCGGACGCACCGCACTGACCTGGGCCGCGAAGGGAGACCATGTGGCGGTGGCCCGCGCCCTGATCGCGGCGGGCGCGGACCCCGATCCGCAGGATGACCAACGGAACAACGCCCTGCTGGTCACGGGCGAGACCGGCAGCGTCGCCATGCTGCGCGAGGTCCTGAAGGCCAACCCTGACCTGACCCGCACCAACCGCTACGGCGGCACCGCCCTGATTCCCGCCGCAGACCGGGGCCACCTACCCTACGTGCGCGAGCTTCTGCAAACCACGCAGATCGACGTGAACCACATCAACAATCTGGGCTGGACGGCGCTGCTGGAAGCGGTGATCCTGGGCGACGGCGGCAAGGTCCACACCGAGATCGTGCGCGAGTTGCTGATCCACGGCGCAGACCGCCAGATCGCGGACCGTGAGGGCGTGACCCCGCTGCAACACGCCCGCCAGCTCGGTTACGCGGAGATGGTGAAATTGCTGGCCGGGGGCTGATGCCAACTCCCGACTCGACTTCAATCGTCTGCAAAAACGGCCTGATCTGAGCGGACACGAGATGGAAACACACGGAACCCGAATGAACTATCCACCCTTGACAGCCTGCCGCTCTCCCAACCTGCTGCGCGCCATCAGCGTCCACAGGGCCAGCACGGTGGCCACGACGTCCAGCAGGCCGCCCACGCCGTAGACCACCTGCGACGACAGCGTGGTGCTGGCCGAAAAGCCCACGATAGGCACCACGTTTAGCACCGCCATGCCCAGCGCCAGCGCTGCCGAGAGGTTGAGCCAATCCATCAGCCGCTTGCGCCGGGCCAGATCAGCGGGTTCCGGGGCCAGCCGCACCAGAGAGCCGTTGACCGCGTTGCTGGCCAGAATCGCCGCGCCCCACACGGTCATCAGGGCCGTCAGTGCCAGTGTATTGGCCTCGGGTGCGCCGCCCGTCGCCAGACCCAGCAGGGTCACACCCCACAGCGCCGCCCGGAAGGAGGTCAGCCACGGAAAGGCTACAGTCAGGGCACGCAGCGTGCCGTTTCCCGGCGACGTGGCCTCGCCCGCACTCACGCGGGTGAACACCAGTGTCCACCACATCAGCACCAGCGCGGCCAGAAAGGAATCGAAGGCGTTGATCCATTCCTGTGGCCCCGGCTGGCCCCGCAGCAGGATAAAGGCCACCATGCCGAAGACCACCACCACCTCGGCCCACAGGAAACCCAGCGCCAGCGCCCGCCAGCGCAGGGGCGGCAGGCTGGGAATGGGGTTCACTGGGCCAGCCTCGTAGTTCCGGCCTTCAGGGTCCCGGCCTTCAGGGTCCCGGCCTTCACAGCCCCAGCTTGTGCGTCAGGCGTTCGCGCACCACTTCGGGCTTGGCCTGGCCGCCCATCGCCTTCATCACTGGGCCAAACAGCGCGTTCATGGCCTTTATGTTGCCGCCGCGTACCTTTTCCACCGTGGCCGGGTCAGCGCTCATGGCGGCGTCGATGGCCGCGTCAATTGCGCCCGTGTCGGTGACCACGCTCAGCCCGCGCTCCTGCACCAGCGCCGCCGGATCGTGGCCCGCCAGCACGTCCGGCAGCAGTTCCTTGGCGATCTTGCCACTGATGGTTCCGGCATCGATCAGGCGCACCAGGGAAGCGAGGTGGGCGGGTTGCAGGGCCGACTGTTCCAGACGCTGTTCGGAGAAGGCTAGAGCGCCCGTCACATCGGTCAACAACCAGTTGGCGAGCTTCTGGGCATCCACCCCGGCTTTAAACGCCTCGTCGTAGAAACGGGACTGCCCCACGTTCAGGCTCAGCGTCACGGCGTCGTTTTCGCGCACGCCCGCCGCCAGATACCGCTCCAGCTTCTGTGCGGGCAGTTCGGGCATCCGCGCCCGCACCCGCTCGATCCACTCGGGGGTGATGTCCAGCGGGGGCAGGTCCGGCTCCGGGAAGTAACGGTAATCGGCCTCGCCCTCCTTGGTCCGCATCAGGAAGGTCTTGCCGCCACCCTCGTCCCAGCCCAGCGTGTCCTGGGTGATGCGCCCGCCGTCGTCCAGCACGCGGGTCTGCCGGGCCGTCTCGTACACGATGGCCCGCTCCACACTGCGGAACGAGTTGAGGTTCTTGACCTCGCACTTGGTTCCCCACGGCTCGCCGGGCCTATGGACGCTGAGATTCACGTCGCAGCGCATCTTGCCCTCTTCGGGGGTGGCATCGCTGACGCCGAGCGCCTGCGCGATGGCCTGCACGGTTTCCAGAAAGGCGCGGGCCTGTTCGGCATTGGTGATGTCTGCTTCCGTCACCATTTCAATCAGGGGGGACCCGGCACGGTTGAGGTCCAGCAGGCTGTAGGGCGCGTAGGCCGGGTGCATCAGCTTGCCCGCGTCGTCCTCCAGGTGGGCGCGCATGATGCGAATTCGCCGCCCGGCGATGTCCAGATAACCGTCCCGCGCAATCGGGCGGTCATATTGTGAGAGTTGGAAGTTCTTGGGGGCGTCGGGGTAAAAGTAGTTCTTGCGGTGAAACTGCGTGAAGCCGGACACGTCGCAGTTGAGGCCCAGGCCGAACATGATGCCCAGTTCCACGGCCTCGCGGTTGAGGGTGGGCAGCGTGCCGGGCAGGCCCAGCGTCAGCGGATCGGTGAAGGTGTTCGGGGCCGCACCGTGATAATCGGCGGGACAATCGCTGAAAATCTTGCTGCGCGTCCGCAGTTGCAGGTGAACCTCCAGACCGATCACCACCGCGTAAGGCTGGTTTGTTTGGGACTGGGTTATTGAAGATTGAGCCGCTTGAGACATGAGGGGCAGGATAGCGCCGGGGTACGGGACGAAAGAGAAGGATTCAGACTAAATTCTTCCACAACAGAATCTCGGTGATAAAATAGTCCCACACATAAAGGAGGTCCACCCATGACCGAGACCGATCTGACCCTTGAAGATGGCCGCACCCTTCACATCTACGACACAGCCGTGAAGGAGCTGAACAATCCTCTGACCGTGTTCTGGCACCACGGCACGCCCAACATCGGTGCGCCGCCCGAACCTCTGTTTGAGGCGGCGAGGCGGCTGAATCTCCGCTGGGTGTCGCATGATCGCCCCGGCTACGGCGGTTCCTCCCCGCTGCCGGGCCGGGATGTGGCTTCAGCGGCGCGGGATGTAGAACAGATCGCGGACGCGCTGGGCATCGAAGAATTTGCAGTGATGGGCCATTCAGGGGGCGGGCAGCACGCTCTGGCCTGTGCCGCGCTGCTGCCGGGACGGGTGCTGGGCGTGGTCAGCATGGCGGGGCTGGCTCCGTATGGGGCGGCTGGGCTGGACTATTTCGGCGGCATGAATCCATCGGGCGCGGCGTCATTGCGGGCGTCTGCCGAAGGGCGCGCGGCGAAAGAGGCTTACGAGGCATCCGAACCTGAATTTGACCCCGAAACCTTCACGCCTGCCGACTACGCCGCCCTCTCCGGCCCGTGGAAGTGGATGAACAGCGTGGTGGGGCCAGGAATGAAGCATGGCCCCGGTGGCTTGATTGCGGATGATCTGGCGTATGTCGCTCCGTGGGGCTTTGCGCCGTCGCAGATCGACGCGCCCATTTTGCTCCTGCATGGCACACAGGACCGCGTGGTGCCCAGCACGCACAGCGAATGGCTGCTGGCCCACTGCCCCACGGCGGAACTGTGGAGAAGTCCTGAAGACGGCCACATTTCCGTGCTGAATTCCGGCGAGGCGGCGCTGGAATGGCTGCGAGCGCAGGTGAACAGTTAGGTCAGGAAAGGTCGCCATCACTCTTAAACTCGAAGCGAGTCGCTCGAAGGAGCCGAAGCCGGAAAGCGCCCGCCGGATAATAGAAAACCCCGCATCACGCGAGGTCTGGTCTATCTGGTGCCGAGAGCGGGATTTGAACCCGCACGGTTTCCCGTTCGATTTTAAGTCGAATGCGTCTACCCTTCCGCCATCCCGGCCCACGCCCATTGCAGGCGCACTTAATATAGAGAAAAACCCCGCCGGGGTGGCAGGGTCTTCCTCGTCTGGTGGAGGTGGGCGGAGTCGAACCGCCGTCCAAAAGTCCGTCCAACGTGCGTCTACGTGTGTATCCCACTGTTTAATTGTCGGGTCAGGGGCCACCAGTGGGCGGGTTTCCCCCTTCCTTATTTCTGTTTAGTTTCGCCCTGGACTACAGAACATCGCCCGGACTAGCCTTCTTTTGTTTCAGCTCGCGCGACGCCAAAGGCAGGGCTTCACGGTCACTGGCTTCACTTATGCAGCGAAAGCAAATTCGTTCTGGTTGCCAGTTAATGGCTTTTCCGTTTTTTAACGAGGCCAACGGAATCCTCGACACGCAACAGCGCCTTCAGTTCCCCTGTCGAAACCGGGTCACCCCCAGATGTTGATCGGCTTTCACCGACAGCAACATTCTAGCAGTCACAGATGAAAAGTACATAGACCATTTCCACTATTTACCCTGCCCGGCAGTCTTTTTGCTGCGTTCAGAGTCGGCCTTGTGCTGCACCGCCCGGCTGCCCTTGCAGATAAGGTGGGGGCTGATTTCAAAAGCCTCTGGCATGAGCGAGGGGCATGCAGCACTATGCACTCTCTTCTTCGCAAAGATGCGAAAAATACCGTCTGGAATTGCTTTTTCAGCAGGGCTTGCATGAAATTGACAAACGCTGCATCTGGCGCTATATTTTTCTTATCACCGTCCGAGAGGGCGGGCTTTTTATTTCTGACTCTTTCAAGGGTTGCCGGGCTATGCAGTGTAGCCTGCCCCATGACCCAACCCTCCTCTCCCCTGAAATCCGCCGAGTGGCTGCTAGACCATCTGCAAGACGCCCATCTGCGCGTGCTGGACTGCCGCTACGCCCTGAGCGATCCGCTGGTGGGCCGTATCGCGTACATGGAAGGCCATGTGCCGGGGGCCAGCTACGCCGATCTGGAAACGGACCTCAGCGGCCCCGTGCAGGAGGACGGCGCGGGCGGGCGTCACCCGCTGCCCCATCCGGCGGCGCTGGCGCAGTGGCTGGGCGGCGTGGGCATCGGCAACGATAGCGTGGTGGTGGCCTACGACGATCCCAGCACCGGGCAGGGCTTCTACGCTGCCCGCGCGTGGTGGCTGCTGCGCTGGCTGGGGCACACGCAGGTTTATGTGCTGGACGGTGGCTGGCCCGCGTATCTGGCGGCGGGTGGCGCGGTGGATGCCGCAGACCCGGAACCCATGCCCGCCACCTTTACCCCAGATGTGCAGCCCGGCTTCGTGGCAACTGCGGAGGACGTACAGAACCGCGCCCCCGACACGCTTTTAATCGACTCGCGCGCGCCTGCCCGTTACCGGGGTGACACCGAGCCGATAGATAAGAAGGCCGGGCATATTCCGGGGGCGGTCAACCGCGACTGGAGCGGCGCGCTGGATGGTGCGGGCCGCTGGAAAGGCGGCGAGTTGCAGGCAGATCGGCTGGACGTGGGTAACGCTCCCACCATCACTTATTGCGGCAGCGGGGTGAGCGCCACACCCAACCTACTGGCACGCGAGCTGGCGGGCGTTCCGCTAGGGCCGGACAATCGCCTGTACGCCGGATCGTGGAGCGACTGGATCAGCGACGACGCGCGGGCCGTGGCGCTGGGCGAGGAGGGCGGCGAATAATCCGCCTCTCCTGAACTCGCCTATGCTGAACACCATGCAGCACACCCGCACCTGGACCGACATTTACGGCAGCGCCCACGCCAGCTTCGAGGGCCGTGCCGGGGGCCACCCGTGGCTGGTGGCCGCGCCCGCCGAACTGGCCGCTGGCCTGCCGGAAGCTCTGGCCGCCGTGGACGGCAAGGGTAGCGTGGAACTGATTGTCCACGACGGCCTGACGCCGCTGCTGGCCGCCGTGCGCGAAGTCAGCCCACGCGGCGTCCTCGTGATCGGCAAACAGGCGCTGGCTGCCGGGCCGGAGACGACGGTGCCCGATGCTGTGGTCTCTGACGCGGGCGGTGTGGAATATGCCGAGGGCGGCACCTTTCCCGCCTGGACCGCGCCCACTGGATTGAAAACGGGCAAGCGCAGGGGCCAGAACGCGGCGGCCTCGGCGGTGGCCTCGCTAAATGTGGCCGTGATCGTGACGACGGCGGCGGCACTTCAGAAGGCTCTGGAAGACTGGATGGACGCCACACCACATGGGCGCTGAAAGCTCCGGGCCTCGCCGCCGAGCCTCACGGTCACTGACCCACACCCGCGCATAGACTCGGGGCCGTGATTCACGCTGTCCCCGCCCCGCCCCTGCTGAACGTAACCGTCCTTGACCAGACGGTGCGCCACCTCTATGTCCACGTTCCCTTCTGCCCCAGCATCTGCCCGTACTGCGATTTCCATGTGCTGACCCGCAAGAGTGGGCAGGTGGAGGCGTATCTGGAGCGGCTGGAGCAGGAGGCGGCGTGGCTGGCCTCCCAGTATGCGGTGGAGCTGGACACCGTATATCTGGGCGGCGGCACCCCCAGTTTTCTGCGCGACGCCGAGATCACGGCGCTGGTGGGCAGCATTCGCCGTCATCTAGGCTGGGGCCGCCAGGAAAACACGCTGGAGATCAACCCCGGCACGGTCAGCCAGGCGCGGGCGGCACTGTGGAAAGGGCTGGGCTTTGACCGCGCCAGCGTGGGCGTGCAGAGTCTGGACGACGCCACCCTGAAGTTCCTGGGCCGCCAGCACGACGCGGCGGGGGCGCGGGAAGCCGTGACCACCCTGCTCGGGGCAGGTTTGCGCGTGTCCGGCGACCTGATCACCGCCGTACCGGGGCAGCCACTGGACAGCGATATTCACGGTCTGGTGGCCCTGGGTGTGGACCACATCAGCGCCTACACCCTGACCATCGAACCCGGCACCGAGTTCGCCCGACGCGGCGTGACCGTGCAGGAGGATGACGAGCGCACGGGCTTTGAGCGCACCGAGGAACTGCTGAGTGCCCACGGTTTTGCCCGCTACGAGATCAGCAATTACGCGAAGCCCGGCCAGGAATCGCGGCACAATCTGGCGTACTGGAACAACCGCACGTATCTGGGATTGGGGCCGGGAGCGGCGGGGCAGTATCCGGCTGTGCCTGGGTCTGAGACTGTGCTGACTTCCAGGCGCACCAACCCCCACCTCCACATCTGGCTGACCGGAGAACAGGGCGAGGCGGAGGCCATCGACGCCGAGGAATACGCGACCGACGCGCTGTTCATGGGGCTGCGGCTGCGGGCAGGCATTGATCTGGATGACCTGTCACAGCGCAGTGGGCTGGACGTGCGAGTGCGCTACGCCGGGGCCATTGCCGCCAACGTGGAACGCGGCTGGCTGGAACTGGACGGAACATGGCTAAGGGCCACGCCTGCGGGCTGGTGGGTTCTAAACCGCGTGGTGACGGACTTTCTGGAGGCTTAACTGCCCAGATCGTCTCCCAGCACGTCGGGCGTCAGGCCCAGGCGCAGCAGATAGCGCTCGGAACCGTGTCGGGCAGCATACCGGGCGTGCAACTCACTCAGTTCGCGCTGGAGGGCCTTGGCATCCGCCGAATCCAGGTGCAGGGTGCCCCAGTTCAGCAGGAGGGCCGGGCGATCCGGGCGCAGCAGATCGGCGTATTGAAAGGCCCCTGCGGTAGGCGTCACGTCGAAGGACACCTCTCCCCCATCCAGAAAAACACGCAGGCCGATTTCGCGCTCGTCGCTGACCAGTGGGATGGCCGCCTGCACCACGGCATGCAGGAAACGGGCCGTGAACTCCTGTTCGTACACGCCGACGAGTTCCTCGAGGGAACCCAGTGGAGTGGCGTGATAAGGCACCAGATAGCCTTCCGAACTGGCGCGGTAATGGCGAATCGGGCGGCCCCGGCGCGCTTCCTGCCGGGTCTCCTGCACCAGCCCCAGCCGCAGCAGACGGCGCACGCGGTGGTGGGTAGCGTTCAGCGGCAAATGCAGCGAGGCGGCCAGCGGGGCAACCGCCCATTCCGCCGTCATCAGCGCCGCCAGCACCGGCAGATCGCGGCCCGACAGGAACACCTTCACGGCGTCCGGGGCGATCACCTGTTGCCAGATTCGGGGCATGAATCAGACTACTCGACAGAATAGCTTGAGTGCCGAGTAGAGAAAGGCGCAGGCTACAGCATGACCACCTCTGAGCCGATGAATCAGGACCGCGCCGCCGCGATTGGCAACGCCGTCAATGCCCTGTGGGACCCGCAGTCTCTGGCGAATCCCTACGCCGCCTACGAACAGGTGCGGGCGCTGAGTGACGGCGGCGTGCTGGAAGCGCAGTTTCCCGACTGGAAGGCGCTGTTTCTGACCGGGCACGCGGCCTGCTCGGCGGTGTTGCGTTCACCGCATGCGCTCAGTGGCAACGGCATTCAGAATTTGGATGGAGAGGGTTCCGAGGGCGTGCGCCTGCTGCAATCTATGATGCTGTTTCACAACGGCCAGTCGCACCAGCGTTTACGCAGTCTGGTGAGCGCAGCCTTTACACCCAGGGTGGTGGAGGAACAGCGCGAACTGGTGCGTTCATTGCTGGACACGCTGCTCGACGATATGGCGGCGCGGGGCGGCGGCGACATCGTGGCTGATCTGTCTAACCCGCTGCCCGCCCGCGTGATCATGGGCATGCTGGGCCTGAAGGGCGATGACGAGGCCCGTTTCGTGGGCTGGACGCAGAGTGTGGCCGACTTACTGGGCGGCATGAACCAGTCCCCTGAGCTGATGGGCCGCATCGACGCCGACGCCCGCGAGATGCGCGCCTTCTTTCAGGATCTGGCCGACGAACTGCGCGCCAAGCCGCAACCGGGCCTGCTGAGCGCGATGAGCGCCGCCCAGGACGGGGGCGAACGCCTCAGCGGTGACGAACTCTTGTCCAACGCCGTGCTGCTGCTGGCCGCCGGACACGAAACCACCAGCAACCTGATTCCTGGCGGCCTGCTGGAACTCTCACGCCAGCCGGACGCCTGGGCCGCCCTGATAGAAAACCCCCGCCACCCCAACGTGGCCGACGAGCTGCTGCGCGTGGTCTCCCCAGTCCAGTTCGATGGCCGTACCCTGAGCGCGGACGTCAGCGTGGGCGACATGACCCTGCCCGGCGGCAACCTCGCGCAACTGATTCTGGGAGCCGCCAACCGTGATCCAGGGGTATTTGCCGATCCTGATCGGATTGATTGGGAACGCCCGAACAGCAACCGCCATCTGGCCCTGGCCGCCGGGCCGCACTACTGTCTGGGGGCCAGTCTGGCGCGGCTGGAAATCAGCGAAACGTTCGCTGCCATCGCCACGCGCTTTCCAAAACTGCGCGTTACCAATTCCAACCCACCTTTCAAGCCCAATCCGGTACTGCGCGGCGTGCAGCGGCTGGATGTGCGGGTGGACTGAGAACACCGCTGGGACCGCGTAAATAGCCCCGCATAGACCCACCATTCTGTCTTGTCAATGCCGCGCGTCCAACTCTCTCAGCAGGTTACTGACGCCCACCCAAACGGGCGTTAGACTGCCCCCATGACCAAACAGATGGCCGAACAAATGGATTTTGACGTACTGGTAATCGGCGCTGGCCCCGGCGGCTACCACGCGGCCATCCGCGCCGCGCAACTGGGCCTGAAGGTGGCGTGCGTGGAACGCGAGTATCTGGGCGGCGTGTGCCTGAACGTGGGCTGTATTCCCACCAAGGCCATGCTGCACGCGGGCGAGCAGATCGCCGCTGCCCGTCACGCCGCCGACTTCGGCCTGACCTTCGGTGAGCAGAAGCTGGACATCGCCAAGCTCAACGGCTGGAAAGACGGGATTGTCAAGAAGCTGACCGGTGGCGTGGGCGCACTGTTCAAGGCCAACAAGGTCACGCACCTGATCGGCGAGGCCAGCTTCGTGGACCCCCACACCGTCAAGGTGGGCGACAAGACCTACACCGCCTCCAACTTCATCATTGCCACCGGCTCCGAACCCGCCAAACTGCCGGGGCTGGACGTGGATCAGAACGTGATCGTGGACAGCACTGGGGCGCTGGTGATGCCTGACCCAGTCCCGGCACGGATGCTGTGCGTGGGCGGCGGCGTGATCGGCTTTGAGTTCTCGCATGTCTACAACAACATGGGCAGCGAAGTGAAGGTTATTGAATTTCTGCCCAACATCATTCCCGGTGCCGACGCCGACGCAGTCAAGGAATTCGGCAAGATCATGAAGAAGCAGGGCATCAAGATTGCCACCGAAACCAAGGCGAATAAGGCCGAGAAGAAGGGCGACGGCGTGCATGTGGAGCTGGAAAACGTCAAGACCGGCGAGAAGACCACCGAGGTCTTTGACCGCGTGCTGGTGGCCGTGGGCCGTCGCCCGCGCACCGATGGTCTGAACGTTCAGGCGGCAGGTGTGCATGTCACCGAGCGCGGCTTCATCCCCGCCGACACCCGCCAGCACAGCAACGTGCCGCACATCTACAGCGTCGGCGACGTGGCCGGAAACCCCATGCTGGCGCACAAGGCCATGAAGGAAGGGCTGGTGGCCGCCGAGGTCATCGCGGGCAAACCCTCCGAGCAGGATGCCGTCGCCATTCCCGGCGTGGTCTACACCAGCCCCGAACTGGCCTGGGTGGGCCTGACCGAGCAGGAGGCCAAGGACAAGGGCTACGAGGTCAAAACTGGCATTTTCCCTCTGAGTGCCTCTGGCCGCGCCATGACCCTGCAAGCCACCGACGGCTTCGTGAAAATGGTGGTGGAGAAGGACACCGATCTATTGCTGGGCGTACATATCGTGGCCCCGCACGCCTCCGATCTGCTGGGCGAGGCGGGTCTGGCGCTGGAAATGGCCGCCACTGCCAGCGACATTGCCCTGACGATCCACGCCCACCCCACGCTGGGCGAGGCCGTGCTGGAAGCGGCGGAAGCCGTGCATAAGCAGGCCATCCACATCATGAACAAGTAGGAGAAAGAGGAAGGCGGCCCTGGGAGCAGATGCTCGTGCCAGGGCCGCTTTTTTGGTTGTCAGGCAGGTTTAGGGAATTGCTCCCAAGGTTAACCCCTCCGCCCCTTCGAGGCACCTCCCCTTAGAAGGGAGGCAAGGGTATTCTTCGCGCTGCACAGTCTCCTGCGCTCCTTGGCTCCCTTTTGAGGGAAGCTGGCACCGAAGGTGACTGGCCAGTACAGCTCCGTAGGAGAGGGGTTTGCTCTTACCCCAGGTAAGCCACCAGCAAATCCACCCCAGACCGTAAGTCATCCACATGCACGGATTCCACGACGCTGTGGATGTAGCGCGTTGGCAGGCTGAGCGTGAGCGTCGGCACGCCCGCACGGCTGCGCTGGATGGCTGCGCCGTCGGTGCCGCCCTGGCCCAGCACTTCCATCTGGGCGCGGATGCCCCGGCTCTCGGCCAGATCATAGAACTCGTCCACCAGACTGCGGGTGGAGATCATGCTGGAATCAAAGACCTTGATGCCGATGCCCTCGCCCATGCGCGTGACCGCTTCATCCGGGCTGACGCCAGGGGTGTCCACCGCGAGGGTGACGTCCAGGCCGATGCCCACAGTGGGTTCCACGCCATAGGCGGCGGTAATGGCCCCACGCAGACCGACTTCTTCCTGCACGCTGAAGACGGCGATCAGGTCATGCTTGGGCGGCGTTTTGCGGAAGTGGCGCAACACTTCCAGCAGCATGAACACAGAGGCGCGGTCATCCATCGCCTTGCCGCAGACCAGCGAGCCGACGCGGCGGGCGGTGTGATCCAGCGTCACCATGTCGCCCACGCGGACACGGCGCTTGACTTCCTCAGCGTCCAGGCCCAGATCAATGAAGAACTCCTTGACCTCGGGGATCTTCTTGCGTTCCTCGGCAGTCGAGATGTGGATGGGCTTGCCGCCCGGCGTCATGATCCCTGGCAGTGCCCCGCCGCGCGCATGCACAGTCACGTCCCGCGCGAACAGGTTGCGGGTGTCAAAGCCGCCCAGCGCCTGCACGCGCACGAAGCCCTTCTCATCAATGAAGCGCACCAGAAAGCCGATCTCATCCATGTGGGCACTGACCATCACGCGCTCGCGCTTGCCCTTCTTGCCCTCGCCGTTGCGGGTGGCGATCACGTTGCCCAGCGCGTCCACGCGCACATCGTCGGCCAGCCCGTCCAGTTCGTCCAGCACGAAATCGCGCACCGCGTCTTCCTGGCCGGGAACGCCGGGAAGGTTGGAGAGGTGCATCAATACGTCTAATCTCAACTCTGCTGCGGAATCAGGAACCGATTTAGCTTTTGCCATTCGCTCAGGGTAAGCCCTGAACGGGTTGAGCCGATGCCTCTGCATCTTGAGGTTCGCTTTCGCTGGACGCGGGCGTGGCAGGTGCCGGGGCTGGAGGTTCAGGCCGCAGATCCGTGCCGTTGAACTGCCCCTGGGCTTCGGCCAGTCCCTGCGCCGCCCAGACCTCCACTGCGTTCGCGCCCAGCCGCACCAGTTCCGCCAGCGTCGTGGCCTCGTCAGGATGCCATTTGCTCAGCACCCAGTCCGCCGGATCACGGCCAGCGGGTGGGCGCGAGATACCCACTTTCAGCCGCGCGAAGCCCTCTGAACCCAGCAGGCGGATCATGTCGCGCACGCCGTTCTGACCGCCGTGCCGCCCGCCCAAACGGAATTTCAGCAGTCCAAAGGGGCTGTCCAGATCGTCCTGAACAGCCAGCAGACCACCCAGTTCCAGCTTATAAAAGGAAAATAGGGGCGCAACGGCCTTACCCGACGCGTTCATAAACGTCTGTGGCTTGACCAGCAGCACCTTTTCACCCGGAGCAGGACCGAGGCGCACCTCGCAGACCTCCGCATCTTTGGCCTTGAGCCAACTGCCCCCGGCGCGGCGGGCCAATTCATTGACCACCAGCCAGCCGACGTTGTGGCGGGTCTGGGCGTACTTGAGGCCAGGGTTTCCGAGTCCCACAACCAGCTTCATTGAAGGCTCAGCATTCAGGCTTCCAGGCTGTTCAGAACTTCGCGCCACTTCGCTTCCGTCTCGCGCACGCGGTTGTCGCCCTTCGCACGCGTATATCCGGCCCGGAAGTCGGCAAAGCGGGTATCGCTCTCCGAGAACAGCAGGCCCAGTGCGCCGCGTATATCGGTCAGGTTCTGCTCGGTCAGGATCTTGTTCTTGGCGTCCAGCACCTCGTCCAGCGTCGCCATCAGGCCCGACAGTGGACGCAACCACTGGAAATCCGGGTTGTTCATCACCAGGGAATACAGCTCAAAGGGGCTACCCACCGGGCCGTGCAGAAATTCGTATTCTCCCTTGGCAAAGTCCAGCAATGCGGAGTGAAAGTGGCGCAGCGCCGGGGCCAGGGCGTCAAGGCGGGTGCGGATGGGGGCGTCGGTCATGGGGTCAGGTTAGCAAGGCAGATAGAGAAACGCCGTTTGCGGAATGCAGAGGAAAGAGCGCTGCCGTGCCCGCTCACACTCTTTCTTTACCAGCCCATCGTTCCCGCCGCGCCCTTGAACGGCCCCACCACATCCTCAGTGATCCAGCCGCCGTAGAAGTTGCCCGGCTGTGGGATGACCTTCTCGCCGTCCACACGGCATTCGTCCATGCGCCCCGGATAAATGGCGATGTACCCAGCCATGTCGCGGAAGGCAAGCGTGGGGGATTCATAGCTCCAGCCTGCCGCCTCTGCCGTTTTACCCCCTGCCGAGAGTGTCCAGTACGTCGCCGCGCCCTTGAATTCGCACATGCTGCTGCCCTGGGCACGGGCCAGCACACCCGGAGCAAAGGCTTCGGGCGGCAGGTAATAGCCCGGCGGGTGGCTGGTTTCCAGTACGCGAAACGCCTCGGTGGTGTCGGCAATCTTCTCGCCGCCCAGCCAGATTTCAATGCGCCTGTGGGTGCGCTCCAGCCGGGGCGGGCGCGGGTAGTCCCAGACGCTCTCCTGCCCGGCGCGGGGTTTTTCGGGTTTCGGACGGGAACGGAACATGGGTCAGCATGGCAGGGATGGGCGTGTGCGGCTGTCGGAGGGCACACGAAGCAGCTCTTTTCTCCTTCCTCGCGCACACGCGCTTGCTACCCTGGCCCATGACCACCATTCCACCGACAGAGATACATCTGGAAGCGCTCGCACAGGCTGTCAACCTGAGCGAGATCGAGGCGCTGGGCCGCGCCCGGCTGGATCAGAACGCCCTAGACTACTACGCCAGCGGCGCAAATGACGGACACACTCACCGCGCCAACCACGAGGATTTTGCACGCATCCGTCTGCGTCCGCGCATGCTGGTGGACGTTTCGGAGGTGCAGACGACAACATCGGTGCTGGGCCTGCCGCTGGACTTTCCGGTGGGCATCGCCCCCAGCGCCTTTCACGGACTGGCCCACCCAGATGCAGAGCTGGCAACGGCGCGGGCCGCCGCTGGACTGGGCAGCGTGATGACCCTCAGCACCTTTTCCAACACCCCGATTGAAGACGTGGCGCGGGCGGCAGCGGGGCGGCTGTGGTTCCAGCTTTATCTGTACCGGGACCGCGAGGTCTCGGCGGGCCTCGTGCGCCGGGCCGAGGCTGCCGGGGCACGGGCGCTGGTGCTGACGGTGGACACGCCCTTCGTGGGCCGCCGCGAGGCCAATGAACGCCACCGTTTTAACCTGCCGCCACACCTGGAAGTGCCGAACGCCGGGTCACGCGAGGCACTGGCCGGGCTGGAAACGCACAGCGGCTCCCAGCTGGTCCGGCACTTCCAGGGACTGGTGGACCCCAGCCTGAGCTGGCGCGATCTGGACTGGCTGAAATCCCTGAGCGGGCTACCCGTTGTCCTCAAGGGCATCCTGACTGCCGAGGACGCCGAACTGGCCGTGCAGCACGGCTGCCACATCTGGGTCAGCAACCACGGCGGGCGGCAACTGGACACCGCCATCAGCGCCATTGCCGCCCTGCCCGAAATCACCGACGCGGTGGCGGGCCGCATGGAAATCTATCTGGACGGCGGCATTTCGCGCGGCACGGATGTTCTCAAGGCGCTGGCCCTGGGCGCGCGGGCCGTCTTTCTGGGTCGCCCCGCACTGTGGGGTCTGGCGGCAGGGGGCGAGGAAGGCGTGCGCCGCGTACTGGAGCTGCTGAAGGGTGAAGTGAGGCTGGCCCTGGCCCTGAGTGGGAAACAGAGTCTGAAGGAAGTGGGGCGCGATTTGCTGAAGCTGTAAGTCTGGGCGCTAAGCCGCTCTTTTCCCCCGCCCCACCTTCAACACCTTCTCACTCTCCAGCAGCCGCTTTAAGGCCGCCTCGCTGCGGCTCAAGCCCTCCAGTTCGGCGGGCAGGCGTCCGGCGCGAGGTTCGTAGTCGTCCAGCACCTTGCCCTCCAGATAGCGGTCAAAAATGACAGGGCAGATATAACTGCCACGCGTCACGGCGGGCGTGTTGCCCAGGTCCTCGGCCACATGCTTGACACAGTCCACCAGCACCTTACGGGTCTCGCGCTCGGTTCCCGCCACCCCGGCCTCGGCCAGATATTCGGCGGCCAGCAGCGTGCCGCCCCAGGTGCGGAAATCCTTGGCGGTAAAGGGGCCGATCACCTCCTTCAGATAATGGTTCAGTTCCGGGGCGTGAACGCGGCGGCGGCCATCATCACCCACCGTCTGAAACAGCCACGGGCCGGGCAGTTCCAGCAGCTTGCCGATGTTGCCCGCCAGCGTGGGGTTGCGCGTGGCCTTGTTCTGCGTGATGCCGTGCTTGCCCCGGAAGTTGAAGGTGATCAGGTTGCCCTCCAGCGTGACATGCCGCTGGCGCAGCGTGCTGAGGCCATACGTTTTGTGCAGCTTGGCGTAGGCGTCACTGCCCACCCGGAAATGCGCGACGTGCAGCAGCCGGGTCATCAGGGCCATCACCTTGCGCGGCGGCAGTCCCTGAAGACGCAGATCGGAGGTGGTGACCTCGCGCAGTGTCGGTAAAGCAGTGGCAAAGCGCGTCAGCCGCTGCCATTTCTTCAGTGCCCCGGCCTGCACGAAATCAGGGTGATAGCGGTACTGGAGACGTCCGGCGGCGTCGCGGCCAAATGCCTGTAACTCGGCATCCGCATCGGGCGAGACAAAGACGTCAGTGTACGCGGGTGGCACGGCCAGACTGGCGATACGGGAGATGCCGTCTTCGTCCTTGTAACTCGTGCCGTCCGGCCAGAAGTATTTGAATTTCTTCGGATCGTTGCCCTCGCGGCGCAGGTATTCCTCCTGCAAGATTTCGGTGCGGCCCGGCATTATTCACTCCCCCGAAACTTCACATTTACCCCATTCGTTAGTCCATCAATGACTTCAATTTTCTTGAATGGCGCAATACAAGAGAAGCGATTATCAAATTCAAGAATGAGATGATGCAATTCGTTGGCCTTTCCTTGAATGAAAATGTTGGCGGGAGACTTAAAACGAGATAAGGCAACAAGCTCTTCCTTACCCGAAAGCCTGATGAAATCTATTCCCTTCTCGATCATTTCTGTTGCAAGCTCGTCAATGGTTAAATGGGCAATTGAACGTACCAAGACGGCTTGGATTTTGCCCAGAACTTTTAGGCTGGCAGCGTTCGATTTGATGTCCTCAAGATCAAAGATCACACGCCTCAGACTGTCAGCGAACCAGATTTCAAAACCGGGTAAATAAAAGAATCCCTCTGTGTGTCCTGATTCCATTTCAGGCAACGCTGCACGCAATGCCTCCAGCGATGTCTCCTGTCTAAAAATGCCAACTTTGCCATTTTTAAGTGCGGTGAGATAATGTTCGCGCTGATCGTTGTTCCGCATTTAAACGCTCACTCCTGCGCCTGCATCGGCAACTGCCAGTCAATCGGCGTTTCCCCGGCTTCTTCTAGCGCGGCGTTCACCTTGCTGAAAGGTCTGGTTCCCATGAATTTGGTCACGCTCAGCGGGCTGGGATGGGCAGATTCCACGATCACATGGTTGGGATTGGTGATCAGCTTGGCCTTCTTGCGGGCATATGCGCCCCACAGCACGAAGACTACGCGCTCCTCCTTGGCATTCACGGCCTTGATCACCGCATCCGTAAAGCTCTCCCAGCCCTTGTTGGCGTGGCTGTTGGCCTGCCCCGCCCGCACGGTCAGCACAGCATTCAGCATCAGCACGCCCTGCTCGGCCCAGGCCCGCAGGTAGCCGTGACGCGGCGGCGTGAAGCTGGGAATGTCGGTCTGCAATTCCTTGTAGATGTTCTGGAGACTGGGGGGAACGCGCACACCGGGCCGCACGCTGAAGCTCAGGCCGTGCGCCTGATTGGGGCCGTGGTACGGGTCCTGCCCCAGAATGAAGACCTTGACGTTGTCCAGCGGCGTGAACCGCAGCGCGTTGAACACGTCGGCGGCAGGCGGGTAGATGGTCTGCGCGGCGCGTTCCTCCACCAGAAAATCCTTGAGTTCGTGGAAGTATGACGCAGCGAATTCCCCGGCCAGCGCCTCCTTCCACGACTCTGGCAGTCCGGCGGGAATGATGGGTTTGGCGGCGTCGGGCGCGTTGCCGAACAGGTCTGGTTGATCGCTCATGGGTTTTCTCCTGGGGGTGGGCGGTTTGGTGGGCGTCTTTTTGAGAGGTTTGGCGGGCAGACCTTTGGCCACTCTCTCGGCGCGAATGGCGGCTTTCTTGCGGCTGCCGTGTTTGAGATAGATGCGC
Organism: Deinococcus sp. AJ005; assembly: GCF_009017495.1. Classification (NCBI taxonomy): domain Bacteria; kingdom Thermotogati; phylum Deinococcota; class Deinococci; order Deinococcales; family Deinococcaceae; genus Deinococcus; species Deinococcus sp. AJ005. Next base: position 459,941 of record NZ_CP044990.1, on the reverse strand, counting down.
CGGGATTCCAGCTCAAACTCCGGCGAGGCGCGGGCGGCGGCAATCCGGGCGCGGGCCAGCCGCCCAGCTTTGTTCTCATCCACGATAGGGGGCGGATAATTCAGCCGGGCGGCCCCGCTCCACTCCCAGGGCGCATGTAGAAAATCCCCTGGCATGTCCGCCAGCTCCGGCACCCAGCGGCGAATGAAAATGCCGTCCGGGTCCTGCTCGCGCGCTTGCCGGGTAGGACTGTAGATGCGGACGCGGTTGATGCCCACCGTGCTGCTCTGCATCTGCATCTGGGACCAGTGGATGCCGGGTTCGTTGTCCAGCCACTGCCGCGCCAGAAACAGCCCCGGCTGCCGCCAGTGCAGCCACAGGTGCTGACTGGCAAAGGAAACGAGCATGGCCCGCATTCGGAAATTGAGCCAGCCGGTCTGCCGCAGCATCCGGACACAGGCGTCTATCAGCGGGTAACCGGTCTGCCCGTGCGCCCAGCGGTCATAGAACTCCGGGTTCCACTCGTCCTCGCGCAATCCGTCCAGCGCCCGGTTGAGGTTGCGAAACTCCATCCCTGGTTCAGACTCCAGGCGCTGCATGAAGTGGCAGTGCCAGTGCAGCCGACTTTCATAGCTTCGGAGCGAACGCACCCAGCGCGGATCGGCCCAGGTGTCGCCGCGCACGGCGGCGAGACGTTGCCGGGTGGCGCTTACGACGGTTCTGAGCGAAACGGTGCCATACGCCAGCGGCCCGCTTAGGCGCGAGCAGCTTTCCTCCGCGCTCAGGGGACTGCTCATCTCGCGCATGTAGTTCACGCCGCGCACGGCCAGGAAGGAATCCAGGGTGGCGCAGCCCACCGATTCGCCGCCAGGGGGGATGATTTTGTGGTCCGGCTCCACACCGAGTTCAGCGTGAGACATGATCCGGCGGGGTGAAATGGACGTTCCACACAACTTTTCCGGCGCGGGTAGGGGCGGCGTTCCCAGGCGTTCTTCCCAGGCATCGGCCCAGCCGTCACGGTTTTTCATGCCGCGCACCACACCGTTTTGCGCCAGTTCGGTCAGCGGCAGCCCACGCGCCCGCGCCCAGGCCCTGACCCGTCTGTCCCGCGCGAAGGACACGCCGTTCCCCGTTTCCTGATGCGCCCACACGCCGCCGAGCGGAAGCTCGCGGCTCAGCTTCTCCAGCACTTCCACCACCTCACCCTGCCGCACCACCAGCGGCGTGCCCAGCCTACGCAAATTGCCGTCCAATTCGCGCAGGCAGTCATTCAGGTAGGTCAGATGCTGTCCAGTAAATTCCTCGTGCCCAAGCTGTTCCGACTCGTAGATAAACAGCGGCAGGACGGGGCCGCGCGCCGCCGCCTCACGCAACGGCAGATGGTCCGCCACACGCAGGTCCTTTTTGAACCAGACGAGTTGAACGGGGCGGGAGTCTGCGACGCTGAATTGTGCAGAAACAGGCACGCCGCAGTCTTATGCAAGGCTGCGGCATGGACGGTAAGAAGAGACAGGTTGGGGCTTTGGAAAACCTGAAGGCGGCTTAAACGCCCAGTCGCCCGGTCAAGGCTTTCTCAGCGGGCGTGCCCGTTGCGCCGTCAAAAGCGTCAATTTCTTCAATAAAACGGTCAAACAGGTAGCGGCTGTCGTGCGGCCCCGGAGAGGCTTCGGGGTGATACTGCACGCTAAAGACCGGGTAGCGGCTGTGCGCCATGCCTTCCAGCGTGCCGTCATTGAGGTTGATGTGGGTGGCGACGAATGCGCCATTAGGAATACTTTCCAGGTCCACCGCGTAACCGTGGTTTTGCGCAGTGATTTCCACGTTGCCAGTCAGCAGATTCTTGACAGGCTGGTTGCCGCCCCTGTGGCCGAATTTCATCTTGAAGGTCTGGCCCCCTGCCGCCAGCCCCAGAATCTGGTGCCCCAGGCAGATGCCGAAGGTGGGCAGCAGGCCCATCAGTTCCCAGGCCGTTTTGTGGGCGTATTCCAGCGGGGCGGGATCGCCGGGACCGTTGCTCAGGAACAGCCCGTGCGGTTGCAGGGCCATCACCTGCGCCGGGGTGGTGTGCGCCGGGACCACGATAGGTTCGATGCCCACCTCTGCCAGCCGCTCGATGATGGTGTGCTTGATCCCGAAGTCCATCAGGACCACGCGCTTGCCGTGGCGCAGGGTGGGAAAGGCGTAGGGCAGGGCGGTGGTCACGTCTTTGGTCATGTCAAAGCCGTCGATGTCCTGATGGTCTCTGGCCCGCTGCACGTACACGCTCTCCTCTTCCGGGGAAAACTCGCCGTAGGGGTCTTTGGGGTGGGTATACGAGCGGTGGGCGATGACGCCCTTGACCACGCCGCCCGTGCGGAGGCGGCGCACCAGGGCGCGGGTGTCGATGCCCTGAATACTCACCACGCCGTACTGCTGCATGAAGGCTTCCAGCGACTGCTGGGCACGGTAATTGCTGTACTCGCCGCTAAATTCGCGGGAGATGAAGCCGCGCACGTAGGGCTTGTTGCTCTCCATGTCGTAGATCGCCACGCCATAGTTGCCCACATGCGGATACGTGATGGTCACGATCTGCCCGTTGTAGCTGGGATCGGTCATGATTTCTTGATAGCCGGTCATGGAGGTGTTGAAGACCACCTCGCCCACGGTCTCGCCCCGGTGTCCGAATGCGTAGCCCCGGTAGACCGTGCCATCTTCCAGCGCCAGAATTGCGCGTTCTTTACGAATCATGCTGTGTTGACCATCTTGGCCCTCCATATGCGCCTCACGGGACGCACTTCATGGCGTGTGCAGTGCATGGTGTCTAGCGTAGGGCATCGGCACGCTGCCGGGTGTCCCCCCCGCCTAGAGAAGTATTATCCACGCTCGCGCAGCGGTTGCCCCGGCCCCGGCTCACGTTCTCGCAAACGGCGGATGGCCAATCAATATTCGGCCCCATCCTGCTTCAGCACTTGCCACACTGGAACCTGAATCGCCGTCACCTTCAGCGGTGAGCTGGCCCCACAGTGCGCCACATAAAAAGCCCCAGCCAGTCGCCGTTCCACCGGGCACAGGATGGGGCGGGAAAGGGAACACACTCAGCTCGGCGTCGGCTCGTCGCCCCCGGTCAGTTGCACCAGCCACTGGAACAACTGGATAAACGCCAGTGCCAGCGCCGGAATCCCGGCCAGCATCATGATCCAGCCCGAGAGCTGCTGATTTTGCAGCGGCGAGAGGTTCCACAGGCACAGCGCGTTCACGTAGGGCGTGTACAGCACGTTCGGCGCGTACAGCCACACCGAGGCCACACTCATCATGGGCAGCGCCGCCAGCAGGCCGAAACCCCCGCGCGATCCCATTCCGGCGGGCTGCACGTTCGGCAGCGGGCGCAGAATGACGCTCCAGACCAGCAGGCTGCTCAGCAGATACAGCGCGGGCAGCAGCGCGGCGGCGGTATTGGTGACCACGCTGGCGTTAAACCCGGCAGGCACGTTCCAGAAGATGATCACGGCGGCCCACACCGCCAGCGCCACCCACGGATCGAGCAGCACGCCCAGCACGCGGGCTGCCGCGCCGCGCGGGTTGATCCTGATTCCGCGCGGAATACCCAGCACCAGCAGCGGCGGCACGATCTCGGCCAGCAGCATCAGGCGGCCCATGTACAGCGCCATGCTGCTGCCGGTCAGGGTGGCGGCGCGGCTCTGCGTGGTCATCAGCAGCAGCACCATGCCCAGCGCGAACAGCACGGCCCGCCACACCGGCCAGCGGGCACGGCCCTCGGCGCTGCGGCGCGACACGATGAAGCGCCACACGTAGTATCCGGCCACCAGCAGCGTGGGAATCAGGAACAGCAGATCGGGGGCCGGGATCAGCAGATCGGCCAGCGTGGGATCGAGGTTGATGGAGCCAGGAACCGTGACGGGGGCGCTCATGTTGTAGTCCTCATGGGGAAGTCTCCAGCACCTGCTGCACGTCGGCCACCACGCGGTCCACCTGCGGCAACTGGGTGTAGTCCCACAGCAGACGCAACCTGCCCGCGCCGTCGATCAGGTAGGTGGCGGTGGTGTGGTTCATCTGGTAATCCGCGCCCTTCACTTCCACGCGCTGATAGCCGACGCCGTAATCGCGGGCCACCTCGCTCAGAGCGGGTTCGGGAACCTGAATTCCTTCAGCCTTGCCGAAATACTCCACGTAGGCCTTGAGGCGCTCAGGGGTATCGCGGGCCGGGTCCACGCTGACCAGCACGGTCTGAAAGCGGTCACGTTCACCCTCGGGCAGCGCCGCCTTGACCTTGTCCAGATACGCCAGGGTCAGCGGGCAGATGTTGGGGCAGTGGGTGAAACCGAAGAACAGCGCCGTGACCTTGTTGTCCTGCCCCGGCACGAAGGCATAGGGCTTGCCGTCCTGATCGGTGCCCTTGAAGCCTGCTGCCGCCGTGTTGCCGTTGTAGGCGGTGCCATAAAAGGGGTAAGGACTCTTGAGGCGTGCGAAGCCCCAGGCCGCACCCAGCAGCAATGCCACGGCGGCCAGCGCCAGCAGCGCCGACACGTACCACGGACGGCGCACCGGACCCGTCTGAATCTCGGAGGTTACAGGCAATTCGGTCATACGCTCAGGGCTTCCTGACGGTGGCCTTGAGGGCGAAGGTCCGTCCATCGGTGGCACTCAGAGTCAGGGTCAGCGTTTCGCCAACCTTCAGCGGGCGCTTGAGCTTCATCAGCATCAGGTGATCGCCCGTGTCGCTCAGAACCAGCTTTCCCCCGGCGGGAATGGTCAGGGTCTTGGTCATGCTCATGCCCTGCATTCCGCCCACAGATTTCCTGGTGACCATCAACATGCCGTGACCGGCGACGGTGGAACTCACGCCGCTGATGACGATCGGCGTCTTGCCCGTGTTCATCAGCGTGCCGAAGACGCTGGTTTCCGTGATGATCGGCGGCACGGCCACCACGGTGGCGTTCATGGACTTGATGGGCAGCGTGCCAGTGGACTTCTGGGCCGTCTTCTGGGCTGTGGCGGCAGGCATGGGCATGGCGTGGTCCGTGTGCTGGGCCAGCGCAGGCAACCCAAGGACCGTCATCAGGACAGCGCCGAGCAACATCCGGCGGGAGGTGGGGAGGGACATGGGACAACTCCTTGGTGAAGGTGTGGCGGCAGCGGCCAGCGGAAAACCAGCGCGGAGAGGGGAGCCGTCTGCCAGAGACAGGCGTAGTCTAGGCCACGCCGACAGGCTCAATTGTCCCCACTGTCTCCACACAGAGGCGTCCCCGCAGCCATAGCGTTGCAGCCATTCAATAGCCCCGCTATCCGGAAGAAGCCAGTTCTGGCGGCGCGGCGCTGAAGGCCCGGCTCTCATCAGACAGATCGGTGGCCTGCGCTTCATCCATGACCATCCGGGCGCGGCCCGCATCCTTGGCACGGTACAGGCGGCGGTCCACCAGCTTCAGTAGTTCCGCCGCGTCCTGCGCCTCGCCCGACAGCGCCGCACCGATGCTGACCGTGACACGGGGCAGGGCCTGCGGCCAGTCCTGCTCGGCCAGCGCGCGGTGAATGCGCCCGCAGATCTGCTCCAGCGCGGCCCGCTCACCCGCAGCCACCAGCAGCACGAATTCCTCGCCGCCCCAGCGGAACGCCAGATCGCCGGACCGGGCGCAGGACCGCAGCGTCTGTCCCACGGCCACCAGCACCCGGTCCCCGGTCACGTGGCCGTGGGTGTCGTTGACCGCCTTGAACAGATCAACGTCGATCAGCAGGATTCCGATGGGCGCAGGCCCCTCCACGGCGGCAGGCGGGGTGACGGCAACGGGCTGAGACGCAATGGCCTGCGGACTGTAGTGGTCCTCCAGCCGCCGTTCCATCGAGCGGCGATTGAACAGCCCGGTCAGCGGATCGGTCAGGGCCAGATCCGCGTAACGGGCGGTGCGCGACAGTTCCTGCTGAATCTGCCGCCCGGCCACGGTCATCTGCCCGATCAGGAACAGCAGAAAGCCGATATACAGCAGCGGCACCGGATCGGTGGGCCAGTGGCGCAGCACCAGTGCGGCCAGCACCAGGTACATCACCCCGCCGCGCAGGGCGGCCTGTTTCAGCGGCAGCAGCCCGAACCACACCGCGAAAAAGAGGGGGACTGTCAGCGACTCCCGCGCGCCCAGGCCCAGGCCACGGCTGGAGAAGTCCCACAGGAAATAGCTGGCCCCGATGTTCGCGCACCACACCACCAGCGTATCCAGCCGCTGCGCCGAGACCCGGCGACTCAGGATGGCGGGCAGCAGCGCAGCACTCAGCAGGGCCAACATCGCGGCCCGCCAGTTGCCATGCGGCAATTCCCGCGTGGCGATGGCCGAGTGGACCGCCACCGAACACGCGCACAGCACCAGATAGCCCCGGCGACGGGTGGCTTCCAGCATCCGTTCGCGCAGGGCGTTCTCCGGCATCCAGGCCATTCTAGAAGACCAGTCTTGGTGACCGCTGCTACATTTAGCACATCTACTGGCTCAGCCTTGGGCCAACGCTCATCCAGCCGGGTCATTCCGGGGTGAAGCGCGGGACCAGCTCACGCTCCCAGGTCACCCACATGCGCTCCACGCGGTAGCCCAGCCGGGTATTCACGCGCAGCATCGGCAGGTTCAGGACCGTGCCGCCCGTGCCCGCCTTCAGAAAGCCCTCGCCCACGGCCCAGGCCAGTGCGCGGGCCTTGACCAGCGTCGCCAGCCCGCGTGAGCGGTGGTCCGGGTGGGTCACGGTATTCTCACTCTCCACTTCAGGCCCCTGCGGAGTCAGGCGGGTCAGGGCCACGATCTCGCCGCGCCAGCGGACCACGAACACCGTTTCCTCGCGCACAATGGTCTCGCGCAGCCCTGCCTGCGTCAGAGGCTCGGGCGTGGTGGTGGGATTGCGCGGCGCGTCGGCCAGCCCGCGCTGATGCAAAGCGTATAAAGCGGCCCAGTCAGCTTCCGGCGCATCGTTGAAAAGCCGCTCGACTTCATAGGCCTTCAAAAAGAGGCGTTCTTCCAGAGGTTGAAAGGCGGCGAAATCGAAGCCGCTCAGGTCCAGGTGTGCGCCCCAGGACTGCCAGGCGTTGCGGAAGCCTGCAGCACCAAAAAAGCCCATCTGCTCACCAAAATCCTCGCGGGTCACACCCAGCAGCCGTGAAAAACCGTGGGGCAGATCGGCGAGCAGCGCCAGATACAGCGGCGTAAAGGCGGCCCCGTCTCCAGCCAGATCAAGGCGCAGGGCGTCGGGGGTGGCATCCCCGAAAGGCGACAGGTTAGCGGTGGCGACAATCTCCGTTCCACTCGATGCGACAAGGCGACGACGCAACGGATCGGCACTTGCGCGGAAGCGCTCCGGCGGATAGGTCCAGTGGCCGCGAACGCCGTCTGTGACGAGGCGGGCAACAGCGGCGGCATCGGCGTTCTGGAAGGGACGTAGCGTGAAATCGCCTCCAGGTAGGTGTTCATGTGGATCGTTCATAGCGATATCCTCGCCGACAGGCAGGCAGGGAACGAATTTCCACCCTAAGCCAAATGGCGCACTTCCTGCATATGCGCCGGGTGAATACAGATGTTCCTCCCTGTCCAACGCCGGGGCCGAATATCCAGGCCACTTCATACTCAGGCTTCATACACAGATAGACTTGACATGATTATGCTTGCGGCGTATTATGTCGGCACCGGAACGGGAACGCCAACAGTGTGTTCGCAGGCCAGCCCGGAGGAAGCCCCGCCTTCCCCAGCCCAGAACCAACAGAACCGGAACAAGGTCAGAACAGGCCGCGCCCTCACAACAACTGTGGAGGCGCGGCTTCGTCATGTCAGGAATAACGAGTGGGAAAGTAATGTCCACCGCATTAGGCATGATGGCCTAGTCCCGTCTTTTGCCTGCTACGCTTTACCCATCACCGAAAAGGAGGTGCTGCATATGACCGAAATCAACATCATTGATCTTCCGAAGGCCCCAGGAATAGCCATCCCCGCCCCCGCAACACGGAGTAATTTTGCTGATCCACATCAGAGTGCCGCCTCTACTTTCGGACCCAGACTGGTCTAGACCCCAGAGGCATCCATGAACGCCCGCTGGCTTGATGCAGAGCTGGAGGGCGCAGATATCACGCCCGAGCGCCGCAGCAAGTTCAGGCAAAAGAAACTGCTGGGCCGCCGCAGACTGGATGACCTGACTGCCGAAGACCCGGAGAGAATCGCCGACGACACCATTCGCCGCCTGATCGACACCGGACACATCACCGAGATCGTGGCCGAACTCAAGAGCGGCAAGGAGGCCACCGCGTATGTGGCCCGCGGCCCGCGCGGAAGCGTGCTGGTCAAGCTGTACCGCGAGATAGAAGCCCGCAGTTTCAAGAACGACGCCGTGTACCGCGAGGGTCAGGTGGTGCTGGACGAACGCGCCGCGCGGGCGATGCAGGGCCGCACCAGAAAGGGACTGGAGATGCTGCAAGCCGACTGGGTCTGCGCCGAGTACGCGCACCTGTGGACGCTGTGGCAAGCGGGGCTGAATGTTCCCGAACCCCTGGTTGGGCCGAACGTCAAGGTCTGCGCCGAAACCGTTCCCGCCGTGCTGATGCGCCTGATCGGCACCGAGGACGAGGTGGCCCCCCGGCTAAGCGAGGCCCACCTGACCCCCGCCGAGGCGAACAGCGCCTGGAAACAATCCGTGCAAGGGCTGGCCGACATGCTGCGGCTGGGCTACGCGCACGGCGACTACAGCACCTACAACCTGCTGTGGTGGGAGAACACCGTGATCATCATCGACTTTCCACAACTGACCACCCGCCAGAACCCCAACTTCTCCGAGTTGCTGCGCCGAGACGCCCAGAGTCTGGCCACCAGCTTTCGCAAGCACGGCGTCCAGACGGACGGCGACGCCACTCTGCGCGAGGTTCAGCGGCTGGCACGCGGTAAGGGGCCGGAACCCAGGATCGTGCTGCCTTGAGCGGCGTCCAGCATTGCCTCCAGACCACACGCCAGCGAAATGCGGGCCAGAATCGTCTGCCCATTCTGCGTTCATCTGCTGGGGGGTGAGGGACGCATACATCTAATGTCCGACTTATTCTCCCGTCAGTTTCCTTATGATGTAAGAATGAAAAACGCTCTGCTCCTGACGGCCCTTCTGCTGGGTACGGCCTCCACTGCACGCGCCGCCTCCCTGGCCGAGGGGTTGCCCGCCGGGGCACTGCTGACGCTGGAAACGAAGAACGCGGGTGGGGCGATTGACCGCTTCTCTGGCCTGCTGGCCTCAGCAGTTAACGGCTTTGTTGGTGGAGACGAGGGCGGCCAGATGATCGGCGGCTTTCAGCAGATTCTCAAGGGTTCGCTGGGCCAGGAAGCGGTGGCAGGCGTCTTTTCGGTGGGCAATGCGGGCGGCACCTTCTCGCCGGAACTGCTGGCAGTTTCAAAGGTGGACAAACTTTCTGGCGAGTTCTTCACCAGTCTGATGGACTCCAGAAAGGGCGCGCGGGTGGGCAATTACACCTTCTCACGGCAGGGCGACACCTTCGCGGGTATGGCGAACGGGCTGGTCTACGTCTCCACCAACAAGGACCTGCTGATGGGTTACCTGGGCCGCCTAAGTGGTAAGGCAGCCCCGCAACTGATGAATTCGTCGGCCTACACGGTGCCCAGACGGGCAACGGGGCCGCAGGAACTGTCGCTGTTCCTAAACTTCTCGGCCACCGCCAAGGTCATTCGCGGCGCGCTGGGCAAGGCCATCATGCTGCCGCGCCTGCTGTCGCCCATCGTGGACGCGCTGGACACACTGGGACAGTACGCGGCGGGCTTTACCACCACCGCTGCGGGCCTGACCGCCGCCTCCGCCCACGCCGCCAACGCGCAGGGCAAGGACAAACCGCTGTACCGCATCCTGACCGACAGCACCGATTTTACCGTGCAGGACATTATCCCTGCCGACGCAGAGAGCGTGGTGGCCTCGGCCTGCGCGCCCGAATCCGGCGCGTACCTGGGCCGCTGGCTGACCCGCCTGGACCTGTTCGATCCACTGGGCTTCCTGTCCGATAGCCAGCTCGCCAGCCACCTGGAACGTTCGGGTGCGTGGCTGGGCCACGAATGCGCGCAGGTCACGCTGGCCGGGGGCATGAAGTCGGGCCTGGACGCCAGCAACCCGCTGTCCAGCCTGGATTACACCGTGACTTACCAGCGCGTCGCGGACATGACGGCGGCCCAGGCACAGATGCCCGAATACGCCGATAGCGTGAACGCGGCCATCGCAGGGGCATCAGGCAGCCTGAAAGCACTGCTCAAGGACGATCTATTCGGCGGCATGGGCCAGAAGCTGCCCGGCGAGATGGGCGCGGCGGCGGTGGCCGGGGGCGCGGCAGCCAGCAGCAGCCTGAAAATGGTGGACGACATGCTGGGCAACCTCAAGATGGTCTATGCCTTCCGGGGTGACTACCTGATCACGGCCTTCAGCAGGGCGGCGTTGGACACGGCGCTGGACGAAAGTGCCGCGCCACTCGCACAGGATGCGGGCTTCATGGCCGCCGGGATCAACCCCCTCTTTTCTGCCGGGTGGACCTATGCCCCCAATCCCGCCGACATCAGCGGCGAGGAACTCTCGGCGGCCATCCTAAGCGGCATGGGTGCGAACGGCGCAATGATGGACGGCCAGATAGACGATATGGACACTTCTGATGTGGACACAGCGGAGATAACGGATGCTGCCGCTGTCGCCGCCGTTCCGGCCACCCCCGGCAAGTCGGGCAAGGGCCGCGCGACGACGCCTCAGACCGGGGGGATGGAGGACATGACCGACATGGGCGACGACATGGACATGACCTTCGACGACAGCGCCTTCGGTGACGGCGAGATGATGTCGGGCGTCATCGGCACCGTCAGCGATCTGATGGCGGACCTGATCAACCGCTACGACGGTCAGACCGTGCAGAGCGCCGTGCAGGGCAACGTGATCACCAGCAAGTCCAGCGTGCTGTACCGCTGGTAAGGCAGGTTCTTAAGAAAGGGCAGAGCGGGATGGTCTTGCAACCGTTCCGCCCTGCCTTTCCTTGATTCATACAAATTCCGTCTGTTTCGTTAACAAACTGGGAAAGCTCTGGTTTGTTCACTCCACGCCCGGAAACCGTCCTTCTCTTTCTCACATCCGCTCGGACTTCATCATTTTTGCGAACGATTCAATCGGAGTCCGTATCAGATGACGGCCTAACGCCACTGCTCCGGCAACCCGTACACATGCCACATCGCCTCGACCCGCTCCACCACCGCCGGGTCCATACTAATTTTGGGGGGCCAGGGGCGCACAAAGCCTTCTTCAGGCAGCTTGCGTGCGCCGTCCCAGGTCAAGATTTCGCCGTGCTGCACCACGTCCCGCTCCGGGTCGATGTTGTTGAGGATGGTCCACCACACGTCCTGAATGTTGTTCACGTCGGTGAATTCGTCGCAGATCAGCAGGTGACGGACTCCGGCGGCGGCGGGATGGGCGGCAAACGCCTGCGCCAGCTCCCGCGCCTGACCGGGGCGGGTCTTGTTCAGGGCCACCAGCCAGTAGCCGTCCCCGTTCTGCCGCTGGGCCACCACGCCTTCAAAGTCCGGCAACTCGGCGGCGGCGTGCGGCCTGAAGACCGTCTCATGCGCCAGATCGCCCGCCTGAAGGTCACGGCTGGATTCGGCCCCGCCAATTTCCTCGGGGCGCTTGGTGGTGGCGTCAATAATCAGCTTGCTGCCGTAGCCCCAGCCCCGGCTACTGTGGTCCAGCACGTCAACCGGGCCGCGTGTGGTCAGGGTGTCGCGGCCCGGCACGGCGCGTTCGGCCACCGCACGCCACACGGCTTCAAAGTCATTGACCTTCACATCATCGTCCAGCACGACGATCACCTTGGCAAACATCATCTGGCCCAGGCCGAACATCCCATTCGCCACCTTGTACGCCTGCCCCGGATAGGTTTTGTTGATGGCCACGAACACGAGGTTGTGCGCCACGCCAGCCGGGGGCATGTGGTAATCGGTGATCTCGGGAATGATCAGTTGCGCGGCTGGCAGGAACAGCCGCTCGGAGGCTTCAATCAGGTAGGCGTCTTCCATCGGCGGGCGGCCCACGATGGTGGCAGGGTACACGGGCTGGCGGCGCATGGTCACGGCGGTGACGTGGAACAGCGGGTACAGGTCCGGCAGCGTGTAAAAGCCGGTATGGTCCCCGAACGGCCCTTCCATGATCCAGTCCTCAGCGGGGTCCACGTAGCCCTCCAGAATGAATTCGGCGTTGGCCGGCACGTCCAGATCGACCGTGATGCCCTTCGTAACCGGATAACGCTGCCCGCGCAGATAGCCCGCCAGCGCGAACTCGTCCAGACCGGGAATGGGCGGCAAGGGGGCGGTGGCCGCGTAGATCAATGCCGGATCGCCGCCGATGGCAACCGCCACCTCCAGCTTCTGCCCCAGCCGCTTGGCCTTCTCCAGATGCTTGGTCCCTGTTTTATGGCGCTGCCAGTGCATCCCAGTCGTGTTTTTACTCATAACCTGCATGCGGTACATGCCCATGTTGCGCTCGCCCGTTTCGGGGTCATTGCTGATGACGAGGGGCAGGGTCACGAACGGTCCGCCGTCCAGCGGCCAGCATTTCAGGACCGGGATGCGCGACAGGTCCACCTCGTCGCCGCGCCAGACGATTTCCTGTACTGGACCAGTCTTGACGCGCCTGGGCGGGAGGTTCATGGCGTCCTTGAGCTTGGTAACGTTGCCCAGCATCCCCAGCTTGCCGCCGCTGCCCTTGAGGTCAATCAGGGCGCGAACCTTCTTCGCCAGATCATCCAGGTCACCCACGCCCAGCGCCAGAGCGGTGCGCTCACGGGTTCCCATCAGGCCGATGACCACAGGAAACTCGCTGCCGCGCACGTTTTCAAACAGCACCGCCGGGCCGCCGGATTTGACCAGTCGGTCCGCGATCTCGGTGATTTCAAGGTCATGACTGACGGGCGCGGAGACGCGCAGCAGTTCGCCGCGTTCTTCCAGCAGGCGCATGAAGCTCTGAATGTCGGGAAAGGCCATGCCTGGCAGGATAGGGCGGCGGGGGCGGGGCAACCGTACCGGAAGGCGAGATGCGGCGAGGCGAACATGACGGTTCGCTCAAGCCCATACAGCACTCGGTTCACAATTGGTTCCGCTCTGTTTTATAAACTGGTTTAACGATCAGAGATCTGAGCTGTCTGATCTGATCTTCAGCCTTAACCCCTCAAGGAGTCCCATGAAATACCTGTTGTTAATGTCCGCCCTCGTTCTCGCCTCCAGCAGCCTCGCCGCCACCGCGCCCAGCACCATCACGAAGGGAACGCTGAAAATTGGGATGGAAGGCACCTACCCCCCGTTTACATACAAAGACGAAAAGGGCAACCTCACTGGCTTTGACGTGGATATTGCCAGGGCTGTTGCCGCCAAGCTTAACCTCAAGCCCGAATTTGTGCTGACCGAGTGGAGCGGCATTATCGCCGGACTCCAGGCCAACAAGTACGACGTGATCGTGAACCAGGTGGCTATTACGCCCGAGCGCCAGAAAAGCATTGCCTTTAGCACGCCGTATGTTTACAGCACGCCCCAGATCATCGTGAAGAAAAACGGCAACTTTGCGCCCAAAACCCTGGCCGACCTGAAAGGTAAGCGCGTGGGCAGCAGCCTGGGCAGCAACTACGAAGCGCAGCTCAAGGCAACGGGCGGCATCAACATCCTGACCTACCCCGGTGCCGCCGAAGTGCTGGCCGATCTGACAACGGGCCGGATTGACGCAGGCTACAACGACCGCCTGCTGGTGAGCTACCTGATCAAGTCGCAAAACCTGCCCATTCGCGGCGCAGGTACAGGCAGCGCCGACGCCATGGGCATTGCCCTGAAAAAGAGCAACACGGGCCTGAAAACGGCGATTGACAAAGCACTCTTGCAGATCAAGGCCGACGGCACGTATGCCAAGATCAGCAGCCAGTGGTTTGGGCAGGACGTCAGCAAGCCCTGAACCTTTACTCGGTAGAACCTCGCCCCTCCTCGCTGTAATGGGAGGGGTTTTTGCTGGAAGCCCTTAAAATCAGACCATGAAGCAGCACGTCCAGCATCTGGTCATCGGGGCGGGGGCAGCGGGCAGCGCGGCGGCGTATGCGCTGGCCCGGCACGGACAGAATGTGCTGCTGCTAGAGCAGTTCCAGATTGGCCACGGGCGCGGCTCCAGCTTCGGGCCGTCGCGGATTTTCCGGCTTGCCTACGAGGAACCGGAGTACGCGGGACTGGCACTGGCGGCGCTGGAATCATGGCGGACACTAGAACGTGAGGCTGGACAGCAGTTGTACTGGCGCACCAGGGGCCTGGACCTCGGCCCCGCCGGAACGCCCAGTCTGGAAGGGGTTCACGCTTCGCTGAGTGCGCTAGACGCAGCCCCCGAGCGATTGAGCCGCCGTGAACTGGCCCGGCGCTACCCGCAGTGGCAGGTGCCGCCCGACTGGGAAGCCGTGTATTCACCCGAAGCGGGAATTGTCAGCCCGCAGCTCACGCTGAGGGTCCTGACCGATCGCGCCCGCCAGTACGGGGCGCGTGTGCTGGAAGGTGTGGCGGCGCTGGAGATTCAGGCAGGACAGCAACCCGCCGTTCGGACCAGCATGGGCGTCATCACCTGTGACCACCTGATCGTGGCGGCGGGCGCGTGGCTGCCGCGTCTGGTTCCGGGGTTGCAACCCTCGCTGAGCGTGACGCTGGCGGCCTCCAGCTTTTACCGCCCGGATGATCTGGCCGCCTTCCAGCCGGAACGCTTCCCGGTGTTCATCACGCACGATGATGAATTTCAGGCGTACGGCTTTCCAGCTTTCGGCGTCCCTGGCGTAAAAATTGGTGTGGATGTGGTGCGTCCTGTCACCAGCGGCGACACCCGCACATTTGAGGTTCCGCCGCAGGTCAGCAAGGCGTCCGACACGTTCATGCGGCGCTATCTGCCGGGGGCCAGCGCCGTCATGGAACGGCAGACCTGCCTGATCACCCGCGCGCCGGGCGGCGATTTCATCCTCGCGCCGCACCCGGACTGCCCGCAGATTACGTTGGCCTCTCCCTGTTCGGGGCACGGGTTCAAGTTCACGCCGCTGCTTGGAGAATTGCTGGCGGCGCACGCGCTGGGGGAAAGGCATCCCTGGCACCTGCCCCGTTTCGCGCTGCCGCCCCAGGCCGTGCGCCAGACAGCGGAACAGCAGTCCCTCCCAGGAGGCTTATAGTCGGCTTCATTCCTCCTGTATCGGGCCAGTGCAATTCCCCCACCCTCTTGACGGCGCTTCCAATGGGCCGTGTTCAAGGAGAAGCCATGCGCGCATTCCGTTCTGCTCTGCTTTCAGGCACCGCACTGATCCTCGCCGCCGCCACGTCCTCATTGGCCCAGACCGCGCCCACCCTGAGCAAAGGCGTGCTGAAGATCGCTGTGGAAGGCACCTACGCCCCCTTCACCTTCAAAGACGACAAGGGTGTGCTAACTGGCTTTGACGTGGACGTGGCGCGGGCACTGGCCGCCAAGCTGGGCCTGAAGCCCGAGTTCGTGCTGACCGAGTGGAGCGGCATTCTGGCGGGGTTGCAGGCAAACAAATACGACGTGATTATCAACCAGGTGGGCATCACTGCCGAGCGCCAGAAGAGCATCGGCTTCAGCGATCCCTACGTCTTCAGCCGCCCACAAATTGCCGTCAGCAGCACCAAGGGGCAGAACTACAACACGCTGGCAGACCTGAAAGGCAAGCGCGTGGGGGTGGGGCTGGGCACCGTGTTCGAGAAGGATTTGCGCGACGCGGGCGGCATCACGGTGGTCACCTATCCCGGCACCCCGGAGTATCTGGCGGACCTGTCCAGTGGCCGCCTGGACGCCATCTACAATGACCGCCTGCTGATCGGCTACCTCGCCAAATCGCAGGGCCTACCGATCAAGGGCGTGGGCAACGCCGGTTCGGTGGACAGCATGGGCATAGCCATCAAGAAAACCAATACAGGACTGAAAACCGCAATTGACGCCGCCCTGAAAGACATGAAGGCCGACGGCACGATGGCAAAAATCGGCCAGCAGTGGTTCGGTCAGGACGTCAGCAAGCCCTGAGCACCCGCCTGTGCACGTGGACCCCTCCCAGTTCAGTGGGGAGGGGTTTGCGTTGAGGGGCGGGTCAAACCGTTGACAGATCTAGTCGTCTAACCGCAAAAGTGACTTATTCTTCTGGCCGTTAGACTGTTGGATGGTTTGACCCTTAAACCGCCTTCGAAGGAGCGCCCCGCATGGACACCCAACAACTTCAACTGATCTTGCAGAGTGCCTGGGCATCCGTTCCCGCGCTGCTGGTGGGGGCGCGGCTGACCATCGGCTTTGCGCTGGCGGCGATGGTGCTGGGATTGCCGCTGGGGCTGGCGGTTACGCTGCTGCGGCTGTACGCGCCGGGGCCGGTGCGCTGGCTGGCCGGGCTGTACGTGTCGTTTATCCGGGGCACGCCGCTGCTGGTGCAGATCTTCGTGATCTATTACGGCCTGCCCAGTTTCGGCATCATCCTTGATCCGGTGGTGGGCGGCGTGCTGGCCCTGACCCTGAACGCCGCCGCCTACCTGTCCGAGACCATTCGCGCCGCGATTCTGAGTATTCCCAGAGGGCAGCACGAGGCGGCCTACAGCGTGGGCCTGAGCAAGGCGGAAACCATGCGGCTGATCATCCTGCCGCAGGCCGCGAGGGTGGCGCTGCCCAGCCTGGGCAACAGCCTGATCGGGCTGGTCAAGGACACCTCGCTGGTGTCGGTGATCACGGTGGTGGAACTGCTGCGAAGCGCCCAACTGGTCATCGCCCGCACCTTCGAGCCGTTCGGGCCGTATCTGGCCGCCGCGATGATCTACTGGGCCTTGTCCAGCGCACTGGAAGTGGTGCAGCGCCGACTGGAACAGCGGTTCGCGCGGGGAGGCTAGGGCCGCGAAACCTCTTCCATCCCCCCAAAGGCGGACGACATCACCATTGTCCCGCCGCTACGGTACGGGCATGACCGGAACCCCGATGGCTGGACCCGCTGCGCCGCCCACCATTTCCGGGCATTCCACGCCCGCCCCTTCAGTTCCCCGTCCTGCACGAGCCGCAACGCCCTTCCTGATCGCACTGGGACTGGGCGTGGCGGCGCAGATTCTGACAGGCGCACAGGGGGGCGGGTTCGGTGTGAATGTTCCCATCTGGGTGGCCCTGTTCGTGGCCGCCTGCCTGTGGGCGCTGCGGCGGCGCGGCGAACGACCCACGGCGGCGGGGCTGACCCTGCTGGGCACGGCCTTTTTACTGGCCGTCACCACCTGCGCGGTCTGGGACGTGCCGGGAGACCTGGGGGCGCTGAACGCTTTTGCACTGTGGCTCTCGCTGCTGCTGGGCGCGGCATTTCTGCGCTTTCCCGGCCTGGGCGGCTGGAGC
This sequence comes from Deinococcus sp. AJ005, assembly GCF_009017495.1. Lineage (NCBI taxonomy): Bacteria > Thermotogati > Deinococcota > Deinococci > Deinococcales > Deinococcaceae > Deinococcus > Deinococcus sp. AJ005. Next base: position 442,571 of record NZ_CP044990.1, on the reverse strand, counting down.
CTTTGGGCCACCGTGGGCGCGGGCGTCACGGGCGGCCTGCGCTTTATTTACGGCCCCCTGGCACTCCTTGAGCGCCTACCCTGGGCACGGCTGCGGCCCGCGCAGGGCAGCGGACTGGGGCGCTGGGGCGTGGGCCTGCTGCTGACCCTGCCGGTGCTGGTTGTGTTCGGCGGGTTGCTGGCGGGCGCGGACGCAGGCTTTGCCGGACTGCTGGGCAGCGTGCTGGACTGGCGGCTGGACCGGTTGTGGAGCGACGGTGTTCGACTGGCCCTGTGGTGCGCCTTCACGGGCGGGCTGGTCTACCCGGCGGTCATGGCGTTGCGGCCCAGCCTCTTTCCGCGCACCGGACCGGACGTGGCGCGGCTGGGACTGATCGAAATCGGGCTGCCGCTGGCCTCTCTGGCGGCGCTGTTCGTGGTCTTTTTGCTGGCGCAACTGCCGTACTACCTGAGCGGCACGGGTCTGCCGGACGGCGTGACCTTCGCGGGCTACATCCGCGAGGGCTTCGGTCAACTGATGGCGGTGGCCTTCCTGAGCCTGACCCTGCTACTGGGCGCACACGCCCTGACACGCCAGGAGGTCCGCACCCGCCTGTCGTACCGCCTGCTGAATCTGGCCGTTCTCGTCCCGCTGGCGCTGGTGCTGCTGAGCGCGGCCAACCGCTGGCGGCTGTATACCCTCGCCTACGGCCTGAGCGAGACCCGACTGATGGGCGCGGCCTTTCTCGTCTGGATGGCGCTGTGCCTGGTGTGGCTGGCGTATCTGCTGTGGCAGTCACGCCCGCAGCGCTTCACGTACCCGGCCCTGCTGATGGGTTTGGCGGTGCTGCTGACCACCACCGCCCTGAACCCAGGCGCGCTGATCGCCCGCGTGAATGTGGAGCGTGCCGTCACCGGCGTGACCAACGAACTCCGCAGCACCCCGCAGGACGTGAGCGTGCTGACCCTGCTGGGGCTGGGGGCCAACGCCGTCCCCACCATCGTGACCCACTTGGAGGCCCTGACCCGCGAGTGTAAATGGGGCAAGGGTTGCCTGGACTCGCGCCAGTACGTGATCAACCGCCTGCACGATCAGTACGACGCGCCGCGTGACTGGCGGGGCTGGAACGCGGGTTACGACCGCGCCCGCCAACTGGTTCTGAAACTGCCCCCACCGACGCCAGAACCGGGGCGCTAGAAACCCGTCAGAATCGGTTCATGTCCAACGCCCTGCACGTCATGAACGCTGGCGGTCACCTCTCCCCTACCCTGGAAAACGAAGTGCGAGAGGTGGCGCTGGCTGCCCTGACCCGGCAGGCCACGCGGCTGAAGCTGGACGGCGTGGACGTGGCTGTGTCGGTCTCGCCCTGGGGGCTGCCCGAAACCGGAATCTTCGGTTACGCGCCGCTGGACCATCTGGTGCAGATCACCCTTGACCCGTACAATCCCAACTTTGCCGCCAGTTGGCGCACCGAACTGCCTGCCACGGCGGCCCACGAACTCCACCACGCGCGGCGCTGGCAGGGACCAGGATACGGCCAGACACTGCTGGAAGTGCTGGTCAGCGAGGGGCTGGCCCAGGCAAACGAGTTGGACGAGCGGGGTGGACAGCCGCCGCCTTACGCACGGGCACAGGTCGATCTGGACAGCTTGTGGGTGCGTACCCTGCCGCTGCTGAACCGCAGCGATCACAGCTTTGAGGCTTGGTTTTACGGCTCGGAGGCCGAGGGTCTGCCACGCTGGAGCGGCTACAGCCTGGGCTATGAGCTGGTGCGCCGCCATCTGGTGAGGGTGGGCGGGGACGCGGCGGGGCATGTCCACACGGCTGCCGGAGCGTTCCGGGGAGCGTGGTAAACAGCCAAGACTCCGCCCATTTCCCTGCCCACCAGCCGCCTTACCCTGAAGCCCATGCCCGACGCCGCCCTGACCCCGCCCCCTCCAGAAGAACTCAAGTCCGCCCGCCTGACCACGCTGGCGCATCTGGACGCGCTGCTGGAACGGCCCATGATCGTCCTCAGTTTCGCGTGGCTGGGACTGCTGGTGCTGGATCTGGTGCAGGGGCTGCCGCCATTGCTACAAATCGTCAGCAACGTGATCTGGGGACTGTTCGTGCTGGACTTCGCACTGGCGATTGTGCTTGCGCCCGACAAGTCCGAGTACCTGAAGAAAAACTGGCTGACCGCCCTGAGCCTGATGCTGCCCGCACTGCGGATTCTGCGGGTGTTCCGGGGACTGCGGGCGCTACGCGTGTTGCGCCTGACGCGCGGCACCAACCTGCTGCGGATTCTGACCAGCCTGAATCGGGGACTGCGGACCCTTGAGCGTACTCTACGCCGCCGGGGCCTGGGCTTCGTGGTAGGGGCAACCGCGCTGGTGGCCCTGGCCGGGGCAGCGGGCATGGCGTCCTTTGAGGCAGGCCAGACGAGTGCGCCGCAGGGTTTTGGCCAGTGGCTGTACTGGGTGGGCATGCTGCTGACCAGCCTGGGGTCCGAATACTGGCCCCTGACTGCCGAGGGCCGCGCCCTGACCTTTCTGCTGGCGCTGTACGGCTTCGCAGTCTTCGGCTACATCACGGCGGCGCTGGCGAGCCTGTTCGTGGGCGCGGATCAGGACTGGCCGCCCGACGCCGATGACGACGAGGTGAACAACGAGGTCCTGCGCCAGGAATTGCGCGAGTTGCGCGGCGAGATCGCGGGGTTGCGGGGGGAATTGCGTTCCACACCAGAGCCGCGCACTCCATAATCAGGGCATGACCTCTCCCGTTGACCGGATGCGCGCCGCCCTGCAACCCACGGACCTGGACGGCTGGCTGATCTACGACTTCCAGAACCTCAACCCGCACGCCCGGAAAGTGCTGGACATGCCAGGAGGCGCGTTTCTGACCCGCCGGTTTTTCGTGTACGTGCCGCGCGAGGGTCAGGCGGTGCTGCTCCACAACCACATCGAGGGCGGCACCTGGGGCGAGATCACGCGTGACTGGGACATCGAGCGCCGCGCCTTCGGCTCTCATGATGAGTTAGATGCAGCGTTGAAAGAAGTCGTCTCCGGGCAGCGGATTGCGATGGAGTACAGCCCGAATGGGGCCGTGCCCTACGTGAGCCGGGTGGACGCCGGGACGATTGAGCGTGTGCGGGCAGCGGGAGCGGTGGAGATCGTGAGCAGCGCCGACCTGCTGCAATCCTTCCTGGCATGGTCTGAGGAAGATCTGGCCGCCCACAAGCGCGCCGCCGCCCTGCTGATGCGCGCCAAGGACAACGCGTACTGGCTGATCCACGAACGCCTGAAGGCGGGCCAACAGATCACCGAACTGGAAGTGCAGGCGCTGATCATGGACGCCATCGCAGGTGCGGGCATGGGCGCAGGCCATCCGGTCAATGTCAGTTTCGGCGTGAACGCGGCGGACTCGCACTACGAGCCGGGCGGGGACAAGAATGCCGTGCTGCAAGCGGGCCAATGCGTGCTGATCGACCTGTGGGCGCAGGAACCGGGCCGCCCCTTTGCCGACGTGACCTGGGTGGGACACGCGGGAGAACCCAGCGCCGAATATCTGGACGCGTGGGAAGCCGTACGCAGCGCGCGGGACACAGCGCTGGACCTCCTGAAGACCCACTTTAAGGCCGAGGGCTGGGGCAACCTCCAGGGCTGGGAACTGGACCGCGCCGCGCGGGACGCGATGGGACCCGACTGGGCACCGTATTTCTTCCACCGCACCGGGCATGATCTGGGCGTGCAGATTCACGGCTCGGGCGCAAATCTGGACGACTATGAAACGCACGACACCCGCACGCTGACGCCGGGGCTGGCCGTGACCGTGGAACCTGGCACTTACCCGGCAGCCAAGGGCTTCGGCATCCGCACCGAGGTGGACATTCACCTGTCGCCGGACGGCCCGGAGGTGACCACGGACCTTCAGCGCCAGCCGTTCGTGCTGGGCGAGGGCGAGTGGGCGGCGGTGCGGGCAGCAGGGTACGGGGAATAAGCAGGATACGGGAAATAAATCTGTTCTTCAGGCCCCCCCTTGCTGACATTGCTGAATCTTTTCTGCATATCCCACACCCCACGGCCCTCAACCCGCTAGGCTGGGAGGCATGGCTAACCTCAGCTCCTCGACAGTGATGCTCACCGGGGCGGGCGGCGCGCTGGCCACCGCGATAGCCCAGGAACTCGACGACGCAGGCGCGCAGATGGTACTGGTGGGGCGAGGCGAGGCCCTGGCCCGCGCCGCAGACCGCATTCCCGCCACCGAAGTGATTGACGTCGATCTGTCTGACCCGGCGTGCGTGGCGCAATTGAAAAAGGTCAAGGTGGACATCCTGGTGCATACAGCGGGCGCGTACAGCATGCAGCCCGTGCAGAAGGCCACCACCGACGATCTGCGGGCCATGCTGGACGCCAATTTCCTGACGCTGTTTCACGCGGTTCAGGGCGTGTTGCCCAACATGATCAAGAACAAGGACGGCATCATCCTGGGCGTCAGCGCGGCGCAGGCCGCCCGCAACACAGGCCCCGGTGCGGCGCTGTACACCGCCAGCAAAGCGGCGCTGGGGGCGTACCTGAACAGCCTGAACGACGAGTTGAAGTCCAAAGGGGTGCGCGGGTGCGTGCTGTATCCGATGGGCGCGATAGATACCCCCGCCAACCGCGACGCAGGGATGAAATGGGAAACGATGATTGACCCGCGTGGCCTCGCCAAGAGTGTGGCCCACATCCTGACCCGCCCGGACCGCGCGCACATCACGGACATCAAGGTCTACCCGGACGAGGAAGAGTAGGACGGCAGGAAAAGCTCTGACGCGGCTTTGACCCACCCAGACAGCTCTACAGGCAAGATCACCAAGGCGCGCTACCACCATGTTCATGAGCGCGGCGACGTTGGTTTACAGCCAGTCTCCAATTCCAGAGATAGCGTTGTGCATGGACACACTGTTCGGTCCGCCGCCAGCCACGCTGCAACTGCTGCTGGATGATCCTGCCGAACACGATTTTCCCTGCGCCGAACGCCTTTTAAGTGGATTAACACCCCAGCAGGCTGTTACCGTGCCGCCAGGGCTGTCGCACTCCATCGCGGCCATCCTGGCACACATGCACGCCAACGTCGCCTTCAATCTGGGGCTGATTGGGAGCGCAGACCCTCTCTCGTTCCAACCACCAGAAAACCCCTGGCCCTCCGTTTCCGCAGAAGAATGGCCGCATCTGGCTCAGGCATTTCTAGCCGATCTGGCACGGCTGGGACAGGTGGGGCAAGATGCACAGGAGCTTGCGCGCACCCTTTACCCGGCCACTGCCGATGAGCCGGGCTGGACCGTAGGCTACAAACTCGCGGCCAGCGTCGCCAAACACAACGCTTACCATTTTGGGCAGATTGCGCTGATCCGCCAGCTGATAGGGGCCTGAGAATGGGGTGTGCTCTCTCCACACGCCACCTTGCGTCCCGCTTGGGTACACTGCGGCCATGACCACTACCGCGCCCCTGCAAATTGCCGACCCGCTGGGCGTTCCCGGAGCGCCGCAGGAAACGCTGACCGCCATGATGGCGCACCTGGAACAGTTTCATTCCGGGGGCGCGGTGGGCCAGCTCATTCTGGTCACGGACCGGCAGGGAGACCGGGACCGTGCGGGCTACGCGGTGGTCCTCATCGCGGGGCCAGTGGTGACGGTGGCGGCCCAGGCGTTCGGGCCGCGTTACGGGCAGCCAGGGATGCAGGCGCTGGAGCAACTGGTGCGCTGGGCGCAGGACCACGAGTGGCTGGTGCGCGAAACCGTGCTGAACGGCTCGGACTTCACACGGGTCATTGACGAACCGGACGCGGGCGAGATCAGAAAACTGGTGGCGGCCAGCAACCCCAGCGATCCGGGCATCTATCTGGTCTGGCCCGCCACCTGGAAAGAGGAACGCTGGCAGGACTGATCTTTCAGGCCGGATCTTCAGAGCAGACACGCGCAGAGGCCCCTTTACTTTCTGCGCGTGTCTGCTCTGCCCTTTCACATGCCGCCTCCGCAGACTGTAACCGGCCAGCGCCGGGGCGAGGGCTGCTGCCTGCTGTGACGCCGTGTTTCCACCAGTAGTCGTGGTCCTGGAGCCAGGAAGCCGCGCCTGGACGGCTGCAATGGGGGGGGATGGGGGCATCCGTGATCCCAGTCGGCTTTACCTCAAAACCCCGAAAAGAGCGTGTTGGTAGGCTTTTCCAGGCCAGCGGCAGATGCCTGAATGACTGACAGGTCAGTTTTCACCGTATCTCACGCACTTTCTTGAATGATTGGGGTAAGAGTTCGGGTGACAGGATGATGCCCAGGTGATCATCACCGGCTCTTCCTTCCCTCGCCGCTGCTCCATTTTCCCCACACTCCTTCTTGCCAGGCAGCTGCGTTCTTCCTGAACTTCCGTGTTCGTCCCGGTCTGTTTTTTTCAACCCCTATCCGTCGCCCGCCGTGGCCCGTTTTCACCGCTTCCTTCCTGTCCTTTTTCCCGCTGCTGCGTTTTCCCACCAGGACCGAACATTCAAAAGCGTCTAGATGACGCGAGGTAACTTCAGCGTGACTCCTTCCCTGTCCAAATCCAAGCGTGCGGCCCCGGACCCCGTGACCGGGAAACGCGCCAGCCACCCGGCCCCCATTCAGATCAGCGCCCGGGTCCATGTGCCTAGCACGGATCATTCCAGCTCAGCGCTGCATACCGCCCTGCGCGATCTGCTGCGCGTCCACGCGCCGGAAGCGGCGTTGCTGGCGCGGGTGGGCGGCGCGGTGCTGCACCTTCAGAACGACATTCTGGAGCTGTGCGGCCCGGAGCTGGAGCCGCCCGAGGCGTGGCTGGAAAGCGGCGAGATGACCTGGCTGTCGCGCGACGGCGAACTGCTGGGGCTGCTGTGGAGCGACGGTGGGCCGGAAGGGAGGCCCGTGTCGCCCACGGCCACCGAGGTGCTGACCATGCTGCTGGCGGCCTCTCGCCCGGACGGGGCGGGGCGGGAGGCCGAGGTGCTGGTCACGCAGCTTCCGGTGGCGACGGCGTGGCTGACCCCCGAACTGGTGTTCCGGCGGGTCAGCCGCCCCTTTCTGGAACTGCTGGACATCAGCGACGCCGGGGTGCTGGGCCATACGGTGGCCGAGGTGCTGCCCGGCCATCCCGCGCTGCTGGGGGCACTTCAGGGCGCAGTGGCGGGCCGTTCGGTGCACCTGCCCGACGCGCTGCTTTCCGCCAAAGAAGCAGACACCGCCCCGCGCTGGGTACGCGGCGAGGCCCGACCCTACCTGGGCGGCTGGGGCGCGGGCGTGATGGTGACCTTGCAGGACGTGAGCGGCGAATACGAGCGGGCTGCGCGGGTCTCGGCGCTGCTGGACACCCGCACCCCCGCCGCGCTGCTGACCGAGGACGGAACTGTTCTGCACGCCAGCCCTGGCCTGAGCGAACTGGCCCCGCAGATGCCCGGTCAGCCGGTTCCGGCACTGATCGGCGCGCCCCTGTGGGACTGGCCCGGCTTTGACGGCGCGTCTGTGGCGGCGGCGCGTGATCTGGTGCGGCTGGCGGCAGCGGGGGGCGAGGCGCAGGCGGACCTGATCCTGGCCGGGGGCGAGACGCTGACCCTGAGTGTGCGCCACTCTGCGGCCAGCGGGCTGCTGGTGGCCGAGAGTGTGGGCGTGCCAGTGGGCGGCGCGGCCCCGCTGGGCCTGATCACGCAGATGCTCTCACTTTCCGAGGACGCCACCGTACTGGTGGACGCCGCTGGCCGGGCGCAACTGATCAATGAGCGCGCCGCATTGCTGCTGGGCGTGGAAGCCTCCCGGCTGGTGGGCCTGGGCCTGACGCGGGTGCTGGGCGAGTTAGGGGTCAAGGTTTTTTCGCCGGACGGGCAACCGCTGGCGCTGCCCGACTGGCGCACCCTGCCGTCACCGCTGTGCCGCGAGGTGCTGCTGGCGCTGCCCGGCCACTCGCTGCGCCACATGGAACTGCGCGTGACCCCGGTAGGACCGGAAGCGGGCCGCCGCGAAACCGGCAACCGGGGCAACGTGCAGTCGGGCGGCCTGCTGCTGACCCTGCGCGACGTGACCGTGCTGCGCCGCGCCGAGGCCAAGATGCACCACGACGCCCGCCACGACGCCCTGACCGGCCTGCACAACCGTGTGGGCCTGCGCGAGGATCTGGCCGCACTGAAGAAGACTGAGTTGGAAACGGCTGAAGTGGAGGCGGCTGAAAACCCAGTGGGCGCGTTGGTCTGCCTGAACATCGACGGTTTCAGTGCGCTGAACACCGCGCTGGGCCGGGTGGCCTGTGACCGCCTGCTGATCGGTCTGGCCGCCCGCCTGAGCGACGTGGCCGGTGGGAAGGGCGGCAGCGCAGCCCGGCTGGAAGGCGGCACCTTCGCCGTGCTGCTGCCGGGCCTGGACATCCACGACGCGCTGGAAGCCGTGCAGCGCTCGCTGAGCGTTCCCCTGCGCTGCGGCCCACGCGAGACGCCCCTGACCTTTGCGCTGGGGGTGGCCGCACTGGACGGGACAGCCGAAGACAGCATCTCGAACGCCGAGATCGCCGTACGTCACGCCCGGCAGCAGGGCCGGGGCGGCCTGGGCTTTTATACCCCTGCCCTGCGCGCCGGGGTCCGCAGCGCCTACGCGCTGGAAGAAGACCTGCGCGGCGCACTGACCGCCCGTGAATTCACGCTGCTGTATCAGCCGGTGCTGGGCCTGAAGTCTGGCAAGCCGCTGGGCGCGGAATCGCTGCTGCGCTGGCAGCACCCGGAACTGGGCCTGCTGCTGCCCCACAGCTTTCTGGAGGTGGCGGGCCGCAGCGAACTGATCACTCATATCGGTGAGTGGGTGGTCGAGGAAGCCGTGGCCAGCCGGGACCGCGTGCGCGCCGAGTGCGGAGAGACGCACCCCGAATGGCAGGTCTCGGTGAACCTGAGCCTGGAAGAACTTCGCCGCAGCGAGGGCCTGAGCCGTCTGCTGCCGCTGCTGAGCGCCCAGGGCGCGCCGGATATCGAGGTCGCGGCGGGCAGCCTGCTGGACCACAGCGAGGAAACGCTGGACATGCTGGGGCAGCTCCGCAGCCACGGCGCACGCCTGAGCGTGGACGACTTCGGCGACGGCGCGGGCAGCAACCTCAGCGCCCTGACCCGTTTTCCGCTGGACGCCATCAAGCTGCACCCCACCCTGACCGCCCGCCTGCCCGGCGACCCCAGGGTGGTCACGCTGGTGGCCTCTACCATCGATCTGGCGCACCGCCTGGGGCTGAAGGTGGTGGCTGTGGGCGTGGAGAGAAGCGAGCAACTGGACATCCTGCGCGAACTGGGCTGCGACGCCGCACAGGGCTACGGGGTTTGCCCGCCGCTGCCCGAGACGGAGCTGCTGGCCTGGCTCGCGGAGCGCTGAAGGCAGATCCCCACAGCTTCACCAAACTTTTTGAAGGTAAGGCCACATACCCTCTACGGGTGGGCCGGGTGGTCTGGTGAGGCATGACCATCACCGAAGAGTTCATGAGCGCGCTGCAACACGCCGAATCCAGCAAGGACCCCGCCGGGCTGGTGGCGCTGCATGCCGGGGACGTGACCCTCAGCAACCTGACCAGCAAGACCTGGAAGGGCACCGACGGGGCACAGGCGTTCTGGGAAACGTACCTGAGCGACTTCGAGACGATTCACAGTGAATTCACCTACCACCACGAGAGTGGCGGCCAGGGCGTGATGGAATGGAACGCCACGGGCAAACTGAAGAACGGGGACGACATCGATTACCGGGGCGTCAGCATCATCGAGATCGAAGGCGGCAAGGTGAGCGCATTCCGCACCTACTACGACAGCGCGGCGTTCGTCAAGCCTGTCGCAGAGTAACCTGCGTCCATCCTCAAGGCCCTCCATTCGTGAGGGCTTTTTCTTGTTTTGCCAGTGCAGCGCCGGCTTGCCCTAGACTGCCCGGCATGTTGCTGTATGGAAGGAATCCGGTGCTGGAAGCCCTGAAAGACGGACGGGTGAGCGAGGTCATGGTGGCGCGCGGCGTCGAGGAAAGCTTTGTGAACGAGCTGAAAGCCGGAGTCGGGGAAAGCGGCGTGCGCCTGCGGTTTGCCGCGCGCATCGAACTGGACCAGTTGGCCGGAACCACCGCCCACCAAGGCGTGATGGCCGAGGTAGAGGATCTGGCCTGGGCCAGCGTGGACGACATTCTGGACCGCGCCGAGGCAAAGGGTGAAGAGCTGCTGATCGTGCTACTGGACGGCATCACCGATCCGCGCAATTTCGGGGCCATCATCCGCAGCGCCGAGGTGCTGGGCGCGCACGGCGTGGTGGTGGAGGAACGCCGCAGCGCCCCGCTGTCGCCCGTGGTGGCCAAGACGGCGGCAGGGGCCACCAGTTTCCTGCCGGTGGCGCAGACCAAGAACCTGCCCCGCCTGATCGACGCCCTCAAGGAAGACCGCGTGTGGGTCTACGGCGCAGCGGGCGAGTCGGCACAGGACGTGACCAAAACGGATTTCAGCGGGCGCGTGGCGCTGGTGATCGGCGCGGAGGGCGAGGGCCTGCGCCGTCTGGTGCGCGAGAAATGCGACGTGCTGGTGAGCATCCCCACGCGCGGGCAGGTAGACAGCCTGAACGCCTCGGTGGCAGCGGGCATCCTAATTCATGAGGTGATGCGCGGGCGTGGCAAGGCGTGACCCCGTCTGAAACCCGCCGCACCGAGACGATCTCCAGCGCCGCGATGACCCTGGAAGTGCTGCCCGATCTGGGAGCCAGCGTCCTGAACCTGCGCGCCGCGTCGGGCCGCCCGGTGCTGCGGGCCGTGAATGTGGCGGATGTGGAAACCAGCAGCCAGTGCGCCAGCTTTCTGCTGATCCCATTTTCCAACCGCATCCGGGACGCGCACTTTCCTTTTGAAGGTCAGGACGTGCAGCTTGCACCCAACACCAAAAATGGGCTGGCCCAGCACGGCGACGTCCGCAACCGCCCGTGGACGGTCACATGGGCCTCGGACAGTCACCTGATCTGCGACTTCGATAGCCGGAAGTTCAGCGACATGAACTGGCCGTGGGCCTTTACCGCGCGCGTGGAGTACCGCCTGCACGGGCCACATCTGGACACCACCATCACGCTGACCAACGCCGATACCCGTGACATGCCTGCCGGGATGGGGATACATCCGTACTTCGAGCGCCTGCAAGACGGTATCGATCCGGCACTGGAATTTGACGCCCCGTTGACCTACGACACCGACGAACGGCAACTGACGGTGGGCGGATCACGCGAGGTCCAGCCTGACGAGGATTTCCGCATGCCCACACCCATAAGCTCCAGAGAGGTGGACCGGACCTACACCGCCTGGGACGGCATCGTCCGGCTGGACTGGTCAGCCGACGGCCAGCCCGCGCGTGCGCTGGTCCAGACCGCCGACAACGTCTATTCGCATCTGGTGGTCTTCACCGCGCCCGACGGCAATCTGGCGCTGGAACCCGTCTCTCACGCCACCGACGCCTTCAATCTGGCGGCGCAGGGTGTGGCGGGCGTGGACATGCGGGTGCTGTCGCCGGGGCAGAGTCTGGCAGGAACGGCGCGGATCACGCTGGAAGGCGCGTGGTAAGCAGGACCATTTAAGCCGCGTTGGTGGCCAGCAGTTCGCCATCCACGCCACGCAGCTCGAAGCCGGGGCGGGGACGGTTTGCCAGCCAGCGCAAAGCGTCCAGCAGATCGTCGGTCTCGCGCATGACTTCCGGCTGGGCAGCACTTGCAGGATCTATGTCGCCCGTCCAGACGACGCGGTAGGCACGGGTGGCGCTGGGCGGCGTCCACGGCACGCCCGCTTCCTCTTTCATAAATGCACTAGACATCCTTTTAGCTTACTGAGACAGGATGAAACGCGGATAGGCGCAGCGTAACACCGTCTTTACCTCTCGGCGTTTCCGGGCCTTTACTCGTCCGGCAGGCTGGGCAGGCTGGCCTTGGCCACCAGAGTGATGCGGGTCTCGCGAGGCTGCTTGCCGCGTATGTAACCAATGGTCACGGTATCGCCCACCTCGCCACTTCTCAGGGCCAGGATGACCTCGTTGGCGTCGCGGGTCCGCTGGCCACCCACAGTGATGATGATGTCGCCCAGCTTTGCCAGATTGCCATTCGCGTCATAGTCACCGCCTACCAGCCCGGCACGGTCCGCAGGACTGCCCCGAACCACCCGCGTAATCACGCCGCCCGGCGGTTCGGTCAGGCCACTGTGAACGCTGTCCAGTTCGATGCCCAGCACTGGAGTGTCGCGCTTCTCACCGGTCCGCAGCGCCGTGATCAGATTGTCGCCGTCCACCACCGGGACCGCGTAACTGCGCCGGGTGATACCGCTGCTGTCCACGCTGATGTAACTGACCACGCCGATCGCGTTGCCCAGCCCATCAATGATCGGTCCACCGCTGTCGCCAGGGGCCAGCGGGGCATTCATTTCCAGCGTGCCCTGTGGGAAATCAGCGCGGGACGCCGACGCGCCCAGCCGTAGCAATTTGCCGCGCCGGGGTTGCAGGAAGTCTCCACCGCTGTTGCCCACCGCCAGCACCGTTTCACCCACGCGCGGCGCGCGGGCTGCCAGCGGCAGGAAGGGGAATGGCCCGCGTCCCTGAACGTCCAGCAGCGCCACATCCGCCCGCGCATCGAAGGCGGTCACCTTTGCACGGTACGACTTGCCATCCAGCATGCTGATCTGAAACAGTGTGCCCAGGCTGACGACGTGGTAGGCGGTCAGCACCTGCCCGGTGTCGCTGATAAAAAAGCCGGTGCCGATGCCCGCCTCACGCGTGCGGGGGTCCAGGCTCTCCACGCGCACGGTGGCGGGGCGAACCTTCTCAAACAGCGCCTGGGCGGCCTCGGGCAACGTGCCCGGCAGGGTGGTGGACACCTGCGGCGACTGCTTGGGCACCAGCTCGAACTTCGGCTGCCAGTTGGGCAGCAGGTAAGCCCCCAGCGCCAGGATGAGCAGAACGGGAAGCCAGGGCGAAAAGCGCACGCACGCAGTCTAGAACGGCCCGCATACGGGCAAGGTAGGCAAAGGCACGCAAGTGGGGGTGGCGCGGCGGGGGGACTCCGCCCCTGACAGTTTCCAAATTTCTATCCAGGACAGTACTTTCAAACCTTCGCTCAGCGCGAGTCGCCTGATCAGGATACAACCCCATCTTGCGAGGACAGGAATCTCGTCCTGAAAACCTTCAGGGAAAGGGCTGGGTGCTGATACGGATTCCGTTTGTAACGCGGCAGGGATCGGGAAAGCGTAGGTCTACACACTCCACGCCCGGAACCCGTCTTTCTCCTTCTCGCTCTCGTCATGAATAGACTGTCGTCGTGGAAGAGCACCCGTATGGGGCTACTCCTCCCCATGAGGACGCTCTTTCTCTGCGAGCGCAGCTCTGCAAGTCCCGCTCGGATCACAGGTGTTTTCAACACCCTTTAATCGGAGTCCGTATGAAACCTATTTCAAGGACAGCCACCACAGGATTCAAGACCTCACGGATGGATATCCGCGCTGAGCAGCGTGTTCCGGCTTCCGCACCCGAGAGATCACCATGAAGCGAGACAGGTCATCGTCGAAGCCCTGGCCTAACGCCTGTGCCGGAGCGCAGAGACGGCGGCGATCAGGCCAAGCCCAGCCAGCAGCCACACCCCCACCGAAGAGACGCGGCGTGGCCTGTCCGCCTGCATCAGGATGACTTCCAGCGCCTGTTCATGTGGGGTCCGGGGCGGCGGGGTCAGCGTGCTGGCAGGCAATTCCAGGTCAGCGTGCAGCACATCCGTGCGGTAGGCGTCCTCGCGCGGGTGGCCGCTGTGGGCGGCGAGTTGCTGGCCTACCGCACGCAACTCCGCGTGGGGGCCATCGGCCACCCAGGGCGTCAGGGCCAGAAAACCGGGGCGCAGCTCGGTCATCACGTAGCTGCGAAGCCTGGGGGCGTCCGCCGCGCGGCCAGTGATGGCGCTCTGACCGTCGAAGCTGAGGTCCAGCAGGTTGCCCACCACCATCGGGTTGACCGCGTAGCGAATGCTGCGGCCTGAGGTGGTGGCCGTCCAGCTCGATTCCAGCCAGGCCACCGGTTGATCGCGGACGTTGTCCGGGTCCGGCGGCAGACCTTCCAGAGAGGTCCACGCTGCGCCATTGGCATCGGGTTGCAGCAGCACGGTGCAGCCCCCCGCCTCCAGTCGCCCGATCACGTCTGCGCGAAAGGCGTCCAGGCTGATCGCCACCCCCAGATCGCCCACCGGCGTGGGAAAGACGCGCATCTCGCCCAGCCTGCCCGGTGTCAGGTCCACGCCGCCTGCCTCCTCGGCCGGGGTCAGGTGAACCTTGTCAGTCACGCCGATCAAGGTGCCGTCCGGGGCCAGCAGCACAGTCTGGTTGGTCAGGGTGGCTGCCTCACGCACAGGCTGGCCGTTCACCAGGCTGTAGCGGGGCATGGGCACACTGCCACAGCACAGATACACGCCGTACTCACGAGCCAGGTCGCGGCAGGTGTGCAGGTACAGGCGGGCGTTGTCCGGGCTGGCCGCCAGTTGCAGCGCGCGGATAGGTGAGACCTTTTCGCGCACCATCACGGGCAGCGCGCGGGGCAGGCGGGCCAGGAACAGGGCCAGGGCCACCCGCTCGAAGGTTTTCAGTGCCAGCGCCCAGCCCGCACCACGCAGCACCAGCGGCAGGCCATTCAACTCGGTCAGGACCACCAGATTGGGGCGATCCGGCGAGAAGTGGGGCTGCGCCGCCTGCAACTGACCACGCAGCCAGCTTCGGAAAGCGCCGTCACTGACGAAGTTCTCTGCGCTCCACTTCGGTTGCACGGCAATCGCCCGGAAGCGGCGCAGCGGGCCAGCCTTCTGATCGGTCTGCGGGGCAGTCATAAGCTCAGGCTAACGGTTCAGGAGCGGAGCATGATGCTGGCAGGGCCGACTCATCCTGAGTTCCAGAGCGTTGGAGTCAAGAGAAGCGTCCGCATCGGCTCCGAAAGCGAAATCCCACATGCGCCGATGTTCTGCATGGCCCGACAAAAGGCGAGAGACAGAGGCAACTAGCATCGGCACTCTGCCAGAGCATTTCCAGCTCCCCGGAATACAGTCAGGGCATTCCAAAGTATGGTGTGGATTCCGTTTGTTTCCTATAGAGATCGGTGCTGTTCCGATCTCCACACTCCACACCCGGAACCCGTTTTTCTCCTTCTCTCCATCGTCGCGAACAAACGCCCATGACTGGTCCAGCTCCGCAGGAGAGGACGCTGCTCCTCTCCTGGCACAGCTCTATGATTCCCGCTCGGATGACAGGTGTTTCCAATACCTATCAATCGGAGTCCGTATGATCTCCCCTCTACATGAATTTTCCGCCGTCCTGAAAGACCTCGCCGTCCAGCATGATCTGCCCACCCTGACGCAAATCCTTGATCAGGTCCCAGTGCAGTGCCGAGATGTTGGTGCCGCCGGTTTCGGGATAGCCGTTGCCCAGCGCCAGATGCACCGTGCCGCCGATCTTCTCGTCGAACAGGATGTTCTGGCTGGGGGCCTGGATTCCGGCGTTGCTGCCGATGCCCAGCTCTCCCAGCCACTTTGCGCCGTCATCGGTTTCCAGCGCGGCCAGCAGCGCCGCCTCGCCCTGCTCGGCACGGGCGTCCACGACCAGACCGTCCTTGAAGGTCAGGCGCACATTCCGCACCGCCGCCCCACCGTAGACCGTGGGCAGATCGAACAGAATGTGCCCGTTGGCACTGGTCTCGATGGGGCCGGTGAAGACCTCGCCCGACGGCATGTTGCGCTTGCCGTCACTGTTGACCCAGGTTCTGCCCTGGATATTCAGCGTCAGATCGGTGTCCTCGCCCACGATGCGGACCTCGCTGGCGCGGGCCAGGCGCTCGATCAGATGCGCCTGCAAGTCGCGGATCTCGCCCCACTTTGCCACTGGATCGGGCGTGTCCAGAAACATGGCGCTGGAGACGAAGGCCTCGTATTCGGGCACGGTCATCTGTGCGGCTAATGCGCCGTAGGCTGTCGGATAAAGGCTCAGATTCCAGCGCCGCTGGGCGCGCGCACGGGCCACCGGATTCATGGCCTTTCGGTGACGGGCCGCCCGCTGTGGATCAAGCCCCTCTGCTGGAGCCGATGGTGTCAGGATGCGGATGGAAGCAGCTATGCTTTCCACCTCCGCGAGCAGCAAAGGCTCAGTGGCGTCCAGCAGAGCGTCCGGGGCCAGACGGTGAAAATCCTCCAGTTGCTCCGGGTACTCCAGCCGGATCAGCGGCGTCGCGCCGCGCTCCAGCAGCAGGCGGTGCAGTTCTTCCACCAGCGGCAGGGCCAGCGTGGTGGTCTGGACCAGCACTCGCTCGCCCGGCTGGGCGGCAATACAGTAGTCAGTCAGCAGACGGGCGTGGGCTTTCGGATCGTAGCTGCTGTGGTTATTTTTGGTCTGATCACTCATAGACTGGTCACGGCTCCCCCGTCTACGAGCAGCACGCTGCCGTTGACGTAGATGGCGGCAGGCGAACACAGGAACGCGGCCACCCGCCCGAATTCTGGCGGCTGCCCCAGACGGCCCATCGGGATCTGCGCCTCGGAGGCGGTGCGGATCTCGGCGCGGCTGATTCCGCGCTTCTGGGCCTGGGCATCATCAAGCTGGTTGATACGCTCGGTCTCGATGCGGCCCGGAGCCAGCCCGTTCACCTGAATGTTGTCTCCCGCCAGCTCCAGCGACAGGCTCTTGCAAAGACCGTACACGGCGGGCCGGAAGGTATTCGAGAGGGTCAGGTTGTCGATGGGTTTCTTGACGCTGCTGCTGAGCAGGGTCAGAATGCGCCCCCCGCCCGCCTGCCGCATCAAAGGCAGGGCCAGCCAGATGCTGCGAACCACGCTCATCAGCGTCAGTTGAACCCCGGTGGCCCACTGTTCCTCGCTGAGTGCGGAGAAATTGCCGGGAGGCGGCCCTCCAGCGTTGCAGACCAGAATGTCCAGCGAGCCAAACGCAGTTTGTACCTCACCGAACAGCCGGGTCAGATCGGTTGCGCTGGCCACGTCGGCCTCGAAGGCCAGCACCTCGTTTCCCGTTTCCGCGTGAATGCGCGTTGCCGAGGCCTGAGCGCGGCCCAGATCGCGCGAGCAGATCGCCACCCGCGCGCCCTCTGCCGATAAAGCCGCCGCTGTCGCGTAGCCCAGGCCCGCGCTGGCCGCTGTCACCAGGGCTGTTTTTCCTTTCAGTCCAAGATCCATCAGACGTGCCCGTACTTTTCCAGCACTTCCGGCAGACTCAGGCCCCGGTTCAGATCCTCACGGATGGAAACCTCCTTGCGGGTTAATTCCTCGGCCCGTTCCAGCACCGTCTCGGCCAGTTCCTGCGGCACCAGGATCACGCCGTCCACGTCCGCCAGAATAAAGTCGCCGGGGCGGACCCTGACGCGCTCGGTGGTGGCTCCCGGCAGGTACACGGGCACCTGCCAGGCGTTGACCCCCCAGCGTCCGATGGACTGCACCGGGCTGCGGTACTGCGTGAAGACCGGGAAATTCATCTTGACAATCCACTCGATATCGCGGATACCGCCGTCGATCAGCGAGCCGACACTGCCCCGGTGCTGCATCCCCAGGGCAATCAGCTCACCGAAGAAGCAGATGCCTGATGCCCCACCGCCGCTCCAGACGCTGATTTCGCCGTCTTGCAAACCAGATACGGCCTTCATCTTTTCGGGATCGCCCGTGCCGGGATAAGGCGTCATCTGACCGCGAATGGTGTAGGCCCAGCCCGCCATCTTGTTCTGCGACTCGTGGATCGGCCAGAAGCTGCTGGCGAGGCCGTAATCGAAGTGGCCCAGCTCGTCCAGCACGTCGGCGACGTTGGCCGTGTCTACCTTGAGGTAACGTTCGCGCAGTTCGGCCTTGCGCTCTTTGGACAGGGGTTCGTGTGTTGCAGTCATACGGTTCCTTGTGGGTGCTGGCGGCGCATCTCGTCCGCGATCAGGGTGATCGGGGCGCAGCCATAGGAGAGAAGCCGATCATGGAAGACCTGCGGCGCGAGGTCAAGCTCGGCGCGCAGTTCCCTGATCACCTGTGTCCCCAGCCAGTACATCAGCCGGGTGGCCGGGTAGATGCTGTTACGTGTCGTTTCGGCCCAGACGCGGCCCGGCGCGAAGCCCACTTCATCCCGGTAAAAGGCCCGCATTTGCTCCAGCGTCCACTTCCCGGTGTGCAGGCGGATGTCGGCCAG
Source organism: Deinococcus sp. AJ005 (assembly GCF_009017495.1). Taxonomy (NCBI): domain Bacteria; kingdom Thermotogati; phylum Deinococcota; class Deinococci; order Deinococcales; family Deinococcaceae; genus Deinococcus; species Deinococcus sp. AJ005. The sequence goes on along the minus strand of NZ_CP044990.1, from coordinate 424,425 downwards.
GCAACAGGCGGCGTTGCGGAACTCGAACTGCTTGAGCAGCAACTGTTCTTCCAGCGTGTAGAAGCCGGGCGCTTCTAGCAGCAGGTCCTCGGCGTAGCAGGCCCAGCCTTCCACCAGCGTGCCCGCGCTCAGAAAGGCGATGCCGCTGGCGCAGTCCGTGCCGCCCAGTTGTGCGAGGCGCGATTCTGCTTTACGCGCCCGTGCGTTCTGGGTGTGGTGGCCGATGCTGCCGTGGTGGACAGCATGGACGGCTTTGATGAACGGAATGTTCTGGCCGCGCAGGTACGCTGCCGTGTCCTCACCCGGCGGAAAGATCCAGTAGATACTGCCGTCGCCGGGATGCTCAGCAGGTGGCGAGCGGTAGAACAGGAAATACAGCGCTCCGGCGGCTTCCCTGGCCCACTCCGGCAAGAACTCGAAGGCCAGATCATATTCACGGGCAGGCGTCACGAGTCCCTCGGCGGCCTTCAGGGCGTGAGCGTTCCATTGCTGATAGGTGGACTGCACGTCGTTCAAGGCGGGATGCTGCTGTTCGAGCGTGACCAATTGCTCCTGCCAGCTTTTCGCTGGGTTGAGCTTGTGGGCCATTTCCACAAGTTCTGAACCCAGTGCTTCAAACGCAGCCTGCGCCTTTTGTTCAGCTTCCGCCGCTGAAAAAGGCAGAGCGTGGGCCTCGCGCATCAGGAATTCCAGGTAATCGCGTCCACAAGCCGGGTCAGCGTCACCCGCCTTCAAGGCTGAGGCGAATGCCTGAAGGGCGGCGGCAGCCTGGGCGGCGGGTTCCTGCCACTCCACCTGATAATCGGGGTGTTTGGACAGACCACGCAGGAGTAGAGCTTCCAGCGCTTCCGCCTCCTTCCGGGCACGCTCCACCCAGTCGGCGGGCAGGTTGAGCGGTTCCAGCGTTTTCGTTCCTGTGGCCAGAAATTCAGGCATGGCCTTCAGCCGCGCTAGGACGGCGTCCATATTTGTCGGGCGTTCATTCGGCAACAGCAGACTAATGATGCTGAAGGCCGCCTCGCCCGTGTAGAAGGCCGGATTGTGCTGACGGGGCCGCTCCCGCGCTTCACGCAACGTGACGCGCAACTGGGAGCGCAGCAGCCAGAGGTCCAACCGTTCGCCTGCCGTCTCAGGATCACTCGCTCCGGCTTCTATCTTCTGCAAGAAGTTGGCGAGGGTATGCCGCTCGTGTTCCAGCGCCTCTGCGCCCACTGGGGGCAACTGGTCATCGTGACCCGGCAAACCCATGAACGACGCGTCCACCGGGCGAAACTGAGCGTGCAGGGCGAGATATTGCTCTACCCACCCTCCAAGCTGGCTCACTGCGCCTCAACCTTCGGCAGGTCCACCCAGCGCCGCTCGCGGAACGACTGCACGATGGCGTTGACCGTCTCCTGGCTCTTGGCCCCGTCGTAGAAGGTGCATTCGCCGGGCAGATCATCCAGAATCTCGTCCACCCAGAAGCGGATCAGGTTGCGGTAGTACAGCTCCGGCCAGGGCGTGTGCAGCGTGGTGCCGGGCGGATAGGCCGTGTCGGGCAGGTCAATCTTGCGGAACTCCACCGCGTCGGGTGTGGCGAAATGCAGCGTCTCCGCGATGCCGTTTTCCTCCACCAGCCGGGCCACCGCCGCGCCCTTGCTGCCGTAGATCCGCAGTTCCACGCCGGGATAGTTGCCCACCGCGATATACGAGGTCTGGAGGATGCCCTGCGCCCCGCTGGCAAACTCGGCCAGGGCCACCGCGCCGTCCTCCACCGGAATGCGCTGCATGCCTTCGTAGCCGCGCACGATGCGTTCGGGGACGTAATTGTGCAGGCTGCCGATCACGCTCTGGTATTCACCTGCGCACCAGCGCACGAGGTCCAGCAGGTGCGAGCCGTAGCCCACAATGGACGAGGGAATGAGTTGCGTCCAGTCGGCCCCCTGCGGCACCTGCCGGAGTGGGTAGTTGGGGTCCAGGAACTGCGAGTTCTGCTCCAGGCCGTGAACGTGGAAGATCTCGCCCAGCGTGCCATCGTCCACCCAGGTTTTGATCTGGCGGATGGCTGGCGAGTAGCGGAAGGTAAAGCCCAGCTTGGTGCGGACGCCTTTCTCTTTGGCCAGTGCGGCGGCAGCAAAAGCATCCTTGGCGTCGTGCGCCAGCGGTTTCTCAGAAATGACGTGCTTGCCCGCGTTGATGGCGGCCAGACTCAGCGGCAGGTGCGTGTCGGTGGGCGTGCAGACATCCACCATCTGCACCTCGGGATCGTTGATCAGCTCGTGGGCGTCAGTGTAGATCTTGCGGATGCCGAATTGCTTTGCCAGCGCCTCGGCACGCTCTGGTACGGTGTCGCAGATCGCCACCAGATCAGCCCGGTCATAGGCGTGGTAGCCCGGCAGGTGTGCTTGCTCGGCCCAGGCATGTGCGCCGATCACGCCGACGCCCAGCTTCTTTTGCGCGCTCATGGCAGCGCCTTGCCGATAGAGGCGATATACGCTTCCAGCTCGTCATAATTTTCAAAGCCGAGTTGCCGCTGACCGCCCTCGATCTCGTAGATCATCTCGCACAGCTTGGCATTCAGGCGCGAGTCGGCCCCCACCTGCGCGGCGTAGTCCACCAGCTTGCCGTTGCTGGAGCGCACCTCGGAGGGGCGGTTGCGGTAGACAATGTCCCACCAGATGCCGCTGCCCTTTTTCTTGAACTGATGGGCGTCGGGTTTCTGGTCCTTCTTGAGCAGCCAGACCGCATGGTTGATGTTGTCGATCAGCTTTTGCGTGTCGGCAGGCGTCTGCGGCTTGTAGTTGGCCGGATCAAAGAAATCAAAGGCCTCCACCGTAATGCCGTTGGCCTCAGCGATTTCCAGCGCCTCACGCACCACCGCGCCCGCGATTTTGGCGTACCGCTCCACACCCAGCGTCTCGCGGATCGGTGCGTTGACCAGGGCGCTGAAGACTACCTGGGCGCTGTAGACCTCCTTGGCCCAGATCTGCCCCCAGATGTTGTCTGAGAGTTGCACCTCGGTCAGTGCCGAGAGCATTTCTGCCAGTTCCAGCAGGCGCGGGGTGCGCTCACCCGTCATCTCGCCCAGTTGAATGGCCCCCTCGTGGACGAATTCCAGGTAGCCGGGGTCCACCAGCGCGCCGCCGTAATTGGGGATGGAACCGATCACGCGTTCCAGGCCGCCCAGTCCTGCCTCGGTCAGCCGGGCGGCGATGTCATGTTCGTTGAAACCGTTCTGGTACGACACCACGAACGTCTCGGGGCCGAACAGGGGCAGCACGCTTTCCAGAGCCTCGATGGTGTGCTGGCTCTTGGTGGCGATCAGCACGGCCTCCAATGGGCCTTCCAGCTCACTGGGGTGCAAGGCTTTCACGTCGAAGTGCAAGTCTCCGCGCACACCGTCTACCGTGATTCCATTTGCCTTGATGGCGTCGATATGCTCGGCCCAGCGGTCCACCAGCGTCACGTCGTGTCCAGCTCCTGCCATATAGGCTCCGGCGAGGCCGCCGATGGCTCCTGCGCCCAGAATGGTGATCTTCATGTTCTCTCCTTGTTTTGAGTGGCGGGTTTCAGTTGCGTGGATCGAAGGCGTCACGCAAACCGTCGCCCAGGAAGTTGACGGCCAGGACGGTGATCAGGATCATCAGGCCGGGAAAAACGGCCAGCCACGGCGCGGCGGTCAGCCACTGGCTGGCGTAGTTCAGCAGGTTGCCCCAGGTGGGCGTCGGCGGTTGCACGCCCAAGCCCAGGAACGACAGCGCACTTTCGAGCATGATGGTGCCGCCCACCGACAGCGTGGTGGACACGATGATCGGGCCGAGGGCGTTGGGCAGGATGTGGCGGAACATCACGCGGTTGTCGCCGCCGCCCAGCGCGCGCGACGCTTCCACGAACTCGCGCTCGCGCAGGCTCAGGAACTGGCTGCGTACCAGCCGGGCCGTGCCCATCCAGCTCAGGCTGCCCACGATGGCGATCAGCAGGGCCACGCTGGGCCGCAGGATGCCCGAGAGCAAAATGATCAGCGGCAACAACGGAATGCACAGCACCACGTCGGTGATGCGCATCAGCACGGTGTCGGTCCAGCCCCGGTAATAGCCCGAGAGCGCGCCCACCAGGGTGCCCAGGAAGGTGGCCAGCAGCGCGCTGAACAGCCCCACCATCAGCGAGATGCGCGCGCCGTACAGCACCCGCGTGAAGGCGTCGCGGCCCAGTTGATCGGTGCCCATCCAGTGTGCGGCGCTGGGCGGTTGCGGCTGGCCGATGATGCTGGCGTCCTGGCCGTCGAAGGTATACGGCGCGAGAAGCGGCGCGAAGATGGCCAGCAGGCCCAGCAGGATCAGCACCACCAGACCCAGCACGGCCAGTTTGTGTTTCAGGAAGCGGGCAATCAACGTGGGCCAGAAGCCCTCGCGCCGTTGACGCTTGCCCGGTGCGGCGCGGTTCTCAAGGGTCTCAGTCATAGCGAATCCTGGGATCAATCAGGCTGTAGGCCAGATCTGCGACGAGGTTGCTGACCACCAGCGCGAAGGAGCCGACCATCAGCAGGGCCATCAGCACCGGGTAATCGCGTCCGTTCATCGAGTCGATAAACAGGCGGCCCAGGCCCGGCCAGGCGAAGATCGTCTCGGTAATCACCGCGCCAGAGAGGATTGCCGCCGAGTCCAGGGCCACCACCGTGACCACCGGAATCAGGGCGTTCCTGAAGGCGTGGGAATACGTGACCCGCCGGGCCGAGACGCCCTTGGCGCGGGCGGTGCGGATGTAGTCCTGATTCAGGATTTCCACCATGCTGGAGCGCATGTAGCGGCTCCAGCCCGCCACCGAGGCGAAGGCCAGGATGAACACCGGCAGGGCCAGATGACGAAGGATGTCGAGCAGCGAACCGTCCCCGATGGTCTGCATGCCTGCCGAGGGCAGCAGTCTCCACTGCACCGCGAACAGCAGTTGCAGCATCAGCGCCAGCCAGAACACGGGCATGCTGATGCCCAGAAAGGACATCAGGGTAATGAAGTAGTCCACCCCGGTATAGCGGCGGGTGGCGCTCAGGATGCCCAGGGGCAGGGCCACGATCAGGGCAAGGAAAAAGGCGCTGCCGCTCAGCATCAGCGTGGCGGGCACGCGCGACAGCACTTCCTCCATCACGGGCTGCGCGGTACGGATGGAAAAGCCCCACTCGCCCTGGAAGAAGGCCGTGACCCACCTGAAATACTGCACGGGCAACGGCTGATCCAGCCCGAAGGCGCGTTTCATCTGCTCCAGCGCTTCCTGCGTCACAGAAGGGTTGTCAGCGTAGACGTCTAGTGGACCGCCAGGGGCCAGATGCAGCACCCCGAACAGAATCAGCGAGACGCCCAGCAGCAGCGGGATCATGCCCAGCAGGCGTTTAAAGATGTACGACAGACTCATGAAGCTCCCTTCGCAGGTGGGGTGGCGTTGACATCAGGCGCAAAGATCAAACACAGGAATCAAGCACAGAGATCAAGCGCGCAGGCCCCGCAGGCCGGGTGGAAACGGGCCAGTTGCGGGGCCTGCGCGGCTGGTCTTATTTCTTCATGTACCAGCCGCTGGTATTGATGAAGTTGGTCATGTTGGTGGGGTTGGAGACGAAGCCGCCGAGCTTGTCGGTCAACACGATCATGGACGGGTTGGAGGTCACGGGGATGGTGGGCAGATCCTGCATCAGCACCGTCTGGAAGTCGCGCAGGGCCTTGTTCCTGACCGCCGGGTCCAGACTGCTGTCTGCCGTCGCCAGCAACGCGTCAACCTTGGGATTGCTGTAGCCCTGGCCGTTGTTCACGCCCTTGGTGCTGTAGAACACACCGTACGAGGGATCGGCGGAAGTGATCCAACCGGCGTAGTAGAGGTCATAGTCGCCCTTGTAGCGGGCGTCGCGCAGGGCCACCCCGGCCTTGTTGTCGGGCTTGAGTTCGATGCCGATGGCCTTCATCTGGGCGATCATCACCTGCTGGGCGTCCTCGTCGGTGGAGCGGCCCGCCTGCGCCATGATCTTGAAGCTCAGGCGCTGACCGTTCTTGGCGCGGATGCCGTCGCTTCCCGCCTTGTACCCGGCGGCTTCCAGCAGTTGCTTGGCCTTGGCCGGATCGTAGGGGTATTTCGGCACGTCCTTGCTGCTGTACGAGAAGACGGGCACCACCACCGTGTCGATGGGAATGGGATAGCCGCCCAGCGCCTTGGAGATGGTGGCCCTGTCCAGGCCATGGGCCACGGCCTTGCGAACGTTGATGTCGCGCAGCGCGGCGGGACCTTTCAGGTTGAAGTCCAGATGTTGCCAGGACAGCACCGGGTTCTTGATGACCTTCAGGCCAGCCTGAGCGCTGAGCTGAGGAATCTGGGAGTACGGCACGCTGGTGGCCATCTGGATCTCGCCGGACTTGAGCTGGGTGACCAGCGTGTTGCTGTCGGGAATGATCTTAAAGATCATCTTGTCCAGATACGGAAGCTGCACGCCCGCCTTGTCCTTGCGCCAGTAGAAGGGGTTGCGGTCCAGCACCACGAACTGCCCCTTGACGTACTGCGTGACCTTGAAGGGACCGGTGCCCAGCGGCATCTGGTTGTAGTTGTCGGTGTTGAGGTCCTTGCCTTCCAGCGTGTGCTTAGGCAGGATGCCGAAGGTAAACAGGGTGCTCTTGAAGTCAGGGGCAACCCGCTTGTAGTTGACCACCACGGTCAGATCGTTGGGCGTGCTGATGGACGAGATGTCCTCGGTGCCGTCCTTGGATTCGGCAATGAACTTGGGATCCTTGACCGTCTCCCAGGTGAATTTCACGTCGGCGGAGGTAAACGGCTTGCCGTCGGACCACTTGACGCCGGGCCGGAGCTGGTACGTGACCACCATGCTCTTGTTGTCGGCGGCCACCTTGATGCCGCCGTTCTGAATGGTGGGCACGCGCGTTGCCAGCACGGGCACGTATTCCGCCTTCTCGTTGGGGGCCACCAGCCCCTCGGCCACAGTGGCCTGCACATCGCCCAGAAAGCCCGTCGAATAGACATTGAGCGTGTCGATGTCGTAGCCGAGTCCGACGGTCAGGGTGCCGCCGCGCTGCTGCGCCATTCCCATTCCACTCAGCAGAATTGCTGCGCTGAGTCCGAGTGCCAAACGCTTCTGCATGGTGGAATTCGCCGTCTGAATCTGATTACCCATATTCCTGACCTCCGTTGAGAGAGAAAAGTGCGGCTAGAGCGGATAAAACCTGAACAGAATTTAAGGTTTGCACAATAGTGTATGCATACTTATGCGGTGAAGTCAAGGCCAGACTGTAGTCTGGAAAACAGCTCAGATTCCGGGATATGGAATGAAGACTTGACTTTGAGTTCCACTTGACGGAATGATGGGGCACATTCAGGAGGAACAACATGGAGAATCAGAACGCAGCCCCAAACGACGCTTCGCTGGGCCGTCAGCTCACGGCCCTGACCATCGGGATGGACCACCTCGAACGCCAGCTCTCGCGCGGGCACGGCGTGCTGGACAGCGAGGGCCTGGTGCCGATCTATCTGGGCGACAAACTGGTGCCGCCGCTGGCCCTGAGTGACTGGGACGCGGTACACACCGAACTCGATGATCTGGAGCGGCAGGTGGCGCAGTACCCGGCGGGCGCACGCCACGCCTTTCTGGACGACATGCTGCGCTCCCTACGCACCGCCACCCGGCTGTTCGAGGGCGAGGTCCTGAGCTTCCGCGAGAAGCTGGAGGGTCTGGTGGGTGTGCCTGCCCAGCCGATCAGCGATGAGCAACTGCTGGAAATGCATGGGCAACTGGAAGGGATGCTGGATCAGGCCGGAATGCGTCACGGCACGCTGGCCGAGCGCATCGGGCGCTGGGAAGAGGAGCGGGCGCTGGCTGCTGACCAACTGGAACCCATTTTCGTTGAATTGATGGCCGAAGCGCAGCGCCGCACCGACGCGCGGATCTACCCGACGGGCGATTACACCATGCGCCTGAATCCCCTGCGCGACGTGCCCTTCACCGCGCGTTGCAACTTCAATCAGGGGCAGATGGACCTGAATATGGACCTCAAGTTCACGCGGGCGGCCCTTAAACATCTGGTCTGCCACGAGGTCTTTCCGGGCCACTCCACCCAACTGCTGTACACCCGCGACAAGGCGGCCAGCGGCGAGAGTACGGCGGACGTGCTGCTCTGCACCACCAATGCCGTGACCGGCTGCGTGCAGGAGGGCATCGGGGACCAGGGCGTGGAACTGCTCGACTGGCTTGATCACGAGGACGACGCGGTGCATGCCCAGCTCCGGCGGGTTCGCAGCGCCAGCGCCACGAGCGCCGCGTGGTACCAGATGGGCGAGAACTGGTCCGAGGACCGCGTGATGGATTTCCTGGAAAGGTATTCCTTTGGACAGCGGGCCTGGATTGAGGGGCGTATCCGCTTTGCCAGCTACAGTTTCCGGGGGCCGTTCATCGCGTCATACTGGTTCGGCAACGAGGCAGTCCGCGAGGTCCGCGAGGGCCTGAGCGAGGGGCAATGGCCCGCGTTCATCGAGACACTGTACGGCCAGATGCACTCTCCGCGCAGCCTGCGGATGTTTGGCACCTTAGGCTAGGCTAGCCTATGAGCGAAAACGTCCAGAGTGTCGAGCGCGCCCTCGACATCATCAATACCATCGTGGCGGCCAACCGTTCGCTCAGTGTGGGGGAGCTGTCCCAGGCCATGGGTCTGGCTCCCAGCACCATCCACCGCATCCTTCAGACCCTGACCGTCAAGAACTACGTGTTTCAGGATCCCCAGACCAAACGCTACGACATCGGCCCCGAGATCGTGGACATCAGCAGCGCGCTGTATCTGCGCTACGACCTGGTGCGCCGGGTGCGTCCCTACCTTCAGGAACTGGTGGAGGTGACGGGGGAAACCGCCCACATCGCGCAGCTCTACGGCACCACGGCCATGTATCTCAGTCAGGTGGAGCCGTTCAGCATGGTCAGGATGTTCACCACCCCCGGCAGCATTGCCCCGCTACATTGCAGCGACGTGGGCAAGGTCTTTCTCGCCGATCTGCCCACCGCCCGCGTGGATGAAATCGTCCGCAAAACGGGCCTGCCCGCACGCACTCCCCACACCATTACGGACGAACCCGCGCTACTGGCCGAACTGCTGTGCGTCCGCAGCCAGGGCTACGCGCTGGACGATGAGGAGCGCGAGGTGGGCGTGCGGTGCCTTTCAGCAGGAATTCTCAACGGAGCGCGCAAGGTCATTGCCGCCATCGGTGTGGCGGGTCCCACCAGCCGCATGAGCCGTGGCCGCATCGAGGAAGTCAGCGAGGCGGTCATCGGCATGGCCCGGCGCTGCGCCGACGAACTGATCCGCCAGCCGATGGCCGAACTTGTGGGCGACTGAGCGCCGCCGTTCAATACCAGGATCACGGAGGTTTGCCCATGACCGACATCGTTTTTTCTGAGTCCGACAGGCTGGAGATCGGCGCGGATGAATACAGACTGCGCCGTGAACGGGTTCTCCACCTTCTTGCAGAGCGGGAAATCGACGCCCTGTGCGTGTTCGGACCCACACGCGTGGCCTACCTAAGCGGCTTTTTCTTCTCCCCTACCGAGCGGCCTATCGCTCTGGTCCTGACGGCAGACGGCAAGGTGGCCGCCCTGCTGCCGAACCTCGAACTCAGTCACTTTCAGCAGCAGGGGCCGAGTCTGGATGACAGCGCCATCTATCCTGAATACCCGGGCGGCGGCTCCGGGCAGCATCCCCTGCTGTTCCTGCGCGACCTCCTCTCCAGGCTGGGTGTGCTGGGCAAGGTGATCGCGGCAGACGTGAACGGCTACGAACACCGCTGGGGCTACCGGGGGCCAGCGCTCAGCGCCGTGCTGGAACAATCCATTCAGGCAGATGTGGCCCTGATCGACGATCTGCGGATGGTCAAGAGCGCCGCCGAGATCGCCCTGATGACCGAGGCGTGCCGCTGGGGAGACCATGCGCACCGATTGATGCAGGACAGTATCCGTGTCGGAAGTGAAGAATTGCTCGTCTCGCATGGGGCCAGTTTGCAGGCCACCCGCGATCTGCTGGCCGAGCTGGGCGGACGTTACGTGCCCAAAGCCCGCGAGGGCCTGCCTGCCAACGCCATGTTCATTCGCGGCAGCAACACCGCCCACCCACACGGCCTGCACGAGGCGGGCGCGGTGGCGGCGGGGGATGTGCTGGTGACGGGCGCATACGGCGTGGTGGGGGGCTACGAATCCGAACTGGAACGCACCATGATCGTCGGAAAGCCGAATGCCGAGTTTCAGCGGTATTTTGCGGCGATGCTGGCCGCCCAGCAATGTGGCCTCGACGCCCTGCGCCCCGGACGGACCTGCGCGGAAGTTGAAACCGACGTTCGCCGTTTTATTCGTGAGGAACTGGAGATGGACGATCTGGTTCGCCACCACACCGGACACGGCTTCGGACTGGAAGGGCACGAACATCCCTTCCTGGATCTGGACGACCACACGGTGATCCAGGCGGGCATGGTGTTCTCGGTGGAGCCTGGGCTGTACGTGCCAGAGTTCGCCGGGTTCCGGCATTCCGACACCGTGGTCATCACCGACTCAGGAATGGAGCGTCTCAGCCTGTATTCGCGTGAACTGGATGATCTGGTGGTAACAGGATGACCTTTCGCTGGGGCGTTCTCGGCGCGGCCCGCATCGCCCGCGCCTTCATTCCTGCCATCCGGGCCGCTGGAGGCGAGGTCACGATGCTTGGCGCGCGCGAGCCACAGTCCACCCGCGTGCAGACCTTCGCCCACGACTGGGCTATTCCAATCACTGGAAGCTATCAGGACGTCATCGACGCCGATCTGGACGCCGTCTACATTGCTCTCCCCAACGCCCTGCATCTGCCCTGGAGTACCGCCGCCCTTCAGGCCGGCAAGCATGTCCTGGCCGAGAAGCCGCTGACCCTGAATGCCCACGAGGCGCGCGAACTGGCCGACGTGGCTGAGGCCAGCGGGCGGGTGCTGCTGGAAGGTTTCGCCTACCGTTTCACGCCGCAGCACCGCGCCCTGCTGGACGCGGTTCGTGGTGGTCAACTCGGCGAGGTCCGGGCGTACCGGGGGGCTTTCGGCTTCACTGTGCGGAATGCCGAGGACATTCGCCTGCAACCCGGACTGGGGGGCGGCGCGCTCTACGACATCGGCTGCTATCCGGTCAACGAGGCCCGGATGCTGCTGGGCGAACCGCTGGCGGTGACGGCCCAGGCCCGCTGGACGCCAGACGGTGTGGACGTGTCCATGTCCGCCGTGCTGGACTACAGCCACGTCGGACATGGGGCGCTGGCGAGCATCGACTGCGGCTTCGACTGGCTGTCGGGAGGCCGGATTGGCCGCTCGCAGGTGCTGGGGACAGGCGGGGTGATGGAACTGGACCGGGCATTTTTCAGCGATGAGCCAGAGTTCGTTCTGACCCGTGACAGTGAGCGGCAGACGCTGGCTCCCGGCAACGGCTACGCCCTGATGGCCGCCCACTTTCAGCGGGTGGTGCGGGGCGAGGAAACCGTGCTGTATCCGCCTGAAGACGCGGTGCAGCAGGCCAGGGTGCTGGACGCGCTGCTGCAATCGGCGCGCGAGGGCCGCCGGATCACGCTGTGATCTGGACTCAAAACCTCCGCACTCAAATTCCGAATAGCAAAATCCGCTTAAGTCGATGTCTGACACACCATTGACACACCGCCAGGTTTGGATGTCCGCCTACAACAGCCGCGCCGCCCTCTTCCCTCAACACCTTCAGCGATTCAAAGTGCGCTGGTGCTTTGCCGACAAAAGGCGCAGACCGCCAGCTTCCCGATCGGCTCCCGGACAATCTGGAAGTGTTGCCGATTCGACACGAGATCAATAGGGTTGCCATTCTGCCGCGTGGCGGCCCGGTGCCGCAGATCAACAGGCGCGGCGAGCAGTTGGTCATCCCCATCTGAGCAGGCCAGAATAGGGCCATGAAACGCCTGTCGCTCGCCGTCCTGATCTGGCTGCTGCTGGTTGGGGCGGGTATGGCGGCGCTTTTCACCGGGGCGCGCGGGCAATTCACGGAGACGTTTAACACCGACGCCCGCATCCTGCACCGCGTCCTGTCGCAGCGCATGGAGCAGCAGGAAGCCGTGCTGAACGCCGTGGACGCACTGGGCATGGATGTGTTGGGGCAGGGGATGGACACAGCGGCGCTGGGCCGCTATCTGGACACTTTGCTGCGCCCCTACCCACAGGTGGTGGCGGTGGAACGTTGCGCGGCAGGGGGCTGTCGGGTGCTGGGAACGCCCGCCGAGACGCCGCCAAAACTGGCTCCCCCCCTGTCCCCAGATCCCGCCGTGCGCTGGCCGGAAGGTGGCGGTCCGCTGTACGCACTGTCGCGCGGTGATGTGCGGGTGTGGGTGGACGCGCGGCGCTTGGCCGGGGCGCTGGACAGTGGGGCCGCGCCGCTGACCTACACACTGTTTCAACCCGCCACGGGCGCGGTGATCGTGAATCATACGCAAGAGGGTGGGACCAGGGCAGCCTCCACCACATTGCGGGTGGAAAAGGTACTGGGGACGGCCCTGCAACCCTTGCCCATCGTCATCTCGCGCCCGGTGCCATGGGAGGTCTGGCCATGGATAGGGGGTCTGTTGTGGACTTTGCTGACGGCGGGCCTGACCGTACTGGTCTGGCGACTGCTGGAAGCCCGGAGGACCGCGCAACACGCCCTGCTGGACGAACGGGCGCGGGCCGGGGGCGTGGTGGAGGCCGCCTCAGAGGCCATCGTGGCGCTGGACGCCCTGCACCAGGTCACGCTGGCAAATCCGGCGGCACGGGCGGCGCTGGCCCACCTGCTGCCGCCCGGCACCGATCTGCGCGACGTGACTACCTTTCAGGCCACGCTGTCGCAGGCTCCATTTGACCCCGCGTCCTTCTGGGACAGCGCCAAGCCCGTCGCCCTGCCCGAAGGTCTGACCCTGTTGCGGAACGGCGAAGCGGTGCAGGTGGAAGGTTCTTTATCTCCCCTGCCCGGCGCGGACAGAACCTTGCGCGGACGCGTGTTGATCGTGCGCGAGGTGGGGCCGCTCCAGCGCCGGATGCTGGAACATCTGGAAGACGGTGAGCGGCGCGTGCGCGAACACGAGGACATGCTGGCCCACGTCTCGCGCCTGTCCACCCTGGGCGAGATGGGCGCGGGTCTGGCGCACGAGCTGAACCAGCCGCTGACCGCCATCGTCAGCTACGGGCAGGCGGCGGCGCGGCTGCTGGACGATCCCGAACCCGATCTGGCGCGGGTACGGCATGCTGTAGGCGCGTCGGTCACGCAGGCGGTGCGGGCAGCGCAGATCATCGTCCGGCTGCGGCAGTGGGTGCGCCGTTCGCCCAGCCAGACCCGGCCTACCGATCTGGTTCAGGCCGTGCAGAACGTGCTGACCCTATGCCGCGCGGACCTGAACCGCCTGGGCGTGCGGGTGGTCACAGATTATGCCGACGCGCCATTGGTTCAGGCCGATCCGGTGCAACTGGAACAGATCGTCCTGAACTTGCTCAGAAACGCGCTGGACGCTGTACAGGACACCCCTGATCCTGTCATTGAGCTGAGCATCGTGCTGGAGAAAGGTGGCTGGAGTCTGAGTGTGAGCGACAACGGCCCCGGAATTGCTGCCGAGGTTGCGCCGCGCCTGTTCACGCCGTTTACCACCAGCAAATCGGGTGGCCTGGGCCTGGGCCTGAGTCTGTCGCAGACGCTGGCGCAGGGGATGGGCGGTGACCTGAGCGGCGCGAATGCTGATGCGGGAGGCGCGGTCTTCACCCTCAGCCTGCCGCGTCTGCAACTGGAGGCTGCCAGTGACTGAGCCAGTCATCAATGTTGGCCTGCCGCTGGAACCCACCGTCTATCTGGTAGATGACGACGACGCGGTGCGCGACGCGCTGGGCTTTTTGCTGGGAACGGTGGGCCTGAACGTACGCCCCTTTGCCGACGGGCTGGAGCTGGAACGCGCCCTGGACGCCGAGGGGCCGCCCGCCATCGGCTGCCTGCTGCTGGACATTCGGATGCCGCACATCAGCGGCCTACAATTGCAATTGCGTTTGCAAGAGCGTGGCGTAGACCTCCCCGTGATCCTGCTGACCGGACATGCCGACGTGGAACTGTGCCGCCGGGCCTTTCGTCAGGGCGCGGCGGATTTTCTGAGCAAACCCGTGGACGAGACTGAGTTGCTGGAGGCCGTGCAGCGGGCCGTGCGCCAGCATCTGCGGGGGCGTCAGCGGCGGGCGGCCAGCGGACAGGCCCGGATGCGCCTCTCGCGCCTGTCCGCCCGCGAACACGACGTTCTGCGCGGCATTCTGGACGGCCAGACCAGCAAGCAGACCGCCCGCACGCTGGAGATTTCTGCCCGCACCGTGGAAACCCACCGCGCCAGCCTGTTTGCCAAGCTGGAGGCCGATTCACTCGCTGGGGTGATCCGCATCGCGCTGGAAGGAGAAGATGTTTGACCGCGATTGGGCGGCCAGAGGAGACCCAATACGTAAGGTCATCGTGACCGAGTTTCTGACCCTGGACGGCGTGTACGAGGATTCCACCCCTTGGCAGCAGGGTTACAGCCCAGAGGACGGCCCGTTCAAGCACGACGAACTGTTTGAGAGCGGCGGCCCGCTGCTGGGCCGTGTGACCTACCAGGGCTTCGCCGCGTACTGGCCCACCGCCAGCGGCACCGGGGCATTCGGCGAACGCATGAACAGCCTGCCAAAGTTTGTCGTCACCACCACCCTGGGATCCCTGGAATGGAACGCCACTGCTCCGGAGGGAGATATCGGCGCGGCAGTGCGGGCCTTGAGGCAGCAGGATGGTCAGAACCTCCTTGTCTACGGCAGCGGCACCCTGGTCCAGACGCTGCTGCGGCTTGGCCTCGTGGACGAACTCCGGCTGATGGTCTACCCACTGGTTCTGGGAAGCGGCAAGCGCCTGTTTGCGGATGGGGATCGTTTGGCGCTGAATCTGACCTCCTCAAGAGACCTCGGCTCAGGCATGCTGCTGCTGACCTACGGACCTGTGGCGGGAAGCTGATTCCAATGCCCACGCCGGGCGGTAAGCCACCTGGCCCATCCGGCGCACCCTGCCTGACGGTAGCCTCTGCATGAATCAACGCACTTGCCGCTCTCGCTGAGCAGCCAAAGGACGGAACATGACCGAAACAGAAGCCATTGCGCGGGCAGATGCCCCCCGCACCCGCGCCAGCCTCGCCGCTGACCTCCGTGCGCTGGGCGTGGGGGCGGGCGACGTACTGATGGCTCACGTCAGTCTGAGCAGCCTGGGCTGGGTGGCAGGCGGCCCGGTGGCGGTGATCCAGGCCCTTCAGGATGCCGTGACACCTGCGGGAACACTGGTGATGCCCACCTTCACCCTGAATCTGACCGATCCGGCAGACTGGCGCAGACCCGCCGTTCCACCATCCTGGTGGGCCACCATCCGCGCCGAGATGCCCGACTTTGACCCGGCGCTGACGCCCACGCGCGGGATGGGCCGCACCGCCGAACTGTTCAGAACGTGGCCGGACGCGAGGCGCAGCGATCACCCGCACAGTTCCTTCGCCGCGTGGGGCAGGCACGCCGATGTCATCACGGCAGACCACCCCCTGACATTTTCGCTGGGAGAAGGCTCGCCACTGTCCCGCGTCTATGACCTGAATGGCCGGGTATTGCTGCTGGGGACCGAGAACAACTCCAGCCTGCACCTCGCGGAAGTCCGGTCTGGCAAGGGGGCGACTGTGCCTTTCAGCGGCCCCATTCGGGTGAACGGGCAGCCGCAGTGGGTGACGTTTGACGAGTGCGATTACGACGAGGACGCCTTCCCGCCCGTCAAGGCCGCCTTTGAGGCGAGTGGCGCAGTCACGGTGGGAAGAGTCGGCTCGGCCACCGCAAAACTCATGTCCCAGCGGGCGTTGGTGGATTTCGCCGTGCAGTGGTGGACGGCGAATTCCCCTGCCGATTCACGGGTCTGAGCGGGCCATCCTCCGTAAAACTACGCAGTCCTCGCGCGAATTGCCCGGATACCGTTTTTGCCGTGTGGGGCGCAAAATATCTGGCATGAAGAAGATTCTGACCGCCCTGCTGACCGTCTCTGCCATCTCTCTGGCCGCCGCCCAGACCACCCCCACGCCGATCAAGCTGGCCACCACCACCACCGTTTCGTCCGCCAGCCTGAGCCTGAGCGCCGCCAGCCGGATTGCCACGCTGGCCGTGAACAACTGCGCCCAACTGGGCTACAACGTCAGCGCCACCGTGGTGGACCGCAGCGGCGTGACGCTGGCTGCGGCCCGCTCCGAGAATGCCGGGCCACACACTCTGGGGGCCAGCTCCGGCAAAGCTTTCACCAGTGCTAGCGCCCGGGCGCTGACCAGTGACATCGCCAAGAACCTGTCCAGCAACCCTGGCCTGGCGGACATCCCCGGCTATCTGGTGCTGGCCGGCGGCGCACCGATCCGTGTAGACGGCGCAGTCGTGGGGGCGGTGGGCGTCGGCGGCGCGCCCAGCGGTCTGGTGGATGAGAAGTGCGGCACCGACGCCGTGGCCACAGTGCTGGGCAAATAAAGTTCAGGGCGTGTTGAGGCTGTCCGGAGGTTATTTAAGAAATGGCCTGACCGGGCAGCTTCTCGCCATCCCTGGTCCTGGAGTTTTCAGCAGGCCGCGCCAAGCGGATGCGGGCAAGGCAGTCCGTTCCCAGGCAGCGGAATGTGGGTCATGGCCGAAAGGAAATTCGTGAATGCTGGCTCATTCGGGAGTTGAGTGCAGTGGAAGGCGCGCATCAGCGGAAGGATTTGAACGCGCTGGTGCGCGTTTGCGCAACCGGAACGGGGGGTGAGCGAAGCGGAAGAGAAGCGGAAGAGAAGCGCAGCTCTCTCTCTCACCAGTCTGTATGTGAGGCCAGTGAATCACGCCTGCACTGGGGCTTCGGAAATAGACGGTACTGGCTGCTCAACATGACGGTTCTAAAGTCAAGTCACGCGTGGCACACCAGAATTGAATGTCTTCAGGTCAGTTGACGCTGGGCATCTTGCGACCATCAGGGAAAGGACCGGGCAGCGTCGCATCAAAACGCTTTCGGGCGGTATTGGAAGCCCGCTGCCTTCAGAGTCTCCTGACTTTACAGTAGCCATGTAGACACGCTGACATTGACAAGTCGGGGGGGCCTCCCTATACTTCCCTTCGCGCTTTTGGGATCAGTCCCAGAAACGCACCCGCCGTGACTGGGGGGTTGGCCGAGTGGTTGATGGCGGTAGTCTTGAAAACTACTGTGGGGCAACCCACCGGGGGTTCGAATCCCTCACCCCTCGCCACAGCACAGCGGCCCAGCACAGTTGAGGAGAGGTGGGTGAGTGGTTGAAACCGCATCCCTGCTAAGGATGTGTACCGCAAGGTACCGAGGGTTCGAATCCCTCCCTCTTCGCCACAACGCTGCCCCAGTTCATACCGTGTACCCGTAGCTCAGCTGGATAGAGCGTCTGACTACGGATCAGAAGGCCAGGGGTTCGAATCCCTTCGGGTACACCAACAAAACCTCGTCCTAGGACGAGGTTTTTCTTTTTTGGCTTTTTTGCCCAAGAGGCTGTGTGCAGTTTTGTGTGCAGGCCTTTTCCTGATCGGCTCGGCCCGACCACCAACATGTGCCCCAGCTCTGGCAGGGCGCGCAGACCCAGGTGATGGGCGTCCGGCGCGGTGGCGACCAGCAGACGTTCCCCGGTGTTGGCCTCCTCGAGTTGAACGCGCAGCTCACGCATTTCGTCAGATGAGGCAAAGCCTGCGTCAGCAAGCGCCTGCTGAGACTGTGGGTGGCCGCCGCGCAGGAACTGAATGCCTGCGGCCAGCAGTCCCACAGTGATTAGATCGAGCCAGTTCACTGGTCCCAGCCCCCGGTGTGACTCAGCGCGCGCAAGCGCTCAGGCTGTTGCTGATGCGGCTCCTGCACAGCATCGAGATCGAGCGCTCGCGCCCAGTCAGCGTGCCGTTCCCAACTGCTATCTGCAACCTCGCGCAGGGTGGGCAGGTCCACGCGGGTCAGGCGGCGCTCGGTGGCGGCTACGATGTGAACGTGATCGTGCTGGCTCTGGTTGCGGTGTTCGACAGCGAGCCAGGGCACCTCTTTTGCCTGCCCTTCGGCGACGGCGGCCATCACGTCGCGCGTCCAGTCACGCTGATCCACCGGGTGCTGGCCAGCGCCGGGGTTGAGCACCAAGCGGTAGTGGTGGTCTCCCCTGGCCGCGTCCAGCTGTGCGCGGATGCTGGCGACGTCCAGCCCGTCAGGGCCGAACACCGCGCGCTCAACGCGCTGACCGTCGTGGTCCGGGCGCAGGACCGCGTACCGTAGGGCGGCGCGCGAGGCCGCAGGACCACCGGCACCGACGGTGAACCGCGCGCGCATGATGGTCACGGTGCGTCCTCCAGACCGAGCAGATCTTTAACGGCGGCGCTGGGGGTTCCGCAGGCGCTCGCGCGTTTCGGCGGCGGCCGTCCGGTTGAGCGCCTGGGCCACCTCGGGGCCAGCCTGCTGAGCGATCTGGTTGACGTGCAGAAGGCGCGACGTGCCGGCCTCCATGGCCGCCTGGACGGTGAGCTTTGCCAGGCGATCGGACATCACCCCGACTTCCCGCTTGACAGCGCGCTCAATGCGGACGCCAGCGAGGTCCAAGATGAGTTCGTCGCTGCGCTGTGCGACGCCGCGGGCGAGCAGGGTGGCGCCGTACTCGCTGAGCGTAAGGTCTTGAACGGCTGCCAGATTTTTCAGGCGCTGGGCCACGTCTTCTTCGACCCAGATGGTGAGTTTTTGCTTGGGCATGGGGGCGCACCTCCGTGAGCGTTAAGACCAGCATCGCAGCGCTGCGCGGATTATGTGCAGAAAATGAGTGGTGGACACTTCCGGGCCATCGTCGCGTCTCGCATCAGCTCCAGCGCTCTTATCTTGCCGATAAATAACCGTGTTGCGGAACACCAGGACAGAAGTAATCCCTGAAAAACAGCGGTGGGCAACCAGTGGTGGGGTCTGGTGCCAGGAGCAAATAACTGGCGCCAGATCCCACCACCATCCAGTCGGGGGTAGTTCAGCAGGGGACCGCGCCACTGTGTTTTGTAGGGCGCTGAATACAGGCAGCAGAAGGCGGACTAAACCTCGTCGCGCCTTTGTCCACGCCACAGCGCCATATCCACCAGGTCAGCGGCGGCTATTTGCGGGGCTGAATCGGAGAGACTCCACAGTCGGAATCACCTCTTCCTCCCACACCAGAATCTGGTGTTACCGTGGCAACTTGAGGGACCTGTGCTTCACGTGCAGGAAGTCGGAAGAACGACGCCCAGCATCGGAAAAAACCACAAATAGAGGGGTATTGACGTGCAACCTGAAATGAAATTGGACTTTCGCTGCGCCGGCTGCGGCAAACAGACCCGTGTGATTCACCACGTCAGTGCTGTTGGCACCGTCTGCCACCGCCGCTTTGGCCTGCTTGGACGCGTCGTCGATTTCGCCGAGCTTCTGGTCAGCTCTCCGGCCGACGAGCAGAGCGTGTACCGGTTCCGCTGCGCCATCCGCGTTCTGCAACGCCTCGGCCAGCCGTACAAAGTCCTCAAAATTGACAATACGCGCCAGTTGGAAGTGACCGAAGATCCCCACCGCCGCAAACTGGTCCTGGAAAACTATCTCCGCCAGGAACAGGCCATACGCAATCTGCTCAGAGAACACGAACACGTTGTTCTGCGTCCCCAGGGAAACCCAGTCCGGCCTGATCACCGCGCTTCAGCCTAGGCCGGGTTCTTCCTCACTGGCGGCGAAGCCTATGAAAAGATCAGGCCGACTGCGAGAAATGGCTGGCCTGGACTGTGGCATGCCGCCCACCTTACCCACGCTGAGCGCCGAAGCCCAGCACTGGTTGGATGCACTGAATGCCAACGCCAGAAGCTGATCGAGGTGATCTGGTGGCGTCATGCCAACACGGCGGCGCCCTTCGACTCGACAGCCTTTTTAAAGACCTGAGGAAGTCAGTCAGAATCAGCCCGAAGAAGCGAAGGGCGGCGCCGCCTCTGTCAGCCCGAAACGCCGGGTCAGCAGCGGGTGACGCTGCCCAGCCGCCCAGTCGGCGATGATCTCGCCGTGAACTGGCAGGAACTTGAAACCCACGCCCGAACACGCCGACACCAGCAGCACCCGTGCAGAGTCGGGATGGGTGTCGTAGATGAAGTCGCCGGAGCGGGTGGTGGTGTACAGGCACGTCTTGACCTGCATGACCGGCCCCGCCGCGCCGGGCAGGTGGTCTTCGAGAAAGGCCCGCATCACCTCGGTGAGTTCGGGCTGCGGCAGCCCATCACGGGTGTCGGGGTCCACCTGCGGGCCGCTGGTGTGCAGGCCGACCTTAACGCCGGGCAGGTGAAACAGCGGAAAGCCGTAGGCCTCAGGAAGCTGGTGGTGAATGAACAGCGGAAAGCGGCCCAACACAAATGCCTCTGGCTGCGTGGGGCGGAAGTAGACCACCTGTTCCTGGGTGACCCGAAGCGACGGGGCCAGGTCAGGCACCAGCCCTGGAAGCCAGGCGCCGGCGGCCACCACCAGCCGCCCGGCGCTGAAGGTTCCGCGCGCGGTGTGAACGGTGGGCGCGGCGGGATCGCTCAGGTCAACGCCCAGCACGGGGGTTCGGTCCAGCAACGTCGCTCCCAGCACACCCGCCATGGCGGTGAGCAGTTCCAGGGTCAGGCTGGGATTCAGGATGCCTGCCTCCGGGCTGTACACCGCCTGCCAGTCGTCGCCGGGCCGCCACTGTGGATAACGCCGGGCCAGTTCCAGGGCATCAAGAACCTCGAAATCCTGCCCGCCCTCGCGCAGGTGGGTCTGGATCTCCGCCAGCATGGGGGTCTGGGCGTCTCCCAGATCGAGCAGGCCCGCAGGCCAGTACAGTTGGGTGGCGTAGTCGGTCTGAAACTGCTTCCAGAGCGTCAGGGCGCGGGCCGCCATGGGGGCGTACTCACGCACGGTTTGAGACAGCCGGAAAATGCGCGACGGCCCGGCGCTGCCGCCGCGCTCGTGGCCGAACGCGAACTGCTCGAGCAACAGCACCTGTTGACCGCGCCGCGCCAGCTCATGTGCCCCGGCGATCCCGGCCATTCCCCCGCCGATGATGATGGTGTCGTAGCTGGTGTTCATGTGCTTAGATTTCCTCCAGAGCAGGCCAGACAGTCTCAGCACAACACTTTGCCGTCCGGGCGCTGACGCCGATGTTGCCGTGCAACCCACATGGGTGAGGCGATACCCAAGAGCAGAAAGCCAATCAATCTGATCGTAGCGCACAGTGCCATCAGCCGGGGCGTGAATGACACGAGCACACGCCTGCTGAGCAGCCCTTCGGTCAGGTTAAGGACAGACGCCTTCAAATAATATTGCGCCGTGATGCCCAGCTCGCCCCGAATCCTGCGCTCCTCCCTTGTCCTGCTTGCCCTGTGTGGCGCCGCCTCCACAGAGATCGACCAGACCACCGATCCCAACGCTCCCTTCCGTCACCTGAAGGTTCTTGGTCCAGACCATGACCATGGAGACGGGCGAGGACCCCGTGGATGAAGAAGGCACCGACACCCAGAAATTCACTTTCAACGCTGCCGGCCAGGTCACGCGCATCATCTCCCAGTCCGACGACGAGACCGAGTATCAGTACAAGGGCAGTTGCTTCGTCAAGCAGCAAGACTGGAATTGGTCGCGGTCAGGACTGAAAAATGCGGGGAGCCTGGTGCATCAGCTCGGCCCCGACTGCCAGGTTCTTGAGGCGCTCATCTATGACAGTGCGGGACCAGCATGACCACCGAGGAATTCAACGCACCGAATGCCCGTGGCGAGGAGCAGAGCGCCGTGACTGTGCGCGAATGCCAGGGAACGATCTGCACCATCACGGCGAAGATTTTCAAGAAGAATTTCGATCTGAACGTCACCTCCCGGACAGACTTGACCTACGGTGATCTGGACTAGTACGGCAACTGGCGGACGCGCAAGGAGACCCGGACTATGGACGGCGACCCGTTTTCCAGAAAGGCAACGACGCGGACGTTCACCTACCGCTGAGGAGTGACGGTGCTCAACGCTGTGATGACATGAGGACGTACCGCGCAGGTGTACGGGCCTGTCCGGGAATTCAAGTGTCGCGGCTGGGCGGGTCGCCTGGATCTGCGCGGAGGTGTTGCTCGGCGTCCACTGGCTGCCCCCTGGGGTCCGGCACAGTTTCTAGCGGTGCGGTGACCAGGGGATGTGGTTCCGGCGGCACAGAGGTTGGCCACCGGGTCACAGTCTGCGCCTCGCTGGGCAGGCCGAGCAGGTGGTATTCATCCTGAATGGCCCGTCCAAGCGTCTCCATCTCCTCATGGGCCTGCCTGAGCCGGGCCTCGTCTTCGCGGCGGCCCACCTCGGCCAGCGCCGCGCGGGCGCGCTCACTCAGGTGCCCGCTTTCGCTTGGCACGAGCTTTGAAGCCGGGCTGTTCTCGATCTGTTTGATGGTCTGTTTCAGGCGCTGCCTCTGCCGGTTCAGGCTCCAGACCCGCGCCGCAGCCTGGGTGGTGATGGGAGCGGACGCGCCTTCGGGGGGCCGCTCCAAAGGCCGTCCCAGCGATGCCCGGCTGATGCCAGACCAGGCCAGGGCGGTTCTGATCAGGACCAGGAGGGCAAACAGCGGAAAACTTCCCCGCAGCGTCTGCAGCGTCCCTGCATCCACCGACTGTGGGGCACCCAGGCCACCAAAGACCAGTCCCAGTCCGGTCACTGCGATCAAGCCCTGGACCAGGGGGAAACTCAGCGGCCTCAGCCACCCGGGGAGGGGGTACCCTCTGAAGAGATAAAACGCGCCGCTCGTGATCAGGCCCAGCGCCACGGCCACGTACCCCAGATAGATCACCGCAACGGGTAACAGCCCGCTCATCGTGACGCCGGCGAGCGCGGCCCCCGTGAGTGCCAGTGCGGCGTTCATCTCGTTGCAGGGACGCATCAGGATCACGGCGATCACTGCCGTCAGGACCACGTTCCTGAGCCACTCAAATGGGCCAACCCACGGGAGAATCACGGGCGCCGCCACCAGCATCAGGGCTGCGGCGATCAGGCCATTCATCCGGGGGAGCAGCGGCCTGAGTTTCCAGCCTGGGACGTTGTCTGTCTCGGGACGCCAGTGCCTGAGCGGAGCCTCGGCGAGAAGGTAGACCGCCAGGGCCAGAGTCCCCAGGGCCAGCATGCCGGCGGCAAAGGGCCAGGACGTCAGGGCCACAGGCATCAGCATGCCGGTGATCACCGCTGTGGCCCAGGCCCACACCCGCAATCGGATGGCCGGCTTGCTGTCTGGAGTGGCTTCTTCCCTCATGGTGATGGGGGCCATTGTTTCAGGGTCCATACCTCTTCCTCTCAGCACCGCTGCGGCACCGTTGTGCCTTCAGACTCTTCTGGCTACGCCTCTGCGGGAACCATTTCAGGACTGGCACGCCCGCCCAGGTGCAAGAAAGCTTCGGGACTTTCAACACCATTGATCTCGTCCGCCACAGATGCCAACCATAATCCATGATCGGGGCTGAGCAACGATCAGGGGCAGGATGTAGTCACTGACGGTGCCCACCGCGATGCGTGTTGGGCATTGCCCAAAGTGTCTGGCCCTGGCGCGCAGACGTCGAATAAAAGGTCTTAGAAATCACGGGCACCACACCCCAGAGCACCCACCGCCGGGTAGACGGCGTCCGGCGCCACGGGTTGCAGATTTGCCAGTGCGCTGAAGCGCGCATGGCCTGCGCCAAGTGACCGCTGATCCTTCCTGGTTTTCCAACTGAGGCGCAACCTGACAGGTTGGCTTCAGTTCAGATCGCGCGCGCCGCGCAGTGCGTTCAGGACCGACGGATCGTGGTCTGCCACGCGTCGCTCGAGTTCAGCGTACAGCCGCTCCTGCACACCCGCCCGCACATTATCTGCCCACGGTCCCTGGGCGACTGATTCAGCCCCGTTGACGTGGAGATGTACCGGTCAGGTGCGCGACACGGACGAGGAGACCCCTAGGTTCGACTTGCTGGCGCGGCTGCTGCGAAGCCGGGGCTGCGCGTCAGAGAGCTTCAGGCCGGTCAGCATAGTCAGTATCTGGTTGGGGAAAAGGCGGGGATGAACGGAAGAGCTTGATCTGGCCGTCTCCCGGTGGCGATCCATGGTCTCCGGACCGCTGCATCAGGCTCAGAAACGCACGGGTGATAGCTGGATCAAACTGCCGCCCAGACTGCCCCCTGATCTCTGACAGGGCGTCCTCGTGACTCCAGGCATGCTTATATGGACGTTCACTAATCAGCGCGTCGTACACGTCACAGACGGCAAAGATCCGCGCATTCAGGGGAATAGCGGTCCCCACCAGACCGTCCGGGTATCCGCCGCCGTCCCAGCGTTCATGGTGTGAACGGATGACCTGAAGCGTTTCCACAGCGAGTCCAGCGATCCGTGTGGCAAGCTCGTGCCCCTTGACCACATGGCTCTGCATGACGCTCCATTCCTGCGGCGTGAGACGGCCCGGTTTCCTGAGGATCTCATCCGGGACGCAGAGTTTGCCGAGGTCATGCAGGTAGGCACCTTGCCGCAGATGGTGGAGATCAGCGGTGTTCAGGCCGAGGTCCTCGCCAAGCCGCTCGGCCATGGTGGCAACGCGGTGGGTATGGCCACTGGTTTCGAAATCCCTGGCTTCAAGGACGATGCCGAGGGTCAGCATGCCCGCTTCCAGGGTGGAGCGGACTTCACCCACTGCGCGGCGGAGTTCAAGGGCGTGTTCCAGACGCAGCGCGGTGAGTTCCATGATCTTGCGCATCTGCGGCGTGATCGTCTGCCAGCGGTTCACAGTGCGCAGGACAATGGCGGCGGTCACCTGCCCCTGACTGAGAACAGGCGTGACAATGGCACTCTTGACACCCTGTTCAACCATGACCGACATGCTGTTCGAGATGCTCGGGTAGTCGGTACTCCACACCGTGGTCCGCGTGCGGTGAGCCGTGTCGATCATGCCGGTCCCGGCGAGGGCCATGCGGACATTCAGGCCCGGTTGGGCAAGTGGGACGCCCTCTCTGCGGGCCTGATGGGAGAAGAAGGCTTCGTTTCCATCTATGGTGGCGTAGGCAGCCTGATCAACGTCGAACACGCCCAGCAGTCGGTTCAAGGCATGCTGGATCAGATCACCCGGGTCTCGGAAGGCCTCGAGTTCCTGGGAGAAGGTCACGAGGGCGTCGATTTCGTGTTCTCCAGGGGTGGCCTCCCTGAACTGTTCTTTCTGGAGTTGCAGGTGTTCGTCAGCGATGGCGAAGGCGCGCTCATAAGCCGTTTTGACTTCCCAGACGGCCATGCCGGCGGTGAACGCTTCTACGCCTTGCATCGGACCAGGGAGCGCTCTGTTCGTCTCACCCAGCAGATCCCGAAGCGCCTGCTGGTTAGGGCCGGGAGTGAGGATCACGAACTCGTCCCCGCCCCAGCGGCAGATCAGGGCCTCTGCGGGCAGAGCCTCGCGCAGGGCGTGCGCAACGGCCCGAATGTACGCGTCTCCTCCGCTGTGTCCGCGCAGGGTGTTGACGCTCTTCAGCAGGTTGAGGTCGATGACAGCCAGAATGTTTGGAAAGCTCAGGGTGCGCTGCGCCTGCATGAAAGCGGTGCGGGTCAGGCAACCGGTCAGCGCATCGAAGTCAGTGGACGTGGGATTCCCGGCGCTTCTGGGCAGCCGCCGGACATGAACGGTCAGACCGCCGTCGTCCGGGTAGACGATGAGGCCGATCCACCCCTGGTGGCGATCACCGAACACTTCCAGTTCTGTCCGTTGCTGGGTGTTCAGGACGTGCCTGAAAGCAGTCATGACTTCAGGCATGGCCTTCGTCGGCAGGGCGTCCTCGTAGGTCCGTCCCAGCAGTTCGTGACGCTCTTTTCCCCACGCCTTCAGGGCAAAGGCGTTCACGAAGGTCAGACGCTCGTTCGCGTCAAGGCTGAACATGATGTCCTCCACCCGGTCAAACGGGTGCACGGTGGCGTGCGGGACGCTAGGAGACATAGGGCAGGGTAGTCCCTGGGCAATGACAGAAGGTTCACGGCATCCAAACATTTGGGATAAGGCCGATCTGCCTTCAGGCTGGGTCACAGAGAGTCCGGGCCTTCGGATTAAGGAACTGCCGGTGTCGAGGTCTGCAAAAAGCGCGTTTCCAGCACGTGTTGGCCGCCCTGGCAATTTTCCGGGGATGACCACCCCCCCACTCTGAACAGGAAGATGGCCTGGACATGCGCCCGGATCTGGCGGCCATGATCGCCGACGCCCAAGACGCAGCGCGGGAGGTCGTGGCGCTGAGCGAGGAACACGGGGCTGCCGCCAGGTATCCGCTCCTGGTCAACGGTAAACTGCACTGGATCTTGTCCGTCGGTCCCCGGGACACCCGGCTGGCGTCAGCATAAGCGCGCGGCTCTTATACCCGCAACGTCTGCCCCAGACATCGCTGTTCGTTCTCAGGCTGATGCACCGCGCCGCCATGGTGGCCAGCTTCAGTTCAGACCGCGCGCAACCCGCAACGCGTTCAGGACTGACGCATCGTGGTCCGCCGCGCGCCGCTCGAGTTCAGCGCACAGACGCTGCTGGACACCCGCCCGCACGTCATCTACCCACGGTCCCTGGGCGTCGGCTAGAAAAGCCCCGCGTACCTCAACAGGCCCGCCACGCCGCACCGCTGGCGCCGGGAACAGATCGCTGGGCAGCCACGCAGCGGTGACATCCAGCAGGGGGTGCAGCGTATGTTTCCCGTTCTCGATCAACACTGGGGCTGTGCCAGCGGGGAGCAGAAGCCGCAAGGTTTCACACAGACCCCGGAGAGTTTTTTTGAACAGGTCCACCATCTTTGAATCTGGGGCGCCCTCCCACAGCGCCGCCAGCAACTGCTGACGCGTGGCGGGACCATACAGGGCGAGATAGGTCAGCAGTTCGGCAGACCGGCGTAGCGGAAATCGCAGGTGACCCGCAGCGTGATGCACCTCCAGTGGGCCGAGCAGTTCCAGCCGCGACGCCCCACCACTGCCTGTCCGCTGAACACTCCATCCAGTCTCGCGTCCCAGCCGGACTGTTTCCTGAGCCAGCCCAGCGCCCGGCTCAGCAGCGTGGCGTCGGTCAAAAGTGGCGCTTCATGGCCCATTGTGGCTCAGAGCCGCTACGTCCAGTTGAATTGAGGCTGCGTCACGTCCGGGCGGGCGAGGTCTAGGCACCATAACGGGGCCTATCAGGATCACCACCCGCCAGCAACGGGCCCCGGGTCCACCTTTATGCGCGGCAACATCAAAATATTGCCTTGAAAAGACCCGTGCCAGGATTAAACTTGTGAAGCCCCCATCCAACCCCAGTACCACCTTCCAGCACAACGCCACGCCAGCGAAGACCCGCGTGCGCAAGCCCGTGGGCAACCCGTTCACCCCCATCCTCGAAACGTTCACCCAGCTCCAGAAAGAAGGCCCGCAGCCAGAGGGGCTGCGGGCCTTCAGCGTGCGTCCTTTCCCCGGACGCCCCCAGCACCATCTGGCCATCGACGGACAGGGAGCACCCGCAGTCCTGCTGCAGGCCACGGGCAATCCGATATTTCACTTCGGAGTGCCGCATCTGGGCGTTGAACATGACGTCCTGTGCAACATCACCCACGCAGATGGCACACGCGACCAGCACAAGTTTCTGGTGGTGCGCTGCCGCGGAGACGACGCTGGAATCCACGCGTACTTTCTGAACGTTGTCGGGGGAGCGGTACTGGCCCTGCCTGATGACGCCACAACACATGACGTCGCAGAGATGACCCGGCACATCGCCTATGTATTGGCCTACCTGAACCGGGAACCCCGCCTCGCGTCCCCAGAGCTGTGGGCGGAGGTTTTTATCATCGCGCGCGCGACTGACACTGCCCAGGCGGTCCAGGTCTGGCGAGACCACCCGGAAAACACATACAGCTTCGGTGTCGACGGCAAGCACGCCGAAGTGAAGTGCACCGTGGGAAAGGGCCGGCAACACAATTTCTCCCTGAAACAGTTGCGCTTGCCCTTTGACGGCGGCGACGTCACCATCCTCTCGCTGAAGCTGCAGCCGTCCAGGACGGAGGTAACCCTGGGCGAACTGATTCAGGATGTGCGGGCCAGACTGCTCCATGACCGGGAGATGCTGAAGAGGTTTGACTGCAACGTTGCGATGGCCCTGGGGAAAACCCTGGTCCGTGCGCTGTCGACCGGGTTTGACACGCGGCTGGCCGCCAGGAACCTGCGGCTGATGGCGCCGGAAGATGTCCCCTGCCTCTCTACTGCACTGCCGGAGGGCATTTCGGACCTGCGGTTCACGGTAGATGTCGCGTCGGTGCCCGCCAGCAAAGTGACTCCACAGGACAGTCTCCATGTGGCGTTGAATATCCCACGTTCGTAGTCACGTGGTGTGGACTGACTTCAAAGCCGTGCCCAGCCTGGGTCAAGGGAGCGTTTGTCGGCCGGCCTTACACGCTGGCTGGCCGTCACCCAGAACTCTTAGAGCATCGCCGTCTGCCCGGCCAGCTCAACGGCTTCAGAGCGGGCGGGCGCGCGGACCTCTCTTCTTCCTCGACTTCGTCCCCGAGTCTGCGGTCAGTCCGGGATGATGGCGTGAAGCGGCCCGCCACGGTGTTCCGCCGCGTTCACATTGACCACCTGCCCCGACTGCCGCGCCCGCTCCGCCGCAAAGACCATCAGGTGACTTTCCAACGTTTCCTGTGGACCACTCAGGATCAGGCCAGGATCGTGCTGGCCCACTGCGGCCAGAAACGCCGCCATCAGCCCGTCGTCCCCGCCGCCATGCCCCGACAGGATACTGCCGTCCGAGGCGATGGCGGTGTCCAGCACAGCAGTCTTGCCCGTCAGAAAGTCGTAGACCTCGATACTCTGACTGTCGCCGTACAGTTCGCCACGCGTGCCGAAGATCCGGGTCTCGCGGCCACGCGCGCGGGTGAAAGCGGTCATGGTGAAGCTGGCTGTCACGCCGCCGGGGAACTCGAAGCCCACGACCTGATGGTCCACCACATCGTTGTCGCAGGCGTAGACGCAAAGCCCATAGGGACCGTCCCGCAGCGCCGCCGTCACGCCCCCAAGGGTGAGGTCGGCGGTGATGACATTCAGCGGCCAGTCGGTATTTCCAGCCTCCAGTTGCCCCAGGTAGTAGCGTTTGGCCGAGTACGGACAGGCGTTTTCGATCTCAGGCGGGCAGTCCAGACAACGGTCCGCCGCACCGGGCGGCTGGGCCTCGCGGCGGAAGTGCTTCAGGCTGCCGAAAGACGAAACGCGCTGACACGGCAGGCCGACGATGTACCGCAGCCAGTCCAGATCGTGGCACGACTTGGCCAGCAGCATCGGGCTGCTTTCCTGCGAGTTGCGCCAGTGGCCGCGCACAAACGAATGCGCCTGATGCCAGTACCCCACCGGCTCCAGATGCTCCACGCTGACGATCTCGCCGATGGTTCCAGCGTCCAGCACAGCTTTCAGGGCCTGGGTGTAGGCGGTGTAACGCAGGACGTGGCAGACGCCCAGCATGACGCCGTGATGTTCGGCTGCCGTGACGATCCGGCGGCAACCTTCCTCGTCGGGGGCCATCGGCTTTTCCAGCAGCAGGTGATAGCCGAGGGCGGCGGCGGCCTCCACTGGGGCGACATGATCGGCGTCCTGGGTGGCGATCACAGCCACGTCAGCTAGTTTTGGATGCTTTAAAGCCGTGCGCCAGTCGGTAAAAACCTGTTCGGGCGGTAAGTGATGACGTTCGGCGAAGGCGGCGCGGCGCACCGGATCCGGCTCGGCCACCGCCACCACCACGCCCTCTGCCGGATGGTGTAAGGCGTAGTCGGCATAGGTCTGCCCCCGGCTGCCCGCGCCCAAGATCAGCAGGGTGACTGGCTCTCCCCTGACTGGCCCACCTATCACTGGACCACTCACGCGTTCACCGTCTCGCGCAGGTATTCGGGCAGATCGGCGTGTTCGGCCTCCACCAGTTCGGCAAACATGGCCCGGATCTCGTCCAACGAGCAGACGGCGGCGGTCAGCGGATCCAGCATCAGCGCCTGCACCGCCAGTTCGCGGTCCCGGTACAGCACAGAATCGGCCAGCAGGCTGTGAACCGCCATGTGGGAGCGGTCCAGCGCGGCCAGCGCCTCGGGCAGCCGTCCGTAGGGCTGCGGGTGAATACCGCCGCCGTCCACCGTGCAGCCCACCTCCACCACGCCGTCGGGCGGCAGGTTGTCGATCAGCACAGTCCCATTCAGCACAGTCCCGTTCAGCACAGCTCCGTCCGCCATGTTGGGCAGGTTGCAGGTGATCTGCTGGGGCCGGTTCAGTACCATACCCTCGATGATGTTGGAGGCGAACTCCGGGCTGCGTGTCATGTCAATGGCGGCCTCCCCAGCCTTCTCGCGGGCGATCAGATCGGCGACCCGCGCGGCGTGTTCTTGCCGCCACTGCGGCCAGTTGTGGGCGTAAAAGCCGCTCTCGCCCTTGTAGGCTGGCCGGGTGAACTGCGCCAGCAGATCGGGGCGCTTGCGAAAATACGGCACGTACTCCGAGAAATGCCCACTGGACTCTGTGGGGAAGGCCCCGAAATGCCTGAGCATCTCGAAACGGATGATGTCCTGTTCATAGATTGCAGGTTTCAGCATCGCCGCACGCAATTTGAGCATCAGGTCCTTTCCCTTCCAACTCAGCTCGGTGAACCAGGACAGATGGTTGACCCCAGCGCAGCGGTAGGTGAGTTCGCTCATGGGCAGGTCCAGGTACCCGGCCAGCTCGGCCAGGGTGTTCTGGATGGAGTGGCACAGGCCGTATACCTTGAGGTTTGACCCCCGCGCCGACAGCAGCACCAGGGCGCTCATCGGGTTGGTGTAGTTCATCACCACAGCTCCGGAAGCCAGCCGCTCGATGTCGCGCAGAATGTCCAGCCACGCGGGGGCCGTCCGCAGGAACTTCATCACGCCGCCGGGGCCGGTGGTGTCGCCGATACACTGGTCCACGCCGTACTTCATGGGAATGTCGTAGTCGTGCCGGACGTTGCCCAGTCCCGAGACCTCGATGGTGTTGATCACGAAATCGGTGCCGGGCAGCGTGGTCAGGCGGTCTGTGGAGGACGTGACCGTGAACGGCTTACCGCTGCGGGCCACGGTCAGTTCAGCAAGTTCATGGGCCTGAGCGAGTCGCAGCGGGTCGATGTCGATCAGGCCGAATTCGCCTGCCTCCAGGCCGTCGATGGAGAGGACGTCGGTGATCATCTGCTGGGCAAAGACGGCGCTTCCGGCACCGATAATGGCGATCTTGGTCATGCAGCACAACTCCAGGAGGGAAAATCAGCCCGGCTCACCACAGGCCAAGGCGGGCGATGGGTTCAGGGGAAGCGGCGTTCTCTGGCCGGACAGCATGACATTCGGGTTCAGGCTGGAGTCAGCAGCCGGGTCCGCATCATCAACTCGCGCGCCACGTCCGCGCGGAATTTGAGGGGGCCGCCCAGCATCGCGTTGGCACTGCCTGCCGCGACGGCCAGCCGCAGGGCGTCGGGGATGGACTGGCCACCCTGCCGTGCCCACAGGAAGGTGCCCAGCAGGGTGTCGCCGCTGCCGACTGGATTCTTGACCTCGATCTGGGGGGCCTCGACTTCCCAGACTTCTTCACCGACGAACGCCGCGCCGTGTGCCCCCCGTGTCAGCAACACCTGAACGCCGCTGCGGCGGTACAGCTCACGGGCGGAATCCAGCGCGGCGCTACCCGTGAGCGCTTCCAGTTCATGTTCGTTGGGCTTGATCAGGCTGGCCCCGGCCTGCACGGCGGCTTCCAGACCCGCGCCGCTGCTGTCCACCACTGGCCTGTCCAGGCCGCGCAGCATGTCCAGAAATGCCGTTCCTGGCGTGTTCGGCGCGAGGCTGCCGCAGACCACCACTTGACCCTGCGGCAGGTGAGAAAGCAGGCGGGCCACGGCTCCGGGTTGATACGGGGGGCCAGCCTCGTTGATCTCGGTGGGGTGGCCGCGCTCACCAGGATCACCGCCGCTCAGCAATGCCTGACATTCACGGGTCTCCCCCTCGCCGTCTTCCAGCACGTTCTCCAGACCTTCGGCTTCCAGCAGGGCGCGGAAGTGCTGCCCGTTAAAGCCCCCTACCACGCCCGCCACGCAGCTTGCGCCGCCAAACGCCCGCACCGCCCGCGCCAGGTTGACGCCCTTGCCCCCCGCTGCCACCGTCAGCCCCGTGACGCGGTGAAGCTGGCCCGGAACGAGGGAACGGTCCAGGGTCATGGTCCGGTCCAGGCTGAGGTTGGGCGTCAGCGCGACGATCATGTCTGGTTCCGGCATGTCTGGTCCCGGGTCATGCCCGGCCCGCTCCGCCCAGCGCGCGGATATACGTCTCGGCGCGGGCCTGCATGGCGTCGCGCCCGGCGCCCAGATACTGGCGTGGGTCTTTCGCCCCGGCGTTCAGCGACTCCTTCACGGCTGTGGTGAACGCCAGCGTCAGATCGGTGGCGAGGTTGATCTTGGCCACGCCCAGCGTAGCGGCCCGCGCCAGATCGTCTACTGGCACGCTGCTGGCCCCATGCAGCACCAGCGGCAGAGACGTCAGTTCAGCCAGCCGGGCCAACCGATCAAAATCCAGATGGGCGTTCTTGCTCTCCTGCTTGTGGGCGCTGCCGATGTCCACGGCCAGAATGTCGCAGCCGCTGCCCCCGATGAATTCAGCCAGATGAGCCGGATCGTCGTGCCTCTCACCGCTGCGCTCGCCCTTGACCACCACCTCGTACTCGGCCTCCAAGTAACCGCCCGAGTCGTGGGCTGCGTCAGCCAGATGTTGCAGGGTGGCTGGATCGTCACCCTCCAGCATCACGCCGTCAAACCCCAGTTTCAGGGCTTTGAGTGCCGCACCTTCATCCTCGGCGTGGTCAAAGTGCAGCACGACGGGCACCCGTGCCTCCGCCTTGAGGCTCAGGCCCAGCGCGGCCAGTTGCGCCAGCCCGCCGTGCCGGGCGGCGTTCTGGGAAAACTGAAGGATCACAGGCGCGCGTTGGGCCTCAGCCGCCCGCACGATGGCCTGTGCGGTTTCCAGATTCACGGCGTTGAAGGCCGCCAGCGCGTAGCCCCCGGCGCGGGCGGCGCGGATGATGTCGGCAGAGGTTTGAGGAGCCGCCACGGTCACGCGAGGGTCACCACTTTGGTCAGCCAGCGGGGGGTCAGGGTATCCAGCCCCTTGGCCTGCGCCACGCATTCGCCCAGCATCTGGAGCGCGGGCAGCACCCCCAGGGCGCGGGTACTGGCATCGCCTGTCAGCTCAAAACTCACGTCGCCGGGTCCGCCAAAGCCGATGACCTTCGCGCCCTTGCCCATCAGGTCACGTGCCAGTCTGCCTTCCTCGGCTGCCGAACCAGAGTGGTACAGCAAGACGGCGGCGGTGCGCTCGTCCACCAGACTGATCGGGCCGTGGCGGTACTCCATCGGATGGTAGGCCTGGGTGTAGGTCAGGCTCATTTCCTGAAGCTTCAGTGCCCCCTCCTGCGCGACGCCGTACAGGGAACCCGCCCCCAGGAAGACGAAATGCGAGCGTCCGGCGATGGCGGCGGCAAACCCTTCGCGCGCCTCGTGCAGCAGGTGTTCGGAGGCAGTGATCTTGTCCCCGGTCATTTCCAGTCCGGCCAGCCGCAGCCCCAGCAGCAGCATCAGGCTGGCCGAAGCGGTCATCACGATGCCCTCCTCGGGGTGGGTGGGGGCGTACAGCACGGTGTCGGCGTTCTTTGCCAGACTGCTGCCCGATTCGCAGGTCAGGGCGGTGACGTGCAGACCATCCTTGCGGCTATGGACGGCGGCCTGCACGGTTTCGGTGGACTCGCCGCTGCGTGAGAAGGCCAGCACGTGCGGGCGCGTTCCTGCTGGAAGGTAAGACTGCGGGCGGTGCAACCACTCGCCGCCGGGCACGGCCAGGGCCTGAAAGCCCGCCTCGTTCAGCGCGGCGGCCACGCTCTGGGCCAGGTAGTACGAGGTGCCGCAGCCGATCAGCACATGCGTCTCTTCACGGTTGAGGGCGGGCAGGTCGGTCTGGGCCGCCTGCCTCCACAGGGGAAACTGTTCCTGGATGCTGCGGGTGGTGGGATTCATGCTTGCTCCTGAAGAAGAGGTTGAGGGGTTGAGGTGGGAAGCAGGGTCGCACGGACCCGTGTCTGCCAGTCGGTATCGGTGGTGAATCCGGCGCGGGAGGCGGCGTGAAACAGTGCGCCGCCCAGTGGGGGCAGCGCGGGGGGTTGAGGCGTGCCCAGCAGCGTCGTCAGCGCGCCCAGGACGGTGCGGCTGCCCAGCACACTGCCCGCGTAGCTCCAGGGTAGATCGGGTTGGCCAAGCTGACGGCGGGCGGCCATGACGTGCTGGGCGAGAAGTTTTGAAGCTTCCAGCAAAATGGTGCGGGCGGTGGGCTGCCCCGCATCGGCCAGCTCATCCACCGAGCGGGCCAGCTTGGCCACGGCGGAGCGGACATGTGTC
Organism: Deinococcus sp. AJ005; assembly: GCF_009017495.1. Classification (NCBI taxonomy): domain Bacteria; kingdom Thermotogati; phylum Deinococcota; class Deinococci; order Deinococcales; family Deinococcaceae; genus Deinococcus; species Deinococcus sp. AJ005. The sequence continues at coordinate 389,956 of NZ_CP044990.1, read as the reverse complement.
TGCCCGTAGTACCACATCAGCAGGTCCGTCTGGGTGGGGGGTCCGTCCAGCACGGGGGTCAGCAGCGCCTGCGCGAAATCGGCGTCGGTATGCCTGCCGTCCAACGACTGACTGGCCAGACCCAGCGCCCGCCGCCCGATCCAGTACGCGCTGCCCTCGTCGCCGAAGCCCTCACCCCAGCCGCCGGTGCGAATCTGGCGCGCGCCGCCTTGTGGTGAGCAGTCCTCAGCCCAGACCATCGAGCCGGTTCCGGCCAGCAGCAGCGCGCCCGGTCCGCCCGCGAAGGCCCCCACGAAGGCGGCCTCCACGTCGTTCATGACGCTGTGCGGGCAGGGGCCGAGCAGGTCGGCGCACACACCCGCCTGCCGGGCGCTGAAGGCCGGAGACTCGCCGTAACCGGGCAGACCCAGAGAGGCGCGGACCAGCGGGCCGGGGGCTGGATGGGCGCTCAGAAAAGCACGCATGACGGCCTCCCAGTCCGGGCGGTCGAAGGGGTTGATGCCGGGAGCGTAAAACGGCCCCACCACCTCCCCCGCGCCGCTGACATAGGCCAGCGCGGTCTTGCTGCCGCCGCCGTCCAGGCCCAGCACCCACTGTTCTGGATGACTGGCCTTTGGGTGACTGGTCCCGGCCCGCCCAGTCATTATTTGGCCGTTTTCAGCAGGGTATCCATCTCGCCCGTCGCCTGCTTGATCGCGTCGGGCAGTTTGGCGTTGCCGGTCCAGGCCAGGTTCATCTTCTGGCTCAGCACCGTCAGCACTTCCGGCAGCACTTTCACGTTGCGCAGGCTGGCGTTGATAACCACCGAGTTGGGAAGCTGCGCGAAGACGGTCTGGGCGTTGCGGCCAGGCAGCGCCTGGAGGTATTGGCTCTTGTAGTTCTCGGCCAGCGTGGGCAGCAGGCCGTCCTGCGCCAGCAACCGGTTGGCCTGGGGGCTGGTGTTCATCCAGGTGATCAGGGTCTGGGCGGCCTCCTTGTTCTTGCTGCCTGTGGGGATCACCAGTGCGTGGGCGCTGACCACCGGGCGCGGCTGCTTGCCGTCCACGCTGGGGAACGGCGCAAAGGCCCAGTCCAGGTCCTTGTTCTGGTCCCAGGTGCTGACCATCCAACTGCCCTGCACCAGAATGCCCATCTGTCCGGCCAGGAACATCTGGTAGCCCTGCTGGCTGGCGGCCTGTGGACCGGGGGCCACCTTATCCTTGTAGATCAGGTCCAGCAGCTTCTGCGAGGTCTTGGCAAAGGTGGCGTCCAGGCTGGCCGTGTAGCTGTTGCCGGTCTTCTTGATCAGGCCCGTGCCGCCTGCGCCGTAGTAAAAGCTCATGCCGTATTCCAGATCCGACTGGAGGTCCGCGCCGTTGATGCCGTAAATCTGCTTGCCGTCCTTGGTAAAGGTTAGTTTCTTGGCCGCCGCCACCATCTGGTCAAAGGTCCAGCTCGCAGTAGGAATCGGCACGCCGCGTTCCTTGAACAGCGCGCGGTTGATGTACACCGTGACCGGCTGCGGCCCCAGCGGCACGCCGTAGAGTTGGTTGTCTACCTGATACGGAGCGGTGCGGACCTTGGGCAACTCCGCCGTGGTCTTGGTGTCCAGCTTGATCGGTGCAAGTGCGCCCTGCGACTGGTAAAAGGGGAAGTTGTCCAGGTTCATCCACATCACGTCGTAGGTGCTGCCCCCGGCCACCATCGCGGCGGCTTTCTGCCAGTACACGCCCCAGGGAACAAGGTTGTACTTCACCACGATGTCAGGGTGCGACTTGTTGAAGGCGGCGATCAAGGCCTCGTCGGCCTTCTGGCGGGTACCGTCCCAGGTGGCGTAGTTGATGGTGGTGGCGGCGGAGGCTGCGCCGGTCAGGCTCAGGGCAGCGAGAAGAAGAAAGGCTTTTTTCATGGTGGTTCCTCCAGAATGGGTGAGAGGGCGGGAAAGAGTTCGGACGCTGGAAACGGGAGTTGATGTGGCGGGAGTTGGCATGATTGGATTACCCTTTCAGGCCGCTGGTAATCGCGGCATCGGTCAGGTAGCGCTGGACGAACATGTAGGCGATGACGGTGGGCAGCGTGGATAGCGTGGCTCCTGCCATCAGCACCGGGATGTTCACCGAGTACTGGTTTTGCAGGCTCAGCAGCCCCACTGGCAGCAGCATCTTCTCGCTGCTCTGCAACACGATCAGCGGCCAGATGAACGACTGCCAGTTGCCCAGGAAGGAGAACAGCCACGCCGCCGCGATTGCGCCCTTGGCCGCAGGCAGCGCCACATGCCGCAGCGCCGTGAACCACGAGCCGCCGTCGATCAGCACGCTTTCTTCCAGCGAACGGGGCAGCGAGCGGAAGAACTGGAACAGCAGGAATACGGTGAAGCCGCTGGCGATGCTGGGCACGATCAGGGCTGTGAAGCTGTCGTACCAGCCCAGGTAACGCACCAGCAGGAAGACCGGGATGATCGTGACCTGCCAGGGAATCATCAGCGACAGCAGATGCGAGCCGAACCACAGCCCCTGCCCCGGAAAGCGCAGCCGAGCAAAGGCGTAGGCGGCAGGCGCGGCAGACAGGATGTTCAGGCTGGCGATCAGCACGCTGGTCCAGACACTGTTAAAGAACATCCGGGCAAAGGGAATGGTGTCGAACAGTTGCGTGAAGTTGGCCAGACTCCATTTGGCCGGCAGCCACACTGGCGGCCAGGTATACGCCTCGGCGGGGGTCTTGAAAGCGGTCAGGATCATCCACGCGAAGGGCAACAGGATGGCGATAGATCCCAGCGTCAACAGACCCACTAACGCCGCCTGCGATCCCCGTGCCCGCGCCTTATTCGAGGCGTCGCGGCGGGTCATGACTTCCGGGAGTGGTTCAGACCTGGTCATAGTTCACCCACTTGCTCTGGTTACGCCACTGGACCACCATCAGGCCGATCAGGATGATGGCCAGCAGCCAGGCCAGCGCGGAGGCGTAGCCCATCTTGAAGAAGGTAAACGCCGTCTTGTAGATGTAAAGCGCCACCGTGGTGCTGCTGTCGCCGGGGCCACCGTTGGACAGGACCAGCACAGCCTCGAACACCTGCAAGGCCCCGATCAGGCTCAGCACCAGCACCAGGAAGACGGTGGGGCTGATCATGGGCAACGTGATGTAGCGGAAGGCTTCAAAGGGTTTCGCGCCGTCCAGTTGCGCCGCCTCATAGAGATCCTTCGGCACGCTCGCCAGCGAGGCCAGAAACAGGATGATTCCCTGCCCCGAACCCTGCCAGACGCTGAACACGGCCACGGCGGGCAGCACCCAGGACGGCGAACCCAGCCAGTTGGGACCGTGGACACCCAGCCAGCCCAGGATCAGGTTGACCAGTCCCTGTGGGGCCAGCAGCACCTGCCACAGCAGCGCCACCGCCACGCCAATCGTGACCATCGGCAGGTAATACACCGTACGGAACACGGTTCGCAGCCAGCCCGCCTTGAGGTTGTTGATCCACACCGCCAGCGTCAGCGAGATCGCCAGTCCGGTGGGAACTGCCAGCAGCACATAGATCAGCGTGTGCGCCAGGGCCGAGGTGGCGCGGGGGTCTTGCAGCGCGGTGGCGTAGTTCTGGAGGCCCACGAAGTTGGGTTTGCTCAGGCCGCCCCAGTCGGTGAGCGAGATGCCCAGCGAGGCCGCGATGGGCAGCACCGCGAAGGCCAGAATTCCCAGGGTGCTGGGCAGGATCAGCAGCGCGGCCAGCAGCGTTTCCTGCCGCCGCATGGGCGAGGCACGCCGCTTGCGGGCGGCCAGGGTGGCGAGTGGAGCGGCGTTTTGCATCTAGACCTCCTTTCTTAAAAAACTCAGGGCTTGGCGACGGTCTGCCCGACAGACGGGCGACGTGCAGACCTCAAGGGTTGGCCTCGTAGATCTGATCCAGTCCGATGGTGGATACGAAGGGCACGAAGCCAAACGACTTGGCCCGCTGGTAGTCACGGGTGATCAGATCCTGCTGGCCCGGTAGGGCGTAATCCATCGTCAGCACCGTCAGGCCGCGCTTTGACAGCGACTCGACGAAGCTGGGATCACCGTTGACGCTGCCGTAGGTCTTCTTGTCGAAGCTGTACATGCTGGAAAAATTCTCGAACATCACCGCGTCGATGCTGGGCGCGGTCTGGTTGAGCAGCGCAAATCCCCGGTTTTGCACGATCACGGCGTCAGGGTAGGCGGCGCGCAGATCCTGCACGATCTTGACCAGCCCCGGCGCGACTTTGGGGTACACGTCGGCGGTGTCCAGCGTGTCCAGGAAGAAGCCGTCGAAGCCCTGCTTCTTCAGGCTTGCGGCCTGATCCGCCACGATCTTCTGCCAGCCGGGCTGCGAGGCGTCGATGAATTTGGACCCCCAGTTCTTGTTCTCGCCCAGAATCCAGCTCGGGTCCACCGTGGGCGCGGCGGCGCTGTTGCGGTCCAGTTCGCCGATGGTCATGTACGCGACGACGCGGGTGCCGTTGTCGTGCAGCATCTTGAGTTGCGCGGCAGTCACGGTGCCGGGCTGCACGATGGCCAGGTCGTAGTTCAGCAGCTTCTGCACGTCGGCGGCCTTCTTGCCGTAATACACCCCATACGAGCCGATGTCCGACAGGCGGCTTTCCAGTGGCGTTCCCGCCGGGGACTTGCCCAGCTTCTCGGTCACGGCGGTGGCCAGGGCGCTGGGTTCGGCGGGCTTCTCGGTAAAGGCCAGATAGCCGTAATTGTTGGGCGAGTTGAAATCGCCGCCCACTGGCCAGATCGGGTATTCGGCGGCCTTCTGGTGTTCGCGGCCCACCTTCAGCGCCCAGACATCCCCCGCTTTCACAGCGGGCAGAATGGCGGTGTTCAGCGGAATGGCCAGCTCCAGCACCCAGCGCTTGTCCTCGATGCGGCCCACGCTCTTGTAGTCGGTGGTGGCGTTGTACGCCTTAAAGCGCGTCCCTGCCGGGTTGATGGAAAAGTGGGCCTCCTGCGGCGCGCTCACGAAGGGCTGCGTGCGGATGAACAGTTCCATCACGTCGTCGTTCCACCACTCGCCCGCATCGGTTTTCAGAACAGCCTTCACCGTGTCCTTGGGCTGATCGAAGACGCCCAGCACGTACAGGTTCTGGGCGTCGTAAGCCACGCTGTAATAGCCGCTGTTGCTGACGGGCACGCTGGGCACGCCGTTGCTGAGGATCACCTTGTACTGCGGCAGACCGTCCCACTGCTTCAGGTCACCGCCCAGCGTGATGGTGCGCTTGACCGCCTGCGCCACGCTGGTTTCGGGCACGCCGCCCTTGCTGGCGCTCTGGGCCAGCCCGACGGTCAGGAGGGTGAGGGCCAGGGTCATGGCAGTGCGTTTGGCGGCGGCTTTCACTGTATTTTTCATCATTTTCTCCCAAGGGAAACGAGGGTGGTGTCGATCTTGAGTTTGGCCAGACGGGCCTTCCAGGCTGCGTCCAGCCCGGTGTCGGTGATGACGGTCTGAATGTCGGAAATGGGGGCCACCGCGTAGGGCGCGCTGCTCTCGAACTTGCTGGCATCGGCCAGCAGGATGGTCTGCGAGGTGCGGGCGATCATGGCCCGGTTCAGGCTGGCCTCGGCGGGATTCAGGGTGTACATCTGGGCGTCGCCGCGCACGGCGCTGGTGCCGAGGTACAGTTGATCGAACCAGAACTCGCCCAGCAGCCGCTCGGCGTAGGGACCCACCATGCTCAGGTTCTCGTTGCGCAGTTGGCCGCCCAGCAGGTTGACGCTCAGGCCCTCCACGTTCACGAGGTCCTGCGCGACGGCCAGCCCGTTGGTGAAGATGGTCAGCGGGAGTGGCTCGACCCGCAGCCGCCGCGCGAGCTGCAAGACGGTGGTGCCTGCGTCCAGGAAAACGGTGGTGTGCGGCTTGAGCAGCCCGTAGGCCACCTCGCCGATGGCCCTCTTGGCTTCCAGATTTTCCTGTACACGGGACTGGAAGGCCATTTCCGGTCCTGCTGCCTCGGCCAGCCGCGCGCCGCCGTGGGTGCGCGTGACGATGCCGTTTTCTTCCAGCCGCTGGAGATCGCGCCGGATGGTCACGATGGACGCACCTGTCGCCTCGGCCAGTTCCTGCACGTTGGCAAAGCCCGCGCTGTAAAGGTGATGTTGGATTTTGTTGATGCGGTCTGACTGCATAGGGCACCCCTGGCCAGGGAGAAGGCCATTCAAAGAGGAAGGATTTGAATGCTTGAACTGATCGGTTGCGAAAACTTTAGCATCTGATTCGATCATAAGCAACCATCTATGTGATCGTATCTGATCATGCCTTCGCGGATCGGGGCACACGCCGAGCAGGACTCGCCGGAAAACTTTGTTCTAAACTGCCGTCATACCCTTATGTGGGCGGCCCCCAACAGCACCGATGACCCACGGCGGACCGTCACCCTGCGGTACACGTTTTTCGATGGAAACCACCCCATGAGCGAGCCGGTCTACGGCAGGTTTAGCAGTGGAGCTTTTTCAGGACGGGAATCCTGGACACTGGAAAGCAACAACACCGAAACGCCCAAGACGCTTCCAGAGGAATGGGCGGGTGAGAGCGCTGGGACTGAGGTCACTGGGTTCAGCGCCGATGGGAGTTAAAGACGCCCAACTTGATTTGTCGCCAAAAAATGGATGATCCTAACCGGACTTTAGCGGCTCTACCGCCTCACACCAGCCGCTTACCTTCAGCCTTTACTGGTTTCTCTAGTTGGTGATTCAAGGAACAGTCGAGCCTGCACCACATCGGCCCGTTCTGGCCTTGCCAGCAGATACCCCTGTACCCGTTCACAGCCCAGATCGGTCACACTGGTCATCTGTGCCCAGGTTTCGATGCCCTCGGCGACAACATTCAGATCCAGCGAATGTGCCAGGGCCACGATAGCCTGCACCACCCGGTCTGATCCGTGGGCCTGCCCCAGCCCCTGGATCAGGGATCGGTCGATCTTGACGGTGGTAATGGGCAGTTGGAAGAAGTAACTGAGCGCGGTGTTTCCGGCCCCGAAGTCATCAATTGAAATACCCACGCCCAGGGCGCGCAATTCCCGCATCTTATGGGCGATCGACGCCAAGTCATGCAGCATGATTCGCTCTGTCAATTCTAATTCCAGCCAGCGCCCGTCCAGGCCATGGCGACCAAGAAGATGACGCAAGTCCTCCACAAATCCCGGGCGGGCGAACTGCAGCGGCGAGACATTGACGGCAACTCGTGTGGGTGCGAGCCCCTGACGCTGCCACAGGGCCTGCTGACGGCAGACTTCGTTGAGGACCCAGGCACCAAGCTCTATGATCTGGCCGTTGTCCTCCGCGATCGGAATAAACTCTCCGGGCGAGATCTCACCCAGTGAGGGCGACGCCCACCGCAATAACGCCTCGAGAGACGCGAACGCGCGCGTGCTGGGCGCGAAAAGCGGTTGATATACCATGTACATTTCCTGATTGGTCAGGGCGCAGCGCAGGCCTGCCACCAGGTCGGCGCGCATCTGGATGACGCTGTTCATCTCAGGCGCGAAGTAGCAGATGGTGTTCTTGCCTCCGTGTTTGGCCCGGTACATGGCCGCGTCGGCCTGCTTGTGGAGGGGGGCAGCATCCAGCGCGGTATCTGGGTACAGGGCGATGCCGATGGACGTGGTCACCCGCGTGGTCTGAGCGTCCAACACGATGTCTCTACTGACGCTGTCCAGGATTTGGCGGGCGACGCTGGCCACGTCAAAGACTTCCCCCACCTCGGTCAGCAGCACGATGAACTCATCGCCGCCGAGACGGGCGACGGTGTCGCTCGGCCGTGTCGCCTCCTGCAAACGGCGGGCCGTGACCCGCAGCACCTCATCTCCTGCCTCATGCCCACAGGTATCGTTGATCTGTTTAAACCCGTCCAGGTCTAGGTACAGCACGGCCAGCTTGCGGTTATAACGCGCCGCAGCCGTCACGGCCTGGCTGAGCCGATCGCTGAACAGCACCCGGTTGGGGAGGCTGGTCAGGGCGTCGTGGTGGGCCTGATGGGCGAGGTGGGCGCGGCTAAGCTCCAGTTCCGCCGTGCGGGCCTGTACCTTCTCTTCAAGGTCCAGAGAAAAGGCGTGCAGCTGCGTGTTGGCAGTATGCAGTTCGGCGGTGCGGGCGGCCACGCGGCTTTCCAGGTGCTGGGTTGCCCGATACAGGTCACGGGTTAATGCGGCGTTTTCTGCAAATACCACGGCCTGCCTGACCAGCACCAGGGTGGCGACCAGCATCGTGCTCCACAGGACGCCACGCCCTGTGAAGTCCACGGTCCCACCCATCAAGGTATTGAGCAAGAGGATCGCGGTTGCCGCCACAGCCAGGTAGGGGCTGGCCGTCAGCACCGTCCAGTTCAGTGCGGGCGCAGTGATGGTGATCCGTGTGTTACTGCCCCGGAGGACCGCTGCCATGCCGAACATCAGGCCCCCGAAGCCCCAAAACAGATCAATGATGCTTCCGGGGACGTACGCTTGTCTGGCCGTCAGAGCAGCGAAGCCCGTGTCGGCCACAATGAACGAGGTCAATGCCAGGGCCATCAGCACGGTGACCTGACGCGGGAGGTGCTGGTGGCGTGCCAACAGCAACAGCACCAGGCACAGCAGCAGCAGGTCAGATGTGGGATACGCCAGCGCGATGCTTCCCGCCAGCGCCTGTGCACGGTAAGCCACGACGAGATCGGCCAGCAAAAACCGCCACGAGAACACTCCGGCGGCCGCCGTCATGATGCCCACATCCAGTCCCAGGCGCAGCCAGCCTGCCCGACTCAGGTGAGGGCGGGGAAAAAGCAGCAGAGCCGCGCCGACTAGCGGTGGGAACAGCAGGAACAGGGCGTCGGCCAGACTGGGGAATGGGTCCACCTGGCGAACCACCTGAAGGTAGGTGAAGATCACCTGGGCCAGTCCGAAGGCGAGCAGCCCGACGCTAATACACACCCAGGCGACCGACTCACGGGTGGACTGGACCTGACGGGCTGTACGCGCTGCGTATCCGGCCGCGATCAGAAAAGCTGGCACATACAGCAGGCCCGCCAGAAACGGTTGGAGATTCGGCGGGCCCCACCTGAACACCATCCATGAGATGTGTATCAGGCCAAGCAGCGTCAGCAGTCCGAAGGGGACAACGCGGTTGAGCTTGACCATCATGACCTCCATGCAGCGTGACCATGGGCGTCACTTGCTGAATCCAGGGTACGGGGACCCTACTGGCACTGTCCTTACAACTATGACTTAAGCGCAATCCGTATTCTTTCCTGCTCACTTCACTTGGATTTCCCCCGTTTTTACAAACGGTCTGATTCTGCTGGCGAATTCAGGCAGCACGCAGTTGGGCAAAGCGCGAGACCCTGGTTCCTTTGGGGCGACCACCATCCAGCCAGGTGCAGAGACGAATAACATTGATCGCCAGGGCAGTGAACACATGCTGGAGACGCGCTTTTTGCAGCCCTCGATATCGGCAATTTCTCAACCCAAAGGCCCGAACCCCCTGTGAAAGGGTGCCCTCAATGCCTGCGCGCCGCTATCAGCGGCGCTGCACGTCCCGGTCCTGACCTTCCACGGCCTGGCCCGCTCGCTGACAGGCCAGAGCGAGCGCGACGCCCCGCGCGAGGTGAACCCCGAGGACCGCTTCGACTGGCTGATCCGGCTGGCCAGCGAGCAACTGCGTGAGCAGCCTGCCCCCTACCAGTACGTGCTGGTGGACGAGTACCAGGACGTCAATCCCGCCCAGTACGAGCTGATCACGCGGCTGGCCGCCTTTGACCGCACTCCCAGCAAGCCCACACCCGGCGCAGACGAGGATGACCGCGAGCAGCCCGGCTACCTCGTCGCTGTCGGGGACGACGATCAGAACCTGTATTCCTTCCAGGGCGCGGACATCGAGTTCATCCGCCGCTTTCAGCAGGACTACGACATCCCGGGGGACGGGGTGGTGCCGCTGCTCTCGAACTACCGCAGTCTGCCGCGTCTGGTGGAGGCCGCCAACGCCTTTATCGAGGCGGCCCTGCCCGCACAGGCCCGTCTGAAAGGCGACTCGGACCGGGTGGTCAGTGTCCGCACGGCTGAAACCACCGAGGGGGGCGAGGTCCAGATCGGCCGCTACCGTCACCGCTATCACGCCGCGCTCGGCGTGGCCTGCCGAGCCGCGACTCTGATTCACGGCGGCGCCCCGGCACACCAGCTCGCGGTTCTGGCGCGGGAGTGGACGCATCTGCACGAGGTGCAGCACGCTCTGCGGGAACAGGGGGTCCCCTATCAGCTGCTGAACGTCCGCGAGCAACTGCGGCCTGCTGCCAGCCTGATCGGCTCGGCCCTGCGGGAAGCCCTGACCGCCCAGCCCGACATGCCCGCCGCAGACGCCCACGCCACCTTGAACAGCCTGCGCGAGGGCTTGGGACTGAGTGAGCGGGACCGCGCGTGGGCCGCCATACTGCACGCCACACAGGACCTCCACAACACAACCTGGGGGGCGCTGGCGCTGCGCATCGACGCGGCGCGGCCCTTGGCGCAGGACGGCGTGGTTCTCAGCACGTATCACAGCGCCAAGGGCAGCGAGTTCGATCACGTCTTCGTCCTCAACGAGGGGATGTGCCGCCACGGCCTGCTGAGCCGCCCCTACCAGACGGCGCTGCAGGCCATCGGCATCCAGGCTTTCGCGCTGCCCACCGACGAACCCCTCCCGCCGCGCATCCGCTACCGCATCGACGGTGACCCGGCGGACCTGTACATCAGCGCCCCGGAACTTCTTGGCGAGCAGGGCCGCGCCGCTGTGAACCGCTACGCGCACCATTGGCCGGACCTGACCCGCAATCACCTGCGCCTGAGCACCTCCCAGGGTGTCAGCCGTCTCGGCAGCAAGGGCACCCTTGCCGCCCGCCTGGGCCGCGTGCAGGCCCAGGGCACCGTCCGCGCCCAGGGAGCCACCATCCTCCGCTGTGAGCGTGACGACGAATGGTATGACCGCGCCGGGTACGTGGGCACCGCAACGCACCACCACCACGTCCTGCCCACCTTCGACATCGAAGAACCGCTCCGTGAGTGAAATCTCCTTCTGACGAAATTCGAGCAGCGCGGGCTGATCCGGGTCCTGCCCAGTTTCTTTCAGTCCATCACCTTGATGCGGCGGTACAGCGCCTGGATCACGCACCACAGCCCGTAGCACAGCGTCCCCAGCGCCACCGCGCCCAGCAGAAACTGGCCTGCAGGCTGTTCGCGTAGCCAGGCCAGCGCCTCGGAGGTACCGATCACAATGCTGGCTTGATTCCGCCAGGCCGCTGCCAGCAAGAAGACGCCCACAATGGCCAGCAGCAGGCCGCGCGCGGAAACTCCCACCTGTCCGACGCGTTTCAGAGTGCCCTGGTACTGTGCCCCCACATCGGTAAAGGCCATGTGCTTCATGAATCTGGCTCCGTAGGCGTTGTAAAACTGCCTGAACGCGACGGCCAACAAAACCACGCCCGCGAGACCCAGGAGCACTTGACCGCCGGGAAGTTCCAGAACTTGCGAGGCGGTCTGGGCCTCGCTGTTCTGGGCACGGGAAGCGCTGCCCGGAGCCGCGACGCGGGCGCTGAACACGGCCAGGGTCAGGTAAACGACGCCGCTGATCAGGTAGCCCGCGCGTTTCACCAGCCCCTTGGCCTCGGTGCCCTGATGTTCTGGATCCAGGACCGCCCGCAGCAACTGCCACAATGCATATCCGCCCAGACCCACCACCAGCAGCCAGAGCAAGGCGCTGCCCGCCGGGAGATCTTGCAGCCGCAGGAGCGCCCCCTTGGTGTCGGTGGTGGCACCTCCGCCCCCCAGCGCAAGACTGAGGGCGAGTACACCTATGGTCCCGTACACCACGCCCTTGCTGGCATAGCCGAACCGGGCCAGGGCCTCCAGGCCCGGAGCAACCCGGCGGCTGGCCCGCTCGACCTGTGATCTGGCAGTAGACATCAGTCCACTATGCCGCTGCGACCATCACACCGGATGCGCGGGGCCTGCCTGCGTTTCTTAAGGTGTCTGGAGGAGCATTGCAAACAGTATTCGGGGGATGTCTCGGCAGGTAAGTCACCAAAGAAACTGAAACTGCTGGAGACGCGAGAGGTTTGGAATGGCCTGCCGTCGTCGCCAAGGGTAGGTGCCATACGGACCCTTCAGTGAGTCAGGCTGTTTCCGTTGCTGTCGGCTCTCAAGGAACAGACAGAGTTTATTCCCGGCGGTCAGGCGGCAGAGCCAGCGGGCGTAACGCTTTGGGAAGGCGGTGGAGCAACAGCCCCGAAGCTGCCGGGCCGGGCCGACGAGTCCTGCCTTACGCCGCTGAGAACCAGTCTCGAAGCTCAACCCGATGTGAAGGCTGCCGAGCAGACCGGGACGGGCTGATTACGCGAGACTGCGGACATGGACCTTCAAGCAGCACAGACCGCATTTGAATCTGCCTACAACGCCCATCAGGAGGGCAGGAAGGGACTGGACGTCAGGCCGGAAGTGAACGGTGGCGCGTTTCAGGTCCGCGTCCGCTTTCAGGATGTGGACACCCAGCGCGGCTTCGACGTGGTGGCCGAACCCCTGCCCAGCGAACACCGCAGCGCCGAGCAACTGGGGCAGGAGGTGGCCGAGGTGGTCCAGCGTGAACTGATGTACGGCCAACTCGCCGCACGCGACGATCAGGGCGACTTCAAGCGCATCGTCGTGTGACGCCGCATCAGGATACCCAGGAAGCTCAAGAGCCTGACAAGACAGACCCCATGTGGCACATGAAAGCAGTGCAGCAGCCTACATCCACCACAGTTTGCAGAAGTTGATGTATCTGTAGGCGTCTAGCAGTACGTCTTGAAGCAGCAGATGGACTGTTCGCTGCTTGACATGGTGGTGGGTCAGATGAATATGGTAGCTGCCCAGCACTCCCATTCCCCTCTGTCACTCACCCAGACGAGATGCCAGTGCCCGCAACTGTGCCGGACGAAAGCCGTATGTCACCAGTGCAGGTAATTCCAGTTCCACCGCTGCGCTGGAGTTCCACAGCGCCACATGCACAACCCGGCGTCCCCCCAGGGTCCGTGCCAGTTGCCGGACGGCCTCGCCCACATCCCAGCGTTCGGTGGTGGCCAGAAGAACGGCAGCGTCCGGCAAGTCGGAGAGCAGAGCGGTCACGGTAGACAGGTCCTGCCCATCGTGCATCGCCAGCCGTAACCCCGGAAAAGTGGCCCGCAGAGCCTGTGCCAGCTCCTCGCCACCCAGGCTGTCGCCGTATGGTCCGCCCAGTCCAGGTTGCTGGTGGGCAATCAGCACCACCGTCCCCTGAGGATCAAGCCTGGGCAGGCGGCCCAGACTTTCCAGGCTACGCCGGGCAATCATATCGGCCCAGGCGTCATCCGTTTTCTGCTGACCCGCCGTGTACGGCCTGGAGCGTCCGGGAAAGCGCCGCGCGGCCCCCTCCAGCCGTCCCACCGCTTCCCCCACCCGCGCTGATGAGAGCTCGCTCGACTGAACGGCACGCTGGACCGCTTCCAGGTGCCGGACATGAATGTCCAGATCGCCGTGACCGCAAACCAGCACGGCGTCCGCCCCAGCACCCAAAGCGAGCGCTGCGCCGTGTCCGTCCGGGTAACGGTCTGCCACCGCCCGCATGTCCATCGCGTCGGTGACGATCACGCCGCCGTACCCCCACCGTTCGCGCAACAGCCCATGCAGCAGCTTCTTAGAAAGGGTGGCGGGATATTTGGCGTCGATTTGCGGGTAGAGAATATGGGCGGTCATGATGCTGCCCAGATTCGCCTGGACTGCCGCGCGGAAGGGGAGCCATTCCACGGCCTCCAGCTCGGCGGCAGACTTGTCCACCACAGGCAGCGCCAGATGGCTGTCGGTGCGCGTATCGCCGTGGCCGGGGAAATGTTTGACGGCGCTCAGGACACCCATCTCCTCGCTGCCCTGCGCCCAGGCGACGCCCAGTTCGGCCACCACTCGCGGATCTGCGCCGAAGGACCGCTCACCGATCACCGGGTTGAGCGGGTCCACGTTCACGTCCAGGCTCGGCGCGTAATTCCAGTTGATGCCCAGTTCGATCAGTCCCCGGGCGGCAACCCGTCCAGCTTCACGCGCCGCCTCGACGTCATTCAGTCGCCCCAGCGCCTGCGGGGTGGGCGCATGTGGCACGTCCAATCGCCGCAGCACCGCTCCACCCTCCTGATCGGTGGCAATAAGGGCGTCGTGGCCCAGTGCGTCACGGATATCGGCGACCAGACGGGCCGTGCGCGCTGGAGTCGTGATGTTGCGTGCAAACAGGCACACGCCGCCGAAACTGTGTTGGGCGAGGAAACGCCCCTGCTCTGGCGTCAGGTCTGGCCCGGGCAGGTCCACGATCAGGGTGCGGGCAGGCTTCACTGGGGTTGGCTGATGGAGGACAGCCCCCCAATCCTGGACTCCCGGACCTTGAAAACCTCAGATCTCCTCATTTGACTGCTCCCTCCATCCCACGCATAAACAGCTTCTGTGCGGCCAGAAAGACCAGGAGTACGGGAATCATCATGATGATCGAACCCGCAGCGATGTTGAACGGATCGTAGTTGAATTGCCCCTTGAGCTTCAGCACCGCCACGCTCAGCGGCACAGCGTCCGGTGCACCTGAGAGCGCCAGCATGGGCCAGAAATAGGCGTTCCAGGTCCCCACCAGCGTGAAGATGCCCAGCGCCGCCAGCGACGGCACGCTCAGCGGCAGCATGATGCGGGTCAGGATGGTCAACTCGCCTGCACCGTCCAGCCGGGCCGCTTCCAGCAGCGCCTGGGGAATGCTCAGGAACGCCTGGCGCATTAAAAAGATGCCAAAGGCCGCCGCCACGGTGGGCAACACCACACCCAGGTGCGTGCCCAGCAGCCCCATCTTCTTGAGGGTCAGCGTATTGACGATAAAGGTGGTCTCGCCGGGCAGCACGAGGGTGGCGATGATCACGGCGAAGATGATGCCCTTGCCCGGAAAGCGGAAGCGGGCCAGCGGGTAGGCCGCCAGCGCCGACACCAGCAGCGTGCCGATGATGGTCATGCCCGTGATGGAGACGCTGTTCCAGATGTATTTGCCCAGGCTGAAGGTGCGGTACACGTCTGCGAAGTTGTGAAACGTGATGGCCTTCGGGAACAGGCTGGCCGGGAAGTTGTAGATGCTGCCGCCCGCCGTCTTATCGGTCAGGGCAATGGCAAGAGTCCACAGAAAGGGAAAGACCGCGAAGATCAGCACCGCGATCAGAAAGACGTAGCGCAGGATGATGCGGCCCAGCTTGAGGTTGCGGCGACGCGGCGCGGCAGTCTGGGCAGGGGCGCGGGCGACGAGGCTCATGATTCCCCCCCGTCGCTCTCGCGGAACAGGCGGAAGTTCACCACGGAGAGCAGCAGGGCCACCACAGCCACCACCAGTCCAGCGGCGCTCGCCAAACCATAATCGAAGTTGAAGCCCTGGAACGCCTTGGAATACACGTACATCAGCGCTGTGTACGTGCTGTTCAGCGGTCCACCGTTGGTCAGCACCAGCACTTCCTCCAGCACCCTCAGCGCAGCGATGGTGGACAGCAGGCTGCACAGCAGGATGGTGGGTTTCATCAGCGGCACTGTGATGCTCCAGAAACGTTTCCAGGAATTCGCACCGTCCAGCACTGCCGCTTCCTCCAGCTCAGCGGGAATGCCCTGCAACCCGGCCAGATACAGCACCATGTAGTAGCCGAAGCCACGCCAGAAGGTCACCAACATGACGGCCCAGAAGGCGGTCTGCTCGTTGTTCAGCCAGCCGAACGCGCCGCCTTCCGGGATCAGATGCACCGCCCCCAGCGCCCAGTTCAGCGTGCCTTCCTTGTTGTAGACCCAGTCCCACATCACGGCAGCCAGCGAGATGCTGGTGACCACCGGGATGTAATACGCGGCCCGGAAAAAGGCCATGCCGGGCAGGTTCTTGTTGACCAGCACGGCCACCGACAGCGAGGCCAGTTGCAGCACGGGCACGATCACCAGATATTTGACGCTGTTGCCCAGCGCGGTCAGGAACAGTGGGTCGGCGGCCAGCGTGCGGAAATTCTCCAGCCCGATCCATCTGGGGGCCAGCCCCTGGGCAAAGCGCGCCCCGCCGTACTCGGTAAAGCCCAGATACGAGCCGTAGGCCAGCGGATAAAAGGTGAACAGGGTCAGCAGAATCAGCGCCGGGGCCAGAAAGCCGTAGGACAACAGCGTGTCCCGCAGCGAGTATCTGGCACGCGGGGCATTGGGCTTCAGCGGCTTGATGCCAAGTGGCTGTGAACGGGCCATGTCATCACCTCCTTCGGTGAAAAGTATCGAGGGCTTCGCTCCCTCTCCCATCGTGGGTCACCCGCAGAGCTGCGGAGCCGGGGCCGGGGTTGGCGGCAAATTCAGCAACGAGGACCGCACAAGGTCCTGTCCAGAAAAGCAAGAACCCGCCCGTCGATTTCAGGGCGGGGACTGAGCAAGTCAGGGGTCTCCAGGGCCTGCCTCAGCCCCAGCTCCCCCCAAACTCACTTCTTCATGTTGGCGTTCCAGAACTTCACGGAGTCGTCCAGCGCGGCCTTGGGGGTCTTCTTGCCCAGCAGCGCGGCCTCGATGTTGTCGCTGAAGTTCTTGTACAGGTCATCGCTGTTGCCCGGAGCCTTGAAGCCTGGGTTGATAAAGCGGCCCGACGCGCCCACCAGGGCAGTGGCCTTGGCAATCGGATCGCTGGACGTGCCCTTAAAGAGGGGATCGTTCTGCGCGGCTGCCGTCGTGGGGACGATTGGCACGATCTTGGCGAAGGCAATCTGATTGGTGTTGTTGGTGAAGTATGCAGCCAGTTTGGCGGCCTCGGCGGGGTGCTTGCTGGCCTGCGGAATAACCATACCCATGCTGGTGCCAGTCTGGGTATTCGCTTTGCCCAGTGGCGCGGATGTCACCACCGTCTTGGCGTACAGACCGGGGTTGGTGTCCTTGATGCGGTTCAGGGCCTGCGGTCCGCCGACGATCATGGCGACCCGGTTCTGGGCGTACAGTTCGGTGGCGAGCTGGAAGGCTTCCTTACGCAGTGCGTCCTCGGGGAAATAGCCGCCCTTGAACAGATCAACGTACTTCTGAAGAATTGCCACATGCGCCGGGCTGTTGAACGCCGCGTTGCCCTTGGCGTCATAGATGGGCAGACCGTCGGAGGAGAAGTACCCCAGGAACGACGCGCCACCCGGATCTTTCAGGGCCGGGACCCAGGCATAGGCCCCGGTCTTGTCCTTGACGGTCTTGACCATGTTCAGCAGTTCGGTCATGTTCTTGGGGGCCTTGACGCCCGCTTTTGCCATCAGCTCCGGGTTGTAGAGCAGCACGCCCTCGTTCAGCGAGCCGTACCACGGGTAGCCGTAGACCTTGCCGCCGATGGTGAAGTTGGCCAGAGTCTGCGGATAGAAGGTGGATTTCAGGTTGGCCAGCGGCGTCAGCGCGTCCACGTTGCGCAGGAAGCCGTTCTGGGCAGCCTTGCCGGTCTCGTCAATGTTGAGGTTCACCACGTCCGGGGCGCTTCCCAGGTTCACGCTGGCGATAAAGTCCTGCACCATGCTGTCCTGCTTGTCGAACCACTTGACTTTAATGGTGGGGTTGGCCTTCTCGAAGGCGGCGATGGTGTCTTTGATGTACGGGTCAAACTTGGGGCTGAGGTACCACGTCCAGAAGGTGATCTCAGTGGAGGCCTGCGCGGCGGCAGGGGCGGAAACGGCGGTCAGGCCAAGGCCGAGGGTCAGGGCGAGCAGTGCATTTTTGTGGAACTGTTTCATGGGCATTCCTCCTGGGAAAGTGAGGGGGCGAATGGACGGGGTTCAGTACTTTTTTTCCACGACACTTTCGGCAGTGACGCGCAGCATGGCGTTGGATTCGGGACGGTGGCCCAGCACAGCGGCGTACAGCACTTCCAGCAACATCACCTGACTGGTCAGGGTGTCCAGCACGGCGTCGGTGAGGGGATCTTCCTGGGCGGCAGTGAACAGCACCATGCTGGCGTGGCGCGTGATCGGGCTGCTGGCACGGTGGGTGATCGCCACGGTGGACACCCCGCACGACTGCGCCAGTTTCAGGTGCTGAACGGTGTCGATGGTGCTGCCTGAACTGCTCAGGCCGATCACCACCCCCCCATGCGGCAGCGTGCTGATGCTCACGGCAGCCAGATGTGGGTCGGTGTACGCGCTGGCGGTAATGCCGATCCGCATCAGGCGGTGGGCGAAGAACTGCGCGATCAGGCCGCTGTTGCCCTGCCCCGTCAGGTCCACCCTGGGGGCGCGGGCCAGCAGCCGGGCCACGTCCTCCAGCGTCACGGGATCGAGCAGGCGAGCGGTGTCGTCCAGCGTGCGTGCCGCCTGCTGAAACAACCGCTGGGTGGCCGTGGGCATGTCTGCGCCCACCTGTTCCTGCGCCATGCGCCCACGCTGTTCACGTCCGCCCAGATCGGCAGCCAGGGCAATCTTGAAGGCGTGAAATCCAGCGTAATCCAGCTTGCGGCACAGCCGGGTGATCGTCGCCTCGGACACGCCCACGCTGGCGGCCACCTCGGTGATGGTCTGATGAACGGCGCTGTCGGCGTGTTGAACGACGTGTTCCGCCACGCGGCGCAGGCTGGGCGAGAGGCTATGGGCCTGGAGGCGAATGCGCCCGATGGCCCCACTGGACGGGGGACTGGGCAATGGAGACTGAAGCTGGGTCATGGTGCTGGCCCCCTCTGACCGGGTCATGCCGACGTGTGATGCAACTGGTTCAGCTCGAACGTTTGGATTTGGCTGTGTGGTCACAGTACACTTGAAAATTATTTTTGTCAACTTTTTAAAAATGTTGAGAATAATTTTCAGGATGATTCAGAAAGGACTCTGGGAAAAGCTCCCTCGGAAAGAGCCTTAGAAAGAGCAGGGTGGGCTTTTGCACCCGGGTCAGTGGGCAGAGAGCGGCCATTTTCAAGACTGCATGGCACAAGAGATTTTTGACGGGTAGGATGAACTTGCAAGGCTGCGAAGAAGAGAATGGAGTCGCCAGAAAAAAGGGCTTCCAGCAACTCACTCAGAGACCTGCTCTAGACCTCAACTGTCTGACGACGAGGTCGTTCCCCAGACAAGTTTCAATATGGCGGCAGATGTAAAATAATTTCCAGGACCCCTGTGGACGCGTGGCACAAATTCTGACTTGAAGAGGAGGCCGCACCATGCCTGGAAACCGATTGGCTGGCCCACAGATTCTGGGAACCGACCTGATACTGTCGGTGGCCTCGCTGTGTCTGGGCGTCCATCATGCAGTCGAGCAGCGAGGAGAGGTTTTTCCATGACACACGCCCTGACGACGGCCCAGATCCTCATTCGCCTGCACAATCGCCTCAACGAGCTGGGAGCCTGGCGCGACGCCCGGCGGCAGACGCTGATGGGCGGTGAGTTCTTCGCCCACAGCTCTGATCAGGCTCAGTCCATCGCGGTGGGCGAGGGCTGGCCGGGCCGCGATTTCCCGGTCACGCTGCGCTTTGAAACCACGGTGCCGACAGATTGGACAGGACCTGTCTTCCTGCGTTTTGATGTCGGCGGCGAGGGCCTGCTGAGTGTGAACGGTCAGCAAATAGGCGGTCTCAATCCGTACCACCACGAGTATCGGCTCGCTGGGGTCTGTGGCGGGCAGAGCCTCAGCATAGAGATTCAGGCCAGTCCCAAGGATCTGTTTGGACGCCCAAACCTGCATCCTCAACTGAAGGTGGCCTGTCTGGTAGAGCCTGACCTGGAGGTCCGCGCCCTGCACGATGACCTGAGTACGGCACATGAAGCGGCCCGGCAACTCCTGGCACACGGCCAGCCTGACCTGGCCGCCCAGCTCGCCGACGCCCTCAGTGAGCTGTTTACACAGCTTCCCATCCAGCGCAGTGACAGCGCCGTGTACCTTTCACGCGCGGTCCAGCAGCGCGAGCAGGCGGACCAGATCGCCGGGATCTGGGACGAGTGGGATTTTGCCAGCGACGACAGTCCGCCGTTCCCTGATGACCTGTGTCCGGCGCTCAGGCAGGCACGCCAGGTCTGGGGCGAGCGCCTGGCAGACTTGCTGAAACGCTTTCCACCCACCGGGTACATCAGTTTGTCGGGCCATGCCCATATTGATCTGGCCTGGCTGTGGCCGCTCTCCGAGACGCGCCTCAAGGCCCAGCGCACCTTTTCCACCGTGCTGACCTTGATGGAGCAGTACCCCGATTTCACCTTCAACCAGTCCTCGGCCCAGCTTTACGGTTACGTCGAGGAAGACGCCCCCGAACTGTTCGGGCGCATCCAGCAGCGCGTCCAGGAGGGCCGCTGGGACGTGGTCGGCGGCATGTGGGTGGAACCCGACGGCAATCTGATTTCCGGCGAATCGTGGGCGCGGCAGTTGCTCTACGGCCAGCGCTATTTTGCCGAGAAGTTCGGCAAGGCCGCCCGTGTCTGCTGGCTGCCCGATACCTTCGGCTACGCCGCCAACCTGCCGCAACTCCTGCGGCTCTCGAATATTCCCTATTTCTTTACCACCAAGTTGACCTGGAACGAGACCAATACCTTTCCCTATGACCTGTATCACTGGGAGGGGCTGGACGGCAGCCGGGTGCTGGCCCACAGCTTTTACAACCCCCTGCCCGCAGAGGGCTACAACGGCGATATTGCCCCGCTGGACACCCTGCAAACCTGGCAGAATTTCCGGGGCAAGCGCCAGAGTCACGCCTCGCTGCTCAGCTTTGGCCACGGCGATGGCGGCGGCGGCCCCACAGCCCAGATGCTGGAAGACTACGGGCGCATCAAGGAGTTTCCTGGTCTACCGCGCCTGAAGATGACACGGGTAGCCGAGTTCTACGACGAGGTGAAGGCCACGAACCTGCCCACCTGGTCCGGCGAGCAGTACCTGGAAATGCACCGGGGCACGTTTACTTCCCAGGCCCACATGAAGAATTTCAACCGCCGTCTGGAACACACGCTGATGGAAACCGAGGCCGCCTGCACCCTGGGCCACCGTCTGCTGGGACAGCCCTACCCCCGACAGGACCTGGCCACGCTGTGGCAGACCCTGCTCAGAAACCAGTTTCACGACATTCTGCCAGGTTCCAGCGTCAAGGCCGTGTACGACGTGGCCCACCAGGAACTTGGCGCGGCACTGGAAAAGGCGACTGCCGTACGAAATGCAGCGCTGCAAGCTCTCAGCGACGCGGTCAGCGGCCCAGAACGCCTCGTCATCTGGAACCTGTCCTCCGATGACCGCCCGCTGCACGCTGCTTTTGAGTCTGGGCGTCCGTTAACACTCGCGACTGAAGAAGGGCTGCCTGTCCAGACGCACTTCCAGGGTGGGCAGCTTCACCTTCACGCTGAGATGACTGTGCCGGGTCTGGGCTACCTGGCACTCAAGGTGGGGCAGGGGGAGGCTCCAGCTTCAGCCATGAACACCAACCCTCACGACCTGACGCTGGACAACGATTGTCTGCGCGTGACGGTAGGCGGAGACGGCACCCTCACGTCCATCTATGACAAACGGCTGGCCCGCGAGATGCTCGCCGGGCGCGGCAACCAGGTGTGGGCCTACGTGGATATCGCCCGCGAGTATGACGCCTGGGAGGTGGACGCTGCCTACGCCGAAGACGGTGAAGAACTGCTGGCCGCTCAACCTCCACAACGGCTATCAGACGCGCCATATCCGGCCATTCAGGTGATCCGCAAGCATGGCAACAGCACCATCACCCAGGTCTACGAGCTGCGGCCCGGCAGTGCCCGGCTGGACATCAAGACGGAAGTGGACTGGCATGGCCGTCACACCTTCTTGCGCTCGTTGACGCCTGTGAACATTCGCAGCCCGCACGCCACCTATGAGACGGCTTACGGCAGCGTCGTTCGCACCACCCACACCAACACAAGCTGGGACGCCGCGCAATTTGAGGTGCCAGCCCACCGTTGGGCTGATCTGAACGATGGGGCTTGCGGGGTCAGCCTGCTCAATGACAGCAAGTACGGCTATTCGTGCCGGGGCAATGTGCTGGGCCTGAGTTTGCTCAGATCGCCTGTCTATCCTGATCCCACGGCTGATGAGGGGCAACACCAGTTCACCTACGCGCTTTACCCGCACGCGGGGGACTGGCGCGGGGGCACCTTGAGAGAAGCCCAGGACCTCAACGCCCCCCTGATCGCCCTTCACAGCGCGGCAACGGGCGGCACATTACCTGTTCGTTCGCGCTTGATGAGCCTCCCTGCTGGCCTGCGCCTGAGCGCTCTCAAACTGGCCGAGGCTTCAGATGACGCCGTTCTGCGCGTCTATGAGGCCCACGGGCAGCAGGCCACGCTGGACGGCCTGAGCGCCCTGGATGTTCACCAGTGGCAGACGGTGAATCTACTGGAGGAAGTGGTTTCAGATTCCGCGAAGGCTGAGGAAGGAATCAGGCCCTATCAGGTGGTGACGCTCATCTCAGGCGGATGAGAGAGACCGAGGGTGCCCAGTCCATCTATCCGCGAATCTATGCCCATCTCATGGAACGTCACAGCCCAGAGACGGGGCAGAGTCAAAACAGTGACCCCTGCCCCGCCCCTGCCTGCCCTCAAGCCACCCGGTCGCCTTGCTCCAGCTCCGGCACTTCCAGGGCCGCGCTCCGCAGCTTTAGAGGCCGGGGCGTCAGCATGTCTGACAGGGCCAACGTGTGCTGCTGGTGTTCCTCGGCGTACACGTGGCGGTAGATGTCCGCTGTCGTGCTCATACGCGAGTGCCCCAGCTTCTCGCTGACCACCTCCATCGGCACGCCCCGCGACAGCATCAGGCTCGCGTAGGTGTGCCGCAGGTCATGGAAGCGCACGCGTCCCAGTCCCGCACGCGCCGCCAGCTTGCGCGCCAGCTTCGTCAGCGAATCCGGGTACAGCCGCTGCCCACGCGCGTTCGTGAACACCTGTCCCGTCTCCTCCCAGACCTTCGCCCCGCTCTGTTCCACCATCTGTGCTGCGCGGTGCTCACGCAGGAGCGTCACCGTCTCCGGCGACAGGTGCTGTTGTGGCTGATCGTGGGCCTGTTCGCTTTGCGTCAGCTCCTGGTGCTGACCGACAACCAGCGCCTGCAACTGCGCCTGACCCACCGCGCCGAACATGACCCACTGACCAGCGTGCGGAACCGCAGCAACCTGCAACAGCAGATTGACCAGGCACGCACCTGGAACAGTGTGGTCGCAGTGATGTTCATGGATCTTGACCGCATGAAGGAGATCAACGACACCTTCGGGCATCTGATGGGCGATCAGCTCCTTCAGGCACTGGCCGCCCGGCTTTCCAACACCCTGCCAGCCGACGCAATACTCGCCCGGTTTGGTGGGGACGAGTTTGTGGTGGTGCTGCCCGGTCACGATGCGCCGGCCGCTGCCAGAGTGGCGCAGACCCTGCTCGACACTGCCAGCCAGGCCTTCCAGATCGGCCAGGAGACCTCACACATTTCGGCCAGCCTCGGAGTGGCCCTGGCTCCTGGCGACGCCGAGCAGGCCACGGCGGCCATCGAGCACGCAGATGGGGCCATGTACCAGGCCAGGCAGGCTGGCAAAGGCACCTGGCGCTTTACCAACGAGCAGCTTAACGGACTGCACATGCCGCAGGCCCAGTTGGAAGTGCAGTTCCGCGGCGCACTGGAACGGGGCGAATTCTCCATGCACTTTCAGCCCCTGATCGAGCTGAGCAGTGGACGGGTGCGCAGTTTCGAGGCCCTGATGCGCTGGACGTCCCCGGTACTCGGGTCAGTCTCGCCCGCCGACTTTATTCCCGTGGCCGAAACGCGCGAGATGATGGGCGGGCTGGGCCATTGGGCCATGCGCGAGTCGATCCGACAGATGTGCGCGTGGCAGGTGACGCTCCCCGGCGTCAGTGTCGCCCACCCAGTTCGCCCACGAACACTTCGTGGCTGATACCTGCGCTGCGCTGGCTGAGTACGGCGGCGCGCCCGGGCTGGTGACTGAAAGTGCGGTGATGACGGACGCGGCGCAGGCCCGACAAAAACTGCTGGACCTGCGCGCCCTGGGCGTGCGCGTGGCCCTGGACGATTTCGGAACTGGCCACTCCAGCCTGGGTCAACTGCGCTCACTGCCGGTCGACGTCCTCAAGATCGACCGGGTGTTCATTCAGGACAGCCGCACCGACGCGGCGTTCATCCAGGCCATAATTTCGATGGGACACAGCCTGGGCTTGGAGGTGGTGGCTGAGGGCATTGAGGACGCGTCCACCGTCGCCCAGTTGCAGGCACTGCACTGCGACCTGGGCCAGGGGTTTTACTTCGCCCGGCCTCAGCCTGCTGCTCAGGCGGTGGCCGCGACGGTGCGGGGCGGCCCTCTGGCCATGTTGTGTCCCTGACGATGCACGCTCCCCACCTCAAGATGAGGAAAGATGAACAGGGACGGCATGGCCTGAACTGCCCTTTGAATTTCATCTTCAAGGACGCGCTGGTAGACGTCACACGTGATGTCGGAGTTCTTGTGCCCGGCTATCCTGGCAACAATGTCAATCGGCATTCCCAGATTCGCCATCATTGTGGGCCTACCCTACTCAGCGTCGCCCACGCCTGCCCGACTGCTTCTGAAAGGCCGCCAGCCGCGCGGCAGACACCTCGCCCGCCCGCACCGCCGCCTGTACCGCGCAACCGGGTTCGGTGGTGTGGGTGCATTTGCGAAAACGGCATTGCGTCGCCAGCGCCTCCAGGTCCTCAAACCCAGCCGCGTCCGCATCCCACACTGCGATATCCCGCAACCCTGGGTTGTCGATCAGCAGCCCTCCACCGGGAACGGCATACAGAGTGCGGCTGGTGGTGGTGTGCCGTCCCTGCTGGTCACTGGCCCGCACTTCCCCGGTGGGCGCGGCGGGGCGGCCCAGCAATGCGTTGGTCAGGGTGGATTTGCCCACCCCGGACGAGCCGATCAGCGCCAGCGTGACGCCCGGCGTGAGCAGTGCCCGCACGCCATCCAGTCCCTCGCCTTGCTGTGCCTCAGCGTTCTGCTCCGAACTGGCCTGGGCAGAGGTGACGTGAATTTCCAGATCGGGTCCGAGACTGCGGAGCTGCTCCACCCACCAGTCCGCCTGTGCATGCAGATCGGCCTTGTTCAGCACCAGCACAGGCCGCGCGCCGCTGTGCTGCACGGCCAGTACGTAACGTTCCAGCCGCTCCAGATCAAAGTCCAGGTCAGGAGACGTGACGATCAGGACCAGATCGACATTGGCCGCGATAACCTGTTGGCGTACTGCTCCGGCCCGCTTGCCCTCCTCGCCGCCCACCGCACGGGCAAAGGTGGTACGGCGTGGCAGCACTTCCAGCAGTCGCCCGCTGCCATCAGAGGCGGCTTCCAGCACGCACCAGTCACCGATGGCAGGCGTAAGTGCCCCACTGTGGCGCGACGCCCCAGCCAGACGGGCTTCCTGCTCGCCGTCCACCCCCCGCACCTGAAAAGTCTGGCGCTGGACCCCCACCACCCGGACCGGCGTGACCCGCTCCTGTTCGCCGGACGAGAGGGCCGCACGGAAGGTCTGGTAGGCGTCCCCGAAATCTGGCCCCCAGCCCAGGGCCTCCAGTGCCCGAAGGTCCAGTTCAGAGGACATGGCGGCAGACCGGAAAAAATACAGGCGTTGCGGAAAATTCCATCCTTGCATTGTGTCGCGTTCAGGGCGGGAGCGTGTCATACGGACTCTGATTGAAAAGTGTTGGAAACACCGGGGAAATCCGGGCAGGACAGGTCAACGGAGCTGGTAAAGCTGCGACGCAGAGGAAAGACCTCCTCCCTTTGAACTCAACCAGTCATGGACATCTATTGGCGACGGTGGCGAGCAGAAAAGAAGATGGATTGCGCGTATGACCGTCACCACCGGGCAGGAGGCTGTTCAAGACAGTTTGGAGGCCGTTCTAGGATTCAGAACGGCCTCCATTTCTTGCATCCTGCTCAGTGGAAAAAGTCAGGCTGGACGTTTACTCGCTGGCTGGTGTCAGTGTGACCACTTCTGGGAAGGATTCGGTGTTCAGGCGGGCGATCTGGGAATCCAGGTACTTCTGGGCGGCGTCACCCGACAGTTGCTGACGGATCAGCGGGGCGGCCTCGGCCAGTGGGGTCACGCCCGCGTCAGTGCGCTTGGTGACCACAAGAACGTGATAACCAAACTGGGACTGCACGGTCTGGACCTCCCCCACCGGCCCGGTGAAGCTGGCCTTGTCGAAGGTATCCACCATCTGCCCAGGCGCAAAGCAACCCAGATCGCCACCCTGCGGGGCGCTGCCGGGGTCCTGGCTCTTCTCGGCGGCGATCTTGGCGAAGTCCGCGCCACCCTTCAAGTCTGCCACGATTGTCTTGGCCTCGGCCTCGGTGGGCACCAGGATGTGCTTGACGCAGGCTTCGGCCTCGCGGGTCAGCTTGTCGCGGTTGAGCTGGTAATACCCGGCCACCACGGCGTCCCCGAACTTGAAGCGGTCCTGGAGGGTTTCCAGATACGCATTGATCAGCGCCTGCCGCCCCAACTCGGCGCGCAGGTCCTCGGGGTCGCCGTAGCCGGTGGCGACCAGCGCCTCCGCGAAGGCTTCGTCGGTCTCGAAGTTGGCGCGGGCGTCCTCGAACTGTTTGTCCACGGCAGCCTGATCCAGCTTGACGCGCGACCCGGCCAGTTGCGCCACCGCGCGGTCCCGCAGGAACTGCTTGAGGTAATCGGGGCGGGCCGAGGCGAACTCGGACAGGTACGAATCCTCGAAGGGAATGCCCTGGGCATTGACCACGCGGGCGGCGGCGACGCGGAACGCCTTGTCGAAGTCGGCCAGGGTAAAGGTCTGTGCGCCGACCTTGCCCACCACTGCGGCGGGGTCACCCGTGCTGACCGGAGCCTCCGGGGCAGCGGGCGCGGCTTCCAGGGCCGGGGCTGGAACGGGCGCAGGCGCGGTGGGGGCCGGGGCAGGCACGGGCGGAGTGGTCTGGGCCAGGGCGACGCCGCCGAGCAGCGCCAGGGTCAGCAGGATTTTCTTCACGCCCGGCAGTTTAGCCTGCCTGGGCATGAGGGATGGTGGCAAAAGCTGGAGGCCAGGGGGAAAGTCAGGACATCTGGCAACCGCAGCCTGCCACTGCGGGTCTGGGACGGTCCTGCGGTTGAACGCTCCATCCGGTCTCGCAATTACATCTGCTTGAGTCATCCCTCAAGGAGTCTTGCCCATCGTAGGGACTGTTCACGACGGTTGTGGGGCACAAACCACCCGCCCTCCTCTAACGGGCCTATCTGTCTCACCGTCTCCCCCACTCTGCCGCCCCTGCTACAATCCCCCGCGTGCGCCTGAAGCTTCTGGAAACCACCGATCCGCGCGTCTATGACGACGCTGTGCGGAATATGCCGATCACCAGCGCCCTGCAAGGCTGGGGCTACGGCGAGGCGAGGCGGGTGCTGGGCCAGACCCCCATGCGCTACCTGATCGCGGATGAAGCGGGCCGCACAGTGGGCGCGCTGCAACTGCTGCGCAAGCGGCTGGTGCCCGGCTTCAGCACGCTGTACGCGCCGCGCGGCCCGGCGCTGGAAAGCCTGGACCTGCTGCCTGCCGTGGCCGAGGCCATAAAGGCGGTGGCGAAACCCACCGACGCCATCCTGAAGATCGAGCCGCCCGTGCCCCTTCCCGCAGAGGAAGGCAGCGAGATTCCGGAAAGTTACGGCCCCTTCCGCCGCGCCGAGTCCGAGCAGCCCGAACACACCATTCTGGCCGATCTGGGCCGCTCCGAGGACGAGTTGTTCGCTGGCCTGCACAGCATGGCCCGCCGCAATGTGCGCACCGCGCAGAAACTGGGCGTGGTGGCGGGCCGCGACGACGACTTCGACGCCTTCTGGGAAATCTTTACGGCCACCAACGAGCGCGCCAAACTGGGCGCGTACCCCCGCGCGTACTACGAAACCCTGCTGCGCGAGGGCAATGCCCACGGCGGCGAGGCGTACATCGTGCTGTCCCGGCACCAGGGCAAGGCTTTGGCGGGCGGCTTTTTCCTGGGCATGGGCGCGGGCACCTATTACCTGTTCGGCGGCAGCGTGCGGGAT
Organism: Deinococcus sp. AJ005; assembly: GCF_009017495.1. Lineage (NCBI taxonomy): Bacteria > Thermotogati > Deinococcota > Deinococci > Deinococcales > Deinococcaceae > Deinococcus > Deinococcus sp. AJ005. The sequence continues at coordinate 361,995 of NZ_CP044990.1, read as the reverse complement.
GACCGCGTGGACGAGGCGGGCAAGCCCCTGAAAGACAGCAAGGCCCCCGACGCCTTTTACTGGAACGCCATGCTGGACGCCAAACAGCGCGGCTATACCCTGTTCGACTTCTGGGGCATCCCGCGCATTCTGGACGAGGAAAAACATTCGTTCGGCGTCTTCAAGATGAAGCTGAAATTCAGCGAGCAGCGGGCGTGGTATCCCGCCTACGATCTGCCGCTGAACGCCGCCGCCCCGGCCATCGTCAAGGCGCTGCGCTGGCGCAAGACCCAGAACAACAAGCGCAAACGCGGCAGCGCCGAGGATGTGCTGTAACGGACTTGGTCCAGAACTGAGCTAGAGGTCAGCCTCCCACCAGCAGGCCGCTCAGCGCCTCAATGTGCCGCACCAGGGCGCTGTGATCGTCCCCGGCCCGCACGCCACCGTCACCCGCCGCGTAATCGGCAAACAGGTCACGGGCGCGCGCCGTCAGGGGCATGGCGGCCCCCAAACTGTCAGCCACGTCCAGCGCGGCGTTCAGATCCTTGATCTGATTGGTCATGGTGCCGCCGGGTTCAAAGCGCCGTTCGATCATGCGCGCGCCGTGTTCGGTCAGGATGCGGCTCTGCGCGAAGCCGCCCAGAATCGCCTCGCGCACGCGGGCCGGGTCCGCGCCGCCCGCACGGGCCAGGGTCAGGCCCTCGGCCACCGCGCCTATTGTTACGGCCACGATCACCTGATTGACCAGTTTCGCCAGTTGCCCGCTGCCGGACGGGCCGACATGCGTGACCTTGCCCAGCACGTCCAGTACGGGCCGGGCCTCGGCAATCCAGTCTTCCGGCCCCCCGGCCATGATCGCCAGTTCACCGCGCTCTGCTCCGCCCGTACCGCCACTGACCGGGGCATCCACGAAGCGCAGTCCGCCCGTCTGCGCCGCCACCGCCAGGTCGCGGGCAATCGCCGGATGGATGCTGCTCATGTCCACGAACAGCGTGCCAGGTTGCGCGGCCCCAAAAACTCCATTCAGTAACACCTGCGAAACAACGGAGCCGTTGGGTAACATGGTGATGACCAGATCGGCGTGCTGGATAGCTTCGGTAGGAGTGGCGGCCACCGTCGCGCCCAGCTTTGCCAGGGCCTGCGGATTCTCGGGCGAGCGGTTAAAAACGGTCACGTCATGGCCCGCTTTGAGCAGATTCTCGGCCATCGGGCGGCCCATGAGTCCCGTGCCGATGACGGCCACTTTCTGCTGGGCCATCAGAACCGCGCGCCTCGCACCGAAACAGGCAGGCGGTACAGGCTGTCGCTGCCCGTGATGTACAGGTACGGCTCCAGATGGCTGAAGGTCAGGTTGGTGATGGCCTCCGGCGCGGGCACCTCGCCCAGCTTGCGGCCATCTGGGGCAAAGACTTGGAGGCCACTGCCACTGCTGCTCCAGAGGTGACCATGTTCATCGGTGCGAATCCCGTCGGGCATCCCCGGCGAGACGACGGCAAAGACGCGGCCCGCGCCCACGTCGTTTGACGCCACCGGGTAGGCGCAGATGTGGTGATGGCCCGCCGGATCATGGGTGCGGCTGGTATCGGTGACATACAGCGTGGCCTCGTCGGGGCTGAAGGCCAGACCGTTGGGCCACAGCATGTCGCTCACTTTCGACTCTACCTCGCCTGTATCGGGGTCCAAGCGGTAGACGCGGCACACAGCCTGCTCCTGCTCGCCGCCGTAGCCCTCGCGGGGCTGGATCAGGCCGTAGGGCGGGTCAGAGAACCACACGCCGCCGTCACGGGCCACCACGACATCATTGGGGCTGTTCAGGCGTTTGCCCGCGTGGTGCGTGGCAATCGGCTCCCAACTGTGTCCGTTATCCGCTGAGCGCAGCACCGCGCGTTCGCCGTGCGAGCAGGCATATAACCGCCCCTGATCATCACGGGTGTGGCCGTTGTGAAAATGCGAGGGCTGGAGCGCCGCGCCAGCCCCCTCCTGCGGGTGCCAGCGCAACACGACGTTGCCGGGGATATCGCTCCACAGCACCGCGCCGCCGTCCAGGCACACTGGCCCCTCGCCCCAGGTGGCCCCGCCAGCAAGTTTTTCCAGGAGGGCGTCGGCGGGAATCAGGGCTTCCAGACCGGGGAATGGATGACTCATGATGGTTCTTCTAGCACATTCTTCTTTTCACTCGTGTCGTGCGGTACGCGTTGCATATCAGCCTGTCCGTCTGCCTATTAGCCGTGGAGAACTTGCAGGAGGATCAGAGACAGGCCCACATCCATCCACCGGACATGGAAATACGCCCCGAACGGACTTCTCCATTCGGGGCGTATTTTTTTATTTCTGGCGGAGCGAGAGGGATTCGAACCCTCGATAAGGTTGCCCCTATACACGCTTTCCAGGCGTGCTCCTTCAACCACTCGGACACCGCTCCAACACCGCCGCCCTCAACCCGACAGGCGCACAGCAGAGTAACGGGTAGGGGCAGGAAAATCAAACGCCGCCCACCTGAGCGTCCCGGCTGCCGCGCTCAGACCCAGTTCAATTTTCCGGCGGGTCACCGGGGCGGTGCTGGGGCCTACAATCGGGGGCGTGATTGTGTCCACCCTTTTTCTCTCACTCTCGGCGGCGCTGGTTTCGTACGTGATCGGCTCTGTTCCGGCGGCGTCATGGCTGGCGCGTTCGCGCGGCGTGGACATCCGTAAGGTGGGCAGTGGCAACAGCGGGGCCACCAACGTGCTGCGCTCGCTGGGCAAGGGTCCGGCGCTGCTGGTGGCTATGTTCGACATCTTGAAGGGGGCACTGGCAGTCTGGCTGGCCCGCGCGCTGGGGCTGCCGCCAGAGTGGGTGGGCCTGTGCGGAGTGGCCGCCGTGATCGGCCACAACTTCAGCCCGTTCCTGAGCTTCCGGGGCGGCAAGGGCGCGGCCACCACCTTCGGCACCATTGCGGCCCTGGACCCGGTGGCCGGGCTGGGAGTGTTCGTGCTGGGCGTGGCGACCATGTGGCTGACCCGTTTTGTCAGCGCGGGCAGCATTCTGGGGGCCGTTACGGCTGGCATTCTGGTGGTGGCACTGGGACGGCCCGTCTGGCTGATGCTGTCGGTCCTATTCCTGGCCGCGCTGCTGATCTGGCAACACCGCAGCAACATCGAGCGGCTGACGGCGGGCAAGGAATCGCGGATCGGTGAGAAAGTTCGCTGAAGTGCCGCAGGGCAGGGCGCGGCTGCGCTATTCTGGACGGGTCTTAAAATCTACGCCCCGTCCCAAGCCGCTCAGCCCTGGCCCGATCTTCATTTCATTGGGCTGTCCACCCATCAGGGCCGTGGATTGAAACACCGGAGAACACGCATGCCCGTCAGGATCAGGATTTACGGCAAGGAAGCCAGCTTCTCGCAGGGCTGCTGGAATTGCGACGACGACAGTTTGCAGGCCATGTTGCAGGCCCTGGCCGACCCCCGCGCCCTCACCGAGGCGCAGGAACAGGAACACGCCCTGTACGCTGCCGGACGCTTCGGCGGCTTGATCGCCACGCCACTGGGCTGGGAAGCCGCCCCCCACCCGGAAGCCGAGATCAAGCTGGAAGACTTCGCTCCCGGCCCCCGGCCAGAGCGCGCAGGCTGGCTCAGTTTTCTGCAAAAGAAGAAGTAGCGGGCGGGTCACAGCGGCCCGCCTCTATCCACCTGACCTGCTCCCCGTTGTTGCCGGGATCAGACCTGCCCGGCCCTCTACAGCATCTTCGGGTCGATCCAGCCGCGCTTGATGCCGTACAGCACCGCCTCTGTGCGGCTGCCCACGCCCAGCTTGGAAAAGATGTTCGCCAGATGCACCTGCACCGTGCGCGGGCTGATGTCCAGATCGCGGGCGATTTCCTTGTTGGTGCGCCCGGTGGCGGCCACGCGCAGAACTTCCAGCTCACGGGGGCTGAGGCTGTCCTCGGGCGGGGTGGGCTGGGCGGCGGCGCTGAAACGTTCCAGCACCTTGCGGGCCACGCTGGGGTGCAGCGCACTTTCCCCGGCAGCCACCGCCCGCACCGCGCCCAGCAGATCGTCCTCACTGGTGTTCTTGAGCAGGTAGCCCGCCGCCCCGGCTTCCAGCAACGCAAACACGTAGGCGTCGTCGTCGTAACTGGTCAGCACCAGCACGCCCACGCGCGGTTGCTCGGCTTTAATGGCGCGGGTGGCCTCAATACCGTTCATACCGGGCATGGAGACGTCCATCAGGATCACGTCCGGCCTTAACGCGCGGGCCTGGGCAATGGCTTCCTCGCCGCTGGCGGCTTCCCCGGCCACGTACAGGTCATCCTCGCCCTCCAGCAGTTCGCGGGTGCCCTTGCGGACCACCGGATGATCGTCTACCAGCAGCAAGGAGATACGGCGGGGCAGACCAAGTTCAGAAACACTGTCGGGATCACGGGCAGAGTCGGGCATAGGGGCAGAATACGCGGCCCTGCCACAGAGAAGGGCCACCCCCCAGTTGGAGAGGTGGCCCCGGAAACTCAGAAAGCAGGTTAGCTCTTGCTCAGATCCTTCCAGTACGTCCCGGTGGTGAACGAGAGCATGGGGTTGAAGGTCTCCAGGCTGACGCCCTTCAGATTGTCACGGTAGGCCAGCACGCCCGGCTGATTGGGCATGTTGATGTACCACGCCTGATCAATGGCCCGCTTGGCGATATCGGCGTACAGCGCGTTGCGCTTGTCGGTGTCGGTGATGCTGCGCGCCTCGCCGATCCAGGTGTCGATCTGCTCGTCCTTGGCGTTGATCCGGGGGTTGTAGTAGCCCTTGGAATCGTAGAAGGTGTAGACGAAGTTGTCCGCGTCGGCGTAGTCGGGTGCCCAGCCGGTCATGACCATCGCCTCGCTGCCCTGGTTGCTGCCCTTGATGATCTGGCTCCATTCCTTGGCCACGATGTTCACACGGAACTTGGGGCTGATAGACTCGATGTTCTTCTTCAGGATTTCCATCCCGGTCTGGGCGGTGGCGCTGCCTGCACGGTAGGACACGTTCACGGTAAAGCCCTTGTCCCACACCTGACCGTCCCAGGCTTTCTTGAAGTACTCGGTGGCCGCGTCGATGTCGTAAGCGGCGGCTTCGATGGACGGGTCATAGCCAGGGAAGCTGGTGGGCAACAGGAAATTCAGGGCCTCGCCCTTACCCTTCTGCACGTCTTCGATGTACTGCGGGGTGTTGAACGCCGCCACGAAACCCCGGCGCACGTCAGCGTCACTGAAGAAGTTGGCGGGGATGCCCTTGCCGTCCAGCTTGCCGCTGCCGATGGCCCCCTTTCCGCTGATCTTCTGGTTCATGCTGATGCCAAAAGCACTGGTGCTGGGCAGATCATCCAGAATGGCGATGCCGGGCTTATCCGTGAGCTGCGCCTCGATGATCGAACGGCCACCCGTTTCAACAATGTCGGCGTCACCCTTCTCGAAAGCCTGGAGGCGCGCGGCCTGCTCGGGAATCTTCTGGAGGATCACGTCCTTGATGCTGGGCTTCTGACCCCAGTAGTCGGGGAAAGCGGTGGCGGTCACGGCGGTGGCCGTCTTGTCCAGCAACTTGTACGCGCCCGTGCCGCTGGGGTCCTGAGACAGCGGGCTGCCCGTGATGTCCTTGCCCACGGCGGCCTTCCAGGTGGCCTCGGTGCCGTCCCACTCGCCGATCTTCTTGGCATGTTCGCTGTCCACGATGCCCTGACCGGTATAGGCCAGCTTGGCCAGGAAGGCAGGATCGGCCTTGGGCAGCTTGAACACCAGCGTCTGACCGTCGCACTTCACGGCGTCGGTGATCTTTGCCCAGGTCACGCCTTTGTCATCGTTGGCGTTGCTCTGGGTGCCCAGCAGGCTTTCAGACAGGAACCAGTTGCCGCTGTCGCTGGTGTTGGTCACCAGATTGCGGCGGAAGGTGTACTCGGCGTCCTTGCACTCGAAGGGGTTGCCGGTGTGGAACTTGACGCCGTCACGCAGGGTAAACCGGTATCCGGTGCCCCCGTTTTCCTCCTGCCACTCGGTGGCCAGCAGCGGCTTGAGTTCGGACAGGCTGTTGCCCTTGTAGGTCACCAGCGTCTCGTACAGGTTTTCCACCACCTGACCGCTGGCGGTGTCGTAGGTGGTGCCGGGGTCCAGCGTGGGAATGTCGGCAGATTCCTGAATGACCAGAACGCCGGTAGGCTCCACGTTGCTTGCGCTGTCGCTCGTCGTCGTATCGGTGGTCGTGCTGCTGACCGTGTCGTTCTTACACGCCGCCAGACTCAAGGTCAGGGTGGTCAGGGCAATGGCGCTCAGAACTTTTTTATTGGATGGCTTGAAAATGGTCATGGGGTCACTCCTTGAGAGAAGGTTGATTGAGGCGGGTGAAGTCTGAAATCTCGGTGATCAGAACGAAAGTGTTCAAATGAGAAGAAGAAGACATTGCCGAAACAGTGTTGCACACGCAAATTGTTCAGCAGATCAGCTTAGACAACGCCCATGAGAGCGAATTAGGAACATTACTAAGATTTTCTCCAGACGGCAATCGGCCCGTCAGGTGCATAGCGGCTCCCTGGGAACAAAAGCGCTACATGGGATGTCCAGGCCGCCGTGTCAGACGGCCCTTTCAGCCCATCCGCACGGCCAACAATGAAAGACCTCCCACAGCCGGAATTGAGCGCCTTCGTGTAAGATTTCCTAATGACTGCTTCTTCTATTTCCGACTCTTTCCTGCTGCGCGGCACGGCGGCAGGCAACACGCTGCGGCTGGTGGGCATGGAGTCCACCCGCATCGTGGAAGACGCCCGACTTCGCCACCATTTAAGTAAAACCGCCACCGCCGCCCTGGGGCGCACGCTGACCGCCTCGGCGCTGCTGGCCGTGGTGCTGGGCAAGAAACCCGACAGCCGCGTGACCGTGCGCGTGGAGGGCGGCGGCCCGGTGGGCTGGATCGTCGCCGAGGGCAGCGCCGACGGCCAGATTCGCGGCTACGTGCGCCAGCCCGACGCGGACCTGCCCCTGCGCGAAACGGACGGCAAGCTGGACGTGAGCGGCATCGTGGGCACAGTGGGCGAACTGGCGGTCACGCGGCTGCTGGACAACGGCGAGCCGTACACCGGCAGCATCGAACTGGTCAGCGGCGAGATCGCCGAGGACATCAGCAGCTACCTGGGCGTCTCCGAGCAGATTCCGAATGCCGTGCTGTTGGGGGTCTACGAGGAAGGCGGACGGGTGGCCCACGCGGGCGGTCTGCTGGTTCAGGCCATGCCCGGCGTATCGGATGAAACGCTGGCCCATCTGGAAGCCAACATCCGCGCGCTGGGCCAGATCACCGACGGCCTGCGCCGGGGCGGAATCCTGGACGTGATGAACCGCGTGACCGAGGGGCTGGGCCTGACGCTGGCTCCCGGCGCACAGGCTGCCCGCTTCGGGTGCCGCTGCTCGCGCCAGAAGGCCGAGGACAGCCTGAAGTTCTTTAACGCCGAGGAACGCCAGGACATGATGGACACCGGCGGCCAGGAAGTCGTGTGCCACTGGTGCGGCGAGAAATACCACATCACGCCAGGGGAAATTGCCGCGCTGGACGCCACGGTGGAGCGGGCGCAGGCGTAGAGGACCGGCCTCAAACAACCCTTCTCCCCTGCGGAGAGGGGTTTTCTAGTGCAGGCGTTCCAGCCATTCATGCTCAGGGTCAAGCAGTTCCAGCGCACCCCGCAGCCACTTCAGCGCCTGTCCATCCAGGGTGGGGCACATCCGCTCGAAATCCCGCGCATCCTTGCCACGCAGCTTCCGGTCTGCGGCGGCCTTGAACAGCAACACCGCCTGCGGGGCCAGATACGGCCATCCATCAGGGGACCATCGCCGCGCTTCAGCCAGCGGCAGCGTTACGCGCGGGTCACGGCGGTAGTGCCACAGCCCGTCACTCAGGTCGGTCAGCAACAGGTCGAGCATCAGCACATCCGGCAAGGCAGGGTGACGGGCGTGAATCTGGTGGAGCGGTGGCTCCAGCGGGGCGGTCCAGGGCTGGTACATGCCGCCTTGCGGGGCGTCCAGTTTCCAATCCGAGAGCAGTTGCAGAAGCTGGGGCTGGGCATCGCGGGCCACCGCCACGTCCAGATCGTCGTGCGGGCGGGTGATCCGGTTCAGATGCAGGTCCAGCGCAACTCCCCCGGCGAACATCCACGGCGCGTCCAATTCGGCCAGCATCCCAGCCACCATTTGCGAGGGGCCAAAGCCCACAGTGCGGGCGTGGTGGGCGGTGGCCTCAGCTTTCAGCGCCTCGTCTGCCATCTGCCGCCCCTCTGCGAGAAAGACCTGACGGTAGCGGCTCGCGGCGTCCGAATCTTCCAGCAGCAACGCCCGCAGCGCCTGTTGCTCGGCTCTCCAGCCGCTGCTGTGATCGGGCAGCACCAGCCGCCAGCCAGCGGGGTGCAGGTAAAATTCCCCTTCTGATACGTAGCCCAAGGATTCCAGTACGCGGCATTGCTCCTCGCTGGGCCGCTCCGGCATCAGGTCCAGATGAAGTTCGGGAAGGTCCAGCCCAGACAGTGCGGGCACGCTACCCGGCCCACCGATCTGGACGTGAAAAACGCCTTCCTGCCGCCCACCCTCCAGATAATCGCCCAGCGCATTCTTCAGCTCATGGATGGCCGCATTGAGATCAGGCATCCTGCAAGGAAAGCATGGGTGAAGCCCTTGCCGCATCCGCTCTTATGCTGAGCGCACCCCAACTGGGGATACTGAACCTATGAACGCCAAAGCAACCGCAACGGCCCTGCTGCTGGGTGGCCTCGCCGTAGGGCTGGCCGGGTGCGACACCGGATCGCAGCAGACCACTGCCCAGACGACAACCCAGACCGCTCCGGCGCAGGCCGATTCGGCCCAGACGGGTGTAGCACAGACCGGTGCAACACAGACAACTTCAGCCAATTCAACAGACAACCCAGCAGTTCCCTTTGCCACAGGCAATGCAGGCGACAGTGCCGCCCCCGACGCGCTGGGGCTGAAGGCGGGCGCGCGGTTGCAGTACGAGCAGAACACCATCGACGTGGTGCAGCGTTTCGAGCCGGGACTGGTCTACATCAGCACCGAGCAGCAGGTGGCGGCGCAGGACCCCTTCGGCATGATGGGCGGCGGCGGCTCGCAGGTGCAGCAGGGCGTGGGCAGCGGCTTTTTTGTCAACGACGCCGGGGATATCCTGACCAACTTCCATGTCGTGGCGGGCGAGGGCGGCGGCGGCAGCGGCGGGGCCAGCAAGATCAGCATCCGGGTGATGAATCAGGACAAGACGGTGGCGGCGAAGGTGATCGGCTACGCGCCGCAGTACGATCTGGCGCTGATCCGCGCCGAGGGGTTGGACAAATCGCTGATCCGGCCCATTCCGCTGGGCAACAGCGACAGCCTGAAGGTGGGCCAGAAAGCCATTGCGATGGGCGCACCCTTCGGCCTGGATTTCAGCGTGTCGCAGGGCATCGTGAGCAGCACCGCGCGCCAGATTCCCATCGGCTTCTCGGGCGGCGGCGAGGGCATCACGCAAAAGGCCATCCAGACCGATGCGGCCATCAACCCCGGCAACTCCGGCGGACCGCTGCTGAACAGCGCGGGCGAGGTGATCGGGATCAACACCCAGATTCTCTCACCCAGCGGCCAAGCCAACGGTGTGGGCCAGAGCGCAGGCGTGGGCTTTGCCATTCCCATCAACGCCGCCAAGAACCTGCTGCCGCGCCTGCAAGCGGCGAAGGGCGGCGTGGTGACCCTGCCGCGCATCGGGATCAGCGTGGGCTTGGTGGTGCAGGGACAGCGGGGGCAGATGGCTGTGGGCCTGGGCGCACTGACCAGCCAGGGCAAGCAGCAACTGAAACTGCCCGACACAGGACTGGTGGTGGGTCAGGTCCAGCCCGGAACGCCCGCTGCCGCCGCCGGGCTGAAGGGCGGCACCCGTACCCAGGAGTTCCGGGGCGGCGTGATCAGCCTGGGCGGCGACGTGATCGTGGCCGCCGACGGCCAGCCGGTAGACGCGCTAGAAGACCTGCAAGCCGCCCTGATCAACAAGAAGCAGGGCGACACCGTGGACCTGACCGTGCTGCGCGGTGGCCAGAAGCAGGACGTGACGGTCACGCTGGACGCCTCGGCGTTTCAGTAAGAGCTGGCCGCGCCATGAATAGCAGCCCCCAACTGACAACCCCCTCCCACCTCACGGAGAGGATGGAAGGGGGCAGGGTTCAGGATGGCCCGAAAACGAAATTAACGGTTAGAGAATGCTCTTGACCACCTTCACCACGTTCTCCACGCTGAAGCCGAACTTCTCGAACAGGATTTCGGCGGGGGCACTGGCCCCGAAGGTGTCCATGCCGATGACCGCGCCTTCCAGCCCCACCCACTCGTACCAGGGGGATTTACTGGCGGCTTCAATGGCGATGCGTTTCACACCAGGGGTCAACACACTGTCGCGGTAGCCCTTATCTTGCTCGCGGAAGACTTCCATACACGGCATGGAGACGACGCGGGCGGCGGTGCCTGCCTTACCCAGCGCCTCGGCGGCGTCCAGTGCCAGCCCGACTTCCGAGCCGCTGGCCACCAGAATCACGGTGGGGTTCTCGGCATCCTGCAAGACGTATGCACCCTTCTTCACGCCCTCAGGGTTGCGGGGCAGAATTCGCAGGTCCTGGCGGGACAGGGCCAGTGCCGTGGGGCCTTTCTCGTATTCCAGGGCCATCTGCCACGCCACCGATGTTTCGTTGGCGTCGGCGGGGCGGATGACGTGCGCCCCTGGTACGGCCCGCAGCATGGCCAGTTGGTCAATCGGCTGGTGCGTGGGGCCGTCCTCGCCCAGACCGATGCTGTCGTGGGTCAGCACGTAGGTCACGGGCTGCATCTGAATGGCGCTCAGGCGAAAGGCGGGTTTGAGGTAGTCGGCGAAGACCATGAACGTGCCCACGAGCGGGCGGATACCGCCGTACAGGCTCAGACCGTTGGCGGCGGCGGCCATCCCGAACTCGCGCACGCCAAAGTAAACGTTGCGCCCGGCGTAGTGATCCGGGTTCAGGACTTCCGCGTCCTTGATGGTGGTCTTGGTGCTGCCCGACAGGTCCGCGCTGCCGCCCATCAGGCCCGGCACGACGGCGGCCAGCGCGTTGATCGCCTCGCCGCTGGCGTTGCGCGTCGCCATCGCCTTGCCGCCCACCTCGTATTTGGGCAGGCTGTCTTCCAGATTGGCCGGGAGTTCGCGGGCCAGCAGCGCGTCCACTTCCTTGCCCAGGTCAGGATGCGCGGCGCGGTAGCCGTCCATCAATTCCTGCCACTCCTGTTCCTGCTGTGCGCCACGCTCTTTGGCATCCATATGCTCCGCTACGCCGTCCGGCACGGTGAAGGGGGGGTAATCCCAGCCCAGCGCGGCTTTCGTCGCGGCCACACCGTCTGCCCCCAGCGGCTCGCCGTGCGCCTTGCTGGTCCCGGCGCGCGGGCTGCCGAAGCCGATGATGGTCCGCACCTGAATGAGGGTGGGCTGCGCCGTGTTGTTGCGCGCGTTGATCACGGCGGCGCGGATTTCCTCCAGATTGTTGCCGTCCTCCACCTTCAGCACTTCCCAGCCGTAGGCGCGGTAACGCTCGGCGGTGTCCTCGGACTCGGCCTTGTCGGTGGGCGTGTCCAGTTGGATGTGGTTGTCGTCGTGGAACCAGATCAGCTTGCCCAGCTTGAGGTGTCCGGCCAGCGCGGCGGACTCGTGGTTGACGCCTTCCTGCAAGTCGCCGTCGCCCATCACCGAGTAGGTGTAATTGTTGAAGATCTCGAAGCCGTCGCGGTTGTACTGGGCGGCCAGATGACGCTCGGCCATCGCCATGCCCACTGTCATCGCCGCGCCCTGGCCCAGCGGCCCGGTGGTGGCGTCCAGCCCCGGCGTGTGGAAGAACTCCGGGTGACCTGGGGTCTTGCTGCCCCACTGCCGGAAGTTTTTCAGCTCCTGCAACGGCATGTCGTAGCCCGTCAGGTGCAGCAGGCTGTAAATGAGCATGCTGGCGTGGCCCGCCGACAGCACGAAGCGGTCGCGGCCCGGCCAGTGCGGGTTGCCAGGGTTGTGGCGCAGGAAATCGTGCCAGATCACGTAGCCCATCGGGGCCATGCCCAGCGGCGCGCCCGGATGACCGCTGTTGGCGGCCTGCACGCCGTCGATGGACAGGGTGCGAATGGTGTTGATGCTGAGCTGTTCGAGACCCGCTTCAGTGGCTTGTGTCATGGGCCTCATCCTACTCTGCCCGGTGATTGTGTACCACATACACTTATAGACGGTTCACCTGTCAGCTCTTCATCAACAACAGCCCTCAGTTCCGCATCGCTGATCCCAGCAGCCTTCAATTCCCGCACCCGCCGCCGCAACTCCAGCAGTCCACCCTGTTGCCCTGCCGCGCTGTCTGGCCGCACGCGCGTTCCGGCCCCGGCGCGGTTCTCGGTCAGGCCGTCCTCTTGCAATAAGGCATAGGTTTTGGCCACGGTGTTCGGGGCCAGCCCCAGCGCCGAGGCCAGCGCACGCACGGCGGGCAGAGACGCGCCAGGTTCCAGAACGCCGTCACCTATGGCCTCCGTCAGCGCCTGTCGAAGCTGGAGATAGACGGGCAACTGCCCCTCTACCTTCACCTGGGAGGCCAGCCGGGTCAGCAGTTCGGCGCGTCGGGGGGGCGTGTCGCTCATGGGCGCACCATCGGGCCAGGGTGGGCGAACTGTCAAGCTGGGCAGAAGCAGCGGGACCGGGAGCCTCGCGCCCCTTGCCTCCCCGCCTCCGGCTCTGATACTCTTCTTCGGTGCGCGGCCCGGTTGGCTGCTGTCGGCCCGTATGATCCCCGCCATCCTTGCGGGTGCAACACCTTCAAATACACGCGTGAAGACGCAAATCAGAGGTTCTCCATCATGGTCAAGATTCGCCTGTCCCGCTTTGGTTCCACCCATAACCCCCACTACCGCATCGTCGTGACCGACAGCCGCGTCGCGCGCGATGGTGGCTACATCGAGAACATCGGTCACTATGATCCCCGCAAGACCTCCGAGACGTACCTGAAGGTCAACAACGAGCGCGCCCAGTACTGGATCGGCGTCGGCGCACAGCCCACCGATACCGCCCGTCGCCTGCTGAAGTCGCAGGGCGTCAAGTTTTCCTGAACGTCTGAATTTAAGAATGAGGCTCCTACGGGGGCCTTTTTCGTTTTCCCCGTGCGTCTGTCAGCCTGCCGTCACGCCACTCCCTTTAGAATGCACGCCATGAAAAGCGATCCGACTGACCTGACCCTGTTCCTGGCGCAAAGCGTGGTGGATCAGCCGTCGCTGGTGCGCGTGTCCAAGAAGGGGCCAACCGTGATGGTACGCGTCGCCCCCGGCGAGGAAGGCCGATTGATCGGACGGCAGGGCCGCGTGATCCAGGCCATCCGCACGCTGGTGCGCGCCGCCAGTGACCCCCGCGAGCGCGTGAACGTCGACCTGGACGCCCCGCGCAAGGGTTGAGCGTGACTGATCCGAATACGGCGGCAGGAACCGAGATTACCCGTCTGGGCTATTTCCTGGGACCACACGGCGTTCAGGGCGCAGCCAAGGTCTACGTGCTGGGCGACGCCGCGCAGTTCAAGAAACTCAGGCGGGTGTACGTGGAGGGGCGCGGCTGGCTGGGGGTGGTGCGGACCACTCAGCTCGCTCCCGGCGTGGCCCTGCAACTGGCGGGTCTGTCCTCACGTGAGGGGGCCGAAACGCTACGCGGCCTGAACGTCTACGCCGCCGATGATGAGTTGCCCACCCCCGAAGACGGCGTGTACTACTTCCACGAGTTGCGCGGCCTGACCCTCAGCGACGCGGAAGGCGTGGAGTTAGGAACGGTCAAGGACGTGCTGGACGCCGGGCATCAGGATCTGCTGGTGGTCACGCATGAGGGTGGAGAGGCATTGATTCCGCTGCAAGCGCCGTATGTGACCGTGAATCTAACGGCCAAGTTACGGCCCAGCTCCCTGTCGCTGACTGCCGATGCGCCGGAAGGACTGCTGGGCGACCTGGACGATGAAACGGACGAGCCAGAGCAGGAAGACGCTTGAGAATTCCACCGTGTTGACCTTCTCCTTCCTGACCCTGTTCCCTGAACTGCTGGCCCCCTTTGCAAATGAGGCGATTATCGGCAGGGCCAGGGAGCGCGGGCTGCTGGACGTGAAGCTGGTGCAATTGCGCGAGTTTGCGGACAACAAGCACATGAAAGTGGACGACACGCCCTACGGCGGCGGCGCGGGCATGGTGATCCGGGTGGACGTGGCCGAGCGCGCACTCGCCAGCCTGCCCCCGGCGGACGAGATCATTCTGTTCAGTCCGGCAGGTCAACCCTTCACGCAGGCGGTGGCCGAGGAACTGGCAAGAAAAAGCCATCTGGCTTTCCTGTGCGGGCGCTACGAGGGCTTCGATGCCCGCACCGAGGGGCTGGTCACGCGCGAACTGAGTATCGGCGATTTTGTGATGATGGGCGGCGAGGCGGCGGCAGCGTCCGTGCTGGAGGCGGTGGCCCGGCTGCTGCCCGGCGTGATCGGTGACCCGGACTCGCACCGCGCCGACAGCTTCAGCAGCGGCCTGCTGGATTACCCCGAATACACCCGGCCTCCCGATTGGCACGGCCAGAGCGTGCCGGACGTGCTGCGCGGCGGCAACCACGGCGCGGTGGCCCTCTGGCGGCGGGAGCAGGCGCTAAGGCGCACCCTGACCCGCCGTCCCGATCTGTTGTCGGGCGCGGAACTGACGCCGCAGGACACCGCCACGTTGCTGGAACTGGGCGTTACGGCAGAGCAGTTACAGGGCTGGAATGCACCCCCCGCTCCTGTCCCCAGACGGGCACGGCGCAGGAAAAACATTGATGCAAACGAACAATCCGAATGAAATCCAAGCGTTTTTCACCTTTTTATTGTGGGTTCCGCTCAAGTCCCTTTCTCCCAACGGGCGCACCATGAGGGCCAGATGACCGTTCCCCTGTTTCCCCTGCATAACTTGGTGCTGTTTCCAGGCGTGATACTGCCGCTCTACGTTTTCGAGCAGCGTTACCGCGCGCTTCTCCTGGACACGCAGGCCAGCGGTGAACCGTTTGGGATCGTCCAGATCGTGGAAACTTCAGAAGAGGTGTCCACCCCCTTTCACGAGCGGATTTCCAGGGTGGGCACGATGGCGCACCTGCAACAGGCCCAGACCCACGAGGACGGCACCAGCACCATCGTCGTGGTGGGCGGCGAGCGCTTCACCGTGCAGGACTTCGATTTCAGCAGGCCCTACCTGAGTGCCGAGGTGACGCTGTGGCCGCTGGAAGACGTGCTGTCCGGCCAGGAAGAAATGGTGCAGGCCAGCGCCCGCAAGCTCCTGAGTGACCTGCTGCGCCTGCGCCCCACGGAGGCGGACCTGATCCGCGCCAATGCCCCGGAAGACTCCATGTTGCTGGCGAGTTTCGTTGCGGGCCTGCTGCCGGGTCTCAGTGCCCAGCAGCGTGAAGACGCCCTGCGCGCCCCCAGCCTGCTAGACCGGCTGGACGTGCTGCTGGGCGCAGTTCCCAGGGACATGAAACTGATGAATTGAAGCGGCACCCTTTTGCCCCGAAGACCACACCACGGGGGCAGCCCCTGCCCCGCTGCTCAGAATCTCTAAACCCACCCTCACCCGCCTGAGCGCCCCCAGCGTGCAGACTGGGTTCATGCTGGATAACATCCTGAATTCCCTGCAACGTGGGGCGGAACGCGTGCAACGCCGGGGCGAGGAAGTCGCGCAGGTGGCCCGTCTGCGCCTGGAAATCTTTCAACTGGGCCGCGAGCTGGACGGCCATTTTGCCCGCCTGGGCCGCGCCTATCACGCCGGGGCCGAGAAGGACACCCTGGGCGGCGTTCAGGACGACATCCGCCGTGCCGAAGAGGAGATCAGCGCCCGCGAACGCCTGATCACCGAACTGGGCGAGGACCCGAAAGCGGACGGTGAGATGACCGTGTACACGCCGGACGGGGTGGGCCGGGTCAGCGGTGCCGAAAGGGATGCTGAGGGCAATGTGGAGCCTTCTGGTGCGGGCAACCGCCCCAATTTCACCAAGCCGGACGGTTTAGCAGCAGACACTGAACCCAACATTCCCGCCTCGGTACCCCACCCACAGCAACCCCACTTTCCGCAGGAGGCCACCATGACCAATACACGTCCAGACAAAGAGGAACTGGAGCAGCAGCGTGGCAAGATCGACCTGAACCAGACGGACCGCAGCCACCACGACGCTGCTGATGGCGATTACTCGGCTCCCGATCCCACCGTGCAGCACTCCGACGAACTGCTGGAACCCGGCGACAAGACCGCCAGCATGGGCAAGGAAGGCGAGCGCGACAAGTTCACCCGCCACGAGGGCATGCTCGAAGAGGGCAAACGCGCCAGCGAGAAATCCGATCCGCTGGATATGTAAACCCAGCGAACCTTTAAAAACTCAGTCCTGGGCGCGCACGAAGTTCGGTGCGCGTTTTTCCTTGAAGGCCGTCACGCCTTCCTGGTGTTCCCAGTGGTCCCCCGCGAGCTGCTGCAACGCCGCCTCCTGATCCAGTGCCTGATCCAGCGTGCCCGTCAGCGCGTCGTTCAGCGCCTGCTTGGTCAGCTTGAGGGCGTTGGCGGGGCGTGCCGCCAGCCGCTCGGCATACGCCTGGACCTCGTCCATGAACGTCTCGTCGGCAAAGACATGCTCGCACAGGCCCATCTTCAGGGCGTCGGCGGAATCCACGCGCTCTGCCAGGGCCATCAGCTCGAAGGCGCGACTGTAGCCCACTAGGCGCGGCAGAAACCAGGTGCTGCCCGAATCGGGAACCAGGGCGATGTTGGAAAAAATCTCGATCAGGCGGGCCGACTGCGCCCACAGCCGGATGTCCCCGGCCAGTGCCAGACTGGCCCCTGCCCCCGCTGCCACGCCGTTGACCGCACTGATCACGGGCTTCTCCAGCGTGCGGATGGTGCGGATCAGTGGGTTGTAGGTGGCGTTCAGGTGTTCGGTAAAGGTCATGTCGCGCCCTGACACGTCCCCGAGGTCCTGTCCGGCGCAGAAGCCCCGGCCCGCGCCGGTGATGACCACCACCCGCACGGCGGGGTCCACCTCCGCCTCCTTCAGTTCGGCGGTCAGCAAAAGCAACAGCTCGTCGTTGGCGGCGTTCAGCTTGTCTGGGCGGTTGAGGGTCAGGGTGCAGACGCCCGCGCGGGTCTGCGAAAGGATCACGCTGTCGTGGGTCATGCTGCCCAGCCTAGCGTCCCACCGGCCAGACTTCGCTACACTCGCGGGAATGACTGAGCAGCGGCCCCCCGAATCCGGCGATCTGCCCCCCACACCGCCGCCGAAGGTGCTGGCGCTGGACGTGAGCAAATCGCGCATCGGCTTCGCAGTCAACATGGGGGGGCTGGCCTTCGGGCGCGGCAGCCTGGACCGCAAACGCCTGCCCCTGGACCTCAAAGCGCTGCGCCTGAAAGTGAAGGAAACCGGGGCGACGCTGCTGCTGCTGGGGCTGCCGCTGCGAACCGACGGCCTGCACAGCCCCTCGGCAGACCGGATTCGCGCCTTCGGGAAAATCCTGGTGGAACAGGGTTACGCGGTGGCCTATCAGGACGAGCGCTTCACCACCCGCCGCGCCCGCGAACTGGGGGCCGCCGATGAGGACGAGGCGGCGGCGGTGCAGATTCTGGAGCTGTATCTGATGGGACGCGCAGGCCAGAACTAGCCAGAACTGCCTACTCGGTCAGTAAAATACTGCCGAGAACACACATTTGGGGGGGATGGCAACCCCGTTCGGGTAATGGTTTTGGCAGGGTCTGGGACGCAGAATTGGGTCATGCCCCTTCAACCCTTTCCCCCTCCCACTTTCAGGAAACTACCGGATACCCGCCCGGCCCAATCCAGTCTCTCCGCACACGCCCAGATCACGCAGGGCGCGACGATGATCATCGTGGTGCTATTCACGCTGCTGCTGCTGGCCGGGGTGCTGGCCGCCTCCCTGCGCCTGGGACTGAGCAGCCGCCAGACCACCGCCGATCAGGCATCGACGCTGCGGGCGCAGTATGCCGCCGAGTCGGGAGTAGCGCTGGCGCGCAGCCGCTTGCAGGACGTGCAGGCCATGCTGTCGTTCAACAGCCCGCGTATTGTGGGCGGCGCAGGCATGAAATTGGCCCCCAACATCAAGATTACCGCCGTTCAAGACTGGGTTTTTCGCCTCTGCGGAACCTCGAACTGGCAGGATATGTACGAGGGCCGGGAACCCAATGCGCGCGGCTTTCTGGACCGCACCCTTGATCCAAACGACGACGCCAGCGAGAAATTCTATCCCACAGCCCAGTCCTGCAAGCCTGCCAACCTGAATTCTGCGTCGCAATTCGCGCTGTTTGCCAATATCGTGACACCTGAAGCCTACGGGGTCTTGCCGACGGGCGAGGCACCGGCAGCGACACCTGAAGCCCGTCAGGCGTTCTGGCAAACGCTGCTGACCCAGCGCTCCACCTCCACCTCCGGGAACGTGAACCTCAGCACGCAGGTAGGGATTACCCGCGTGCTGCGTCTGACCGCCAACCACAGCCGGATTTACCTGGGAGTGCAGCAACTGGACTCAGCGGCCACCGAGTCTACGGGGCGGGTGCGCCGGGTGGTTACGGCGAGCGGCACTGATACGGGCCAGTGGTGGTTCGACATCGTGCAACCTTCCCTGCTGGAAGCCACTGTTCAGACCGACTATCAGACCTCACAAGCAGGGGGCATTATCTATTTCACCAGTCGAACCAATTTTCAGGGTCCGCTCAAGACCAATGACGTGTTTGCGTTCAACAGCAGTACGGGCAACAACAATCCAAGCTTCAGTGGCAAGCTGACCAGCGCCGGGTGTATCGACCGCATCGAAAATGCCACCGAAATCACCTGCACCCGTCAGCCTGGTGTACGGGTTGCCACCACTGGTACTCCGACTCCCAACCGCAATTTCTCGGGAACAGATACCGCGAAGAGTACGGCCATTCAGAATTACATTGCGAATAATGGTGTGAACGTTAATTACAACGGCATTACCCCCAACTTCGCCGGTCAATACCAACCGTTTCCAACAAACTCCAGCAATCAGGCCAACGCGGCCAACGGTCTGGACGAGAACGGCCAGCCCCTGATTAATGAGCGCGGTTTGACCCTTGGCAGCACTGAGGTAGGTGTACAACTCTACGTCGGTGATGCCAACGGAAACCAAGTGACCCAGTACGACGCAAATCAGCGTAAGTGGGTTGAACCCAGCCCAGCCTATCAGTACATCAAGCCTGCGACGGGTGTGAGCTGCAATTCAAATTTCGATATCAATGGTTGCACTTACACCTATAGCAACACCACTTACCGGGTTGATGCGAACAAAAATATGCAGCAAAAGATTGGGAATGGCGCGTGGACATCAATCACTGGAAAATTCAACGGAGTGATCTATAAGAATGGTGGGGTCAGTATCCTCGGCCCGGGACGCGGAAATTACACCGATTCCAATTCGGTGGTCCAGGCCCGTCCGGCACTGGCCTCGTTCTCGGGCATCACACTGGCCGCCACTGGAGACGTAACCGTTCGCAGCGACCTCGCCATGTCACAGACCCCCTGCCGCTACGACGAATACGCCAGCGTACAGGTGACGCCGCCCTGTTCGGATCGGCAGAACGTGCTGGGAATGTTCAGCAGCGGAGGCAACGTCATCGTCGGGCGACAGACTCCTGACAACGTGGTTCTTCAAACGGCCATGATGGCCAGCCAGAAGGAATTTACCGTAGACGGTTACGATGATGCGGACAGAGGATCGAGAGGGGCAGTGAATTTTACCGGCTCACTGGTAGAGAAGTATTACGGCGCGAACGGCTCATTCGGAACGCGTACTGTTCAGGTCTGTACCAAATATAATTCCAACGGTTCATGTAAAACATACGCCAATCAGAATCAGGCTTACGAGGCTGGCTACGGACGCGATTACTCCTATGACCGCCGCTTCCTTGATGGCCTGTCGCCGCCGTACTACCCTGTCTCGCCCAAGTGGGACTTCTACGACGCCTCCAGCCGTGACGGTGACTTCTCCGATCTGATCTGGAAGCAGGGGACCGCGCCGTGAGGGGCAAGATGTCTGGCTTCACTCTGATTGAGGTTCTGGTGGTCATCGCCATCATCGGGATTCTGGGGGGCATCTTCGGCAGCAGCCTGATTCGCAGCATCCGCACCGCAGAACTGCGCGAGGCCGCCAATCAGGTCGCCAGCGACTTTCAGCGGGCGCGTTCGCTGGCCCAGCGCGGCAGCACCAATGTGACCATCACCACGTCCAAAGGCACGGCGAGCGGCAGCTACAGCGTGGACGGTCAGGCCCGGACCCTGCCCAACAACATCAAACTGGTGTGCAAGACCAACTGCGGCGCGGGCACGGCGGCGGCCACAACCTATCAGGCCCCCTACGGCGAACTGACAAATCTGGGCAGCGTCTTCACCGTCCAGAGTCCGGCGGGTGGCGTCGCCGCGCTGGAAATCCGAATCGTCGGCGTGACCGGCAAGGTCATTCTGACCGGGGCATCCTGAAATGAACATGAATCAACGTTTCCGTTCCCCGCCCGCCCAGGCCGCATCTCAGGGCTTTACCCTGATCGAGATTCTGGTCTCCATCGCCATTCTCGGCATTCTGGCCGCCGTACTGACCAGCACCCTGACTGGAACCCTCAGCCTCAACCAACGGAGCCAGCGCCAACTGGACACCTCGGCGCGTGCCCAGCAACTGCTGGAAAGCATCCGGGGGGCCTGGGCCGTGCCGCCCGCCGGGACCGCCCTGTCTCTTTACTATGACCGGGCCTGTGCGCCGAACACCTCGGTGGCCCTGGACGGCCTGAGCGCACAGTACATCAATCTGAATTCCAGGGCGCAACCGATCAACGGCTCTGGTGTCGTGCAGACCAATCCCAGCGCAGTGAACGTCACGATCTCGGCCACCTGCCCCACAGTGTCCCCCGTTCAGATGGGCAGCGGCAGCACGGCCACGCCCTACCCGATGCGCCGCCTGATCGTCAGTTCGGGCACCGGCCCGCAAGATGTGACCCTGACCCTTGATCTGCTGAGGCCCCAGTGAACCGCGCCGCAGCGCCGCAAACGGGCGGCTTCACCCTGGTGGAACTGCTGGTCGGCATGGCCCTGATGGGCATTGTCCTGGGGGCACTGCTGTCCTTCTTCACGCAGGGCACCCGGATCTCATCGCAGTCGAGCAGCCGCGCCGATCTGCAACAGGAGGTCCTGAACGTTCAGCAACTGATCGTGGGCAAGCTGCGCGAGGCGTGGTACATCTA
This sequence comes from Deinococcus sp. AJ005, assembly GCF_009017495.1. Taxonomy (NCBI): domain Bacteria; kingdom Thermotogati; phylum Deinococcota; class Deinococci; order Deinococcales; family Deinococcaceae; genus Deinococcus; species Deinococcus sp. AJ005. The sequence goes on along the minus strand of NZ_CP044990.1, from coordinate 340,739 downwards.
CCCTGCTGGGCAAACGCTGACACTGTCAAGTGCAGTGACCACCCGCAATCCGGTCACCAGCAACCAGAGCTGGAACACCAGCACCCACCCCATCCTGGCAATGATCCTGCCGCCCAGCAACACGGCCCTGGCCTGCGCCACCAACGCCAACGGCTGCTACCGCTTCGTGGCCTATTACCCGGTGGTGCGCTCGGTGTGGATCAGTGGTGTGACGGCGACACCGTGGCTTGACCCCGGCAGCAACGCCAATAACGCGGCAACCTGGGTGCTGGCCGAGTACCGCGCCAACATGCCCGCCAGCTTTGTGCCTACGGTCTTCCCCCCGGCAGCAGTGCCCGCAGTGCCTCAAAACGGCACGGCCAACCTGCTGGCCGATTTCGTGGCCCCCACCATTGTTACCCCTGGGTTCACAACCATAGCCAGCGCCTACAGCATGTTCAGTTTCCTGCCCACCAACAGCAGCGCGACGGTGCCGGTCAGTGGCGTGACGCTCCGGGTGGCCACCACCCGCCAGACGGTGGGCACCACCCTGCGCCTGCCCAACGCCACCGACGAGTACACGATCTCGGTGTACCCCACCAACCTGGGCAAGATCGCGGCCACACCCATCAACTGATACGGACTGCCGTTTGTAACGCAGTAGAGATTGGAACAGCTCTGATCTCTACCCTCTGCGCCCGGAACCCGCCTCTCTTCGCATCCGCTCGGGTCTTTATCATTTTGCAAGCGATTCAATCGGAGTCCAGATGGGGCTATTCTGCCGGTCTTCTCTGATCGGGCCTGCGACTGCCTGACTGGTCCCTCTGCCACACTGCAACCATGACGGACCTCGCCCCCCTGATCTGGAATCGCCTTCGCCCCGAAGACCGTGACTGGCTCGGCGCACTGGCACGGCTGGCGGGGCCGCACGCCCGCGTGGCGCTGGTGGGCGGCGCGGTGCGGGACGCGCTGCTGGAACAGACGCCCCAGGACCTTGACGTGGTGGCGGAAGGCACCGACATTCAGGCCCTGGCCCGCGCTTCAGCCCTGCCGTTTCTGTACCATCCGGCCTTCCAGAACGCCACCGTGACCCTGCCGGATGGCCGGGGGGCCGATCTTGTCCGCGCCCGCCGTGAGTCTTACCCGGTGGCGGGGCAAAATCCCGTGCCCCACCCCAGCACCCTGGAAGATGACTTACGGCGGCGGGACTTCGCGGTCAATGCGCTGGCCCTGCTGATCGGGCCAGGGGGCGAGCTGGCGCTGCTGGACGAACTGAACGGCCTGAGCGATCTGGAAGCGCGGGTGCTGCGGCCCCTGCACCCCCGGTCCTTTCACGAGGACGCCAGCCGTCTGATCCGAGCGGCGCGGCTGGCGGCGCGTCTGGGGTTCACGGCAGACCCGGAATTGCTGCGGCAGGTGCCGGAAGCTCTGGCTGTATCTGAGCAGACGCCGCGCCTATGGGCTGAACTCAAGCTATTGCTCTCGGAGGCGCGGCCTGGTGCGGCGGCACGCACGCTGGAGGGGTGGGGCGCGGGAGAATTCTTGCCCGGCGTGGAGTGGCTGGAACAGTTGGATGAACTTCAGGACGCTGGACAACCTGTCTCGCCCCAGCTTTACGCGGCTGCCGCGCTGCACGCCTCACCTGACCCGGAGCGGCTGGCCGAACGGCTGGGCCTGGGGAACCGCCCCGCCGCGCTGCTGGCCCGCGCCCTCTCAGATATGTATTTTCCAGACGGCACGCCAGAGCGGGTGCTGCGCGGTCTGCTGCGCCCGGACGCCCCGGTGCCGCTGACCGGGCGCGACGTGCTGGCGCTGGGCGTGCCGCCGGGCCGCGCGGTGGGCGAGGCGCTGGCGCATCTGGCGCAACTCAGGCAGGAGGGGAAAATCAGCAGCCAGGAGGAGGAGCGCTCGGCCCTCCAAAGGTATCTGGCAACCGAACGCCCCCAGTAAAGGCCCGTAGAATGAGAAGATATGGGCCTTCTCAGTCTGCTGACCTCTAACCCCACGGCGTTCATCATCATCGCGCTGGCGCTGGTGCTGTCTCTTGCCGTCCACGAATTCGCACACGCCTACACGGCAGATCGGCTGGGCGATCCCACGCCGCGCCGGTATGGGCGCGTAACCCTCAATCCGCTGGCCCACCTGGACCCGATTGGCACGCTACTGCTGCTGGTGGCGGGCTTCGGGTTCGCCAAACCGGTGCCGATCAATCCCAACAATCTGGGCCGCTGGGGAACGCTGTGGGTGGCCGCCGCCGGGCCGATCAGCAACCTCGTCATCGCCTTTCTGTGCGCGGTGCTGCTCAAAGTCCTGCCCATCACCCAGATCGGCCTGACCATCTTGCTGACCGTGCTGGGCATCAATGTGGTGCTGGCAGTCTTTAACCTGATTCCCATTCCGCTGCTGGACGGCAGCCGGATTCTGGGCGCGCTGGTGCCGTCGCTGGGGCGCAGCCTGTCGCAGTTTGAGGCCCTGCCCTACAGCCTTATCCTCGTCTTCGGCTTCATTTTTCTGGCCCGCGAACCCCTGAGCCAGTTCATCCGCACGGTGCAGAACTGGGTGCTGACGGTGGTGGGGATTTAGCCGAAGCTGAATTGGACTGTTTCCCCTCTCAACTTGTACAAGAGGGGATTTTTTATGCCCAGTTCAATACTTCTGCCCGTCCAGCACGCGGCCTTCGGGTTCCTGGCCCTGGTGCATGGTCAGCAGGAAATCACGGGTCAGACTGGCCCCACGCGCCACCAGATCGGTGGTGGTGCTGGCGATATGCGGCGTGATGATCACGTTTTTCTGTGCCCACAGAGGATGCCCTTCCGGCAGCGGTTCGGGATCGGTCACGTCCAGCGCCACACCTCCCAGATGACCGGAATCCAGGGCGGCCAGCAGGTCATCGGTGACGATCAGGTTGCCGCGTCCGGCGTTGGCCAGCCATGCCCCCGGCTTGAGCCTGCCCAGCAGTTCGGCGTTCACGATGCCGCGTGTATCTGACGTGCTGGGCAGCAGCAACACCACCCAGTCGGCACGGGACAGCAGCCCATCGCGCTGGAGGTCCGGGGTAGTACTGCGAATACCGCTGACCTCTGCCCCAAACGGCGTCAGCAGCCCTTCCAGCAGGTGACCGATGTGGCCGTAGCCCCAGATCGCTACCTTCTGCCCGTCCAGCGTGTGCAGGCCGGAATCGTTCGGGTTTCGGGCCGAACTCCACCGCCCCTCGTGCTGGGCGTCGCGGAAATGGTGCAGGCCGCGCATGGCCGAGAGCATCAGCGCCGCGACATGCACGGCCACGGCACGGTCATGCAGGCGGTTGGCGTTGTACAGGGCCACGCCGGGCGGCAGATGCGGCTGAACGTGGTCAATCCCAGCGGTCAGGGTCAGCACCCATTTCAGGCCCGGCGTCCTCAGCAACTTCTCGCGGGTCTCGCCACGCGCCAGCCACAGCACCACGCCCTCGGCTGCCTCGCCGGGAACGTGGTCCTGCGAATAAAAGGCGAATTCCACGCCGGGAACGCCGTGTTCATCGTGGCCGGAGAGGGCGTGGAATTCGGGCAGATCGGGCAGCAGGACACGCATGGGTCTATTGTGGCGCACCCTCTGGCAGATGTTGGGCTGACGGATGCTGGGCCTGCCATTCTTCACGGGTAATTTCCATATGCACGTCGGTGCGGCCCGCCTGCGGCGTACGGCCCACCTCGCGGAAACCGCAGGCGAGAAAGGCCCGCTGGGCACGGCGGTTGTGGGCGAAAGTAGTCAGCCGCACACGCCTCAGTGCGATCTCGCGGCCCGAGAAGGACCAGTCCAGCAGCGCCAGCACCGCCTCGCGCCCGTAGCCCTGACCCCACAGCGCGGGAAAACCGATCATCACGCCCAGCGTTCCAGTGGCGGGCGTCAGCGGCGGCGAGGGCCGCAGGTCATACAATTCGGCGCTGCCGATCAGTGCGCCGCGTTCGTCCAGCACACCGAAGCCCACGCGCTCGCCGCCGCGTTCCTCGTCCTGCATGACCTTGCGGAACAGCCATTCGGGCAGCTTGATCGGCTTGGCGTCATTCCAGTCGGCCAGCTCACGGTCCTTGAAAAAGCCGTGCAGGATGTGCCATTCGCCGCCGCTCAGCTCCAACATGGGTTTGAGACTTACGCGCCCCCATGCCCCACCCGCTGCCGGGAGGTCTGGAGAGGCGGGGGAGTTGATCATGGGCTGAGCTTAGCGTCTGTGGTGGACAGTGACCCCATCGCACGAACCACATCCCGCGTCAGGCGTTCCAGGTGAAAGGCGTCGCCCTCGGCGCGTTCCACGGTGCGCGTTTCGGGATTGACCACCAGCAACGCCAGAACTTCGTTGCCCGCGTGCCGGATGTTGACACCGGAATGACCGCTCAGCACCTCCTGATCGCTTGTTTTCAGGTACTTCCAGGCGGGGGCCGACGCTTTCATGCCCAGGTGCGCGGTGGGCAGACGGCGGCGCGACAACTCGCCCTCCAGCCAGTTCACGGCGTCCGGCAGTCCGGCGAGCAATCCCTGCTCCAGATGCGGCTGCGGTTGGTTGTACAGAACCTCTCCCCCATCCCGGCGGCGCAGCTTCCCGCCCGCCGCCTGCAACAGCGCGTCCCCGGCGGCAATGTCCCATTCGCTGCGCGGCGACATGGTGAAAGTAACGTCAGCCTCGTCGGCGCTCAGGCGGGCCAGCTTCAGCGCGATGCTGCCGCTGGGGAGCATTCCTGGCAGATCATGACGGTTCAGCTCACGCCCGAATTCGGTGTCCGAGACGGCAATGCGCCAGTTGTCCGAACGCGGCGCACGCTGAACCGCCTGCCCATTCTTCCAGACACCCTGACCGACGACACCCGCGAACAGCTCGTCGGTGGTTGGCGCGTAGACCACCCCTAGCGCAGCGTTATCCCCGATTGCAAGGCCGATACTGACGCAGTAATCCGCCGTCCCCTTGATAAATTCGCTGGTGCCATCAATCGGGTCAATGATCCAGACCCGTTCACACGACAGGCGGGCGGCGCTGTCGGTTTCTTCCTCGCTCATCAGGCCGTCTGCGGGGAATGCCTCGGCCAGCCCGGACACGATCAGTGCGGACGCCTCGCGGTCTGCCGCCGTCACTGGGTCTTCCAGACTCGTCTTGTGTTCCACGCTGAAGCCCACGGCGCGGTGATGCAGCAGCAGCGCTCCGGCCTCGCGCGCCAGTCTGGAGGCCACCTCTAATTCATGGGTCAATTCGGGAACAGTCATCGGCCCAGGATAGCCGCCGACGGGCACAGGTCACGCAGCACGCACGCACCGCACGCCGGATTGCGGGCGCGGCAGGTCTGGCGTCCGTGGCGAATGGCCGAGACGTGGAAGGTGTAGCGGGCCGCCCACTCGCGCGGCAGCACCTCATCAAACCAGCGCTCCACCTTGACCGCGTTCCAGGCTTCCGGCACCAGCTCCAGCCGCCGCGCGATGCGGTGAATGTGCGTGTCCACCGGCATGGCGGGCCGCGCCAGATCAAACAGCAGCACGCAACTGGCGGTTTTCATCCCCACGCCGGGCAGGCTTTCCAGCAGTTCACGAGCCGCCTTGTCGTCCAGATCACGCGTTTCCTTGAGTGAGAGGACCGGACGCGTTTCATCCAGTTCCGCCAGCAGCGAGTAGATGTACCCGGCCTTGACCCGCGAGAGGCCGCCGCCCGCCGCCTTCAGCACCGCTTCAATGCCGTCCGGGCCATCAGCCAGCGCCCCCTCCCAGCGCGGGTAGGCGGTTTTGAGACCCTGAAACTGCCGCCGGGTGATCGGGGCCGTGTTCTGCTGCGAGAGGATGGTGCTGATCAGGCCGTCCAGCGGCTCAGCGGAGCGTCTGGGCTGCGGCGGATCAGGCAGGTATTCCTCGGAGAGGCGGCGCGCGATTTCAGGCAGATCTTCACGGGGCGGTTGCTGTTCGCTCAGCGTCAGTTTTTTGGGTGGCTTTGTCTTGGGCGGGGGCTGGCGGGCGGGCATGGAGACAGGCTAGAGGGGCTGGGGCAGGCAAGACCGTAGCGAAAAGCTGGAGATTGAGCTGGGGTGAATGGCAAGCCCCACAGAGACCCCTCAGTCCGCTTCGCAGCCAGCCCTCTTCAAATCCGCGTTTCAGACAAGAAAAAAGGAGGCCAAGCCTCCCAGAATCTCGCCTCTGCGCTTACGGTTTGACCGCACGCTTGCGCGCCTGCAAGAACTTCAGCACAATCGGAATCACACTGACCACCAGCACCACCGCCACGATCAGCAGGATGTACTTGTCCAGATCGGGAATCAACTGACCCAGGTAGTAGGCCAGAGCGGTCAGGCCCACGCCCCACAGCACCGCGCCGATGATGTTGTAGAGGGTGTACAACGCAAACGGCATGCGGCTGACGCCCGCCAGCGTGGGCACCAGCGTCCGCACGATGGGCACAAAGCGGGCCAGAATTACGGCCAACGCCCCATATTTAACAAAGAAAGTCTGGGCCTGAGACACGTACTCGGGCTTAAAAAAGCGCGAGTTCTGATTGCTAAACACGGCGGGGCCAAAACGCTGGCCGATAAAATAGCCAGCGGTGTTTCCCAGAAAAGCGCCGACCACCACCGCCGCCATCACGCCCGCCAGATTCAGCTTGCCGCCCGCCGCCAGCAGCCCCGCCGCGATCAGCAGGCTGTCACCGGGCAGAAAAAAGCCCACCAGCAACCCAGTTTCGGCAAACACAATAAAAAATATCCCCAGGTAGGAGGCGGACAGGATCACGTCAATCAGGGAAGACATCTAAGGCGATAGGCTATCCGATCTGGGCGAGCGGCGGGTCATCCGAAAGAGGGCGGGAGTCGGCGGATGATGAAGTTGGGCTGGTAAGTGGGCGACGCGTTCCGCCTTCCTCCCCAGTGCCAGAAGGCCAACAGGAACTCCATGGTCCTGAGAGCCTTGCCCTTGCCACGACAGGAGATTGCAAGCCCTCCGCTGGACAGCAGGAGCCGGAATGCTAAGGCTTTTCCAGCATCCCCTCGTGGCCTTTGCAGGTCACAATGCCCTATGGAACTCCTCTCCGGCCTGCTGTCCTCGCTGGGCCTGTCAGGTGCGGCAGGTCTGAATGCCTACGTGCCGCTGCTGGTGGTGGGCCTGCTGTCCCGCATGGGCGTGATGCACCTGAACGAGCCGTTCAACCTGCTGGGCAATCCCTGGGTGCTGCTGGCCGTGGGCGTGATCGGCCTGCTGGATTTCGTGGGCGACAAGATTCCGGGCATAGACACCGTGCTGCATCTGGTGGGCGGACTGGTCAACACGGCGGCGGGCGCGATCCTGTTTGCCGCACAGGCGGGTGTGGCCGACGTACCCCCGGCCCTGAGTCTGGCGCTGGGCGTGATCGTGGCGGGCGGGGTGCATGCCACCCGCACGGTGGTTCGCCCCGTGGCCACGGCCACTACGGGCGGGCTGGGGAACCCGGTGGTCAGCACCCTGGAGGACGGCACCAGTCTGCTGCTGTCGCTGCTGGCCGTGTTCGTGCCCATTCTGGCTGTGATTCTGCTGGCCGCCGTGGTCTTCATCGGCTACAGGTTGTGGACACGGCTGCGGGGCCGACGCCGGGTGTTGTAGCGGGGGAAATTGGCTGGAGAGGTCACGGGGCCTCTCCTCTATCGATAGCAGCCTGGTCTTGCCCTCGCGCGTGGCCGTGGCCGTGAATCCGGCCCGTTCGTAAATCCGTCTGGCCCGCCCGTTGCGCTGATTGACCATCAGGATGATTCGCCTGGACTGGGGCAGATGCTGATGAAAGAACGCTGACGCTCTAGCAACTCCAGCGCGGGCAGGGCGTCAAGGTGCTGATCGGCCAAACGTTTCAGGCACAACAGGTCTGGCAGTACGCATGGACGGGAGTCGTGAGCAGGCCGTCGGCGCATTTTAGGCTATATGTCCGATTCAAATTAGACGTCTAACAAACATCTATCCATTTTTTGCAATTTGATCGGCTAAATCTAGCCAAATGTCCAGAAATATTTTGACATTCCTCAGCTATAACCCTAAGCTCTGGGCATGCAGGGATGCGAACGCTGCAAATTGCACACGCAGGAGGACACGCCATGAAAATGATCACGGCAGTCATCAGGCCCGAACGGGTCCAGCAGGTCAAGGAAGCCCTGTTTCAAGCAGGAATCAGCGGCATCACGCTCTCGCGGGTCAGTGGACACGGCGGCGAGCAGGAAATCGTCGAGCAGTACCGGGGCACGCGCGTGATGATCGAATTCCGCGACAAGGTAGAAATCCGCATGGCGGTCAGCGAACCGTTCGAGCAGGCCGCCATCGACGCCATCTGCAAGGGCGCACGCACCGGAGAGGTGGGCGACGGCAAGATCTTCGTGCAGCCGCTGGAGCGCGTTATCCGCATCCGCACCGGCGAGGAAGGCAACTCGGCCCTGACGCCCGTGACCGAGAAAAAGCTGGCCCCGGCATGACCGACATACGTATGGCCGCAGCACTTGCAAGGAGCGTGAAATCGATGAAACTGAAACCCTACCTTCCCCTGATCGTGGCGCTGGGCGGCGTAGCACTGGCGCAGGATGCCAAACCCGTGCTGGACACCGGCGACACTGCCTGGATGCTGGCCTCTGCCGCGCTGGTGCTGTTGATGACCCCCGGCCTGGCCCTGTTCTACGGCGGCCTGACCCGCGCCCAGAGCGTGCTGAACACCATGATGATGAGCGTGGTCTCGATTGGTCTGGTGGGCGTGCTGTGGATGCTGGCGGGCTACAGCATCGCCTTCGGTGGGGGCGGCAATGCCTTCGTCGGATCGCTGGCGAACTTCGGGCTGAACGGGCTGGCCGATCAACTCACGGGCACCATTCCCACCTATGTCTTCGCGGCATTTCAGGCCATGTTCGCCATCATCGCGCTGGCGCTGATTTCGGGCGCGGTGGTGGAGCGCATGCGCTTCGGGGCCTTCATCCTGTTCGGGGCGCTGTGGACCCTGCTCATTTACTCGCCGCTGGCCCACTGGGTCTGGAGCGCGGACGGCTGGCTGTTCAAGGACGGCGCGCTGGATTTCGCGGGCGGCACGGTCATTCATATTTCTGCGGGCATCAGCGCACTGGTCGCCGCCTTCGTGCTGGGGCCGCGCATCGGCTACCCGCGCAACGCCCATGTGCCGCACAACGTGCCGCTGGTACTGCTGGGTGCGGGCCTGCTGTGGTTCGGCTGGATGGGCTTCAACGCGGGCAGCGCGCTGTCTGCCGGGCAAACCGCCGGACTGGCCTTTATCACCACGCTGATCGCCCCCGCCGCCGCCATGCTGACCTGGCTGGGCTTTGAATCGGCGCGCGGCGGCAAGCCTACCGCCGTCGGGGCAGCCACCGGACTGGTTGTCGGCCTTGTCGCCATCACCCCCGCCTGCGCTTTCGTCAGTCCCTGGGCCGCCGTGATCGTCGGTGTGGTGGGCGCAGCCGCCAGCTACGGCGCGGTGCAGCTCAAGCACCGGATGGGCGCGGACGACTCACTGGACGTCTTTGCCTGCCACGGCGTCGCCGGAATCGCGGGCGCGCTGCTGACCGGTCTGCTGGCCTGGACCACCTCGCAGGGCAAGCCCGTAGGCGAGCAGTTTCTGGTGCAGCTCCTGAGCGTCACGGCCTCACTGGTCTGGGCGGGCGGCGGGTCCTTCATCCTGCTCAAGCTGGTCAGCGTGATCACGCCGCTGCGTGTTTCGGCCAGCCAGGAAGTCAGCGGCATCGACATCAGTGCCCACAGCGAGCAGGGCTACGCTGACAGTGAGACGGGCCTAGGCGCACCAGTGTTCGTGGGCGGCGACTGAATCCTTAAGCGAGACTGCACCTCTTAACTCCCGAACCTCCACGTTCAGCCAGCCCCGACCGCATCCCCGGTGGCTGGCTGTTTCAATGTGTGGTCCGCAGTAATCTCCGCAGTGGTCAATGCCCGCTGACAGAGTGGTCAATCCCGGCAACAGGGACGCTTGCCCCCACAGGCCAATGTGGAGGCTGTGTTACGATGCTGGGCGAGTCTGACGCAACTATTACAAAAGGGTCGGGCCGCCGCAATTCTTGGTGTTCACCCCAAAAGACCTCATCCCCCCAAAGGATGGGGCTTTTGAAGCGGATGAAGTCTGAGGTTGCCGGAATGCAGGAAAAGGAGGAGTGGAGTTTTGGACGTCTCAAGTAAGGTCTTGAACGAACTGGCGCAGCGGGAAGCCGCGCTGGACGCGCAGATCGAAGCGGCGCGTGAGGAGGCCAGGCAAGTGATTGCCGCCGCCGAGGCGCAGGCCGCCCAGATCATGCAACAGGCCGAAGCACAGGCCAGGCAGATGTCTGCGGAGCATGAGCAGAAGCTGTCGGCGGAAGTTGGCCAGATTCGCGAAACGGCGGGAGCGGACGCCCGCACCCAGGCGCAGGCCACCCGTGACCTCGCCGAGGACAAGCTGGGCCACGCCGTCGAAACGATCATGCGGGCGGTTCTGCCGTGATCAACCCGATGCAGCAGGTGGTGGTGGCGGGCCGTCAGAGCGACAGCCGCGCGATCATGCAGGCCCTTCAAACGGCAGGCGTGCTGCACATCGTTCCCCTGGAAGCGCAGGGCTTTCAGAGCGGTCCCCTGGCAGGAGCGGCTGCCGAACAGCGCCGCGACGCCGAACGCCTGCTGGCCCGCAGCGAAAGCACGCTGGGCGAGCTGGAGGCTCTGCGGCCTGACCGCGCCGCCGCCCTGCCCGACGAAGGTCAGTGGTCAGCGCTGGTGGAAGCCGCCGCAAAACCCGCCTCCGCCCTGATGGAGCGCGAGACGGAACTGCGGACCGAGCTGGACACCGCCCGCACCTACGGCGATACGGTCACGGCGCTGTCGCGTGCGGCGGGAACGCTGGACCGCAGCACCCGCGTCACGCTGATTCCCCTGACCGTTGAAAAGTCGGAGGAACTGGCAGCCGCGCAGGACGCCCTCAAGGGTGAACTGGGAGACCGCTTCGCCATCGGTGCAGAGCGCACCGGGCAGCAGAGTACGGCTGTCGTGGTGGCGGTGCTGCGGGCAGACCGTGACCGCGCCCGCGCCGCGCTGGGCAAGGCCCGTCTGGGCGAACTGAGGTTGCCGGGCCGCTTCGAGCGCCTGCCACTGTCTGAGGTCGCCACGGCCTTCAGCGCCATTCTCAAGAGCAACCCGCAGGAGCTGGAGCGGGTGCGCGCCGAGAAGAGCGCGCTGGCCTCGCAGCACGCGGCGACGCTGTTTCCCATCCGGGACGCACTGGCGGACCGGGTGGGCATCGACGACGCCCGCGCGCAGACCGCCCGTGGCAAGTACGGTTTCGTGTTGCAGGGCTTCGTGCCCACAGACCGGGTGCCCGCCCTTCAGGGTGCGCTGGAGCCATACAAGGCCAGCGCCATGATGGAACTGCATCCCGTCGATGAACACGGCGATTCCGGGGCCATCCCAGTGCAGCTCAAGAATGGCAGCTACACCGAGAACTTCGAATTCATGCTGAACATCAGCGATCCGCCCAAGTACGGCACCTTTGACCCCTCGTGGGTGGTGGCGTGGTTCTTCCCGCTGTTCTTCGGCTTCATCGTTGCGGACATCGGGTTCGGGCTGCTGTACTTGGCCGTGGCGCTGTGGGGACTGGCGCGGGCCGCACGCGGCGTCAGCCTGCCCGTGGGCCTGCTGGGCATCACCCTCGATCCGGCCACCCTCAAACGGGTGGGCGTCGTTCTCCGTACGATGGGCCTGTGGAGCATCCTGTGGGGCGTGTTGACCGGCGAGTTCTTCGGCAACGTCTTCGAGAAACTGCACGTCTTCTTCTACAACCCTGGTCTGATCAAGAGCCTGTGGGGCGTCAACCTCAGCCCCAGCACGCTGAACACGATTGTCGAGGAAGGCCACAACAAGGGCCTGTTCCCGATCCTGTTCCCGCGCGTGCTGTCGGACTTCTCCAACACCATCATGCTGATCTGCATCGCGGTGGGCGTGATCTTCGTGCTGTGGTCCTGGGCCTTGAAGGCGCAACTGACCTGGAAGCACAAGCACATGCACCACTTCTGGGAAGCGGTGGGCATGCTGGGCGGTCTGGTCGGCCTGATCATGGTGGCCTATGTCAGCCGCGCCGGGCAAGACTTCGGGGCGCTGAGCAACTTTGGCAACCCGCTGGTGCTGCTGATGCTGGTGGGCTTCGTGATCTTCGTGATCGGACTGATCGCCAGCAAGACCCCGCTGATGCTGATCGAGGTGCTGTCCAACGGCGGTAACATTATTTCCTTCACCCGTCTGTTCGCGGTGGGTGTGGCGGCGGCCATTCTCGCCAACCTCGCCACCGACGTGGGCTGGAGCCTGGGCAAAGTGCTGCCGATCATCGGGCCGCTGCTGGGCATCCTGCTGGGCATCCTCGTTCACAGCTTCCTGTTCGTCCTGACCATCCTGGGCCACATCATGCAGCCCATCCGACTGGTCTGGGTCGAGTACCTCAATCCCACCGGCTTCTATCAGGAAACCGGCACCCGTTACGCTCCTTTTGCCCCCGTGGCACGGAAATAAACCCTCTCAAACTCGTCAGAAGTACACCCCATTTTCCCGGAGGAAACACATGAAGAACACTGCAATCCAGAAAGCCGCTAAATACGCCCCCGCCCTGACCCTGATGACCTTCGCCGGTTCCGCCTTCGCACAGGAAGTCGCCGCCACCGGCGCAGACGCCAACGCTGCGGGCCTCAAGGCCATCGGCGCGGGCCTGGCCCTGGGCCTCGGAGCCGTCGGCACCGGTCTGGCGCAGGGACCCATTGGTGCTGCCGCCGCAGGTGTGGTGGCCGAGCGTCCCGAGAAGTTCGGGCAGATGGCGATCTGGTTCTTTATCCCTGAAACGCTGGTGATCTTCGGCTTCGTCGGCTTCTTCCTGCTGCGCGGGTAAGCGATGAGCCTCGGTGACATCCTAGAACAAGAAATCCAGGGCGAGATCACCCAGATTCGCACTGGCGCGCAGGAAAAGGCCGCGCAGATCGTCTCTGAAGCCCAGGAACGCGCCCAGAGCATGATCGAGGGCCGCACCCGCGCCCTGGACAGCGATTACGCCGCTGGCCTGACCCGCGCCCGCAGCGCCGCCGATCTGGACAGCAATGCCCAGCGCCTGGCGGCCTCGGACACCTTGCAGGTCAAGGCCTTTCAGACCGCGCAGCAGTTCATCGCCAGCATGACGAACGCGCCGGAATACCCGCAGGTGCTGACCAAGCTGATCGAGGAGGGTCTGAACGCCCTGCCGACGGCGGAGGTCATCGAAACCTCTGCGGCAGAGCAGGACGCGGTGCGTCAGGCGCTGTCCGGGCTGGGCCGCCAGATGGACGTGCGCGTGAACGACACGGTGAAAACCGGCGTGCGGCTGGTCGGCTCCGGCGGCAAGACCAGCGTGCAGAACACCCTGCTGGGCCGCCTGGAAGCCGCGCGCCCCACCCTGAGCGCCGAAGTCTCACACATGCTGGCCGAAGTCTAGGGGGAGGACACATGAACAACCCCTACGGGTATATCAACGGGCGCGTGCGCATGATGCGCGTGGCCCTGGTGGACGCCCGCGCGATGGACGACGTGACGAACACGCTGAACTACCAGGAATTCCTGCGTCAGATCAGCGAGACGCCGCTGCGCGAGGATCTGGGCGAGGCCACCGCGCAGGGGGCGGGTCTGGGGCAGCTCGACGAGGCCCTGAGCCGCAATTACCTCAAATCCATCTCGCACCTGCGCTCGATTGCCACCGGGCAACCGGCCCGCGAGATCGAGGCGCTGCTGCTGCGCTATGACCTCCAGAACGTCAAAACACTGGTGCGTGGCGTGCAGACCGGACGCTCGGCGGACGACATCGTGGCGGGCCTGATCCCGGCGGGAACCCTGCCGTGGTCTGCCCTTCAGGGCGCGGCGCAGAGTGCCGACGTCGCCAGCCTCGCCCAGACCCTGAGCGTGGCGGGCGGCAAGATCGGCCAGATTCTGCGCGCCGCCGTCAGTGGCGGGGCCAGCAGCCTGCTCGATTTAGAGGTGGCGCTGGATCAGGGCTATTACCGCGCCGTGCTGTCGGGCGTGCGCGGCACCAATGTCCGCCGATATTTTACGCGCGAGATCGATGTGCGAAACCTGCTGATTGCCCGCCAGTTGCGCGGCGCGGCCCCCAACGTCCGCTATTTCATTCCCGGCGGGCGCGACGTGTCCGAGGCCGATTTCCTGCGAATCGCGGGCGGCGACAACAGCGTTTCGGCCCCCGATCTGGGTGCGGTGCTGGAAGCCCCCGATCTGGGCAGCTCCGAGGCGATTGCCCGGCGGCTCCTGGACGAGGCCAGCCGCAACGTGGCGATGGCCGACGCACTGGGGCCGGGCGTGGCCCTGGATTACCTGCGCCGCAAGGAACAGGAAATCGCCCGCATGCGCCTGATTGGCCGCGCCAAGTTCTATGGCCTGTCCAAGGACGAGCTGCAAAGGGAGTTGGAAGGTGCGTAAAGTCGTCGTTCTGACCGATCACGAGACCGCCACCGGCTTCCGGCTGGCCGGGGCCGAGGTGGTGGACACCACCCCCGACAAGGCGCAGGCCGCGCTGGAAAAGCTGATCACCGAGGGCGACTATGGATTGATCGCCATCGACACCAGCCTGATCGCCGACCCGGCCACGTCCACCGCCCGCGTCATGCGGGGCCGTGACCTGCCCATCTTGCTCCCCATTCCCAGCCTGAAAGACGCCTTCTCGCCCGAAACCGTGGACGCCAAGGCGTACATGGGCAAACTGGTGCGCGAAACCATCGGCTTCGATATCAAGCTTTAAACGGGCCAAAGGTCAGACCGTCTAACGGCCAGACGGCACAAAGCACAAATGCTGTTCTGTTCCGCCTCTAGACTGTTTGACCTTAGCCTTTCAGACCTCTCCCAAGGAGATTCAATGACTCAGAACAAGAGTGGCGTCGTGCAGAGCATCGCCGGACCTGCGGTGATCGCGGACGGCATGTACGGCGCGAAAATGTACGACATCGTGCGCGTGGGCACAGAACGTCTGGTGGGCGAAATTATTCGTCTGGACGGCAACACCGCCTTCGTGCAGGTGTACGAGGATACCGCTGGCCTGACCGTGGGCGAACCCGTGGAAACCACCGGGCTGCCCCTGTCGGTCGAACTTGGCCCAGGCATGCTCAATGGCATCTACGACGGCATCCAGCGCCCGCTAGATAAGATCCGCGAACTGTCGGGCGACTTCATTGCACGCGGCATCGAGGTTTCCAGCCTGGACCGTGAACGCAAGTGGAACTTCACTCCCAGCGTCAATGTTGGCGATGAAGTGATCGGCAGCTCGATCCTGGGCACCGTGCCGGAATTTGCCTTCACCCACAAGGTTCTGGTTCCGCCGGAAAGCAGCGGCAAGATCAGAAGCGTTGTGGCGGCGGGCGAGTACACCATTGACGACACGATTGCCGAGCTGGAAGACGGCACCAAGCTGCGGATGGCCCACTACTGGCCCGTTCGTGCGCCCCGTCCTGTGGCCAAGAAGCTGGACCCCAGCCTGCCCTTCCTGACTGGGATGCGCATTCTGGACGTGCTGTTCCCCCTGGTGATGGGCGGCGCAGCGGCGATCCCCGGTCCTTTCGGCTCGGGCAAGACCGTGACCCAGCAGAGCGTGGCCAAGTACGGCAACGCCGACATCGTGGTGTACGTAGGCTGCGGCGAGCGCGGCAACGAGATGACCGACGTGCTGGTGGAATTCCCTGAACTGGAAGACCCCAAGACCGGCAACCCGCTGATGCAGCGCACCATCCTGATCGCCAACACCTCCAACATGCCTGTGGCAGCGCGTGAGGCGTCCGTCTACACGGGCATCACTCTGGCCGAGTACTTCCGCGACCAGGGCTACAGCGTGTCCCTGATGGCCGACAGCACTTCGCGCTGGGCCGAGGCGCTGCGCGAAATCTCCTCGCGTCTGGAAGAAATGCCCGCAGAAGAGGGGTATCCCCCCTACCTGGGCGCAAAACTGGCGGCGTTCTACGAGCGCGCCGGGGCCGTCAAGACCCTGGGCGGCGAGGACGGCGCAGTCAGCGTGATCGGCGCAGTCTCCCCCGCAGGCGGCGACATGTCCGAACCCGTCACCCAGGCCACCCTGCGTATTACCGGCGCATTCTGGCGTCTGGACGCAGGTCTGGCCCGCCGCCGCCACTTCCCGGCGATCAACTGGAACGGCTCGTACAGCCTGTTCACCCCCATTCTGGACGGCTGGTATCGCCAGAACGTCGGGCAGGACTTCCCCGAACTGCGCCAGCGCATCCAGAACATCCTCCAGGAAGAAGCCTCCTTGCAGGAAGTGGTGCAGCTTGTCGGGCCAGACGCCCTTCAGGACAACGAGCGGCTGATTATTGAAGCCGGGCGCATGCTGCGTCAGGATTTCCTTCAGCAAAACGGCTTTGACGCCGTGGACGCCTCTTCCTCAATGCCCAAGAACTACGGCCTGATGAAGATGTTCCTGAAGTTCTACGAGGAAGCGGGCGCGGCCCTCAAGAGCGGCGCAACCATCGACGACATCATCCAGAACCCGGTGATCGAGAAGCTGGCCCGCGCCCGCTACGTCGCCGAGACGGAATTCAATGCCTACGGCGAGGGCGTCATGAACGAACTCGACCAGACCTTCAAGGGAGTGACTGCATGACCCTTCTCCAGAAGGAATACAACGATGTCGCCTATATTTCCGGGCCACTGCTGTTCGTGAATGCGGCCAGCGATCTGGCTTACGGCGCAATCGTGAACATCAAGGACGAGAGCGGCAAGCTGCGCGGCGGTCAGGTCATTTCAGTGACCGATCAGAACGCCGTGATCCAGGTGTTCGGTGAAACACGCGGCCTCGACCTCGCCACCGCTTCGGTGAGCCTGGTGGAAGACGTGGCCCGCCTGGGCGTGTCCAAGGAAATGATCGGACGCCGCTTCGACGGCCTGGGCCGCCCCATCGACGGGCTGCCCGCCGTGGTGGCCGAGAAGCGCCTGAGCATCAACGGTCAGGCCATGAACCCCACCGCCCGCGCCAAGCCCGAAGAATTTATTCAGACCGGGATTTCCACCATCGACGTGAACACCAGCCTGATCCGTGGGCAGAAGCTGCCGATCTTCTCCGGCTCCGGTCTGCCGCACAACGAACTGGCCGCCCAGATTGCGCGTCAGGCGAAGGTTCCAGGCTCGGATGAACCCTTCGCGGTGGTCTTCGCGGCGATGGGTCTGACGCAGCGCGAGGTCTCCTTCTTCACGCAGGAGTTCGAGCGCACCGGGGCACTCGCCCGCGCCGTGCTGTTCCTGAACCGCGCCGACGATCCCGCCGTGGAACGTCTGCTGACCCCCCGTATGGCCCTGACGACGGCAGAGTATCTGGCTTTCGAACACGGTTACCACGTCCTCGTGATCCTGACCGACTTGACCAACTACTGCGAGGCGCTGCGTGAAATCGGCGGTGCGCGCGAGGAAATCCCCGGACGCCGTGGGTTCCCCGGCTACATGTACACCGACTTGGCCTCGCTGTACGAACGCGCAGGCGTGGTGCAGGGCAAGCCCGGCAGTGTCACGCAGATTCCGATTCTGTCCATGCCCGACGACGATATTACCCACCCCATCCCCGACCTGACCGGCTACATCACCGAGGGCCAGATCGTGGTGGACCGCACGCTGAACGCCAAGGGCGTGTTCCCGCCGATCAACCCGCTGCCCAGCCTGAGCCGCCTCCAGGGCAACGGCATCGGCAAGGGCAAGACCCGCGCCGACCATAAGAACGTGTCCGATCAGTTGTTCGCCGCCTACGCCAACGGACTGGATTTGCGGAAACTGGTGGCGATCACGGGTGAAGACGCCCTGACCGACACCGACAAGCTGTACCTGCGTTTTGCTGACGACTTCGAGCAGTATTTCATCGGCCAGGGCGATCAGGACCGCAGCATCGACGACAGCCTGACCGTGGCCTGGGGCATTCTGTCCAAGCTGCCCCAGAGCCAGTTGACCCGTCTGTCCAAGGACTCCATCGACAAGTTCTACGGCGAGAAGATGGACGAGATGTGGCGCGGCGGACGGAGCATGAGCCTGTAAACAAATCTGAAAGTCTAATTGCCAGTCTCCACGGCAGTTAGACCTTCGGGTATTCACCGACAAAGGAGGTGAACACAAATGGCAGGACAGATCAGCCCCACCCGCAGCGCAATGCTGGCGAGCAAGGCCAGCCTCAAGACCGCGCAGAGCGGCGCAGACCTGCTGAAGCGCAAGCGCGACGCCCTGATCGGCGAGTTCTTTGCGCTGGTCAAGGACGCACTGGCTGCCCGCGAGGAACTTTCGGGCGTGAGCAAGGGCGCGTACACCAGCCTGTTTGGCGCGAAAGCGTGGGACAGCCCGGAAGCCGTTGAAAGCCTGAGCCTGGCGGGCAGCGGCGATTACGCCATCGACATGCAGATTGACAACCTGTACGGCGTGAAAGTGCCGCGCATCGCCGTTCCTGAGCGCGACAAGGCCACCACGTTCAGCCCGATCAACGTGGGCGCACGCACCATCCAGGCCGCCACCGATTTTGGCGGCGTGATGGACGGCATCGTCAAGGTGGCCGGAACTGAGACCAAGCTGCGCCGCATTGGCGAGGAAATCAAGAAAACCTCGCGCCGCGTGAACGCGCTGGAGCAGGTTCTGATTCCCGGCATTCAGGATGACATCCGCTTTATTCGCAGCGTGCTGGACCAGCGCGAACGCGAGGCCAGCTTTACCCTGAAAAAGATCAAGGCCAAGCTGGAAGCCGATGCGAAAAAGGACAAGGAGCTTTTGCAGGCCAAGAACCACGGGTCAGCAGCAGACTGAGTTCTGAGTAGGCAAAAGAAGACCGTCCCCATATGGAGGGCGGTTTTTTTATACCAGACTGTCGATTGCCTACTTCACTTCGTTGAATTGAATCTGAGGCTGGGCAGTCGCCCCTGGTGCCGTCTTTAGATTACCATCCCTGACATTCCACCAGAAAGGGCCTCTCATACTGCTACAGTTGATATCCTTGATGAACCAAGTATCGTCGTTTGGCGTCTTTTTGTATGCCAAGACCAGTGACATCTTCATCATGTAAGTGTGATTGGGGAGTAGGTAGGTGGGACTGAGGTGAGGACGGCCATCCATATATTCAGTGTGAAAACCGCTGACACCGCCTGAACCGTCCCAGACATTGTAAGGGTTCGTGGAAGGTGGCATAATCCCAGCCCACCAAGCGCGGACAGCGGGTGTCCCAGTCGAACTTGCGATTGCACTTGGTTGGTTCCAATCATTTGAAGTCGGTGTTCCATTTGGACCAGTCGGAGTGGTAATTTCCCTGATTTCGGCCCTGAGAATTACGGAATTCGCAACATATCCACTTGGAAGTATCCCCGCCCCAGTGGAACCGATATAGAAGGCGAATGGCATCATCTGCTGATCCAGCGTCAGGGTCTGGGGAATGGTTTCAGTTCCGGGATAGTTGAAGGTGCTTAAAAATTCCAGCCCATACGACTGCGTGATGTTCTTGCCCGGCAACTGGTGATACCGGAAGTACTGCGAGAACGTCCCCTGCATGACGGCTGGGCAGCAGGTTAGCCCCCGATCATCCATCACCATCGTCGGGTTAACCGGCACCGTGATTGGTGTGGCGGTGGCGGGAGCCTGACGCACTGATGGCCTGAGCTGAGCGAGTATGTCGCTGCCCGTGGTATTTGCAGCCGTGGTTAGGGCCGTTTGGGCTGCACCGATGCTGCTGAACATGAGGGCGGCGGTCAGGAGGAAGGTGGTGCGAACATGAGCTTGCTTAACGAGCTGGGTCATGGTGTTCTCCTTGGATAGTGCTGTGGGTGATTGAGGCGAGTGACCGAACGCAGAGCGGCAGAAACCGAAGTTTTCCCTGTCTTGTCTGATGCTTCCCTGCTTCCTTTCTGAACTGAGGCCACTGTGATCTCTGACCCCTGAACGACCCCTGAACGCTCACGAACGCTGGGACTGGGACATTCATGGCACATAAAAAAAACCCCGCTCTGGACGGGGAATTCTGGTCTTTTTCGTTGGAAGATCAACGTGCTCTGCTCACATCAACCCGGTGTAATTCTCATGCTGCGCTAGCGTTTAGCCCAGGCACGATGGGCGACGGTTCCCTCACCTTCGAGACCAGCCAGCACATCCCGCGATATGCCGCCTCAGCAGTAGCTCAACTTACGCTAGACGCGCTACGTACAAGGGCAGTTTTTTACAGCTTGTTCATCAGCCTCCAAACCCATTCAGCAGATTGCAATTCAGGAGAATAAGCAAGCAGTGCCTTGATTTCGGTGAGTAGAGTGCCCTTTCACGAGGAGAATATGATGGTCAAGACCAGCGCCCACCTGAGCGGCACACTCCCAAGCCCAACGCTAGTTCAGCATCCGCCCGTCCTGCTGCCCCATCAGCGTCTGTGCCCGCGCCAAAAGATCCTGCAAGGTGCCGTGCCAGTCATCACTCTCGGGCGTGTTGTCTAGCGCCTGCTGGGCGTGTGCGACGGCTGCGGCAGGATTTGGAAAGCCCTGCTGCGCCATCACGTCGGCAGCCATCTGGTGCCCGATGATCCAGTCGCGGCTGTCCGGGGCGGCCTCGCGGACCACGCGCTCGTAGTGTTCCAGGGCCTCGTCCAGTTGAAAATAATCCAGGGCCACGCTACCCAGCACCAGACTGGCGGGAATCACCGCACCCTGCGCCAATGCCTGCTCGGCGGCCAGTTGCGCCTCGGGCATTCGGCCCAGGCGGTAATCGCACTCGGCGATATCGGCCAAGACCTCGGGCTGATAAGGGTAGTCAGGTTCGTTCAGGGCCACTTCCAGCCGGTCACGGGCCTCCACCGGGCGGTCCATGTCCAGCAGGGCCACACCCAACTCGTGGTTGGCGTAGGGGCGGTCACTGTCCTCGGCCAGTTTCAGGGCCGACTCAAAGGCAGTGATGGCCTTTTCCTGCTGGCCCAGATGGCTCAGGATCTGGCCGGTCAGCAGCGCCACCACGTAACCGGGGGTGCCGTACTGCCGCTCCAGGCGGTCTGCCTCGCGGATCATCTCGTAAGCCGCGTCCGCCTGATCCATCTGGAGCAGCGCCTGGGCACACAGGTAGTGCCACGTCGCCAGATTCAGGCCCTCGTCCTCGCCCTGTACTGGGTTGATCTGTGGAGTCTGCTTGCTGCCGTACAGCAGCCGCGCGCCGTCCAGAATCTTTTTGGCTTCCTCGGGCTGCCCGTCCTGGATCAGCAGCGCCGCCTGCTCCTGAACCATCACTGCGCGGTCCAGACCACCCGCCAGATGCGCGGCCTCGGCGTACAGGTTGATGGCGTCCGCCGTGTGACCCAGTTGCTCCTGGCAATCGGCCTGCCACGAGCGCAGCCGCCAGCGCAGATGCAGCGGCAGTTCACCCACCGCCAGGTGGATGTCCAGTGCCGCCTGTGGTTGCTCGGCCAGCGCCAGCGCACACAGCGCATGAAAACGGGCCACCGGATCCAGCGCCTCGCGCACAGCCCCGGATGGTGGGGCCGCCTCCGGGCCGCGCGTGCGGGCTTCCAGCTCAGCGCTCAGGGCCAGATACAGCGCCTCACTGCCCACCGCCGGATTCAGCCCACGCGCCTCGGCCAGCGTCGCCTCAAGTTGCTCGGCTGCGCCGTCGCCGTACAGGGCATGCAGGCTGCCCAGATACACGCAGATGCGCGCCGCAACCGGGGACACCGCCGCGCCTTTGCCCTTGCCCACTGCGGCTGGCATGGCCTCGTCCAGTGCAGCGCTCAGAACGCCAAAAGCAGTCTCATAGTCGCCCCCAGCCAGGGCCGTGCAAGCCTGTTGCCAGGTGGTGTCCGCGTCAATCATTCCCCGCTAGGATAGTCCATCCATCAGCGGGTTGACCGTGTGCGGAAAGATGCAGCCCCGGAGGGAATGAACGTTGCGCCATCCGCCCCCCGCTTGCCCATGCCATGCTGGCTTTTCCAGACCCCGGAGAACCTTTCGGAACGCTAAAGACACCCCCCATTCAGCACTTGTAATGCGGGACAATTTCATACACCTTGAGTCTGGTACACTCAAGTCTAGAAGGGGCGAAATGCGCCCCATTTCCCCACTTTTCCCCTGGAGGAACGTTCTTGAAGCGGCTCAATCCCTGGCTGATCGTCCTATTTGTTCTGGCACTCTTTTTAATGTTCTCGCAGACGCCCAACGGGCGCGTCAACGTCAACTATAACGAATTCAAAGCCCTGCTGGATCAGGGCAGCGTCTCGCAGGTCGTGATCACCGAAAGCAACGCCGCCGTGACCCTGAAAGCGCCCACCGAGGTCAAGCTGGCCGTCAATCCTGGTCAGCCTCCCCGGACCACCCAGACCACCAGCTTCTCGGTGCGTCTGCCGGGCAGTCTGGCGGTGCCCGACAGCAGCCTGATCGGCGCGCTGGAAACCCAGAACGTGGATTACCGCTTCGTGGCCCCCAGCCAGTGGCTGAACATCGTCCTGAGCTTCCTGCCCATCGTGTTGCTGCTGGGCGTGATGTACTTCTTCTTCATGCGGGCGCAGGGCGGCCAGAGCGGCGTCATGCAGTTCGGGCAGAGCAAGGCCAAGAAGTATGGCAAGGAAAACCGCGTGCAGACCAAGTTCACCGACGTGGCCGGTCACGAGGAAGCCAAGAAGGAACTGATCGAGGTCGTGGACTTCTTGAAGAACCCCGGCAAGTACCACCAGATCGGCGCAGAAATCCCTAAGGGCGTGCTGCTCGTCGGCCCTCCCGGCACGGGTAAAACCCTGCTGGCCCGCGCCATTGCCGGTGAGGCAGACGTGCCGTTCTTCAGCGTCAGCGCCTCCGAGTTCATGGAAATGTTCGTCGGTGTCGGTGCGAGCCGTGTACGCGCCCTGTTCGAGGATGCCCGCAAGAGTGCGCCCGCGATCATGTTTATCGACGAGATCGACTCGATTGGCCGCAAGCGCGGTGCAGGCATCGGCGGCGGTCACGACGAGCGCGAGCAGACACTCAACCAGATCTTGTCGGAAATGGACGGCTTCGATCAGTCCAGCAACGTGATCGTGCTGGGCGCGACCAACCGCCCCGACGTGCTGGACCCGGCGCTGCTGCGTCCAGGGCGTTTTGACCGTCAGGTGACCATCGACCTGCCCACCATGAAGGAGCGCGAGGCCATCCTGAAGGTCCACCTCCGCAACAAGCCCATTGCCGACGGCGTGGACGTGAACGAGGTCGCCCGCAGCACGCCGTACTTCAGCGGCGCGGACCTTAAGAACATCACCAATGAGGCCGCCCTGGAAGCTGCCCGCCTGAGCAAGACCCAGATCGACATGAGCGACTTCTACCGCGCGCTGGACAAGATCACGCTGGGGCTGGAAAACAGCTCACTGACCGTCAGCCCCGAGGAACGCAAGGCCATCGCTTACCACGAGGCCGGACACGCAGTAACGGCAGCCGTGATCCCCGGCAGCGACAAGCTCCAGAAGGTCAGCATCATTCCGCGCGGACGTGCCCTGGGCGCAGCGTTCTATCTGCCGGAAGAGCAGGTGCTGATGAGCAAGGAACGCCTGGAAAACCAGCTCGTCGTGGCCCTGGGAGGCCGCGCCGCCGAGGAAGTCTTCATGGGCAGCGTGACCTCTGGCGCAGCCGACGACTTCCGCAAGGCCACCAACATCGCCCGCAAGATGGTGCTGGAATGGGGTATGGGCGAGAACTTCAAGAACATGGCCCTGAGCAGCGATTCCGGCCCGGTCTTCCTGGGCGAGGACATGGCCCGCCCCAAAGCGTTCAGCGAACACACCAGCCAACTGGTGGACGAGGACGTCAAGCGCATCCTGAACCACGCTTTTGACCGCGCCCGCGATCTGGTGGTGGAGTACAAGGCTGCCATGCATGAGGTGGCCGACGCCCTACTGACCCAGGAACTGATCACTGGCGACGTGGTGCGCGATGCGGTGGCAAAGATTGCCAATCCGCAGATGCCGATGCCGCAGACGACGGCGTAAGCCTCCTCTTCAACCGATAGAACTGAAAGCCCCCGCCGAGATGCGGGGGTTTTTTGTGTCTGCCTGCGCCTGCTGCTTACGCTTTAAGGTTCGGCAGGTAGAACAGCAAATCCATCGACGGCGGTTTGATGCCCTGCGTCCGCAGCAGCGCGGCGATCTGAGCAGTGTGCCGGACCTCGTGCAACATGACGTGCCATAGCAGACCATCCAGTTTGAAGTGTTCCTCGGGCGTGTCCTCAATCACCCGTTCCAGATCTGTGTCGGTCAGCGTGGTGAGATAACTCAGCGTACTCGCCTCCACTGCCCGCCAGTAGTCCAGCAGGTCTGCGAGCGGAAAATTGGCGTAGGCCGGGCCGCTCCCTGCATTTTTGATTGCAGGAAAGGAATCTTCCACGGGCGTGTCCTGCAAGATCGTGTAATGCAGCCAGCCGTCCTCCACGCCTGCGGTATGGGCGATCAGGTCTTTGATGCTTTGCATCCGGTCGCCGTCCAGCATTTTTCGGGACAGCACCTCGTCTGGCACCGTTTCCAGGGTGGCCCACAGGTCACGCCGGGCGCGAACGAGGTAGGCATACAGTTCGGGAATTTTCATCATTCTCTCCAGATCGCCCAGTGGTTGTCCAGCGCGTCCATTTCCTCTGCCGTATGCCCACCCATCCGCAACAACGCCATGATCTGCCCCCGGTGGTGGCTGTCGTGGACGATGGTGTGCTGCAGGAAGTGGGCCGGATTGGTCTGGTATGCCCCTTCCTTCCAGGGATCGTCAAAGGCGCGGTTTTCGTCCAGCGCGGCTTGAACTGCTTTTAGTGCCGCCTCGTCCCCAGCTTTAAAGGCAGCGGCCAGCTCGCCGGGCGGACAGTCGTGCCAGCGCCACTGGGGATCACCGTCCGCATCTTTTTGTGTTGGATCAAGCAACGGCTCGGCGTGGGGGCGCGACAGGTTCCACAGCCAGCCGACGCGGAAGCCCGCCATATGCCGCAGATGCTTCTCGACGGTCCAGCCACCCTGACCATCCGATAGACCAAAATCGGCATCGGTCAGGGCATGGAGCAGAAATACGTTGACACGGCCATTGCGGCCAAAGGATTCGTGAAGTAGGGTCAAATCGGTCATTTTTTCTCCTCTGCGCAGGCGTTCAGCCCACTGCTAGCTGCACAGCCACGTCGTCGCCTTCCTCAATCTTCTCGGCCTTTCGGATTATCAGCTTGATGGGCAGAATGTACAGCCCATCTTTGGGAAACAGCGACGTCTTCCATTCGGTGTCGCCCACCTTGGCCCGCACCGGGATCATGCCCCAGCCATAGGTGATGAGGTGGGCAGCGGCCCTGATCTCTTCGGCCTGTCCCTTAGGAACAGTCACGAAGTAGAACGGGGAGGGGCCGCGCCAGTACCACAGGGGACCACTGAACTCCAGGATCATGGACTGGGCAGTGTGTATTCGAGGGTGTAATGATGCACCTTGTCCATAATTTTCAGCGTCAACTCTCCGCTCAGGCCCAGCAGTTCCCCGCTGCCGGAATCGGGAACCACCCGGTAAGTCAGGCTCTGGCCGCCGCGTTCGCTGACGCCCGCATGGAAGAAGGCAAACCCGCCCTGCCTGCCGTTCAGCGTGGCATGCACGACTTCAATGGCGACATACACCGCCGAACCCTCCACGGGCGTCATGAAGGTCAGCATCTCTACCACGCTCTGCCCCTCTGGCCGCGTTCATGGCCCCATGTATGCGGGAAAGGCAGGCGGCTCGATGCCCAGCGCCCGCAGATACACGTAGCCCTGACCCCGGTGATGAATCTCGTTGTCGATGTTGTAGATCGCTGCCGCCCAGCCACTCATCTCTCCCCAGGGCAGCGTATGCAGGCGCGGGAAGAACGCCGGATCCACCTTCGGCATCTCCGTTTCGATACGGGCCGTCAGTTCGTCCCAGGCATCGAGAAGTTCGGCACGGTCCTGCGAGACGCCGTTTCGCCACTCCGGCATGGGCCACTCGCCCGTCAGCAAACCTGTGAGGGTCAGTTCGCTGACCTGATGGATTTCCCAGGCCAGGACGCCAAAGGGACGCATCCCACCGATGGAAAACTCGAAAAGCTGGTCTTCGGGGAATGCCAGGGTCACGCGGCGGGTCAATCGGCGGTTGCCCTGCCAGTACTCCAGAAACTGGGCGGGCGAGAGGATCACCGGCTGGGCTGCTCCATCAGATACTTCTCCTGCGGGCGTATTCGTCATCTTGACCTCCGCCCACAGCGTAACCCAGATTCCCGTCAGGATCTGTCCTGTTTGTGTGGCAGGATACAGGGATGTATGACCCCTCGATGCGGGTGCTGACCGTGCTGGAACTGCTCCAGGCCCGCGAAAGCGTGACCGGCGCGGAACTGGCCCGCGTGCTGGAGGTCAGCCCGCGCACGGTACAGCGCTACATTGCCCGGCTGCAAGACCTGGGCATTCCAGTGGAGGGGAAGCGCGGCGTGGGCGGGGCGTACTGCCTGAGACCCGGCTTCCGGCTGCCGCCGCTGATGTTCACGGGCGAGGAAGCCCTGAGTCTGGCGCTGGGGCTGCGGGCGCTGCACCTGCTGGGGCTAGGCGCACTGGCCCCGGCAGCACACGCGGCGGGAGCCAAGCTGGCCCGCACCCTGCCTCACGCCCTGCGCAAGACAGTGGAGGCGCTAGAAGGTGCGGTGCAACTGGACTCCTCGCCGTGGGTGGTGTCCACGGACGTAGCGCTGCTGTCTGATTTGCTGGGGGCTGTCCACGCCGCGCAGACCGTGGAATTCCGTTACGCCTCGCCGCAGTCCAGCGCCCTGACGCGCCGGGTAGATGTATACCGCGCGCTGCATCTGGATGGACGCTGGTACGCGGTGGGCCGCTGCCACCTGCGGGACGCCTTGCGCTCCTTCCGACTGGACCGCATGGCCGACCTGTGCGTGCTGGACGTTACGTTTACCGCGCTGCCCGAATTCGATGCGCTGGCCTACCTGCGTTCTACCCTCCCAGCAGAGACCCCCACCGCCCAGGTCAGCGTGTGGCTGGACACCCCGCCCGAAGAACTGCGGGGCCGCGTCTCGGTGTGGTTTACCCAGATCAGCGCGGAGGCGGGCGGCACCCGGCTGCGCTGCACGCGTGGCGACCTGGGCAGCTTCGCCACCTTTCTGCTGGGCCTGGACTGCGATTTCCGGGTGGACGGGCCGCCAGAGTTGCTGGACGTCTTCCAGCGGCTGGGGGCACGGTGCAGGGCAGTGAACGGTGAAAAAACCGAACCGGTATAACCAATGTTATACTAAGCTATGAAAACGGCTATTTCTCTGGCAGACGCCCTGTACCGGCGGGCTGAACAATTCGCACAGGGGCAGCGGCTTTCCAGAAGTGAGCTGTATGCCCGTGCGCTTGAAGAATTTCTGGAACGCAACGAGGGGCAGACGGTAACGGCCCAGCTCAACGCTGTTTATGCCAATGAGGACAGCAGCCTTTCACCCGCCCTGGCAGAACTGGGTTTTGAGGCGCTGCGACGGCAGAACGCAGAGTGAAGCGCGGCGAGGTCTGGGATATTGAGTATCCGCTGACCCAGCGCCAGAATGCGGAGGCATACGGGCATGGACCCGTCGTTGTGGTTTCTGCCGATGACTTTAATGCCAGCGCCATCCAGACTGTCCTTGTGGCCGTGTTGACGTCCAATATCCGGCTTCAGGCTGCGCCGGGCAATGTGTTGCTGCTGGCGGACGAACACAACGGGCTGGCCCAGGACAGCGTTCTGAACGTCTCTCAGGTGTTGGTGGTGGACAAGACGCGTCTGGAGCGGTGTCGGGGGCAGCTCAATAGAATCAGCCTGGATTTGCTGGATATGGGCTTGAAATTGGTCTTCGCCTTGAAGTGATCTCGTACACTGCCCCATGACTTCCTCCTCTGACTCTTTTAACACTCCAGACCTGATCCGCAAGAAACGCGACGGCGGCCAGCATTCCCACGCCGAACTACAAGCCCTGATCGGCGGCTACACGCGCGGCGAGGTGCCCGACTATCAGATCAGCGCGTGGCTGATGGCGGTGTACCTGAAAGGCATGACCACGCAGGAAACGGCAGACCTGACGCTGGTGATGGCCGAGAGCGGAGACCAGATGGACCTGGGAGACCTGCCGCGCACCGTGGACAAGCACAGCACCGGGGGCGTGGGCGACAAGACCAGCCTGATCCTGACCTCCATGCTGGCGGCGCTGGGCCTGACGGTGGCCAAGATGAGCGGGCGCGGGCTGGCGCACACGGGCGGCACCATCGACAAGCTCGAGAGCTTTCCCGGCTGGACCTCCGAACTGTCCGAGGAGCGGTTTATCGCGCAGGCGCACGACATCGGGCTGGCACTGGTGGGGCAGAGCAGGGATCTGGCCCCTGCTGACGGCAAGCTGTACGCCCTGCGCGACGTGACGGCCACGGTGGACTGCCTGCCGCTGATCGCCAGCAGCATCATGAGCAAGAAACTGGCCTCCGGGGCGCATACGGTGGTGCTGGACGTGAAGGTGGGCGCGGGCGCGTTCATGAAAACCCTGGACGACGGGCGTGCGCTGGCCCGCGCGATGGTGGACATTGGCACCCATGCGGGGCGGCAGGTGCGCGCCGTATTGACCGACATGGACACCCCACTGGGCCATCTGGCGGGCAACAGCCTGGAGGTGCAGGAAGCGCTGGCGACCCTGCGCGGTGAGGGGCCGGAAGACCTGACCGAGTTGTGCGTGGCCCTGGCCGTGGAAGCGCTGGCCGCTTACGGTGAGGACGAAACAGCGGCTGAAGCCCGCGCCCGCGCCACCCTGCACGACGGCTCGGCGCTGGCGAAGTTCCGCACCTTCGTGGAAGCGCAGGGCGGCAATCCGGTGCTGGTGGACGATCCCAGCCTGCTGGATGTGGCCCCCGGACGCGCCGAGATCACCGCGCCCAGTGCCGGATTCGTGGAGCGCATCGATGCCCTGAGCGTGGGCCGCGCCGTGCTGGCCCTGGGCGGCGGACGCGAACGCAAGGGCGAGGCCATCGACCACGGCGTCGGCGTGGAACTGGTGCGCAAGCCGGGCGAGGCGGTGACGGCAGGCGACGTGGTGCTGCGCCTGTATCACCGGGATGGACGCGGCCTAGACGTGGCCCAGCGCCTGCTGACCGAGGGACTGAGTATCGCAGACAGCGCACCAGAGGCGGAAAAGCTGATTCTGGACCGGGTGTTTTAGGCGGCGGCAACAGGATCTCTTATCCCCTCTCCCCTTGCGGGAGAGGGTGGAGCCGCGTAGCGGCGGGGGGTGAGGGGGCATGTGACCAACGCTTCCGCTCTCTTCCCCCGCCCACCCTTACGGCAGCCGCAAGACCTTGCAGTTCTCGCCGGGGCTTTCGGGGGCTTCCGGGCTGACGACGATGCGCTCACCAACACCCACGAAGCCCTGACAGCGGGCGAGTTCCCGCAGGTAACCGGGGGTGTTGGCGTTGGTCTCGGCGTCCTGCAACACCTGCACGTCGCGTTCCAGGCCACGGATATTGGCCTGGGCCTCCTGGGTCTGGCGGGTCCACGAGACGCTGCGGTAACCGGTGTTGATCAGTTGGAAGCTGAGCTGCACAATGCCCAGGCCCGCCAATAGGCTGGTCAGGATCATGGTCAGGGGCAGGCGAGCCAGCCGCCGGGAACTGAGTTGCCGCCACCACGCCCGGCGCTGTAGTGGCGGTGGGGATGGAAGTGGGGGGGGCGGCGCGTCGGTCATGCGGCCCCAGCATAGCGTTCACTTCTGAGATCTGTTCTGAAATGCCGACGTCCAGAAGGCGGGCGGCGGAAGGCGTCCACGCGGACCGCTAGACTGGGAAGCATGACTGCCCCAGCCTCTCCGGCCCCGGCCCCGTCTGCCAGCCGCATTCCGGCCCTGAACTGGCATGACGCCCACCGCACCAGCATCCAGCTCCGTTTTGCCGACGTGGACGCGATGGGCCATGTGAACAACGCGCGTTACGCCGAGTTTCTGGAGGTGGCGCGCATGGACATGTCGGCGGCAACGGGCATCCAGGGCGACGATGACCACTCCATGCTGGCCCGCCTGGAACTGGATTACGTGCATGAAATCCGGCTGGGGCAGACCGTGTTCATCGAGTCGCTGGTGGAGCGGGTGGGCCGCAGCAGTTGGACGGTGGCCGCCCGCTTCGTGGCCGACAACGTGCCCTGCGCCTTTGCCCGCTCGGTGCAGGTGCGCGTAAACGCCGATCACATCCCAGAAGCCCTGCCCGAACGCTTTCACGAACTGGTCAAACCGCTGCTGGCCCGCCTGGACGTTGCACCGGAAAAAACCCCATGAGCGGTCCCTCGCGCAACAACCAGTACGATGACCGCGTGCTGTATCAGGGCGATCCGTGGGTGCGGCTGGACACCCTGCCGCGCCTGCTGGCCGAGGGCTGGCGGCGCACGCTGGCGGACGGCGGCGTGGTCACCGTGGTCCGCACGCCGTTTCAGTGGGCGATGGGTTCCCCGGTGATCGAGATCGAGACCGGCGGCTATATGGGCGACGTGGGGCTGTACGTACCGCAGGTGCAACTGGCCGAGGCGCTGGAACTGCTGGGCTTCGATCCAGAAGAATCGGGAGATGGGGCGGGCTAGAGTGGACCGATAATCCGCCCCGTCCCCTTCCCTTCCCCCTTCCAGGAGTTCCCATGACCACTTTTCCCCTGCCCGAACAAGTCAGCATCGGCGTGGATGTCGGCGGCACCAAGATCGCTACCGGCGTGCTGCGCGGCGATGAATTACAGGACCGCCACGTCCAGCCCACCCCCGAAACCGGCTGGGAGGCGGTGCTGGACGCCATCGCCGCGCAGATTCGTGATCTCCAGGCCAAACACCCGGACGCCCGCCTGATCGGCGTGGGGATTCCGGGGCCGCTGAACAGTGACCGCACCCGCGTCAAATTTGCTCCTAACATCTACGGCTTCAATGACGTACCGATGGTGGACGGCCTGCTGGAACGCCTGTCTCAGCGGATCGTGCTGGAAAACGACGCCAAGGCCGCCGCCCTGGCCGAAGCCTACCTGGGCGCGGCGCGCGGTACCGAGAGCAGCATTTACGTGACCGTCAGCACTGGCATCGGCGCGGGCATCGTCCTGAATGGGCGCATCTGGCGCGGACGGCATGGCGTGGCGGGGGAACTGGGGCACATCACGGTGATGCCCGGCGGCCCGGTCAGCGGCGCGGGGCTGGACGGTGCGCTGGAAGCTGTGGCCAGCGGCACCGCCATTGCCCGCGACGCCAGTTACGCCCTGAACCGCGACGTGACCACCTCCGAGGCGTTCACGCTGGCGCAGCAGGGTCACCCCGGCGCGCGGCGGGTGGTGGCGCAGGCCATGAAGCACATCGGCGTGGCGCTGGCGGACCTGCAAAAGGTGATAGATCCCGAAGTCTTCGTGATCGGCGGCGGCGTCGCCAGCGTGGGCGATTATTTCTTTCATGGCGTTCAGGCCGCCGCCGACGAATATGCCAAGGGATTTGCGCCCGTCACCATCCGCCGCGCGCAGCTTGGGCCGGACGCGGGCGTGATCGGGGCAGCGCTGGCCGCCCGCTACGGCTAAAACAATGCTCATCTGACCTTCATTGAGGCGTACAATACGGGCGCAGGCGTGCCTTGCAGGACAGCCCCCCCGAACCCTTGTTTTCTCGCTCCAGACTGTCCTTTCCAGTTTTCAGCTTGACCTTTCCGTGCTGGGCTTCCCGCTGGAAGCAAGGAGACATTTATGAAACAGGGTTTGGGAATTGTCCTCTGTCTGGCTCTCGGAAGTGCTGTCGCCGCGCCTGTCACGCTCTCCACGAGCGGACAACCCGTCACGGTGAACACGGTGGTGATCGGCGGCGTCACGTATGTCAAGCTGGCCGATCTGAAGACGGCCCTGACCGCCCAGGGCGGCGCGAACGCCAAGGCCAGCGTCAGCGGCTGCATCAACGAGTGGCTGTTCAACGGCATCTGGCGCATGCGCGTGACCAAAGTGCAGACCGTCAAGGACGAGGATTATGGGGACGGCTGGGGCGTGACCATCGAGATCAAGAACGGCGCAACACAGACCCTGAAACTCGATGACGCTGGCGTTGTCTACAACGGCGCGGTCAACCTCACCTTCCCCGACGGCAACAGTTGGGCCAAGAGCTGGCGCAAGGGCTGGCAGGACAAGACTTACGCGGCCATGCCCCAGGGGACGGGAGCCGTCTATGAATTCCAGATTTTTCCGGAAACCAGGATGGACAAGGCCGCTGTGACCGCCTACGCCCCGCAGAAGTTCCTGATAGATGTGGCAAAGGAAAAAGACGATTACGTCAAGGCCAGTTTCAGCGTGCCCGATCCCAGCTTCCGTGTAGACCTGACTTGCAAGAAGTGAGTGTGGAGGGCGAACTGCTGGCGAAGGCCGAGGCGTTCGCCCTTCCTCATTATCTGGAGGCCGGGCGCGCCTACCACAACGCCGCCCACGTCCGCACCATGCTGGACGCACTGGAATCGCGCGGCGTGCTGACTCCGGCACTGGCCCTGGCGGTGTGGGGCCACGATCTGATCTACGACGCCAGGGCAGGCAACAACGAGGAACGCAGCGCTTCAACGTTTGACGGCTGGCTGGCGTCTCAGAAAGCTTCGGCAGACCTGCGGAAAGAAATTCACGCGCTGATTCTGGCAACGAAACATGCTGCACCGCCCGCGACCCGTGCCGAGGCTTTGCTGGTGGACGCTGATCTGGCGATTCTGGGCGCATCCGCCGCTGACTTTGCCGCCTATGATGCCGCCATCAGGCAGGAATACGCCCATGTTCCCGCGCTGCTGTACCGCATGGGCCGCAAGAAGGTATTGCGCGGCTTTCTGAACCGCGAGCGCATTTACACGACGCCGGAGTTTGCTGGGCTGGAAGCGCAGGCGCGGTGGAATCTAACGGGGGCAGTGGGGCGACTGTAAATTTTCCGGCCAGCAGCCTGCCTCGTCACCATCGGACAGGCGGCTCCGCTCAGGTGTCGCGGCCAGGAGATCAGTCCAGGGCACCCATGCCCATCTGCGTGAGCCAGGGGCCGGGCGGGGACATGCAGACCCGGTTGCGGCCCTGGTTCTTGGCCAGATACAGGGCGCGGTCGGCGGCCAGCAGCACCTGCTCGGGAGCGGGGCCGTGTTCCGCCGCAGTCGCCACCCCGAACGACGCCGTGATTCGCAAACTCTGCCCGTCATAGTAAATGTCGAAGCCCTCAATGTCGCGCCGGATAGTCTCGGCCACCGACTGAACCTGGGCGGCTGGTGGCCCGGTCAGCACCATCACGAATTCCTCCCCGCCGTAACGACACAGGGTGTGCTGGTCCTGGAAACGCCGTTGCAGCAGGGCGGCTACCTCCTGCAAAGCCCGGTCCCCGCCCCCATGCCCGTAAGTATCGTTCGTGACTTTGAAGTGGTCAATGTCGAAGATCAGGACGCTGTAGACCGCCCCCGTGTCAGTCTCCAGCAGGGCCAGTTGTTTCTGGAGATAGCGGCGGTTGTGCAGCCCGGTCAGGGGATCACGCAGACTCTGCTCCCTGAGTTGCACCTGGAGGCGCTGGATTTCATGGAAGCGTTGCTGAAGTTCCTCGTGGGCAGCCTGAATCCGGGCCTCGGCCCGCTGCTGCTCGGTGACGTCGCGCCACACCACCATGTGGCCCTGAACCACCTGCTGATCGTCTCTCAGGCTGGACACCCGCACTTCCAGATGACGGCCCCCAGGCAGCGCCAGCCGAAGCTGTTGATCGCCCAGGTCACGCAGGTCGTGCAGCGCCGCGCTCCAGTGCCCAAACACCTCGGCTGCCGGCAGGCCCAGCGGGGACTGGACCCTGTTCCCAACCATCCGGCGTGCAGCCTGGTTCAGGTCCAGCACGCGCCGTCGCCGGTCCAGCACCACGACGCCGTCGGGCAGTTGCTCGATCAGCAGATGCCGCGCCACCGGCACCAGATCGAAGAGGCGCAGCCCCAGCACGGCGTACAGAAAAACCGCTCCAGTCACCAGAAACGACATGGGGGTGATATCGAGTTCGGGGAACACCGGTCCCCACATCACCCCCACGAAACTCCCGGCCCACGGCACCGTCAGGCCCAGCAACACCCAGCTCACCTGCTGGCGGTACAGCCCCACCGACTCCCGCCGCGCCCGGATCAAGCGCACGACGCTGAGTAGGATCAACAAGTACCCGTGGACCACCGCCACCGTGAACCACGGCCCACCGTTTAGCAGGGTATGGGCCGTGCCAAGACCGGCAACTGGACCGAACAGCAGGCCCAGCGGATCATTCGTGACCAGCAGGGCCACCGTAATCACGCTGACCGCCAGCACCGCCATCCATTCCGGCCACCTGACCTTGCGGGACGGTGCCGTCAGCAGCCGCGTCAGCAGCCACACACACACTGGGCTGGAGACCGCCCCCACAAAGCTGGCCAGCAGCCACACCTGCGGCCACAGCGATCCAGAGCTGCCCCAGTGCGCGGCATAGGTCAGTGTCCAGAACGCCACCATCATGAGGTAGGCGAACAGACCCAACGCCCCCGGAACCTCACGTCGCCGCCATGCCACGGCAGCGGTCAGCAGGGCCAGCGCACCGGCACAGTTAAGCCACAGCATATAAGTCTGAGCCAGCATTGACATTGTTCCCAACAGCATAGCGTGAGAAGACTGAGATTTGGCAGAGAAATCCTCAGACTTGATCGGCTGGGGATCTCACGTGGAGGCAGGAAATTCAAGAAGACTGACTTCAAAATGGCCCAGGTAGACGATCCGACTTTCTACAGCAACGCCTGAGCGTTCACCATGCCGCTGCCCAGAATTTTTGATCAGCTTGCGGTGGGCAGACGTGAGGTCTGTCGCCGTCTGTTTTGCAACTGGCCCACCCTGGAACAAAAAACCTGAGACAACAAAAAAGCCGGAGCATCACGCCCCGGCCTCTTCTGGTTCTTAACTGGCTTAGAAGTCCATTCCGCCCATGTCGCCGCCGCCCATGCCGCCCTGGGGCTGACCCTGGGGCTTTTCGGGCTTGTCGGAGACAATCGCTTCGGTGGTCAGGATCAGCGCGCCGATGCTGGCAGCGTTCTGGAGCGCGGTGCGCGTCACCTTGGCAGGATCGACGATCCCAGCGGCGACCATGTCGTCCACGTACTCGCCCGTCGCGGCGTTGAAGCCGTAGCGAGGCTTGTCGCTGTTGATGACGGCATTCACGATGACGCTACCTTCTTCACCAGCGTTGATGGCGATCTGGCGGGCGGGTTCTTCCAGGGCACGGATCAGGATGCGCGCTCCGGTGGCCTCGTCGCCCACCAGGCTCTCGGCAGCCTTGCGGACGGCGGGAATGATGCGCAGCAGCGTGGTGCCGCCGCCTGCGACGATGCCTTCTTCAACCGCCGAGCGGGCAGTGGACAGGGCGTCCTCGTAGCGGTGCTTCTTTTCCTTCAGTTCGGTTTCGGTGGCTGCGCCGACGCGGATCACGGCGACGCCGCCCGCCAGTTTCGCCAGACGTTCCTGGAGCTTTTCCTTGGCGTAGTCGCTGTCGGTGGTGTCCAGTTCGCCCTTGATGGCATTGACGCGGGCGTCGATCTCGCTCTGCTCACCCTTGCCGTCCACAATCGTGGTTTCGTCCTTGGTGATGCGGATGCGCGTGGCGCTGCCCAGCATTTCCAGGGTGGTGTTTTCCAGCTTGTGGCCCATATCCTCGGACACAACCTGACCGCCAGTAACGGCAGCAATGTCGCGCAGCATTTCCTTGCGGCGGTCGCCAAAGCCGGGGGCCTTGACAGCGGCGATGTTCAGCGTGCCGCGCAGCTTGTTAACGACCAGGGTCGCCAGCGCTTCGCCTTCCACGTCTTCAGCGATGATCAGCAGGGGCCGTCCGCTCTGCGCGGCTTTTTCCAGCACGGGCAGCAGGTCTTTCAGGTTGCTGATCTTCTTTTCCACGATCAGGATGTAAGCGTCTTCCAGCACGGCTTCCATCTTCTCGGGGTTGGTGACGAAGTAGGGGTTGATGAAGCCCTTGTCAAACTGCATGCCTTCCACCACGTCCACTTCGGTGTCAAAGCCCTTGCTTTCCTCGATGGTGATGACGCCTTCCTTGCCCACCTTGTCCATCGCGGAGGCAATTTCCTCGCCGACCTGATCGTCGTTGGCGCTGATGCCCGCGACTTTCTTGATGGCGTCGGAGTCTTCCACTGGCACGGCCAGCTTCTTGATTTCCTCGATGGCAACCAAGACGGCCTTGTCGATGCCGCGCTTCAGGGCCAGCGGGTTTGCACCAGCGGCCACGTTACGCAGACCTTCCTTGACGATGGCCTGACCCAGCACGGTGGCGGTGGTGGTGCCGTCCCCGGTGATGTCGTTGGTCTTGCTGGCGACTTCCTTCAGAAGCTGCGCGCCGATGTTCTCCAGCTTGTCTTCCAGCTCGATTTCCTTGGCGACGGTGACGCCGTCCTTGGTGATCGTGGGGCTGCCGAACTTCTTCTCGATGACCACGTTGCGGCCACGGGGGCCAAGGGTCACTTTAACGGCGTTGGCGACGGCGTTCACACCGCGTTCCAGGCTGCGACGGGCGACTTCATCAAATACGAGTTGTTTAGCCATTGGGAGTACTCCTTCGGAGTGGTTCTAAAAGTTTGAGAGGGTGGGGGTCAAAAGTAGACGGTCTTGCTCGTCCTTACTCGACGATGGCGAGAATGTCGCGCTCGGCCAGGATCGAGTAGTTCTTGCCTTCCAGCGTCACTTCGGTGCCGCCGTACTTGGCAAAGTACACCGTGTCGCCTTCCTTGACGTCCAGCGCAACGCGGGTGCCGTTGTCCAGCATTTTGCCGGTACCGATGGCGATGACCTTGCCGCGCTGGCTCTTTTCCTTGGCCGAATCGGGGACGAACAGGCCGCCCGCCGTCTTCTGCTCGGTGTCCTCGACGATTTCCACCAGTACACGATCACCTAAAGGTTTAAGCATGGGTATTCCTCCTGAGAATGAAGTTTGGGGCCTTAACCGTACCTGTTGTACCCGGCAGGTTTTCGCCGTTCCGCACGCGAGAATAGTCTCTTGGGGCTAAAAATGTCAAGCGTAAGAGTCTAAGAAGTTGAGTCTAATGCGCTCAAGGTGCGCCAGCACGTCTAAACAACGTATGCCTATCCTATCTACTCTGCGTGACATATATATGTCAGACCGATATAGCTAGAATTTGCAGTAGGAGGAATCCCTATGGCCCGCCCCGATATTCTGTCTCGCAACCCCTTTGAGGACGCTTTCGCCCGCTTCGGCTCGGCCCCACTGACGCTGGCGGTGCTGGACCTCGATCACTTCAAGACTCTCAACGACACGCTGGGCCACACCGAGGGAGACCGCGTGCTGCGCGCCGTGGAACGCCTGCTGTCGGGCAGCCTGCCGTCGGGCAGCATCATCGGGCGCATCGGGGGGGACGAGTACGCCGTGATTCTGCCCGAAAGTGCCGCCGAAACCGCGCTGATCCTGTTCGACGAGGTGATCCGGCACTTTCGCATTCACCGCGATCCGCACTGGCCGCGCAGCCTGGGCCTGAGCGTGGGGCTGGCTTCACGCCCCGCCCACGCCAGCGAATACGCCGAGCTGTACCGCGCCGCCGACGAGGCGCTTTTGCGGGCCAAGCGCGAGGGCCGGGGCCGCGCGTGCATCTTCGTGGAATCCAAGATGGTCCTCAAGTCCAACTATTACCCCAAGAGCCAACTGGAACGCCTGAGCAAGCTGAGCGGCGCGCTGAGCCGCACGGAGGCCAGCCTGCTGCGCGAGGCGCTGGACGATCTGGTGGAGCGTTACCGGGCGGAGCTGTGAGCGAGCTTTTGGAAACGCTGTCTCCCGGCTGGCACGCCGCCCTTGCCGAAGCCTGGGAAGCGTACCTGCACGGCTCGTATCCGATTGGGGCATGCGTGGTGGATGCGGATGGGCAGGTGATTGCGCGGGGACGGAATCGGCTGGGCGAGCCTCGCCGTGTGGAGGGCGACTTCATTGCCGGACATGATCTGGCGCACGCGGAGATCAACGCGCTGCTGAATCTGGCGGCCACGCCGCGCCCGGAGTGTTATGACTGGACGGTGCTGACCACTGTGGAACCCTGCCCGCAGTGTGCCGGGGCCATTGCCATGAGCGGCATTCGTGGCGTGGCGTATGCCGCCCCCGATCCCTGGGCAGGTTGCACGCGCCTGCTGATCGATGACCCGTATGTGTCCAGAAAGCGAATGCGGGTGGGCCGCGCGCCGGAGGATGTTCAGAGGGTGGCGCTGTGGCTCAAGGCCCATGCGCTGTGGGAAGAGGAGCGTCCTGTGGGAGAACGAAATGTTCTGGATAGTTTCGCCGCTCAGCATTCTGAAGACGTGGCTTTTGCAGGGCAGCTTTACCGCTCCGGCGTACTCCTCACCCTGCGGGAAAGCCGCGCCTCCCTGGGAGAAGCATTGGCGGTGCTGGCATGAGCGCCCAGCCTTTCCTCAATCTCTCGCCCGGTGAAGACCGGATTGGACGCGCCTCAGCCTGGATCGAACGCGAGGACGGATGCGTACTGATGGTGGCCCTCAACCGGGGCGGCTGGACGCTACCGGGCGGCGGCATCCATCCCAGTGAGACGCCCCAGCAGGCAGCGGTGCGCGAAGCCTGGGAGGAAGCGGGGGCACACGCGGAGGTGGTCGGCGAACCGTTCAGAATTTACGGGGCCTGGGATGAGGCGCAGGAGTGCCTGCCCCTGCGGCTGCTGTCTATAGACCCCAGCCCGGAAGGCCGCCCCGTCGCCTGGATCAATCCGCGTTCGCTGCCCTGGGCCGAGGATGTGCAGATCCGGCAGGTGCTGGCGGCACGCGGGGAAACGCCCGCGCATCTGGGGCTGCCGCAAAGGGTAACCGAGGCGCTGACCCATGCGGCGCGGCTGAACTTTGACCGCTCCTGCTCGGCAGAAACCGGGCGGCTGTTGCGAATGCTGGCAGCTTCCAAGCCCGGCGGAAAGCTGCTGGAACTGGGCAGCGGTGTGGGCGTGGGCGCGGCGTGGCTGCTGGCGGGCATGAACGCCGGGGCGCGTTTGTTGACCGTGGAAAACGATCCCCTGCGCGCCGAGACGGTCTGGGAACTGCTGAATGCCGACGCCCGTGCCGAGGTCCTCTACGGCGACTGGACGGCGGCGCTGGAACGCGGCCCCTTCGAGCTGATCTTTGCGGATTGCCAGCCGGGAAAAGAGGCCGTGAACCGTCTGGTGGAAGCCCTGAGTCCCAGCGGCGTGCTGGTGCTGGATAACCTCAGCCCGCCCGCGCTGCTGCCCGAAAAGCTCCATGCAGGCGATCCGCTGCGGGACGTGCTGTTCTCCGATTCGCGCCTGTGCTGCGCTGAACTTCAGGTGAGCCACCGGGAGAGCGTCATCATGGCGACGAGGACAGCGTGAGTGGGTTGCACCTGACCCTGCTGCGCCACGGACGCAGCCGCGCCGACGACGAGGACGTTCACGAGGGCCGTTACGACTCGCCATTGACAGAGGCGGGCCGCGCTCAGGCACAGGCGTTGGCCGCGTACTGGGCTGCCCATCCGCCCGAATTTGACCGGGCCTACTGTTCCACGCTGGCCCGAGCGCACGAAACAGCCCGCATCGTCACAGACTTGCTGGCTGTGCCACTCACGCCGTCTGACCTGCTGCGCGAATGGGACAACGGCCCGCTGGCCGGCCTGGCCCGCGAGGAAGCCGCGCGGCTCTATCCCATGCCCGCCTTTCGGCACGAGCTGGACGCGTTCACGGCAGAGGGCGGCGAGTCCCAGGCAGCGATCCAGGCGCGGGCGCTGCTGGCACTGGAACTGATCTGGACGGGCGGAGGCCAGCGGGTGCTGATCGTCTCTCACGGCGGCTTTCTCAATTCCATACTGCGCGAACTGTTGCGTATGGAACGTGGCTGGTTCGAGTTCGGGGACACCTCATTCGCCACGTTGCGCCTGAATCGGCAGAGTCATACGGCGCTGGTGACGGGGGTTGACCTCTGCCCGCATCTGCCTTTGCGGCAGGTGACGTGACCTCGTCTTTCCGCAACCTCTCCCCCGGCCTGCACCGCACTGGACGCGCCGCTGCCTGTATCTGGCACAGGTCTAAGGGCCTGGACAACGTCGGGCGCTGGACCTTGCCCGGCGGCGGCGTGGAACCTGGCGAGACGACCGCACAGGCTGCCGTGCGCGAGGCATGGGAGGAATGCGGGGCACATGTGCTGGTGGAGGGCCAGGGTTTCGAGGTGGTTTCACCACATTCGGGGACGAACAGCACGCTGTTTCTGGCCCGCCTCATTCGTCTGGAAGACAGCAGCCCTGAAGGGAGGCCAAGGCGCTGGGTCAATCCGCTGGAGCCGTCATGGGCTGAGGACTATCAGCTTGTGGTAGCGGTCAGGATGTTGAGAGAAAGGCGCTGGCTCCAGCCCCGGCCTCCCCTGCCCTAAACTCCAGCCATGCACCATTCCATCACCCTGACCGACGGGGAATTGACCGTGCGCGCCCTGACCGAAACAGATATTCCCGGACTGTGCGCGTTGGCGGCGGATTGCGCCGATGAACTGACCCTGATGGGAACCTCGCCTTCCGACGCCGCCTATTACCAGAGCGCGCTGGATGCTCCCGATCAGCAGCCCTTCACCATCGTGGTGGACGGCGAACTGGCGGGCAGCACGCGCTACGGCGACATTCGCGCGGCGCACGCGGGGCTGGAAATCGGCTGGACGTGGCTACACCCGCGTTATATAGGAACAGGGATCAACCGCCGCATGAAGCTGTTGCTGCTGGCCCACGCCTTTGAAACGCTAGACATGCAGCGCGTGCAGCTCAAGACCGACAACCTGAACACCCGTTCCCAGCGGGCCATCGAGAAAATCGGTGCGGTGCGCGAGGGCGTGCTGCGAAAGCACCAGCGCCGCCAGGACGGAAGCCTGCGCGACACGGTGATGTTCTCCATCACGGCGGACGAGTGGCCGGAAGTCAGGGCGCGGCTCAGTTCTTCCTGAGAAACGGATACGGATTGATCGCCCCGCCACCCGTGTAAATGCCGTAGTGCAGGTGCGGGGGCGTGCCCTTCGCGTTGCCGCTGTCGCCCACATAGCCCACCACGGTTCCTGCCTCAATCCACTCGCCGCGTTTCAGGTCTGGATACTTTTC
Source organism: Deinococcus sp. AJ005 (assembly GCF_009017495.1). Taxonomy (NCBI): domain Bacteria; kingdom Thermotogati; phylum Deinococcota; class Deinococci; order Deinococcales; family Deinococcaceae; genus Deinococcus; species Deinococcus sp. AJ005. The sequence goes on along the minus strand of NZ_CP044990.1, from coordinate 299,694 downwards.
CATGTGCGCGTAATAGTGCCGCTGTCCGCCAGGACCGAGAATCATCACCGTACGCCCGCCCAGCCCGTTGGGGCCAACGTTCAGCACGATGCCGCGCGTGGTGGCGCGAATGGGCGTATTGCGCCCCGCGAAAATGTCGATACCCTCATGCCTGCGTCCCTGGCTGCGGGCCGCGCCCCAGGTGTCGGTCAGGTTCTGGTCGGGCAGCGGGTTGGGCAGGCTGTTTTCAGCGGGTGTCGGGGCAGACAGCAGCGCCGTATACCGCTGGGCGTTCCTGATCTGCGGCCACAGCAGGTACAGCGCCCCACCCACTACCGCCAGAAAAACAATAAATCCGAGAAAACGCCTCACCGTTTCAGGATGCCGCCCTGGGACCAGGGAAGAATCAGGGAAAAGTTGCAGAGACGCCCGTTGCTCCGGCTTTTTCCCCCGGCAAATCTCCCCACAACCCTCTACAATCCCCGGATGCCTGCCCTGTCCCAAGCTTCCCCCGCCTCTGAACTGTGGACGCTTCCCGGCGGTCTGCGGCTGGCTTTTGAACGTCGCAGCGGACCGGGTTTTGCCTTTGACCTGCGTCTTCCGGTGGGCAGCGCCCATGACCCGCTGGGCCTGGAAGGTTCGTCGGGCGTGCTGGAGGAATGGCTGTTCAAGGGGGCGGCGGGCCGCGACGCCCGCGCCTTGCAAGACGCTTTTGATGACCTGGGCGTGCGCCGGGGCGGCGGCGTGGGGCCGGAAGCGACGCGGATGGGCGTCTCTGGCCTGCTGAACGATCTGGGGGCCTCACTTACGCTGGTGGCCGACGTGCTGCTGCGCCCCGATCTGCCCGAATCCGAGTTGCCCGTGCTGACCGATCTGGCGCGGCAGGATCTGGACAGCGTTCAGGACAGCCCGACGGACCTGCTGGCGCTGGAGGCGCGGCGCGTGGCCTTTCCCCGCCCTTCCACTTCCCCACTGGCAGGCTTCGCGCATCCGCCGAGCGGCACACTGGAAGGTCTGGAGGCGCTGACAGCAGACACCCTGCGGGCGCATCTGGAGGCGTATGGGCAGGCAGGCGCAGTGCTGGGACTGGTGGCCGATCTGGAGCCGGAGGCAGCGCTGGGGATGGTTTCCAGGGCACTGGGAAGCTTACGCCCAGGCCGTCAGCCCAAAGCCGAGGCCACCTTTCAGGCGGGGCAGCGCGTCCATGTTCCTGACCCCGACGCCGAGCAGACCCACCTGAGCCTGACCGCTCCCGGTATCGCGCCCACCGATCCGCGCTGGCTGGCGTGGCAGGTGGCGCTGACGGCGCTGTCCGGCGGCAGTGCCAGCCGATTGTTCCATGCCGTGCGCGAGGAACGCGGGCTGGCCTACGCGGTCAGCGCCTCGCCCGTGCTGCTGGGCGGGCAGGGCTTTCTGACAGCCTACGCGGGCAGCACCCCGGCCCGCGCCCCCGAAACGCTGGAGGTCATGCTGGCCGAACTTGCGCGGTTGCCGCAGGGATTGAGCGCAGACGAATTCCGCCGCGCCCGCAGCGGATTGAGGGCCAGCGTGGTCTTCGGCGCAGAGTCCATGCGCGCCCGCGCCGGTGCCCTGACCCGTGACGTGGCCGTGTTCGGGCAGGTGCGCCCGCTGGCCGGGTTGCGCGAAAGTCTGGACGCGCTGACACTGGAGGGCGTGAATGCTTTTCTGGCCGACTACGATCCAGTTTCTGAGATGACTATCGTGACGCTGGGGCCATCGGATGTCTGAAGTTGCGATTGGGCCAGTGACCCACGTTCTGCCCAACGGTCTGACCCTTCTGCTTGAGGCCGATGCAGACGCACAGACCGTCGCCGCCGGATACTTCGTGAACACCGGGGCGCGGGATGAGGTGCCCTCTGAAATGGGCGCGAGTCATTTTCTGGAACACCTGATGTTCAAGGGGTCCGAGCGGCTTTCTGCCAGCGTATTGAACGAGCGGCTGGATGATCTGGGCGGGCAATCCAACGCCTTCACCGGGGAGGAGGCCACCGTTTATCACGCCGCCTGCCTGCCTGACCAGACCGCCGAACTGCTGGACACCCTGACCGAATTGATGCGTCCGGCGCTGCGTGACAGTGACCTGGAATCCGAGCGCGGCGTGATTCTGGAGGAAATCGCCATGTATGCCGATCAGCCGGGCATCCGCGTGATTGATGAGTTGCGTGCCGATTACTGGGGAACGCACCCGCTGGGGCACCTGATCCTGGGGACGACGGGGACGGTAGGGGGATTGAGCCGCGACGCTCTGGCCGAAAACCACCACGCCCGCTACGGCGCAGGCCGGGTGACGCTGGCGCTGACCGGGGCCTTTGATTCAGAGGCAGTTCTGGAATGGGCCACGGCGAATTTAGCGGACTGGCCTGCCGCAGATGCCCCCACTGCTGAGCCGCCCCCCACCCCGGTCCATCCCGCCCAGGTGCGCGTCATCACGGACCCGGACCTGAGCCGAGTGCAGGTGGCCGCCGAGGCGCCTGGCCTGGGCGTGACCCATCCGCTGCGCGAGGCGGCGGGCGTGCTGGCCGATCTGATCGGCGGCGAGAACGGCGCGCTGTACTGGGCGCTGCTGGACACCGGACTGGCCGACAGCGCCGATCTGGCCCACCTGGAATACCGCGACGCCGGGGCCTTTGAGGGCGGCTTTTCCTGTGACCCGGAACGTGCCCAGGAGGTGCTGAACATCTTCCGGGCCGTGTTACGAGATGCTGGCACTCTCATTACAGACGCAGCCGTGCGCCGCGCTGCCCGCAAACTGGCCGTCTCCACTTTGCTGCGGGCCGAGACGCCGCAGGGCCGTCTGTTCGCGCTGGGCATGGACCACATGGCCACCGGACGGGCCGAGACGACGCAGGAACTGGTGGACCGCTACGCCAATATCAGCACCGAAGACGTACGCGAGGTGCTGAGGCTATGTCCACTGGACCGCCTGACGGTGGTGGCGCTGGGACCGCTGACAGAGTTGGAATAAGGAACCCCTCTCCCACAAGGGTAGAGGGAGGGAGGAGCGAAGCGACGGAAGGGTGAGGGGGCCACCGGGCAGGCCGCGACTCAATCTTCCGACTGGTTTCCCAGTTCCCCCAGAATCTCCGCCGTGTGTTGCCCCAGCGTGGGCGGTGCGCGGCGCACAGGCAGTGTCTGCCCCCCGATGTCCCACGGCGGCGAGGTCACGGTGGTGTGTCCCAGCGAGGCATGTTCCACCTCCACCGCCACGCCGCGCGCCTGCACATGCGGATCGGCAAAGACCTCGGCCATGTTGTTGACGGGGCCGCACGGCACGCCCGCCACCTCCAACCGGTCCATGATCTCCTGACGGGTAAAGCGGGCCAGACCCCCCAGCATCAGCACGTCCAGTTCAGTGCGGCTGTTCACGCGGCCCTCGTTGGTGGCAAAGCGCGGGTCTGCGCCCAGTTCGGTCAGCTCCAGCGCCGCGCAGAAGCGCCGCCACAGCGCGTCGTTGCCCACCGCGATGTTCACGAAACCGTCGCCGCAGGCCACCGTTCCATACGGCACGATGCTGCGGTGGTCGTTGCCGACTGGTACGGGAATTTCCCCGGTGGCTAGATAACGGCCCACCTGCGAACTGCCCAGCGCGATCACGCTTTCCAGCAGGTTCACGTCCACCCGTTCGCCCTTGCCTGTGCGCTCTCTCTGGAACAGGGCAGCCAGAATCGCCTGCGTGATCAGCGATCCGGCGAACACGTCGGCCACCGCCACGCCCACCCGCAGCGGCGGGCCGCCCACCTCGCCGTTGTAGCTCATCATGCCGCCCATGCCCTGCGCGATCACGTCGTATCCGGCGCGGTCCCTGTACGGTCCGGTCTGCCCGAAGCCAGAAATGCTGGCGTAGATCAGCTGGGGATGCACGGCACTCAACGCCTCCCAGCCCAGGCCCAGGCGGTCCAGGGTGCCGGGGCGAAAATTCTCCACCAGCACGTCACTTCCAGCAACCAACCTGCGGGCGGCGTCCATCCCTTCAGGCGTCTTGAGGTCCAGTTCCACACTGCGCTTGTTGCGGTTGACGCTCAGAAAGTAGCTGGACTCACGCCCGTGTTCCGACTCCTGAAACGGTGGCCCCCAGCCACGCGTATCGTCGCCGCCGGGCGGCTCAATCTTAATCACATCTGCGCCCAGATCGCCCAGCAGCATGGTGCAGAAGGGGCCAGTCAGCACCCGCGTGAAGTCGGCCACCCGGATGCCGGAAAGGGGAAGGTTGGCGGTCACAGGAACGGAGAAATTTGAATGGACATGCGGAACCTCGGCAGAACTTAGATTGAGCCGGAGTTTAGCGCGCCCAGTCCTGGGAAACGGTTACCCTGCGGAGGTGTTGACCGATCACTGGCCCCTGGCCGCCCTGCGTCTCCAGACGCCGCGCCTGGAATTGCGCCCGCCAGATGATGAGGAACTCGCGGCCCTCGCGGACGTGGCAGCAAAAGGCATTCACCTTCCCGATCAACGCCCGTTTCTGACTCCCTGGACGCATCTTCAACCCAGGGAGCGCGCCCTGTACGTGATCCAGCAGCACTGGCTGACGCGTGGGCAGTGGCGGCCAGAGGCGTGGAGTCTGGGACTGGGCGTTTTCCATGACGGTCAACCCATCGGCATGGTTTCCCTGCGGGGCCACGACTTTCCCATTCTGCGCGAGGTCAAAACGGGTTCCTGGCTCGGCCTGGACTTCCACGGCAAAGGGTTTGGAACAGAGGCCCGCGCCACCCTGCTGCATCTGGCTTTTGCCGAGCTGGGCGCAGTGGCCGCCCTGAGCGAGGTTTTTCAGGACAACGCCGCTTCCCAGGGCGTCTCGCGCAAGCTGGGCTACCGCCCCGACGGCCTCTCGCGGGATGTGCTGGACGGTGGGGTTGTCGTCTCGGATCGCCTGCGTCTGACGCGGGAAAACTGGGAGCAGAGTCAGCAGCTACCAGTGACAGTAACGGGTCTGGAACCCTGCCGCAGATTCTTCTTGCCCGAGTCTGGTTGAGGCCAGATTCGAGCGATTCGGCAGCAGCCAGCGTCCGTATTACTTCGCCACCAGCGCCTCTTTCAGCACGCCTGCCACCCGTCCCGGCTCCGCTTTGCCCTGGGTAGCACGCATGACCTGCCCAGTGAAAAAGCCCAGCAGCGCCGTCTTGCCGCCCCGGTACGCTTCCACCTCGGCGGGGTTCTTTTCCAGTATCCCGGCCACGATGCGTTTCAGTTCATCCTCACTCAGTCCGGCACTCAGACCCTCGCGTTCGATCAGGGCGGCGGGGGCCTCGCCGGAAACGGCGGCGCGGGCCAGGGCGTCGCGGGCCACGCGCGTCGTGACCTTGCCGGAAGCCAGTAATTCCGCCAGCGGCGCGAGATCGGCGGCCCGCACCTTGACTTCGCCAGCGCGCAGTGACGTCGCCAGATCGTTGACCGTCCACGACGCCACCTGGGCGAAGCTATCGCCCAGCGCGGCATCGGTCAGGAAGGCCAGCAGCGTTTCATCGCGCGCAATGGTCCGCGCGTCCCCCTCAGCAGCGCCCAGGGCTGTCAGGCGCGTAATTTCGGCCTCCTGCTGGGGGGTCAGGGCAGGTTGCACGCCGCCTGCGACAATGGCTTCCGCTTTCGGCTTCTTCCCCTCCCCTTTCGGCTTGCCGCTCTCGGTCTTCTGAGTCTGTGCCCAGGCGTCCTTGAGGGTGATAATCCGCCCGAACACCAGAGCGTCCTCACGGCTGTCCACCGGATCGCGCCAGAAGTAGCCCTGCCGCTCGAACTGGTAGCGGGTGTCCTGGGGATCGCTGGTCACGCTGGACTCCACGTAACCGCGCGTGACCCGCAGGCTGCCAGCGTTCAGATAGCGCAGGAATCCAGTGTCCAGCGGCCCGCTCTCGTGGCCGGGCTGTTCGGGATCGAAGTCGGGGAGGATGTCATCCGGGTTCTCGCCCTCCGGGTTGGCGACGCGGAACAGGCGGTCATACAGGCGAAATTCGGCAGGGATGGCATGTTCAGCACTGACCCAGTGGATCACGCCGCCTGCCTTCGCGCCCTCTTCGAGCAGCGTGGCGTGGATGTGGGTCACGTTGCCGCTGTCATCGGTGTCGAAACGGTCCGCGCGGATGATGCCCGCACCACGCAGACGCACCGTGCCGCCGGGGGTCAGGCGTTTATAGCCTTTGGGCGGATCGGCGCTGAAATCCTCGCGCTCAATGAACAGTTCGTGGGTCAGGGCCACGTCGCGCACCGCCTGTTCCGGGGCAACCCGTTCGCCGCTGGGTAGGGCCACCAGACCGTCCGCCGACGCCTCGATCACGTCATGCGGCCAGTACGGAATCTGGAGGGTGCGCGCCTCATCTAGATTCCCCAGCGTCACACGCACCGGGTCCAGCACGGCCATGACGCGCGGGGACTTGTGGTTCAGATCGTCACGCACGGCGTTCTCGTAGACGGCGATGTCCACGGTGCGGTTGGTGCGGCTCACGCCGATCTGACTGGCAAAGGCCCGCACCGCTTCCGGCGTGACTCCCAACCGCTGCTGGGCGCGCAGGGTGGGCATGCGGGGATCGTCCCAGCCGCTGACATGGCCTTCATTGACGAGTTGCCGCAGCTTGCGCTTGGAGACAATCGTGTATTCCAGACTGCGCCGCCCGAACTCGTACTGGTGGGGGCGCGGGGCAAAGGCCAATTTCTCCATCAGCCAGTCGTAGATGGCACGGTTGTCCACGAATTCCAGGCTGCACATGCTGTGGGTCACGCCCTCGATGGCGTCCTGAAGGGGGTGCTGAAAGTCGTACATGGGGTAGATGCACCACGCGTCCCCGGCGCGGTAGTGCCACGCGCGCTTGATGCGGTACAGCACCGGATCGCGCAACTTCATGTTGGCGCTGGACAGGTCAATCTTGCCGCGCAGAACGTGCGCTCCATCGGGAAATTCCCCGGCCCGCATCCGGCGGAACAGGTCCAGATTTTCCTCCACGTCCCGCTCCCGGTATTCGCTGGGCGTGCCGGGGGTGTGGGCGTCACCGCGCAGGCGGGCCATCTCGTCGCCGCTGACGCTGTCCACGTAGGCGTCGCCCTGAGTGATCAGTTGCTCGGCATACCCGTAATACCGCTCGAAGTTATCCGACGCGTAGAACAGGTTCTCGCCCCAGTCCCAGCCCAGCCAGCGCAGATCGGCCATGATGCCCTCGGCGAATTCCTGGGACTCGCCCTCGGGGTTGGTGTCGTCCAGGCGCAGGTGGTAGCGGCCCCCGTACTGCACGGCGGTCTGGAAGTCCAGGAAACTGGCGAAGGTGTGGCCCAGGTGCAGGTAACCGTTGGGTTCGGGCGGGAAACGGGTCACGACGCCCGCGTACTTGCCGCTTTGCAGGTCGCGTTCGATGATCCCGGTGATGTAGTTGTCGAGCTGGGGAGAAGCCACGCGCGCCGCAGTGGGCACGTCGGGCATGTCGGTGTCGGGCGCGGTCATCGTGCCAGCATACCCGCGCGGGGCGCAGGCCGCTCCTTCCATTTGCCCCGTTGGTGAGGCCCGCCTCTGCGCCCGGCACACGGCCCCGCCGCGCCCAGCCCGCAGACTGCCGTATGGAACTTCTCTGGACCGTCTTCATCGATCTGCTGACCCCGGAAAACGGCTGGTCCGTGCAACTGGTGGTGCGGATCGTCCTCAGCACGCTGCTGCTGTTCGGCTACATCGTCGTGCTGGCGCGGACATTCGGCGCGCGCACTTTTGCCACCTTTACCTCCTATGACTTTCTGACCAACGTGGCCGCCGGGTCACTGGTGGCCAGCGCGATTCTGGGCAAAAGTATCGTGGAAAGCAGCCTGAGCCTGCTGGTGCTGGTGGGCGTGCAGGCCACCGTTTCGGCCCTCAGCGCCCGCTCGGAACGCGCCCAGGAATTCTTCGACAACGGCCCGGTGGTGCTGGTGGAGCGTGGACAGATTCGCCGCGAGGCCATGAACCAGGCCCGCGTCTCGGACGCGATTTTAAATGAGGAACTGCGGCGCGCGGGCGTGAACAGCGTGGAAGGCGTGGCCTTCGCGGTGCTGGAATCCGGCGGGCGCATCAGCGTGTTGCAGGAGCCGCAGGCTGGAAGCATCAGCCGGGCCATCCGGCCAACGGCCAAAGGGACATGAACACCCCCCGGACACGCCGCTGACCGCCCACACAGTACGCTGGACAGCGCATGAATCTCGAATTGAGCGCCGTCTGGACTCGGGTGCAGAACCTCGTCCAGAGCTTTATCGTCACCATTCCCAACATCCTGATCGGCCTGCTGGTCTTCGTGATCTTTCTGGGGATTGCCCGGATTGCCCGCAACGCCGTGACCAGTTTGTCGCAGCGTGCCGGGCAGTCCAAGGGGATTTCGCTGGTGTTCTCGCGCATCGTGTCGTGGCTGGTGCTGGCGGTGGGCGTGCTGGTGTCCCTGACCGTGATCTTCCCTACGCTGACCGCCGCCTCCCTGTTCGGGGCTTTGGGCGTCAGCGGCGTGGCAATAGGCTTTGCCTTCAAGGACATCTTCCAGAACCTGCTGGCGGGAATCCTGATTCTGGTCACGCGGCCCTTTCGCATAGGAGACCAGATCGTCTCGGGCGATCACGAGGGCGTCGTGGAGGACATTCAGGTGCGCGCCACGCTCCTGCGGACCTACGACAACCGCCGGGTGGTCATTCCCAATTCCGAGCTGTACACCAACCGCGTGACCGTGAACACCGCCTACCCGCAGCGCCGCCTGTCCGTCACGGTGGGCATCGGCTACGGCGACGACATCTCGGCGGCCCGCAAGCTGATTCTGGATACCCTGGACGGGCTGGACGGCCTGCTGAAAGACCCCGCCCCCAATGTGCTGGTCAAGGAGTTGGGCGACTTCTCGGTGAATCTGGACGTGCGCTTCTGGATTGATCCTCCTATTCGTAAAGAGGCCGTGGAGGCGCAGGACAGCGTGCTGGAAGCCATTAAAAACGCCCTGCCCGCCGCCGGATTCGATCTGCCCTTTCCCACCCAGCAGGTGCTGTTCCACGATCAGACCGAGACAACGGATGGCAACCGCAACAAGCAGCGCGAGGGCTGGCCCGCCCGCCAGGACGACCCCCAGAGCAGGCAGGGGGTTCAGCGTGAGGCGCAGCAAAGTCCAGAGCAGCACCAATCAGAAGCCCGGCAGCCATGAAACGCACCTGGTTACACCTGCGTCAGATCAGTCAGGAATTCTGGTTCCTGCCCGCCCTCATGACCGTGCTGGCGCTGATCCTGGCCGAGGCGGGCATCAAGGCCGAGGAAACCTACGGCGTGCCCAAGGGGCTGCATTTCGTGTATGGCGGCGGCGAGACCGGCTCGCGCAGTCTGCTCTCGGCCATCGCGGGCAGCAGCATTGGTGTGGCGGGGACGGTCTTTTCCATCACCATCGCCGCACTTTCCTACGCGGCGGGTTCGATGGGACCGCGCCTGCTGGACAATTTCACGCGGGACCGGGGCAACCAGATCACGCTGGGCACGTTTATTGCCACCTTCGCCTTCTCGCTGTACACCTTGCGCTCGGTGACGGGCAGCAACGATCTGGTCTTCGTGCCGCATTACAACGTGACCTTCGCGCTGGGACTGGCGCTGGCCAGCGTCGCCATGCTCGTGTATTACCTGGCGCACATTACCGCCTCGATCAACATGACCCATGTGGCCAACCTGCTGCGAGACGACATGCGCGACTCGCTGATGAAGGCCACCCTCAAGGAAGACCCGGACCGCGACCTGTCCGTGGCCCCGCCGCCGGAGTTCTGGGCGGGCGGTGAGGTCCTGCATGCGCCCAGCGGCGGCTACCTGCAACTGACCGACAATGAGTTGCTGCTGAAAAAGGCCGGGGAGGCGGACGTGGCCCTGCTGCTGCACGTCCGGCCCGGCGACTACGTGTTTCCCAACTCGGTGATCGCAGTGGGCGTGCCTAGGCTGCCGCAGGGCGTGATGGACGCCCTGAGCCTGGGAGACCGCCGCACCGTGGGGCAGGACCTGGAATACAGCGTGCGCCAGCTCGCCGAGGTGGCCGCCCGCGCCCTCAGCCCCGGCGTGAACGACCCCGTGACGGCCATCGACGTGGTGGACCGCTTCGGCGACGCGCTGTGCAGTTTGCAGGACCGCCGCTGGCCGGACGGTGTGTACTACCAGGATCATGTGCTGCGGCTGGTGGTCCCCGTGACCGACTTCAGCGGCCTGACCGACAGCATGTTTTCCATGATCCGCCAGTACGGCAAGGGCAGCCCCAGCGTGATGGTCCGCATGCTGGAAGTCTTCGGCACCACCGCCTCGTGCCTGAAAGACGACAAGCGCCGTGCGGTGATCCGCCGCCACGCCGAACTGGTTCGTGAAGACGCGCTGGCCAATATTGAGAACTCGGCAGACCGTGCCGACGTCGAGAACCGCCACCGCAAGGTGCTGGACACCCTGGCCAACGGGCAGGAGGCCGAGGTCCGCGAGGCCGCCCGGCACGCGGTCCGGCAGGCGCAGGGCGAGCGAGTCAACTGAGGCCAGGAGAACAGAAGACACCTCCCGCAGTCCAGTTCCAGTCGCGCCCATTGAACTTTCCCAGCCCCCAGACCCGTATGCTGGATATGACGTGGCTGGCCGTGCCTGATTCTCGCTTTTCCCTGCGCTCCCCGCCCCCGGCGGCAGAGCAGGATGAAAGCCGCCTTCAGGCTGCCCAGGCCGGGCCACTGGAAACGCCCCTGCCAGACACCGACGGGCGACTGGCCCTGCGCCTGCGCCAGCGCGACGAAGCAGCACTCTCGGAGGTGTATGACCAGCATTCCGGGGCGGTGTTCGGCGTGCTGAACCGCCTGCTGGGCGACGCGGCGGCCCAGGAAGTGTTGCAGGACGTGTTTCTGCGCCTGTGGGAACGCCCCGAAAGTTACGATCCGGCGCGGGCAGGTCTCAAGACCTTTCTGCTGGTCATGGCGCGTTCGCGGGCACTGGACCGCCTACGTGCCACAAAAGCCACCCTGCCGCTGTTTACCGAGGAAGGCGCGGAATTGCCCCTCCCAGACAGCGGTCCGGGGCCGGTGACCCGCAGCGAGGACGCCCAGCGCCGCGAGCAGATTCGCGCCGCCCTGTCGCAACTCTCGGCGGCCCACCGCGAGACGGTGGAACGCGCGTATCTGGCAGGCGAGTCCCGCGAGGAGATCTCAGGGGCGATGAACGTGCCGGTGGGAACGGTCAAGAGCCGACTGAATTACGCCCTCAAGCATCTGCGCATGGTGTTGGAAAAAGCAGGACTGGGCAAGGAGGTGGAGACATGGCTGGAATGAATGTGAACGACGCGCAACACTGCGAGATGGTGCAGCAGCAACTGGAGGAACGCGTTGGCCTGGGCCAGTCTCTGACCCCCGAACTGCGCGCCCATCTGGAGGGCTGCCCCGAGTGCCGCGCCCACCTGAAGCTGCTGCTGGAGCTGGAAGCGGCCCTGCTGGAAGACGTGCCGCCCATGCAGCCGCCTGCCCACCTGAAAACGCAGGTGCTGAGCGCGGCTCGGCAGACCCATACCCGGACGGCAGCCCAGGCCCGCCCACACGCTTCTCGCCGCTGGTGGCCGCTGATGCTGGGTGCGGCGGCGGTCTCTGGACTACTGGCCTTTGGGGCGCTGCTAACGCCCTCGCGCGGAACGGCGGCCACGCTGCCTGACCCGGCGGTGGTGGTGGCGGCGGCAGACGGCCTGCTGGTGGCCAGCAACGACGGGGCCGGGACCCTCAACCTGCTGCGCGGCGATCAGGTCACCGCCAGCCTGCGCTCTAGCGGGGCGCAGCCGTCGTGGTTCACGCAGGGCGTGCGGCTGGGAGACCGCGTGTATCTGGCCGACGCCGCTAATGACCGCGTGCTGGAAGTGGGGACCAATCCCCTGAAGGTGGTCCGCAGCTATCCCGTGCCAGACGGCGTGGCGGGGCTGACCGCCTCCAGCGGCCCGGACGGTGGGCGCGTGTATTTCAAGACCGTGCGCGGCTCGGTGGGCCGGTTGGGCGACCCACAGACACAGATCACGGTGGCCCGCGAGAAAGGCATGCCCCTGGCCGACGTGATGGACGGCGTGTTGCTCTCGGGCGGCAAGCTGTTCATCACGCACCACCTGAGCGGCGAGGTCTGCCTGCTGGACCCCGACACCCTGAATGTTGTTAAGCGCGTGGTGGTGGGCGGCGCACCCGTGGACCTGGCCCCAGAGGCAGGCGGCACCGTGCTGGCGCTGGACGTGCAGGGCCGCCTGCTGCGCCTGAACGCGAGCGGCGAGGTCATCAGAAGCTGGCCCCTGCCCGGCCACCCGGACAAACTGGGCGTCAACGGCAGCGTGGCCCTGGTCACGGACCGCGCCGGACAACTCACGCGCATCGATCTGGTCAGCGGTGAGGTCCAGCCCATGCCGCTGGCCCACCCGATGGACGTGATCGCCCTGCCCGACGGCACATTCGCGGTGGCTGAGGGCGGCGGTGAGGGCGGCGTGCGCGTACTGGATGAGACGCTGAAGACAAGCTGGAAGATGGAGGGCCGGGGAGGGAAGTAGACCTCCAGAGGTGGCCAGCCTTCCTCCTACACGCTGCCTACACGCCGCGCCGGTGCAGTTGAAACTGGCCGGGCAGTGCCACAAAACCCAGCCGTTTATTCACAGCCAGCATCGGCGCGTTCTGGCTGTGGTTATTGGTCCGCATGGTGCCGATCGCCGCTGCCCGCGCCCGACGGATGGCCTCCAGCTTGAGGAGCAGCGCCAGCCCGCGCACCCGCGCGGATGGATGCACGGCGGTCAGTTCGTTGTAGGCCACATGCCCGCCAAAGACCAACACCATCGCCGTGAGGCCCAGCCACTCGCCATCTGGCCCACGCGCCAGCACCAGCCACTCGGGGCGCGGATCACTGTTCAGGCGCAGAATCTCGCGTACCTGGGCCAGCGGCCAGCGCGGATGCCCGGCCAGATCAGGAGTTTCGGTCAGGCGATCCGCGACGAAATTCAGGTAGCGGTCCAGTGTGGTCTCATCTGCACCTGCCATGTCCGTGAAGGTGATGCCCTGCGCCACCGCCCGTTCTGAATCCGCCTGGAAGCGGGTCTCGTCGAACGCGGTCAGGTCCAGACTGGAGGAGAAGCGGTGCAGATGCTGCACGAAGCCGCGCCGCGCCGCCCACGCCAGACTGTCGGCATCGGTGTCCGAAACTCCAGTGGAGAGGTTTGAAGCGCCCAGCCGCCCGGACTCGGTCTGGATGGTCTGCCACAGTGCGCCGCCCATGCCCCAGCCCCGCTGTTCGGGGGCCACCATGACGTGTGCGCTCAGGAAGCCGGGAGAATTGAAGGCGAAGAAAAAGAGGTGGGCGATCCCAACAACCTGCCCGCCCGCCTCGGCCACCCAGCGGCGGTTGACCTGCTGCGCGGCGGAACGCTCCTGGTCTTCGGCCAGCAAAGCTCCGGCAGTGGTCTGTCGGCCCATGACCGGATTGCTGATCGCCACCCAGGCCGGGGCGTCGGAAGGCGTGAAGGGGCAAACGGAAAATGAATCGGTCACGGCTCCTTCAGGGGTTTCGTGGCGTCCAGGATGATGGAAACGAAACCCAGCCGCCCGCCCGCATTGCGGTGATCCAGTTGCCGCGAGCGGTAGATCGGCCCGGTGGTCACGTCCCAGTCCTGGGCGTGAAACTGGCCCTGTACGTCGCAATATTCCAGCAGGTTCACGGTAAATCCGGCTCCCCGGAACACATCGGCCAGCAGCGGGGCGTCGTACACGATTCTGTGATCGGCGGCGGGATGATCGGCTGGCCCCGGTCCACCGATCTGCACGGTGCGCTGGTACTCGGCGTCTGGAAAATTGGCGTCCGGCACCGCCACGCGCAGCACACCGCCGGGTTTCAGGAACTCGAAGCAGAGGTGGGCGGCGGCGCGGCCCTGTGCCTCGCTCAGATGTTCCCAGACGTGTTCACACAGCAGCGCGTCGGCCCGGCGGCCCCCGAACCACGCGGCCCAGGTGGCACGGTCCAGCAGATCCAGGTCTGCCTGCTGGGTGGGAATCCAGCCATCCCAGCGCTGCTCGCCCGCGCCGACGATGACCCGCAGGAGTGCGTCTCCGCTCAAGCCAGCGCCTTGACCATCTGACGGATGGCCCCCAGGTGGTAGGCGACGTGCGCCACCGCACCCGTCATGCTGCCCGTGGCGTCCCCTGTCGCCTCACCCTCCTTCTGGGTGCGGGCGAAGGCACACAGGTCATCGTAGGTGGCGCGCAGGCGGACGCGCAGGTCATCCCACGCCTCGTCGTCGACCTGGGCCGGGTGAAAGCTGCCCTTCCAATCGAAAGGCCCCCGCTCACTGTCGCGCTCCCAGCGCACCACCACGTCCATGTGCAGGGCGCAGTGGCGGGCGTGTCCGGCGATAGAGGTGCCGTGGATGACCATGCTGGCCTGCGCCGCGCTCAGGTTGTCCAGCGTGGCCAGCAGGCCGTGGTTGCCGCTTCCGTCCTGGGCCGTGCCGTCCAGAAACGCGGTGCCCTGGCCGGGCGTGCCGCCCTCCACGGCCTCGGTCAGGATGTCGAGGATCCCTTCGAGCCAGTGCTGGGGCTGCTCGGTTTCGGGAGGCTGGGCAGATGGAGACTGGGCAGGTTGAGTCATGGTTCAGCGTACCCGGACGCAGGGAGAATCGCCAGACGTCCACCCTGATCCATCCTCCACCCTGATCCATCCTCCACAGTGATACACTCGGGGGTGCGCCCGCGCCCGGCACGCAGAATGTGTGCCTCTGGCCGACGAGACAGGCCACAACAGCCCCGACTTCGCCGCCAGCGTTGTGAACGACAGCAGCAGGGAAACAGCGCGGCACCGGTTCAAACGGACTTTGGGCCGCGCCAAAAGGAGAAACACCATGACCGACAACAACGAGACGCACCAGGGCCAGCCCACCGACGACCAGATGCCCGCCGAAGTGCGCGAGATCATTCCTCAGCTTCAGGGCGAGATAGACGAGGATCTGGTGCTGGACGCCCAGGAAGCCCAGGCCGAGGGCCAGAACCATGATGCTGACAGTGACGCTGACGAAAGCGACGACGCCATGCAGATGCAGGGTGAGGACGCCGCAGAAGGCGCAGAAGACGGTGAGGAAGGCGAGGAAGACGAGTACATCGACGCCGACGACCTGCTGGAACTGCTGGGCGAGATGAAGGAAATGCTGGAAGCCCAGGGCAAGGAACTGCGTGGCCTGCGCCGCGAGATCAAGGAAATGCGCGAGGGCCAGGGCCAGGGCGGCTTCAAGAGCGGCGAGCGTCCTGCGGGTGACCGGCCCAGCGGTGACCGTCCCGCTCCCCAGGGCGGCAGCTTCCGTCCCCGTGAAGACCGGGGCGGCCAGGGCGGCTACGGCGGCGGAGACCGTCAGGGTGGCGGTGGCTACCGGGGCAACAGTGACCGTGGCGGCCAGAGCAGCGGCGGCTATCAGGGCCGTGATGACCGTGGCGGTTCGCAGGGTGGCGGCTTCCGTCCCCGCGAAGACCGTGGCGGTCAGGGCAGCGGTGGCTACCGGGGCAACAGTGACCGTGGTGGCCAGAGCAGCGGCGGCTACCAGGGCAGCAATGACCGTGGCGGTTCGCAGGGTGGCGGCTTCCGTCCCCGTGAAGACCGTGGTGGACAGGGCGGCGGTGGCTACCGGGGCAACAGTGACCGTGGTGGCCAGAGCAGCGGCGGTTACCAGGGCAGCAATGACCGTGGCGGCGCACAGGGCGGCGGCTTCCGTCCCCGCAGCGATCAGCCCCGCGAAGACCGTCCGGCCTTCCGCCCGCGCGATGACCGTCCCAGCAATGATCGCCCCCGTGATGCCGCACCGGCACCCCGCGAAGGCAGCGAGGGCGGCACCGACGGCGGCTTCCGCCCGCGCGCCCGCGCTGACCGGGGCTGGAGCAACAACCGGGGCAACGACGAGTAAGTAAGCATCTGAGCAAGTAGAGAGGGCCGGGAGAAGCATCCCGGTCTTTTTTATTGTCCAAGTGAGGGAGACTGGGTTCCGTCCCCTGATCTGCGCCGCCTGTACACTCCTGCGGTGAGGCTCTTTCCTTGAACCCGGCAGTGAGTGGTCTGCTGTCGGCGCTGACCTACGGCGTCGGCGATTTTCTGGCGGGACTGGCCAGTCGGCGCGATTCGCCGCTGCGGGTGGTGGCGCTGACCCACCCGATCAGCGCGGCGATCATGCTGCTGCTGGCCGTGCTGATGGGCCAAGCGCTGCCCCCTGTGGGTGATCTGCTGTGGGGCGCGCTGGCTGGGGCGGTGGGCCTGTTTGCCGTGCTGGCCTTTTACCGCGCGCTGGCAATGGGACCGATGGGCGCGGTGTCGGTGGGCGCGGGGGCGCTGTCGGCGCTGGTGCCCGTGGTGATCGGGGTGCTGGGCGGCGAGGTGCTGGGGCTGCTGGGCTGGCTGGGCGCGCTGGGCGTGCTACTGGGCACAGGTCTGCTCAGTTACACGCCAGGAGAAGGCGGCAATGCAGTGCGCTGGCAAGACAACGGCGTGCTGATCGGGCTGGCGGCGGGCCTGGGCTTCGGCTTTTTCTTCGCGCTGCTGGGGCAAGCGCAGTCGCCGGGGGTGTTCTGGACCCTGGGGGCCGCCCGCGTCACGTCCTCGCTGATCGCCCTGCCGCTGGCCGCGCGACTGGTGGGTCTGCGCCCCAAAAACCCTGCGCTGATCCTGTCCTCCGCGCCGGGGGACACGCTGGGCAACCTGTTTTATCTGCTGGCGGTGCAGGGCGGCGGGCTGGCGGTGGGTTCGCTGCTGTCCAGCCTGTACCCGGCCTTTACCACCCTGCTGGCTGTGACTGTGCTGCGCGAGGGCCTGCGCGCCGCACAGTGGGTGGGCGTGGTGCTGGCGCTGGTGGGCGCGGGACTGATCGCGGGACGGTAGAGGGTCAGTCGGATGTGAGGGAAAGGTTCAGTTCGCCGAGCGACTTCTCCAGTGTTTTTGCAGCTTCCAATTGTCGCCCCAGCGCTTCATATTTTATGGTCAGCCGGGCGTTGGCCTCACGGATGCGGGCCAGAGAGACGGCCTTCAACTCCTGAAGTTTTTCCGGGCTGGGCTTCGCCATGCCCGCCGTGACCGTCGCCATACCGCCGCCCTCACCCTGAATCAGCATTCCGGCCACCTGCTGCGCTTCCAGAAAGGCCCGCGTCTCGTCCAGCGTCAGGCCCAGACTCTGCCACTGGCATATGCCCCGCAATTCAATAACATTCTGGAGCATGAATTTGAATTTGCCGTTCACCGTCCACGGGTGCAGCAGGTCCTCGCGGATGAAGTGCCGGACGGTGGAGGTGAGCAATCGCATCAGCTCCGCAAAACGCCCAATGCCCAGGCCACGCGGGCTGAGCATGGCTTCCAGCACTTCCTCCCCACCGCAGATACCGGCAATTCCCTGCCAGAACGCTGGAGTGCTGTTGAAAGATTCGCGCAGGGAAGTCACGCACCGCACGAACTCCTGGCTGGTGAAGGTCTGGCCTTTCATGCGTGTCCTCTGAACCGCTCCACGCATTCGGACTCAGCGTGAAGCCTGTCCAGGCGGGAGATTCCGGCGGCGTAACAGTCCAGTTCGTCGTGGTGAGGGTCATGATGCAGCATGGGATGTGCCTCCTGTATCTATGCTGGAACGTGCAGCCAACTTCACGTCAAGCCCCCTGATCTGATAAAAGAGGCCGCTCACCCCAGCATGGGAGGTGAACGGCCCGACACAACGAGGAAAACTACCGGACGTTCAGGGTCAGCTTCGCGGCGGGGGCGTCGCTGGGGCTGGCGTCTGCCGGGCGCACCTCGTAAGTGACCGTGCTGGCCTGCCCCGCGCTGGAGCCGGGGTTGCTGGTGAAATTCCAGACACAGCCCGCGCCCACTGGCACTGTCTTGCTGCCCACCGTCCGCTCGCCGCGTTTGACAGTGATGGTATAGGCACTGCCGCCCCCCACGCCACCGAAACGGTACGGCGCGGTCACGGTCTCGCCGTCTTTCAGGCTGACGCTGAGGGTCTGGGTGCAAGCGGCTCCCTGGGCATTGGCGGGGGCCGCCCCCACGGTCACTGGCACGGCGGCCACCTGCTGACCGTCTGCCGAACGAACCGTGTAGGTTTTTGCGCCCGCGCTGGGGCCGGACACCTGCCGGGTCCAGGTGCCATCCGCGCCCACGGTGAAGCTGCCGATGCTAACGCCGTCCTCCAGCACCTCGAAGGTCTGTCCTGCCGGACCAGTCCCCGACAGCGCGAAGCCCGCGCCCTCTACCTGCGCGCCATTGGCCGGGCTGCTGACGGTAACCCCGCCCGCACCCGCCGGAGTTGCCCCGGCGCTGTCTGACGCGCTGCCCGATGTGCCCACCGCCGCGCCCTGACCACCCGGCGCGACCTGAAGGCGAACTCGGGCGACGACCTGCCCCGCCGCATTCCGCAGGTCATAGCTCTGCGGCCCCGGCAGCGCTGCCCCCGCCACGATATCGGCCTTCCAGGTGCCGTCCGGCCCCACGGTCACGCTGCCCGCACGCAGGCCGCTGTGGAACAGCACGAACTGCTCGCCCGCCGGGCCTGTGCCACGCAGGGTCAGCCCGCCCGAGGGCACCTGCGCCCCTTCTGCGGGTGCGCTGATGACGACAGGAACCGTGCCAGGGGCGGTTACGCTGGGAGTGGCCGGGGTGGTGCCAGCGGCGGAGGGAGTTTCCGGGGTTGTCGCGTCTGGGGTTGTCGTATCTGGTGCAGTGCCTGGAGTTTCTGGCAGTGCCCCGCCCTGCGTATCCGTATTGGTGGGCGCTGTGGTCACAGGCGGGGTTTCGGTGGACCCTGCACCCATGGCGTCTGCCCCGCCCACCACGACAGGCAGCGAGGCCATTTCCCCGCCTGCCGCGTTCTTCAGGATGTAGGTCTGCGGACCCTGGGGCGCATCTGCTCCCACGTCCAGACTCCAGGTGCCGTCCGGGGCAACGGGGGCGCTGCCCACCTTGCCGTCACCCAGGAAGACGTCCACATTCTCTCCGGCAGTACCCGTGCCGCGCAGGGTAAAGCCGCTTGCCGGAACCGCCGCGGCGGGCTGCGGCTCCGTGAAGACCGTCTGCACGGGCAGGCCGGGCAGGGTTCCGCTGTCGCCGGGCGTGGTGGGAGACGTGGGGTCTGTGGTGGGCGTGGGCACAGCGGGAACAGCAGGCTGACGGTTTTGCAACACCCAGCAGCCGCCCAGCAGCAACAGCAGCAGCAATGGAATCAGCCACAACGGAAAGCCGCGCTTGCGGGGAGGTGGAGCCACGGGCGGCGCGGGCTTCTCGAAGCGGGCGGGCCGGGGAGGCTTGAGGGGCGAGGGCCTGGGCGGAGTGGCGGGCGCACCCTGCTGCACAACGGCGCGCGGCGTTGTCTGGACCGTGGTGGAGACCGCTCCAGGCAGAGGCGTTCCCGTGGCCAGACTGCCGACCAGCACCCCCAGACTGGAAAAGCCGGACGGCAACGCCGCCTTGAGACCGCCTGCAAGACCAGCGATGGGCAGCGCGCCCAGACCGCCCGCATGGGCGCGGGTCAGGGCAGACAGCACCAGCGGGGTTAGCAGCGCCAGCAGGCGGCGTGAGCTGTCACCGCTGCCGCCCAGCGCGCTGCCCAGCCGCCCAGTCACCGCGTTCACGTCCCCGAACAGCGAGGCCAGCAGCCCGCGCCCCTGGCCCTCGATGCGCGAAACCTCCACCGGGTTGTCCAGCAGGGCCGTGTTGACCTGACCGTCCTCACCCGTCAGGGGCGCGAAGGGACGGGCCAGCTTGTCCAGGTCTCCCCCGGCTCCATTCCCCTGACCACTGGCCTTGCCCACCAGCGCAGCCAGCACCACCGGAAGCGCGGCCAGCGCCGCCTGCTTGCGGACCCCGCCCCCGAAGCCCGCCACCGCGCCGATCTTCTGCCCCACCGCACCGCCAAATCGCGCCTGAAGGTACTTGAGCAAGCCTTCCGGCGTGCTGGGATCAGGAGGGATAGTTTCGGCAGACATGGCTTCGGCAGGTGCCGCTGGGGCCTCTGCTAGCACCGATTCTGGCGGCATGGCCTCGGACGCAGGTTTCTCCAGTGCGACGGGGGCAGGCTCAACTGGAACAGGCACGACTGGCGGCGGCTCGACTGCTGGTGCTTCGGCTGACACTTCTTCGGCTGGCGCTGCTTCGGCTGACCCTGCCACAACAGGCGCGACGGGAGCCGTTTCAGGGGCCTCGACTGCCGCTGGCATGACCGTCTCTACCGCCTCTGGGACGACGGTATCCGTGCCAGCCGCCCCGGCCAGCCCCAGACCACCCAAGCCCAGAGTACCCAAGCCCACACCGCTCAGTCCCGCCAGCATCGGGGCAATATTCCCGGCCTGTAGTCCACGCTGACCCAGCGCGCTCAGTAGCAGCGGCAACGCCATCTGAAGCAGAGCCTGGACCCTGGCCGGGTCCGCCTGCGTCCGGGTAGAAACCTGCGCGGGCAAAGTGTCCGCCGCCTCTCCCAGCAGCACGGGGGCCAGCATTTCCCCGGCCTGCCGCAGGTTGTCCGCGCCGCCCGATTCCTCCAGCGCCTCGGCCACGCTGCCAAAGGGCGGCAAGGCCCCGACAGCCTCGGCGATCATGGCCTCGCCGTCCGGCGTTTTCGCCGACTCGGCCAGCGCCCCGAGCTGCAATGGCAACCCAGCCTCCAGCACCCGCCCGGCCACTTCCGGCTCCAGACCCGCCGCCTGGGCCAGCCGCGCCACCGCGTCGGGGTCAAAGAAGGACTGGATCAGATCGGTTGCAGTATTGGACATTTCTCACAGAATAGGCGAAACGGCAGGCGGGGCAGCGCGCCGGGAGATTCGGACGACGCCAGGAAAAAGCGCAAGCGTGATGGAGACAGCCTGCACGGCCCCTGCTCAGCGCTCATTACCCCGCTTGAAATTCCCGGTCACGCGGGCCATCAGCAGTTGCGCGGCGTGATCCTCCAGGCCCTCGGCACGCTTCAGAAACCGTTCGGCATCTTTGCCCGCCAGGGTCGTCACAGGCCGCCCGTAATGCGACACGATCACCCGCCCATCCTTCAGCGCCCGATAATCGAAACGCCCGTCCAGCAGTTCTCCCCGCGCGTCTTCCGTCATTCCAGCAGCACGCTGGGGTGCGAACCCTCGACGACTTCCAGCCGGTTGCCGAAGATGTCTTTCAGGAAGATGCGCGGCACGCCCGCCTCCGCATCGGAGACATAGGAAACGTCGTGCGCGTCGCAGTGTGCCCCGAACGCGCCGATGTCGTCGCAACGCAGCGCCGGATGCCCCTTCTCACGCGGCACAAAATCGGGGGCGACGCCCACATGGAGCTGCCGCCCGTCCGGCAGGGCAAACCACACGCCGCCGTTGTTGAGGAAGGCGGCGGGCTTTTGCAGCTCTGGCAAGCCCAGAAAGCCCCCATAAAACGCGCGGGCATCGGCCTCGCACCCGGCGGGGGCTTCGACTTGGTAGTGATCGAATCCGGTAATCAGGGTAGCCATGCAGAGAAGCGTAGCAAGCCGATCTGATTCTACTTGCTACTACTTCAGAGACAACAGTTCGAGATTATGCCTGCGCCGCTCCCTCTCCCCCACCCTGGGCTGGAGGATCGAAGCTGTCGCGCGCCCGCACCACCAGGGTCAGAATGTCGTAGGTAGCGACGAGTTCGTCATTCTGATTGGTGATTTCGGAGTGCCATTCCACCACTCCTGTAGGCTGTTTGTCATCCGGGCGCAGGTCCTTGCGAATCTTGCGCTTGCAGGTCAGGCGGGTGCGAATGGTGTCGCCGATGCCCACCGGCTCCACAAAGCGCAGGTTTTCCAGCCCGTAGTTGGCCAGCACCGGCCCCGGCGCAGGCGAGACGAACATTCCGGCAGCGGCGGAGATCAGAAAATAGCCGTGCGCCACCCGTTTGCCAAAGATGCCCTCTTTCGCGCCGATCTCGTCCACATGGGCGTAGAAGTGATCTCCGGTCAGGCCCGCGAAGTTCACGATGTCCGCCTCGGTCACGGTGCGGCGGTGGGTCAGGAGGCTGTCGCCCACCTGAATCTCGTCGAAACTCTTGCGGAAGGGGTGAACCACGTCCTCGCGCACCTCGCCCCCTGGCACAAATTCGCGGGTGATGGCGGCCAGCGTCGTGGGGTCTGCCTGCACCGCCACCTTGTTCATGTGGTGCTTGACGCCTGCAATGCCGCCCAGTTCCGCGCCGCCGCCCGCGCGTCCGGGGCCGCCGTGAAGAAGCTGCGGCAGCGGAGAGCCGTGGCCGGTGCTTTCCTGGGCATCGTCGCGATTGAGAACCAGAATGCGCCCGTGCGTGCTTGCCAGCCCCAGCACCAGTTCGGTGGCCTCGGCGCGGCTATGCGTGATCACGCTTCCGGCCAGCGAACCGCGTCCCATGCGTGCCAACTGAATGGCGTCGTCTAGAGAGTGGTAGGGCAGCAATGTTGCCACCGGGCCGAAGGCTTCCAGCTCGTGCGGCGCGGTGGCGGTCAGGGGTGAGTCGCACAGCAGCACGGTGGGATCGAGAAACGCGCCCTTCTCGCGGTCCCCGCCCAGCAATTCGCTGTCCGCGCCGCCGCCGATCACGACTCGCGCCTCCTTGCCCAGTTCCTCCAGCGTTTGCCGCACGCGGTCCCGCTGCTCCACGCTGACCAGCGCGCCCATTCGCACGTCGTCGCGCGCCGGATCGCCCAGCGTCACCTTGCCCAGCTCCTTGCGAAGTGCCTCGGTGACGGCCTCCACCAACCCCGACGGCACGATGGCGCGGCGGATGGCGGTGCATTTCTGGCCTGCCTTGCCGGTGATCTCGCGGGCCACCTCCTTGACATACAGCATGAATTCGGGGCTGTCGGGGGTGACGGTCAATCCCAACACGGAGGCGTTCAGGCTGTCGGCCTCGGCGTTGAACGGCACCGAATGGGCGATAATGTTGGGGTGGACCTTGAGCTTGGCCGCCGTCGCCGCCGAACCCGTGAAGGCCACCATGTCCTGCTCGCGCACATGATCGAGCAAGTCGCCCGGCTCACCGATCACCAGTTGCAGCGCCCCCTCGGGCAGCAACCCGGATTCGATGATGTCGCGCACCACGCGCTCGGTGAGGTAGGCGGTCTGGGGGGCGGGCTTGACCAGACTGGGCATCCCGGCAATGAATGCAGGGGCGAGTTTTTCCAGCATCCCCCACACCGGGAAGTTGAAGGCGTTGATCTGCACGGCCACGCCCTCGCGCGGGACCAGCAGGTGACGGGCCACGAAGGTTCCGGCCCAGCCCAGTTGTTCCACTTTCCCCTCGGGCAAAAAACGCTCGTCGGGCAGTTCGCGTCGGGCCATGCTGCTGTAACTGAGCAGGGTGCCGATGCCGCCCTCGATGTCCACCCAACCGTCGCGGCGGGTTGCGCCGGTCAGGAGGTTCAGGGCGTAATACTCCTCCTTGCGCTCCATCAGGTACAGGCCCAGGGCCTTGAGCGCCCGCGCCCGCGTGTGGAAGGTCATCTTCCGCAGCGCCGCACCCGCCTTGCGGCCATACGCCAGCGCCCCGGCGAAGTCCACGCCCTCCGAGGAAATTACGGCGACGGGGCGGCCATACACAGCATCCACGAGGGTCTGCCCATCGGCGTTGGCGTGCCACTGGCCGGAAATATAGGAGGCAGGGCGGAGGATTTTGGGTGAGGTTTTGGTGGTCATGGGGACTCCTGTGGGCAAATGGGTAGGGCGGCTGACGGATGGAAATCAGCATACGGGATGCGCTGGGAGGGGTTTGAGGGCGAGACGGGAGTCTGGTTGTCCATATGATGAACTTATGGACTGGCTCTTGACCCTGCTGCACCCGCTCGCCATCAATTTTGGACCACCCGCCACCGAACAGCAGATCGGCACATTCGAAGAGCAGATCGGCGCTGAGTTGCCGGGCGATCTGCGCCAGCTATATCGACTTTTTAACGGATACGAAAACACTGATTCCGCTCATTCGGCTCTGCCCATGCGCTTCCATAGCCTTGAAGAGTCAGTGACTTTGCAGGGCGCAGGGGAGAACTGGCCGGGGCTGCCTGCCGGAGCGCAACCGTTCTGGACGGATGATCAAAGCAATCACGCTCTGGTCTATCTCTCCGGGCCACTGCGTGGAATGGTGGTTCTGCTTTACCACGACGAACCTGATTACGCCCCTCGCTACCGCAGTGCCCTGAGTTTTCTGCTTCACCTTCACACCGCCGGAACGATAAACCACTACGAGGAGGATAGTGTATCGACTGCCGATCTCCCGGTACTGGAGCCAAGACTCTCATCTTCGCAAACTGCTGAGGATCGGCGGTTGTACCAGATTTGTCGTACAGATTACGAACAGGCCACAACCGATCAAGAACGCTTCCTGGCTGCGGTGACTGCCATGAATCTGCTGCCTTACGAGGACACCGATGAACTGGAAGAGTTCACATTGGCCGAGGATTTCTATATCGGCCAACGGGCCTGTGAAATCTACGGCAAGCGGCGGTGGGAGGACGCTGAGGAGTCGCTGCTATCTCTTTCTAAGAATGCACACTCCAATATTGCTGGAGCGGCTCGGCAAGCGTTAGAACAGCTCTGATTTCAACACGTTCGATCTAATCTATACGTCACGACTCGGATCAGCCTTCCGGTAGATCAGCCTCTCTGACCCACTAGCGCCCCCGCCGCCGCATCACGCCGCGTTCCAGCCCGGTAATCACGGCGTAGATCAGCACGCCGAAGAGGATCAGCAGGGCAATCGCAGCAAACTGCGCGGCCTTGTTCTGGTAGGTTCCGGCCACCTGCACGGCCAGCCCCAACCCCTTCTGGTTGGCGTCCACGAACTCCCAGACCACTGCGCCGATCAGGGCGAGGCTGGCGGCCAGTCGCAACCCGCCCAGCATTACGGGCAACGCGCCGGGCAGTTCCAGCCGCGTCAGCCGTTGGAGCGGCGTGGCCCGCAGGCTTCTGAACAGCTCGTAGAAGGTGCGGTCCACCTCGCGCACGCCGACCAGGGTGGCGATCATGATCGGGTACAAAGCACTCAGGGCCGACACGACGACGGCGGGAAGGAACCCGAAGCCCAGCCACGACACCAGCAGCGGCGCGAGAATCACGATAGGGGTACTCTGCGCCGCGATGATAAACGGGCTGAAAAAGCGCTCCAGCGGCCTGAACTTTGCCAGCGGGTAACCGATCAGCACGCCCACCAGACCGCCGATGAACAGTCCGGCCAGTGCGGTGCGGGCCGTGACCCAGAAAGCTGCGGCCAGTTCGGGGAAAGTCGTGGTCAATTCGCCCCATACGGCGGCAGGGGTGGGCAGCAGGAACGGCTGATTCAAGCGTGTGGCTGCCAGTTGCCAGCCCAGCAGCCCCAGCGCAATCGCGGCCAGCGGCAGCAGCCCGGACAGGCTCAGGCGTTCGCGGACAGGGGTTCGCAGGCGGGTGCTGTCCCCGGTGCCCAGCACGCCGCGCAGGTGTGCTTCCAGGCCATCGGTGTAGGCGCTGACCCGGCCCTCGCCGCGCGTGTCCAGAATTTCCACGATTTTCCCGTCGCGCAGCACCGCCACCCGGTCCGCTAGCCACACCGCCTCGCGGATGGAATGGGTCACGAGGACGGTGGTGCGCCCGGTCTTCTCGTGCAGGTGGCGCAATTCGTCGTTGAAGCGTTCGCGCACCAGGGCGTCCAGGGCGGCGAACGGCTCGTCCAGCAGCAGCACGTCGCCGCTCTGCGCTAGGGCGCGGGCCAGCGCCACCCGCGCCCGCATCCCGCCCGACAGGTGCGCCGGGAAGTAGCCCGCGTAGGCGTCCATGCCCACCAGATGCAATGCCTCTTTGGGAGGCAACCCGCCGCCCGCGCCCAGATCGGCGGGCAGCGCCACGTTCCGTAGGGCCGTGCGCCACGGCAGCAGGCGGTAATCCTGAAACACCAGCGCCGGAGCCGACTCCACCCGCACCACGCCGGACTGCGGCTTCAACAGCCCGGCAATCACGCGCAGCAGCGTGCTTTTACCGCCGCCGCTGGGGCCGATCAGCGCCAGAAACTCACCCCTGCGCACGTCCAGATTCACGCCGTTCAGGATCAGTTCGCTGCCCAGCCGCACGCTCACGTCCTCCAGCACAATCGGCGCGTCGGCAGGTGGGGCGGGCAGCAGTTCGGCGGCGGGGGCGCTCATGCTTTCACGGCCTCCTGGACGGGCAGGGGCTTTTTCGGGCGGCCCAGCGTATTGACCAGCACTACCCCGGCAACGGCCACCGCGCCCCCCAGCAGCGTGACGGGTTTGGGCACCTCTCCCAGCCACACCAGCGCGATCAGGATGGCCAGCACCGGGCTGATGTACAGAAAGGACGTGGTGGTGCTGGCCGGAACCCGCGACAGCGCAAAGGTCCAGGTCAGGTACGCCAGCGCGGACGGAAATAGCCCCAGGTAGATCAGCGCCAGATGGGCCGATAACGGCGCGGCCCGCAACTCGCCCACGAAACCGGGCAGAAAGACCAGCATGGGCAACATGCCCAGCAGCAGGGACCAGACCGTGAAGTGCAGCGGATTCATGCGCCTCAGCAACGGTTTCTGGAACACGAAATAGATGCTGGTAAACAGCGCCGCACCCAGAATCAGCAGCGCCCCCTGCGTGAAGCTCACCCCCTGCCCGCTGCCCAGCACGATCAGGGTCACGCCGCCCAGGCTGATCAGAGTGCCCAGCCAGCCCAGCGTATTCAGGCGTTCGCCCCCAAACCGTGTGGCCAGCAGGGCCGTGATCACCGGCCCCGCCGCGATGATCAGGCTGGCCGTCCCGGCGGGCACGCTGACCTCGCCGTAGTTGAGCAGGACGTGGTACAGCGTGATGCCCATGAAGCTGAGGCCAAAAATACGCGCCAGATCGCCCATGCTGGGCAGCGGAATGCGCGTAACCAGCGCGTAGATGCCCAGCGCCACCGCCGCCACCAGAAAGCGGTATAGCGTCAGGTGGCCCGGCGAGAATGCCTCCAGCCCGGCCCGAATGCCCGCGAAGGCCGAGGCCCAGAACACGATGGTCACCAGAATGGCCGTCAGGGACACGGCATCTAAACCTTCGGGGCGGGCGGGCGGGGCAGCGCTCATACGCCTGCCAGGGTAGAGCATGCGGCAGGGGGCAAGGGGTGTCTGTGCCTCTCTTTTTCGCCGCCACTTCTCCACTCTGCTGCTACCCAGATCAACCCCAGGTCAAGGGGCGCACACCCCATCTCCGATTCAGCGCGCGAAGATGCCTTCAACGCAGTTTTAATCCGCTTAACTTTGGATCAACACCTTCAGGAGGAATACAGCTATGGGAGAGGGAAAACCCACCACGACCAGCACCCCAGACACGGCCAGCACGCCCATCAATATGGAGACGCACGAGGGCGGCGCAGCCAGCACCTACGGGGCCAACACCAACCTCGATCCTGCCTTGCAGGGCGGCCCGGCCACCGCCGCCGATCAGGCTGCCACGGATAAGATCAACGAACAGCACGAGCAGCAGGGAACGCCCGCGCCAGAGGTCTGAATCCGGGGCGGCGACAGGCCACCGATCCCGCGCATATTCTGATTTGGTTTACCTTTCACCGCCCCCCCACGCCCACCCCTTAGACTGCCGATTAACGGAGGATCAACCATGACGAAAGCAACTAAATCGGAAGACGGTGGAATGGACCAGACCCGCATGATCAGCGGGGCAGCGGGCGGCGCTTTGCTGCTGATGGGCCTGCGCAAGCGCGGCGTGCTGGGCCTGGGGATGGCGGCAGTGGGCGGATATCTGGCCTACCGCGCGGCCACGGGCAACGACCCGGTAATGGCGGCAGTGGGCGGCGGCGGCGCAACCACCTCCAAGCCCATTTTCGTGGAACACAGCGTGGTCATTGACAAGCCCACCCAGGCCGTCTACGACTACTGGCGCAAGCTAGAAAACCTGCCCCAGATCATGAGTCATCTGGAAAGCGTGACCGAGTTGGACGACAAGCGCAGCCGCTGGGTCGCCAAGGCCCCACTGGGCACGCATGTCGAGTGGGAAGCCGAGATTGTGAATGACAAGCCCGGCCAGCGCATCGGCTGGCACTCGCTGCCCGGCGCGACCGTGGATAACGCGGGCAGCGTGCAATTCGAGGAACTGCCCAACGGCGGAACCCGCGTGCATGTGGCCCTCAGCTACCGGCCCCCGGCAGGCCCGCTGGGCGCAGCCGTCGCCAAGCTGTTCGGCGAGGAACCCAGCCAGCAGATTGCCGAGGACCTCCAGAAGTTCAAGGCGGCGTTCGAGGGCAGCGACAAGAACTGAGCAAGACTTGAATGAGCGAGAGGCCAGGGCGTGAATGCTCTGGCCTCTTTTTCTGTCATGCTAGAAGTGCCGACGCCTACGCGCTCAGGCCCTTGCTACCGTGCAGGGTGCGCTCCATCGCGTCGGTCACTTCTGCCTCAAAACGGCGCAGATGTTCGCGCAGACGGTCCAGCTCGGCCACGCCCAGATCGGGCAGCCACAGGACGCTACGGCCCAGCACGGCGAAGGCCAGGGGGGCGTCCTCGTCCGGCTCCTCGTCCTCATCAGGTTCCACCGGGTCCAGATTCAGGATGCCGTAGTCCAGACCCTGGTTGAGCAGGTTCATGCCCATCAGGATCTCGGGCAGGCTGTCTTCCTCCACATACAGATCGAGGTCCAGGTGGAACCGCACGATCACGCCGCCCTGGTGGTCCGCGTCGGCGAACAGGGCCACGCGGGACTCGCCGTGCTGGATCATCGCGCCGTCTTCCACGGATTCAACGGTCAAACCGCTGGCTTGCAGCGCAGACACGATCCGCTGCAATTCGGACTGGGGGGCCGTCATGCCGGGGAGTATAGAGGCTGGCTGCGGGCGCAACCGGAAGAAAGCGCTCTTTGGACGGCCCAGGCGTCAGATCGGGCATGGGAGCGGGTCTGAGCGGGCGGAAGACTCAGGCCCCTGCCCCACCTCCCTTCACGCGTGGTAAATCCACATCCCGTTCTCCTCCTGCCAGGTGCGGTAAAGCTGGCCCAGCAGGCGCAGGTGTTCGGCGTGGGCCAGCGTCTCGGCCAGGGCAAAGCGGCGTCCGCTGATGTTCAGGTCGCGGTTGAACATCGCCAGCGACAGGTCATAGGCGCTGCGGGGTTGTTTTCCAGCCTCGGCCTTGATGAAATCCAGCCGCTCGTGGTGGTGGCTGCGGAGTTCGCGGGCGCGGGCCTGCACCCCCGTCATCACCGGACCGTGATGCCCCACGACAGCCTGATCCGGGTTCAGCGCCTCCAGCTTGCCCAGCGTTTGCAGGTAGTCGCCCAGTGGATCGGGGCGGGTGTAGGCGTACAGACCGATGTTGGGGCTGATGCGCGGCAGGATGGCGTCCCCAGCAATCAGAATGCTGTCGTCAGCGCTCCACAATCCCAGGTGACCGTCGGCGTGGCCGGGCAGCCACAGCACTTCCCAGTCGCGCCCGGCCAGCGCCACGTTCTGGCCCTCGCGCAGTGGTATCACGTTTTTGGCCGGATGCACCCGGTCCCGGCCCCGGCGGTTGTCCGCGCCCATCCCCTCCAGCGATTCGGTGGGCAATCCGTGATCGCGCATGTGCTTGAGATGGCCGGGCAGCCACTCCTCCCACAGGTGCCAGTAGCGTTCGCCGCGCCCGATTTCCACGTCCAGCATCTGAATCTGCGCGCCGCTGCGTTCTTCCACCACGCCAGCCAGCCCGTAATGGTCCGGGTGGTGGTGGGTGATGATGGCCCGCTCGATGTCTTTCCAGTCCAGGTCCAGTTCGTTCAGGCCCGCTGTAATAGCCGCCTGAGCTTCAGGGGTGTCCAGCGCCGTGTCGATCAGGGTCACCGGGCCGTTTTCCGGCTTGTCGATCAGCACGGTCACGGTCTTCATGGGGTAGGGGATCGGCACTTGCAGCGCGTGCAGCGTGCCCACGATAGGGGTCAGCAGCGCATTTGAATCAGGAGAGTCAGAGGCGGTCATGCCCGGCAGGCTAGCACCCGGCCCAGGCGCGGAAAGTCAGGCATGGGGGGTGAAGGTGCGGCCAGTTGGAGGGCGAACCCCTCTCCTGCGGAGCTGTGCCAGCCAGTCTGCTTCGCAGCCAGCTCCCCTCAAAGGGAGCCAAGAGTGCGCTGCTGATCGACCAATTTCGCACCTCTCGCCTCCCTTCTAAGGGGAGGTCCCCCGGAGGTGGGGAGGGGTTGAGCGGGCAGGGCAGCCCTAAAATCCAACTACTCAAACTCTCGAAGTTTCAGACCCGCCCCCGCCTGCCCAGGCACCAAAACGCTACTCTGTGAACAATGAGATTAGGCCAGTTCGTGATGGAAAGCGGCGGCGCGCAGGTGCGCGTGTGGGGCGAAACAGACGTGCTGGTGGTCAGCGCGCCGTTGCCGGGGGTGCTGCGGGTGCGGCTGGCCCCGCAAGCACGGGCGAACGGCCTGGGCTTCCCGCGCCTGAGCGAGAAACGCAGCTTTGCCCTGCGCCCTGATCTCCCCGAGGCTGAACGCCTGAGTGTGCAGGAGGACGGCGAAACCATGCGCGTGGGCGGCGGTGGATTGACCCTGCATCTGAACCGCGTGAGCGGCGCGTGGCGGGTCACGGAGAACCCGGACGGCAAGCAGGACAGAGAGCTGACCAGCGTGCCCGACTGGAACGGCGACGCGCCCACGGCCCGCCCCGCCCTGGACGCCGAGCGCTTCAACCTGCGCCGCAGCCGCCTGAGCGTGGACGCCCCCGACGGCGCGGCCTATCTGGGCTTCGGCGAGCGCGTGGGGCCGCTGGACAAGCGCGGGATGCACCTCACGTTCTGGAACACCGACTGCTACCCGCACCACACCGACACCGATCCGCTGTACATCAGCGTGCCGTTTACCACGGTGGTGCAGGGCGAACGCGCCCACGGAATTTTCGTGGACGAGACGTGGCGCATGACGGCGGACGTGGCCCGCACCAACCCACGGGCGCTGGAGTTCGCCTCAGCGGGGCCGGAACTGGACGTGTACATTCTGGCCGGACCGCGCCCAGCGGACGTGCTGCGCCGCTACGCCGATCTGACCGGATACTCGCCGATGCCCCCGCTGTGGGCACTGGGGGCCGCCCAGAGCCGCTGGGGCTACCGCACGGCAGACGACTTGCGTGCCGTCATCGCGGGTTACCGCGAGCGCGATCTGCCACTGGACAGCGTGTATATCGACATTGAATACATGGACGCCTTCAAGGTCTGGACGGTCAACCGTTCGGGCTTCCCGGACCTCAAGGCGTTTGTGAAAGAGGCCGCGAAAGAGGGCGTCAAGCTGGTGCCGATCATTGATCCGGGCATCAAGGCCGAGCCGGGCTACGACGTGTACGAGGAAGCCCTGAAAAACGACTACCTGATCCGCACCGCACGCGGCGATGTGCTGGTGGGCGAGGTCTGGCCCGATCCAGCGGTGTTTCCCGACTTCACCCGCCCGGAAGTGGTGGCGTGGTGGGCCGCCCACCACAAGCTGTTCACTGACGCCGGAATCCAGGGCCAGTGGAACGACATGAACGAACCCGCCTGCTTCTCGCTGGCCCAGCCGCGCGAGACAGAAGGAAAAACGCTGCCCTACGACGCCCTGCACGGTGCCCACAGCCACTTGGAGATGCACAACGCCTACGCCAACCCCATGAGTCAGGCCAGCCGCGCCGGGTACGCCAAGTACAGCCCGCAGATTCGCCCGTGGATCATCTCGCGGGCCGGGTACGCGGGGATTCAGCGCCACGCCACCGTCTGGACCGGGGACAACGCCGCGACGTGGTCCCATCTGGCCCTTAGCCTGCCGATGATCGGGGGCCTGGGCCTCAGCGGGATTCCCTTTGCATCAGCGGACGTAGGGGGTTTTGGCGGCGACACCACCGGGGAACTGCTGGCGCGCTGGTATCAGGCGGCGGTGGGGTACGCCTTCCTCCGCAACCACTCGGCGCAGGGCACGGCGGACCAGGAACCCTGGCGCTTCGGCGAGCCGTACACCAGCATCATTCGCGCCGCGCTGGAGCTGCGTTACCGCCTGCTGCCGCACCTGTACACGCTGGCGTATGGGGCCAGCCGCACCGGGCTGCCGATCCTGCGTCCGCTGGCACTGCACCACGCGGGCGACGAGGACGCCCTGCGTGCAGACAGTCAATACCTGCTGGGCCAGGGGTTGATGGTGGCCCCGGTGATGGCGGCGGGCCACAGCAAACGGCAGGTCTACCTCCCGGCGGGGCGCTGGGCTTCCGTGTTCAATCTGGCCGAATTCGGGGCCATCCACGACGGCCCGGCCTACGTGACCGCCGACGCGCCGCTGCACACGCTGCCGCTGTATCTGAAAGCAGGCGAGGCGCTGCCGCTGACTGAAGCTACCGCGCACACCACGCAGGCCCGCTGGGAGCGCGTGACCTGGCTGGCCCACCTGGGCGAGACCGGCTTCGTGGGCCACCTGTACGAGGACGCCGGGGACGGCCCGGTGGGGGGCCGATTCACCCGTCTGGTGGGGGACCGCGAAGGCGGAACGCTGAGCATCCGCCGCGAGACCGAGGGCGAGGCCGCCCTGCCCGAACAGCGCGAGGTCCTGCACATCATCGGCCTGGAGCCGATCCGCGAGGTCCACGGGGCCGCCTCCTTTTCCTACGAGGACGGCGTGCTGCGCCTGACCCTGCCCGCACGCTGGGAAGAAATCACGGTGACGTGGGTGGAATAGCAGCGGTCATGCTTTGTAACATTCCGATCATGGTCTGGTCACGGTGCCTGTCCGACACTGTTCTCAAGCGCGGTTCCAGACCACTTCCGGGGGGGAGCCAGGGAATGGAACCGCGCCTCCACTCCACAGGGAGGAGACCAGGATGCAGGAAGCCGCGCACAACAGGAGCAATGTCCATGAACCCGCCGGAATCATCAACCCCGGCCACGACAACCCAGACCACGACCTCAAGCAACTGGGCCGCGAGATCGAGTCGCTGCGGGCCATGCAGCGCGAACTGGCGGCATCGGACCGTCTGGAAAGGCTGCTGAAGATCATTCCACGTCCCGGCTGGACCACACCCGCCGAGTTCTTGCTGGTGAGCAGTCAGATCAGGCAGATGGCCGAGCTGGTACAGGGTCTGGAACGCGCGCAAGACGCACTTCTGAAAGGCGCGGACAGGGTGGGGCGGCGCTGAACCTCAATCTTTCATTTTACTCAGGCGAGGCCAGGGCGTGTTGCTCCGGCCTCGCCCTCTTCCTGTTCAGGTGGGCAACCTGTACAGGGTCACGTCGAAGCCCTTGATCGTGCGCTGGCCGACGCTCTGGAAACCGAAATCTTCGTAGATGGCGCGCAGTTTGGGACGTGCCGTGGCCGTGTCCAGCTTGAGCCAGGTCCTGCCACGTTCTGCCGCCTCGCATACGGCCTCTTGCAACAGCAGGGCCGACCAGCCCTGGCCCCGTGCCTCCGGGTGAACGGCCAGTTTGTGCAAATACAGGGCCTCCCCCGCAGCATCGTCCGGCCAGAACAACGGGTCCGATTCCAGCAGGCACAGGCAGGCCACCGCCACGTCGCCGCGCCAGATCACGCGCCAGCCCTGCTGGGGGTAGTGACGGGCGAGGCGTTCGGGCGTCAGGCTACTTTCAGGCCACAGGGGTTCACCACGGGCTTTAAGGTGTAGGGCGGCGGCAATCAGCACGCCCGACGCAGCTAGATCGTCGCCACAGGTCAGGGTCACGCCGCTCACCCCCGTCCGCGCACCTGACGGTATTCATAGCAGTCATCGATCTCGTTCCTGAAAAACGATCCCTGCGAGGATGCCGCCAGAAACCGTTCATAGACCTCCTGCGGCACACCGTCATAGTCGTAACGCTTGCCGCTGTTAAAAAGGATGGTCAGGGTCTTGCTGGCCGGGTCATGGCCGATGTGGCTCATCATGCTGGAGGCCACCGGATGCAGGGTCACGCCGCTCATGGGCACAGTCTAGCCGTCCTGATTCGGGGCGGGTTCGATGCCTGTCGCCCAGATTTCCTGACCGCGCAGTTCCAACCGCACGCGGGGCAGCGGGCCGTTGGCCTTGCCGAACACCGCGTCCCCGGCCTGCAAGGGGTCAAACACGCTGAAATGGCAGCGGCAGCCCAGTTGCGGATGCTGGGCGTCACGCGGCGGGCGGTAATTGAAGGCGAAGGCCAGCACCTCCGGGTCACGCACCAGATTGACCGTGCAGCCCAGGTGCGTGCAGACGCGCGAATAGGCCACCAGATGCCCGCCTTCCGGCAGTTCTAGCCCCCCCGCCACCGCCTGCGGCACGCGCAAAAGCGCGCAGGGACGGCCCGCGTAGGTGAAACTCACGTCGGCCCATTCGGTCTTTAAGTCGGTCAGGGGCGCAATTCGCTGAGCTAACGCCGCCTGAAAGTTCGGCGCTCCAGCCTTCTGCTTGCCAAGCGTGACGCGGGTGGCGTACCAGCCCATGTAGCCGAAGGCTCCGGCAGTAGCGGCGACGGGAATCAGCCACCACTTCTCCAGAAGGGCGCGGCGGGTGGTCATGCTGGGGGGCGGGATACGAGAGAGAGGTCAAACCGTCTGACAATCAAACCGTCTAACGGCAAAAGACGCCCTGTCTGCCGCATCTTCATCCCTCCTTCTGCCATTTTTCCATCAGGTCCAGCAGCAGCTTGAGCTGGGCGTCCTTCAACTGTGGGTAGGCGGGCATGGCCCCCTTGCCGTTCACGGTGATGCTCCGCAGGGCCGCGCGGCTCAGGGTAGATTCGCGCAGGCTGGGGCCAATGCCGCCCGCGCCAGACGCACCGTGGCACGAGGCGCAGCTTCCGGCATACAGGCTCAAGGCCGGATCGCTCTGGTTCAGGCGGGCACGCAGAGAGGTAATCACGTCGTCGGCATCGCGCCCGGCGGGGTCCAGGGTGCGGTAGCGCTCCAGGGCATTCAGGGCGTCCTGATCCTGGCCGAAGCGGGACAGCGCGAACCCCAGCAGCAACTGGGATTCAGGTTCTTTGGGGGCGAGCTGAGCGGCGGTGCGGATCAGCAAGGCGGCGCGCTGGGCGTCCTCGGTGCTGAGCTGCTGTCCGGTCTGTTCGCCGCGTGTGAGCAGCAAAATGCCCAGTCGGCGCAATGCTTCGGGCTGGCGCGGATCAGTTTTCAGGGCGTTGCCGTAGGCGCTGACCGCCTGATCGTAATTGGACGAATCAAAGGCCGCGCGGCCCCAGGCCAGATAATCGGCGTTCTTTTCTGTGCGCTGGGCCGTCGCCTTCAGGCCGGGGAGTTTGAGGACCGCCTGCACCTTTCCGGCCTCGCCCGCATCCAGCGAGGCCAGTTGCCAGCGCGGAATGAAGGTCAGCGCGCCCGCCACCGTCAGCAGCGCGGCCACCCCCACACCGATCAGCGCCAGCGTGCGCGAACGGGCCGGATTCTTGGATTTAGAGGCGGGAGGCAGGGCGTCTAATGCCCGCAACGTCAGGGCGGCGCGGCGTTCCAGATCGGGGCGGCGACTCTCGTCCTCCAGCGTATTTAACTCGCCGTAGAGGCGGTCCCGTTCGGCAGCCAGTCGGGCACGTTCGGGAGCGTCCGGGTCTTCGGGGGCAGCGCGGCGCAGGGGTTCCAGCACCAGCCACAGCGCCGCCGCACCGATCAGCACCAGCAGAATCAGGCTGAAAATCACCCCTGACCTCCGCCCGTGTCACGGCGCACCTGATCCAGGTAGGAGTCGTAGGGTTCGGCGTCCTGCGCCGCACCAGCCGGGGCCGTAGCCGTTCCCTTGCGGCGCAGAAAGGCCCACAGCGCCGCGCCTCCGCCTGCCAGCGCCAGCAGCGGCGCGCCCCACAGCAGCAGGTTGCGCCCGGTCTTGGGCGGGTCCAGCAGCACAAAATTGCCGTAGCGCTGAGAGAAGAAGGTGTAGATCTCCGAATCGCTGCGCCCGTCCACGATCTGTTCGCGCACCGAGGAGCGCATCTTGATGCTGATGTCGCTGCGCGATTCCGCGATGGATTCCCCGGTGTCGCACAGCGGGCAGCGCAGATTCCTCTGGATGGCGACGGCACGCTGCTCCTGCGCGGGGGGCAGGGTGGCGGGCGACGTGGTGGGGGCAGCAGCCTGGGCGAAGGAGAGGAGGAGGCAGAGTGCGGCGGGCAGAAAGACGCCCGTTTTGCGGTTAGACCGTTTGACCGTTAGACGGTTGGACCTCTCCCCTGTGCCCCACAGCCCAGAATCCCTGGAGAACGTCATATCCCCTTCACACCGATCTTCTCCAGCCCCGCGTTCAGGCGTTCGCGGGTCAGGCCGCCCCGGTCCATGAATTGCACGATGCCCGCCTTGTCAATAAAAACGGTTTCGGGAATGCCAGACACGCCGTAATCCACGCCTGTATTAATGCCGGGGTCCCGCAGGTTGGGGTAGGCCAGCGCGTATTCCTTGATGAAATCACGGGCGTTCTGCTCTTTTGTTTCCTGAAACAGGATGCCCAGAATCGCCACGCCGTCCGCCGTCTGCTGCGTTCCCAGTTCGCGGAACAGCGGCGCTTCCTCGCGGCAGGGGCCGCACCACGACGCCCAGAAATTGAGGACGACGGGGCGGCCCTTCAGGCTTGCCAGACTGATGGGAACGCCGTCCAGACTGGTCAGGGTAAAGGCGGGCGCGGCCTTGCCGATCAGCGGGCCGCCCGTGGTGACATTCTTGGCCGGGCTGAGCAGCGTGTAACCCAGCACACCCACCAGCGCCGCCGCGATCAGGGGAGGAATGGCACGCTTCCAGATGGGAGCGGGATTGGGTTTGGTTGTTTGGGTGGAAGGTGTGTCAGTCATAGTCAACTCTCAATGGCGGTTCAGCCTGCTTCTGCCTCTCTAGTCCGTCGCCGGGGCCAGCCCAGCGGGGGCAGCGCGCAGCACAGGCCGCGCCGGGCTGACCAGCGTGAGGCCCGCGCCCAGGCAGATGATCAGCGTGCCCCACCAGATCCACGATACCAGCGGGCTTTCAATCAGGCGGATGCTGGCCCACTGGCCCTTGGGGTCAATGCTCGTGACCACCAGATAGGTGTCACCCAGCGCGCCGTAACGCACGGCGGGAGCGGGAAAGAGGGTGCCGGGGGCCTGAACGTAGGTGTTCAGCCGCGCCTCAAAAGGCTTGCCGTCAATGGACACGGACGCGATGGCAGAGGTTCCAAAACCCCGGTCCTGCTGCCGCAGCCCGGTCAATTCCAACTGCTCGTGCAGCAGGGTGGTGGGGGCGGCGGCCCGCAGGTTCAGCGTGGCCTGGGCATCCTGACGGTACGCGCCGCTGAAGGCGATGCCCAGCGCCAGCACCACCAGACCGATGTGGGCGGTGTACGCACCATAACGGCGGGGTTGCGCCTGAAGCGTCCTGCCCAGGCCACCGCTCTGCCGCGCCGCGCGGGCGGTCAGCAAGCCCAAGCCGACGATGTTATAGGCCGCCAGCGCAATAGTCAGCAGCACGCCCGTTGCGCGGATGCCGAACACGAAGGCGATCAGCGCTGCGCCCACGCCGGAGGCCAGCAGCGGCACCAGCGCCCGCATCAAATTCTGACCGTCCGCGCGCCGCCAGGGCAGCAGCGGTCCCACGCCCATCAGCAGCATCAGGCCCAGGCCCAGCGGAATGGCGAAGGCGTTGTAGAAGGCGGGTCCCACGCTGGCGTCCCGGCGGCCCTGCACCGCTTCCACGAAGGTGGGAAACAGCGTGCCCAGCAGCACCATAAATGCGAAGACTAAAAAGAGCCAGTTGCCCGCCAGGAACGCGCCCTCACGGCTGACCGGGGCGGGAACCTCCGCCTCGTCACGCAGGGCGGGCGCGCGCCACGCGGCCAGACCGATGCCCACGATCAGCAGGAAGGCCAGGAACCCCAGGAAGACTGGCCCCACCGGGCCGCCCGCGAAGGCGTGGACGCTCTGGACGATGCCGCTGCGGTTCAGGAAAGTGCCCAGCACGGTGCTGGAATAAGCCAGCACGATCAGCCACACGTTCCACGAGCGCATCAGCCCACGCTTTTCCTGAATCTGAATACTGTGCAGGAAGGCGGTGGTCAGCAGCCACGGAATAAAGGAGGCGTTCTCCACCGGGTCCCAGGCCCAGTAGCCGCCCCAGCCCAGCGTCTCGTAACTCCACCAGCCGCCCGCGACGATGGCAGCGGTCAGGAAGACCCAGGCCACCAGTGTCCAGCGGCGCGTGATCACTACCCAGTGATCGCTCAATCGGCCTGTGACGAGGGCGGCCACCGCATAGGCAAACGGCACGCTCAGGCCCACGAAGCCCAGGTAAAGCAGGACCGGGTGAACGGCCATCATCCAGTGGTTCTGCAAGGCTGGATTGGGGCCGCGCCCATCGGCCAGCAGGCCAGAGACGGGCGTGAACGGCGAGGCGATGGTGGCGCACAGGCCCACGAAGAACAGCAGGCTGACGAACATGGTGCCCAGTGCCCAGGGCCGCAGGGCGTCGCGCCGCAACGTGAGCGACAGGATGACCGCAAAGCCCGACAGCAGCCACGCCCACAGCAGGATGCTGCCCTCCAGCGCGCCCCACAGGCTGGTGATCTTGATCCAGGTGGGCGAGGCGCGCATGGAATGTTCGGCCACGTAGCGCACTGTGAAGTCGTCCTTGAGCAGCGCCACCATCAGCACCAGAATGCCCAACGTAACGAGGGCAAAAACGGCCCATGTTGCCCGGCGCGCTGCCTCCACCACCCGCGCGTCGGCACGGATACCGCCCACGAAGGCCAGTGTCATGCCCGCCAGCGTGAAGGCAAGCGCGCCCAGCAGCGCGATCTGCCCCAGCGAACCCAGGGCGCTGGACTGGAAAGAAATCAGATTAAGCACGGGTGTTCCTCCGGGAATGCAGAGCGCGGGAGGCGATCAGAATCCATCCCGCCCCCCATTACTGCGTCTGCTGAAGCATGTCCTTCAGCTCGGTCTGCGTCTTGGGAACGTTGTATTCCTCGCTGTGCTTGACGATCAGTTCGTTGGCATGAAAGGTGTTGCCCTGAAACTCGCCACGCACCACGACGCCCTGATTTTCCTTGAAGAGGTCACTCACTGCGCCTACGTACTGCACCGGAAAACTGGCCCCACCATCCGAGACAACGAATTTCAGATCAAGCGTCTGGGGGTCATAATTGACCGCCCGCACCAGCCCACCGATGCGAATGGGGCGGCCTTCCAGCTCGGCCTTTTGCTGCGAATACTCGGTGGGGGTCACGAAGTATTCCAGGCTCTTGTTCAGATTCCCGAAGGCGATAAAGGCAGTCAGGCCCACCAGAGCGGTGACGCCCAGCACGATGGGCAACGGATTGCGGCGGCGCTGGCGTGCGCGGGGCAGCGGCTTAGGCGTGGGACTGCTCATCTCGGAACCTCACCTGTCTCATCCTTCACCGCGCGCAGGCGCGCCCACAGCCACACCAGATACCCCAGCAACAGCACAAAAGTTACGGCGTACACGACGATCACATAAACGCTGTATTTATCCATGAGACGCCCCCATCTGACCCGGCGTGCCCAAGTCTTCCATCAGTTCGCGCTCCTCGCGGGCTTCCTCGCGGGCGGCCAATGTTCCACGCACGCGCAGAAGGTACAGGTACAGGAAGGTGAAGGCGACGACAGCCATCAGCAGCACCCAGCCGTACACCGGGGCGGCGTCAAACCGCACCTTGCCCAGCAGTTTGAGGGTCTGGGTCTGGTGAACGCCGCGCCACCACTCCACCGCCATGTAATTGACGGGCACGTACAGCGTTCCCACGATGCCCACCACTGCCGACACGCGGGCGCGACGTTCGGGATCGTCAATTAAAGTGCGGATCAGCAG
The DNA here is from genome assembly GCF_009017495.1 of Deinococcus sp. AJ005. Taxonomy (NCBI): domain Bacteria; kingdom Thermotogati; phylum Deinococcota; class Deinococci; order Deinococcales; family Deinococcaceae; genus Deinococcus; species Deinococcus sp. AJ005. Next base: position 260,044 of record NZ_CP044990.1, on the reverse strand, counting down.
GTAGCCGCCGTAGACCACCAGACTCAGCGCCGTGGTGGTCAGGCGGGCGTCCCAGACCCAGTACGTTCCCCAGGTGGGTTTGGCCCACAGCATCCCGCCGACAATCGTGACCACCGTGAACAGCACGCCGATCTCTGCGCTGGCCAGGGCCAGACGGTCCCAGCGTCGCTGGCGCTGGATCAGATACAGCAGGCCGAACAGACCCGTGCCGCCATAGGCCAGATAACTGAGCCACGCGCTCGGCACATGCACGAACATCAGGCGCACCAGCGAACCCTGATTCACGTCCAACGGCGCGGCCAGACCCAGCACAATCGCCACCGCCAGCGTGACCACGGTGGCCCCGCCCAGCAACGTCGTCATGAGATTTCCTTTTTTAATGCTGCTTTTGGTGGTCATCTGGCTCCTAGTTTAAGAGGTTGCCTGCATTTCGGCAGTGAACTGTGCCGGGGCTGATCTGCCCGTTTCGTTGCTTCAGAATCGCGCTTAAGGCGAATTCATTCAAGTGCGAGTGTCCCCCTTTTTGCACGGCAGAGAAGGTAAAAAATGCCCTATTCTGCGCGAAATCACTGCTGTTCTTTTCCCTGGAGGTCCACCCATGTTCAAGCGTTCCCTGCCACTTCTCTCTCTCTGCGCCCTCACCCTGACCCTGGCCGCCTGCGCCCCCGCCCAGACCGGCCCGCTGCCTGATCCCGCCAGCTTCCGCGCCGCACCCGACGACGTGGTGCAAAAGATTGACGGCGTGGGCGATCTGGGCCGCTGGATGATCACCAAAAATCTGGAAAACGCCACCTGGCTGGGCGAGAAGGTAGGGGGCCGCACCCTGCGCGAGCCGATCAACGTGGTCATGGTTGACCCCATTGCGAAGACGCCCGAGGACGCTACCCGGCGGATGCTGGACGCCATGAACAAGGCGGGCTACGGTCCCAAGAACATGCACAGCGACGGCTATTACGGCCTCCTGAACGGACAATTGAAGGGTCAGTTTCCGCAGGGCAAGGGACTGGCCTTCAGCGATGGTCCGTGGTACGACGCCAACAACCACGGGCGCGTGTTCGGGCCGTTTGACATGAGCGGCAAGACCATTTTTATCGCCTCGTTCAGCCGCGAGAACTTCCGCTGGCTGCCCACGCCCGGCCACCCGTACAGCTCGTTTCAGGTGGCCCGCGAGGACCTGAGCAAGCAACTGGCTGCGAAGACGATCTTCAAGCCGCAGGGCTATCTGAATCTGGATTCGGCCCTTGACACGCCCACCGAGACGACGGGGGACCACGACGGGCGGGCTTTGCTGCTGGTGGCGCAGGAGTAGAGGCTGTCAAACTGTCTAACCGCAAAAAATCTTCTGGCGGTTAGACAGTTAGACACCCGAAGGGCCTGCCAGCGGATCAACCACGGCCACCATCCAGCCATCCTTGCCGCCGCACGCACAGGCACCCAGCAACCCGCTGACCTGCACTACGCGCCCGCAATCCAGACAGGCCACACGGCCCTGCTGCGGCTCATCGGGATTCAGAACCACAGGCTTCTCTAAATCCCACGGCGGCACCACGGGCAGGCCGGGCAGCGAATTTTTGTCGTGGCTGAACACGGTCAGGGTGCCGTCCTGCTCAAAGTAGGCGCGGCGGACCTCGCCCAGTTGCATGACGCTCTGGGCGCGCAGTTTCTCAAATAAATCTTCGCGACTGAGGTTGGCTCCTTCCAGCACCCGAACGTCAAACACGCCGTCGCGCACCAGTTCCACCGGCTGGCCCTCCATGAAACTCTCTACAGTCTCGGAGCGCACCACCAGCCGCGACAGCACCCGCTGAAAGCCCACCACCAGGGCCAGAGCCAGCATAGCGTGAAGCAGTGGCACTTCCGGGTAAAACAGTGGATCGCCCGCCGCCGAACCCAGCGCAATCACGATCACCAGTTCCAGCGCGCTGAGCTGGGCCAGCCCACGTTTACCCGTCAGCCGCAACAGGAACAGCAACCACAGAAAGATCACGGCGGTACGGAAGACGATTTCCAGCAGGAACAGCGGCGGCGCGTCGCCCAGCCAGATGCGCTGCCAGTCAAAGGGGATGATTTCGGGGCCGCTCAAGGCTGGTCCTCCAGCAACTCCATCTCAGTCAAACCCAGGCCCGCCAGCACCCGCGTCCGCTCCCAGCCGATCAGTTCGGAGAGTTCAAGCAGGGCCGCCTCAAACTCCGGGGAATTTGCAGAGTCATCCTCCGCCAACAGCTCGCGCAATCGCTGCCACAGGGCATTTCGCCGTTTCAGGAACTGGCTGGAGGACATAGCCCAGAGTGTAGGCGGCGCAACAGTCTCTGCATTTCAGACGATCTTGTCAATTTGGGTGAGAGTTGCTGGCGTGCCGATACGGATGGCCGTCTGGCCCACGTCCAGCACCCATTTCCAGGTATGCGAGACGGCAAATCGCGGCCACAACGTCAGGGGGCGCTATAGCCGCAGTTTTGCAGGAGGGCGAAGATATCCAGGCGGTCTGGAACGGCTTTCAGGGTAGAATTGGAACCCCCTGCTTCAGTAAACGCTGATGGTGTAACTGGCCGTTTGCGCGCCGAGCGTGGCGGTCAGCGCGTAGGTGGCGGGATTGCCGCTCAGGACCACGGAAACGTGCATCTGCCCAAGCGTGGTCTCTGTAGCACTCTGCAAGCAGGGCAGCACGAGGCTGGCGAAATTGCAGGGGCTAAAGGGTTGCGGGATGCCGCTCTTGGTGAGGGTGAACGTCGGCGTGCTGCCGGGAGGAACTGTGAGGGTGTTGTCTGCGTTGACCATCAATGCGCCAGTGCTGTCGGTGACGCTGACAACGGGGGTCAGGAAGGCGAGCGTGTTACTGGGCGGCGGCGCGATAAACACGGTATTGAGCGGAATGATCAGGGGGCTGGCCAGCGTGGGAAAGCTGCCCGTGGTGGTGGTGGCCGCGCCACTCATGCCATTCGCCGTTCCCGTCAGCGTGACCACCATTCCGGTGGGGATGCCCATGGCGGTGACGCCAGTGGAGTCGATATAACTGTCGTGCCAGACCTGCGCCATCCCATTGCTGCCCGGCAGTTGAATGAATCCGGTCAGGTGGCACGTCTCCCCCACCGCCAGCGCCACCGTGGGGTTGCCGCCGCCATCCAGGTGCATGCATTTCACGGCTAGGGTCGTGCTGCTTCCGTTGTACACGGCGTCCCAGTTCCAGGTGGTGAAGTGGTTGACGGTCATCTTCAGGGCCTTGCCGCTGGCCGCAGTCGCGCTGGCTATCACCTGACCCGCACTTTCCTCTATCCACAGCCCTACCTGACCGTTAAACCACCATGTCGGAATGCTGTCACCCACGTTAATGGGGCTGCCGTCCGGGTGCTTGCTGGCATTCAGGTCCAGCAGCAACTGCGCGGTCTTGCCCGGCGCAAGCTGAAGCTTCTGCGTTCCCTGGGCAAACTGCACGTCCAGCATGCCGTAGCTAAAGAGGTTGGCACGCGTTCCCGCCGCCGACAGGGCCTCACCGTGGCCGGGGAAGGTCACATCTGCGCCTGTGATGGGCGTCAGCATGGCCTGAACCATTCCTGTGACCGCGTTGCCGCTGCTGTCCACGAACGCGTTGGCAGGCACGGTGACGCTTGCGCCACTCCCGGCGCTGAGGGTTCCGCCCGTGGCTGCGTTCAGGGTCTGAACCGTTTCCAGGGGGCGCAGAGTGACCTGGATGGTGGCGTTCGCCGCTCCAGTCTTCAGTTCGGTCTGAACCGTCTGCGTCATGAATCCGGCCCGCGCCACTTTCAGCAGGCTGAGGCGGCCCGTATCGCCGCTGACCTGCGCGACCCCCAGCGCGTCGGTGGTGCCCACGTTGCCCGACAGCGTGACGACCACGCCGCTCAGGGGGGTTCCGCCCGTGTCCACGACCTTGACTTTCACATCAGCGCTGCCTGTCGCGGCGGCCTGGGTGTAGGTCCGGGTCTGGGTGGCCGCGTTGCTCAGGCCGCCGGGGTCCGTCACCGTGAGCTTCACCGTGAACGCCCCGCCCGGGTAACTGGTGGAAACGACCGGGCCAGTGGCCGTGTTGCCGTCTCCCAGATCCCAGCGGTAGGTCAGGGCGTCGCCGTTGGGATCGCTGGAGGTGGTGGCGTCCAGTTTCACGGTCTTGAAGGCGGAGGCCCCACTGGCCGTGAAAGCATCGCCGGTCAGGGCAAAGGCCGCCACGGGCGCGACGTTGGTGGGGGTGGGGGTGGGCGTGCCGATATTGTGGTTGCCACAGCCCAGCAGCGCCGCCGAGAGAAGAATGCCGAGGCCCACAGAAAGACGGTTCCTGTACATGGTCAACCTCCAGAAGCAGAAGTGAGGCGGGAGGACAAACGACGCGCCGTTGGTGGTTCAGGTTGAAGCTGAACAGAGCATGACAGCCCACCCCTGAACGACCCATGAACGCCCCTGTGGTTGACGCGCGAGGGAGGGAGATAGAAACCCTCCAAAACGCGGAATTGCCCTCTCGGCGCGGCTTCGCTTTCCGCCTGAAAAATACTGATCGGCTACTTTTTGTGTGACGACTGGGACGAATCCAGTCTCTATGGGTTTCGCGATATGGATGAACACTCCAGCACCTTCCCGGAGTGCCAGAAAGTAAAGCAGCACCCGAGAAGTAACCCTGGAATGGCGGTTCTTTTCGCCCCTGCCCTGTCTTCCCACTCAAGGGGAAAAGTTGAAACCACCGCGTCTGCTACGTGATCCTCGCCCGGCTTCAGCAACTGCCCGAACTGTTGATCAGAGTTGTTTAACCCCAATACTGACCAGTTGACCTTCAGATTTTCTAGACGCCGCCCCAGCCCACTGCTTCACCGATACCGCTCGTTGTCACGCAGGTGTTCAGCATAGGTGTGGTTCACGTAAATCTTGCCGTTCGGCGCATGCAGAAAGTACAGCGCGTCACGTCCATCGGCCAGCTTGAGGTTGGCGTTCAGGACACTTTGCAAGGCGGCCTGACCGGGATTGTTGATGGGTCCGGCGGGCAGGCCCATACGGGTATAGGTGCTGTACGGCGTGTCCGTGGTGAAATCCCCCGCCGAACGGTCCAGGTCCGGCAGGTCCTTGCCCAGCCCGTAAGCCACGGTGGGATCGCTGCCCAGCGCAATCCCGTCCTTGATGCGGTTGAGGAACACCCCGGCCACGATGGGCATTTCCAGATCGTTGGCAGCCTCGGCCTGCACCATGCTGGCCAGGATTACCCAGTCGCGCACGCTCAGGTCCAGCGCCTTTGCTTTGGCAATCCGTTCGGGCGTGAACTCGTCGTTCATGCGGGCCACCATCGTTTCCACGATCTTGCGGGGCGTTTCTTTGGGCCGGAATTCGTAGGTGGCCGGGAAGACGAACCCTTCCAGATTCTTCTGCGTATCGGCGGCGTACTTGCTCAGACTGGGGTCTTTGAGGGCCGCCAGAATGGCCGCGCCGTCATAGCCCGCCTTCTGGAAGATGGCCGGGAGATCCTTGATGCGCTTGCCCTCGGGGACGGTCACGTTGATCACCGGAATGCGCGCCTGACCCGCCAGCTTCTCGGCCACCCCCTGCACGCTCAGGGAGCCGTCCAGATCGTACATCCCTTCCTTGAGACTGCCCGCCGTACCGTTCTGGCGCATCACGAAGCGCAGGGCGTCGGCACTCTTGATGATCTTCTTCCCTTGCAATTCACGGGCCACCGCCGCCAGCGTGTCGCCGGGTTTGACCTCCAGCGTGTAGGCCGCGCCCCCGGCAGGCGCAGTCAGGTTACGGACATACAGAAACGCGCCCAGCGCCGCCAGCAGTAGCAACACCAGCAGAATCAGCAGAACCCTGGTCCAGACTGGGGCACGGCCCCCACGCAGCCGGGTCACAGGCTCGCCCCGGCCCGCGCGGACTGAGGAGGCGCGGCCTCTAGCGGATGCCGGGCCAGCCGGGCCGCCAGTTCAGCGTCGGCGGGGGGGCGTGCCCCGAAGCGGGAGACCACCCAGCCGCCCACCTCGACGGCCAGTCGAGCAGCCTTTTCTGCGTTGCGGTGGGCCAGCCAGCCCGCCAGGAATGCGCCGCCGAAAGCGTCCCCAGCCCCGGTGGCGTCAATCAGGGTGTCGGGGGTGGCGGCCACCGCCACGCGGGGCTGGTCCGGTCCTTCAATGAGTGCGCCGTCTGCGTCCATCTTCAGGACCACCAGCGCGTGTGGGTAACGCTCGCGCAGCCAGCTCAGCGCGTCGGCGGAGTGGGCGCAGCCGCTCATGGCGCGGGCCTCGTCATCGTTGGGGAACAGCAGGTCAAAGGGCACATGGTCCACGATGTCCAGGAAGTTCTCGCGGCCCATCTGCTGGATCATCTGGAAGCTGCCAGGGTCCAGGCTCAGGGTGGCGTTGCCCTCCCCCGTTCTGGAGGACTTGGACAGCAGAGCTGCCGCCAGCGCTGCGGCGCGCGGAGGATCGCGGAACAGGCTCCAGGCGGTGAGGTGCAGGTGACCCGCCGCCCGCAGCACACCCTCCGGCAATTCGGCGGGCAGCAGTTCCCAGTCCGCCCCCTGCCCGGTCAGCATGGCCCGCTGGCCCCGGCGGTCAATCAGGGCCAGCACCACCCCGGTGGGATGCTCGGTGCTGAGGATCAGCTCGGTCTCCACACCCTCGGCCTGAAGCTCGGCAGTGGCCAGTTCGCCGAAGCGGTCCCGGCCAATCTTGCCCACGAAGGTGGACGGATAGCCGCACCGCCGCGCCCACACCGCCAGATTGGCCGCGCTGCCGCCGCCCGACAGTTCCAGCCGCCCGGTGGTGTCGCCGCCGGAGAGCAGCATGGTGTCGGGCTTGGCCAGCACATCCCAGTTCAGGTCGCCCAGCGACACCAGAGGCTTTCGTTCAATCATGACTGCGGCGCAGCATAGCGCGGCTGGATGAGGCGGGAAAGACTTCATGAATGCTGTTACGGCCAGCTTCCAGTCACGGCGAAAACCAACGCAAAAAGAGCGTGTGCCACCGGAGCAGAGGCTCTCCAGTGGCACACGCCTGAAAAAGAGGTCCCGGCGTTTAGCGGCGGCCCACCAGCGCCCAGGCTCCCGGCAGCAGCAGCGCGGCCAGCCCCAGCTTCAGGGCGTCGCCGGGCAGGAAGGGCAGCAGACCTGCGCCCAGCAGCGGCTGCCCGCTCAGGCCCGTGACCACGCCCAGCCACAGGAGGCCCAGCGCGTAGATCACAGCGCTGCCCGCCAGCATCGCCAGCACGGTGCCAGCGGGGCGGCGGTCCAGCGCGAAGCGTTCCACCAGAAAACCCACTAGCGCAGCGGCAAAGGGGAAGGCCAGCAGAAAGCCGCCCGTGGGTCCGACGAACTTGGCAACGCTGCCGACGCCTCCCGCGAACACGGGCAGGCCCACTGCTCCTACCGCCAGATACAGCGCCAGCGCCGCGAAGGCCCGCTTCCAACCCAGCGCCGCGCCCACGAGCAACACGCCCAGCGTTTGCAGGGTCACGGGCACGGGCTTGAGGGGCAGTTCGGCCTGTGCCAGCAAGGCGATCAGGGCCGCGCCCCCCGCGATCAGCAGCAGGTCACGGGTCAGGCTGGGGGCGGGGGCCAGGGTACGGGCGAGGGTGGGGTGGGTGATCTGGGTCATAGGATCTCCTTGAGAGGGGGCGGGGGCAATGTTCAGGGATCGGAAGGATTACGGGGCAGGGCCACCGTTCAGTGCGCCGATCAGTTCCACGTCCCCGGCGCTGACGGTGTGCGGGCCGTCCGGGGTCTGGACGATCAGGCTGCCGCCCGCATCCAGGCGTTCGGCCACGCCCTCCAGCGGGCCGCGCGGCGTCTGCACGCGCACCGGGCGGCCCAGGGTCACGCTGACCCGCGCCCAGGCGTCCAGAATCTCGGCGGGCGGGGCGCGCAGCCAGTGATCAAGCTGGGAAAGGATGTCACCCAGCACCCCCGCTCGGGTCACCTCGGGGCGCAGTTCGCTCAAGTGGGCCGCACCAGCCGGGGCATCAGAGACGTTCAGGCCGATGCCCAGCACCGCGCGCCGGGCTTCCTCGCCGCGCAGATCGGCCTCCAGCAGAATTCCGGCCAGTTTGCGACCATCCGGCGCAAGCAGATCATTGGGCCATTTCAGGCCGCCAACCCCGCAGGCCGCCTGCACCGCCACACCCGCCGCCAGCGGCATTAACGCCAGTTCGGGCAGGGTCAGCGGAGGCCAGCCGTCCTCTCCCCCGCCGCCCAGCAGCACGCTGAAGGTCAGGCCTCCGGGGATGGGGGTCCACGCACGCCCGCGCCGTCCGCGCCCGCCGGTCTGGCGCTCAGCCACCACCACCGCGCCGTGCGGGGCGGGGTCCGCCGCGTCATCAGCCCAGGCGCGGGCCTCATCCTGGGTGCTACCCACGGTTCCCCGGTAACGCAGGGCCATGCCTAGAGTCCCGGTCCGGCGCACCAGCCCCGACGCGGGCGTGCCAGGGGTCAGGGCATATCCGGCACGGGTGATCTGCAACGGAATGCCGTCCTCCTGCAACCCGTGGGCCAGCGTGTTCACGGTCACGCGGCCCACGCCCAGCCGCCCGGCCAGCATCTCCCCGGACTGGGGGGTGTCGGTCAGGAGGTCCAGCAGGCGGCCAGAAGTTGAGGCAGATGACATCTCGTTCAGTGTTCTACGGGTTTGGGTGAACGAAATGCAAGGGGGTAGCCAGAGGAATAGGAACGCCGCGCCGCCCAAGCTTCCATTTTTACCTAGAACACCTTTGCTAGACTGCCTACATGACGATGGTGCGGCAGACCAAGCAGCGGGCGGCAGTGATTGAGGTGCTGCGGGCGGCGCGGTCTCACCCGGACGCGGCCTGGATTCACGCACAGGTGCGCCAGAGCCTGCCCAGCCTGAGCCTGGGAACCGTGTACCGCACGCTGGACTCCCTGGTTGCGGGCGGCGTGGTGGTCACGCTAGAACGCGCCGGACAGGCCACCCGTTACGACTACAAGCGCGCAGGCGAGGACCACCACCACGCCGTTTGCCGGGGCTGCGGCGCGGTCTTTGATGTGGACGCAGGCGAACTGCCCCAACTGCCTGCCGCCGCGCTGCCCGCCGGGTTTCAGGTGACCGACGTGCGGCTGGAATTTATCGGGGTTTGCCCGGACTGTCAGCCCGAAAAAGTCAGCTAGAGCAGTTCCCCGAATTACGTCGCCGGAACAAAAGCCTTCCGGCGACTCCATTCTGTGTCCTGCTGAGTAAAAGCCACTCGCTCCGCTCGGTCATTAAGATGGTCTTTTAATGACAACTGCTTTAGAGCGGCACAACTGCGTTCGGGAAGAACTGTTTTGAACCCGCTTCCAATTGCGCTGTTACGCCCCGGACTGGCGCGTAAGCTGGAGCATGTTTGAACTGCTGGCCGTTCTGGCGCTGATCTTGTCGTTCGTGGCCCTGTCCCGCGCGGGGAAGGCGCGACAGCAGACCCGGTTCCTGGCCCAGCGCCTGGAAGTGCTGGAAACCGAGTTGCGGACCTCGCGCTTCCAAACGTCTCCAGCGCCGACTGAAACAGAGACAGAGGTTGCTGCCAACCACACGCCACACGCCACATCTGTTCCCCAGGTTGCCGCGCCCATCTGGCCGGAAGATCAACCCACACCAGCAATTCCAGCCCCGCCACTTGCCACGCCGCCAGCACCGCCCAGACCGCGCGGGCCGTCGCTGTGGGGGCCGCAATTCAGCCGGGCGCGCATCAGCCTGATCGGCGGGGTGCTGGTGCTGGGCGGCCTGGCCTTTACGCTGCGGGCGCTGGGCGCTCCAGCGTGGACGCTGCTGGTGGCGGTCTTCGCCTTCGGCGGGCTGCTGTACTTCAACGCGCGGCGGGTGCCGTGGCCGGTGTCCGGTGCCCTGCGCGGGCTGGGCTACGGCGTGGCGGCGCTGGGCGTGGGCAGCCTGTCCCAGCGGTTGCCCGGCGACTGGGGACCGGGAGCGGTGATGCTGGGCCTGCTGGGTCTGAGCGCGGCGCTGCTGCTGGACGCCCTGCGCCGCCGCGAACTGCTTCTGGGGGCGCTGGCGGTAGGCGGCGCGGCCCTGAGTACCTGGATGCTCACCGACGATCTGGGCCGCTGGTCCATCCCGGCGGCGGGCGCAGTCCTGTTGCTCGCGGCGGTGGCGGTCTGGCAGGGCCGCGCGGGTCAGGACGCCGCTGTTGAAGAGGCAAATTTTGAAAAGGCACAGGATGGAGAAGTCAGCCCTGACGCTCCCGCCTCCCGCCGCGCGGCCCTGACCCTCACGCTTGCAGCAGCAGGCGCGGTCCCCGTGGGTTGGTTCGTGGCCTCGCAGAGCCATGTGGCGGACAATCTACCTTCCAGAACGCAGGAACTGGCGTCCGCGCTGCAACTTACCGACGGACCCCTGAGCCTACTGCCCTGGCTGGCCTTCGGTCTGCTGGCCCTGAGTGTGCCGCTGGCATTGCTCACCCGGTTGCGCCAGGATTCGGACAGGGACGCAGGAGCAGACCGCGCCGATGGTGTGGCCCTGGGCGCGGCGTGGGCAGTATTGACCCCGCAGGTGCTGGTGGCGGCGGCAGTGGGTGCGGTAGCAGGAGAAAATGGACTGAAGGCAGGAGCGCTGGCCCTCTCTCTGATCATCCTGGCCGCACTGCTGGTGGCGGCCCGACTGGCCTGGAGCCGCCGAACAGCACAGGACTCGCCACTGGCAGGCGCGGTGGCTGGCAGCCTGACCGCCGGGGCGACAGGGGTGGCCGGGGCGCTGGCGCTGAGCGTGCTGGGCGCGCGCACTGAGCCTGTGGCGCTGGCAAGCGTGGCGGCGGCCCTGCTGCTGGTGGGCCTGTACGGGCGCAGCCGTTTCTGGCTACGGGTGGGGGCGCTGGGCCTGGGAATCACGGCGCTGTGGGGCATGGGCCTGACGCTGGGCCTCTCGCTAGGAGAAATGGTGTATCTCGCCCGCCCAGATGATCTGGGTAGAGCGCTGCTGGGAGCTGCCCCCGCCGCACTGGGTCTGCTGGCCGCGTGGCGACTGGGCCGGGACGCCTGGGTCACCGCAGCCCGCCCACCGAAACAGGTCAGCGGGGCAGCGCAGGAAAAGGGCGAGGTCCGCCGCCTCCGTCCCCACCGGACGCCGACCCTGCTGGCTGCGCTGTGCAGCGCCGTGCTGGTCCTGGCCCTGCTGGCTGCCGGAATAGGAGTGCTGGCGGGCGGAGTGCTGCTGGCGGCGGCGCTGCTGTGGACACGCAGGGCAGGCGGGACAGGAAACACAGTCCCCTTCTGGATGGCCGCGCCCCTAGTCACGCTGGGCAGCCTGTTGCTGGTCTTCAACACGGACGTCCCTCAGACGCCGGCGCTGCTGGTTCTGGGCGTCGTGGTGGCCCTGCTGGCAGGTGCAGCGCTGCTGCGGGCCACGCCACGCACCTTTACCGAAGTCGCGCCGCGCCAGCTTACTGAGGGCGTGGCGCTGGTCCTGCTGGCCCTGGCGCTGGGCCGCGCCACGCAGCAATGGTGGCCCGCGCTGGGCATTCCCGGCGCACTGGCGCTGCTGGCCCTGCTGACCGCGCCGCTGAAACTGACCCTGAGCTGGGGGGGCCGCATGGACACGTTGCTGGGCCTGGGCGGCCTGATTCTGCTGAGCCTGCTCATGGCCGGCTGGCCGGGTGGATACGGAGCAGACCTGAACCGGATTGATGTGGCGGCGTCAGGCGGGCTGGTCCTGGCTGCCGGGTGGTGGCTGACACGCACGGCAGGGGGGCTAACGCTTCTCGCTGGCTTGGCCCGCCCGTTTGGAGGACTCCCGCTCACTGCCGAAGCGCAGCCGCACGTCGCTCAGGCCCTGTGGCTGGGAGGCTGGACCCTGCTGGTGCCACTGGCCCTGGGGGTACGCTTCAGCCCGCAAACCGCTGACCTGCGGCCCTGGCTGATCGCGTCCAGTCTGGCGCTGCTGGCGGTGGGGCTGGTCACGGCGGTTCAGGCGCACCGGGCAGGGGCAACCTCTTGGGCCAGAACGCTGTGGACGGCTGGGCTGGTGCTGATCGCAGGGGCTGGGATCAAGGGCGCAGTGCTGGACGCCCCATACTTCCCCAATGCCTCGGCGGGTCTGGGCATCGCCGTGCTGGTCACGGGCCTGAGCCTGCTGGCGGTGGCGATTCTGGCCCCGCGCCCGGCAGCCCCGATCACCGCGCCGCAGGAGAAGCTCCCCGGAGAACCGCTGGCCTGAGGCCACAACCCAGCACGTCCCGCACCCCTCCGGCATCCGTCCCGCCCCCCGCGCGCTACGCTGGCTCCCGTTATGACCGAGCCGCAGCCCACCCCGCAGGAATTCCCGACCTACCGCGCTCAGGAATTCCTGCCGTCCTTTTTGCTGGGCTGGGGTCTCGGCGTGCTGATCACCTTCGGCGTGCGCGCCCTGGCCGACGCGCTGCTGACCACCCCCTGCGAGGGCCGCACGGTCCTGGCTCTGATCGTGCCGCTGCTGCTGGGGCCGGGTGGGCTGGGGTTCACGGCGGTCAACTGGCGCAGCGCTCCACGGGCGGCGCTGGGGCTGGGGCTGGTGGTGTCTTCATTGCTGCCTGCATTGTATGTGGGCGCGCGTGACATCTCGGCCCTGCGCGGCAGCGGCTGCGCGGGCGGCTACGTCGTACTGGCCCAGACGGACGGAGAATCCATTTCCAGCCTGACGTTGCGGGTGGGCGAGACTCGGGAGCTGACCGGGCGTATCGGCGGCTTCAACACCCAGAACCATCCCGGCCAGTTCAAACTCAACGGTCAAGGCAGCGCCGCTGGCGTCGTGGTCACGTTGCCCAAAACCGCTGTGGAGGCCGGAGAGGTCTTTCCCATCACCATCACCATCCAGCCCGGCACCGGCATCAACACCTATACGGCGGGCGTGCAGGGCACCCTGGTCAAGAATGGGCGGACCGTCAGCGCGGACGGCTCTCTGGAACTGAACGTGCGGCCCGCCGTGGGGCAATAGGCACGCGGGTTCTTTCCCCGCACCGCCCGCCACAGATCACACGCCCCGCGCTCCCGGAGTGTTACGTTAAGCCGCGTGAACGTGACCGAGGTTTCCAGCATCGCCCTGCAAACATTTTTGACGATGCTGGTGGTCATGGACCCGATTGGCCTCGCGCCCATTTTTATCGGGCTGGCAGGCAACCGGCCCAGCTTCGAGCGGCGCAAGGTGGCCCTGAAAGCCGCGCTGGTGGCCGGGGGCATCATCCTGGTGTTCGGGCTGGTGGGCCGCGCCCTGCTGGAAAACCTGGGCATCAGCCTCAGCGCCTTCCGGGTGGCGGGGGGCGTGCTGCTATTTCTGATCGCGCTGGATATGGTCTTTGCCCGGCCAAGCGGCAGCAAGGAAACCGCCGAGGAAGGCGCGGAGGCCCAGGAGCGCCAAGACATCAGCGTGTTTCCGCTGGCGATTCCGCTGATCGCCGGTCCCGGTACGCTGGCCTCGATCATGATTCAGGCCAACACCGCGCACGGCAATCCGTTGCTGCTGGCAGTGGTGTTTCTCGTGACCGCCTTCGTGCTGGCGCTGTGTTATCTGGCCCTGCGCCTGAGCGGCCAGATTGCCCGCGTGATCGGCGTGACCGGCGTACATGTGGTCACCCGCGTGCTGGGCGTGCTGCTGGGCGCGCTGGCCGTGCAGTACATCGCCGATGGCGTGCTGGAACTGCTACGCGGCGGGCTGCGGACGGGATGAGGATAAGCGGTGAAATGGAGGCTCACGGGCCTTGTCCACCACCCTTCTGAGCCATTGCGCTTACTTCCGCGCCCCCATCAATAGGCGTCCAGGCACAACATGATTCTGACCCCCACGCCGTAGAATGCGGGGCATGACAGTCAAGGGCAGGGTGGAAGAACTCGGGCGACCATCTCACGGCATCACGGCGGCTGATGACAACCTCAGCGCGCGCGTGGTGCCGGACCTGAACGCGCCGCGCGTGCTGGTGCTGAACGCGTCCTACGAACCGCTGCACGTCACCAGCACCAAACGGGCCATCACGCTGCTGCAATACGGCGTGGCCGAGGTGCTGGAAGACAGCGACGACGTGATCCGCTCACCCAGCACCACTCTGATTGTCCCCAGCGTGATCCGTCTGCGCCGCTACGTGCGCCGCCCGCGCGTGCATCCGGTGCCGTTCAACCGCCGCAACGTGCTACGGCGCGACACCTTCGCCTGCCAGTATTGCGGCGCGTCCGAGGAACTGACCATGGACCATGTGATGCCCCGTTCGCGCGGTGGGCGGCACAACTGGGACAACGTGGTCACCGCCTGCCGCGCCTGCAACCAGCGCAAGGGGGACCGCACCCCCGACGAGGCGGCCATGCCCCTGCGGACGCGCCCGCATGCCCCCACCTTCGGCGTCTACGCGCACGGACAATTTGCCCACTGGCAGCCGGAGTGGGCCACGTATATCCGCTGAACAGTTCTGAGCATCTGAAGGCCGGGAAAGAAGAGGGCGTCCGCAAGCGTGTGGGCGTCCTCTTTCTCCAGACCCTCTGATTTCTCTAGACTCTACGGCATGAACCGCGCCCAGGCTTACGCCCTCATGCTGGAACACACCCCCTCGGCGTCGCTGCGGCGGCACATGCTGAATGTGGAGGCTGCCATGCGCTGGTACGCCCGCCACTGGCAGGAGGACGAGGAGCAGTACGCCGTAACCGGGCTGCTGCACGACTTCGACTACGAACTGCACCCTGCCAATCATCCGACGTGGGGCGTGGAGTATCTACGTGCCAACACTGACGCGGCGCCCGAGGTGCTGGACGCGATCATGGGCCACGCGGCCTACACGAACACGCCGCGCACCACCCGGCTGTCCCAGACGCTGTTCGCGGTGGACGAGCTGACCGGATTGGTGCAGGCGTCGGCACTGGTCCGCCCGGACGGCGACGTGCGGCAGGTGGAGCTGAAAAGCCTGAAAAAACGCTTCAAGAACCGCGCCTTCGCAGCGGGGGTCAACCGCGACGAGGTGGAACAGGGCGCGCGCGAACTGGGTGTAGAACTGGACGCACACATGGAAAACGTGCTGGCGGCGATGCGGGAGATGCCAGAAGCGCCAGCGGTATAGACACAAAGAAGCCCCCGTCAGTCTGAAGGGGGCTGGGAAAGTGATTTTCTACAGGCGCGGCGGAAAGCGCACGAAGGTCAACCAGAAGTTCTCGAAGGCGCGGACGGCGTGCAGGAAGTTCTCAAAGCCCACCGGCTTGACCATATAGCCGCTGGCGTGGCGCTCGTAAGAACTGCGAACGTCCTCATCGGCCTGACTGGTGGTGAGCATCAGCACCGGGATGCTGCCCAGTCCGGCGTCGGTCTTGATCTCGCGCAGCACTTCCAGGCCGTTCTTGCGCGGCATGTTGATGTCCATCAGGATCAGGTCCGGGCGCGGAGAGCCGGCGTACTCGCCCTCTCCGCGCAGAAAACGCAGCGCCTCCACGCCGTCGCGGGCCACATGCAGCCGGTTGGGCACGCGGGCTTCCTCGAAGGCTTCCAGGGTCAGCAGGATGTCGGGTTCGCTGTCCTCGACGAGAAGAATCTCGACCGGGCGCATGTAGGGGGCAGGGGCAGTTTCAGGCATGGTGGGGGTCTGTGGTCGGTGCGGGTCCTGCATCTGATGGGTGGGAATCTGGATCTGGCGGGTGGGAATCTAAAGACTGCGCGGCGGCGGGCAGCGTGAAATGAAAGGTGGTGCCGTGGTCCGGGGCAGGCAGCGGCGTGGATTCCAGCCACAGCGTTCCCCCGTGATGCTCCACGATCTTACGACAAATTGCCAGCCCCATTCCGTTCCCGGCGTAATCCTCGCGGCGGTGCAGCCGCTGGAAGATATCGAACACCCGTTCCTGATACTCCAGCGCAATGCCGATGCCGTTGTCCTGCACGGTGATATACACCATCTCGCCGTCTTGGCGCGACTCCACCCGCACGCGCGCAGGCTGGCCTGGCGCGGTGAACTTCAGGGCGTTGCCGATCAGGTTGGTCAATAGCGGAGCAATCAGCGGCGCGTGGGCCAGCACGGTGTCGGGAGTGTCCCAGCTCAGGCTGTCCCCACCTTCCTCGTCGTTCTCGTCTATGTTGCTGTGCAGGGCGGCCCCCACACTGTCGGCGGCAGCCCGCATGGCATCGTCCAGATTCAGCGCTGTGGGCACGCTCTCGCCCCGGCCCACCCGCGAGAATTCCAGCAGATCCTGGATCAGACCACGCATCCGGCCCACCGCGTCCTGCATGAACCCCAGATAGCGGTCCGCGCGGTCATCGAGCTGGCCCTCGTAGCGCCGGCCCAGCAGCTCGGCGTAGCTGCCCAGCGTCCGCAGCGGCTCTTGCAGGTCATGGCTGGCGACATAGGCGAACTGTTCCAGATCGGTGTTGCTGCGCTCCAGATCCTCGATGGCCTCCTGCAACTGGCTCTGGGCACGCAATCTCTCGGCGATGTCCTGCACCATCAGCACCGCGCCCGTCACCGTGCCTGCCGCCGAGAACAGCGGCGTGACCACGCTTGCCACCGGGACCGCGTGCCCCTGGGCGTGCCACAGCACATCGTGGTCCAGACGGCGGGTCTGGCCGTCGCGCAGGGTCTGGTGAACCGGACATTCCTCCACCGGATACGGCGTGCCGTCGGCGCGGCTGTGGTGGATCAGCGCGTGCTGCTGGCTGCCGATCAGGCGCTCGACGCTGTAGCCCAGCAGCCGCGCCGCCGCTGGGTTGGCGAAGGTGGTGCGGCCCGAGGCGTCCAGCCCAAACACGCCCTCGCCCGCAGCAGTGAGCAGCAGCGTGGAAAAGCGCGTGACCTCGGCCAGTTCCTGGGTGCGGACCGCCACGCGGCCTTCCAGTTCGGCGTTCAAAGCTCTCAGGGCAGCCTCGGCCCCCCGCATGGCGCTGACATCGGTATAGGCCCCGATCCACTCGCGCACGCTGCCGTCGGCACTGCGCAGCGGCACCGCGCGAATCTGCATGGGCACATAGACGCCGTCCCTGCGGCGCAGGCGATGTTCGATGTCGTGGGGCTGCCCGCTTTTCAGCGCCTCTGCCCACCCCCGCAGGGTCTGGTCACGGTCTTCAGGGTGAATCGCCTCGATGGCCACCGCCGGATTCAGGGCCTGTTCGGCGTCCTGTCCGGTAAAAGCCTCCCAGTCGGGTTGCGGTCCAGAGAAGTTGCCCAGCTTATCCGTCGTGAACACGATCTGCGCGGTAGCCTCCACCAACGAGCGGAAACGTTGCTCACTGCGGCTCAACTCCTCGCTGGTATGGCGCTGGGCGGTGACATCGGCGAAAATGGTGGTGACCTGTTCGGGCTGGGCCAGGCCCGGCGCGCGGCGCGGAATGGCCGTGACCTTCAGCCAGCGCCACTGCTCGGCGGCAGGATGATAGACGCCCATCGGCACGTCCAGCAGGGGCTGCCCGGTTTTCAGCGCCACGATGGCCGGATGGGTCTCGCCGGGAAAGGACTTGCCGTTCGGGTGGATGGCCCGCCAGCGCGGATCCAGCGAATCGCGCCCGGTCAGTTGATCAGGGCTGAGACCCAGAATAGTCGCCGCCGCGGCATTGGCGTGCAGGATCTGGGTGTCTGCCCCCTGCACAGTCATGCCCAGCCCCATGCGGTCCATGATGTCCAGCGCGACTTCCAGCGGATCGTGCGACTCCCGGAAATGCAGCAGCGCCGCCCCCGGCCCAGCGGGGGTCACGGTGGCCAGCGCCGGGGCCACCGCGCCGGGCATGGTCACCGACAGGCGCGACGGCGTGCCCATTACCGCCAGCGCCGTCGCGTCCCGCAGGGCCTGGGCAGCGTCGGGCAGAAACAGGGCGGTCCAGTTCTGGGTCTGCCCATCCACCGCCCCCAGGCGTTCACGCGCGGCAGCGTTCAGTACAAACTCGCCGCCCGCGCTCACCCAGACGGTGGGATCGGGCAGGGCCGACAGCAGCGCGGCGGCGTCTACCCCGGAAAAGGGGGCGGCAGCGGCGGCGGAACCAGTGGCGGTATTCATATCAGGTGAGGCAGCCTAGAGGGGTAGTTATCAAAAGAGTGTCACTCCGGGCAGAGCTGAAGAACTTGCCGGACGCACGCAGACTGCCTACCCTCTTCCTACTCGGACAGCGTTTGACATGAAAGGCCGTTGTTACACCCACAGTTTTAGAATCCACGGTTCTCGGACTCAAACCTCTAGCCGCGCAGGGCGTAGCCCACACCGCGCACGGTCCGCAGCAGGCCGTAGCCGTCCAGATCGCGCAGCTTGGCCCGCAAGTTGGCCATATGCACGTCCACCACGTTGCTGCCTTCCGGCAAGCGGCCCTGCCAGATTTCCTGACCGATCTCCTGGCGCGAGTACACCCGGCCCGGCTGGCGGATCAGCAGCGCCAGGATGTCGAATTCCTTGGGCGACAGGCGCAGTTCCTCGGCCTTGTAGGTCACCAGCCGCTTCTGCGGGTCCAGGGTCAGGTCGCCCATGCTCAGGCTCTCGGTGGTGCGCTGGCGCAGTTGCACCTTGACGCGGGCCAGCAATTCGTCGGGGTGGAAGGGCTTGATCAGGTAGTCGTCCGCGCCTAGGCCCAGCAGCCGCACCTTCTCGTCCACAGTGTCACGGGCGGTTAAAACGATGATCGGCACCGCACTGTTTTTACGCAGGCGCTGCACCACGTCGCCGCCGTCAAAGTCGGGCAGACCCAGGTCCAGCAGAATCAGCGCGGGATGCTCTTCGCGGGCCTTGATCAGCCCGTTCATGGCCGAATCGGCATGCTCGACCTCGAACCCGGCGTCGGTCAGGTCCATTTTCAGGACGTTGGCGATGTCCAGATCGTCTTCGATGATCAGAATGCAGGGGGAGGTCACATCTTCATAATACGCCTTAATCCCATCTGAGGAGGAGTTGAACCCTGGGCCACCACAGGAGGGACGCCCACAGGCCCCGCCCCGCTTCTGGCCCTGAACTTCTAGCATCGGGATCCAGCGGGTCCAGATGGGCGAGGGAATCCTCCTGGAGACGCAGCGCGGTAGTTTCCAATCGGATTCAATTCAGAGTTTCAACCGCGATCTGCATGATGATGGCAGGGCGCAGACTGAAGCGGTGCAGCGAGTTTCCACCTCAGAGTGTCTGTACCGCAAGCTTTCAACCGCCGCCAGCCAGTGGTCTCTGCCTAGCTCTGCCTGGATTCAGCCCATCCCAGGCTCATCTGACCGATAACCTGAGCGCTGGGCAGAAGCCCTTGATCTGAGTGCCGAGAACGCTTCAGAGTCCCCGGATCAGTCTTCCTTCACCGTCATGATGCTCAGACCCGCGTCCACGTACATGGTCTGACCCGTCACGCCGCTGCCCAGATCGGAAAGCAGGAACAGGGCCAGCTTGCCAACTTCCTGAGACGTGGCGTTGCGCCCAAAGGCGGCGTTGCGTGCGCCCTTGTCATATAGCCCGCCAAAACCGGGGATGCTGCGAGCAGCGATGGTCCGCATCGGCCCGGCGCTGATGGTGTTGATCCGAATCTCGCGGGAACCGAAGTCGGCGGCCAGATAGCGGGTGGCGGCCTCCAGCGCCGCCTTGGCCACGCCCATCACGTTGTACTTGGGAACCACCTGTTGCGAGGCGTGGTAGGTCAGGCTGACCACGCTGCTGCCCTCGCGGAACAGGGGTTCGGCGTGGCGGCAGATGGCCACCAGCGAGTAGGCGCTGACGTGCAGGGAAGTGTTCCAGTCTTCCGGCGTGGTGTCCACAAAGCGGCCTTCCATCGCGTTACGCGGCGCGTAGGCGATGGCGTGGACCAGATAATCCAGCCCGCCGAATTCTTCTTTTGTGCGGGCGAACAGGGCGCTCAGGTCTTCCTCGGAAGTCGCGTCGGCCTGCTGAGTCCACACGCCCTCTCTGTCCTTCAGCAGCTTGTCCAGCTCGCCCTTGAGGCGCTCGCCCTGGTAGGAAAACCCCACCCGGCAGCCTGCCAAGAGCAGTTGCTCGGCAATCGCCCAGCCCAGGCTGCGCCCGTTCGCCACGCCCATTACCAGGGCCGTCTTGTTGCTCAGATCAATTTGCACGCTCATCCACAGGACTTTAGCGCCGCTGGGCGGGCAGAGGTTGGAGTGGGTGCAAGCAGGGCGCAGCGTGGCTTCCCGGCGATTGCGCCCTGCCTTCCCCCGGATGGGGGCACAAACCGTCAGAATCCAGTGAGACATGCAAGGGGATACTGAGCAACTGATGCTGTTGACCGCACCACATCTGCAAACACCACACGCCTTTTCCACGCGTGCTGGCGGCGTTTCGGTGGGTCCATACGGTGCCGGAACAGGTGGAGGTCTGAACCTGGATGAGCGTGAGGACGACGCGGAAATGGTGGCCGAGAACCGCCGCCGTCTGGCCACCGCGCTGGGCTTTGACGCGGCGCAGTTTGCGCGGCTGGATCAGGTGCATGGAACGGACGTGATCGTGGTGGATGGCCCAGGCGACTGGATCGGCGACGCGCTGGTGAGTGCCACCCCCAGCGTGCTGCTGGCGATTGGCACGGCGGACTGCTATCCGCTGCTGCTCGAAGATTTGGAGGCAGGCGTGATCGGCGCGGCCCACGCGGGCTGGAAGGGTACGCTGGGACGCATTGCGGAGAAGACGGTGCAGGCGATGTGCGAGCTGGGCGCACGGCCTGAACGTATTCGCGCCGCCGTCGGCCCCGGCATCTGCGAAGAACGTTACGGCGTAGGGGCGGATGTGGCGGCGAAATTTGCGGCGGCAGGGCTGGGGGAGTTCGTGCTGACACGAGGGGAACAACCCCATCTCGATCTGGCGGGCGCAAACCGGGCCGTGTTGCTGGAGGCCGGAATTTCGGAAGAAAACATCTGGCTCAGTGGGCGCTGCTCTACCGAAACCGACTTCTACTCGTACCGCCGCGACGCCGGGAAAACCGGGCGGATGTGGGCAGTCATCGGCCTGCAAACTGGGGGACAGGCATGAGTCTGCTGCGCCCCGATGACCTGATCGACGACATTCAGAGCCTCACCCCCGAGTTTCTGGCGCGGCGGGGGCTGCGCGGCTTGCTGCTGGACCTCGACAACACGCTCGTTCCCTACGGCAGCTACGAGGAAGCCGCCGCCGCCGGGATGTTCCGCTGGGCACGCGAATTGCGCGATTCAGGGATTGGCCTGTACCTGCTGAGCAACGCCACCGGACGCCGCGCCGCCTTCTGGCTGGAGCGGCTGGGCTTTTCGGGGGTGGGGCTGGCGGGCAAACCGCATCCCCGCGCTTACCGCCGCGCGCTGGCCGAGCTGGGCCTGCCCGCGCACCAGACCGGCATGGTGGGCGATCAACTGTTCACCGACGTGCTGGGCGGCAATCTCAGCGGCATGCACACCATTCTGGTGCGGCCCATCGTCAGCAATTCGCTGCCGCACACGCGGGTGGCACGGCAACTCGAACGGGTGGTCCTGCGGAGGTACGGGCATGACTGGAAGACCTGAGCCGCATCTTTCCCCTCACATCGCCACTTACACAGCACCCGACCACCCACCACACGACTTCAGTCTCAACCGCTTCAATCTGCACGGCAAGGAGGAACGACATGGCACTTTCTATCGGTGACCGCCGACTGGGCGCGATTCTGCTCGAACAGGGCTACGTCAACGACGGCGATCTGCAAAAGGCGCTGGTCCGCCACTCCGAAGTCGGCGGACGGCTGGCTGAGATTTTAATCGACACCGGGCTGGTGGGGGAAAAACGCATTGCGCGGGCCATCGAGGAAGCGCTGGGCATTCCGCTGGTCAACCTGCTGGCGATCACGCCGGACCCGGCAGCGGTGGCGGCGATCCCGGCCCAGACGGCGCTGAATTTGCAGGCCATCCCGTTTGCACTGGAAAACGGCGTGCTGCGTGTGGCCCTGGTCGACCCGCTGTCCAGTCTGGCGCTGGAAACGCTGGAGGACGACAGCAACCTGCCCATCGAGCCGTATCAGGCGCTGCGCGAGCAGGTACTGTGGGCGGTGGCCACACACTACCCAGAACTGGGACTGACCCCCGTCGCGCCCGCCGATTTTGGCGAGGAAGGGCCGGGCGGGCAACTGGGGCAGGCACTGATCGCACGCGGGCTGGTCACCGACGCGCAGCTTCAGGTGGCCCTGGACGCCCAGCAGCAGACTGGCGAGGCGCTGGGCAACACGCTGGTGGCCCAGAAGGCCATTACGGAAGACCAGCTCTATGAACTGCTGGCCGAGCAAAGCGACGTCATCTACCTGAAAAATCCGCGCGACTTCCAGCCCGCAGAGGACGTGCTGGGCAGCATGCTGCGGGCCGACGCTCTGCGCCTGTCCGCCGTGCCCGTCGACGAGACCGATGAACATGTGGTGGTGGTCACCAGTGACCCGCGCAAGCGTGATGACATCGCCGCGCTGATCGGGCGGCCCATCCAGCTCATCTTAGCGCGGCCCCGCGATCTGGAATTCCTGACCGAGCGCTTTTACCCTCAGCGTGGCCGTCTGGGCGAGCAGATGGTGCAGGAAGGCACCCTGTCGCGCCAGCAACTGCGTGAGGCGTTGCAGGTGCAGGCCCGCGCGGGCAAGGTCAAGCCGCTGGGCGAGGTCATTCTGGACCTGGGCTTTGCCGACGCCAGCGCGATCGACAGCGCCCTGCAAAAGCAGAACGTGGGCGGAGGACGCCTGGAAGACACCCTGGTGCAGTCGGGCAAACTGTCGCCGGAGATGCTGGCGCGCTCGCTGGCCGCGCAACTGGGCTACGAATTCCTTGATCCAGTCCAGAATCCCCCAGACGCCAAGGTGGCCCTGCTGATCCCTGAACCCACCGCACGGCGCTACGGCGTGGTGCCGGTCCGGTTGCAGGGCGAGTCGCTGGTCATCGCCATGAAGGACCCGCGCAACGTGTTTGCGCTGGACGATCTGAAATTGATCACCGGGCGCGACATCATTCCCGCCGTGATGGCGGAAAAGGACATCATCCGGCTGATCGAGCGCTACTTCGGCAACCAGGGCATGGCGGACCTGAACCAGCGCCTCCAGACCGAGTCCCTGCAACGCGAGAAGGATGCCAAACGCGGCAACGACGTCGACGTGAACGCCGGATTCGACGACAACGCCGTGGTCAAGGTGGTGGACGGCCTAATCCGCGAGGCGGCCTTGCAGGAAGCCAGCGACATCCACATCGAACCCACCGAATTCAGCCTGCGTATCCGCTACCGCGTGGACGGCATCCTGCGCGAGCAGAACGAGCTGCCCAAGGGGGCCGCACAGAGCATCCTGGCACGCATCAAGATCATGGGTAACCTCGACATTTCCGAGCGGCGGGTGCCGCAGGACGGACGCGTGCGTTTCAAGAAGGGCAGCATCGACATCGATCTGCGTCTGTCCACCCTGCCCACTGTCTACGGCGAGAAAGCCGTGATGCGACTGCTCCAGAAGGCCAGCAACATCCCCGAAGTCGAACAACTGGGCTTCAGCGACCACAACTTCCAGCGCTACCTGGACGTGATCGACAAGCCCAACGGCATCTTCCTGATCACCGGGCCGACGGGTTCGGGCAAGTCGTTTACCAGTTTTTCCACCCTCAAGCGCATCGCCAAGCCCGAGAAGAACACCACCACCATCGAGGACCCGGTGGAATACGAGATTCCCGGCATCATCCAGACCCAGGTCAACCCGGTGGCGGGCCTGACGTTTGCCCGCGCCCTGCGCGCCTTTTTGCGGCAGGACCCCGACATTATCTTCGTGGGGGAAATCCGGGACACCGAAACGGCCAAGATTGCCGTGGAAGCCGCCCTGACTGGTCACCTGGTGTTGGCGACGCTGCACACCAACGACGCACCCGGTGCCATCGTGCGCCTGGAGGAAATGGGCGTGGAGCCGTTCAATATCAGCGCCTCGGTGGTGGGCGTGCTGGCCCAGCGCCTGGTCCGCAAGGTCTGCCCCGACTGTAAGGCCCCCACCAACGCGGACCCGGACGTGCTGCGCCGACTGGGCATCACCGACCGCGACCTGCGCGGCGCACAACTGATGCGCGGCGCGGGCTGTGCGCGTTGCGGCGGCACCGGCTACAAGGGCCGCATGGGCATCCACGAGCTGATGGTGGTGGACGAACCGCTGCGTGTGGCCATCGGGACAGGCAAGCCTGCCACCGAAATCCGCGACGTGGCCCTGGAGAAGAGCGGCATGAAAACCCTGCGCCAGGACGGGATCGAGAAGGCCCTCAAGGGCATCACCACCCTGGAAGAAGTGCTGGCTGTGACCAGCAATTAGCCCCAGATCTTCCGCTTGACTCTTCGACTTCCAGACCCTCAGACCTTTTGACCCTCCGAAGGAGCAATCCATGACCCAGCCCTCCGCCGACATCACCGACATCCTGCGAACCGCCGCCGAGAAGGGCGCGTCCGACGTGATCCTGACCGTGGGCATGGCCCCGCAGTTCAAGATCGACGGCGTGTACGGCCCGCAAGGTTTCGCCGATCTGGTGCCCACCGAGACCCGCAAGCTGATGTACTCGATGATGAACGAGAAACAGCAGCGCACCTTCGAGGAACGCCGCGAGCTGGACTTTTCTTTCGCGCTGGGGGACCGCGCCCGCTTCCGCGTCAACTGCTTCATGCAGCGCGGCAACGTGGGCGGCGTGATGCGCCTGATTCCCACCAAGATCAAGAGCGCCGCCGAGATGGGACTGCCACAGAGCGTCGTCGATATCGCCAACGCGCCGCGCGGGCTGGTGCTGGTCACCGGGCCGACGGGTTCGGGGAAAAGCACCACGCTGGCGGCCATGCTGGATTACATCAACGCCAACAAGAAACTGCATATCGTGACCATCGAAGACCCCATCGAGTTCATGCACTCACACAAGCAGAGCATCGTCAACCAGCGCGAGGTCGGCTCGGACACCATGAGCTTTGAAAATGCCCTGCGCGCGGCGCTGCGTCAGGCCCCCGACGTGATCCTGGTGGGGGAAATGCGTGACCACGAGACGATCAAGGCCGCCGTGACCGCTGCCGAAACCGGGCATCTGGTGATGGGCACGCTGCACACCAACAGTGCCCCGGAATCCATCGACCGAATCGTGGACGTGTTCCCCGAAGAGCAGCAGGAACAGATCCGGGTGCAGCTCGCCAACAACCTGGTGGCGGTGATGACCCAGCAGTTGCTGCCGCGTCTGGACGGGCAGGGCCGTATCCTGGCCTACGAGCTGCTGATCGCCAATCCCGCCGTGCGCGCCCTGATCCGCGAGGGCAAAACGTACCAGATCACCAGCGTGATGCAGACTGGCGCACGCGAGGGCATGGTGACGATGGACGCCTTTCTGGCCAACCTGTACCGCCGCCGTATGATCACCTTCGATGTGGGGGCCTCACGTTCCGTCGATCCCAAGGAATTTGCCCGCCTTGCCAACGACGCCGGGGGGGCTTCCGCCGGGAACCAGCCACAGGCTGGCTACAGCCCGCCGCCTGTCTCGTCTGCAACGGGCAAAAGTACCAACTGGGCCGAGCCGGGAAGGGCCGCAGCCACCAGCACGCCAGAAACCGGAAGCTACGGCGGCGCGGCCAGTCTGGGCAGAAGCAAGCGCTGATCCCCGACAAAGCACAGAAAAGCCGCCTCGCCAACAAACTGGTGAGGCGGCTTTTAACTGTTCTGACTTATGCCCCCGGCTGGGTCACGGTCTTACTCTGAGAGGGGGGCATGGTGGGCTGAGTGCCTTCCGGTTTGGGCAGCAGCAACAGCTTCAGCACCTCGCCCACGCGTTCGGCGGGGTGCAGCTTCAGGTCGCCGCGAATGCTTTCCGGCACGTCCTGAAGGTTGGGTTCGTTGTCCTTGGGGAAGATGACCTCGCGGATTCCGCCCTGGTGCGCGGCCAGCAGTTTTTCCTTGAGGCCGCCGATGGGCAGCACCCGCCCGCGCAGGCTGATCTCGCCGGTCATCGCCACGTCCATGCGAACCGGGCGGCCCGTGATGGCGCTGATCACAGCGGTGGCAATCGTGATGCCCGCGCTGGGGCCGTCCTTGGGCGTCGCACCATCGGGGAAGTGGACGTGCAAATCCATGTTCTTGTGGAAGTCGGGGTCTGCGCCGTACTCGGCGGCGTGGGCGCGCAGGTAGGCGACCGCCGCCCCCACACTTTCCTTCATCACGTCGCCCAGCGAGCCGGTCATGCTGATCTTGCCGCTGCCGGGGGTGGCCAGAGCCTCAACGAGCAACATGGTGCCGCCCACGCTGGTCCAGGCCAGACCCTGTGCCACGCCCACCTGCGGTTCTTTCTCCATCTTGTCGGGGCGGTGCAGCGGCACACCCAGGTAATCGGAGACCTGCGCGGCGTCGATGATCTTCACGCCGTCCCAGGCTTTCTCCAGCAGCTCGCGGGCCGACTTACGGGCCAGCTTGCTGATCTGGCGGTCCAGGTTGCGGACTCCACTCTCGGCGGTGTATTCCTCGACGATCCGGTTCAGCGCGGCATCGGTGATCTCCAGCTTACCCAGAAGGCCGTGGCTCTTGATCTGGCGCGGCACACGGTAACGGCGGGCGATTTCCACCTTTTCCGGCTGGGTGTAACCGGGAATCTGGATGATTTCCATGCGGTCCAGCAGTGGGCGGGGAATGGTCTGGAGGGTGTTGGCCGTCGTGATGAACATCACCTGTGACAGGTCGTAGGGGACTTCCAGGTAGTGGTCCTGAAAGGTGTGGTTCTGTTCCGGGTCGAGCACTTCCAGCATGGCGCTGCTGGGATCGCCGCGCCAGTCGCTGCTCATCTTGTCGATCTCGTCCAGCAGGATCACCGGGTTGGTCACACCCGCGTTCTTCATCGACTGGATGATCCGGCCCGGCATTGAGCCAATGTAGGTGCGGCGGTGGCCGCGCACTTCGGACTCGTCGCGCACGCCGCCCAAGCTCATGCGGACGAATTTGCGGTTGAGGCTGCGGGCGATGCTCTTGCCCAGCGAGGTCTTGCCCACGCCGGGAGGGCCGACCAGACACAGGATCGGCGCGCGTAGCTCGGCGTCGTCGGTGCGCTCCTCGGCGGTGCGTTCCTTGCGTTGTTCCTCGCTCTCGCCTTCCTTGTGGGTGAGCTGACGCACGGCCAGGAATTCCAGGATGCGGTCCTTGACGTCGTCCAGCGCGTAGTGGTCATCGTCCAGAATGCCGCGTGTGCGGGCGATGTCCAGCACTTCCTCGTCGCGCTTGCTCCACGGCACGTCCACCAGCCAGTCGATGTAGTTGCGGACCACGGTGCTTTCGGGGCTGCCGCCAGGAGTGCGTTCCAGGCGCAGCAGTTCCTTGAGGGCCTTTTCCTTGACCGATTCGGGCATTCCAGCCTCTTCAATCTTCTCGCGCAGGGCCTCGACTTCGGCAGGGCCGTCCTCGCCGCCGCCCAGCTCCTTGCCAATCGCCTTCATCTGCTCGCGCAGGTAGTACTCGCGCTGGTTGGCGTCCATCTGCTCCTTGACGCGTCCGGCGATCTTCTTGTCCATATTGAAGCGCTCGGTATCGCGGGTCAGGAGCTTGAGGGTGGCTTCCAGGCGGGCACGCAGGGTCACGGACTCCAGGATTTCCTGCTTTTCCTCGGGCGTCCAGGTGGCGTGGTGCGCGACCTGATCGGACAGCGCGCCCCCGTCGGTCAGGGCCTTCATGCCCTCAAGCTGGTAGTTGTCCAGGCGCAGATTCTTGTTCTGGCGCTGGTACTCCTCGAAGGCCGACTTGACCTCGGTGGTCAGCACCACGGCTTCGCGGCTGTCGTCTTCGGGGGTGGGCTGGGTTTCGGCGCGCACCCGCATATAGGGGGCATTCACCTCGTCCTGCACGGCAGCGCGTTCCTGGGCCTCGATCAGCACCTGATAGGTGTTGTCGGGCATGCGGACGACCTGCTTGACCACGGCCAGCACGCCCATGTCATACAGCTCAGCCTTGGTGGGATCGTCGGTGCGGGCGTCACGCTGGGTCAGCAGCAGCACGCGGCGATCCGATGCCTGGGCTTCATCCACGGCGCGCTTGCTCTTGGGACGGCCCACGTCCACGTTCATGGTGACGCCGGGCAGGATCACGATGTTTCTCAGTGCAACTACGGGAAGTTCCCAGATCATTTTTGCTCCTTGGAACTGCCACCGCCGTGGCGGGACAGATGAATAGATCAGCTTAACGCGGGGCCACCTCAGAAAACGACACCCCCGCAGGGTGTCCCAGGATTCTAGGAGTCACCGCGCGGGGATGCTGTAAGCTTCGTTGCCTTTTCTACGCAGACTTCTTGAGTCCCTTCGACTCAAGTAATTCCAGCGGAGCATCGATATTCTCACCATCGAAGCGCAGCTCTTTCAGGCCCGGAAAGGGCAGCTCGAACAGCAGATCGGTCATGGCTTTCTCTAGCACCGCCCGCAGACCACGCGCCCCAGTCTTGCGCTCTTTTGCGCGGTGGGCGACTTCTTTCAGAGCAGATTCAGTGAAGCTCAGGTCCACGTCCTGAAAGCCGAACAGCGCCTGATACTGCCGGATGATCGCGCCCTGCGGCTCGGTCAGGATGCGGATGAGGGCGTCCTCGTCCAGATCCTGAAGCTGCACCACCAGCGGCAGGCGGCCCACGAACTCCGGGATCAGGCCGTACTTCACAAGGTCCTCGGGCAGGAAGCGCAACTCGGCCTTCTCCTCGCCCTTGTGTTCTGCGCCGAAGCCCACCGCGCGCACGTTGGTACGGCTGCGCGCAATCTCAGACATGCTCTCGAAGGCTCCGCCCACGATGAACAGGATATTCTTGGTGTTGACCTGCACCAGCTCCTGCTGCGGGTGCTTGCGGCCCCCCTGCGGCGGCACCTGCGCCACGGTCCCCTCGATGATCTTGAGCAGGGCCTGCTGCACGCCCTCGCCGGACACGTCGCGAGTGATGCTGGTGCCCTCGGACTTGCGGGCGATCTTGTCGATCTCGTCGATGTAGATGATGCCGCGCTCGGCTGCCGCCACATCGTATTCGGCAGCCTGCAACAGACGCACGATCACGTTCTCCACGTCGTCGCCCACGTACCCGGCTTCGGTCAGTGTGGTGGCATCGGCGATGGCGAACGGCACTTCCAGCATCTCGGCCAGCGACTGCGCCAGCAGGGTCTTGCCCGTCCCAGTGGGGCCGACCAGCAAGATGTTGCTCTTCTGGAGGTTGACTTCCGGGTGCGCCAGACGTTGATAGTGGCTGACCACCGCCACCGCCAGCGCCTTCTTCGCCTCGTCCTGACCGATCACGAACTCATCCAGATACGCCTTGATTTCCTTGGGGCTGGGCAGTTCTTCCAGCACGAACTCGCTGCCCGCCTTCTTGTTCTGCTTGACCAGTTCGGCGGCGCGGTCCGTGCATTCGTTGCAGATGAACGCCGCGCGGCCCGGAGCCTCGATCAGTTGCGCGATCTGGGGGTGTTGCCGCCCGCAGAACGAGCAGCGGTCCCCGGTGCCAGCTTTGGTGGTCACGCGCCCACCTCTTCGATCTGGCGGGTGTTCTCGATCACGCTGTCGATCAGGCCGTACTTCATGGCCTCTTCCGCCGACATGAAGTAATCGCGCTCCATGTCACGCAGCAGCTTTTCATGCGGCAGATCGGTGTGCTTGTTGTAGATGCTGACCAGACGGTCGCGCAGATGCAGCACTTCCTTGGCCTGCACCTCCAGATCGGGGGTGTTGCCCCGGAAGCCCGCCGAACCCTGATGGATCATGATCCGGCTGTTGGGCAGCGCCATGCGTTTGCCCTTATCCCCGGCCATCAGCAGCACGCTGCCCATGCTCATGGCAATGCCGACGCAGATGGTGGAGACGGGCGCTTTGATGTAGCGCATGGTGTCGTAAATCGCCAGCCCGGCGTAGACCTCGCCGCCGGGGCAATTGATGTACATCTGGATTTCCTGCTCGGGGTTCTGGCTGTCCAGCAGCAGCAATTGCGCCACGATGCTGTTCGCCATCTGCGACTCGATGGGCGTTCCCACAAAAATAATCCGGTCTTTGAGGAGGCGCGAGTAAATGTCATAGCTGCGCTCGCCGCGCCCAGTCTGCTCGATCACGTAAGGAATGATGCCCATACGCGCGATTATAGGGCGGATGGGGCGGGGAAACGTGGGGGATGCGGGGGTGGAGAGGGCTTTTGAGAAGTCTGATTCTGGGGTTGCCCGGCCCGCTTGACCCCTCCGCCCCTTCGGGGCACCTCCCCTTAGAAGGGAGGCAAGGATTGCGGAATCGCTGTGTCAGTCGCGTTCCTTGGCTCCCTTTTGAGGGGAGCTGGCAGCGAAGCTGACTGAGGGGTTTCTTTTTGCCGCTCTACTGTTCACACCTCGTCATCCCCACCACCGCCAGCACTTCCCGCACGCGCCACACCAAAAAAGAATGAGGCCAGCACGCGACTGGCCCCACTCCGATACTTCTTTCCTCAATCCACAATCAAAGGAATCAAAACCGGATTACGTCCCGTCACCTTCCGCACAAAGCGCCGGACGGCCCCATACATATCGTCGCGCACGTCTTCCAGGCGCTTCTTGTCGCGCACGCCCTGCTCAATGGCTTCCAGGGCCACCTTGCGAATCTGGTTGTCCAGATCACGGTTGGCGCGCACGAAGCCGCGTGAGACGACTTCCACATGCGGCGTGGGATGCAGCACGGCGGTCATGATCAGGATGCCTTCCTGGCTCATGTTCACGCGGTCAAGCAACACGTCGTCGCCGATATCGCCCACACCCAGACCGTCCACGTACACAGCCCCAGCGGGAACGGTGCCAGTCACCTTGAACTCGTCCGCGCTCAGTTGGATCACGTCGCCGTTCTTGGCGATCAGCGTGCGCTTGGGCGGACGGGGCAGCGTCTGCGCCAGCTTGGCGTGGTTGATCTGGTGGCGGGGTTCGCCGTGCCAGGGCAGGAAGAACTTGGGCCGCGCCAGATTCAGAATGGTGGCCAGTTCTTCCTGGCTGCCGTGGCCGGAGGCGTGAATCTTGTAGGCGGGTGGGTAATACACGTCTACACCGATCTCGTACAGGCGGTTGATGACCAGATTGACCGCTTCCTCGTTGCCGGGAATGGGGTTGCTGGACAGGATCACGCTGTCGCCCCGGCGCAGGGCGATCTTGGCGTGGTTGCCGAAGGCCAGACGGCTCAGCACGCTCATGGGCTGGCCCTGTGACCCGGTGCAGATGTACAGCACCTGCTGGTCCTGCATCCCGGCCACTTCATCGTTGGTCAGGAAGGGATCGGGGGCGGTCATGTGACCCACGGCCTGCGCCACCTGCGCGTATTTCAGCATGCTGCGGCCTTCCATGATCACGCGGCGGCTCTGGCGGTGGGCGATGTTCAGGATGTTCTGAATCCGGTTGACCTGCGACGCGAAGGTGGTCAGGAACACGCGGCCCTTGCAGTTGGCAATCACGTCTTCCAGATTGACGGCGATCTCGGCCTCGCTGGGGGTACGGCCCGGACGCTCGGCGTTGGTGGAATCGCTGATCAGCAGCAGCACGCCGTCCTTGCCCGCCTGCTCGATGCGGCCCAGGTCACTCAGTTTGCCGTCGGCAGGATGCTCGTCCAGCTTGAAATCCCCGGTGTGCAGCACGCGGCCCGCAGGAGTGGTCAGGATGTACCCGGCGTTGTCGGGAATCGAGTGCGTCATGCGGAAGTACTCGATCTCAAAGTGCTTGCCGATCTTGAACTTGGCGTTCAGGTCCACCTCGCGCAGATCGGTTTCGTGGTCCTTGATGCCAAATTCGGACAGCTTCTCGCGCACCAGGCCCAGCGTGAGCGGCGCACCGTAGACCGGAACTTTGGGCAAACGGGGCAAGATGTACGGCAGGCCGCCAATGTGATCTTCGTGGCCGTGGGTCAGAATCCAGCCCTTGATCATTCCGGCGTGCTGCTGAAGGTAATCGATGCGCGGGATGATCAGGTCGATGCCCATCTGGTGCGAATCGGGAAAAGCCAGTCCGGCGTCCACCACCATGATCTCGTCTTCGTAGCGGTAGGCGGTGATGTTCTTGCCAATCTCGCCCATCCCACCGAGGGGAATTACTTCCAAGTGGGGGGTCTTGGTGTCGTCTGGTTGGGTCATTTGAAAATCTCCGTGTGATGCGGCCCGGAAGGGAGCCAGTCATATTGAATGCAGCGGTGGCCCAGAAAATGCGGCCTGGAGGCAGTCAGGAAGGGTCTCTCTCAACTGCTGCGGTTGTGTCGCCCGTCTCCAGCTCTGCTGAGCCGAAATCATGGCGCGATGGACGCAGGCTAGCACGGCGGGCGCGGGCACACTGGAGAGACCCCCCGCTGGACACCACCACCCGCCATCTGACCGCCCCACGAGATTCGCTCCAACATTGCCAGTGCCGTCCGCAGTGCCCCCAGTCCTGGCAGCCTCTACCACGAAGGCAGCGCCGATTCAGATTCACAGAGCATGAGCAAACCGGCGCTATTGCTCTTTTTCGACCTGGGTCCCGGCGTGACCGCGCAGAGGATTGACGTGACTGCGAGGTGAAGCGTCAGCACAGGGCAGGAGGATTGACACAAATGGTCTAACCGCCAGAACAGAGCGGATGAATGCCCTGCGCCAGCGGTTGGACGGTTAGACCTTATAAACGGTTTGACAGCCCTTACGCCTGTCCCCGCATTCCCCGCTCGGCCACTTCGATTTCCAGCGGGGTGTGGCCGCTGTCCTTGACGGCATGGGCGCTCATGCCCCACTGGTGGCCGCTGCTCTGCGCGCCGTCCAGGATCACGCGGGCCAGTTCGCCCAGCGTCGCGCCGCCCGCGCGCACGTCCATACGGAATTCCTGGCGCAATTCGCCCAGGCTCACGTCGTCCAGCATCAGCTCGGTGCCGTAACGCAGGGTGGTGGGCGGAACGATCAGCAGGTCCGCCTCGCCGGTTTTGATGGCGTGCCGGAAACAGCGCCCGGTCAGCAGACCCGCCACGGTGGTGGCCGGGCCAAAGGTCTTGTTGGTGATGGAGCGGACTTCCAGCGTCAGCCCCTCAATGGCCCGCAAAGGTTCCACAGCGAGGTCCAGCGACTCGGCAAACAGCGTTCCCGTTGCCAGAATCACCCGGCGCGGTTCGGGCAGGGCGGCGGGGAGTTCGGGCAGTGCCTCGGTCAGAAAGTCGCGGATCATGCCCACGCCGTTTTCCAGCATGGGGAAGCCCTCGTATTCTTCCTCGCTGGGCAACGGCTCCCCGGCCAGCAGATATAGCTCGTCGGAGGGGAACACAAAGCGGGTGCCGCGCTCGGTCAGGAATTTCTTGCGCCAGATGTTCAGGCGGCGCAGGCTGTCGCGGGCCTCTTCCTTATTAAAGGTCCGAACGTCTGGCAGGTTGGTCCGGTGCGAGGTCAGACCGATGGGCACCACCGCCGCGCTGATCACGTTGGGGCGGCTGCTCAGGTAGTCCACGGTGTCGTCCAGATTCTCGCCGTCGTTGCGCTCCGGCACCAGCACGATCTGGGTGTACAGGTCGATGCTTTCCAGACGCTCGATCATGCCGCGAATCTGCACGGCCTTCTCGTCTTTCACCTTCAGCTTCCACCACTTCATCATGTCCTTGCGCAGGTCCTGATTGGCGGTGTGGACCGACACGTACAGCGGCGAGAGGTTTTCATCCAGAATCCGGTTAATGTCGCCCTCGGACAGGTTGGTCAGCGTGACGAACGAGCCGTACAGGAACGACAGACGGTAGTCGTCGTCCATGATGTACAGGCTCTTGCGAAAGCCGCGCGGCATCTGATGCACGTAACAGAAATCGCACTTGTTGGCGCACAGGTGAATGCCGTCAAACAGGACTTCTTCAAATTCCAGGCCGGGGTCTTCCCATTCCACGTCGAAGGTGAAGGTGTCTTCCAGGCTGGGCGGCGCGCTCAGTTGCAGGCGGTGGTGGTCCTGCGTGGTGCTGGCAACACCAGTCATGGCGCGTGGAGCTTCTTTGGGGCGGGCAATTTCCAGCGTCGCTTTCCCCTGTGAAAGCAGGTGGCGGTAGGCCAGCACGTCGGTCACGGCCTCGCCATTCACGCGCATCAGCACGTCACCGGGGCGCACGCCTGCCTTTGCGGCGGCGCTGCCTGCCTCGACGGACTTGATAGGCGCGGGAAAAACGTCTGGCATGGGTTGTTTCGCTTGTGCGGTCACTGGTATGGTCAAAGAAAATCACCCCTCTGGCCTGTATAAAAGCTGGCCTGCTGCTGAGGGACACCTGTTTCGACACGACAAAGGGCGGCCCCACTCGAACAAAACAGGTTAACAGGGGCAGGAGCGGGGGGATGTGAGGCGGGTTGCGTTGGAGGTGGGGAGATTAGGGGGATGCCCCCACGCCTGACCCCTCTGCTGGTTCGATTTCAGCAAAAAGCCCTCTCACTCAGGAGAGAACTTGGCGGGGAATTCACGCTTACCGCAGGCTGAACATCATCGCCACATGCGCTGTGGTGCCGCCCAGCACGAACAGGTGCCAGACCTCGTGGAAGCCCCAGTACCGCATAAAGCCCTTCTCGCGCGGCTTGATCAGCTTGGTCCCGTAGACCAGCGCGCCCAGCGTATAGAGGACGCCTCCAGTCGCCAGCCAGAAGATCGCGGGGGGGGGCAGATTGTGGACCAGTTGCGGCAGGAAGATCACGGCCAGCCAGCCCATGACCAGGTACAGCATCGTGCTGACCCAGCGCGGCAGGCGCATGGTGACCAGCTTCAGCGCAATACCGGTCAGGGCAATGCCCCAGACCACCCACAGCACCACGCTTTGCCACACGCCATGCAGCCCGAAATACGCCAGCGGCGTGTAACTGCCCGCGATCAGCAAAAAGATGCCCGCGTGGTCCAGCTTTCTCAGCCACAGCATGCTGCGTTCGCTGCGGCCAAAGGAGTGGTAACTGGCACTGGCCGAGTACAGCGCCACCATGCTGACCCCGAACACCACGAAGGGCCACAGCGCCAGCCCGCGCGAGTGTGCCCACCACAGCAGCGGCCCCAGCACGATCAACGCGGCCAGCGCGCCGCCCCAGTGGGTCAGGGCGTTGACGGGTTCACGCGGGGCGAAGGTCAGACGCTTCATAGAACTAGCCTACGCCTCCTGCGGACAGGCTTGGTGGTGTTGGACGCAGTTCAAATATGTCTGGAATTGTCAGTGCTGGTGGTCTGAACGGTCAATGACCCGTTCCTGATGCGCTGTCCTGGTTGCCTGCCCACAGCGCCAGAATCTCTCTGGCCTCATCGGCGTGCATCTGCTCAACAAGTGAGCCGTCGTAAGTCACGACGCTTTTGCCAGCAGTCCGTCCCTCTTCCCAGGCGTCCAGCAACGCGCGGGCCTGCTGCGCCTGCTCGTCGGTGACGCCATAAGCGGCATTGGCGGGGGCAATCTGGTCCGGATGGATCACGGTTTTTCCAGCGAAGCCCAGCGCGCGGCCCTGTTCGCATTCGCGGGCAAAACCCGCCGGGTCACGCACATCGTTGAAGACGGCGTCCAGCGGCAGTTTGCCGTGGGCGCGGGCCGCCAGCACCACCGCCGAGAGGGCGTGCAGCAGGGGCAAACGCTCCGGGTGTGGGCCAGTTCGCAACGCGCGGGCCAGATCGTTTGCGCCCACCAGCAGGCCCGCCACCCCCGGCACGGCGGCGATGGCCGGGGCGTTCAGCACGCCCAGTGGGGTCTCGATCATGGCCCACAGCGGCCTGCCCAGTGACAGTTCTTGCGCGGCGCGGGCGTCCTCCACCTTGGGCAGCACCAGACCAGACGCGCCCGACAGCAGCGCCATTTCACGGTCCTCATGTTCCCACTGGGTTCCCAGGCCGTTGACCCGCACCAGCACGGGAACACGCCAGCCGCCCGCCAGCAAGGCCGCACGCACGTTCGCATGGGCCTCGGCCTTGTGTTCTGGGGCCACGGCGTCTTCCAGATCCAGAATCACGGCGTCGGCGGCCAGGGTGCGGGCTTTTTCGATGGCGCGGGGTTTGTCGCCCGGTACATACAGCATGGAACGAAACGGTTTAAGCATCGCCGTTCATGCGCGCCGCCAGTGCCCAGCCGCTCAGCAATGCCGCTTCCACGCGCGGGCCGTGATCGTCGGGGGTGAAGCCGTCACCGCACAGACCCAGGCCATGTGGGGCGTCCCAGAAGCAGGGACCAGAGGCACGGCGTTCGGGGGTGGCGTAGCGCCAGCGGTGGGCAAAGGCATGGGCCATCTTGATTTCCTCGCCCAGCACGTCCGCCGCCGCTGCCAGCAGTTCGGGCAGGACTTCTTCGGGACGGCGTTCCAGATTGGCGCGGGACCACGCCGCCGAAGCTTGCAGCATCAGCGCGGGCGGGTGGCCTGCGGCACGCTTGGTGTCTTCGCGGGCGATCCACTCCAGTACAGGATGGTTTTTGAGACTCAGGGCAGGCCAGTCGGCTTTAGTCTCCTGCTCCAGCACCATCCCTGCCACCCAGCATGGGGCGTAGGCCACGCGGCGCATCTTCTCGGCAGCCGTCTTCAATTCCTCCAGATCGTCCGCGCCGCCCAGCAGCAGCGGTTCCAGCAACGCCAGCACCTGCGGGGCAGGCAGGTTCAGCACCAGCCGCGCGGCCTCCCCTGCTACGCCGTCGCGTGAATGCACGCGCCAGCCGCCGGGCAGGCGTTCCAGACTGCTGACCTCCAGCCCGGTCTGCACGTCCAGCCCGCGCGCCAGCTCCCGACCCAGCGTACTCATTCCAGCAGGCGGGGCGTAGCGGGGGTGGCCGTCCTGCGGCGGGGGCGTGGTCTGGCCATCCTCCCAGGCTGCGAAGCCCCGCGCCCAGACACGGTTCCAGCCTGCCTCCACGCCGCCCTCAGCCAGGGCCACGGCGCGGGGATGACGGGCGGTGAAATAGCGTGCGCCGTGGTCCAGCCGGGCCTCTGAAAACTGGGCCTCGGGCGACGAGGTCCGGCGGGTGGCTGCGCGGCCCGACACCCCGCGCGACTTGTCCAGCACCCGCACGCCCAGGCCCCGGCCCTGCAACTCGTGGGCCAGCGCCAGCCCCGCCAGCCCCGCACCGACGATCAGCACGTCTGTTTTACTCCGCACGGTCAACCCCTGTGCGCTTGAGAGGACGCGCCGCGCCCGACACCAGTAAAAAGGGCAGCAGCGCCAGCAGGAATTTCAGAGGCCGTTTCATGCCGCCCAGGGTAACGCGCCATGCTCTAGCCTGCCTGCATGAGCCAACCCATATGAACTACGCCGATCTGCTGGGACTGAGCGTGCTGGAGGCCACGCCACAGCGCACCCGCGTGCGCGCATCTGTGACTGCTGCGGGCCTGAACATGCACGGTACCGCGCACGGCGGCCTGATCTTCAGTCTGGCGGACGAGGCGTTCGCGGTGATCAGCAATCTGGAGGCGCAGGCGGTAGCGGTGGACACCCACCTGAGCTTTTTCCGCGCCGCGAAAGTGGGCGACGAACTGGTGGCCGTCGCCACCCCGGAGCGCGTGGGCCGCACCCTGGCCACCTACCGCGTGGAGGTGCGGCGAGGCGAGGAGGGCGATGTGCTGGCGCTGTTTACGGGCACAGTTTCGAGGCGGGTGCGGGAGGCTTAAACGGGTTTGGGACGGTAATCCTGGGCTGGGCGGCCCTGGGCGTCTTTCCAGCAGTCCCAACCATTACGAGAAGCTCCGGCAATATCCACGGCTGAAATGCTGGCACTCCCATAAACCACATCCTTCACGTATTCCAGCAGTTCAGCGTTTTTCTCAACGAGTTGTCCAGCCTCCAGGCTGCTTTGCCTGCGGCCTTGAATGCCCTTCGCATTAGTTCCGTTTTCGCCCAGCACGCGGTTTAGAGCCGTACTTCCCGCCTTAACAGTCCAACTTCCATCGGCGGGCTTATAGACAGCGTGGGCTTCGGCCCCAAGAAGGCAGTAGGTGAAGTGGATTTCTCCGGCATCAGTAGCTGATGGCTGAGCTTTCTGTAATGGCTGGGGCTTGAGCAGCTTGCAAGAGTTTGTTGACTCCGCTTTCTGCACGGCAATCCCCAGCAGCACGTCCCGCTCAGTCTCTGTAATGAGGCCAAGTTGTTTGGCAAATTTGACGGCACTCTCAAACGAACCCATATCGTGTTCTTTTTGAAAGATCTGAATCAGCGGCGTTTTCTCCTTCAGAATGCGCGCCTCGTCCAGCCGTTGCTGCTGACGGTTTTTAATGCCCTGAACGGCCTCAGCGAAAGCATCTGCACGCCACATCTCTGCGTCCAGCAGCGCAACCAGATCATCGGCGAAAGTCTGCCATTTTTGATCCAGTTCCAGTTTCAGCACCTCATGATCCTCAAATGTGCCGCCTGGATTATGCATCCGGTCTAATACCACCCAAACCCTGCCGTTGGTCAGCATCGCCCAGCGAGTTCCCTCGCCAGCAGCGTAAGTCACCACTTGCTCATAGGGCTTGCCTTTCAGTGAGATGCCCGCACCCTTCAACTCCAGTGCAAACTTTCCCTTACCTGCACGGATCAGGAAATCCGAACGATTGCCGTTACCGTTGGTTTCCTCCGGCACCACTTCCGCCGGGTTCCAGATGTCGAATCCGGCAGCATGGAGCAGACGCAAGACGATGGCCTGACGTACCACGGCCTCGCCAGGCTTGGTGGCGTCCGCCAACCAGCCTTGGATGGCCTCTACCGCCTCCCGAATCCTTTCCTGAACGCCTGACATGTACCCATGAGTTTAGCAGCGCCCGGCAATGGAAAATTTAGAACTATTTCCCGGTCAGCAGGTACGGCCCGTGATCGCAGGGACGCTCACCAGCTTTCAGCCGTTCGGCCAGATCCACAGTGTCCTGCATGGGGGTGTCGCCGACTTCCTCGGCCAGATAGTGGCGGTAACGGCGGTAATGCTCGATGCCGGCGTATTTATCCCGGTTCATGGTCAGGCAGACCATCAGACGCTGGTGGTGGTCCTCACCGATCAGCGGGTCCGTCTCGGCAGCGCGGACCAGCGAGAGGGCGGCCAGCGGACATTCACGCGCGGCGCAGTGCAGCATCGAAAGGGTCAGGTGGCCCTCCACGACAGCGGCGCGGTGCTGGCTGCGGGCGGCTTCCACCCACTCGCCCTGAAGATGCGGCAGGTATTCGCCGTCGGCACTGGCCAGGGCCTGCCGAAGCAATTCCTCCTGCTGGCGCGGCTCGGCGCTGGTTCTGGAGGCCTCCAGCGCGTGATGCAGGGCATGGGTATCGCTGGCAGCCATCAACTCCGCGTGCAGGGTGTAACGGCCCCGCTCGTCCACCACGGCGTCGGGGCGGCCCAGCGCGGTGCGCAGGCGATGCAGCGCCACCCGGAAGCGGTTGGCGGCGGCGGGGGTGTCCTCCAGATCCCACAGTTCGGCCAGGATGTCGTGGCGGTAGCGCCCCTGCGGATAGGCATGCAGATACCACAGCAATTCCTCGGCGCTGCGGGCAGGCCACACCACGCTCACGCCGTCCACGATCACATCGGCGTTTCCCAGCGAGCGCAACAGATAGCGCGGCGGTGGGATGGCGGCGGCCTGAGTGGTACAGATCTGTTCATGAAGCATGATGATCCTCCCTGTCCGTACTAATTCTGACATTTCTACGGAAGGCAGGTGTCCCCTTTAAGAACCGATGGGAATGATCTGCGAAAGCTTTTTTGAATTGAGGAGATGGAGGCATAAAAAAACCGGACACCACTTGGATGTCCGGTCAATTGGAGTGAAGGCTTAGCGCAGAACCTTGACGGCCTTGAGGATGGCGATCAGAATAACGCTGCCGACCACGCCCCAGATAATGCTCCAGAAGCTAAAGCCGCCGCCCGCCGCATTTGCGCCGCCGATGTTCAGCAGGCCAGCGAAGATCCACTGGGCCAGCACTGCGCCGACGATCCCGATCAGGATATTGGCGATTGCGCCCTGTTGCGCGTTGGTGTTCATGATCATGCTTGCCAGCCAACCGCAGAGCGCACCTACCAGAATAGTGATGATCCAACCCATGTTCGTGACCTCCTGTTAAAGTCGTTAGATTTCCAACGTGAAACGCTCGTTGTGGCTGAAGCATGAAACTGTATGGAAAGCCCAATTGAATCTGGTCATACATTCTGAAGGTGCCGAAAAGGTGAAACGCCTGACTATTCAAGTCCGCTTAAGCTGTCTTCTCAGATATCAGTCATGCGCCGCTCATTTCTGATGTTGCCTTGACGTTTCAGGGGATCGGCTACGGGGGTCAAGACCGTCCTGCTTTGATGCCAAGCGCTGTCGAAAAAAACCAGCGGCGGTTTGTCCTGTCGGCAATCGGTGGTCTGCCAGCCACCCTCTTGCCGTGAGCTGCCCGGACCCGTCAACAAGCCCCCATGAGAACGTCACCCCTCTGTGGTGCAGCCCTGCGAGTCCCGCTCAGTGTGTCGTATAGGAGGGGCACAGGCATTTGTCTTACCTCTGCGTCCACCTGTCTGCCGGGGACGGCTAGCATGGGCGCACACATCCGCCCGGCCCAGCGTGGCCCCGCGACTTTTTCTGGAGGCCCCCACCGCTATGCCCGCACCCCTCAGCCCTGACCGTCCATCATGACCGCCTTTACCGTGCGCGCCCCGGCCAGCAGCGCCAACCTGGGACCGGGTTTCGACAGCCTGGGCCTGAGCGTGCCGCTGTATACCACCGTGAAGGTGACGCCGGGCGACGTAACCGAGGTGGTCCCGCACGGCCCAGAGCTGGAAGGCACGCCCGCCGACGAGAGCAATTACGTGTACCGGGCGATGTTGCTGGTGGCCAAGCGCACAGGACTGACCCTGCCGCCTGCCCGCGTGGAAATCACCACGGAAGTCCCGCTGGCACGCGGCCTGGGCAGCAGCGCCGCCGCCCTGGTGGCCGGGATCGTGGCCGCCAACGAGCTGCTGGGCCGCCCGCTGGACACCGACGCCGTGCTGGACGTGGCCGCCCGCGAGGAAGGCCACCCCGACAACGTGGCCCCGGCGCTGTTCGGCGGCATCGTGGTGGCGACATTGGACAAACTGGGCACGCATTACGTGCGGCTGGACCCCCCCGCGAATCTGGGCGTAACGGTGCTGATCCCCGATTTTGAGCTGAGTACCAGCAAGGCCCGCGCCGTGCTGCCCCGCGAGTACAGCCGCGCTGATGCCGTCCACGCGCTGTCTCACTCTGCGCTGCTGGCCGCCGCACTGTCTCAGGGGCGTCTGGACCTGCTGCGGCACGCCATGCAGGACTACATCCACCAGATCTGGCGCGCGCCGCTGGTGCCGGGGCTGAGCGACATTCTGGAGGATGCGTGGCGACACGGCGCACTCGGGGCGGCGCTGTCCGGCGCTGGGCCAACCGTGCTGTGCTTTCACGACACCCGCGAAAGCACCGCGCCGCTGCACACCTACTTAACTAGCGTGATGCACAAAAACGGCCTGGACGGGCGGGTCATGGACTTTCCGATTGATACGCAGGGAACGCTGATTGAACGCGAGGGCTGAGCAGGCACTCCCCCCCTATTCCATACCTGCGTTGCCCGTCTGCTTGATCAGCTCCATCCGGCCCACCGCTTCCAGCCAGTCTTTCTCGTTGATGGCGGTCACGTCCTGACCCGCGTAATGCTCAGAGAGAACCTCGCGCATAGCCTCGGCCTCGCGCAGGCTGGTGGCCTCGCGGCCCATGCGCTCCAGAATGGGGTCCAGGCTCATCGTGCGGCTAATTTGCATGGCTGCACGCTAGCGGCTGGGCAGGCTGGAGTGCGTGAGGACGGGGCAGGACGTTCTTTAGAGGCAGGCTGAACTGTCTGCCCGCCGATACTGTTGCCCTGACCTTGATGGCCCGGATGCTCTAGCCTACCCCCATGTGGATGTCATCACGGGCCGCCGATGTGCCAGGCAGTGTGTTTGCTTTGATGGACGCGGCGAAAAGCCGGGCGCGGACGCGTGGATTGAATGTGGTTGACCTGAGCATCGGCAGCAGCGATCAGTCGCCCCCCGAAGTGGTCCTGGAAGCATTGCGCGAGGCCACCCGCGATCCGCTGACCTACCGTTACCCGCTGTTCAGCGACACCGCGCCGCTGCGCGAGGCTGCCGCCGCCTATCTGCTGCGCCGCTTCGGAGTCAGGGTCAATCCCGAAACCGAGGTGCTGGCCCTGATCGGCGCGCAGGAAGGGCTGGCCCACCTGCTGCTGGCCGTGACCGATCCCGGTGACACGCTGCTGCTGCCCGATCCAGGCTATCCCCCGTATCTGGGCGCGGCGGCGGTGGCTGGATTGAAAACCGTGCCGCTGCCACTGCTCCCCGAGCGCGGTTTCCTCCCCGATCTGGATGCCCTTCCAGCCGATCTGCGGCCCCGCGCCCTGCTACTGAATTATCCCAACAACCCGACTTCAGCCGTGGCAGATACGGCCTTTTTTGCCGAGACCGCTGCGTGGTGCCGGGCGCGCGGCACCCTGCTGATTCACGATCATCCCTACGCTGAATTGACTTACGACGATTACCGCGCCCCCAGCGCCCTGGAAGCGGGATTGGACGGCGTGGTGGAACTGCATTCGCTAAGCAAGACGCACCATATGGGCGGCTTCCGGGTGGGCTTCGCCGCCGGGGACGCCGGAGCAATTGCCGCGCTGGCCCGCGTCAAGGGCGCGGTGGACTTTCACCCCTACCTGGGGATTCAGCGTGCCGCTGCCCTCGCCCTGGGCTTGCCGGATGAAGTGGGCCGCACCGGAGCCGCCATCTTCCAGGCCCGCCGTGACGCTCTGGTTCCCGCCTTACGCGCTCTGGGCTGGGAAGTTCAGTGGCCCCAGGCCAGCATGTATGCCTGGGCGCGGGTGCCGGGCCTGACCGACAGCGTGGCCTACGCCGTGCGTGCCGCCGAGGAATCCGGCGTGGTGGTCAGCCCCGGACGTGCCTTCGGATCGCGCGGCGAGGGCTTTGTGCGCTTTGCTCTGGTGCAACCGCCGGAGGTTCTGGTGCAGGCGGCAGGGCTGCTGGCGGGGATGGAAGTGAATCAAATAGCTGTCAGCGGAAAGTAACTCGGCAAACTACCCCGCCCCCACTCCCGGCCCCCGCTCAATCACGCTCAGCCCCGCAAACTTCAGCAGCAACCGCTTCTGCCCCACGCCGGGGAAATAGACCAGCACCTCACGCTTTTCGCCCTGATGGAAGCCGCCCATGAACACGCCATCGCCGAACTTGGCGTGATGCAACCTCAGCGGCTGGGTACTGCTGACCGCTCGCTGGAGTTCGCGGCTGGGAATACCTAGGCGGGCGCTGACTTCGGGCAGAGACAAGCCGTGCAAGTCCAGCAACTCGCGTGCTTGCAGGGGCCATGACGGGGCCAGTTCGGGAACGGGTTCGGGGGTGGCGGCTTCTGCTTCCGGTGTAGGCTGCACGCCCAGCAAGTTCTCCAGAAACAACTTTGTGGCGTGCTTGTCAGTGGGGCGTCGCTCTCCACTGGGCAGATACGGCGAGTAGCAGCGCGACACGGCGATACACTCGTAACAGCCTTCCGCGTTCTTGCAACATGTTTTAGAACACAGGGCCAGCGCACGAACCAGCAGATCGTCTAGTTGCTCGTAGGCGCGGCGCGAGACGCCCAGGCCACCCAGCCAGTCGTCGTAGAGAAAGAAGTAGGCGTCATGGCCGCCCCGGAAGGCTCCGGCCAGATCGTTCTCATCGCAGGCCACCCGCTCCGGCGTGACTTTTTGTAACAGGTGCTTGAGGGTATGGGCCACCGCGCTGGGACGCTCGGTGGCGCGCGCGTCAAGGCCGATTTCCAGCGCGCTGGTGCGGAAGGGTGGCAACTCGGTGGGCGCGTCGTACAAGTGTTCGGACAGCTTGTGGTCCTGCATCCGATCCTGAATGCGGCCCCCGCAGCGGACGCAGGTGCGTTCGGCGGGGCCAGGATCGCGGTCACAGCCCACGCAGACGCGCTCGAAGACCTGCCGCAGCATCTGATACCCGGTATAGCGGCGGCGGATGCTGACCTCGCCGTGCCGGTACGCCAGAGGCCCACGCCGCTGCCACGGTGTCATCTGGCCCGGCGTGACCTCAATGCTGTACAACCCGCGCGTGAATAGGTTCT
The DNA here is from genome assembly GCF_009017495.1 of Deinococcus sp. AJ005. NCBI lineage: Bacteria > Thermotogati > Deinococcota > Deinococci > Deinococcales > Deinococcaceae > Deinococcus > Deinococcus sp. AJ005. The sequence goes on along the minus strand of NZ_CP044990.1, from coordinate 216,214 downwards.
CGGCACTGAACCGCTCCACCACAATCGCGGTTCCGACGGGGTGTTTTTCCCAGCGCAGCACCTTGTACCCCTGGCCGTCCAGCGTGAACACCGCGCCCTCGTGCTTCTCGGTCAGGGCGTAATGCTGGCTGGGCGATTCCAGCGGGGCGTCCAGCGCCTTCACGCCCAACTTTTCCCAGTCGGCAGCCTCCACCACGGCGTATTTCAGGCTGCCCTCGCCGCGCAGGTTCCAGTATTTCTGCGTTTCCACGGCGGCCAGATGCGGCCCCGGCAACCCCGCCGCGCCATATTCCTCGTTCTGGCGGGCGCGGTGCCGGGGTGACAGATACGGATTGGCCGACTCCACCACCGCCTTTTCAATCGGGCCAGTCAACAATTCCAGAAAGTTACCAGAGTTGCTGTAAAAGGCGTCTGCGGGCTGCGGCACGCCCTGCTCGTTCAGCGCGGGCAGATACAGCACCAGCCCCGGCGCGATTCGCCCGGCGCGGCCCGCCATCTGCCGGAAGGCCATGCGAGAACCTGGATAGCCGTCGATGATCACCACCTCCAAGTCTCCGATGTCTACCCCGGCTTCCAGCGCGTTGGTGGCGAACATCACGCCACTGTTCGTGCGGCGGAACTCGGTCAGGCGGCCCTCGCGGTCACTGGTTCCGGCCATGTACAGGTGGGCGTGACGAGCGTAAGCGGGCTGCGTTCGGTACGTCCCGTATAGCCGCGCGGCCCGACTGCGGCCCCGGAAAAAGGCCAGCACCTTCAGGTCATAGCGCTGAGACGCCTCCATCACGGCATTCCAGAAACGGCGAGGCTGCCCTCTGTGATCCGCCAGATAAAAGCGTTTGCCGGGCTTGGCCGCGCCCGATTCGCTGACCTCTACCGCGTCCACGCCGATCAGTTCGCGGGCAAATTCGGCGGGGTTGCCGATGGTGGCGGTACTCAGCACCACCTGGGGATCGGCCCCCAGCGCCCGCGACAGCTCCAGCAGGCGGCGCAGCATCCCGGCCACCTCCGAACCGAAGCCGCCCCGGTAGGTGTGGGCCTCGTCCAGCACGATAAAGGATAGGTTTTTGAGAAACTCTCGCACGCGCGGATGGGTGAGGGACCAGTGCAGCTTGTCCGGGGTGGCAGTGACCATTCGGACACCATCCGCGAAGGCATCGGCGGCCTGTGCGCTGCTCTGAAACGCGCCGATATCCCAGCCGAAGCCGCCCTTTTCCTTGAAGGCCAGCAGCTTGTCACGCTGGTCCTGGCCCAGCGCCACGAGTGGGTAAACGAAGAGGGCTGTGGCTTGTGGATCGCGTTCCAGCCGATCAAACACCGCCGGAAAGAAGGCCCCGGTCTTGCCGCTGGCCGTTGGGGTGGTCACGATGACGTGCTTGCCCTCGCGCATCAATTTGTACGTCTCGGCCTGATGCGCGTAGACCTGACCAAAGCCGAAGCCGCGCGCCACGCCTGCAGACCAGCCCAGTTCGTCCACTCCCACGGTGCGGGCGGGGGCGGCCTCTTCCTCGTGCAGCCGCGTCGCGCCGCCGCCCAGGGTGTCGCGCAGAAACCCCTCCAGGCGGGCGAACGGGGAACGGGTGGGCAGCATCGGGGCCTAGTTTAGACGTGTTGGGCGGGGGGAAAAGTGCGCGGTGAAAGTCTACTCCTCGTCTTCTTCCGGCTCTCCCCCATCCGCCCAATCACCTGCCAGCACGGCCCGCACCGCTTCAATGCGTTCCCGGCACTGCGCGTAGGCTTCGCGGGCCTCCTCCAGCAGCGGCAGCACGCGGTCCAGATCGGCCTCGCCCGTTTCCAGCTCGGCGGCAATCCGCGACAGGCGGGCATAGGCGTCGCGGTAGGAGGTCTGTGTATCGGCGCTCATGGCCTGCCATGCTAGCGCCCGCTAGGGTGGGGCAATGGCCCTGCCCACTGGTTTCAAACATTTTGACCTGACCGAACTCCCCAACTCCGCCCGCTACAAGCTGCTGACGGCCACCGTCGTTCCCCGGCCCATCGCGTGGGTCTGCACACTGGGTGCGGACGGCACACCCAATCTGGCCCCCTACAGCTTCTTCGGCCTGATGGGGTCCGATCCGCCCATCGTGGCCTTCGCCCCTGGCAACCGCGCAGACGGCACGCCCAAGGACACGGCGCTGAACATCAAGCCCGGCGGCGAGTTCAGCGTGAATCTGGTCAGCGCGGCCCTGGCGCAGGTCATGAGTGACACGGCCACCGATTTCCCGCACGGCGTGGCCGAGACGACGAAGCTGGACATCCAGATGGAACCCGGCGTCAAAATCGCGGTCCCTCGTGTGCAGGCCAGCCCCGTCACGCTGGAATGCCTGGAAGTCCAGACGATACAGATCGGTAACACCCGCATCGTGCTGGGCCAGGTCATCGGCCTGAGCCTACGCGCCGACGCCGTGCTGGACGAGGCACAGCAGTATGTGGATACGGCAGCGCTGGACCTGATCGGACGCATGGGCGGACGCGGCGGCTACACGCGCACACGCGACGTGTTTGAGATTGGGCGGATGACGTATGCCCAGTGGCAGGAACAGGAAAGCTCTAAAGACTGAGCCGCCTCGTGTCAGCCAATCGGTTCCCCACCCGCCTTGACCCGGTGGCTGTCGGCCCATAGGTAACGGGCAGCCAGCGTGCGGTACGGCGTCCACCCGGCCAGCACCTCGTCGGCTGGCGCATTCGGGTACAGCCGCGCCAGCCCCTGCCGCAGCGCCAGATCGCCGATGCTGAACACGTCGGGGCGGGCCAGGGCGAACATCAGAAACATCTCAGCGGTCCAGCGGCCAATGCCGGGTAGCGGAACCAGGGCGGCAATAACTTCCTCGTCGGGCAGCGTGGCGATGTGGGCGAAATCCACCGTGCCCGTCTGGGCGGCCTCGGCAATCGCTGTTACGGTTCGCACCTTGGCCCACGACAGGCCCGCCGCGCGCAGATCGTCGCCGGGGGTTTGCAGCAGTGTTCCAGCGTCCAGCGTGCCCAGACGTTCCAGCAGACGGGCATGGATGCTGGCGGCGGCCTTCACGCTGAGTTGCTGGCCGTTGACGCTGCGGATCAGGGTGCTGAAGGGATCGGGCGTGGGCGTCACCACAGGCAATTCGCCGTTGCGGGCGATCAGCTCCTGCATGGTGGGATCGCCGCTCAGGTGCGCGGCAGCGTCGGCGTGATGCAGCAGCGGCACAGGAGTGGGCACGCCCGTATTCAAGCGCCTTCACCCATCGTTTGCGCCAGCTTCTGGGTGTAATAGGGCGTGCCGTTGCGCCCGTCGAACTGCGCCGCCAGGGAGCATGCTTTGCTCAGATGCAACAACAGCCGCTCAGAGACCGAGTACTCGCCGCCCTGCTGCCAGCCCTCGGCTTCAGGCGGAAGCGCCAGCGTGACCGTCTCACCCTCCAGCTTGCTGAACAGCAATGCAGACGCCGCCTGGTAGTTCATCTGCGAAAGCCACTCGCGGCTCTGCTCGGCCCAGGGCAGATGGCGGGCGTACCAGTCCAGCCCGGCAGACGTGTCCGTGAGGGCCAGAAATTCCAGATGTTCGGCCTGGGTGCGAAGAAAATCCGGGTTCCCCTCCACCATCTTGCGGCCCTTGACCGCATACCCAAGAGCGAGTTCATGTTCACCCTGACGCAGCAGGGGCTGAAGCAGCGTGCCGTACGTCAGGTGCGGGATTTCCGCGCAGCTCATTCTCTTCTTCAGGATGGCCTGGCCCTGCTTGAGACAGGCCGCGTCATCGCCCATGAACAGGTGATATTCCGCGTGGGTCTGTGCCTCGCAGGCCGAGCAGTCGCTCAGCAGGTCGTCCTTGGCAAACTGCCACACGGTAAAGGCCCGCTGCGCCGCCGCGTGATCGCCCGTGTGCATCGCCAGTTGCATCTGCATATACGGGATGCTGCTGGCCCCGGCTCCCAACTTGCGGGCGTACTGCGCGTAGCTGGCGTGCAGCTCATGGACACGGCCCAGCGGAAACTGCGGGAACTGCTGCGCCGCGCTCAGCACCCACTTGTGATCCCAGGCCAGCGTAAAGTCGTCCACCTCGTCCGGGTGCTGCGCCGCGTAATGCTGGCACCACGCGAAGGCCGGGAACATCTTCTCAGCCTGCCCCGACATGGTGGCCGCCTCGATTAGGGCGATACGGGCGTCATAGCTGGCCTCCCCGTCGCCGCTCAGGTCAGCCAGGCGCACCGCTTCCTCGGCGGCGGCCACCCGCTCCGGGCCGTAGTCCATGTCCTCTTGCTGCTCCAGAAGTTCGTAGGGGTCGGTCATGGTGGGGCCTCCTTGAAGACTGCGTTACAGGTTTGGGCTACTAATCTGGGCCAAAAGCCGACTCTTCTGAATGGCAATCTGCGGCTCACGCTTTTGCTGGTGGTGCAATCCGCGCCAGCGCCAGCACCATGTCCACTTCCCGCCGCTGCTGCGCGGTGCCGTTGCGGGCATCGAACAGACTGGCAAGGCGCTGCGCCTCACCAAGATGGTGATTCATACGCTCCCCGGCGCTGTACTGTCCGTCCTCGGCATAACCTGAGACAGTGGGCGCGAGCCTGATGGCGTAGGTCTTTGTCTGATCGCCGTTCCAGAGGACAGTAAACAGCACGGCGGCAGCGGCGTGGAAGGTCTGGGCCGCACCGAGTTCCCGTGTCTGCTCGGCCCAGGCGACGTGGTGGGCGTACCACTTCAGGGCCGCGTTAGGGCTGGTCAGCGCCAGGTATTCCAGGTGCCGCGCCTGCGCCCACAGGTGATCGGGATCGCCCGATACGCTCTGACGGTTGCGGGCGGCATGCTCCCCGGCCTCGTCCCAGCGGCCCAGGCGTATCAGCGGGGCCAGGGCCAGGGCGTGGGTGCCGGTGGGGATATGGGCACAGGTCATGCGCCTGTCCAGAATGTGCTGAATCTGCCCCAGCGCGGCCTCGTCATTACCGCAGAACAGATGGTAATCGGCCTCGATCTCGGCTTCGCAGGCTGGGCAGGCGCTCAGCTCGTCGCGCACGGTGCTGGTCAGCCGTTCAAAATGCCCGCTGGCTGCCGCGCCGTCACCTGTGTGCATGGCGTACAGCAACCCCACAAAGGCCTCGTTGTGCCTGCTGAGGCCCAGATCACGCATCCGGCGGGCGTAGTCCTCGTACAGCGCCATCAGACGCGGTGTGGGAATCTGCGGAAAGGTGCGCCCGGCGTTGACCACCCAGCGGTGGTGCCACAGCAAATCCTGCTGCTCGCCCTCGTCCAGCGCCTCCGGGTGACGGTCCGCGTAATCGCGGCACCAGCCGAACGCCACTAGCATCTTCTCGCTCTGGCCCACCGCATGGGCGCTGTCCATCAGCATGCGGCGGACGCGGTAGCCCTCGGCCTCGTCCTGCATCAGATCGGTCAGGCGCGACGCTTCCTCGATCAGCGCCAGTTCCTCCGGGCAGCGGGGCAAATCGTCGATCCGGTCATACAGGTCTTGAAGTTGTTGGGACATGGGAAGTTTCCTTTTGGTGGGGATGGAAGCTGAGATGAAAATGAGGTACTTGCAAGTTGTTTGCGGGAGTGGCCTGCCCGGTGGCCGCCTTACCCCCGCCGCCTTCGCAGCGTCCCTCTCGTGCCGGGCTGTACCCATCCCACAGGTGGAGAGATGAAAGGAGGGGCAGGCAGGGTCAAGTCGCTTCTATCCAGCCTGAGTGCTTTCAGATGCCGCCCGCTCAGTTCAGGCGCGAGACGCTTTCCCGCTCGCCCAGCCCGGCCCCGGCCAGGGCGTCGCCAATCAGATCGGCGAGGCCGCCGTTGAGCAGGGCCAGCTCGCGGGTGGTCAGAGGGTGCTGGCCGAGGAGCAGCGCCTGGACATACAGCATGCCCAGCACCCGCCGCAGCAGAGGAGCGTCGGGGAGGCGCGCGGCCTGCTGGATCAGGGGGTGGGCAATGTTGAAATGCACCTCAATCGCCGCCTCCTGACCCCCGGCCCCCAGGTCGCCCAGCAGGTCCGCCCACAGGCCACCACCCGCGCCGCCCATCTTCTCGCGGGTGCGGGCCAGTTCGCGGTGTGGGCGCGCGAAGGCCAGCGCGGGCAATTCGGCAGGGTCAAAGCGGCTCACGCGGGCCTCGGCGTCCAGCGGCAGCAGCGTGTCGCGGGCCACCTCGCGCAGCGTGGCCGTCTGGGTCAGTTCCTGCGGGGTCAGGGCGCTGAATTCCTGCACCAGATCATTGGGGCTGAGTTGCGTGAGGCGCACACCCGGATTCAGCGCGGCGTAGCGCGAGAGCAGCGCAGAGTCGTAGGTGTAGATGGCCCGGACAATCGGCGTTTGCCCAGGCAGGGCCAGTTGCGCGGCCTGACGGTACAGGTTCAGATCGCCCGAGAAGCGAATTTCGGGATGCTCCTGGCTGCCCAGCGCCAGGTATTCGGGCAGGGCCAGCGAACCCGCACTGGTCTCGAAGGGCAACCAGGGCATGAAGAGCTGCAAGAAGGCGTCGTCCTCGGCGGCCAGCGCCTTGATGCTCAGAAAATGCAGCTCGATCAGACGGCGTAGCGCGGCGGGGTCACGCGCGGCCAGCTCCACCAGGTAAGCGCGGAGTTGCCCGGCGATTTCCTCGCGGGCGGCCCACAGATCGCCGTCGTCGCGCAGGGCGTCGCGGGCGGCGTTGGGCCGCAGCCCCTGGCCATCCAGCACTGCCCGGATAAAGAAAGCCCAGCGCGGCGTCAATTCCTCTTCCCTGTCCGAGAGCAGCATGTGCCGCACGTAGACGCGGTGCTGCCCGCGCCGCTCCAGCGTGGGCGTCCAGGGCAGGATGAAGGCCACCCCGCGCACCTGTCCGGCCCCGGTGTCGATATCCACGAAATCCAGCGGCGGCACGCCCAGCAGCTCCGCGCCGTAGGCCATCACCGCCGCGCGCCTCGCTTCCTCACCGTGCGACGTGTCCAGCCAGGGTGCGCCCTTCCCGTTGACCGCCACACCATTCACCGCCACGGGGAAGGGCAGCAGCCCGCCAAAATCGCCTGCCCACTCCGAGACCCGCTCTGGCAGCAGGTATTCGGCGCGGCCCTCACGGGCGCTCAGCGTGACGCGGGTGCCGATGGGCGTATCGGCGGGGCCGTCTTCCAGGGTGTAGGAACCGTCGGCGCGGCCCAGCCAGCGCAGGGGCGGCGTGCCGGAAGCGCTGCGGCTGACCAGCTCAATCTCCTCGCTGACCAGAAAGCATGCCAGCAGGCCGATACCAAATTGCCCGATCAGCTCGATGTTGCCGCGCTTGGAACTGCGCCCGATGGTCGCCAGAAAGGTGTGAATATCGTCCGGGGTCAGGCCCACGCCATTGTCGGTGAAGGTAAGGGTCTCATTGCTGATCTCAAAGCCCAGCGCGGGCGAGAACGCCTCGCCGAACCCCTGCTGACGGGCGCGGATGGCGTCGATGCCGTTTTGCATCAATTCGCGGACATACACCTCGGGACCGCTGTACAGGTGTTCGCTCAGCAGATCAATGAGTCCGCCGAGATCCACGGAAAAAGAATGAGACATAACTGCCATTGTGACAGACTCGGTCAATTATGTCCACAACTAAATACGTAGCATCACATAGCGGCTTTGGCATAACGCCCCTAAGTGTGCCGGCATAGCCTCAGGCCACCTTTTTCGGCGATGCCGTGCCGGGTTCTGAAGATCAAATCAACATCCGATCACAAAGAAATCAGCCCCAGCCCCCACCATGAAGATATGAGCCGCCCTGTTTCCTTTTCCCTCAGCCTCAGCCTTTGTGGCATGTTGCTGGCTCCCTCTGCCCTGGCCCAGACCCAGATCGGCGGCGTGACCCTGACCCCGATCAAGCCTGCGGCCACCGCGCCAGCCACCAGCAACCAGGACGACTACAACCGCGAGTCCATCCCCAAAGGCTACCGCGAGGTCAGGGGACGAGTGATCGGCCCCAGCGAGGGCCTGCGCTTGCCCGCTGGCAGCCAGATCATGGTCCGTCTGGTGGACCTGACCGCCGCCAAATCGCTGGTGGATATTAAATTCAGCACCACCCGGCTGTCTACGCCGTACCAGATGGTCTACAACCCAGTTCGCCTGAACGCCGCGCACAAGTACGCGGTGCGGGCCACCATTGCCGACAAAAACGGCAAGGTGCTGTACTCCAGCACGGATACGGCGCTACCGGACGGCGTGCGGGTCACACTGAATGTGCCCGTGACGGTGCGCTGAGCCAGGGCAACCGCGACACAGAGTAATGAGAAGAGGCCGGAAGCGACTGTCCCGGCCTCTTCTCTGTCGGGCACCGCCATTTACAGATTCCAGCCTCCGGCCACTTCCAGCTCCTGCCCGGTCACATAGTCGCTGGCGCGCACGAAATACAGCGCGGCGTCCACCAGTTCGGCCACCGTTCCCGCACGCCCAGCAGGAATCTCGCGCAGGGGCTGTGACACGCTGGTCTCGATCACGCCGGGGCTGACCACGTTCACGCTGACGCCGCTGCCTGCAAGTACAGCCGCCAGCGAGCGCGACAGTTGCAGCACCCCGGTCTTGGCGATCACGTACGGCACGATGCCGGGGCGCGCCGTCAGGTTGTGTGCGCCCGCATAGCCCAGATTGACGATGCGCCCGAATCCCGCAGAGCGCATCAGCGGTGCGGCCTCCTGGCAGGTGGCAAAGGTGGAGGTGAGGTTGCTGCCCAGCATCTCGGCCCACTCGGCGTCACTTGTGTCCAGCAGCGGTTTGTTCACGTAGTTCCCCACGTTGTTGACCAGCACGGCCAGCGGCGATCCGGCAAAGGCAGCGTGCGCCCGGCGCACCAGTTCGCGGGCTTGGACGGGATCGGCCACGTCGGCCTGCAAGGTCACGGCCTGCACCCCGGCCTCCTCGCACCGTTGCGCGGTTTCCTCAGCCTGATCCGCGCTGCCCCGGTAATGCACGGCGACGTGGTAGCCCTCGCGCGCCAGAGCCAGCGCCAGCGCCCGCCCGATGCCGTGGGCCGAGCCGGTGACCAGCGCCGTCCCCTTCATCCTGTCCGGCGCTGCGCCAGGGCCACCAGCGTCTGCGTGTAGGTGTTGAGCGGGTAAGAGGTAGCCTCCTCCAGTGTCACCCAGGCCCATTCCTCGATTTCCTCGTTGGGCGCAACTTTAGTGCTGTCCGTCCGGGCAAAATAATCGAACAGCAGCATGTGGCTGGGCTTGTGGAACTCCGGTGAGAGGACTGCCTCCTGAGTCTGGGCATATTCGATATCGCGCAGCAGTAACCCGGTTTCCTCGCGGAACTCGCGGGCCACGGCGTCCAGCAGAGTCTCGCCCCAGTCCACCTTGCCGCCCGGCACGCCCCATAGCCCGCGCCATTTCGTCGTTCGGGCCAGCAACACGCGCCCGTCCCCATCCGACACCAACGCCCCTACACACACCAACGGCCTGTCCATGCCCCCCAGGCTACGGCGAAAAGCCGGGCCAGGATGTGGGGCTGGCCACGGCAAAGTCTTTACGACAGCAGCGGCAGCAGTTCGGCCAGCGGTGACAGATCGGCCAGCTTCAGGTCTGCCACCCGCCGTTTCTCACCGTTATAGACGATAAATCCCGAATCCAGCAATTTCTTTTCGGAGGCCCAGCCGATGATGTAGGCGTGGGTCGAGGCAGCCACAGTGGTTCTCGGTTCACCCTCCAGCCGGTAATGGAAATACACCTGAATATTGATGTCGCGCGGCTCCCGGCGGTTGAAAGCGGGCCGGAACTGCCCCGGAATCGCCCCAATACCATGCCTATACGACAGCGAGGACTTCACCGAGCATTTCGCCGGGGTGCCGTCCCTGCGGCGCACGAGAATGTCGTGGCCCGCGTCGGGCGTCGCAGCTTCTTTATCCACGGCTGAGACGGCATATTTACCCTGCGCGGTCAGGTACGCGATCACCGCCAGTTCGGCGATCTCGCCCATCAGCAGGTTGTGGTACTTCTCCAGCGGATCGCGGCCATGCAAGTCGGCGCGGTCCCGCACATGCGGCAGCAGCCGCGCGCAGGTGATGGCAGCCGTCTGAACCATCGTTTCGGATACCAGATCGCGTAGAGGAATGGCATCTGCAGCGGTCAGGGGCATTTTCCTCCAAACGCTTCACGAAGCTCTGCTGGGACGGCGCAGACGGTCACGTTCTCCAACTCGAAGTCCACTGCTACCGATGACCAGCTATAGACGATGACGGGCCGCCCCGCCGCCTCAGTCAGCCGCCGAACCTCATCCAGCACTTCAGGGCTGCTTGCGGTCAGATAGAACAGGACCAGCTCATCGGCCCAGTGCTGCTGGAAGTCGCAGTCCGGGCGATATTCACCCAACGCCTGAAGATGACGTAGTTGCAGGGCGAACCAGACCTGTTCATGGGCCGTCTCCCCTGCTGGAAGTTGGGTGGCACGCAGATAAGCGAAGTCTCCGCCCAGCCCAGGCACCTGCACCGGGCCGGAGCGCGTGCGGTGGCCGTAGCCCTGGATGGCCCGGCTGACCCGCTCGCGCGTCACCGACTGGCACAGATTTTTCTGCGGTTCCTGCGGCGTGGCCTCGGTAGAAGACGCCAGAATGAAGCGGCGATTCGAGGTTTCGTCAGCAGCGTTCAGTGCCAGGACAGCGTGTGCAGTGGTCCCGCTCCCCGCAAAAAAGTCCAGCACAGTGTCGTCCGGGCCGGTGGCCTGTGCGATCAGCGTTTGCACCAGCGACAATGGTTTGGGGTAGCTGAAGCCCACGCCCGCCGATTGCAGCATCTGCCCCAGCAGGGTGGTTCCCTCAGCATTCAGGCCACTGTGTAAAACGGTTCGGTCCTCTGCCCCGTCATCCTCTTTGAGGCCTACGATCCAGCTCGAAATCGGCTTGCCGGCCCGTCTAATCTGCGAGCGGAAGCGCTTGTAGCCGGGCGTGCCGTAGCCGATGCGTTTACCGACGTACTGCGATAGATAGGCGTTTTCTTCCTCACGGGTGTTGTACAGACCCAGTTGCAGAAAGTGCGGGGCCTGTCCCTCGTAGATGGCCGCGCGCAATTCCTCCAGTGTGGCGTAACAGGCGGTGCGGTCCTTTTTTGGGAAGATCACCCGTCCCTCGCGGATCAGTTGCTCCATCGTCTCACGCCGCAGCTTCTGGCCCGGCTTTACAAATTGCTCGGAGGCGAAAGCCCAGACCCGCTTGGGATTGGGAGCGTACCAGACGTCCTGCTGAGGGTCATGAACTGGATAGAAGCCGTTTGGACGCGCGCGGTAGTCATGGGACTTGGACAGATCACCGCGCTTCCAGGGATCGG